>CALODL010000009.1:0-186452 GCA_942492115.1 uncultured Planctomycetota bacterium
CAATCAGCTGTGGCTCCAGGAGCCGGGCGGCCAGTTCAAGAATGAGGCCCTCCTCGCCGGCTGCGCCCTCAACCGCGCCGGGGCGGCCGAAGCCGGCATGGGGGTCACGGCCATCGATATCGACGATGATGGTGACAGTGATTTGTTCATGACCCACCTGCGCAACGAATCCAACACGCTGTACATCAATCGTGGGGGCGGCATGTTCGACGACCGCACGGCCACCGCGGGTCTGTCCGCGAGCAGCCTGGCGTACACCGGATTCGGGCTCGGCATCCATGATTTCGATCACGACGGGCGCCGCGATGTGTACATCGCCAATGGTCGCGTGATGCAAACGGCGCCGTTCCACGATCCCACGCGACCGTACGCCGAACCCAATCAGTTGCTCGTCGGCACCACGACCGGTGTCTTTGGTGAACGCCGCCCGCCCGGCGGCACGACGCCTGTACTCGTGGGCAACAGCCGTGGTGCGCTGTTCGGCGACCTCGACAACGACGGTGACATCGACGCCATTGTGTGCAACAACAAGGGTCCGGTGCACGTACTCCGCAATGTCGCCCCCAAGCAGGGCCGGTGGATCATGTTCGACATCCGCGATGCCCGCGGCTGCACGGCCCACGGCGCGACCGTGCACGTGACCGCAGGAGGCCGGGCCCATTGGCGCCAGGTCCAACCGGGTTACAGCTACTGCTCATCGAACGACCCGCGCATCCACATCGGGCTCGGCCCGGTGGACGCGGTCGATGATATCACGGTCACCTGGCCCGACGGTACGACGCAGTCGTTCGGGACTCGGGATGTTGATCGCCTGCACATACTGAAAAAGGCCGGATAGGGTCCCGCCCGCAGGCTCACCGTGCAACGTTCTTCCTCCGGGCCCGCCGCTCAGGGCCCCAGTGCTGATCGAGCCGCCGAGATCTTCTGCCGGGCCACCGGCCCATACTTCACGGGATCACGTTTCAATGCCTCTTCGAACTGCACCAGCGCAGCGCTGAAGTCGCCAGCGGTTGCCAGGCGGTCGCCGCGCGTGATGTAGATCCCACCATTATCAGCGTCCAATGCGGCTGCGCGAGTCAGGGCATCTTCGATGTCTGTGTCGGAGGCATTGCGCATGAGCATGAACTGCGCGAGATTGACCCAACCCTCGACGCGCGGACTCAACGCCAAAGCCCGACGAACGCATTCCTCTGCCTTGTCGAACTGCTTCATCCGGCGATGGATCAACGTTGCGGTATACCACGCGCGACCGTTGTCACCATCCGCTGCGAGCGCCGACTCGATGGTGTGCACCGCTTCTGCGTGGCGCCCCGATGATGACAGGTCTTCTGCCCGCATGACCTGGTCCCACACACGGATCATGTCCTTGGGGTCGCGTTGCCCGATGTGCCCGGACGAAGGCGTGCTGACGTACCCGAGGGCTGCCAGACGCTCGATGGCTTCGGCATCGAGCGGTTCGGCAACGGCACTCACGGCAGCAGGAGTCGGCCACCCCGCCAGGCGCGCGGCCAAAGCAGTGGACAACTCGTTGGCGCCTACGGCCTGGCCGATGAGGTTGTGCAATTCCCCCGGGTCCGCGCCGAGATCGTAGTACTCCCGTCGCGGTGCTTGAATGTACTTGTCATGCAGTCGCCGGAGCCCGAAGAGTGGTGCCCAACCGTTATTGAGCAATGAGGCCATCGTCTCGATGTACACGGCGCGCCCCGCATCCGCCGGCGCGGTCCACAGGTTGATGCCGTGAGTCGGGGTCGGCGACGCGATGCCAAGTGCGTGGAGCACGCTGGGGCGAACATCGATGAGGCCGGCGATGCGATCGCCGACCACGGTCGGCGGCAGGACGCCAGGTGCGACCATGATCAGAGGCACCCGCACGGTCGCATCGTAGATCAGGTAAGAGTGCGCCGCCTCACCGTGATCCCCGAGCCCCTCGCCGTGGTCAGCAGTGACGATGATGAGGGTACGTTCGAGACGCTCGGGACCGATGGCTCCGAGGAGTCGGGCAAGCTGGGCATCGACGAATGCAATCTCGCCGTCATACGGTGTGGCACTCATCGCATACGCCGGTGGCGGCGCGTATGGATGGTGGGCGTCGAAGTAATGCACCCAGGCAAAAAACCGCTCGTTACCTCTCTGTTGCTTCAACCACCGCATTGCCGAACGGGTGACCTGGTCCGCGGAACGTTCATTGAAGCCGGTGCCACGATACACCACGCCGTCCGGATTGCAGTCATCATCGTAGTGCTCGAAACCTTGAGCCAGACCGTAGCGCGCATCGAGCACATAGGCACCGACGAACGCGGCGGTACGGTAGCCGGCACCGTGAAGTATTTCAGCAAGGGTCAGTTGTTCCTCAGCAAGGGAATAGGTCCCGTTGTTGCGCACGCCGTGACCGGGCGGATCGAGCCCGGTGAACAACGACGAGTGTGACGGGAGCGTCATCGGCGTTGGGGCAATGGCGTGCTCGAAGCGCAGGCCGCGCCGCGCCAGCCCGTCGATCGTCGGAGTCAACGCGTCGGTGTGTCCATAGCAGCCAAGGTGGTCGGCTCGCACGGTATCGAGCGTCACGACCACTACGTTCCAGTCGGCCAGGGCCCCACGCGCAAGCTCCGGGAACTCCTCCGAGGGGGCAGGTGAGGACGAGTACATCACGACCACGCCCATAGCGACGGTCAACAGACCGGCCAATACAACGACGAGGCCCCGCGCGGGGCCACTTGCCGGCGTTGCCGGCTCAGCAGGCCCCGATCCGGACTTCTTTCTCTTACGTCCCATGGTTCACCGAAGACTGATCACCTGTGGACTAGAACCGGACACCAAAGAGCGGCCGCAGGACGAGCGCTACGACCATCGACACGACGAAGAACGTCAGCATCCACCACGACGCTCCGGCCACCCTTCCCGGGCGGTCGGGGTATGCCAGTTCGACAGCCGCGATTCCCGTGTCCGCGGATATGGGCGGCTCGATCGGATAGAGCAGCTGGGCCGTCCACGATGCGGTCGGACGCAGCGGACTCACCGGCGCACGCTGATCACCGACCACGATGTCCTTCTCGACAGTGTGGTCGCCACGATGGATCCGCACGACATGTCGACCCGGTTCCGCGGCCAGGAGCCGCCAAACCACCTCTCCCGCCCCGGGCACGGGCCCGGCATCGAATTCGACACCACCATTGGGGCAATCGACCGTGACCTCCTGAGCCGGCGCTGAATCAAGCCACGTCAGCTTCAGCACGCTATGCTCACCCACCTCGAGTGCACGCCACTGATAGTGCGCCTGCATTTGAGAAGCCAGCAACAGGACCGGTGGAAGCATGATCACCAGTGGCCACAGCATGTACCATTGCAGCCGCGCGATGGCTCCCGCCAGTTTGATCTGGGCCCAGAACGTCACACGCAACTGATCCTTGAACAACTTGAGGGCCAGAAGATTGGCCTGAATGTCGTCCCGGGCGCGGCCGATGGCTCGTTGGTTCGACACACAGCGCAGCACCGCCAGCGCCCCGACGCCAACGATCGCTGACAACAGGATCAAACTGACCCAGGGGGGCAACGCACCGCACAGGCCGTAGAATACGCTGGCCAGCGCGGTCGACACCGGGTTGATCACGGACAGGACGGGGCTCATGAGCGGATCGATCACTCGTTCGATCACGGCCCACAAGGCCACGAACGTTGCGGCCCCCCATGCACAGGCAGCGCGCACGGCAGTGGCCCCGTCGATCAGTATCCATTCGAGTACACTCACACGCCACGCTTCCTATTCGAGGTAACCGAGGCCACGGAGGCGGTCGGTCACCTGCTCGTCGTCGTCGGCCGACTCGAGTGCCGCGAGTTGTTTCTCGATCGCATGGACGATGAACTCTTCGACCGACGGATACCCGGCGGCGTCTGCGACCTTCGTTGCCCGCTCTACGATCTGGTCATCCAGCTTGATCTTGGCCATCATGTCTCCTCCACCGCAGATCCACGCGGTTACTGGCTCTTCAACACATTTCGCCCTTCCATTGTTCCGGGCTTCTTGATCCCGAACGCCTGCAGGACGGTTGGGGCAATGTCGGTGATGTCTGCCACATCATGTTTGATGGGGCGGTTGCTGAACAGGATACCGGGGACCAGTTCGGCAGCAATGCAGTGGTCTGCACTCCACGCGGAATCGTTGTCGAGCAGGACCGCGTCGGTCATCTCACCGAGCGTTGTCGCCCACGAAGCGCGGTAGTCCCGGTGATAGCCGACGATGAGATCTGGCGCGGTGTCGACATGAGCTCCGCGGTAGACCTCCTCGGCGCGGTACACCCGTGCAATGACGGGCGTGTTGGTCAGCGGATCACGGATGGCCAGCAGTTTGGCGGTCAACTCCTCGAGCAAAGCATCGCGCTGACGCGCATCGACGATACCGTCGCGTTCACGGCCGGCGAGGTTGACGTACAGACCATTGAGCCCAAGTCCGTAGCACGTTGTGCGCGTCCAGTCGACAGGACGGTGCGCATCGAGCAAACCGCCGCAATCGGGCGGCTGGATGTACCCTTCCGTGCGCAACCAGGTGTTGAGGTTGAACTGGCGTCGAAAATTGCAGAACCCATGATCAGACATGACCATGACCGTGACCTCGGGGCCCAGGCGATCGAGCATCTGCCCGACGAGTGCATCCATTCGCTCGTACAGCGTTTCGACAACGCCGTTGTATTTGCGCGCCTGTTCCGGCACCCGAACTGGATGTGGTGCGGTCGAATCCCACCAGAACACATGGGCCTGCAGGTCGGTACTCGAGACATAAAAGAACAACAACCCATCGTCGTACCGCGCCAGCGCCTCATCCAGCAGTGCCAGGCGTTCTTCGAGAACATACTCGGCCTGAGTCAGGTATTCGGCATCATCGAAAATTCCACTGGATCGTGCCTTGTGATCTTCCTGGAACCCAGCCGTATAGAACAGTCCGAGGCGATCTGACAAATCGGTCACGAAATCCGGCGGTTCACTGATGCGCTGTTCGCCCGGGTCGGACGGATCGATATTGATGGGAGTGACATATATGCGCGCCGGATGGACCTCTTGAACATAGAACCTGCAAATGCCTGATATGCTGACTGTCGGCATGAATGGCGGCATTCCGAGGCTGAAGCGTACCCGACACCACGTGCTCCACTCGCCTTCCTTGAGCACCAGGGTGGTATCCTGCACATCGATACGCAGTTCCGGGCGGGTCGGATTCCGCATCACCGTAAAGGGCACTGTTGCATGTTGTGGGTCGAGCAACAGGTCGTTGCGCGGCCCGCGCAAGGCAGCAGCCGCTCGGTGTTCGACAAAATCGAGCGGACGCCGCAGGCCCCAGGGCTCGTCGACAGGGACCAGCAGATTCTCGGCAAAGTATTGGAACTGACCATACTCACCGAGTACATCAGGGACACCCATGCCGCACAAACAGTGCACGTGACCATGTTTCGAGCGACTCGGTGGATAGTTGGCCGGGATATCGTAGATCCACACCGGAATGCCCGCGCTGTCGAGGTAATCCCAGAACGGCGTTCCGCCACGGCGCAGCAACGTCTGCGGCTGGCGATGCTGGAAAGGCCAGAACGTCAGGGGAATGCGATGCTGACCGACTTCCCAGCCCCCTTCACCAGTCGTCGTTTCGGCCGCGGAGTAGTACGGTGCCACCTGACGAGCCGGATCGCGATGAATGAAATCATAGATGCCGTGGGCCCCGGGATTGGCGCCGGTGATGAAGCTGGCCCACGCCACGGGGCTTTGCGGCGGTATCGTCGTACCGAGTGGCCGGTAACCGCCGGCCGCACGGAGCGCCGCCAACCTCGGCAGGCGCCCGGCATCCATCATGCGCTCACACAGGGCCGCGTCCATGCCGTCGAATCCGATCACCACGACGCGTGGTACGGTGGACACGCGCCGACACGACGACATCGCCACGGCAATCAATGTCAGAACGGCCGCAAGGCACAGGAGGCGGCGCAGGGTGCCGGGGCGCGGTTGGGTCAGAGGATCGAACGTGTTCATGCGTGCTCGGCGACGTGCAAAGGGTGTCCATCCATGTGCTCCGGTGTCTTGACACCGAAGAGATCCAGCACCGTGGGGCCCAGATCGAGCAAACGCGGGTGCTCCGCAGCGATACGGCGGTTGCAGAACAATACGCCGGGGATCTGGCGTGGATCGATGCAATGGTCACCGCTCCAGGCCTTGGTGTTGTCATGAAATACGCTGCCGGTCCCTTGTCCCACAGCGGTTTCCCAGCATACCCGGTAGCCGCGATTGTACCCCACAATCAGATCGGGGCCGTCCGCGCGATAGGGCCCGTGGTACGTCTTCTCGGCATCGAATACGCGGGCGATGGCCTCGGTGTCACGGGCCCCGTCTATCAAACCCGCCAGTTTGCCCGCGATCTCGCTGCGCAGGGCCGCAGCGTCTCGAGGTGGCACGATCCCTTCGGCTTCGCGACCCTCGACATTGAGCCACAAACCCGCCAGGCCCAGCGCGTAGGCTGTGGTCTTCGACCAGTCGACACCGGCGAGGTAACGCTGCTCGCGTCGACCCTCGTGAAACGTCAGATAGCCGTTATCCTCGAGCCAGCGATTGAGATCGATCCCGCGTTGGAACGAAGCGAAACCATGGTCTGACACGACCATCAAGACGGTGTCACGGTCCGCACACTCGGCCATCGTGCGACCGACCAGGGCATCCATGCGTTGATAGTGCTCTTCGACCACCCGCGCCCCCGCCCCGTTGGCGTTCTTCGGGCGGGCCGGATGGTCATCCTCGAGATAGCGCCAGAACATGTGTTGTATGCGGTCCGTCCCATCGAAGACGCACACGCACAGCCCGCGCCGAACCTTGTCCAGGCTGTCGAAAAACATCTCGGCCCGTTCGTCATCGGCCTGATTGCATTGCTCCAGAAACGCGTCATCGTCCAGGACGCCACAGTTCAGACCCCAGGTATCTTCTGCGAGCCCAAGCGTGGCATAGGAACCACAGGTCTTGGCCAGGTAAGTGGAGAATGTCGCAGGGTGCGAAATCGGCAATGCCGGGCTCTGCGGATCGATTTGGACCGGCGTGACATACAGCTGCGGTCGATCGCCGCTGCGCAGGAGCAGGAACTGGCATATCCCGCGAACCTTGATGCCTATGGCCGTTCGAAACGAAACATTGACCCACGGAGAATAGGTCCCACGGCTCAAACTCAAACGCTCCTGGCCGATGCGCAGGCGGGCCGCATCGGCGCCGTCGCAGCGCAGGGTGAATGGTTGGGTCAGCGGATCGGTCGTCGAAGTGGTGCTGTCAACTGGCCCAAGCAGATCACCGTGCCAGTCCCCACCGACGTGGCGCAAGCGGAGTTGCTCGCCGCCGGTGAACTCCTCGGCCGGAGCGTCGTCCGCACGGTAATGAGCGAAGGTCCCCTGCGTACCACGCAGATCCGGGACGCACATGGCCGACAACAACACGCCGTTGAATTTCTCCGGAGGAAAAGTAATCGGCACACGGACAATACTGCTGAAGATGCCGTGTTCTCCAAGCACGTTCCAGAACGGTGCCCCCTTGCGCAAACCACGGACCTGGGCCCGGCCCAGCGGCACGGTCCGGCGGCCGAGCCGCAACTGACGCCGCGGCGGCGCAATCGACACCGACGACAACACCGGCGTATAGCGTTGCGGATCGCGGTCAAGGAAATCGAAGATGCGATGTTTGCCCGGATTGCACCCGGTCAGAAAGCTGGACCACGCCACGGGCGACAGTGGTGGACAAGTCGTTCCAAGACGCGTGTACGTGCCCTGGGCGCGCAGCTTGGACAGATTGGGCAGTTTGCCCTCGGACATCCAGCGTTCCGCCAGGGACGGCTCCATGCCATCGAGCCCGAGAATGACCACACGCTTCACTCGCGCTCGCGCGTGCGCGGAGCGGCCCCGGAGGGTCCGCAGCGCCCAGCGAATCGGCCACAGGACCATGGCGGCAAAACCGGACAGGAGGGCAGCGAGTACCGCCAGAATCGTCGTCCCCACTGCGAAACCCGCACCAGGGCCGATGTAGGCCAATACTACTTCCATGTGATTCGCCTGCGTTGGATAACGTCCACGTCGTCCCGATCTTCGGTGATGCGCACCCAGCTGTCCACAGAAACATCAGTGAAAGTTTGATGACGACCGGATGTTGGCCACGTGACCTCGATGTGCGTGATTGCCGTCGCGTTGCCCAATCCGATTTCCTGCCGCGCCGGAGAGCCACCAAAACTGCTGACCACGCCGACTGCGCGATGGATCTCACGTGGACCTGCGGGTGTATCGACGTCGACCCGGATGCGGGCGCCATATGCCATGCGGTTGCTCGTCGTGCCGACCAGTTCGAGCGTCACGAAATGGTGGCCATGGCCAGGATTGAGGTACAGGGTGTTGTGATATTTGTCGCCCGGGTAGAAACCACCCAGTTGATTGTAAATGTCCTGATCACCATCATGGTCGAAATCGGCAAATGCGACACCGTGCCCCTTCTGCAGATGCCCCAGACCGCTTGACTGCGTAACATCCTCGAACCCCCCCTTGCCGGTATTGTGCAACATGATATTCGGCGTCAGGGTCTCGTATTCCGGGTCACCGGTGGTCAAGTAGATATCGAGAAATCCGTCATTGTCGATGTCTCCGAAATTGGCCCCCATCGGCAAATACATGTGGCCAAGGCCGGCGGCCTCGGCGACGTCGGTGAACGTTCCGTCCCCGCGGTTGTGATAGAGCCGGGGTCGTGTGGCCTCGGGCTGGAGGCCGAGATAGTCCGCAGCGATGTCGCCGATACCTGCATCGAATGCCCCGACGAACAAATCCAGCCAGCCATCGTTGTCATAATCAAAGAACCACGTGGCGAAGCTGCGGCCGGCCGGCTCGACGACACCGAGGGCCGGAGCCACGTCGGCGAATGTTCCGTCGCCATTGTTGCGATACAACCGGTTGGGGCCGGAGTTGGACACATAGAGATCCATGTCCCCATCGTTGTCGTAGTCCCCCGCGGTGACGCCTTTGCAGTAACGATCATTCGTCACACCGGCGTCCTGCGCGCGATCGACGAATGTTCCGTCACCGTTGTTCATGAACAGCTGTGCCGGAAAATTGCCGGTCACGTCCCATTGGGCACGGGACTCGTTGCCGATGAACACGTCGAGGTGACCGTCGTGATCGAAGTCAGCCCACACCGCCGCCTGCGTCGGATAGGCCGGCCTGGCAATGCCGGCTTCACGCGTCACATCCGTAAACACGCCACCGTCGTTGCGCAACAGTGAGTTGCGAATGCGGCCGTCATCCAGTAACCACGCGCCGCGCAACACCAGCAGATCGACATCGCCGTCGCTGTCATAATCGGCGCCCACGATGTTCAGGCCGCCAAGTTGATCGTCGACCCGTGACGTACTGCTGAGGTCGATGAAGCGACCGTCGCCGCTGTTGGCAAAGAGATGAACGGGCTCCTCGGGATCGTAGGACGATGTGGCGATATCGATCAACCCGTCGCCGGTGAGATCATCGGCCACCACGCCACCGCACAAGTTGAACGCTGCAATACCGAGGCGCGGCGCGATATCGACGAACACGCCGACATCCCGTGAAGAGGCGAAACTCTCCGGCGGTATCTGCAGTGCGGGCGGAACCGCCGCCGGATAGCGCCCGAGGGCCATGGCCACGATGTTCAGCAACCACCGCCCGCCGAGATCATGCGGATGCAACTCGAGAAAACGCGTCAGGCTGGCCCACGCCGCTTCCGCCGGGGCCGTGTCCGAATGCACACCGCCGCCTTGAAGAGGAAAGACACAGCACTCTGAGTTGTGGCGCACAATGCAGTTCTCGACCTCCGCCTTGCGCAGGTAGACGACGGCGCGTTGCCACCACATGTCGTCTGTGGGTTCGACGCCCGGGATATCATCGATGATGGCAAACGCTGTCTGGATGCTCTCTATGGCACCCTCGACATCGCCAATCTCGAGCTGCTCCTGAGCCAGTTCGGTCAGCAGGACCGCGCGACGCGTTGCCGTGAGCGCTACATCGGACAGCTGTTGACGCAAACGTTCCGCAGTCCGCCGCCCGAAGTAGGGTTGCTCGGACTGCGTCAACTGGCGGGCCACGGCCTCGAACTCCGGCCGCTGCGGGATGAACGAGATACCCGCGGCAGTAGCCTCCGCATGCTGCGCGGCCTCGAGGCGCGCCAGCTTCGCGGTTGCTTCAGGGGTTGGCGCGATTTGCAGCAGCGCCCGGACCGCCGCGATGGCTTCATCCATACGTCCAAGGCGCTCGCAACTGAGAGCCAGGTTGTAATACGCATCGGCGAACTTCGGATCGGCAGCAATGGTCGAGCGATAATGCCCGATGGCTTCGTCATCGCGCCCCATCTCGGAGCATATGAACCCCAACCCATAGTGGCCACGTGCATATCCAGGCTGGCGCTCGACTGCAGTCGCGCAACGGGCCAGCGCTTCCTCGTTGCGCCCGACTTGCTGCAGACCGACCGCCCAGTTGGTCAGACTCTCCGCGTCCAACTCCCCGAGTTGGTCAGCCGCCTCGAAGTGTGTCAGCGCCTCGGCTGTTCGGCCAAGTCGAACGAGCGCGTTGCCCATCTTGGCGTGGGCACTCACCAGGTTCGGATCTATCGCCAACGCTCGCTCATAGGCCGCCAGAGCACCCTGCAAGTCGCCGGCCGCCGAGCGCAGACGGCCCATCTCGACATACGGCTCGGCGAAGTCGGGCTTGATCTCGATGGCCTTGCTGAAGCGTGACATGGCCTCAGTGCTCCGACCGAGTTGCATGAAGCACATCCCCAGACGGATCTGAATGTAGGGGTCATCCGGCCGCGTCTCTTCGACGATGAGCAGTTGTTCAATGGCGCGTTCGATTTGACCGGAGACGATCAATCGCGCTGCCCGCGCGGAACACAACGCAGCACTGGTGCCGAAGTAGGCGACTTCGTCGCGAAACACGTCAGGAATGCGCGCTATCCGCTCGAGGTTCCGCGCGCGCGCGGCCACGGCGGTAGCCTGTTCCGTCCGACGCGCCCGGCCGTAGGCCTGAGCCAACGCCGAGGCGCTGACACCGTCGCTCGGCATGGCTGCCGCCGCACGTTCGAGATGCACGACAGCGGCGTCAATATCACCGATTGATAACAACACCATCCCGAGACCGCGATGGGCCATCGCGAACGTGTCGTCGATCGCCAGGGATCTGCGATATGCAGCCACGGCATCCGTGGTCCGCCCGGAACTGCTGAGGGCATCACCAAGGCGGCAATCGAGTGCGGCGTGCCCGGGGTTGAGTGAACGGGCTTCATCGAACAGGGCCTCAATGACCTCCAGCGGTTCATCCAGTTCGATGGCGATGCAGGCCAGGTTGTACGGCCAACGGAATTCGCGTGGATCGAGCTGCTGTGCCTGGCGGTACGCCTCACCGGCCAGCGCATCAAGCCCATGGGCATCCAGAATGGCGCCCAACTTGCCCCACGCCTTGGTGGAGGTCGGCGCCCGCATGATGCCCTCCTGGGCTTCCGTAATGCTGCGGGCCACGCGCGGTTCAAGTTGCGTGAGATCGGGCGCAGGAATCTGCACAGCAGCTGGTTTGCGTTGCCCCTGGACCAGCATCATGGCGCCGACGCCGACGCCGACGAGGACCACGAGCGCCACCACCACGAGCACAATACGCGACCCGCCGCGCGGTGCTGGCGTCGGTTGGCTGCGAGGCGCCGTTCGCGCCGTCGTCCTGGATCGCCGGCTCATGGCAGGGCCTCCCCCTGACCCCGTTCGAGCGTGATGTACCCGTTCAGGCCCTTGATACGGAAGTGCTCAGCAGTCCCGTCGGGCCAGTACACCCTGATGGCATCGACGGTATCGACTGCACCCAGACCAAAGTGCACGCGCGGATCACCGTTCGACAGGTAACTCGATGCCCGGGTCACCACCCGGGTCCAGGTTCGGGTTCCACTCGTCACGACCACGCGGGCGCCGATGGCCACGCGCCGCAACGCCGGATCGACCGCTCGAATACCGAGCCAGTTCCCTTGACGCGGGGCCTCGTTCAAGTAAATCCGCGCTGGTGCTTCGATGTTCGAGAGCACGACATCCACGTCGCCGTCATCGTCCAGATCTCCCGCAGCCAGGCCGCGGGACACGGCCACCTCATCTGTCAGCGCCCGGGCCACCGACGTGGCCTCGAAACGCCCCGTTCCGTCATTGATAAAAAACAGATTGGGCTCGGCGAACCACGACCACGGTGAGGTGGCGTCTGATGGCACGGTGTCGGAACGGGCCACGCGCCCGTTGGCGACGAGCAGATCGAGGTCCCCATCGAGCTCGGCATCGAAGGCCGCCGTGCCGAAGCCCGTTCGTGCCAGACTATCACTTCCCAGACCGCTGGCTGCGGTGGCGTCCTCGAACCCGCGTCCACCGAGGTTCCGGTAGTAGGTGTTGGTCTCGGCGGCCAGATGGGTCATGAACAGGTCCACGAACGTATCGTTGTCGAAGTCAGCGGCCGTCACGCCCATCCCCGCCTCGGCAGCGCCCATGGCGTTGAACGCGATCCCGTAAACCATCGCGACGTCCTCGAACGTACCATCACCGCGATTGCGCCATAGCTGATTTGGATATCCATCGTTGGCGACATACACATCCTGCCACCCATCGCGATCGAAGTCGGCGGTAATGACGCCCAGACCCGCGCATGCGGGAATCGCGGTCAAGCCCGCGGTGGCACTGACATCGGTAAAGGTCCCATCGCCACCGTTGTGCCACAGCACGTCGTGCAGCGGCTTGTAGCTCTTCGGGCTGCAGTAGTCGGGTGCGCCCGCAGGGTCCGTACACTTCTTGAGCGCCTCGTACTCGACATATTGTGTGACGTAGAGATCGAGCCATCCATCGCGATCGTAATCGAAGAACGCAGCAGACGCGCTCCAGCCTTCACCCGTGATCCCTGCGGCGGCTGTGACCTCACGAAATGTGTGATCCTGATGGTTGTGATACAACCGATCGGCACCGTAATTGGTGACGTAGACATCGACGTGGCCGTCGTTGTCGTAGTCACCGATCGCCGCGCCCATGCTGAACCCGCCATCGCCCAGCTTGCTCGACGTGGTCACGTCCATGTAACTGCCGTCTTCCGCGCGTGCGAAGAGCATGTTCGTGTCCACCGGGCTGCGCTTGCCACTCGGTAGCAGGTTGTTACCGTTGGCCAGGTAAATGTCGAGGTCACCATCATTGTCATAATCGAACAGGGCCACGCCTCCGGCCATGATTTCCGGCATGTGCAGCTGCCCGACGGCTCCGGTGTGATACTTGAACTTCGCCACCTGCGTCGGCGGCTCGACGAACCACGCCACCGTCGGCCGGGCAGACGACGATGGCGGGGCCTCGTCACCGGGCGTATTCCCGATGAACACTGCGAGGACACATACGACGAGCCCAACAACGGCAGCTGCCCCGATGACCACGAGCGCCCAGACCGTCACACCTGCACGGCGCGAACACGTGTTGCACTTGATTCGGGTGCTCATCACGCTAGCCCTCGGGTTTCAACTGTCCCCGCAAAGCGGCATTGTGGCGCACGCGGGTATTGAACGTCTCGAGATAGGTGCGGTATTCCGCATCCTGCAGCAGAGGGTTCGCTCCCTCGTAGGGATACGCGGGCATGCCCACAAAGGGCAACGGTTCGACGGTGGCCCCACTCGCCGTATTGAGATCCCCGTCCTTGAGCCACCCATCGGTATGAATGACATAATCCCTCTGCCAGCCCGCAGGCAGTGGAGGTACCGCAGATCCGTCGAAACGCAGGGTGACCTCATCTCCCGCACCGAGAATGATCGTGCGGCTGTCGGCCGCGGTGACCAGGTCGGTCACGTCACCGCATCGGGTAAACGCCCCCGTCGCCTCGCGCCACACGCGCCAGCGGTCCGGAGCATCGTACTGTGGTATGACCGGGCCGTGTCGAAATCGGGGAAATGCTCGTGAGAACCCGCGCTCATGGAGATCCGCAGCCGCAACCGGCAACACCGTGGTGACCACGTCACCGCGCTGTTCGCCCACGGTACACCACGCCTGATCCCAGAAAATTGCCATGGTCGTGGTCAGCTTGATCCGATGATCGGCCGTGGGGAACCGACCAGTGAGGTCGACGACGATCGTCTTGTTCTTGCCTGATGGAAAGCCAACGAGCACGTCAACAGGCTGCCACTCGTCATCACCTCGCGCGACCGCGAGTTGCGGCGGCATGAATGTCGTCGTCGGATTCTGCGACAGCGCAACATTGATCGACGCATCCGTCGGCTGTACCCAACCGCTGAGGAACAACTTGACCGGGGCATCGTGCACGAACGCCCCGAGGTCGAGCACGAGGTCATGCGGTTCGACCACGCCCTGGTAGCGGGTTGCCGTCAAATCGTGGACCGTGCGTCCGTCCCGACGGGCCAGCAGGTCACTGACGTCATGACCCCGGTGATCGACGGCGCGAACGGACCGGGGGGCACGGACTTTGAATAGTTCGAAGGGTGGATACGGCGGTGCCTGACACTTCTCGTCGACATACACATCGATCTCCGCAGGATGATCGACAACCATCAAACGGGTGAAATCGAAGTAGGCAATCTCCTGCAACTCGGAAGTGAACTGCAGCACGTATTGCCCGCGATCATCCGGCTGCAACTCGTCACCGGCAATCTTGAAGTAATCATCGGCTGAACCATGGTGCCCCAATTGTCCCATCCCCACGGACATCCCCAGGGCACTGCGCCACAGAACGTCGGTCACGAACTCAAAGCGTTCGCCGTTCCAGGCATAGAGGTACGGGCACGAGCCCTTGAGCGATTGTTCCTCTACAACGAGGTGATTGGCCTTCAGGGCCATGCGGTCGAACGTGCGATGTTCGATGTGCTGGTAGTTACCATTGGGCCACAGAATGCGCATGACGTCGGCGTGACGATGCGGCCCGAGCCCGAAGTGAGTCCATGGGCTGCGCGCGTGCTGCTTACTATATGACCGGCCGGCCCGCAACTCGATCGTGCTGCCGAGGCCGAACGTGTTGAACTTCGAGTCGCCCTTGACCACGCCGACCAGCCCGACGTTCAGCCAGTTGCCGGTGCCGGTGCTGCGATTGAACCACAGCTCGCCACGTGGTGAGATGACATCGATGCGACCGTCCTGATCGATGTCGAGAACATGAGGACGCCGGCCGCGCTCCAGTCGTGTGCACCGTACGCCCGGCAGGCTGGCACCGCCCGTGGCGTCGAACGTGACCACGTCGACCGCCCCGCTGTTGTCGAAGTCCCCGACGATGGCGCAGACTGGCTGTGGTTCCGTGGGAGGCAACGGTTGCCCATTGTTTATCAGTCCCAGATCCGGTCCGCAGGTCAGACAGCGCCCGGCGGCCACATCCAGGATCTCGAGCCGCCCGTCGTGATCGACATCCGCAATGACGGGCCGCGCGACGAACCCGGCTTCGTCCGGGGCCACGTGGCGGAAGTTCGTCATGCGCTCATTGGCGATGAGCATCAGGGTATATCCGCCACCAGCAGCATCGGCCATCCAGGTCACCGCCAGATCGATATCACCATCATCGTCGAGATCGACCGGTTCAACATCGATGATCGTGTGCGCCGCAACACTGCGATCCAAACCAGCCGGCGTGTGCGGTGCACCAAAGTGGCCTTCACCGTCGTTCTGCTGTAACGACAGCGCCGTGCTCCCCCACATCAGCAGGTCGAGGTCGCCATCATGGTCGTAGTCGAACGGCACGGCCCCGGAAAGCCCGGCGACCTCGGACAAGCCACTGGCACCCGTGATGTTCTCGAAGCGCAGACCCTCGAGCTGGCGGAACAGCCGTGGCCCGGCCGTTGACCACAGCACGAGGTCCATGAGTCTGTCGTTGTCCGCATCGATGAACAGCGCACAGCGCGCTGGGGGCGCCGTGGCCAATCCGGCCGACTCCGTGAGATCGACGAAAGTACGGTCTCGAAAGACTGACAATACACCGGGGCGCTCATCCGATGTGCCATATATCGCCACGAGGCGGTCGGCGGTTACACAGCCCACGGCGATCCGTGATGTCGCTGGCCCCAGTTCACTCTTGTCGAACCGCAGCGTCGCGCTGATGGCCGCGTGACTCGCGGCACTCAGTGGCTTGTGCGGGTGCCCGATCGGCAAAGGAATCTCATCGCCCTTGCGCCCCAGTGCGATGATATCGCTCCGAAAACGGTCCTCCCCCTTCATGATGTTTTTCAACAGCATGGCCGTGCGGAGCACTTTCTTGTCATCACCGGCCGCGACAGCTGCCTCCAGCCCTCCGAGATCTATGGCCACGGCAAATTGAGCAGGGACGTTGACAATGATCGCCTCGATACGACGGCCCAGCTCCAGCGCCCGTGACAAGTTGCCAGACTCCGCGTGCGCGACCATGGCCTCGAGCAGCGCCGCCACATTCAGCGGCCGCAGGGTCAACAAGCGGTCATGGAGTTCGATCCGCCTGCTCAGCGGAACCTCCGGATGCTTGTCGAGCGCTGTGAGCAAACAAAATAAGGCATGGGCATGATCCGGATGCGCGTCTACGGTCTCGCGCAGCAGCGCCAAGGCCTCGTCATCACGGGCCCGCGCTTCGAGCACAGCACACAACACCAGTGCGATATCCGGGTCGTGTGGCGCAGCCCCATGAGCCGCGCGGGCACAACGCTCCGCATCGGGCAACAGGCTGTTGTCAAACGCTGCGGACGGCTCACGCATGCACCGCTCCAGATCACTCAACTGGACCTGGGGGCTGGTCTCTGCATCTCCATCGGACAGTACACGTTTGCCGGTCAGAGCCGCGGCCCAATTGGCCAGCACCACCGCGTCCCGTCCGGACGGCTCGGCCAACGATGCGTACAACCGGATGGCCTCCATGTGCTGATCCATCTCGAGATGGCCATTGGCCTGATGGAAGGTCCCGAGATGCTCGACGGGGAATTCCGTCACCGGTGGTGGAGCTGACTGCTTGCAGCCGATACCGGTCGCCAGTCCCACGACAAGGCCCCAGCCCGCCAGCCGGATGTGGTGGTGCTTGCACTGTGTTCTCATTGATCCACTTGCTCTACAACAATCAGACGGTCGACGCCCGGAACGTCGATCGACTGTGTCGAGCCGTCCGGCCACGTAATCTTCAAGCTCTCAATTGTGTCGACAGTCCCGAGTCCGAAGGTCAATGCCATTTCGAATTGTGCCAGATAACTGCGTGTCGGCATGACGACCCGCCGTTGGGTCATGTCGCCGGCGACGAGTTCAGCGACTGCGCCGATGGCATCACGCTGGCGGCGCCCAACCAAGCGGAGACGCAGCCAGTGATGCCCCGTAGCCTGATCATTGCGGACGATCACTGGCGGGCCACCCGTCTGGGTCACGACGATATCGAGGTCACCATCATTGTCGAGATCCGCACAGGCTGCTCCGCGGCCGACGATGGGTTGACCGAGGGCCCCAATCAGCTCACGCGGGACTTCGATGAACGTCGCACGTTGCTCGGGGCCGGCATTCCAGAACAATTGTGCCGGCTGGCGATAGAACTGTGAGGGCTGCACGGTGTTGATCTCATCTTCGAGATGTCCATTGCACTGCAACACGTCGAGCCGCCCGTCGAGGTCGTAGTCGAAGAAGAACACTCCGAAGCTCAGCGCCTGCCGGCTCGGAGCCCCCAAGCCTTCGATGATCGCAACGTCGGTGTACTGCAAGGCGTCAGCACCTGCACAGTACAGCGAGGTCATCTCGTTGGCGAAGTTTCCGATGGCAAAGCCCAGGTGTCCGTCGTTGCGGAACTCGGCGGCATCGATGCCCATGGCCCCGGTGGCGTTGCCCATGCCGTTGTAGGCCAGGCCAGCGAGCGCGCCGATTTCTTCGAAGGTACCGTCACCTCGATTGCGAAACAGGAAATTGCGAACCGTGTCATTGGCCACGACGAGATCGAGCAGGCCATCGCCGTCCACATCCACGATGGCCACGCCGAGTGCTTTGCCTACCGGAGCCCCGGTCGCCGCATGGCTGACCTCGATCCCGGCGGTCGCTGACACGTCATCGAACGTGCCATCACCATTGTTCCTGTACAGGTATGAATTGGTTCCTTTGAAGTTCATCGGGGGACCGTAGGCTCGGCCGACGCCAACCAGGCGATAGTCGACAGCGAAATCGATCTCCCGCGACCACTCGACGTAGTTGCCGACAAAGAGGTCCAGATCGCCGTCGTGGTCGTAATCGAGAAAACCGCTGCACGTACTCCACGCATCATCGGCCCCACCGACCCCGGCGCGGTCAGTGGCATCGCTAAAACGGCCGTCGGTATTGATCAGCAGGCGGTTCCGCCCCAATGCGGCAATGAACAGGTCGGCATCGCCATCATTGTCCACATCACCCACCGCAACACCCGTGCCATAGAGCACCAGCCCAACTCCGGCGTCAACG
The DNA here is from genome assembly GCA_942492115.1 of uncultured Planctomycetota bacterium. Taxonomy (GTDB): domain Bacteria; phylum Planctomycetota; class Phycisphaerae; order UBA1845; family CAIVHJ01; genus CALODL01. The sequence goes on from CALODL010000009.1 coordinate 18,428, forward strand.
GTGACATCAGTAAAACGCCCCGCCCCATCGTTGCGATACAACCGCTGGGTCGGTGGGGTGTCGTTCACGATGTCAGGCCAATCGCACGCATTGACGAACAGAATATCGATCGCGCCGTCGTTGTTGTAGTCGAACAGTGCGAGTCCAGAACCCATCGTCTCGGGCAGAAGCTTGTCCCCCGCTGCACCATTGTGATGCACGAAATCAATCCCGCATTGCGCCGTCACGTCCGTGAAGGCGACCCGCGGCGGCGTGGCCACCGCCACCGGAACCTCAGGAGGTGTGACGACGATGTTGGTCAATGTATCCGGGTCGTCCTCACTGCTCATCTGCCATGCGACGACCGCCGCGATCATGCCCAGCAGGGCAAAGACAATGATCGACCACTTGAACGCCTGGCCGATGACAGCATCGTCTTCGGGAACGTAATCCTCGTGGTGCGGCTGTTTTTCGGAAGACTGTTCTGTCACCTGAATTCCTCGAGCTTGTACCCGTCAAAATGTTCTGGATCTGCAAAGGACCAACGATAGCAATCACTCATCGTCGCGCAGGGACACCGCCCCACCGGGCAGTTCGAACGCCCCTTCGCGCTGCAGATCGTAAATCACAATTGCCTCGGCTGCATGATTGGCCGCCGGGTAGCGCCTGCGGGCCGCGCCGATGGCGTGGTCGCGCGCATTGTCGTCCGGTTTATAGCGCGCGTGGTGCGTTCGATGTTCCGTCGCCCGCGCCGTATCACCGATCTCGGTAAACAGCAGGAACATGTTGTAGTGAGCGGTCACGTTCTCCGGATCGATGTCCAGGGCCCTGTCGAACCACCCCATGGCTTCATCGATCAACGCCCTCCGGGCGCCGGCCCGGGCAGCGCCGCGCTCCTGCTTGGCGCGTTCGAACAACGTCTGGCCCAGTTCGTTCAACAGACGATAATCGAACGTAAAATCGAAACCACGTTCACGGCATTCCGCGGTATCTTTGAGTTCAACGAGTTTGCGGAAGTTGTCGATCGCCGCGTCGAGTTGGCCGTTCTGTTTGTCGACCAGACCACTGAACCATGCCACCGACCACGGTGGCGCCGGCGGATCATGGCTTGACGCAGCCTGCAGACTGTGCACCGCCTCATCCAGACGCCCCTCCTTGAGATACACCCGCGCCAGGTTGAGGGCACCATCAGGCCGCCCGTAAGCACTGACCTTCGTGAAGGCCGCCTCTGCCTGGCGCAGTTCGCCGCGGCTCGAGCCCTGGTTACCCTTGCGCAACAGGCCAATACCATAGTCGTTCCACCGTTGCCATTCGGGGAACTCCACTGCGGGCGCGTCGCCCCCGGCCGCGCCCACCGGCAGCGTGACGCGATCCTCGGCCAGGGTCATGATCGGCAGGTCGTTACCGTCGAACGTCTCGCCCTGGACCAGGCGCAAGTAGTACGTATCGAACTTGCGATACTGCAAGCGGGCCTCGACCGTGATTGGGCCGGTGACATCCTCGGGCACACGGAGCTTGTAGTGCACGACGTCGGCTGCCCCGGGTGGAATCTGGTGGTTGTACAGCGGAACGAAGATATCCTCGGCGTTGCGGCGGTCGATACGCCGCCCCGTCCGATCGATAATGAACGCGTTGACGAAATGTGACCATGGATCGACGGTGCCGTCGTCGATCTGACCACCACTGCGTCCGATGATGCGCTCGCCGTCTAACACCGTAACGTCCATCCACACCTCGTTCGAATCGGCAGTGCCCTGAGTGAACAGATGCCCCATCTTGAGGGTGCGGATGACGATCTCGAAGAGGTATTCGGCACCCGGTTCGAGACCCGGCACTTCCGGACGCAGTGGCGCGGTCAATGCACCATCGATGCGCGCGTGGTCCTTGAGACCGAAAATGTCGACGCGCATGACACCTTCATTGAATGTGCGATGTGCATCGATCACAGCCTGATCAAGCCCCAGGAGGGCTGGAATGGCTGTGTTGGCCGAGGGGAACTGATGATCGTGAACCTGCAGTTCGCCGGATTCATCCAGTACGCGTGCCCCGAAGTCCTGCGATGCAAACGTCGGCATATGGCAACCGTTGCAATTGGGCTGTGCTTTCGGCGGATAATAGAAACTGGTCACGCCGTGACCCGAGACACCGCTCAACAGGAAGGCGTCGTAGTGGTTCTGGCCACGAAGAAACTTGTAGGCATTCAGCTCGACCGGCAGATGGACTTTGTGGCACGTCCCGCAAAACTCCGCCGTACGGTGCAGCGGTTTGAGAAAGGTTTTCTTGTGGAACTCGGGCTTGGCCTTGACCAGTTGCTGGTTGACCCACTGCAGCATCGGGTTGTCACTGAAGGCAAACGGGTAGTGAATCGGCTCTTCGATGGTGTAATCGGCATTGCCGCGCGGGCTGTTGATGTTGGTGATGGCATGACACACGGTGCACGTAATGCCGGCCTGAGCCATGGCGTCTCCGGCCAGGTCGTAGTTGGGGTCATCGAAGTGCTCGAGATCGAACGCTCCACTGAAGAACGGGACCGGATCGTGACAACCCGCGCAGAATCGGGCTCCCTGGACCGTACCATCGCGTTCGAACATTGCCTTGCGCGTGTTCAACACGGAGAACTCGTAGGGTGGATTGTTGAATGAACTGAATTTGTGCACGCTATTGGACCACGAGGCGTGCACATCGGCGTGGCACTCCAGGCAGTAGCGGTCGTTCATGAGTGTACGTGCGGGAATGAAGTCACCGGTCGCCGTTCGAGCCAGGGACGGGAAGAAGTACTTCTCACCGGAAGCCGGGCCTTGTTGATTCCATTGGCGGGGATCCTGGCTATGCAGATAGATCATCCCGGCGGCAAACACGGCGGCGACGGCGGCCCAGGCCAGCCCGACGCGCCATTTGATCCGGCGGCCGGCGAGGCGGTGCAAGATGAACAACCACACCACGACCAGTGGGCTGAGCACGTGCAACCAGTACGCAGCACCACGCAGTGCCGGATCATTGACCACGATGACGCCCTCGACGCGCGTGAGAACGACCCCCGAGACGAGCAACAGAATGCTGACGATGAACAGCGCGTAACCGGCGCGTACTGCTCGGCGATTCGGTCGATTGCGCGTATTGGCGATGTGCACGCAGCCAAAAATGATGACCGGCAGGATGATCACCACACCGAGGACGAGATGCATCAGGAACATCAACTGATAGAAGTAGTCTTGATAGGTCCGACCCGTGGCCCACTCCATCAGCGTGATGCTCGCGAGATACACGGCGTTGACGCCTAGCAGAGCGAACAACCCGAAGACGACAAACAGCAGCCGGCGCAAGCGTGGCCCGACCGCCGGGACATAGCGCCGCCGAGGTGCCGATGACGGGGGGGTGGTAGTTGAAGTCACAGTCATGGGTACTCTCCGTGCCCCCCCGAGGCGGGGAGGGAAACGACGATTATAAGCAACTCGATACATCAAGCATACTTGCGCCACGCCGAGCTTGACATCTGTGGCCGACGACAGTCTCCTGTGGGGTCTATGGCCACCCCTGCGCACAACCACGTCCGCATCCCGACCGCCCTGCTTGCACTGCTGGCGGTGCTCTCCACAGGCCTGGCAGGCTGGCGCGTCAGCGCGCTCATCGCCCGTCGACCGCAGGCTCTCATGTCGGCGGGCGCGTCCGCGGGCTCAGTTTCAGCGGCCCACGTATTCGCCGATATCACGGCAACGGCCGGTCTGGACTTCAACCACGAGAATGGTGCACGCGGCGCATTCTGGATTCCGGAGGAAATGGGCGCGGGGGCGTGCCTGTTCGACGCCGATGGTGACGAGGACATCGACGCTTACCTGCTTCAGGGCGGCACGCTGGATGGAATGCCGCCCACCGGCGGCCGCAGCCTGCTGTTCCTGAACGATGGTGCCGGGCATTTCGAGCAGGCCTCCGCGACGCGGGGTGCGGATCTGACCGGCTATGCCCTCGGGTGCGCCGCGGGCGATCTCGACAATGACGGGGACTCCGACCTGTATGTCACCCGCCTCGGAGCCGACGCCCTCCTGCTCAATGACGGTCGCGGCCACTTCGTCGAGGCCTCGACGGCCGCGGGGCTCTCGGGTGGAGGATTCGGCACCTCGGTCGCCCTGTTCGACTATGACCGGGACGGCTGGCTGGACATTTACGTCGCCCGGTATATCGACTGGGCACCGTACCATGAACGCCCCTGTTTCGATCCGGCCGGGGGCCGCGACTATTGCGGCCCGCTCGACTTCAATCTGCCCGCTGTGGATACCCTGTGGCACAACCGTGGCGACGGCACCTTCGAGGATGCAACCGTCTCGGCGGGTATTGCCGCAACCGTCGGTTACAGCCTCGGCGTACTCACCGCCGATGTGGACGACGATGGCTGGCTCGATGTTTATGTGGCGACGGACCAGATGCCCGCTGCCCTGTGGATGAATCAGGGGGACGGGACGTTTCGCGATGAGGCGGCGCTGCGCGGATGTGCGTTCAACAACGACGGCATGGCCATCGCCGGAATGGGCGTGGCTGCCGAAGACCTCGACGACGATGGGGACATCGACCTGATCGTGACCAACATCGAGAAACAAGCCCACTTGTGCCTGAAGAACAACGCCGGTGTCTTCGAGGATGTCAGTCATGCGTGGGGCTTCGGTGGATGGAGCGTTCCATACACGGCATTCGGTATCGCGCTGTTCGACCAGGACCATGATGGCCAGTTGGACGGTCTCGTTGCCAACGGTGCGGTGAACCGCCGCCAGACGCCCTATTTTCCGCGACACGACTACGCCGAGCCCAACCAGTTCATCCGCCAGAACCGGGACGGACGCTTCGAGGACCACAGCGCGGAACTTGCTGCCGTTCTGGAGCAGCCGGGTACGAGTCGGGCCGCGGTCAGCGGCGACATCGACAACGATGGTGACATCGATGTCCTGATCACCAATAACGGCGGGCCGGTCCAGGTCCTGCGGAACGACTCCGCGCCAGGAACCTGGATCATGCTTGACGTACGCGAAGCGACCGGCCACCACGCGGTTGGTGCGCGCGTGACCATCGCAACCGCGACCGGATCCTTCCACCGGCACGTCACAGCACATACCGGTTATGTCGGCTGCAATGATCCACGCATTCATGTGGGACTTGGTTCGGCCGAGCACATCGAGCATGTCGAAGTTCGGTGGGTCGATCGCACGATACAGCGCTGGTCCGACGTACACCCGCGCCAGCACTGTCGCCTGATCCGCGGACGATCAGAAGTCCAGCCCCTGCTTCTGGAGGCCGCACCATGACACCGGCTGGCCGCGGAGTCCGCCGAGGTCTGATCGCGGTCACGATCGCAGCGTGGATCGTCATCGGCTACGAACAATTCGACGGCCGCGCCGCCATCGTCGCGCCCACCCCGCCACCAGCCTATTCGACGTATCGCGATCCTGCGGGGGCCTCGCGTGTACACTGGGACTCTGCCTCATTGACCGCGTGGTGTACGAAGCACGGTGTGCCCGCTCCGCCCCCTCTCGAGGGCAGCGAGCCGGAAGTCGCCGAGGCGTTTCGTGCAGCTCTGCTCGCGGCGGTCAGCGCACCTTCCGCTGCAACCATCGGACACCTCGGCATGGTTTTCGAGAGTCTCGACTGTCATGAACAGGCCGAACTCTGCTTTATCCGCGCCGCACGACGATCCCCCGAGGACGCCCGCTGGCCATACTATCTCGGATGCATCTATCAAATCACCGGGAACACGGCCCAGGCCATCGCCAGCTTCGAGTCGGCCTCACGACTGGACCGTGACTATGCCCTGACCCATGCGCGTCTCGCACAACTGCACCTTGACACGGAGAACTGGGCCGCGGCCGAGCAACACGCTCGTGTGTTCGTCGCGGAACGCCCGCAGGACAGCCTGGGATACGTCCACCTGGCGCGCGTCGCGCTGGCGCGCGATGATGCCCGGCAGGCGCTGGTCTTGGGTGAGCAGGCCATTCAGCGCAACCCGCAGGACTTCCAGGCACACTACGTCCTGGGGCAGGCCTGCAGCGTTCTCGGTCGCCCAAGCGAAGCCGACCGCCACTTCGAACAATGCAGCCGTCTACCGCGCGGCGGATGGTTTGCCGGACGTGATCCTCTGGACGCCGAACTGCACGCGACCACACCATCGGTGGCCCGCCTCACCAGACAATTCCAGGCGCGTCTGGAATCGAATGACTGGCCAGCGCTCATCGAACTGGGAGAAGAAATCATCCGCAGGCGCCCCGACGATATCGTCATGCTGGCCAATCTGGCGGCCTTGTATCGTAAGATCGGTCAACTGGAGCAGGCCATGGCCATGGTCGACCGTGCCGCAGCTCTGAGTCCCGAAGCGCCGTTGGTCGGCGTTCGCCGCGCCGAAATCCTGCTGACACGCAAGGCGTACGCTGCCGCTCTGACCGAAGCCCAGACGGTCCTCGAGCGGGCGCCGAACATGGTGGCCGCGCTGTCGGTGAGCGGCCGCGCACAATTGATGCTCGGTCGCGCCACGCATGCGTTGCCTCCGCTCGAGGCCTGCGTGAAACACGAGCCCGACAACCTGGCCCACCTTGCCGCCCTGGGTGAGGCCTACTGGGCCCTGAACCGCCTGGACGCCGCGGAGGCCGTGTATCGCCGCATGCTCGAACGCCAGCCGGGCCACCCGCACGCGATCAAAAGGATTCAGGATATCGCTGCGGCCCGCAGTCGATGACCGCCGATTGCACATTGCGGCATGTGGTCTCACTCAGCTATATTCACGCCCTTCATCTGCCCGTGGACCCCAGGGAGCACACGCCATGATTGCAATTGAGCTCGGTTCGAAAACTACGGTTCAGCGAGCTCAACCGAGCAGTTCGCTGACAGGGCCACCGGGTGCGCCATGGCCGCAGGTACGGAAAAGGCGCTCTGCGGACGCGGTCGACCCGGCCACGCAGTCCGCAAGATCAGCACGCGAACGCAACCGCTGTGCTCGGACAGCGGCGCGGCTCGCCCCAACTCTGGTCGCCCTGGCTGTCCTCGGCGGGTGCCGCACGACCAGTGGACACCCCGAATTCACCGTGAGCCGCGTTGACGTACTCGAGCCAGGCCTGAGCGAGCGGCACGTGGTTCAGCTCTTCGGCCCCCCCGACGAACAGGTCTTTCGGCGTTTCGGCCTCGAAACGAATTACCCGTGGCGCGGCCTGGTCTATCGCTATCACATGAACCACACCGAGGATGGTCGCATCCGGACCAATGAACTCATATTCGACACGAGTTTCGATCCTCCCCTGCTGGATCATTACATGATCGTGGTCAACTATCCGGCTGACGAGGTGCCCGAGCATGCCGCCCTCCCACCAGATTTCATCATCGATCTGCCCGGGATGTCCGACGACACCAATGCACGTTGCGCCGACGCTCTGACCATGATGGGTGCCAAGCCGATCTATCGCATGGCCAACAATTTGCGGGGACTCCGTTTCGCACGGTCGCTGGAAACCACACGAACGATCGCAGAACGGCTGGGTAAGCTGATCGCCGGCCCGTTGGCGACACCCCAGGAATCAGAGAGTCTCGCAGAATGCATGTGTGCGCTGGCTGACGCGGTGTATGAAGAAGACGTGCCGGTCACCCTGCATCAGCTGACGCAACGGACCATCCCAACGTGGGTCCGCGAAGAGTGCCAGGAGCGCTGGTGGACCGCTACCCCTGATGAGACGATCCGCGAGTTGATTCGTCAGTACGAGACACTACGCAACGATGCCGGTGACCAGGACGCCGCCCGCAACGTGCGCGATGACGCGTGTGCTCCGCTCGCCCCCACTGACCATGACGAGCAATCGGCTGACGAACGGCTGGCCGCGACTCGACCGTGGACGGGATGCATCCATTGCCACGACATCGTCATCGACTATGTGTACGACGCGTGGCCTGTTGCCGAAAAGCATGTGCGTCAACTGGTTCGTGAAGCGTGTCATGACGCCACCGTCGGGATCGACCAACCGTCAGCACTCATCGCGCTCATCTACGATGGTTTGTGGACCGAAAAACAATCCGGAGGTACGCGGGCCGCCTCGCTGGAGCAGTGCACCGGGGCCCGCATCGCCCTCGAGTCCGAGGCCCTTGCAGCCCTGGAAGCCAGCCTGGGGCACACGTCGGATCCACAGCGTAGTCGCCTCCGCGCACGTGAGGCCATGGTGGAATGTGCGACGATGCTGACCGAGCTGGTGTACCACAAATGAGAGCCGCTCTTCTGATCTAAGTCATTTCGACCCAACGACCTGTACTGGCCCGTTGCACGCCCGGTCCCCGCTGGATAAAATAGAGAACCTTACCTTTGGCGGTGCGCATCAACCGCTTGTGAGCCACCCGAACGATCCGTCCCTAGGAGAAGAATTCAATGTCAATACGTCGTCAGCTGGTTGCCTGGTCCATCATTTTGACCGGGTCGGCCGGTGCCTTGACGCGAACTGCTCCCGGAACGCCACCGGACCGCACTGCGATCGAGGTGCGGAACCACTTGCAGCTCAATCATGTCGCTCTCGAGACGCCGAGCATCGCCGCGATCGATGCGGACCACGTGAACATCGCAGTTCGTATCGACGGGGTCGAACGGGTCCTGGAACTCGAGCTGCGTTCGCTCCGCGGTCCTGATTTCAGAGTGCTGGCGCAATACGAGGTGGGCGGCCCTCTGGTTGAGGTGGACGCGCCCCCGCTCACGACCTACGCGGGCCACGTCCGCGACGTCCCCGGCAGCAGTGTGCGGGCGAGCCTCATCGCCGGGCAGATCAAGGCGACCATCCGCTATGATGACGAGGTGTTCGGCATCCAACCGATCGACGAATTCGGCGTCACGACCAAGGCCGGTACACACGCCGTATACCGTCAAAGCGACGTCGTGAATGACGGCCACCAGTGCGGTGTCGGGGCACTGGGCGGTGCGATCGAACCACCGGTGCTCGACGATCATCAGCGGCAGGCGGCCGGTGGCGCGCTACTGGTCACCGACATTTCGCTCGATTCTGATTTCGATTTCTACAACGACAACGGCCAGAACATGACCTCGACGATCAATTCGATCGAGGGCTTCATGAACGGCGTGGCGGGCGTCTACGAGGAACCCGACATCGGGATCACCTATCTCATCGGAACGATCATCGTCCGAACGGTTCCCGGAACATACACCGAAACGGCTCCATCTGCCCTGCTCAACCAGTTCCAGGCTACGTGGCTTTCGCCTCCGGAAAGCGGTATTCCCCGTGACATCGCTCACTTGTATACCGGCAAGAACATGAACGGTTCGACCATCGGGATCGCTCAACTATCGGTTATCTGTAACACCTCGGGCGTTGGCCTGTCTGAGAATTTCACGAGCAATTTCAATTCCATGGTCGCCCTGACCGCGCACGAACTCGGCCACAACTGGAGCGCCCAGCACTGCAACAACTCGGGGACGTGCCGCATCATGTGCTCGGGCCTGGGAGGCTGCAACGGGATCAACCCTCTGACGTTCGCCGATGCGGCGGCGCAGCAGATCGTCGACAAACGTGATTCCTCGAGCTGCCTGACGCCCGACCTGCCGGCAACCACGCTGCCGTTCTGTGAGGACTGGAGCGTGCCTGGCTTTGATCCGGAGCGCTGGAGCTACACCAGCGGAGCGACCATCACCGCCCTGGGCTCGCTCAATCCCAGCGAACCGTTCGCCCTCAAGCTCAATGCGGCCAGCGACAGCGATTTCTCGGATGACGAATTGCGCAGCAACGAAATCGATCTCAGCGGCCAGAACAATGTTGTGTTCAGTTACCACACGGAACACATCGGTGTGGAAATCGACGAGATCCTCACGGTCGAATACTGGTCGAATTCCAACGACTGGGTCGTGCTCAACACCATCGTGTCAGATGGCCTCGATCAGTTCGTCTACCGGTATCACGAGCATGTTCTGCCAGGTAATGCGAATCACTCTGACTTCCGGATCCGCTTCCGCGTCGATGTCAACTCTTTCACCGACGAGTGGCTCGTAGATGACATCTCGCTCGATTGTTTCCCGGCTCCGGTATGTTCACCGGGATGCGACGACGGTCAAGTGTGCACGACGAACGAGTTCTGCGACGGCACGCTCTGTGTGGGCAGCTCCATCGATTGCAGTTCCGCGGGCGACCAATGCAACACGGCCGCCTGCGACCAGAACGGCGTCAGCGCCAATTGCGATATGCTCATTCCGGTTACGGACGGGACCTCGTGCAACGGCGGGGCCGGCTTCTGCCAGGCCGGCCAGTGCATCGATCCCTCTTCGACGGCCCGCGTGTTCATGGCTGCGGCCGGCGACCAGGGCAGCGCGAATGGCCTGGGCACGACGGAGTTGATCATGGCCCAGGGTAGCACTGCACGGGTCATGGTGTGGTTGTCGGACAACGGCAGCGCCGGTGACATGCTCAATGCCTACCAGGTCATGCTTCCCGATCAGGCCACACCGCTCGCCGGAGCTGCCGGTAGCGTGAGCTATCTGGACAACGATCCGGGAACGACGGGTGGTGACTCGGTGACCATCGACACGAACCGCAGCGACTGGATTTTTGCCAACGAGCCGGCCATCCTCAGCCCTGTGTTCAGTGAGGCCACGGACCTCGGCTTGTTCGGGGCCTTCTACAGCACGATCCAGGGCCTCGGCGTCGATCCATCATCGACCGGTGTGAACTACCTGATGGAGTTCGACATCGTGGCGTCCGCGGGGGCGTTGGGTGATTTCGAGTTCCGGTTCAACGCTGCCCCATCATCACCGCCCCACACCAATCTCTTTACCCCACAAGGTCAAGAGTTCATCTCCGACCAGTTTCAACCGCTGATCGTCACCGTCGTGGAGGGGGCCAATGACTGCGCTTCGATCGCAGATTGTGCGGACATCAATGGCGATGAGATCCGTGACGACAACTGCGTGTGGTGGGCGTGTCAGGTCGGCACATGTATCGGCACGGACGTGGTCTTTGCGGACATGAGCGGCCAGTTCGGAGCGTGCCCGCCGGATGGCACGGCCGATGGCAATGACCGCTTCCAGGCGCTGAACTGCTTCGCGGACTTCAACCCGAAGGGCGGAGCCTATGCCTGCGAGGCGGCGCCTCCAACGGCCTACAACGTCGATGCCGGTGGCCAGTTCGGCAGTTGCAATCCCGATGGCGTGTGTGACGGCAATGATGCCTTCGCCGCCCTCAACGCGTTCGGCGGCACCACGACGTGCAGTTGTCCACTCGACGGGCCTGCACCACACGTACCGCGTGAGGCGCCGGCGATCGTTGGCGAGGCCATTATCCGCCTGGAGCTGGATCGCAAGACGGTGCGGCCCGGCCAATTGCTCCACGTTGATGTGTTCCTCGACGCTCCGATGGCCGACCTCCGTGGCTACCAGCTGCACCTCGGGGCCAGCGGCGGCCTCACCGGACAACTCGAACTGGTCGACATTGCCCTGCGTCGGCCCACAGTACTCGGCACACAACCACAGCTTGGCGCGCTGGCTGCAAACGCGGACATGACCTGGAGCGCGTTCAACGTCGAGTCGAGCCAATTGCTCGTCGGCATGGATCAACCAGGCACCGCCGTGCAACCCGGCTACCTCGGCACGTTCGTCTACCGGGCTTCCAGGAATGCCTCGGGACGCTTCTCGATCGACGTGCTCCATGGCGACGATCCGGACCTGCGCACGTTCGCGTTCCCAACGGCTCCTCACGGCCGTGTGGTCATTTCGGCACCGAACAACGGAATGGTCAACGTCAGCCGCAAGACCCGCTGACGATCTCGATGTCCACTCGAGCGGCGCGATCCCGTGCGGGTCGCGCCGCTTTCTTCGTGCGCCCACCGCTGGTCCGCTTCCGGGTGGGCCGCGGACCGGGATGCCTCTGTGCTATGATGCTGCCGTCATGATCACGTGCTGCGACAACCTCGCTCTGCTGTCCGCCACGGCTGCCGATAGCATCGACCTGATCTACATCGATCCACCGTTCGGAACGGGCCGACGCCGTGCGACGACAACTTCCGGACAACACTACGCAGACTCGGCCCGCGATGTCCACACGACGATCGATACGCTGCGACCGCGGCTGGCCGCCATGCATCAGGTGCTCAAGCCGAGCGGAACGATCTACGTACATCTCGACTGGCGTGTGGCACACTACATCAAGGTCCTGATGGACGAACTGTTCGGACCGGACAACTTCCTGAACGAGGTCATCTGGCACTACCGGACAGGCGGATCGTCGCGGCGGTGGTTCGGCCGCAAGCACGACACCATCCTCGTGTATGCCAAGACCTGCGGTCGGCACACGTTCAATATCGTGCGTGCAGGCGCTTTCCGCACCGACGGCCTGAACTACGATGGAGCCGGTCGACCGTACAAGACGACGCGCAAAGGCCGGCTGTACTTCAACCCTGACGGTCCCGCGGCCACCGACGTGTGGGATATTCCCTTCCTCAGCACCGTCGCCACCGAACGAACCGGCTACCCGACTCAGAAACCGGAACGGCTCCTCGAACGGATCATCGCGGCCAGTTCGAACCCGGGTGATATCGTTGCGGATTACTTCTGCGGTTCGGGAACGACGCTGACGGTCGCCAGACGCCTCGGCCGACTGGCACTGGGTTGTGACATCAACAGCGCGGCGGTCGACATCAGCCGCAGGCGACTGGCGCACGTCGAGTGCGAGTTGGCCGAGGAGATAACGCCGATGCCACCGTCAAACTAACCGACATCCTGGTCCTGGTCGACGGGCTCATCGGACGTGTTCCTCTGGAGCCGTGGCAGTGCGACATCGATGTCAGCGGAGCATGCACACCATTGGACATTCTCGCGCTCATCGACGGCCTGAACGGCACGGGTATGGCATCACCATGGCTGGGCACTACGCTGTCCGCCTGCCCCTGAGCCCGCACCCCTGGACGGGCGCGGCGCGGAGACTTCAACATCTCGTGGAGGTACCTGCTCAGATCAGGGGCGAGCAGCCGCCGGCCTGGACACTCGCGCCTCTGCCGGCAAGTAGCCGGCCTCCTGGAGAATGTCCTCGGTCAGGCGACGGGCCGTCGTGCCGAAGGTCTTGCGCCCGGAAATGTTCATCGCAAAGAAAATGTTGCCCCCGGGACGTTCGATCCAACCGACATACCACCCGAGATCTTGATGAGCGCCTTTGTCCGAACCCGTCTTGGCCCGGTAGGTGTACCCTTCCCCGGTCCACTGGGTCGTGATGTCCTTGACCACGGCAGTGGCATGGTCGGATACGGGCAACCGACCGTCTGCCAGCCTCCGAAGAAAATCGATCTGCTCCACAGCCGATATCTTCAACGACGAGCCCAGCCAGAATGTCGTCAGCCCCGCAGTCATATCCTGGTTGCCGTAGGCGAGCGCAGCCAACTGCCGGGCCATGCGCTCCGAACCGATCCTCCGGGCAACTTCCTGGTAGTACCATACGACGGAGTGCTGCATGGCCGTGGCCAGGGTGTGGTCGCGGTTCAACGCGACACGGTCACGCGTGACGCCGTCCCATTCGAAGGTCGTCCCCCCATCAGTCAGTACTCCGGTATGCAACCCAATGAGGGAATTGGGAATCTTGAATGTACTGCACGGCGGGAATGGCTGCCGGCAGCGCGTTGGATTGTACTCCGTCATGACATCGCGGGCGTCATCAAAGATGACGAGACACACGTCAAGATCAGCCAGGCGGGCTTCGATCGCTGCAGGTGATACCGCTCCGCCCTCGGCAGGTCCCCGGGCGGCCGTACCGGCCGCCGCCGCGCAAACCGCCACCGTGGTCAATTTGATGAATCGTTGCATCAGCATCGGTATCTCCCCGAAGTAAGGCAGTGGGCGCGCCACTTTTTTATCGGAAAAGATTCAAGAAAAGCTGCAGACTTTCGACCCGGCGGCGGGAACAAATCACAAAAAACCCCGCAGCTCCGATGAGCTGCGGGGTTGGGTAATCGTATAACGGACGTAATCGGCATGCTTCATCGCCGAGACAGTGCATGGATGATTGTCATCACAGCACTTCATTAATGCGACCAAGCATTCGGCCATTAGTACGGGTCAGCTGAACACATCTCTGTGCTTACACATCCCGCCTATCTAACAGCTAGTCTTGCTGCGGCCTTCATCAGCCAATGGCTGAATCGAAACCTTATCTCGAGGGGGGCTTCCCGCTTAGATGCTTTCAGCGGTTATCCTTTCCGCACATAGCTACCCGGCGGTGCCCTTAGCAGGACAGCCGGTACACCAGTGGTGCGTGCAACCCAATCCTCTCGTACTAGGGTTACATCCTCTCAAGTTTCGTACGCCCACGGCAGATAGGGACCGACCTGGCTCACGCCGGTCTGAACCCAGCTCGCGTACCACTTTAATCGGCGAACAGCCGAACCCTTGGGACCGCCTTCAGCCCCAGGATGTGATGAGCCGACATCGAGGTGCCAAACCGCTCCGCCGCTATGAACGCTCGGGAGCGATCAGCCTGTTATCCCCGGAGTACCTTTTATCCGATGAGCGATAGCCCTTCCACACGGGACTACCGGATCACTAAGGCCTACTTTCGTATCTGCTCGATGTGTATATCTCGCAGTTAAGCCCATTTGTGCCTTTGCACTCGACACGTGATTGCCAACCACGCTGAATGGACCTTTGCACTCCTCCGTTACTCTTTAGGAGGAAACCGCCCCAGTCAAACTGCCCACCTAACACGGTCCCCCGCCCGGATTCACGGAACGGGGTTAGGCATCTCGAAGCACAAGGGTGGTATTTCAAGGATGGCTCCTCGATTGCCGAAACAACCAGATCATCGCCTCCCACCTATCCTACGCATGTACAGCAAAATGCCAATATCAGGCTACAGTAAAGGTTCACGGGGTCTTTCCGTCTTGCCGCGGGTATGTGGTATCTTCACCACAACTACAATTTCACCGAGTCGGTCTTTGAGACAGTGCACCAGTCGTTACGCCATTCATGCGCGTCGGAACTTACCCGACAAGGAACTTCGCTACCTTAGGACCCTCATAGTTAGGGCCGCCGTTTACGGGTGCTTCAGTCGCCAGCTTCGCCCGAAGGCTAACCGACTTCCTTAACATTCCCGCACCGAGCAGGCGTCAGTCTCTATACGTCGTCTGTACGACTTAGCAGAGACCTGTGTTTTTGATAAACAGTCGCCAGTGCTGATTCTCTGCGCCCGCCCCGACAAGTCGGGGACGGGACCCCTTATCCCGAAGTTACGGGGTCAATTTGCCTAGTTCCTTAAAGACCGTTCTCTCGAGCGCCTGAGGCTACTCGCCTCACCTACCTGTGTCAGTTTTAGTACGGATCCGCCATTCGTCCCCAGCAGCTTTTCTCGGTTCTGCCGTTGCGCACTTCGGCAACAAAACGGCCTCGACCTCTCGGCAACCCTCACGACTCATCGTGGGCTGCGCTCTAGCAAAACGCACTACTGGCTCAACCTCCTGACGGAGGGCAGGAATATTAACCTGCTGTCCATCGGCTACGCCTTTCGGCCTCACCTTAGGGCCCGCCTAACCCTGGGCGGATTTACCTTCCCCAGGAAACCTTAGGTTTACGGCGAGCAGGATTTTCACCTGCTTTATCGTTACTCATACCGGCATAATCACTTGATAGGTCCGCTACCACTCCTTACGGTATGGCCTGTATCTACCTATCAACGCTCTCCTACCGCGTCAGACACCTGTGTGTCTGACACTCACGGCTTCGGTTCCATGCTTAGTCCCGTTCATTATCGGCGCCTCATTTCTCGACGGGTAAGCTATTACGCACTTTTTAAATGGTGGCTGCTTCTAAGCCAACATCCCCGCTGTCTCAGAAACGAGACTTCCTTAAGCACTGAGCATGGATTCGGGACCTTAGCCGATGATCTGGGTTGTTTCCCTTTTGACCACGAAGATTAGCCCTCGTAGACTCACTGCCGGGATAGTCTTTGCGGTATTCGGAGTTTGGCTCGAGGAGGTAGGCTGGTGGCCCCCTCGTTCGATTCAGTATCTCTACCCCCGCAGTAGTAGTTGCCCGACGCTGCCCCAAAAGGCATTTCGGAGAGAACCAGATATCTCTGAGTTTGATTAGACTTTTACTCCTCCCCACAGCTCATCCCCTAACTTTTCAACGTTAGTGGGTTCGGTCCTCCAAGACGTTTTACCGTCCCTTCAACCTGGCCATGGGTAGATCACTCAGTTTCGGGTCTATTGCCTGCGACTGAATCGCCCTATTCAGACTCGCTTTCGCTCCGGCTCCTCCCCTGAAGGGATTAACCTTGCCACAGACAATAACTCGCCGGTTCATTATGCAAAAGGCACGCGGTCACACCCGGCACCCGAAGGTACCGATGGTGCTCCCACTGCTTGTAAGTATATGGTTTCAGGTTCTTTTAACTCCCTTAAAAAGGGTTCTTTTCACCTTTCAGTCGCCCTACTTGTCAACTATCGGTTGCCGAGAAGTACTTAGCCTTGGAGGGTGGTCCCCCCAGCTTCACACGGAGTTCCACGAGCTCCGTGCTACTCTGGAACACCTCTCACCGGAGAGCTACTGCCGTCGCATACAGGACTGTCACCTTCTGCGGTCAGCCTTTCCAGACTGTTCTGCTAGCAGCGCTTTTGTAACTCCTCGAGGGTCCACAACCCCAGGCCGAAGCCTGGTTTGGGCTATATCCGCTTTCGCTCGCCGCTACTTACGGAGTCTCGGTTGATTTCCTTTCCTACAGGTACTTAGATGTTTCAGTTCCCTGCGTTGGCCCCACACGGACTATGCATTCATCCGCGGGTGACACCATCTACTTGCGTAGTGATGCCGGGTTTCCCCATTCGGACATCTCTGGATCAACGGAAGTTTGACTCCTCCCCAGAGCTTTTCGCAGCCTACCACGTCCTTCATCGCCTCTCGGCACCTAGGCATCCACCATATACTCTTAATAGCTTGGTCACATTAATGAAAAGCTGTGCCTCACGGCCGCCTGCGATTCCCGGCAAAAGGATCGCAGACCAACTCATCACCAAAGCAACCGGCACTCGGTCAGTGAAACATGCCTAAGCAACAGTCAGCGGCTTGAGTTCCGCCTACTGCTGCTTTGGTCCCAGTTAACGGTGTGTGAACACCGCTAACTGCTTCTTTACTTTCTTACGTCCGCTATTCGATTGTCAAAGAACTCTGCTCCGCCGTACGCTCGCAGAGCGAACTCTGCCAGCCACGGCGAATGACCCGCCAGGTGGCGGAGTATTGTAGAACGGCCGAAGCCGTCAATTTCGTCTTTTCGCTCGTTCGGGCGAGCGAAGCAGCATGGAGCCGGACGGTCTCGAACCGACGACCTCCTGCTTGCAAAGCAGGCGCTCTCCCAACTGAGCTACGGCCCCTTCAAGACTATTGATAAATCGCCAACTGTTCCGACGATCACTTGTTTCAAAACTGCCTTGAATTGAGCCAACTGCTCAATCGCATCCGCTGGGTCCTCACCCTCCGCCGCCCCGCCATTTGAGGACTGCGATGGTGAAGATCATTCCGACGACTACGATCCAAACCCACACTGGGAAGCAGACCACCTTGTCGTCAATGGGCCCGGCTAGATTCGAACTAGCGACCTCGTCGTTATCAGCGACGCGCTCTAACCAACTGAGCTACGAGCCCGTTCTGCTCATCCGAGCACGTCCAAGAGGCTCCAGAATCTTTCGGCGAAAAAAAACCGCCGGCGGGATGCCAACGGTGGGAAGACCGTCCTGACATCCAAGCGGCTAACCGCTGGTTTCCGAAGCTGTTATCACTAGCTGCAACAGGTCATTTACCTCCCGGCGGCCGCTCTTACGTCCACCATGGATCGGGTACTCTATCTGCGGTTATCAGCCCTGTCAACAGGGGTTTGCCAACTTTTTCCGGTGACCGCAGGGCCGCCGGAATCTTCGATGTTGTGACACAACCTCTTATGTGACAATACATTGGCACGATGTGGTCCACAAAAACGGCCGGACTCCCCGAACGCGCCAATCAAGCATCGCCCTTTTCGAGCCGATTCCCTTTGCAGCCCTTACTGATACGCCCGTGGAGAACAACGCCATGGTAACCGACCTGTTGCCCAACGCCAAATCAGCGCCCTGGTCCCTGCTCGCCCTGTTGTGCGCCGCGGTTGCATGCCCGTCCTGCACGGACACGACCATTGCGATCAACAACAGCAGCACCCCTGGGCAGATCTGCGAAGGCGACTTCGCAACCGGTGAACCGTTCTTGCTCTGTCGCCGGCGATCGGACGGCGCACTCGGCGCATTCGAGGTGTTCATCGAACAGCTGGTCGTGCGCAGCAGCGGCGAAGTCGTCCTGGCCGGACGCTATGTCGTCGGCTACGCAGAACTGAGCCAGACTTTCGATGAATTCGACGACCGCTCGCTCGTCTACTGGCAGCTCAAAGCCAACGACAACACGTTGCTGGAAGTGCAGGAGTTGCTCGACCAGCCCGCACTTCTTCAAGCAGCAGAAGACGACGCCGATCTCGCTGACGCGCTCGCATTCATCGAGTTCTTCGTGCGACACTATTTCATCAACTTCAACACACAACTCGCCCAGGACAACGGCAGGGTCTACGGCACGGATCACTTCATCGAGTGCCTCGGAGAAGAGCCCGACGCGCGCGAAGCGCTGTGCTATGAGCTCTACGATCTCCTCCCGGCGCAAGGCGATGGCTCGTTGACCAACTCGGACTACAAGACACTCGTCGAAATCCTCGAGGGCACGACCGCAGCTGCTTCCGTCGGCGAGGTCGATTTCAGTCTCGAACAGTATTTCGCCTGCAAGAACGAAGAATTCAATCTGGACAGTGACGAGCCGATCACCCGCGATTGTGCCGCATTCGACACGAACGGCAGTGGCACGGTCGACGAGCTGGATCTGACGCGTTTGCTCGAGGGGGATGTCCCGGACAACTTTCCCCCGGTGGCCTTCGCCGGAACCGATCTGTCCGCGGCCATCGGCGATCTCGTGAGCCTCAATGGCCGGGGCAGTTTCGATGTCGAAACGGCGCAGCTTGATTACTTGTGGGAGCAGGTGGGCGGCACACCCGTGAATCTACAAGCGGCATTTTCTGCGGACGCAACATTCATCGTGCCCGATGTCACCATCGGGAGCACGCTGAAATTCCGCCTGACCGTCATCGACGAAGGCGGTGCCATCGATATCGATACGCTCGAAGTCAGCGTAGCCGGAGCCGGGTCTGCCATCGAGGAACCCGAGGCCACCCCGCCCGCACCCCAGGTCGTAGCCAACGCCGGTGCGGATCGCCAAATCACCTCAGGCGACTTCGTGACACTCGATGCCTCCGCCAGCATCGGCACCGACCTTGATTACGCATGGTCCCAGTTGACCGGACCCGACGTCACGCTCTCGTCAACGGTCACCATGCAACCGGTGTTCACCGCCCCCGCAACCGCGGCACCGGTGGTCATGCGCTTCCAGCTTCGCGTCACCGCCCTGGATGGCGGCAACGACACCGACACCATCGATCTGACACTGCTACCGGCAGAAGTCACCGAGGAGGTCGTGGAAGAAGGCGGCCTGTAGGCACAGCTGGGCCGAGATGCTCACAGCGAGCAGTGCGTCCTGACTCCTGCACACGGGCATCGTTCGACCATGCTGTTTCTCGAGCCGGATAAGCGCGTAGCCGCACCTCGAATGTGACGAGGCGCGGCCACGTGCGATGGGGTCATGTCCGCCGAATCATGAGCTACGATTCTGACTCTTCCATGAAGACCTTCTCCGAACACCGAACGCCTTCATCAAGAGCAGCCCGAACATCATGGCCACACCTGCCGGCGCCGAACCGGCACCGCAACAGGCCTCACGAGGCTGATCGCCATCAGGCAACGGAGGCTCCATCTGTGGCTCATCGGGCTCGGCGGGTGCTTCACATGCGTTGCCGATGCCATTGCCATTGGTGTCGATCTGGCTGCCGTTGGGGACATCCGGGCAATTGTCATTCACATCACAAACACCGTCATTGTCGGCGTCGCGATCGTTGCGGTCGGTTGGACAGGGGTCGTCACAGTCGAACGTTCCGTCGCGATCCGTATCGATGTCCCGCTCACCGCAGCCACACACGCCCGGCTCGAGTTTGTTGGGGTCCTGGTCACAGTTGTCCGTGCAATCGGCAACCCCATCCTCATCGGTGTCACGTTCCGACAACCCGCACCCACACTCTCCCGGCGCGGTCTTGCGGCGATCGTCGGGGCAACCATCGTCACTGTCGCAGACATCATCGCCATCGCTGTCATCGTCACGATCACGGGGGCACGGGTCGCAGACATCGCCGACCCCGTCGCCATCCCGGTCACGCTGGCTGGCGGCCGGATCATCCTCGACCGTGGCCGGACCGTTGGCCATGTCGACACAGTTGTCACACGCATCACCGACGCCGTCCCCGTCACCATCGAGCTGATCACCGACTGCGGCGTCTTCCGCCTCGGCAGGACCGTTGGCCATCGCGGGACAATTGTCACACACATCGCCATATCCGTCGGCATCTCCATCTGACTGGTTACCGACCCCGGCCACGTTAGCCTGCAGCGGACCGTTGGGCATGTCCGGACAGTTGTCGGCGTCGTCGGCAATCCCGTCGGCGTCGCGATCGCTGCTGCCACCACCTCCAGTCGTACTGCTCTTGCAATCACCGAAAACCTCGACGATGAACTGACAGACCGTCGGTTCAGAATCGCCGCCCCCGGCCACGCAGGTGACCTGCGTCTGGCCAATCTCGAAGCGTGTGCCTGGCGGCGGCGTACACACGATGCCGCACCCGGGAATGCTGCCCGCCGGCGTTCGTGGGCCGCACAATCCGTCGTAGCACACGTAGCTCGCCACACAGGAGTTCACGCAGTCCTCATCGGTGGCGCACACACAACTCCCGTCCGGTGGCTGGCAGTAACCATCGATGCACATCGTGTCCTCAGCACAGGCCACACACTGCGCATCGGATTTGCAGCTGCACGGGTCGTCGCACGCGATGTCACACTCCCCCTCGGTGCCCATGATGTCGGGAATCGGGTAGTTGATAATTGCTCCGGCCGGCGTCTCGCACGGCACGAACATGTCGCCGCCCGGACACGTGCATGATGATACGCAAGCCTGCTCATCCTCGTCACAGTACTCGTCGGGACCACAGGGAGCAGCCCCGGAGACGCAACGGTCTTCGACGCATGCCTCCATACCGTTGCAGTGCACGCCATCGTCGCACACATCGTCATCGGTACACGGGACACACCCCGGAATGTCGAATCCCGCACACACTCCCTCCTGACACATTTCGTTCGTCGTACAGGGATCTTCGTCAGTGCATGGCGTACCATTGTCGACCGGCTGTGCAATGCACGCACCCTCGACACACCCGCCCTCCTCGGCCGTGCAGGGGTTGCCGTCGCTGCAGATCGTGCCATCCTCGAGTGGTGTTTCGACGCAGATGCTGTCGACACACTCGACCGTGGCGCACGGGTTGCCAGGACAATCATCATCCGATGTACACAGGCCGCATCCAGGAATGCCCTCTCCCACACAATCCCCCATGTGACAGGCATCCTCGATGGTGCACTCGTCGCCGTCGTCGCAAGGTGTCCCATCTTCCACCGGATCGGCCATGCACATGCCGGCCATGCACACCCCCATGTTGGAGGTGCACGGCAAGGCATCGTCACAGGAGGTGCCGTCCTCGAGTGGCAAGATCACGCATACGCCATCTACACAAGAATCGTCGGTACACGGATTGTCGTCTCCACAGTCCTGCGGGCCATCGCAGGGCAGACAATCAGGATTCTCCGTACCGCTGCATGCGCCCATTTGGCACGCATCATTGTCCGTGCAGGGATCGCCATCGTCGCATGGTGTACCGTCCTCGACGGGTTCACCGACACAGACTCCGTCCATGCACGTGCCTTCGGCCGTGGCGCACTGCGCGTCAGCAGTACACGCCGTACCATCCTCAGCCGGCAGCGCGGCGCAGGTGCCGTCATCACACGTGTTGACCGTGCAACCATCCCCATCGTCGCAGTCCGCATCGTCCGTACATGGGGCGCAACCCGCGATCGGGGTGCCCACGCAAACCCCCACGACACACTGGTCGTCCTCGGTACACATATCGCCATCGTCGCAATCCGTGCCATCATCGACCGGCTCGGCGACGCACATCCCGGAATCACAGGAGCCTTCTTCGGCCGTGCAGGCGTTTTCGTCAGCGCACGGCGACCCATCGTCGACCGGTGTTCGCTCGCACACGCCACCAGAGCACACATCGATCGTGCACGGCTCGTCGTCATCACAGTCCGCGTCATCGGAGCACGGTTGGCAATCAGGCACCGGCGTTCCGGCGCACTGCGCATCCTGACACACATCATCCGTCGTGCAGGGATCCTCATCGTCGCACGCTGTGCCGTCCTCCAACGGTTGGGCCACGCACATACCCAATTCGCAACTGCCCTCTTCGACGGTACACGGATTGCCATCGTCACATGGGGAGCCGTCATCAACGGGCGTACTCGCACACACGCCATCGACACACGCATCGATCGTACACACTTCATCATCGGTGCAGTCATCGTCATCGGAACAGGGCTGGCAGTCAGGCACCGGCGCTCCAGTGCACTCACCCGCTGTGCAGGCATCGTTGTCCGTACACGGATCCTCATCGTCGCACGGGGTGTCATCCGGGAGGTTCTGGCCCATGCACAGGCCGCCCGTGCACATCCCCTCGGCCGTCGTACACGGATTGTCGTCCACGCACGGCGCGCCGTCGTCCAGCGGCGTGCTCACGCATTCGCCCTCAACGCAAGCATCCACCGTACAGGGCAGCGCGTCATCGCAGTCGGTGTCGTCGTCGCACAGCGTACAATCCGGAACGTCGTCTCCGACACACATACCGTCCTGACATGCATCGTCTGCCGTACACGGGTCACCATCGTCACAGGGAGTTCCGTCATCGACCGGCTCGATCACGCAGCTGCCCAGGAGACAGCTGCCCTCCTCAGCCGTACACGGGTTGTCGTCATCGCACGGTGACCCGTCTTCGACGGGCACGTATGCGCAGGCGCCCCCGGTACAGGAATCAGAGGTGCAGGCGTTGTCGTCGTCACAATCATCATCGCTGACGCATGGCAGACAGTCTTCGACTGGAATGCCTGCACAGGTCCCCGCAGAACAAGCGTCATCGGCCGTGCAGGGGTCGCCGTCATCGCAGGATGTACCATCCTCGAGTGGCTCGCTTACACAGACCTCGTCCTGACAAGTGCCCTTGGACGTCGTACATGGATTGCCGTCATCACACGGGCTGCCGTGTTCGAGCGGTGTCGTCATGCACACGCCGTCCACGCACGTATTGAGCGTACAGCTGTTGCCGTCAGCACATTCCCGGTCGTTCTTGCAGATCGCGCAATCGGGAATCCGATCGCCGCGACACATGCCATCGTCACGACATCGATCATCCGTGGTGCACACGTCTCCATCATCACACGGCGAATCGATCACGCAACCGAGCACCAGATTGTCGAGGGCACCCGACTCGACCGTGGTCACGGTTATCAGTACGACCCGCGCGCCGTCGAAATCTTCGTCGGATTCGATTTCAGTGCGTCCTGCTCCAGGCACCTGGGACGGCACGACTTCGATGAAGGAGACCGTATCAATACCGACACCGCCAGTCGTAATATCACCCGTGAAATTCGCCGGCACGTGGACAGTCCGCTGGGCGCCCTTCGAATCCGTGAGGAGGAAGGTCAGCGTAGTGGCCTGGTCGACATCGACGACGTCGATCGACAGTGGCTCGACGCCATCGGGGTTCGTGAAGGCAAAGAATATCTGACCGGAAAATGCGGTGTCGTCGGGAATATCAAAAACCCCGGGGACGGTCTGCTGAGGATGCATGGCGCTCTGGAGAATGAGGACGTTGCCGGAATCGACCAGCAGATCCGCATCCACGACTGGCGGCCGGGCGTTGGGTCCGTTCGGATCGGAGTCGAAGATCGCAGTGCCGAGGTGCCCTCCGCCGGCGCTGGTCAGATCAAAAATGCGGCCAAACTGCGGAGGTGTGTTGAGGGCCTGGCCATTGACCAGCGGCGTGATGAAATCATCCTCGGTCTCGAAATCTATGATCCGCTGAGCCTCGGCAAAGCTCACCGTAACCAGCACCAGCATCCCTGCATAGATCAATTTCGGCATGTTTCGTCCCTCCCAGGACCGCAGCTAGAATGTCTGTTGAGCGGTGCGCGCCGTGGCAACGACGCAGCATCAGGCCCGTGCAGAAACGGCAAGGTTTGAACGGATGGCCGGTTCAATGAACCATACGGGGCGTGTCGTCCGGCATTCGTTCCTCGGCAAGCGCTTCTGCGCCGGACCGCACTTTGGGTTTCCGCACATGAACCTGCCGCAGTATAAACCAGCCTGATAAGCACCGACAGCGCAACAAAGACAGTTCCGTGGCACAACTCGACTGTGCAACACACCCTTGTCCATATGCATTGGCTGCCGCGCGACTTACCCGAAGGGCACCGCTGACAGAAACAATTAATCACAACAATCGGAACACATACACGCGCGAAGTGACCATCAGGTCACCGCACAACCCCCGTGCAGACTGTTCATTATAACGGATCATGAAGACAAAGTTGTTGCCCACCGCGCTCGTGCTGAGTAGCATTGAACAACAACAGGTCCGCGATTGACCGAAGACCATGAGTGCTTTGAGGTACCGTCGTGTTTACCGGAATCATCGAAACAACAGCATACATCCAGTCGCTCAGTCCGAGCCCCACCGGGCTCACGCTCCTGCTCGAGCACGAACCGTTCGAACCGCCCATTCGGCACGGCGACAGTATCGCCATCAGTGGTGTGTGTCTCACGGCGACGACACCGCACTCACGGCAATGTTCGTTCGATGTCATCCCGGAAACGCTGCGTCGTACGATCCTCGGTAGTCTCCAGGTTGGTGATATCGTCAACATCGAACGATCGATGACACCGACCAGCCGCTTCGACGGTCATTTCGTACAGGGACACGTCGATGCCACGGGGGTCGTGGAGCGGATCGATCGCGATGCCGATGAATATGTCATGTGGATCAGTCACCATGTGGAACTCAGGCCCCTGATCGTGCCCAAGGGCTCGGTAGCGATCGATGGCGTGTCATTGACCGTCGCTGCCACCTCTGAGTCAAGCTTCAGTGTCGCCCTCATTCCCACGACGTTGGAACGAACCTCACTCTCCCGTCTCGAGCCGGGAAGCCGCGTCAATCTGGAAAGCGACATCATGGCCCGCACGGTCAGCCATCAGCTCGGGCTGATGCGTGGTGTCAACGGGCCGGAGGATCTCACTGCCGTGCTGCACCGGAGTGGTTTCGCATGAGTTCATCGAGGAAGCCACTCATTGCACTCAGTATGGGCGATCCGGCAGGCATCGGAGCGGAAATCATCGTCAAGGCTCTGGCCATCCCAGCCGTCCGCAGCAGCGCCCGCTTCATCATTCACGGCCTGCACGAATTCCTCGAGTATGCCGCTGATCGCGCCGAAATCACCCCGTTCTGGTTTCGGATCCCACATGACGAACTCGCGGATGTCGAATCTGGGGTCGTGGTCGCGGATTATGACGAATATGGCTTACTCTCGCCGTCGATCCATCGGCCCACCGCAGAGTGCGGCCACGCATCGATGCGCTTCCTCACGAATGCCGCGACAGGTGTCCTGAGTGGTCATGCCGACGCGTTGGTCACCGCGCCGATCCACAAGACCAGCTGGCGCATGGCCGGCTACAAAGTCCCCGGGCATACCGAGTGCCTGGCCAATCTCGCACAGGCCAAGCGCGTCGGCATGATGTTCGCTGGCGGTCGCCTGCGGGTCGCCCTGGCCAGCATTCACGAACCATTGTTCTCGCTGCAGAACTCCTTCACCATCGGCCGAGTCTTTCAACCGATCGAACTGCTGGCCGACACCTTGCGCCGGTGGTTCGACATCGAGCATCCGCGCATCGCTGTCGCCGGTTTGAACCCCCATGCCGGCGAGGGCGGCCAGTTCGGGGATGAGGAGACCCGCATCATCGATCCCGCCATGGTCATGGCGCGCGAGAACGGCATCGAAGTCGAAGGCCCCTTCCCCGCAGACACGCTCTTCGAACAAGCCATACGCGGTCACCGCTATGATGGCATCGTCGCCATGTATCATGACCAGGGCCTCATCCCGGTGAAAATGCACGCATTCGATTCGGCAGTGAACCTGACAATGGGACTGCCGATCATCCGCACGAGCCCGTGTCACGGCACGGCCTTCGATATCGTGGGCAAGAACCTCGCACGCCCGGGCAGCATGATCGCGGCGATTCGCATGGCCATCGAAGTCTCCGCCCTGCAACGGCGCCGCGCGACGGTAGCCCCCCCCTAGGCGCTGTCTGAATGTCCGCTGGCTGCGATGTTCATGATCTCCGTCCTCCAGGCACCAGGGACCTCACTTCAGCGTATCTGCCGCCATCTTGACCCTGCGACTCTGACAGCAAGCGCCTGGCTCGTCTCGCCAACCGGTGTTCTCAGACAGAACCTGCGACTCCGTGCGCGGGTATGGTCACTGTTGCGAGCATGCGGATCAGCCGGCACCGGGCACCCGCGGAGCTCGCCGTGGCAGTTGCGAGCGCACTCCGCCGGGCCGCGGAGTGTTGGCCATCGATTTGCGCCTTGCCGGCAGCGCACAAAGCTGTAGATTAGCGCCGATGTCACTTCACATCGTGCATATACTCGATTCGCCGGACGCGCGGGCCGGCCAGATCCACGCCCACCTCCCTGGTCTGGTTGAAGCGCTTGGCACACTCGACGTCGACTGCGACGTGGTCGTGGCACGTCCCGGCGACCCTCTGACTCGACCGACCCACGGGGGGCCGTCAACGGCCATGAACGACCTCCTGGACAGAGCCGACATACTTCACGTTCACGGGGTCGCGGCGCTCACCCATCCAGAGGTGAAGGCCCGATTGCACCATGCGGGGCACCGCATGCTCATTGCACCACACGGTGATCTACTGCCCAGTCCCTGGCGGCGCCGTGGCCCGCTCACGAAGGTTCTTGACTGGATCAGCGGAACCCGTCGCCGTTACGGTCGCGCCGCGGCGCTCATCGGCGCGACCCCCGCTGAAATAGAACACCTGCGCGGTGCCCACCTGAATGACCGCGTCGAGCACCTCACCGCTACGGCCACGGCGCCGCTCGACACGCCGGGGATCGACGCACTCACGACGATCGTCCCGGAAGCGGCTGGGAAACGATGCCTGCTGTACCTCGGCGTTCTGGATCCGGTTGAGGGCCTCGTTCCGATGCTCAAAGCCTGCGAGCAAGTCGTTCTTGCGGCACCGGAGTGGCACCTGATCATCGCGGGCCATCAACACGGGCGCTGGCTCGGCATGATTCGCGCAGCGGTCGAACGCCGCCGCATGACCAATCGGGTCAGCTTCGTCGTGGATCCGACGATCGCTCAACAGGACCTTCTCCTGCGGCAATGCGAGGTCGTGTGCCAACCCAGCCTGCTCGACGTCACTCCGTTCAGCGGTCTTGCGGGCATGCTGTATGGCAAACCATGTGTCGTGTCTGAACGCTGCCAGTGGTCCGAGTTCGATCCCGCATGTGGATGGCAGGTCCGCCCACAGCGCGAGGCGCTGGCCGAAGCCCTGATGACGGTCGTCAGCCTGGACGCTGCGGTGCTGTGCAAGATGGGGACTGCCGGTCGGGCCTGGGCCGCCAGTCGAACATGGGCCTCATTCGCTCCCCGCTACAAGGAGCTCTATGCTTCCGTAGCACGATGACTACGCATTCCGGTCAGTTCGGCGGTTCGAATCTATGGTTGTCACGTCATCTTCATCTGCAACCGTAGCCCCGGCTACGCCCAATGTCCTGCGCTGCAGGACATCGCGCAGCCTCGCGTACGCAGGTGCACGCCTCCACGTCGATCGCTTCGATGGGGGGTGGCGTGGCGTCGTGGTGCTCGAGGCGCCGGGAGAGGATGCCCGAACCGTTGATGAGTGGCGCGCAGCCTGCATTCCGCTCACCGCCGCAACGCTGCCGATAGCCGGGGCCGCCCGCGTACTCAAAGACGGCCTGCATGGTCAGGTCGTTCAGACCCAACTGACGCTGGCCCGCACGGCGCTCGACGTCGTGTGCAAATCGAGTTATCCCGCATCGTTGACCAAGCAGCTGGGCACCGCCTGGCGCGGCCCCAAAGAGTATCGAGAGTTCTGGCTTGGTCACCGGCTGCGGCACGTCGGAATTCGAACCCCCGTGCCACTCGCCTGCCTGTGGCGCCCGATCCGTCCTGCGGGCTTCACCGCACGCATCGTCACCCGCCTGCTACCTGACGCATGTGGCCTCGATGAAGTCGCAGTACGTCTGGCCGCGCCGACCTGTTCACCGGCTACACGGCGACGTGAGGTGAGTCATCTGGCCAAAGAACTGGGAGACGCGCTGCGCAAGCTCGGTGGCAGCGCCCTGTTCCACCGTGATCTCAAGGCCAGCAATGTGATGATTCGTGGCGCGCACGACCAGGTCGAAGCCTGGCTCATCGACCCGGATGGAGTTGCGTCCGAGCGGATGCCCTGCGGTCCCGGGTATCGCCGCAGCGTCGCCCGGTTGGCCAGCAGCCTGCTGACCTATCCGCGCGTGGGCATGGTGGATCTGCGACGCGGGCTCGGCGCATTACTCGACGCGAAGCAGAGCACAGACTGGCGGAGCCACTGGCGTGAGTTCGAAGGGGAAATCAAGCGGCTGCAGGCGCGCAAGAGCGGCCGTAAGAACGCCGACAAGCTCGCCAGCTATGACGGGTGACGGCGCCTACTGGGGGCAAATCGGCCGGACCACGCGATCCAGTTTGCTCTGTACCGATCTGGTGAGTGGGGCCCGTCCACGGCCATCCAGCAGATGGCCCACTGGCTCACCCATGCGCGGTTCGGCTTGACCGACGTGTGCGCCGATCATGACTTGTGGAACGATGGGGCTGTGGCCTTGCAGCAGGGCCATTTTGCGTTGTGCCGCCACACGCGCCCGGGCCGGCACCGCGAGCACGGCTTCCGTAAATAACCGCTCCTGGTGAACGCGCAGCGTCTCGGCCAGCTGGGTGTCGTCGAGCAAACGCAGCACCGTCGGGCTGTCCAGGATGGCATCGACGCGTCCATCGCGTAACCCTGCATACAGCGCGGCATCCACGGTCATCTCGTCGACGATGCGCTGAATCGTGGGATTATCGTGCAACAACCGGTCGACCAACGGCGCATGCTTGAGTCGTGTCAAAGCGCCATCGTACTGCGCCACGACCGCCAGGGTGGCGCCCAGCCGGAGGACTTCATCACGGTCGGCGAAGAAACCTGATGCCCAGCGACCGACCAGCGAGGCGTCGAGCTCGTCTCGGACGACGGCCACGCGGTCATAGGCCCGTGGAACCCAACTCTGACGTTCATAGCCCAGCCCCAACGCCATGCGCACCGGTGGTTCGACCGCAGCAACCGCCGTTGCGCAAAGCAAACCCGCGACCGTGCCGCTGACCATTCCGACCCACATCCCCGCAAGCGGGTGCCGACCAGCGCCATAGCGGCGGGTCATGAAATGGCCCAGTACCCGCCCGCTCATGAACAACAGCATCGTGGCCACCAGCACCGCCAGGTAACGATTGGGCACGGCGGCCAGCCCACTCAGCGCCCCGACGCCAGGCGCGATCCACTTGCCTGCGGGTACTGCCCACGCCACGACCGCAATCAAACCTGCAAGGCTTGCGGCGCTGATCATCACGCCGCGGCGACAGCCCCGCCAGCCGAACCAGCCGGCCAGTAGCGCGGCAACTGCAGTCGGCGCATCGAACAACAGCGCCGCAGTCCCGATGGCACACAGGGTTCCACACAAGAGGATCGCCGCCGCGCGCAGCGGCAGCCGGAGATGCTGGTCAGCGTATGACGCAGACCCATCGATTGCAGCAGCGTGTGCCATGCATGATCCTCCGCGAGACGTCCAAGCCGACCTGTGGGGTCCGGCTGAAGGCAAGGCGCTCTCCCTCACTACGTCGGCTGTGTTTACGTCGGGATTCGGCTCAGGCTAGGCAGGTCTGATAATGTGCGGATACCCGGCTCAGACGAGGAACGATTGTGCAGATTAGGCCTCGGGCGTGGGCTGGGCGGCGCGCAGCGCGGTCATGACCCGTTCGAGCCACTCGCCGCATTGCTGCCTTCGGCTCTCATCACGCAGGACCTCGAGGGCTGCGGAGAGATGTCCACGAGCGATTTCGAATTGCTCCAGATCGCGGGCATAGACAATGCCCAGCAGCAGGCGCACTTCGTCCTGATCATCGCTCTTGGGATAGTGCTTGAGGTAATTCTCAAAGGCACCCGCGGCCTGCGGGTACTTCCCGTGCGCATACAACAGACGAGCGATTTCGAGCTGATAGTGCCGCGCGAGGAACTGGTCGACATCGATGGACAACAGCTGCTCGTATAGATCGATCGCCTCCGGGGCCGGCGGCTTCTGCGAAAGGGCCTGGCCGAGCATGCCTCGGAGTTCAGCGATGCGATCGAGCCGCGCCGCCACCTCGCGACGCTTCTGCGGATCCATCACGATCGGCCGTGCAACAGCCCCATACTGTGCCCGGGCCTGGGCCACGGGGTCGCGCATGGCCACGGCAAACTCCCGACGCTGGTTCCAGCGTTTGAGCAAGGCCAGGAGGTCGAATTGATCGCGCGAGATGAGACGGAACAGCAACAATCCGATCGTCGCCACGAAACCATAGAGATACCCGAAGATATGAGCACTGTACGCAACATTGGTCGCCCCGCTGCTGAGCATCGGGCCAATCACATTGTCGAACAACACGATCTTGAACAGGATGACCCACAACGCGGGTAATTCGAAAGTCGTGATGATGAAGAACCAGAACAAGAACAGAATCCGGCTGCGCGGACAGAGAACCATGAACGCGGTCGTCACTGCGGCGATGGAACCGGACGCGCCCACCAGGGCCCCCTCGTGACTCATGGCATAGCCCATGCCCGCAAACGCACCACCGGCAAGATAGAAGACGAGATAGGACGCATTCCCCAGACGATCGTTGATGCTGTTCCCGAACACCCACAGGAACCACATGTTGAACAGCAGATGCCAGAAATCCGCGTGGATGAACTGATAGGTCAGAAACTCCCACCACCGCGGGTACTGCCCATTGAGCACAAGGGAACCGAGGAACTGCTGGACGCCCTCGGCCTGGAGGTAGCTGAGGATGAACACGCCCATGTTGACCACTATGAGGGCGTAGTTGACGATCGGTGGTCGCTTGACCCGAATGTCGGTGCGCAGTGGCAGCATCTGATCTCAGCTACTCGATGGTGTTGTCATTCGGCGGCCGGCGTGTCCGGGCCGTCCGGGACCGGGGCGTTGGCACTATTGACGAACGCCAGACGTAACTCGTGCAGGGTGGCCGACAAAATGCCCTTCTCGTTGTCGTCCAGATTGCCTGCGGTCTTTTGTTCGAGGACCTCGAGCAGGCCGATGTAGTGCTGGGCTGCACCACGATCGGGCGGAATGTAGCGTCCGTCGGGGGTCTTCATGCCGCCCACGGAGATGGCCGCCTGCATGGCCAGCATGTTGACGACCTCGAGGAAGATCGGTTGGGGCGTCTCGCCGCCTTCTGCGCCGGCCGGAGTGGTCTGTTCCTCCTCGACCAGACGATCTTTCTCACGCTGGGCCTCTGCCTTCCAGTCCGAATCGATGAATATCTTGGATTCTTCATCCGTCATCGCCGTCTCCTTCAAGGGGCTTCGCCCGAGTGATTGTAGTCACCGCAATGGAGCATAGGTTACTTCAGTTTGCAGTGCAGGAACATACTTCACCGCCAAGTTCACCGCCCGGCCCCTGCCATACTGTGCGGAGGTCCGGTTGATTCTCGGCCGGAACCCCTCTATCTTCTGCCCCGATCAGATTTGTCCACACAGCCACATCCATCTCAGCGGCCCGTACGACACGGGCCGTATCCCGAGCTGACCTGGTCGGCGATCATCGTCGGCTGGATCATCGGAGCACTCATCGCACTGTCAATAGGGTACGCTTCCCTCATCCTGGGCTTCTCCATCGAGGGCTCCGAGGTCGCGGCCATTCTGGGTTGGGGTATTCTGCGCGGCATCATGCGGCGCACCAGCATCGTCGAGAACAACATCAACCAGACGATCGCCTCGGCGGTCAACGGCGCTTCGGCGGGCATGATGTTCTCGGTCCCGGCTCTGTTCATCCTGGCCAGCAGCAATCCTGAGAAATACGGCGACGTCACCAGCTTCAGCAAGGTGCTGATGGTGCTGGCGTGTATCACCGGGGCCATCCTCGGGCTGGCGTTCATCATTCCGCTGCGCAAGCAGATGATCGACTTCAACCGCCTGGCCTATCCGGGCGGTATCGCTGTAGCAGCTATTCTCAAGTCCCCTGGAGCGGGGCTGCGAAAAGCGGCCTACCTGCTCGGAGGCGGCGCGACCTCGGGAATCGCCTATTGCGTCTTCCTCAAGTACTTCGGTGACCATCCGCAGTGGCTGCTCGGCGCGAAGCTCGATTTGCCACCAATGCTCAACATTACGTTCTTCCTGTCGCTCATGACCGTCGGCGTCGGATTCCTTTCCGGACGCGGAGGGATGGTCTTCGGCTATGGCGGATTCCTGTGCTACTTCGTTCTGGCTCCATTGCTGACCGTCCTCGGATCAGACCTCGTCCAGAGCATGGTGTCACCCGATGATGCCGCAGCAGCCGCAGGTGTGCCCGACACCCTGCGGGTGCAGTTGTTCCGCCCCACCGGAATCGGCATGCTCATCGGTGCGGCGGTGGGAGGCATCGTCGCAGCGTTCCCGCTCATTCGCAGCGCGATCAAGTCGATGCAGCAGGCGGCCGGCGAAAACTCCACAACCGACGGTGGGACGGCATCCGAAGAGATGCCGATCTCGCTGCTCTACATGGCCATTGGCGGGGGCGTGATCGCTTTGATTGCGATCGCGTTCCTGTCAGTCGATGACATGACCTTCGGGCGGGCCCTGGCCATGGCCGTGCTCGGCACCCTGTGGATCTGGATCGCCGGCGTCATCGTGTCCGAATGCCTTGGAAGAACCAACTGGTCGCCGCTTTCGGGGATGACGCTCATCGCTGTGACCATTCTGATCCTGATCACATCAGCCGGCGCGACCGGCTTGAGTACCACCGGCACCATCGTCAGTTCCGTGATCGTGGGGGCCGCGGTGTGCCTGGCCATATCACAGGCCGGCGACATGATGCTGGATCTCAAGAGCGGCTATCTCGTCGGCGCCAGCCCCAAGAAACAACAAATCGGCCAGTACCTCGGCACGTGGCTCGGCCCGATTCTCATCATGGCGCTGATTTTCATTCTCCATGATGGCACGGAGGGAGGACTCGGTTCCAAGTCCCTGCCCGCGCCACAAGGCGCGGCCCTGGCCAGCATGATCGAAGGCATTGTCGGTGATGACGTCCCGAGTTGGCGCTACACGGCGGGGGCCGGCCTTGGCGCCCTGTTGGCTTTCAGTGGACTCGGCGGTGTCGGGGTGCAGATCGGTCTGGGCTTCTACATGCCATTCGACATCGTGTTGACCTACACCATCGGCTGCCTGGCCCGAATCTTCATTCAGCGGATCAAGGGGCTGAAATTCGTCGAGGACGTCGGGATTCCTTTTGCAGCGGGACTCATTGTGGGAGAGGCATTGGTTGGCGTCGCCTACGCTGTCTCGAAGATTGCGGAAACTCTGCCATGAAGCCACTCGGACTTGTCATGCTGTCAGTCGGTTTTCTAGGTGCCGCCATTGTGACGGTACACGAAACCGATGCGGCCAATCTGAAGTGGTCCACGATCGATTGGGGCTGGTATGCCGTATTCTTCACCCTCGGAGCAGCCGGTGTGGTCCTCCTGCGACTTTCGGCCCGTGGTGCGGCCACCGAATCGGGAAAACTGGAGGGCGACATCCGCACGATCGATCGCAGCCTCGCGAGCCTGGTCGACAAGCTGCAAGGGCTGATCGCGCGGAAGGATACGACCGGTGTATACGAGATCCATGCATGGATCGATGATCAGCTCGTCAGCGACCTCGGCGATTTCGTCGAGGCCCGCGAAGCCCTCATCCACGTTTACGGATTGCAGCAATACGCCAACCTCATGAATGAATTCGCCACGTCCGAACGCAATATCAACCGCAGTTGGTCCGCGTCGGCAGATGGCTACATCGATGAGGTGTGGAAGTGCATGAGACAGGCCGAAATCCACATGCGCGAAGCCAGGCAACTCCTGGTGAGCTATCAATCCGCTTGAGACATGCGGACGGGACACGGCCCAATGTACGCACGGTACCGGGTCACGGCGATCGAATTGCCAACCGCTGCTGCAGAGCCCGCAGGCGGTCCTCTGAGAACAGCCCATAGAAATACTCGCGACCAAGTGCCACAGTATCGCTGGCCAGCTGGAGATCCAACTCCGCAATGTGGCCGATGGCGCGCGAAATGTCGTCGCCAAGCGTTTCAAGCAGGCAGTTGTTGATCTTTCGAATGCCATTGAACACTTCGCGGCGCTCTGCGTGGGCCCGCGGCTGGTGAGCGCGCAAACGGAGGGATTCGTCGACCAGGGCCGCCCGGCGGGCAATCAGGTCGCCGTACTCTGCTCCCACATGCCGTTGCGGATTATGCTGGAGGTCACGGAGACTTCGCAACGCTGCAGCCCGTGTGGATGCAGTCACGCCATGGAGCGGCAGCGCTGGACGCAGCGTCGCGGTGACAACGCCGTAGACCGGAGGCGCGATGCCAAAGAACGAGCGAATGATGTCGTCGGTCACCTGATCGTACAATGCCCCACCAATCCCGTGAATGAACAGATCGGCGGCAAACAACCGCGCCCACATGGTCAAAGTCAGCGCCCGAGGTCGAACCAGCCAGCCCCTGTTCTCGACCTGCCGACCGATGGCAGGCCAGTCGTGGTCCGGGCCCGTCGGCAGTGCGGCAAGCGCTTCATCGCCGGCGAACAACTGGAGCCCGCCCTGCTGCTCCTCAATGAACAGCCGGCGGCGCTCTCCGGTCTCGACTGCCATGCACCACAACGGTAACTCCACCCGGTGGTCATCGACATGGAGGTCCGGAACGGGACGCAACGATCCCGCGATGCCGCGCAGGCCGCGATATGCATGCAACGCGACGTTATAACACGTCGAGAATTCGCGAGCAGCACCTGTCAGAAGGGCAAAGAACGGCCACAACTCGAGTTGAGTGACGGCATACATCGGAACGGCGATATCCAGATGAGCATCGACTGCGGTCAGAGCCATCGCATACTGGTCCACCCACCGCTGAGCGGTAGCGTGCTTGAACTCGACGGCCAGCAGCGACATGGCATCCGTGCCGAGCCCGCGAAGGGCGGCCGCGTCAGCGGCAGTCCACGGTGCGAGGTGCTCGTAGGATGAAGCCTGATTGAACCCTGGCAGGCCGACGCGACGCTGGATGACATGGTCACCACTGAGCTGCGGGACGATCAGGTCGCGCTGCTTGATGCGATCGTAATCGACGATGAGATGAACCGCGTGGCCCCCCGCGCGATGGGCAACATCCTGCGCAACCACGCGTTTGGCCCACACGCCCGCATGGTAGAACTCCGGCTGATGCCCCAGAGCGACAACGGGCGTATCCACCGGACTGGCCAGCTGTGCGCGAACCGCGGCGCGATAGCCCAGCAGATCATGTCCACGAAGATGGCACAGTTCACGAGCCAGGTTCAGCCGATTGCGGGTGACGGCCTCGACCAGCGCGGGGTGCGGCGGGTCGACCAGAACCTCACCATCACCCACCGGCGCGACCCACGTTCTGTCAGCCCGTTCCCCGGTCAACTGCGCCGCCTATGACAGAAGAGATTCGACATGCTGACGGGTATCGTCCTCGTCCTCCAGCAATCGCGTTGCCACGAGCTCGCGAGACAGAACTTCGAGGTAGTGCGCCAGCCGCGAATCAGGGTCATCGAGCAGGCCGCCGAAGTGCCGTGTGGGATCATTGTAGATCAAGCGTACAGCAAGTTCTCTGACCTGCATGCCCATTGCCGCAGCCTGCACCCACAACTGCAGTGGCATGGCGTAACCGGGAATGTCAATCCTGAGACGGTTCAGTGCGGTGGCGCGATACGCCTTGAACCCGCAGAACGAATCAGTCAACCCGAACCCCAGCAGCTCGTTGAGTACGTGGGTAATCGCATGGTTGATGCGCCGGCGATCGGCGGGCGCCGTGCTGTTGCCATCCATTGTGACAAGATACCTGGATCCACTGATGATGTCGGAATCATCTTCGAACGCCGCTTCGACGAACCGCGGGATGAACGCCGGTTCGTGTTGCTCATCACAATCCATGGTCACGAGCCAGTCGTATCCGTTCTCGATTGTATGACGGAAACTGCTGATCAAGGCTTGCCCGTACCCTCGATTCTCCGGATGAAAAATCCGCGCGACACCATCGATACTGCGCAACAGTTCAGTCGTTCCGTCGGTCGAACCGTCATCGATGATGACAATGTTTTCCGCGTAGTTCTGGACCTCGGCAACAACATCGAGCAGATGGTCCCGTTCGTTGAATACAGGTATCGCGACGACGAACCTCGATGCGTGTCTTGACTGCATGTGTGTCTCCGTGTCCCTCGGCCACTCTTGTTCGACCAACTGAGCATAGAAGCCAGGACGGTCGAAGACAACCCCCACTCAGACGGCGATATGTTCGCAGATTCGTGGATTCTTGCCGAAAAAACTGAGACGCCCGGCAACCACGTGCGGATCATGCTGGAAGAACAGGATCGTATCGCTTGCTGCACACGCCTCGTAGAGCAGTTGCTTCTCCGAAACGGTCTGAAGGGGATGGTTGTCGTACGCCATCACCCAGGGAACGGGCAAGTGGGCTGCGGTTGGAATGAGGTCTGCAAGAAACTGCACACCGGTGCCGTCCCCGATGAACCGTGGCAACAACTGGAATGCAGTATGACCGTGGGCCACGAGCCACTCGACGTCATCGAATGTCGACGCGGGGGTGCTGTGGGTCAATTCCGAAAACAGCCCGGCAACGCGCAACGGCTCGAAATCAGGCGCCATGAATGACCCACGGTCCTTGGGCGTCGGGGCCAAAGCATGTGCGAGGTGGTCACGATGCACCCAGTGCCGCGCCGCCGGAAAGCGTGGCACCGTCTGACCGTCGGCATTCAGACGGGTCAAACCCGCATTGTGATCGAAGTGCAGATGGGTCACGATGACATCGGTGATGTCTTCCTCGGCCACGCCGCACCCGCACAGCCCGGCGTGCAGCGGGTCCCCTTCTATCGACAAAGCAAAACGCTCGCGATGCCCGGCATCCCACTTGTCACCCAGACCGCAGTCGACCAGAATGACCCGTCCAGCCGCGCGATCGATCGCCAGAAGGCTTCGTGAGACCAACTCGATGCGGTTGAGGTCATCCGGCGGACACCTGGGCGCCCACAGTACACGGGGCACCACCCCGAACATCGAGCCACCGTCGAGTCGAAAGCCACCGGTGTTGATGGCGTGGAGTTCATACCGTCCAAGCTGAATCATGACCGGGACTGTACTGGGCGCCCAAGCGGGATTCAATGTCACCTCGATCTGCCGCTCGCCGGTCAACGAGGTTGGGGCAGCTTTGACGACCGGGATCTCGAGACAACGGCCGGGCCGCAGCAGCCGGAGAGCGCGCCAGTTGACCCCGAGTCACAAG
Organism: uncultured Planctomycetota bacterium; assembly: GCA_942492115.1. Lineage (GTDB taxonomy): Bacteria > Planctomycetota > Phycisphaerae > UBA1845 > CAIVHJ01 > CALODL01. Next base: position 56,143 of record CALODL010000009.1, read on the forward strand.
AGACTTAGTTATGACATGCATGAAGTACGCGATTCTACTACCTGACGGTGCAGCGGATGAGCCGGTCCCCGAACTCAACGGGCGAACACCGCTCGAGGTCGCCCGAACGCCGCACATGGACGCCCTGGCCACACGCGGAATCATCGGTCGACAACAAACGTGCCCAGCAGGTTATGTCCCGGGATCAGACGTGTGCACCCTGTCCGTGTTCGGCTACCATCCGGACGACTGCTACACAGGACGAGCGCCGCTCGAGGCCGCCGCCCAGCGAATCGATCTGGGCCCCGACGACGTCGTGTTCCGGTGCAATCTGACGACGATCCAGGATGGCGTGATGGTCGATTTCTCGGCCGGGCACATCGAGCAGGATGCCGCAGATGCCATCGTCGCGACCCTTCGACAGGCGTTGGCCAACGACAGGATTGCGCTGTACACCGGTGTCATGTATCGCCATCTGCTCGTCTTCAAGGATCGTCCCGATCTCGTCGGTGTGCGCTGTCAGGCACCGCATGATATCCCGGACCAGCCCGTCGCGAAGTATCTGCCATCCGGCGCCGGTGCACGCGACGTCACCACAGTGATGGATGCCGCGCGTGACATCCTGGAGGCTCATCCCGTCAATACACAGCGCGATGCGCGCGGTACACGGCGCGCCACCGACATCTGGTTGTGGGGGCAGGGCCACCGCCCGCAGCTGACATCGTTCCACGATCGATTCGGTGTGCGCGGCGCGTGCATTACTGCAGTCGACCTGATCCGGGGTATCGCATTGCTGGCGGGCTGGGATCTCATCGACGTCCCGGGGGCGACTGGATATCTCGACACTGATTACGCCGCCAAGGGTCGGTATGCGGTCGAAGCACTCGCAGAATACGATCTGGTGGCCGTGCACATCGAAGCGCCGGATGAGGCCGGACACAATGGCGACGCCGCTGCAAAAGTCGAGGCCATCGAGCGGATCGACGCCGAGGTCGTCGGGCCGGTCCGCGAACGGCTCGAGCGCGAGGTCGCGTGGCGCGTGCTCATCGCCCCCGATCACCCCACCCCGGTGGGTCGCCGAATTCATACCGCCGAAGCGCCGCCGTGGCTCATTGCAGGATCCGATATTGCACAAGGCCCGGGTGCGCGCCTGACGGAAACGGAGGCCGCCTCGGGCGAGTTCATTGATCCGGCCGCAGGATTGATGGCTCGCTTCGTCAAGATTTAGTTGCCAGACAATTAGTTAAGGCAGGTGTGGCGGCAGCGGGGCCTGCCCGAGGAGCCCCTCATCCCCATCGGAATGGGCCCCCACCGAAGGCGATCAAGAATTCGCCGTCACCCTGCCGATGACTGACGAAGCCTATCGATACACCAGTCAATTCAGCCTGGTCGGAAGGAGTCTGACCGTATGGATGCGAGGACACGCGAGGAGCGCCGGCAGGAAACGTCACAATGCCGGCGCCGTCCCAGCGAGCCGCAGAGGATCTATTTTGAAGCCGCAGGACTCGGCGCCACCGTCGATGTCGAACCCGGCCGCCCCACCGAACTGTACATCGAAGCAACGACCGCTGACGGCACTGTTGTGCCGTGGATGACAGATGAATGGTGGATCAGCATGAATCGTGCGTGTCGCGCCTGCGCGGTCACAATCGTCCTGCTGCCCACGCCCAACGCCATCCTCGACACGATCGTGCTGCATCAACTCGAGATGCTCCGACGCATCGCCCCGACCTGGCGGATCGTGGGCTACGCGCTCAACGCTGAAGCCGACAGGGAGTCGTCCATCGAAAGATGGATGTTGACCCCGTACGACGAAATCCGCTTCTGCCAGACGCCTGAGCAGAACAATGGCGACCCCGGCCCGGCCGAGAAACTGGTCGCACGCGCGGCCCGTGCGCCACGTGTCCGCGGGTGTCATCAAGCCTGCTTGCGTATCACGCACGGCCTGCCTGGCCCGATGTCGGGTGCGCAAACGAGTTCCCGCGCTGCGCACCGGGTGGATCCCCCTGGCAACCTCAGCCTGGTCCGTCGCATGTTCGACAGCGACGTTGTAGAATCCACTTGATGTCACTCGTGGTCCAGAAATTTGGCGGAACATCGGTTGCTGACGCATCCAGGATACACCGTGCCGCCGGCCGAGCCATTGTCGCCAAGCGCGAAGGCAACCGCGTGGTGGTCGTGGTCAGCGCCATGGGCGATACCACCGACCGCCTCGTTGCTCTTGCAGGCGAAATCAGCGCGCAGCCGCCCAAACGTGAATTGGACATGCTGTTGACCACCGGAGAGCAGGTGTCTATCGCCTTAATGGCCATGGCCATTGCTGAAGCAGGGGAGAAAGCCATCAGCCTGACCGCCGCGCAGGTCGGTCTGGTCACAGACAGCACCCACGCCCGGGCCCGCATCAAACAGATTCACAAAGCCCGGCTCGAACACGAGCTCGCCCAGGACAACATCGTTATTTGCGCTGGCTTTCAGGGCATCGACGAGGGCGGCGAAATCACTACGCTTGGACGCGGCGCCTCAGACACCACGGCTGCAGCACTCGCCGCGGTTCTCGGCGCCCGCATCTGCGAAATCTACACCGACGTTGACGGCATCTTCACGGCCGATCCCCGACGCGTACCGCGTGCTCGCAAAATCGAACGCATCAGCTATGATGAAATGCTCGAAATGGCCAGTCTGGGGGCTGGCGTCATGCACTCCCGCGCCATTGAATTTGGCAAGAAGTACGACGTGGACATTCACGTCCGCAGTTCGATGACCGACGAACCAGGAACCATGATCGTGGCATCCACCCCAGGTATGGAAGATGTCGTCGTCCGCGGCGTCGCATTGAAGGAACACCTCGCGACCATAGAGTTCCTCGATGTGCTCAACGAACCCGGCATCGCCTCCTCGATATTCGCCCTGGTCGCGGCGCAGAATATCATTGTCGACGACATCTTTCAGAACGTTCACTCCGACGGCAGCCTGGCTAACATCGGGTTCACCATCGACTCCGACGATCTGCCCGCGGTCCGTGCGATTGCCGAGAACCTCCGCCGCGAGGGCCGAGTCGACAAAGTCGGAATCGCCGAGAGGGCCACGAAGGTCAGTGTGGTCGGTATCGGCATGCGTTCACACAGTGGCGTGGCCCAGGTCATGTTCGAGACCCTGGCGCGCGCCGGCATCAACATCCGCAACATCTCCACCAGCGAGATCGTCATCAGCTGCATCATCAGCGAAGAAGACGGAGCCCAGGCGCTCCAGCAGCTGCACAGCGCCTTCGGCCTCGACGGTTGACTGGATCCTATTGAATTCTGAAGAAAGGGATTCGATCCGTGCGCACCGGATTGACCAGCGCGCAGATATTGGCCTGGGCAATGAGGATAACCGCGTCGGGAGTCGCATCGTGATCCACCGCCCGGGCTTCCTGGCTGACGGTCAGCCGACAGGCAACGAGGTCCTGCGGGACAGTGTCGGAATGTGTAGGCAGGGCAACCATGACGAGTGCTTATCGACAGCATCAGGGCCACCGGGCGATCGAAACTCCCGTCCACGACCCCGCTCACGGGCAGCTGGTCGATTATCGGGCCTGGCCCCCCAGAGCGTTGGCCGCAGCAAGGAGATCGTGTGCTGCCACACACGTCAGCACGGCGTCGGCGCCGCAGAGATCCAGGATTCGGCGAATCACTTCCGCCCCGTCGACAATCGCGGGGCCACCGCGGACCGTAGCGACTTTGGGCCCCAGGATGCTCAACCAGTCAAGCGGGTCGCCCGGTACGGTGTCCCAGTGCAGCGCGACACACGCCGCGTGGGAATTGACGCGCTCCAGCAGATCACGCAACTCGACCGGTGACTGCAAGAACCCGGAGGCTTCAGTTGACAAGGCCAGACGCACACCATGTCGCTCAGCGAGACCGACGAGATCGAGCAGGCCGTCGTACGTTGCATGCAGCGCATCGAGGTAGCCGATTGGCGCACCACTCACACAAGGGCCGACACCCCCGGCGACAATCTCAACGGTCTCCGCGCCCGCCCGGGCCGCGATGGTGATCAAAGCACGTATGACCCCCCGCGCGCCGACCGGATCGTGCGTGAGAGTCGCGCTGCCCCGTGCTGGATACCCGAGCACACGCACGACATCGGAGACACTCTCCAGACGGTCCGGACAGGTTTCGTCGAGGATCACTTCCGTCGGAAGATCAACGGCCACCCCGTCGAAACCCGCCTGCCGTGCCTGGCGGACGACATCGACCACAGGAGGCTCCGCGCCGACCGCCAGACTGTGCAACGCCGTCACGATCATGGTTGAAGTGGTCTCCGTTTGCCAGCCCTGTTGGCGCGGTTTATACTGCCGCGTCACAAGAAGGCCGATTCATGCCCCGAATCAACAAACTACCCGATCTACTCATCAACAAGATTGCCGCCGGCGAGGTCATCGAACGTCCGGCCAGCGTCGTCAAGGAACTCGTCGAAAATGCCATCGATGCTGGAGCGACCCGTATCAAGGTGCAGGTCGAGGAAGGCGGACGTAAGCTCATCCGCATCGTCGACAATGGGGTCGGGATCTCCGCCGAGGATCTTCCACTGGCCATCGCACCCCATGCGACCAGCAAGATACGCCACGAGGATGATCTCTTCCACATCGGCACCCTCGGTTTTCGCGGAGAGGCTCTTGCCAGCATCGGTGCGGTTGCGCACCTGCGGCTTCTGTCACGTCCTGCCGACAGCACGGCCGGCGCCGTCATTCAGGTCGCCGGGGAACGGATCGAGCGCCACGATAATGCGTCGTGTGCCGTAGGAACGACCATTGAGGTCCGTGATTTATTCTTCAACGTTCCGGCTCGGCGTAAATTTCTTCGCGCCGCGCAGACAGAAATGGGCCACATCACCGAGCAGGTCGCACGGGTCAGCCTGGCCCATCCCGATATTCACTTCGAACTGCTGTCCGGCGAGCGTGTTCTGCGGCGCGCTCCGGTCACCGAGGATCCGCGACGGCGCATCACAGACTTCTACGGTGGTGACCTCGACGACGATTTGTTGCCGGTCTCCGGGGCCCACGGCGGACTCGGCCTCAGCGGCTTCATCGGTCGACCGCAAGGCAGCCGCAACTCGACCAAATGGCAGTATGTGTTTCTCAACCGTCGTTTCATTCGTGACCGTCAGATCAACCACGCGGTCCGCGAGTCCTACCGGGGGCTGATGGAGGCAACGCGTCATCCGGTGGTCTTCCTGTTCCTCGATATCGATCCCCGGCTTGTGGATGTCAACGTGCATCCAACCAAGACGGAGGTTCGGTGGCAGGACGGCCGCGCAGTACACAGTCTGGTATCGACAGCTCTGCGAGAGACATTGGCACAACAGGACCTCACGCACGGGCTGTCTTCGAGAACCGCTGAACGGGTTCTCCCGCGGGCTGGCGCGGACTCGTTCTTCAACAGCGGGGGCCGCGATCGACGGCCCTTCCGTGACCCGGTCATTGTGCCCACCGCCGCCGACCGCGCGCGCTCCGCGTCGCAACCCATTATGCACGCCCGCGCGACACGGCCTGCGGTCGCGCCTGCAGATCCGGTGATCGACGCACCGATCACGACTCCACCCGTTATTCAACTGCACCGAACCTATCTCGTGACCGAAACCGATGACGGCATGATCGTATACGACCAGCATGCCCTTCATGAACGCATTCTCTATGAGAAATTTCGCGAGCGCCTGACCCAGGATGATCTGGAATCACAACAACTGTTGATCCCTCAGACCATCGATCTGGCCGATCCCCAGGTGGCCGCGCTCGATGAACACCGCGATCTGCTGCGCCGGATCGGCATCGAGTTCACGCTCTATGGCGCGTCGACCATTGCCGTACAGGCAGTGCCTACCCTGCTCAAACCGGATGAGACGCCGCGGCTCATTCGCGACCTCGCCGACCTGCTCAGCGACCAGGACGGCGAGCCGCGCACCGAAACACTCATCCATCGCACCCTGGACATGATGGCGTGCAAGGCAGCAGTCAAGGCAGGCGATATCCTGACCGAAGACGAACGCCGCAACCTCATCGATCAGAGGCACCTCGCCGATCGACACACACACTGCCCGCATGGACGGCCTACTGCATTGCGGTTCTCGTTGAGCGACCTCGAACGTCAGTTCAAGCGAAAGTAACAGCCCGGAACACACCATGACGGAGTGGGAGCTTTGACCGATCCAACGGGTGCTGCAAGCACGACCGAAATGTGTTGGCGCGACAGCCAGGGGCAGCCGTGGACCGTGCGGGCCGACACGACCAGCCTGGTGCTGTCGGACGGGGCTCAGATCCACGTCATTCCTCACGAAAACCTCGACCACGCCGTCGACTACAACGAGGTTGCCGGCGGAGTCGTATTGCGCATCGATCTCGACTCGCGCCAGGTAGGTTTCCTCGTGCCCAGCGCCGAAGCAAACGATGTACTCACCGCGCTGAACTGGACCAACACCAAGGCGAATCTGCAAGCCGAGCGGCTGCGTCACCTCGACAGCCGACCTCACACATGGCCTACCGTAACCCGCCTGTCCATAGTCACGTTGTTTTGCGCGGCGGCATCCACCTGCCCGTGGCAACCGTGGATCGGAGTCGGGCTCGGCTGCCTGGCGGTCGTGGGCATCGCAGGCAGCTGGTGGCAGGCTCGCAGTCATGCCCGTTTGCAGCACGTGCGAGCCCTGGCCCTGGCTGCAGGGGCCTGTGTGCTGATTGGCGCGGCGGCCAATACTCTGTGCCTGGTGGCAGAGCCGGTTGAGGGAACGGCGGCCGCCGGCGTACCCGCCAACCTGGGCCCGGACGTACGCTCGATCATCATTGCCATCATCATGGTGTTGCTGTCACTGACAATACACGAAATGGCGCACGCGCTGACGGCGTGGTGGTGCGGCGACCTCGGCCCCGTCCACGCGGGCCGTGTCACGTTGAATCCGCTGGCCCACATCGATCCCCTCGGAACGATCCTGGTGCCTGCGGTTCTCGCGTACTGGGGTGGGATGGTCTTTGGTTGGGCCAAACCCGTCATGGTCACACTGCATGGCGTGCCCAATCCGCGGCGGGCCAACATCCTCATATCTGCCGCCGGGCCGGCGTCCAACCTACTCATGGCCATGGTCTTCTTCGGACTGTTCGTGATCCTCGCCTGCGTACTGCCGCGCGCCGTTCCGCAGGCCGACATTCACAACCTCACCGCGCAGGGAGGGCCGATTGTCATGGACGGTTTTAAGGGAGCAGGGTACGTCGCCCTTCTCGCCGCAAGCCTGAAATGGGGCGTCATCATCAACCTGATCCTGTGCGGGTTCAACCTGATTCCCCTGCCACCGTTGGACGGCAGTCACATCGCGCGTGCATTGTTTCCCAGCACGGTAGGTCGGTTCTATCACGCGATCGGTCCGTTCGCCCTACTCCTGTTCCTCGGGATGATCGCAACCGGCGTGTTTGGCGCGTTGCTGCAACCGATCTACCGGTTCACCGGATCGGCCTTTGACACAGTCGGCCACATCACCGGGTTGTGAACCCTGAGCCTGGAGTCAATCGGACCGCGCGGGCTGCCCCGCCAACACGAGACGCCGCAGCGCAGGCAAGGAGTGCGTGATCACCACGGTGTTCTCAGTGACTGCGAGCGCTGGACCATACACACCGAACTGCGAGTACCACCACCCCTCCGGTGACCGATGGAGCTGAGGCCGGAACCATCCGCTGTGGCGCGTGAGATAGGCGGCAAAGTGCGTCATCACGACATCCACTGCCTTCTGGAGCCCAGCCGAATCCCCGATGATGTCCATGCGCACGGTCACCAGCAGCGCAGGCAGCAGCGCATGCGGCGGGGCGTTGTGCACGATGCATACGCCGTGCAGCGGACGCAACAGCAGATCAGTCAGTGAGTCCTCTTCATCTTCGTCCAACGTGGACCAGCCCGCAGCCAGCGCTGCGCGCGTGGCCTGCCGATGTGCGGCAACATAGACTGCCGCACAGCGCCGAATAACATCAGCGCTCGTGGCATTCAGCCGCGCATACCACGTCGCCTCAGCAGGCACGAACCTCTGTTCTTCGGCTGCGTCGAGTGGAGCGGTCAGGATCGTGTGCTCCAAACGACCAGCCTGTTGTTGAACCATGTCCAGGCACAGCCCCCGTCCGCGCCGGGATCCGATCCACAGCGTGCGGTGGGGCGCGATCCCCGCCGCCTGAAGAATCGCTTGGGCGCGCTCGGCGGCTCGAGGCCCGACACTGCGCAGCAGCATCGCCCAATCCACGAACAACACGACACGAGCCTCCTCGACCGCCGTGAGACGCTGGGCTTCTGTGATGAATGCATCCGTCGCCACCGGGTTCGGCCGCGTGCGTCCGACATCAATTGCTGGCGGCTGGGCCGCTCGTCCTATACCCACGTGATAGGTGTCCCCTCGGGAACCCCAATGAATCTGGGCCCACTCAGGCAAGCGGCTGTCTGTCAGTGTGTGCTGCAGGGCGACCCCGTCCTGCACAGTCGTCAGCTGTGCCGTCGCGCTCGTCGTATGGCGTTTGAGCAATGCGGCAATGCGTGCCTCGATAGCCTGATGCGCGCCGCCGTCGAACACCACCAGGCTAATGGCCAGGCGGTCGAGACGCGTGCTGTGTGCGCCGACCGACCGCAGGTGGACATCATGGAGAATCAGCAGATGTGGGAACTCGGCGATGACCGGCACTGCTCGAATGGAGTCGATGAGCAACGCCTGTTGCGGCCCGATGTCACCCAATAGCCCCGCATCGAACAATCGCCCTACGACGCCGGCGACCGCACCCACGCCGGACGTGTGCCCTTCCGCTGTAGAAGGCTCGAAATACAGCGCCGCCCGCGCTGTGGCCGGAACGTGTTCGGCGGCGGCGCGCCAATGGCCCGCCCGCACAGTCGGTGTACTGCATGCCGCACAGACGCAAGTCAAGAATGTCAATACACGCATGTCACTCCCGCCTTCAGTACCTAGCCCAAGCTGTCGAGCACCGCATCGACGACCACGCGCCGAGCTTCCTCGAGCGGCAGCTGCAGCCGTACACCGGCCGCGCGGGCGTGCCCGCCTCCGCCCAGGGACTGAGCGATTGCGGCGACGTCGATCTGGCCCTTGCTCCGAAGACTGACTTTGACAGGATTGCGGGCGTGCTCGACGAAAAGCAACGAGACCTGGACCTGCTCGAGTTTCATGGTTTCGTTGACCAGATCGTCGAGATCACTGATGTCGGCATGGCACTCCGCAACGAGATCAGAGGTCACCGTTGCCACAGCCACACGACGGCCCGCATGGAAGGTCACACCGGTCAACATACGACCCGTCAGTCGCATCCGCGCCTCAGTGTGGCGCATGAACAACGCATCGTATAACGTGTCCGTAGCAAACCCGCGTTCGAGCATCCGCGCGGCGCAACTCAGTGTACGGGGATCGGTATTGGAGTATCTGAACCACCCGGTATCCGTCGCCATGCCAATGAACATGGCCAGTGCGGCTGTCTGATCGATGGGCCACCCCATCAACTCCCCCCATTCGGCCACTAGCACGCTGGCCGAAGATGCGGTCTCGTCGATGATCTCATAGTCCCCAACAGCATCCCGAGTGATGTGATGATCGACCACGACAATAGGCAGAACGCGCGATTCGAGAAGGGCCGCCGCGGGCATCAACTGAATGAACGCCGATGTGTCCGCGATGATGGCGCCATCGTATTTTTCAGCCAGTGTTTCCGGATCGGACCGGTCCCAGTGGGACACACAATCGTCGGCCAGGACGCCTCGATAGCGTACCGGGAAGTCTCCGAAAATGACGGCCTCGGCCTGCTTGCCCGCAGCGTTGAGCATGCGACTCAAGCCGACGATACTACCGAGTGCATCGCCGTCCGGACGCTCGTGCGTCAGCAGCAGGATGCGCTGCCAATCGAGAACACGTTCGCCTCCCTGACGCAGTATGGCTTCTGAAATGGACATGGAAGGCAGTTGTCCAGGAATAGGCCATCAATGTCAAACGGCCCGGACCGCGCTAGCGCTCATAGCCACTGGGACGCGCCTTCCCGGACACGCTGAACATCGGTGTTGATTTGGCGCATCAGCTCATCGGGTGACTCGAAACGCTGCTGCGCGCGCAACCGCTTGTGCAGGCGCAGACGCGCCGGCCGATCGTAAACCTCGTCATCGAAATCCAGAAGGTGTGCTTCGATCTGCAAGACTGCTTCATCGAACGTTGGGGTGCGCCCGACACTGATCGCGGCAGCCCAGCGCATTGCTCCGATTTGTGCAGTCCCTCCGTAAACCCCCTCAGCAGGGATTAATTGGGCAATGTCCTCCAGGTTCACCGTGGGGAACCCCAGCTCACGCCCGCGCGCCTGGCCGTGTCCAACGATCCCTTCGATCTCGTGAGGCCGCCCCAAACAACGTCCTGCGGCCTCCACGTCACCGCCAGCCACCAGCGTCCGAACGAGTGAGCTGGACACCACGACGTCATGAGCATCAACGAGATCGATGAGAACGGGCTCGACGATCAGCACCGTGAAACCATGGTTTTCTCCAAGGGTGCGCAACAGGTCCGGTGTGCCTCGCCGATCTCGACCAAAACCGAACGACCGGCCTTCGATGACATGGCTGGGACCGATGCGCCCCACGATGATATCTTTGACAAATGTCTCGGCTTCGAGTTGCAGAAGATCGGCAGCCGAGTGTGCTACGACAACGTGGTCAGCACCCGCATCGGTGAGGAGTTGAATCCGTTGAGGCAGCGTGGTCAATGGTGGCGGCGCCTGGCCTGGACGAAGAACTGCCAGGGGATGAGGATCGAAGGTCAGCGCAGCGACCCGGCCATCCCCGCCGACCAGAGCACGTGCCCGCTTGAGGATCTCGCGATGGCCCAGATGAACGCCGTCAAAATTACCGATGGTCAGCGCACATCCAGCCAGGCTGCCCGGCGACAGCTGCTGCAGTTCCAACATCCGATCCACTCAGGTTACTCCCTCAGGACACATCAAGCAGCATGAGAGAATAGGGCACTTCGCGCGCCGGATCAATGACGCGCCTCGTGGGGTGCATAGACCTGCGTTCGAGGGCGGGCGATCGAGCTTTGATTGAATCAACGATCCTGACGCTCTTGCGCGTCATACAGGGAACGCTGCAATTGCCGGAGTGTTGACAGTGCGGGTTCGCGTCCATCACGCCAGGCTGGATCGTCGCCCCAACTCACGATCACATCATCAATCGCACGGTCCATGAATGACTGCTCGTGGCGGAGGCTCGGCTCGAGCGCAGGCGAAGCAACCTGCCCGGTGCCGCTCTCAGGATCGAACAACACAAACTGCTCGCGCAGGACGCCATGGTGACAAGACCGGGCAACACTGCGCATCATCAGGACGGTCGGATCCGGGGCACACACCCGTTGGGCGAGCAAAGAGGTTTGCAGCACCACGGGCACTGCCTGGGCCGTGTCCGATGTGGCCTCCGGCTGAGGTTGTCCTGCGACGGAGGTCACCGGTGCGGCGGTCACATCATCGTGTGCCCGTCCATCCAGGGCGGACAGGGCATCGAGGTGTTTCCGGGCATTCTTCAACCGCGGCTCGAGTGCAAGCGCCCGCGAGAATGCACGCTCTGCATCAGCCAACCGGCCCTGCGATTTGTACACCAGGCCAATGTTGTAGTTGGCCCGGGCCGCTCCCAGCCCCTTCTCGAATTCCCCCAGCGCCTGCTGATAATGGCCCTGGTTGGCCAGCGCCATGCCCAGGTTGATCCGTGCGCGTGCGAACTCGGGGTTGCGCCTCAGAGCTTCGTTGAAGTGCTTCTGTGCGCGATCCCACTTGTGCTGCAACATGCAGCTGAAACCGAGATTGTTATAGAGATGAACCTGCTCGGGAGCGATTTGAATGGCGCGCAGAAAACAGCGATCAGCCTCGCTGTACTGGCCAAGCTTGTTCAGACAGATACCCAGCCGGTTGTAGGCCGAAACGAAGTCCTTGTTGATTTCGATTGCCTTGCGGTACTGCAAGGCCGCTTGCTGAACATTGCCCTTGCTCTCGAACAACTGTCCCGCGGCAAAATGTGTCACCGGCAGGATTTCGGGAGCGGCTTCGGGCTCGGCATCTTCGATCGCCGCGCGGTTGTACTGATCCCACTCGCTGCCTGATCCGGAGCCGAAGTTCTTGAGAGAGAACTCCTGGCTAACCTGGCAACCGGTAACCAGCACGATGCACAGGCCGGCTCCGCCGGCAAACATCGCCTTGTTCATTGTCGTTACCCCACTGCAGCAAAGCAGGCCGCAGTTGTGGACTACTCGGCGCCGAGGCCTCCGCCTTCACCGCCACCAATCAATGTCGTCAGATCACGCGCCTGAGGATCGAACGCCTGCGCTTTCACTTCAATGGCCTCCTGGGCAGTCATACCACGCCCCAGGGCGACGCCAGACTCGATGTCGATGCGCTCACGCGGGATGCCTGCGGTCTCCAGATAGGCGACGACAGTCTCCATGCGCTGCTTGGTAAAATCATCGTCGCCTTGACGCGTCGCCATGCGCACCTGGCCGCCGTCCTCGGCCATGATATCGGCCATGATCTTGAGGCGGCGCTCCCCCAGGCTGCTGAGTCGCGTCGTATGGGCGACAAAATGAACATCAGACAACGACATGTCCCGGCGAACGGCACTCTTGACCATGGCGTCACGCCATTTCTGGGTATTCGTGCGTCCGCGCTCGTTGCTGAGCTCGCGTGGATTCTCCCCGGTGCTTTCACAACCGGCCAGCGCCAGAACGACGATGCATGCACTAAACACAACACGCTTCATGGGAACGGACTCCTTGTGGTCGAGCGGAGCGGTGTTGATGCGCCCCCGACAGCACACCTCCATGGTGGGCGGCGGGACCGTGTCACTGCATAACTATCGTGTGAATGCTGCCCAATAATTGAGCTATTCGGTCACGAAACTCCGGAGGCATGGATGGCGGCTACAGACGTCAGAGTGGCAAAAGCTGTTCGCGGGCATGGATGTCAGGATAGGCAAGCCTGGTGAGCCCACGCCCCGTGGGCCCACCAGACAGGTGTTACATATTTCCGAAAGTGTCCATCAGCTGCAGAACGGCCGGGCCGACCAGAACGACGAAAATCGCCGGAAAGATGAACAGGATCAGCGGCAGCATCAGCTTGACGGTCGTCTTCTGGGCCGCTTCCTCGGCGCGTTGGCGGCGCTTGACGCGAAGTGCATCAGCCTGGTTGCGCAGGGCCTTGGCCACGGAAGTTCCGAACCGCTCGGCCTGCGTGACGACCGCGACGAGCGACTTGATCTCCGGAACGCCGGTCCGCATGGCCATATTGCTCAACGCCTCGGACCGGGGAATACCCATCGCACCCTCATGCGTGACGATCTGCATCTCCTCGGCCAGCTCGGGATGGACGTGCGACATCTCCTCGCCGACGCGTTGAATGGCGCTGTCCAACGCCAGCCCGGACTCAACTGAAATGACCAGCAGGTCCATCGAGTCAGGCAGTCCGTTGCGGATCTTGTCGCCACGGGTTCGCGTTGCCACACTCAACCAGTAGTTCGGAGCCATGAACCCCACGCCGCCGGCTCCACAGGTCCACAACATCACATCGTTGAACGGTTTGCCCGCAGCCAGCAACCACACCAGGGCCACGATTGCCATGCCAACGCCCAAGAGAGTCTTGGACGCCAGGAACAATGTTGGCGTGTTCTCTCGTCGAAAGCCGGCGTTCGACAGTTTCACACGCAGCATCGACACGGCCTGAGCGTCCATCGGGGTGGTCCCCCGGGTCGCCAACGGAGCCATGCGTTCCAGGACCGCCTCGGCCGCCGAGCGTTTGGCTTTCTTCTGTATCTCGCCAACATCGTCGATGGTTTTTCGCCCCATCATGCGGCGCCGCAGGGCATTCTCATCCATGCCGTCTTTGGGCCACAGCGCGTAGGCAATCAACGACACGCTGCTTATTACCAGAATTGCTAGAAGAACGATGCTCATGACACGAACCTCTCTATCGATCGATCCCGAGGCGACAATGCCCCGACCAGCCCTCTGCTCGGTTGAACTTCTCCAGCACAGCTAGACCTTGATGCTGACGATCTTCTTGATCATGGCCATACCCATGAGCTGCATCATACCGGCCGTGCACAGCATCATACGGCCACGCGACTCATCAACGAGCGTCATGGCGTACTCGGGATTCATGTACATCGATCCGATGAACACGACAACGGGCAACGCCAGCAGCACCCAACCGGACATTCGCCCTTCGGCGGTCAACCCCTTGACCTGACCAAACAACTCGATGCGACCGCGGATGATCCCGCAGATGTTGTCGAGCACTTCGGACAAGTCGCCACCGGTTTGCCGTTGAATCAGCACCGCAGTAACGAAGAAACGAATGTCCATCTGGTCGCAACGGTTGGCAAAATTCAGTAGTGCATCCTCGATCCGCAGACCGAGATTCTGTTCGTGAAATACCCGAGCAAACTCGGTCCCTGCCGGATCGGGCAACTGCTCGGAAACCAGTTGGATCGCACCACCAAGAGAGTGACCGGCGCGCAATGACTGGGCCATCATCTCGAACACATCCGGCAACTGATGCAGGAGCTTGTTCATTCGGCTGTTTCGTCGCCAGCGCAGCCACAGAATCGGCAGGATCATAGCTGCCACACCGGTCGCCATGGCGGTGACCGCGTTGAAACCGACGATGATCAGCACCGGAATTGATCCAAAACCACCGCACAGCAGGTACACCAGGAACTTGGCACCAGTGATGTCGACGTTGGCCTGGTCGAGCATGGTTTGGACTTTGGGAACGACACTGAAGCCCGAGATGAACTTCAGGATCGGATTCTCCTCGCCGCGATCGGCCTGACGCAGCAGAGACTCGCGAATCTTGTTGCCGCGTTCCTCTGCTGCCCCCCCGGAGCGCTGCTGAAGTCGCGACATGATCTTAGACTTCTCGTTTCCGCGGGCGTCCATGACCGCCTGGAAGACGCCATAGATGAGCAGCATGGCGCCTGCGGCCGGCAGAATAAAGAACAGTATGCCCGTCATGGTGTACTCCTGAATGTTGACCTAGCCATTTTGCACAGGGAATGACTGGCGTTCGAAAATGCCAGCGTCCACGTTGCAACCGGAGGTCTTCAACCGCTCGAGAAAACCAGGGCGAATTCCCGTGGCCTCGAATTGGCCGTATGCCTTACCCGCATCGTCTATGCCCTGTTGTTCGAACTTGAATATGTCCTGCATGGTGATGATCTCACCTTCCATGCCCTGGACCTCGGTAATCGTCGTGACCTTACGCGGGCCGCCGGTGAGGCGCTGGGCCTGCACGATGACATGTACCGCCGACGCGAACTGCTGGCGAATGGCACGGACTGGCAGATCGAATCCAGCCATCATCACCATGGTTTCGACGCGCTGAACTGCATCGCGAGTGCTGTTGGCGTGAATTGTGGTCAATGACCCATCATGGCCCGTGTTCATGGCTTGGAGCATGTCGAGCGTTTCTGGACCACGACACTCACCAACCACGACGCGATCTGGACGCATACGCAGGCTGTTGATCAATAGATCACGGATGCCAATGCGTCCCTTCCCTTCGATGTTGGCCGGGCGCGATTCAAGACGTACGACGTGCGGCTGTCGGAGCTGAAGCTCGGCTGCGTCCTCGATGGTCACGATTCGTTCCGTCATCGGAATGAACGTCGACAGGTTATTGAGCAATGTCGTCTTACCAGATCCCGTACCGCCCACGATCAGGACGTTCAGGTGAGCCTTGACACACCATTCAAGGAAATCAATCATCGGCTGGACAACTGATCCGTAGCGCACATAGTCATCCCACGTGATCGGGTCAGCACCGAATCGACGTATTGACACCGACGGGCCGTCGATCGCCAACGGAGGAATCACCGCATTGAAACGACTGCCATCGGACAATCGTGCATCGACCAGGGGGCTCGTTTCGTCGCATCGACGACCGACTGCACTGACGATCTTGTCAATGATATGCATGAGATGCTGGTTGTCGCGGAACTGAATCGCGGCCTTTTCCAGGCGTCCCTTGCGTTCGACATACGTTGTCCGCGGCCCGTTGATGAGAATATCGCTGATCGACGGATCGGCAAGCAGCGTCTCAAGCGGTCCGAGGCCGAACGTCTCGTCGAGTACTTCATTGATCAGCTTCTGCTTCTCGTTGAAGTTCAGCAATGTGTTTTCCTGGTCGACCAGCAAGACGACCAACTCGCGAACCTGGTCTCGCAGTTCGGCTTCTTCACCGCCGAGTCGCGTGACATCCATTTGCTCGACGAGCTTGCGATGCAGGCGTGTTTTCAGCTCATAGAACTGATCCTGCTTGTCCTGATCCATTTTGGGGGACTGCGGTTTGGCAGGTTGGGTGGGGGCTGTCGCGCTAGGCGGATGGTTGCCTGCGCCGCCCTCCTGTGGTGGCGGCGGAGCCGACGGTGTACCGAGTTGTTTTGGCTTACCGAACAACGGACAGTCCTCCCTTTGTCGAGGCGTTCATGCCCGCGCCTACTTGGCGCTGAACATCTTCTTCATCAAGCCACCCACGCCCTTGTTGCCTGCTTCCTTGGCCTCATATTCCCCAGGGCGATGGATCAGTGCCGCCAACTCGTTGAGTGCGCCACATATTTTCGTTTTCTCGTGCTCCTGCCGCAGCGGTACTCCCATATTGATTGCCGAACACACGGGTTTCGGATCATCAGGAAGTGAGAAGCAGATCTTGTGATTGAGCATGTCTTCAACATTCTGCGTGGTGATATACATATTGTCTTTGCCGACGCGGTTGCACAGAATGTTGACGCGATCCATATTGAAACCGGCCGTACGCATCTCGCTGACGATCCTGTGCAGATTCCGCACGCTCGGCACCAACAGTTGAATCACCAGGAAGTTGATATCCGCAATATCCAGGACTGACTTGCTGCCGACATCAAAGCGATTGGGGCCATCAACGACTACGTAGTCATAGAGCTGCTGCAGGGCGACGAGGATGCCGGCACAATGTCCGGCACTGATCATGTCTGCCTCTGCAAAATTATTGGGACGCGCCAGTACATCGACGCCGGAATCATGCTGAGTCATGGCCTGCTGAATGACTGCGGTTTCGACCTGTTCCGAACTACTCACCAGGTCCGCCACCGTGAAACTCGGCTGCAGGTCGAGCATGGTCGCCGCCTGTCCGAATCGGTGGTCAAGATCGACCAGCGCAACCCGGCGGTCACCGACCTCGTGGGCCAACTCGACCGCGAGGTTGGTTGCGATCGTCGTAGCCCCGACACCTCCGGAGCTTCCAATGAACGTCAACAACCGCCCCTGAACGTGATTCGACGTCCGTTCCTTGGCCACTTTGTCTACGGCAAGCTGCAGCAACTGCATGTCGAGGGGCTTGGTCAGGAACTCCTGCAGCCCGGCCCGCATGGCTGACAGGATCAATTGACCATCGCTCGATTCGGATACTGCGAAAACCGCCAATTCCCGACGTTCCATGGCCAACGCACCTGCCAATGGCAGGACTTCTTCCGGTATTGGATCGAGGTCAACAATGACGACGTCCGCGGGAAATTTTTGTACCGACTCCGCGAGCAGGATCGTGTCATCGACTTCAGACACGATCTTGACCCCCTCCATGCCGTTCACCTCACGGCGTAGAAGAGGCGCGTATTCCTCATTACTCGAGAACAGGATGATGTTAACACCACTCGCCATCGTGGCCCTCCACGGGTAGCTCATCGGTTGGATGACCATCCGACGCGAGCTACACCCGTGTGCGAACGCCGCTGACGCCCGCTCAGCGACCGAAAACTATTTTGGAAGAACAGCTGCGTTCCTCAAAACGCCTGGATTGCTCAAATTCCCCTCCGTACCCACTATAAAATACGTTGAGGAACGGGCGCGCGTTACGACCCATAACAGCTCGAGGATCGTCTGATAATTCCCCGCGCGCAAGAACAGGGCACCGCCCCGCCTGTTGGCGGCGCGGTGCCCTGCTTTGTAAGAGCCCAAGCCAGGGGCGTTCGTCAGTCGATGATCTGAATCGGTCGAAGACCGCCGATCTTCTGGAAGATGTTGGTCAGCTCACTCTGAATCTCACTGAAATCGCCAGTGGCCCAGTATGCCTCGCCGGTCCGGCCATGCTCGGCGATTTCATCCAGCGTATCGATGTCCGCGGCTGCCCCAACACCGATGGCATGGATCTTGACACGGTGCTGCTCCCACGCGTCCTGTGCAGCGGCCAGCGCATAAGACACTCCTGCCTCGCCAGTGCCGTCAAAATCACCGTTACCATCGATGTTAGCCATCCCGTCGGTCAGCAAGACGATCACCTTTGTCGCCTCGGGACGCGCGTTGGTGCTCCCTCCGGGAATCAGCTGGCCAGTCGCCATTTCGATACCCTGTCCGATGTTGGTTGCCGGTGAATAGTGTGCGGCCTGGCGGGCTCGATACAGCGCCTTGATGTCCGCCGCATTCTCGCTCAGTTCGACGGTCTCGTCAGGCAATGGGTAATCCACGACTGCCGTCGTACCATACGTCACGAGGCCGATCCGATCTGCGCTGTCCAGTGCCACAAGGTCATCCATCAGGACATCGAGAGAGTTCTTGGTCAGATGCAGGGGATTGGCGTAGGCATAGTGACTCACGTCCGTCTCACTGTTCATTTCTTTCTCTTCGAGCAAGAAATTTACGAAAGTCTTGGCACCAAATCGGTACTTGATGGCCTTCAGTTTGTCGTAGGCTCTGTTCGAGTTGTTGGCGTCGCGCATGTACTGGACATACTCGAACCAGTTGCCCTGAGGAAATGGGTAGGCTACGGCCTCGTGCACTTCGTTCGGTTCGATATAGAAATCTCCATCGCCCGGAGGAAGCCCAAGATCCTGCCACAGACCGTCTGTACGACCACTGCTCCAGAACACGAGTCCAAGTGCCGCGGCCACGCGCAGGTCATAACGGTCCTTGTCCGAGAATTCACTGCTGAAACTGACGCTGTTGTAGTCAGCATCTTTGATGTAACCGTTGGTTGTGCTGCTACTGGTATTGGCCATGATCAGGTCGCGCTCCTCGATGGAGTATCCCTGGCCCACGAGAAACATCCGCATGTTGGTGTAGTTGGGTGATCCGATCTCACCGCTCGACCACTGCCGGCCTCGGCGTAGACGCACCAGGCCGTCATCGCCAGCCGGATTGTAACTGCTGTTGATCAACGTCTCTCCGAACACAGGAATGGAACCGGCGCTGCTTGAGCCGAGTTCTCCAAAAAATCCATAATCCGTTTCGAAGAACGTCGAGGGGGCATCCGCAACGGTCATGCCTGGGTTGGCATCCAACCACGCCTGCAGGAGTGCACCATCGGCGCTGGATTTCGGAAGAGTCTTCCACACTTCCAGAAGATTGATACCATTGGGATCGTTCAGAGCATAGTTCTGCAACTGGCTGTCGTCGTTGTAGGAGCCCGACAGATCCGCAAGAACGATGATATCGCGGGGCACGAGGATCGCCGTTGCAGACGCCGTGATGTTGGCCTCACCAAATCCGAAGACACCGCCAAAAGCCAGGTCGACAGCGCCATTCGAGGAGTCCGAGGTCCGCCGCGTGGTGATCCGTACGGCATTCACACCATTGACTCCGCCCGACCCTTCGACCGCAGCCGCCTGGAATTCGAAACGCTGCGTCCCATCGTTCCAGATCGAATAGCCATACTCGATGTCTCCTGCGTCGAGGCTGATGTCCTGCCCCAGAACGTCGTTGTCCGTGAGCACTGCAGTCGCCGCGGCATCGGCCAGCGCCACGACCGTGGTCTCTTTGGTCTCCGCTTCGGCGAAGTTCCCCAGCTGCGATGCCGCCGCCAGCGCGGCGGCGTCAGCGACCTTCTGGAGATCCGCCTTGGCCGCGTACATCAGCCCCACGTCGACACCGAGGGCGGCCAGGCCGATCAGTGCCGTACTGGCCACAGCCACCTGGACTGCGACTACTGCCCGTTGCTTCTTGCTGTTCTCTAAGTTACGCATAGTCCACACCCTCCTGAGTCCGGTTGTCCACCCCATCTTAACATATGTGTCGCAACGAGATACGACTATTAGCGCATTCCGAAGCGCCGATAATTCCGCTCGAATCCGCCCGGACATGGTTGGGCGTCACGCATTTGTGGACGTGGACTCGGCCCGTTTCGTTTGGTCGACGTGAGTTGGCGTGGGGACAGGTGTTAGCCACGGTGACTAATACGACAACACCCCGCCCGGCGGTGCTCGCCGTGCGGGGTGTCGCGTGAATCTCTGTGCCCGAGGACGCTACTGATCGTCCGGGGGCTGCTCTTCGTAGTCGCTCATACCCCACGGCCCCATCGGGGTATCCGCGTTTCCGGGTTCTTCCATGTAGTCATCGCCGTCGCCTGAGGCGCTGCCATCGTTACCGCTGCCGTCCAACATGCCCAGGGCATAGAGCTGCCAATCATCCGGATCCATGAAACCCTCACCGGGGAGCGGTGGAACCTCATCCGGATCAAGGGGGGCGACTATCTCAGGCGTGATCATGATGACCAGTTCCGTAATGCGCTTCTGGAATTGCGTCGAAGAGAACAGGGCACCCAGAACGGGAACCTCTCCAATCCACGGAACCTTGCTCGCCGTCGCCCGAACAGTTTCGGACAACAAACCGGCGATTGCCAGAGTCTGCCCGCTGGCACACTCCACGGTCGTTTCGACACGCCGTGAATTCAACCCTGGCACGCGGAAGCCAGAAATGGTCACGCCGTTGGATTCATCAAGTTCGCTGACCTCGGGCGCGATGGTCATCCGCATCGTGTGATTGTCGAGCACGACGGGTGTAAATGACAATCGGGCGCCGAATTCTCGATACTCGATCGTGATCGTCGTGCCACCCGTACCACCGCCGCCGCCACTCTGGGGCACGGGAACGGGAAACTCGCCACCTGCGAGGAACGACGCAGTCCGCCCGCTGATCGTAACGAGATTCGGCTCCGCGAGGACCCGCAGCAGACTGTTCTCCTGCAGGGCCCGGATGAACACCTGCATCTGTGCGCGCGGGAACGCGAACGACAGCGTAGTCGTCGGGAGCACATCACTGCCCCCCCCGAGAAACGGAGCGTCAGAGGTAACCGGCAGCCCGGCCGGTTGGCCGAAGCTGGTCGGATTGATCCCACCAATGTTGCTCACGAGTGGGAAACTCCGCAGATC
Source organism: uncultured Planctomycetota bacterium (assembly GCA_942492115.1). Lineage (GTDB taxonomy): Bacteria > Planctomycetota > Phycisphaerae > UBA1845 > CAIVHJ01 > CALODL01. The sequence continues at coordinate 77,313 of CALODL010000009.1, forward strand.
CGATCCGTTCATGAAGCCGTTGATGCCCAGCTGTCGAACGACGTTTCGCGACATCTCCGCAACTGTACAACGAATCAGGACCTGCTGTTCGCCCGCGACCTGCAGATGATTCTGAATGTTGGGCGCGAAGATCGAAGCGATCTGCATGATGCGATCCGCTGTCGTCGCATCGGGCACGGTTCCAGTCAGAATGACCGTCTCCATGACCGGTATGGCCTCGACCCGGGCCATCGGCTCGACCTGGCGAATGGCCTCGGCAAGCAGATCGAGCTCGAGCTCGACCGAAATGTCAAAGACCTGCTGCTGGCCGTCCGCCGACCAGATGATCACCTGGGTGCGGCCGAATGCTTGCCCGGTCACCAACAATTGAGTCGGCGAAATCGACTCTATGCGGGCGATGTCCGGAGACAAGACCTGTTGACGAACCGCTGGCAGATTGGTTTCGATCAACACACTTTTGTTGACCGGCACATGAATCCACTCACGATTCTCTTGAACCTCGCTGACTGTCGCCTCGAGGGAGTCCTGGGCCCGGCTTATCACCGGTAGCCCGACGAGCACTACGACCGCCGCCAGAGCCGGCGCAAAACGCAAGCTGGCCCATCCGGCAAAACCGGTAGGCCAGCTAGCTTTGGTCGGTGACCCGACTTGCTCTCGGCGATCATCCCTGATCCAACTCGACATCCCGTTGACCTCCGTGTGCTGGGATAGAGCGCGTGTTTTGTCGCTGCGTGTCAGCCTTGTGACACGTTAGCTCTCTTCGGCCGAGTCTTCATCCCGAGCAGAATCAAAATCCTCATCATTGTCATTTTCTGGCTGGGTGCGCATCGGCACCTGCGGTATTGGTACTGATCGGGGCCTTGAAGAATCCCCAGGTTCCCAACGATTGCCTTGCCAATGGTAATTCACGTCTTGCGTCGAGTTGCCACTGATCACCTTGACCGACCATTGGGGACTCGGATCACGGTCGACAGCAGCCGTCAGGGGCCGCGGCGTGGGCGCAGGCGTAGCCTCCGGCGTGGTACCCACCAGGGAATCCTGGGTGGCTTCACCTTCACCATCGCCGTCATCTTCCTGGTTACCTCTGAGAGCCAACGAGATACGGCCACCGAGGGATTGCGCGAGGTGGAGTTCGGCCACTTCCTCCGGACGCAGGAGCAGCGTCACACTGCGTGCGACCGACTTGGTCTCACCACGCTTGTCGGTATGCAACTGGCGGCCCACTGAAGCGACCTCGATGTTCTGCAAGATGATGCGACTCATCTGCTTCGTCTGGCCATCCTGGCGATGTTTGACCAGAGCCACGACATCCACACGATCACTTGGCGCGACCTGATACGACACGCCGGTCACCTCATCGATGGCCACTGCAACAGCGCGGTAACCCTTCTTGATTCGAACCTGAATACCCGGCGGCGTGCCTTCGGGCGCCAACATGGACGGATAGACGGGCACGTCTTTGGCAATGTACATGCCCGACACCCGGGTATTGACCGCTTCGAGCGAGTCAAAATATTGTGCCGGCAGTGACGATTTCGGCCACTCCTTCAGCACGAGCTTTTCCGGGGTAATTTCTTCGGCGTAATCGATATCGACCTTAGCGACGACGCACTGTGCGAGGTCGGTTCGGGTCGCCGCCTGGGCATTGTTGACAACATCAACGACGATCTTGATCGCCGCGCCGCCAACGACCACGCCCAGAACCAACGGTACGATCGTTTTTGCTTTCATCGTAGTCCTCTCTCTCTGGTCCTCTTGCTCCCGAACACATTGAAGCCTCTAGCTACCACACGTCCTGCTGGCGGGCGTTTGATCGCTAACTCCCTCTTTCCTCATACTGGCCAACCCGACCAGATCATTGAACGAAATCCAACTGAAATAATTCCCCAACAGCGAGATGTCCGTATAGGGAATCGTCACCTTGACGGTCTCGGTGTAGTCCCGCGTCCCATCACCATTTTCGCACCAGCGCGTGATCTCGATCGCGCTGTCGGGCACCGACAGCCCATTGATACCAGCCAGCGCATCCGTCACCGACGAACGCACCTCTGAATCATTCTCGCCATCGGGAAACGGTTGAATGGCCGAGACGCGTGCACCCTCGCGGGCAGCGTTGGTCAACATCTGGCGGACCATGAACGCCCACCCGAATTCGATGATGCCAAATACCAGGGTAATCAGGATCGGGGAGATCACTGCCATCTCGACAACAGATGCTCCCCTACGTCTCGTGCTCTTGCGCCATGGTCTGTTCATCAGAAACTCCACCAGTTCATCGACACGCCCATGAGGAGCGTGATCGAGCCCATGGTCAACGGAATACCGTAGGGCAGCAGTTGTGAGGTCTCGCCGAAAGTCTTGGCCCCGCCGAACTCACTGAACCAATGACCTGGCGATGCCATCTTGACAACGATCGTGTTCATATTGGCACAGGCATGCCGAAACTTGCCCGAACGCATGATCATGATCGCAGCGATGACCGCACCGAACACAGTTCCCACCACGAATGCCCACAGGGTCATATACGGGCCGAACCATGCGCCGATCGCAGCCATTAATTTGACGTCACCTGCTCCCATTCCATGCATCATCCACGGCACGATCAAGACTCCAAAGCCCACGGCTGCGCCGCCGAGCGCAACCCACATGCCTGCTCCACCTGGATGCAGGCACTGCATCACAATGCCGGCGGCGAGCAAAAGGGCGTTCAGCCAATTCGGAACGCGCTTCTCCTTGCCGTCGACCCACGAAGCATACAATATGCCTGGAACCAGGATCGCCCACGTCGCTGACCAGTACCCCATTTCCATCTGCTCGCTCCCGTCGTTCTCCACCATGTCGTCCTAGAACATGGTGCCGCGTATCCGTGCTACGCTACGTCCGCTTTGCATTCATTGCGCATGTAGAACCAGGCGTGATCACGTCGTGACAAAGGAGAGTGGGCACCTGAGGTGCCCACCCTCCGACAGTCACGAAGTTCGGATCGCCATCGCGTCGCACTCCCCACCAGCATCCGACCCTGTCGGATGAACGACACCAACGACCCGATCATTGAGATCGTCGTTACAGTGACGCGTTAACGTTACTGAATACCGTGCTGACCTTGGTACCAAGAATGGTAATCGCACCAAGAGCCACGACGATGATCAGCGCCAGCATGACCGCGTACTCAGTTGCGGTCGGGCCATCTTCGCTCACCATAAACTGCTTCACTCTGTTCATCAGTGCCTTCATCCGATTCTCCTTTCGAGAATTCGTTATGTCTGGGTTCAACCCCCGGCAGAAACCGACCCGCACCATGTTTCGTCCTTGCTTACACAGTACAACTTTGATGCCTCGAACCTCCGTGGGTCGAGTATCGTCGGCACAATCCTTGCGCCGACCTGACGACTATCATCCCCTGATCGCGGTCATTACATGACACCTGCGAGATCAGGAAACAGTGCTGACGTCTTGGTTCCAATCGTCGTGATTGCGACGAAGCAGACGATGATGATCAGCGACAACATGACCGCGTACTCGGTTGCGGTCGGGCCGCTCTCATCTGCCAGGAACCTTGCTATGTATCGGCTTATTCTGTTGTTCTTCATAGTATCTCGCCCCACCAGATCGTTTGCCTCAACGACGCCAGAAAGGTAAGAAACAAACCGCGCCTCGAGCAACCATTTGGCCTACTTTGCAATGTTGAATGCCCAATAGTGTCAACTTAATAGGCCACTTCGGCGCTTATCGGAGTCACGAATCGTTATCACGACGTACTGACCTGTGTCATTTCGAGACAAACCGCATGCGGGCGAACACGAGCGTCCGCTTGCGCGGAGGCGTACCGCGCGCGGTACGCATCGACCACGGCCGTACACCACACAGCCAACAAAGCCAGGCATGGCAGCGGCACTGTTCGCCACCAGGGCCAGCGATCGTCAATGGGGCACGCCAGATAGGCTGCGAATCCAATGATCATCAGCCAGTGCCGCGCGACGAACTCTGATTGCCACAGCACCGGCAGTACCGCGGCGACGAGCACGAGGTCGTAATTGTTCAGATGAGGATTGATCCACAGGCTGGCCAGGATGCTACACGTCCACAAACGACGTGGATCACGCCCCCACAGCCCATAAGTCACCCACCAGGTCACGAGGCCGACTATGAGTGCAGACCCATAACCCCACAGATCCGCTGCCGTACCGGCGCCCAACCACTTGCGAAACAGCCCTAGCGCACTGACCTTGAGTTGAAGCGTGTATCCTGACTCCTGCGGTAAAGCCATGACTTGCGGCACAAGGTCCACGTACGCCTGCAGCGGGCCTATCCCAGCCAACGCAAAGACACACACGGTCATGAAACTGGCCCCCACGATGACCCCGCACACCATGCGCCAACGTCCGTGTATGACTGGAACCCAAGCCACTGCAACCAGCCAATTCGGCTTGCACACCAGAAGCCCCAGGGCAATCCCGGCCAACAGATCGCGGTGGCGAGACGCCAACCACCACGCGACCACGATGACAGCTGCCGTCAGAATTGCGTTCTGGCCTAGCGAGTAATTGAAAAAGAATGGTGGATACAGCAACAGAGCCAACAACACCGTGGCTTGCAGGGCCCCGCTTACACGAGCAACAAGTGCCGCGATTCCCAGAGTCAGGCCGAGAGTCACGAGGGCGTTGACCATGCCAGCCGTCGCACGTGGTAGCCAACCCACAGCGGCATAGTAGAACGCAGCCTGGGGCGGATAGAAGAACACACCAAGCCTCTGATTGCGTGCAGGCCAGATCCGTTCTGGAATACCGTCCGGATAAGTAGCTCGAAGGATTTCGTGATGAACGGCTGGAACGTAGAGCTCGTCGAGATGACCAGAGCTGACCGTTCTCCCCGCGGTCCACAAGTGGACCCAGTCCTTATCAAGCTGACCAGGGATATGTGATGTCGCCGCGTAGCACAGGGTCACGACTACGGCGAGCAGCACTATGGCGGCGCCGTAGCGTCGAGGAATTCCTTGCACGAGCGGATCCATGTCACCTTGATCGGCTCTCTGCGAGCTGGCGATAACGCTTCGAGGCAACGATGCATATATGGGACGGATATGCACAGACCAAACGTCGCCTCGCGCCCAAAGCGCCGATGTTGAAGATGTGATGAACACCAACATCGAGCACGCCAATATCACTCAGGCCACCGGTGTAGTACCGCCGGAGCCATTGCCCGCCTCACGGACTTATTCGGACGAAGTCTCCTGTTGTCACGGCCGTCGGCGCCTCGCAGTCTTGTACATCGCCATGCTCAATGGCGTGCTCGTGTGGGCGATATACTCAACCCAGATGTCCGGCATGATTCAGACGATCAAAGCCCGAGTGCACGCCGATGATCTGTGGTTGTTCGGCTGCTACTCTGCGGCGCTGCTGTGTGCCGCGGTATGGTGCGTGACCGGAGTGAGCGTTGTAGCCTCGCGGTGCAGAATTCTGCCACACATCACCGGAGTGGCCTGGGGAGCCGGTATCATCGCCGTGCTTCTGGACAGCAAACTGTTCAGCCTTCTGGGCGTCCACATCTACGACCCGCTGGTGTTGGCCAACATTCAGAATCCACACATCGGTGACGAGTTGCAGGTGGGGAGTTCCACGGCATTGACGCTCATCGGGGTCGTCATCACCATCATCGTGTGTGAGTGCATCGTTACACGCGTATGTGTGCGCTGGGCGGCCTCTGATCATCGATATGCTGCGCGGTGGCGTGCTGCCCTGTTTGGCTGCGCGGCTATGACGGCGACATCTACGATCTTTGCTGTGTCCTTTACGAAACCGGCCATGAGACATGACAGTCCCGTACTGAGCGCCCTGCCACTCTACGCCCCGCTGTTGTCACCTGCACGAACTCAGCATCCATTGACCCTGCATTACCCAGGACAAGTACCCGCTGCACCACCACGCATGACACGCCGTCCGAATATTCTGATCCTGGTTGCCGAGTCGTTTCGCAGCGACATCGTGGGAGTCGACCATACGCCCCGACTCGCCAAATTCGCCGGGGCGCATGCCACGGTTCGGTCCAAGCATCATGATGCCGGCTGCCATGTCACGGAATTCGGTGTGTTCGGTCTGCTGTACGGGCTCAACGCTTATCATTACTCGATGTTCATGAACAGTCGGACACCGTCGTATCCACTCGGCGTACTCAAGGCCAACGGCTATGAACTGGTCGGCGCTGCCGCCAGCCGGCTCAGCGAATGGAACTATGCTGATTTTCTATTTGACGACTTTGACCAGTACAAACAATTCGCTTCCGGGTGTGCCCACGACGACGATCGCGCAATGGTGGAATGGATCACCAGATGGAGCCAAGATCGAGACCCTGAGCGACCGGCCCTGCTGTTCGTGTTCTTTAACTCAACACATCACAACTACGTCTATCCACCGGAATTCGAGAAACACACACCCGTACTCCCGAACGACCACAACTACTTCGTTGAGACGGATCGCCTGAAAGACAAACGCGACCTCATCTTCAACCGCTATCTCAACAGCGTCGCCTATGTTGACCATCTCGCAGGCAAGGTTCTCGACGCGTTTCATTCCGAAATCGAGTCAGGAGACATGATCGTCCTGTTTACCGGTGATCACGGTGAGGAGTTCTGGGAACAAGGCTTGCTCGGCCACTCTGCAACCCGGTTTGTGAATGAACGCACCCGCGTTCCTCTGATCCTGGCCCTGCCGCACGTCGACACCACTGTGACCATCAGCAGCCATGCCGACATCATGCCTACGATCCTGGACTACACTGAACTGGTGCCGAGCGTTCCGGCAGCGAGTTATGCCAATGGACGATCTCTGCTCGAGAGCAGTCGCCCTGCATTCATTCTGACTTCCGGAGCAGGTTTTCCGGTCAGTAATGACTACATTGCCGTTACAACCCCTACCGCAAAGCACTGGCTGCGTAAGCACGGGCCGTGCATGAGTGATTTGAGCCCCGTGCTGAGTAGTGATCTCGACGATAATCGCCACACGACGGCAGGTGGCCCCGATCTGGAGGCGCTGCGCCCGAACGTCGAGAAGCAGCTCTATCGCTTCTTGCACGAGAAGTGAAGTTCTTCAGCCCAATCTGTGGCAGCTACGGCCGCGCCGGGCGGCGACTGAACTCCAGGGGCTCTTCGGCAATCGTGTTGTTCACGAAGCATCGCTCGAAGCCCGTAGAAAGTTGTTCGCCTGAAACGATCTGCGGAGACCCCGAACGATGCTACTGAAGAGGCGAAGTGTAGTGGAAGGCTGGCTGGCTGGCGCAAGAATAGACCCGCCGTTCGTTGCGCAGACGAGCCGGCGGGCCTGAGAGGCAGTGGTTCCAGGCAGGGCGGATCAGGCCCCGTCGAAATTACTCTTGCACTTTTTCATACTTCTCGAACAACTCTTCATTGCGACGCGCGAGATCGTCGGCGTCCCTGAACTCCTTGATGAGCTCAGTGTCACCCTTGCGAATGACCACCTCGATATGGCCGTCGCTGTCCTCACGAAAACGAATCGTCGGCTCGCGATCGAGGCGTCCGAGGCCCCGTGCACGACTCATGATCGCGTAAGGAAAGTGCTCGTCATCGATTTCTAGGTTGCCCAGTTTTTCCTGAAGCAGCTCGATCTGGCCCATGTGTTCCTTGAGATCGATAACGTGGGCGCCCTTGTCGCCGAACCACATCTGACCCTCGTCATCGCCATGGAACTTGAAGATGTTCATGTTGTGTTCATTGTCTTCGTCGCAGTCGAACTCATGGGTCTCGATGACCTCGCCGTCACGTTCAATCGTCGCGACGCCACGACCATCCTCGCACTCGACTTCGACACTGATTGCTCCACCGTCGAAGCTGTGCAGGCTCTCCATGACCTCGTCTGGAAGACCGTGCCCCTTGCCAATCGACATCACGTGAGGCATGTCGCTACGGGTCCCCAATGTAATCGTCCGCGTGCGTGTGACACCATCTCGGGAATACTCGACGAGTACGTCATCGCCAGGCTGAGCGTTGCCCACAATCTTCACGAAATGCTCGACGCCGTCGATATCCTCGTCACCGAAAGCCAGGATCACATCGTCATCCTCAAAGCCGGCCCGTTCAGCCGGGCTGTCATCGATGACCTCAATGACCTTGATCCCCTCGTCGGCCTGTCCGAGCTGGATGCCAAAATAGGCCTTGGCCTCCTGATCGCCCGCCGTCTTGAACAGGACGCGCGAACGCACCGTACTCTTCGCTTCCTTGTCGCATGCCGCCGCAATGCCGCAGCTCGCAACAACCAACAGGCCAGCAGTTCCCAATCGAGTCCACATGTGTTGTCCTTTCAACTAGTCGTGTCCCTACACCCGTCGGTAGCCCATTGCTGCTTGCAGCGCCGACGATGACAATGCATTGAAGATATGACTACGCGCGCCAGGCTTTCTACCATGCCCGGTGCACAACTATTCAGACGGCCGAAGTGCAAGGTACCTCTCATGGAGGCGTGGATTTTCCTCGCGAAGCTTGTCCTGACTGGCATACTTCCTGGTCAGCTCGGTATCCCCTTTGCGAATCACCACGGTCACGCCACCGCCCTCTTCGTCGGTAAACGCATAGGTCGCTTCTGGTTGCTCCGTGACGCCAGGGGATACACCACCCAATTGCTCCAATTTGAGGCGCGCGGCCGCAACGCGATCGTTTGCAGCTGCGTATTCCTTCTGGGCCTGGCGCCGCAGTTCGTCAGCCTCACGTAGTCCCCGCCCGAAAGCTGCCTTGAGCTCCGCCAGACGCTCCTGCCGTACCTGCTCATCGAGCGACGTTCCACCCCATTCATGGTCACCCTGCATCTGGACGTAGATCTCATAGGCCTCGTGGTCGGATTCCCGCAGGGCTTCGACATTCGGATAGATGCTCTCTTGGCGATCTCCTTCAGCCAGGCGCCGGATGCAGATTTGGCCGCCCTCGATCTCTTCCATCTCGAAACACATGTCGTTCAGCTTGACCGTGCTCCGCTTGCGCAACTGACCGTCCGCCGTGTACCACTCAATCGTCTTCTTGTTGCTCTCTGGCAGGAATACGTCCAGCTCACTCAACTCGACTTCGCCGATGTCTTCAAAGATCCACTCACCATCGTGGCCACGCAGAAGGACCTTACCTGTGACCGCCAGATCATTCGAGTACACCGGTTCTGCGGGTAGTTCATAGCTCCAACTGAGCTCCAGTGCCTCGGGTCGAGCCCCAAGCTCGATCTCAACGGTCTTGCGCTCGGCATGGCGAATGATGTCCACGGCGACAGACCGTCCGGGTTCGTACTGCCGCACCAATGTCGCGAATGACTCGAAATCGTTGGCGATGCGTTGCCCATCGACTGCGATCAGAACGTCGAAACGCTGGAGCCCGTTCCGCGCCGCCGGCCCGTCTTCCACCAAATTGACGACCACCAACCCGGTATCGTCCAGCCGAAGATGATGACGCAAGGACTCCTCAGGTACTTCGATGCGCACCCCCAGCCACCCCGTGCCGGCGTGCTCATCGTCTCCAGCAACCTGATGCAGAGCAATAGCATGAATCGGCTGCTGACAGACCGCGCACAGTGCCATCATGCCGGACAAAACACAGCACATCATGACCGAGCCTCCTCGGTTGAGTTGTTGCACAAGTCCCGCCGGATATCACCGACGGAGGGCAGGTTACAGTTCGCCGCCGGGGCGCGGGGCCCGCAAAGAACGACGCGGCGAGTCAGCCTGCGTCTCCGAGCGGCGGATTTCGAGAAGATACATCTTGTCGGGATCATCGCTCATCACGCCGAAATACTCGAGCTCAACGCGATCCTGCACGTGCGGAGAGGCCACCATGATTTGCGGGGCCGGTCCAACATTGCGCGACGCAGGCACAACCTGTGGCTCGGCCTGTGGGGGGACCAGTGTCGGCCACAAGGCCCACAGGACCAGGCAGGCTGCGGCTGCGACCGCAGCGCCATGACGCAAACCCGTCCAGCGAATGGGCCGGGGATGCACGGGACGCACGCACGGCCACGCGGATGTATCCGCACCTAATTCATCGGACAGAACCGCTTGAGCCAGAGCATCGATCTTGCTGCAAGCGTCCAGGCGTTCGCGAATGCCTGGATCGCGAAGCAGCAGCTTGTCGAACTCGAGGGACTCCTCTGCCGACATCTCGCCATCCAGCCGTCGACCAATCAAGCGATCGATGTGCAATTCTGAGTCATTCATGACCTGTCCAGTTTCTTCGTTTTTCTTCCACATGATACGCCTCGCTCAGCCCCCCCCAAGCAACTCACGCAACTGGCGTCTCGCCCGTACGAGTCGCGTTTCAACAGTGTCCACGGGCATGCCGAAGAGTTCTGCAATCTCTTTATAACTCCACCCTTCAAGGTGTCGCAGCACGAACGGCTCCCTGTACAATGCGGGAAGTGCCTTGATCGCCCGCAACACGCGCTGGTGCTCCTCTGATCGCCCGCCACGCCGCCCAGGTGACTGCCCCGTCGAAGACAGATGCTCCTTGAATGACTTGGATAGCTTTCTCCTGCGGGTCAGCTCACGCCCGGAATCCACCGCGGCATTTCGTGCCAGTCGATACAACCATGTTCGCCAGCGATTTGGATCAGTCAATGTATGCAATTGCTGCCACGCAGTCGTCCAGACCACCTGCAGCACGTCGTCGCTCCGATCGGAGTCACCCAGCACCCCATAGATGACGCCCTTCACCCAACGATGATTCCGCTGGACGAATTCCTCGAAGGCTGCTTGATCACCCTCCAGGATCGCATCAACAATGGGCAAATCTGGATCCAGATTGGCCGTCAGTTCCACCACCATCTTCACCGTTCAGACGCACCGAACGGCCCCATCCTGTCAAATTGGTCGATTCCGGAGCACGAACCGCACCGCACCAGGCCTCTGCCGGGTTGCTAGTTATCGGAACCCGGGCTTCAAGCTGACGAGTTCATTATATATGGAATTGGGCTCAATGCTGAATCACTGATCCCGGAGCCCGTTCATCCCATGTGTACGGGCTGCAGAGCCCCAAGTATCATGCCCTCATGATTCGCACAAAGACCGTCGCTACAGTGGGCCCGGCAACCCGGTCGCGGGACAACCTCGCCGCCCTTCTTGATGCCGGGGTCGATGTCCTCCGGCTCAATTTCTCACATGGCACCCTGGCGGAACACGGAGCGGTGCTCGACCAGGCCCGAAGCCTCGCCCTGGCGTCGGATCGGGCCGTTGCCATAATGGCCGACCTGTGCGGGCCCAAGATTCGCATCGGGACGATTGTCGGGGAGAAGGCCATCATCGTTCCGGGTGACACGCTGGTGATCCAGCGGGGCGACATCAACGGCTCTGCCGAGCGAGTCAGCACGAACTACCCCGCCCTCATCGATGAAATCAGAATCCATGATCGCGTGCTGATCGATGATGGCAACATCCAGCTGCAAGTCGAAGTCGTACGGCCCGATGAGGTCATCTGCCGCTGCACCGTCGGCGGTGAGTTGTCGAACCGCAAGGGAGTCAACCTGCCTGACACTCCAATGAGTCTGCCAACCCTGACTCCCAAAGATCATACTGACCTGGCCTGGGCCATCGAGAGTCAGGTCGACTACGTTGCGGTGTCATTCGTGCGTCAAGCGTCAGACATTGCTTACGTTCGTCAGTTGCTCCGAGAAGCAGGTAGTGACATTCATGTCCTGGCCAAGATCGAAACGGCCCAAGCTCTGGACCACTTGGATGACATCATCGATCAGGCCGACGGCATCCTCGTCGCCCGAGGCGACCTCGGCGTCGAGCTCGAACTGGCCCGTGTGCCGTTGCTGCAAAAAGACATGACTCAACGCTGCCGCCGCGTCGGCAAACCCGTGATCATTGCGACGCAAATGCTGCAGAGCATGGTCACCGCGGCAACTCCGACCCGCGCGGAAACATCTGACGTGGCCAACGCCGTACTCGATCTCGCTGATGCCGTGATGCTGTCGGCTGAGACGGCCATTGGAGCACACCCGATGGCAGCCGTCGAGACCATTCAACGAATCTGCTCAGCAACCGAGGCTTTTCAATCCAACCTGCAGCTGGATCGACGCACGGAGGACCGCATCGAGGATCGCACCCTGGCCTTGACCTCACACATCGCCCTGGGCGCCCATGTCCTCGCGGAGCGAATCAAGCCACCGCTCATCGCGGTGTGGACGTGCAGTGGTGCCAGTGCACGATTGTTGAGTAAGCAACGATTCAATTGTCCCATCGTTGCCTTGACCCATGACCCACGGGTACGCAGTAAGTTGGCGTTGAATTACGGCGTGATTCCCCTGTGTGTCGAATGCCCCGATGATCCTGCAAGAATGATCCGCATTCTCGATACAGAACTGCTTGCGACCGGCCTGGCGGAGCCCGGCCAGCCCATCATCGTCATCGCTGGAACGCATTTTGCGCACACTGGACACAATAACGTCCTGGTCGTCCACCAGGTCGGTAATCCGAATCGCTAGGAGAAGTCTGTGTCCCTGCGCGTGGTTATTACCCCGGTCCCGGATTGCCAATCCTTGACACCCCCGCAGCGGGTCGCACGGCAACGTGACTACGCGCGCCGGGCATTAGGACATGCTGCAGTCCTCGCCGGACTGGAGGCGCCGTGCGAATGGCCGCAGGATGCCAACCGCGTCCCCATCCCCGTCAACGGCCAGCATTGGTCGATCAGCCACAAGCCCGGATGTGCCGGCGCAGTCATTGCCGGGCAGCCCGTGGGCATCGACATCGAGTCTCTAGCCCCCAGGCGTCATCGCGGGTTGTTCGAAAAACTTGCTGGCGACGAAGAATGGGTCTTACTGGGACATGAGTGGGATCACTTCTTCAGGATGTGGACTGCCAAGGAGGCCACGCTCAAAGCCAACGGTCGAGGCATCGGCGGCTTCAGTGAGTGCGTGCTCACAGCGGTCCTGGATGAGACGCACTTGCACATGCACTACGCGACTAAGCTGTGGCCCATCACGCACCAACGTATACTCGGACATATCGTGGCAGTCACCGTGGTTGAAGAACCAGTCGAGTGGATCGTTGAACAACTCTAGCCCCTACTCGCCCGCGGTGGGCCATGCCGCCCGGGTGGTCGCCTCGACGATCGTCGAATCGAAATAGTTGCGACCCATCCCTCCATCCACAACGATCCCCTGCGCATTGATGCCGCTCGAGCGCGGGCTCAGCAGGAAAGCCGCGGTGTGGGCCACTTCTTCACAGGTCAATGCCTCTTTGCGCAGAGTGGCCTGCTCCGCAAACAGATAGTTCTCGAGGTAGTTCGGGATTCCTGCAGACGCACGGGTTTTGAGCAAACCCGCGCGAACCGCGTTGAAGCGAACATGCGTGGTATGACTGAACGACTTCGCCAGGAACGTCAGCGTCGAATCGAGCGCCGCTTTGGCGGGAGCCATGTATCCGTAGCTCTCAGCCGCCATCTGCGTGGTCGAGATGGAAATCGCAACGACACTGGCATCATCGGTCAACGCTGGTTTCAGGGCGTTGCTCAACGCGATCAGCGAGTAGCAACTGACGTCGATCGCCTGCAGAAAATCCTCACGGCGAACCTCGTGGAAGACACCCGTGTAGCTGTGGTAGTTGGCAAATGCAACGGAGTGCAACACGCCCGCGAGACGATGTCCGCTCTCCAGCGTACGCTGTCCCAAACGTGAGAGATCCTCATCCTTGGCCAGGTCACACACCCACACTTCGCGCCCCTCGAGTATCGTGGCCAACTCGTCGCGGCGGTCGGCTGAATGCACCGTGTAGACCACGGTTGCACCCGCGTCCTCGAGGACGCGCGCAACGAAGTACGCAACGCTGCGCTTGTTCCCAACTCCGGTAACCAGAACGGTCTGGCCAGCCAATTGCAGGAAGTCCATCGGCTGATCAGTGGTCATCGGCCCCCTCCTCACGCTTGAGCATGCAGGCGAACGTCAGGCGTGCCACGAGCTGCTGGTCGACGTGTACGCGGCCTGTCAGAAAAAAAGCATCGCCCAGTTCCTCATCGAAATCGACGCCGATACGGAGCGTCTCCCCAGGTACGACGATGCGTTTGAACTTGGCATCCCGAATTCGCGTGATTACCGGCGTCCCGGCGCGGCCCGCCTGGCCCATACGGAAGGCCATCAGGGCAGCACCCGCCTGAAAGGCACACTCCGATATCAACACACCAGGCATCACCGGGTTTCCGGGATAATGCCCGATGAAGAACGGCGCCTGAGAATCGGCGTGCCACACGGTCACGATCCGCTCGGCCACCAACTCAATAATTTCGTCAATGAACAGGAACGGAGAACGGTGTGGCACCAGATCTGTTATTGCGGGTTGAGCATGCATGCGTTGTGAATCCCGTGAAGTGGCGGACTCAGGAAGTCGCCGCAGACGGCGTCGTGTGAAGATACGAATCGACCTCGTTAGAAACGATCACACCGTAGTTGATCGCACCGAGCCACCCGGACATGATGATGCCGACGCTTCCGGCATGAAACAGTCCGGGAATGTGCTTGGGCAGATCCATACTAACCTGTAGCCCCTCGAATTTCGTACCGAAGGTCGAACCCATCATCTGATGCGTATAGTGCTCGAACGTCACCGGAGTCGATGCTTCGACATGGTCGATCTTTGTACGCGCATCAGGAATGTACTTCTCCAGCGCATCGAGGGTCGATGAGCACAGTTCCCTTTTGGCCTGCTGGTAGTCCTCGGGGCTCAACGTGGCCCAATCGCCGTAGTTGGCGTTGGTGCTGGAGACCACCGCGTAGCGGCCGAGTTCCGGGCGCGTGTCCGGGTAATACACCGAGAACGTCCTGCTGGTGATGTCCATCGCGCACATGCTCTGGTGGTCGAATTCGGGACACGTCGAAGTAAATAACAAGTCACCGATCGGGTCGATTGTCTCGCCCTTTCGAATCCCCATGTACACCTGACAACTGCTGTTATTCAGGCGTACGGCCTGTGCGGCGTCGGTGTAATCTGATGAAAAATGATCATATCCAACGAGACGTTCGATGGTGGTCTTGAGGTTGGCATTGGACAACACCGCGCCAGCACGTATTTCACGGCCACCGACACTGACACCGACGGCTCGGCCTTTGTCGATCATGATTCGCTCAACGGTACAGTTTTTTCTTAGTACGACATCGTTGCTTTCGAGCTCCTGCTTCATCATGCGGATCAACTTGTCGGTACCGCCCTTGAAAATATACACCCCTTTGCTCATGAAATTGGAAAACACGATCCCGTAGGTAATCGCTGGATCGTCGAGCGTCGACCCGTTGGCATAGTTGATGGGCTCCATCAGCAACCGCCAGACGTCACTGCGTCCGGGGAAAAACTTATGAAACAAATCCCGCGTTGTCATGTGCGCGTCATCGTAGAAATCCATCTGCCGCGCAGTATCGAAGAAACTCGTGACTGTTTCAGAATCGATCTTGAAATGCTCGACGAGCAGTCGAGTAAAATCTTCACGACTGTAAGTTGTCTCGATCTGAAACTGCGGGTTGTCGAAACGGATACCATGGAGCTGATCAATGCACGATGCAATAGCGCTATTCCAATAGCGTTTGCAACTCTTGATCATGCCGACTGGAAAACCGTGCAGCGAAATATCGAATATGTGACCACCTGGACGCTTGAACCACGTGGCCATCCCGCCAAAGTTGTAGTGCTGTTCGAGCAGCAGCACACTCCGCCCACACCGGCCAAGTACATTGGCGGCAGTCAGCCCGGCCAAACCACTCCCGATGACGATGACGTCGTACTGCGCCTCGAGTCCAGCGAGCCAGTCCTTTTGCGCAATGCGCGACTGGATGTCGGCGTAGAACGCTTGACGGTCTTCTGATGGAGTGAAATAGACGTCTCGCGGGTTGGTCATGGAGTGCTTAAGCTATCGCGCCGACTGATCGCCGTCCAGCAAGATGGCTGCTCGCACGCTCCACAACTCACCACTTGGTCAACTCTCTGACAGAACGTGCAGATTCGCCATGCTGATCCCACTGAGGCACGCCCCGATGATACCGAGATATCCTTGATCGGTGCCGCAGATGAACAGATTGTCGAGGTGTGTCCGGCCGTCCCTCACCTTGGTTGGAGCGCCGTAAACTGCTCCATTGATATGGCCAGTGAATTTCTCTACCGTTCGTGGTGTGAAAATGTCTCGATAGGTTACGTGTGGTCGAAAATCGGGAACGTGTTGCACAACCGCGGCCGCCGCCAGGTCGTAACACTGGCTCTTGGCTGCGACGTAGTCCTCCTGTTCCATGCCGACCCACGCGCCGTAGTTGGCCAGCGACGTGATCCGCAACGTGCCCTCGAGATCGTCGTGTTCGGCATAGTTGTTTGGACAGCAAATGACACCACTGCGCGCGTCGATGGCCGTATGCGGAACGGCATAGTGAAACCGATCACTATCGTTGAAGAATATGATCGTCTCATCAATGCCCAACTCGGCCGGCGAACAGTCGAGGATCGAGATCGACTCTACAAAGCTGAGCTCCCCAGGCGGCGGCGGATCGATGTCTGGCGGCTGGTCCAGCAGACGCAGCGTTTCGGGATATCCAGCCGAGGACATGACCGCCTTGCAGCGCAGGGTCTCACCACTGTCCAACACGATTTCGGCAACACGCTGCCCATCACTATGGATGGTGTGCACGCCATCGCGGGTCCGCAGTACGCCGCCACATTCCCTGTAGCGCTTGACCAGCGCGCCTTCATGATCTGACGCACGCCGCCACGGGGCCGGGAAAAGCCCTCCAGAAAGATACTCTTGAACAGGATGACGAATTGATGCCACTCCATGTCGCCAGGCGTCGGACTACCGTAGTACATCAGCGGACATAGCAGCATGTCGACCAGAACGGCGTCCGCAATAGACTCGGCGATCACGTCACGGGCCGATACGATTCGTGGTGCCAGGTCGTTGTCATGGTACGCCTTGACCC
Source organism: uncultured Planctomycetota bacterium (assembly GCA_942492115.1). Classification (GTDB taxonomy): domain Bacteria; phylum Planctomycetota; class Phycisphaerae; order UBA1845; family CAIVHJ01; genus CALODL01. The sequence continues at coordinate 94,241 of CALODL010000009.1, forward strand.
GCCTGACCAGCTCCTGGAAACCATCGACCTCCGCAGGAAACAGCCGACGGACCTCCGAAGTCATCAGCTCGAAATCATTGCCAAACTTGAGCACGCGGCCGGGGAAGGACACACAGGAGTAACTCTGCTCGCACAAGGCGAAGGCCTCGCGCGGAATGCGTAACTGGCGAAGCAGCTTCGGAAGCGGCGCTGGCGCACACCCGGCGGAACGAAATTGGTCAAGGCGTGCAGACCAACATCGAATCGACGCCCGTCAAGCGTATAGAATGAATTCAGTCCTCCGTAGACCTCATGGCGCTCGACTACGAGTACGCGGCGATCGAACATCGCGGCGCGAATCCCGGCAGCAAGCCCGGACAGGCCGGCACCGATGATGACGAGATCATATTCAGAGGTTGCACTCATCCGCCGCCAGATGGCTGTGGCGCAGGCGGCCCCACAGGTTTTGGGGCGGGAGGCTGACGCAGTTGGGGCGGTCCGACACCGATTCCTTTCCCCGGCCCCATGTCCACCTGCTTGCTCCCTCGAGCCGGAGGCGCTGCGGTCTGACCGCTCGCAAGCATATTCATGATGACCTCGGGTGGCTGGAAGATCTCGACGGGCAGGTCGACGTTGTGTTCGACTTTGGTGAAGGTGACTTCAATTGGATTGACAATGGTCTGAGTCCGGCCGTGGGCGACGAGGACGCCATCGATTTCCCGATACTTATGATATGTCGTAGGAACGTCTGTCCCATCGCTGAAGTGAGCCACACTGCGATTCAGCAGGCCTGTCTTCTTGTCGTAGTAGCGCGTCTCAGGACGGCCGCTGTGTGGAATCAATTCGACTTTGTACAGCAGCGTGCCATCGATGGTCTCGAGCCCTGTGCACTGTGCTTCCTTGTATGCCGTGCGCCAATAAATGTCCTTGTAGAAAATGGCATCGATCAGCCCCTGCTGCAGTCCCTCCCCCTCTTTGATCCGCGAGCCTGTCCGCGTGTTCGAGTCCCAGACGACTTGACCATCGCAACCGTTTTCCGAGCGCGTCACGCGATCAAGGTGGGCAATCGTGTATGTCAGATTGGGGCGACCTTCGTACATCGTCATGGTTCCCGGTCGGCCCAGCGGGCCGTCGGGGCCATGCGCGAGAAACCGTGCCTGGATGACCCGATTGCGCAACTTGTCGAACGCCCCGACACCACCACACGCTTGCACGTGGCGGTCGAGGATCTCGGCACCCGTCGGCAGTGGCTGCTTGGCACTCTCGTCCTCGGCCCACGCGGGTGTAGTCGCCATACCGACCAGCATAACGGCGAAGAATGACGCGGTTCTGGTATTCATAAGACTGTCCCCTCAGACTGATAGAGCAGATCTTGACATTGTATCTGCGATGCCCCGGTGGCCCACCGTGATTAGACGACGCCAACGTCCGGCATCCTGTCAATGAACCCTACTGGGGATACCGCGACTACGGCTACCGAATCTGAGAAAACACTCATGACGGGGATGCCCGTTACCGATGCCCGACTCGATGACGTAGACGACGCCGCGCTAAACTGCGGAGGTGACGAGAAGAGGCTTGAGGTAGGCAACACAACTGTTGAGCGAAGCCAGTTCCTGATAGTCTTCTTTGGGCACTTCAACTTTGTGCCGCTTCCGCAGTTCCATCACGATATCGAGAAAGTCCATCGAATCGAGCTCGAGCTGATCACGCAGCCGGACGTCGTCTGCAAGATTCGATACGTCTGCATCGGGGCTGACGACCTGAATAATGTCGATGATGATTTGTCTGATGTCCTGATCGGTCATGTCTATCCCTTTCGCAAATCAGCCGTCGAATCGTTTGACGACTACGGCCGAGTTGATACCAAGCATACCAAATGAATTGTTCAGAATGTAGTCGACGGTGCCGACTTCGCGTGGTTCGTTGACCACGAGGTTACGAATGTCGCATGCGGGATCGAGCGACTCGATGTTGATGGTGGCGTGCACCATACGGTCCTCGAAGGACAACAAATTGCCAGCCAGCTCCAATGCCCCGGCCGCTCCCATCGCATGCCCAAGAAAACTCTTGGTGTTGTTCACGAACACGTTGGAACAGTCTCCGAAGACCTCACGGACGGCCCCGGCTTCGAGCTCATCACCGCTTGTCGTCCCAGTGGCATGCGTACTGATGAGGTCGATGTCCCCCGGAACCAGCCCCGCTCGTCCAACCGCAGCCGTCATGCATTGTGCTAAGCCGCTCGGCATTGGGCAGAACCGGATCCGAAGCATCTGAGTTCATCGCGTAGCCGACGATCTCACAAAGCACGGCGGCTCCGCGCGCCCGCGCGCTGGCCAACCGCTCGAGAACATAGATACATCCACCTTCCGAGACGACAATACCGTTGCGCGCAGAATCAAATGGCCTCGAGGCGCGCCCCGGATCCGGGTGATCGGCCAGCGCGCCCTGGCTGGCGAAACTGGCGAAGATGCCGAACGAATGGATTGCTTCGGACACGCCACCGCACAACGCTACGTCGACTTCGTCTAAGCGCAGCATCTGCACACCCTGGATGAGTCCGGCATTACCCGCGGCACACGCAGCGCCGATCGTGTAGTGCGGCCCCGTGATGCCCATGTTGATGGTCACCTCGCCGGCGGGGTTGTTCGCAACAGTACGCGGGTTGTGGTGATGCGACCAGCATTTGGTGTCGTAGTCAAAATCGCGAATGACCGCGATCTCGTTCTCGGTTTCGACCGTACCGTGTTCGGTCACACCAACGAACACCCCGACGCGCATGGGATCGACGTCGTCCATGGTCAAGCTGGCATTGCGCATTGCCTCGTTGGCGCAGAACGAGCAGATCGAGCCCGCGCGTGTCCCCCGACGTCGTTCCTTTGCGGACTGATGGATGGTGGCATCGAACTCGCATGCACCGGCCAGAACTTTCCCCATGAAGCGTGTTTCGATGCGCTTGACGCCCGGCCGACCAGCGAGCAGGCTGGCACGCAGCGCAGCCAGGTCGTTGCCCAGAGGACTGGTCAATCCGATACCTGTAATGACGATGCGCTGGGAGTCGGGCGTAGTCACGATACTTCCTGTATTACCTGCGGCATGCCGGCCGCCTGCATTGTCGATGGCCCTGCCGGCGCCATGAGCGGCATACGCGCCGGATGCTGTGATAGAAATCGAACATCTTAAAAGGTTTAGGGATGGGTGGGAAGAGATCCGCAACGTCCGAATGCCGCGACCAGCCGTTCCAGGCCCTCCGCAGTCGTCACTGTTGGCACATAACCAAAGTCCCGCCTGGCCCCGGAAATATCGAAATAGTGCGATTTGGCCAGTTGGGCGGCCAGAAATCGGGTCATCGGCGGTTCGGATCTGATGCCGAGGAGGCGATAGGCCACTTCCAGAACCCCTCCGATCCGCCGGGCAGCAGCGTAAGACACGGCCCGCTCGACCCGCGGGGCCCCCAGGGCGTCGAGCAATTCATTGACCCAGGACCACAGCACCACGGGTTCGCCTTGAGAAATGAAGTAGGGCTTTCCCCCACACGCTCCGCCGGCCGCCAGGATATCGCCGGCCTGCAGGTGGGCGGTGGCGGCGTTGTCCACGTACACGATATCGACGCGATTGGTGCCGTCACCCACCTGGCGCAAACGCCCGCGACGGGCCCGATCGACAATCCGTGGAATGAGGTGACGGTCCCCTGGACCCCAGATCAGATGCGGACGTAGCGCCACAGTGGCCAGTTCCTGACCATGGGCTGCCAGGACCGCGCGTTCTGCGGCTCCTTTGGACGCGGGATAGTGTGCGCTGTAGTGCGCGGGATAGGGCCATGACTCGTCGACGGCACACAGGTCACCGTCACCGAAGACGACGCTCGGACTCGAGGTGTAGACCAGTCGCCCAACGCCGTGCCGCCGGCAGGCGGCAATGACGTGACGGGTGCCCTCATAGTTGGTGTCCCAGAACAACCGTCGTGGTCCCCAGATTCCGGCGATGGCGCCGGCGTGGTACACAATGTCCATACCCGCGCACACCGCATCGACCGCCATCGCATCACGTAGATCGACCTGCCGAGTCGCGATGCCCAGCTCCTGAAGGTGCGGGTAGTCCTGGCGACCACAGGCGACGACTTGATCTCCGCGCTCGTGGAGCATGCGGCAGATCGCGGTGCCCAGGAAACCGCCCCCCCCCGTCACCAGTGCTCGATCACCCATGGCCTGTCACACTCCACATCCTGAGAGGTCTGAGTCACACCGATTGCGGCAGGAACACGAGCGCGAAAGCATAGACCGGGCCACTTGCACGAAATGGCCTGAGCATGCGCTAGACACGTGCTCGCGCCCATCCGGCGAGTCGTTCGCGATTGATCTTGGCATTGTGTCGCGGATCGACCGGCAGGCGAGGGATGAACAGGAATGTATCGAGTTCCCGTGTCATTGTGCTCGCCCGTGCGATGTCACGTAGCTCGGCCGCAATCGCCCGACGCTCGCGGCGCCCCGGCCGGCCACCGTGAGCCTCGCAAACCACAACCGGACGCTCATTGGGCGCTGGCCCGACACCAACCAGCGCAGAGCGTGCGATCCGCGGGTGTTCGTTGAACAGTGCCTCGCATTTTACGCTGTACAGGACGCCCCGGGAAGTCAGCACGCGGTGGGCCTTGCGCCCGCAGAACCACACCATGCCTTCGTCATCAATGTAGCCCACGTCGCCCATGCGATGCCACGTGTCAGGACCGTCGTGAATCTTGGCAGCGGCAGTGGCTGCAGGACGCTCGAAGTACTCTCGCGTTACGACCGGACCACGAACCACGAGTTCGCCAATGGCTCCCGCGGCGAGTGTCAGATCGTCGCGCCACTCGGAAACCACGTCGTCCGTCGCCGCAATGACACGCACGTCCATGCGTCGAACCGCTCGACCGACACAGATGCCGGCGCCACCGCGGGCTGCAGCCATGCGTCCACGACTCAGTTCCGCGCCGCTGATGCAGCACACGGGCAGGGCTTCCGTAGCGCCATACGGCGTGTAGACTTCCCCCTGCGGTAGCAAGACACGAAGCCGCTCAATAAGGCCCGCCGGCACGGGGGCACCGGCGATCAACACCTGACGCAGGCCTGGCAGTGTGATTCGACCCTCCTCACAGTACGGTACCACGCGGGCCCACAGCGCAGGGGACCCGAACGCGCTGGTCGCCTGCCCCTGCTGCACGGCCTCGACAATGCGCGCCGGATCGACACGTCCAGGGTGACTGGCATCCATGTCCGGGATGACACAACTCATGCCCAGGGCTGGACAGAACAACGCGAACAGCGGAAAAGTCGCAACCTGCGTGTCACCCGGGCGGAAGTCGAACATGTCGTCGAGCGCCCGGACCTGCGCCGCGAGCATGGCGTGCGAATACATGACCCCTTTGGCCGGGCCGGTGCTGCCCGACGTGAACAGGATTGCCGCCAGGTCATCCGGCAACGTCGCGCAGGGCGGTGCGGAATGGCCGTCCCGGGCCAGACGTTCGAGCGTAATGGCCCCGACACCGCGCCCCACTCCGATCGTCAGTTGCACGGAGCGGAATGCCCGTCGAAAGATGTGGCGTGCGATCAAGGCCCGCGGGACCCCGATCAAGACTGCCGGTGCCACCTGGGCCACACAAAGAAGCAACGCGCGGACCCCCATCCCCGGATCGATCAGCACGGGCACGGCACCGATCAGGAACAGAGCAAATACCACCGCGACGAAGTCGATCCCGGGGGTCACCATCACCAGAACTCGGGTACCGCGCTCGACGCCCGCAGCAGCAAGACCTGCAGCATACCGACCGCTCAGCAGGTGCAACTCCGCAAAGGACCACGTCCGCATTCCCGTGGTCCCGGCGACCATCACGGCAGGAGCAGACGGCGAGTCCGCCGCGCGCCGGGCGAGATGACTGGCGATATTCGCCGCAGTCGGCGCGTCATGATGCACGGATGAGGTGGGCACGCTACGCACACTACGCATGGCACCTCGGGGATGCAAGGCGCCCGGCTTGCCCTGCCCGCCAGGGGGCTCAGGCGGATCGGCGGCAACCGCGCCAGATCAGCAGGCCGAGCAGCCCGCCGCACAACGCCACCATGCCGGGAAGCGACACTGCGGGAAGGTCACGCATCGGTGCGATGAAGATATTGTCTTGCATTTCCAGGTTGATCGACGAGTTCCGCCGAATGATATCCGTCAGTGTCGTATTCTGGATCTCGGCCAACAGGGCCGCGTCGAAGAACGGATCGTTCTCATACCACCAAGCATCGCCGGCGCGGAGTCGATCGAACTGATCCGCTACAATTGCACAGAACAACTCGCCAAGCATACCACCCGGAACGAGGTTCTCTGCCAGGCCGCCGATCCACAGGTCGACGTCGGCGGGACTGTCATAGGCGTGCATCAACCGTTGCTGCATCATCGGCGACGACGTGATTTGGGCGAAGGTCGTGGCCGGAGCCAAACCGTAGGCCATCCGGGCGTCATTGTAGGTTGGCAGACCATGATCACGACCACGCTGAATGTTCAGTGCCGCCAGGTCAAAACCACCCGCACCGGGCGCACCAAACAGGAAATTGCGTACATCATCCACGACCAGAGGATCGAGATCCTGCATGATTTGCGTGCACAACCCGCGCACGATCGGCTCAATACCCCCTTCATTGGTCACGCGATACGGCGCGAAGAATGCATCGCGCAGAGACAAGTGACCGGCTGCGATCTCCTGGCCTGTCGAATCGAGACGCTCGAGTTGTGGCGAGAGCATGCTATGGCCGAGGCGGAACGCAGCAGTCGAGAACTCATTGGCAATGCCGGCATCGACCGTTGGATCGTAGCCCGCATAGTCACCGAGAGAGTGTGTGCCCAACAACAACGGCAGCCAATCACGATAGGTGATGACCTGCATGTACGCACCAACGATCTTGCGCGCTTGCTCGTAAATCTCATCGCCCGACAATGCAGGATCAGCCGATGCAATCTGGCCGCACAACCGGTTGTGCTCGCGCATGAACAGCGTGTGCATCGAGATCAACCCGACTTGTTCGTTGCAGCGCACGTCCCCTGCTATGAACAGATTCGACCCGGGCCCGCCGGCATTGGGCAGGCCGGCCGTGTTAAATGGCAACAAATTGCCCGGGCTGGTCCGCAACCGACCGCTGCCGTCGTGCAGGCGGAGATCGGCAGCCCGTGTGGCGTCAGAACCATACACCTGCGATGCATCAACGTAGGCCGTCACGGCATTGAGCTGCTGGCGGGGATTCCCGGGCCCGGTCCCTGTTGACGGGTCGTAGTCGGAGCGCTGCAAGTCGATTTGCTTGGTGCCGGTCGATGTCGGATCGAAGTACGGATCGCCAGTGGGTACAGCGATCGCAAACGGTTCGGCCGGGTTGGCGGTTTCAGTCAGATCGATATCGTGGTCGAGGAACTGCCCCCATTGCCAGAACATGTCAGTCAAACGTCCAACCATCGGCTCTGAGCCCAACTGGATTGCAACGTGGTTGCTGACCTCGCGGGCGCTGGGGCGATCGGTTCCCGCTGGAAGCTGTACACCATCGGCGTATGCCGCTGCTGCCACACGCCGCAAAGTACTGCCCGCACTGCCCCACTCGGGGTGGGCTCCGTTGTTGCCGGACCCGTCGATCGATCGATTCTGTGCCCCGGCCGCAACCATGGCGACCGCGCACAGGCTCACTGCGATGCTTCCCATACTTCTTTCCCTCTTCGGCCCCTGGTTCGGGGCGGCTGCACCAGGTATGAACGTTCGTCAGCTGGATTCCAGGATAACCAATGTGTCCTGCCGGATCGAGCCGCACCTCTGAACGCACTTACAACTACAGGCTCTTACGCAACTTACGTTGATTCATCAGGTGCGTTCGAGGAACGTGCGCAACAGAGGCAGGATGCGTTCGTGTGCATCCTCGACCACATAGTGACCGGCGTCCTCGAAAATGTGCACCTCCGATCCGGGGAAACGCTCCATCCAGCCATTGAGGAACTTCTCCGTGAAGCAGAAATCTTTCTGCCCCCAGAAGATGACCATCGGACGCCCACGAAATTGAGCCAACCCGGCATCGATGTGTTGAATGAGTCGATAGGTCGGGTGTGTCGGCTTCTCAGGTATGTCCTGAATGAACCGCTGGATGGCGATGCGCCCCCTGAAGGTGCGGTAGGGCAGAAGATAGCCCTCGCGAACGTCACGCGTCATCCGCTCGCGATTCTTGCAGGCCAGTGTCACCGCACCGCGTGCGAAGGCATTGAACCCGCGCACCGCGAGAGTCCCGAGAACAGGGTACTTGCACACCTTGATCCGGTAGGGCACATCACCGAAGAATGCAGACGTATTGAACAACACGAAGCGGCGGATCAACTCCGGCCGACGGACAGCCAGACCGCAACCGATGGCGCCGCCCCAGTCATGAACCGCCAGCGTAACGGGTTCCCTTAAGTCGAGCCGATCGACCAGACGCTCGAGATTGTCGATGTGGTTCTCGAGTCGATACGGGTAGTTCTGTGGCTTCTCGGAAAGCCCGCAACCCAGATGGTCCGGCGCGATCACGCGGTAATCGCCCGACAGAGCCTTGATCAATTCGCGATAATAGAATGACCACGTGGGATTGCAATGCAGCATGAGAATCGGTGGCCCACTGCCCTCGTCGACATAGTGCATGCGCTGCTCGCCAACCGACAAGTAGTTGTCGCGAAAGGGATACAGATGGCGGATGCAATCGATCTGTGAATTGGTTGTCAGCAACATATCCTGCACGGGCGAGTGAGTCTCCCTCACCATTCGAGTCCGAGCATCATACAACACAATCCGCTGCCAATCCCGAGCAGCGCAATGCGTTCTCCGGAAACGGGAGGTTGACGCTCGATGCCCAGTGCCAGTGTCGCAGGGACCGAAACCGATCCGACGTTTCCCAAGAATTCGAGGGTCGTGAAATCTCCGGCTGGATCACGGTCAATCGCTTCGTACAACCGTTGACGATGGGCTACACCGACCTGGTGAGTACAGCAGCGCTGAATGGTCTCATCGGACCACGACACCGCCTCCTTGAACCGCGGCCAGGTCTCGGCAGCCAGGGCACATCCTGCTGCAAGCAGCGTCTCTGAATCGGTGTTCATCAGCATGGTCTCGCCTCCGGCAAACCCGGTATCCGCGCTGCCCCGACACAGATCGTTATGAACGGTTGCGCTACGATGAATGCCACCCACTACGCGATGCGTGGCGGTGGCCACTGAACGGTGCGCCAGGACTGCCGCTGCGGCGCCCGACCCGATTGTCAGCGAAGCAATGGCCTGCTTGAGATCCTGGCGAGTGATTTGTTCGCCGGCCAGCAGTTCGGCGATCGTCGACTCCACCAACTGGCGGCTGCTCTCGCCGGCCACGACAATGCCGCGCCGAATATGGCCCAACTCGATCATGTCGCCCAGCGTCATGATGCCATTGAGAAAACCGAGACAGGCGTTCGAGATGTCGAAAAAGCCCGCACCGGCGGGCAACCCCAGATTGCGGTGAACGACCGAGGCCGTTGCGGGCTCGAGGAAATCACGCGATACCGAAGTATGAATGAGAAAATCGATATCGGCGGCCGGGACGTCCGCCGCCGACAGCGCCATCTGCCCGGCTTGCGTGCTGCCGGCACTGGGAGGTGCCCCGCGGGGCCAGAACCGGCGCTCGGCGATTCCGGACATGAGTTCGAGTCGTCCAACGTGCAGGTTGAAACGCTCGTAGAGGGGCGCAAGCTGCTGCTCGAGCTCGGCAGACGTAACGATGTCGTCTGGCAAGGAGCATACGATGGACTCGAGACAAACGTGATCGAAGGGCACTATCGGAATCCACCGTGCGGTCGAGCGCTCTATGGCACTCTCTGAGTTGATGCCGAGCTGCCAGAACCGGTGATCAATTATTGTTCCAGCAGATGTTGGTATCGTACGACGGCGCGGGGAAGGTGTGTTGGACCCAACCGGGACCGCTCCACATGAGATGGGCCAGATCCTCCCAGGTGAACTGACCGCCACCGCCCCCCGAACAGTTGCTGAAGTACCCGCTGACCGGCACGAATTCGGTGTCCGAACCGCGAATCGCATACGAACCACTATGGTTCACACCTGTCGCCGTCACACCGGTCACATCCGTCCGCACGCTGAATTCGACCACGCCGGCATGGCCGTCGGCGAACGAGTAGGCATGCGTCCGCAATCCGCCGTGATTGCCGTAATTGTAGTCTTCCTGAGAATTCTGCGAGGCCAGCCAGCGGTTGAACCCGGCGTTGGTGTTGTCGCGCCGTTCGCCGATCAGCAGAACCTCCGCGGCGTTGACGATCTGAGGGTACGGCCGGATCCACGGGCCGATGCTGGACAGGCGCGTCGTCCCGGGCAGCCCCAGCAGCAACGAGGTCGTATGGTAGCTGTTGCCGTAGGCGTCGAAGTGCGAAGTCCCCATGAACGACTCCACGCCATTGGTTCCCCGATAGGAATCCGGCACAGCCTCCTCACCGTCGATCTCCTGGTAACCAATGTCCGAGGGGCACTCGTAGAGCGGCATATCGAGCTTCTCGTCCAGTCGACGTATTTCTTCATCGAGATCGAAGCGGTCGACCAGCCCCTTGTACAGGTAGTTGTTCATCGGACGTGTGGCGGGCCCAAAGCCCGGCTTGTTCGCGAACCCTGTCGCATAGAGTCCATCTTCGAACTCGAGCAGGCCAGCCTTGCCCCCCCAACCACGCCGCGAGGCAGACAGCACGCTGGTCTGAGGCCGCAGCACGTTCGCGTGCACGGGGATCAAGTTGTCGTTGTCGTCCTCGTTGGCGTAGGCAAACCCAGCCGACGCGATGTCGCGGAGATTGGACAGGCACTTGGTCAACTTGGCCTGCTCACGGGCCTTGGCCAGCGAAGGCAGGAGGATCGAAACAAGCAGTGCGATGATCGCGATAACCACGAGCAGCTCTACGAGTGTGAACGCCCCGCGCATCGTGCGGTGGAACGTGTTTGACATGGGTGTTCTCCTCCGACCTCCCAAGATGCAGATCCCCTGAGGTTCCGCACTCCAGGCTTAACTTGTGGGGTGAGAGCAGGAAGCGACCAGATGCACTGTATTATGGATAGTCGCTCCAGCTTCCGTCAAGCAGATTAGCACGCCGCGTCCACCTCGTCATGGCGACCCCTCCGGGCAACGTACCACAGTCATGTCGATCGACTCTCCGCACGAGCATTCTGCAGCTCATTCAATGTCCCCAGCAGGCCCATGCCGCCCAACGGACACCCGACCCGACTGGTTGCCAGGATGGCTTGGACCCTGTACAACTACTCGCTCTCTGGAGCGTCCGGGAACCGCGCACAGTCTTTTCATGCCGGATCCTGCGGTCGCCACATGATGTGGAAACTCCCCGTGGGGTCCATCAGATGATCGTTGGCGTAATCAAAGAAACCTTTCCAGGTGAACACCGCGTTGCCCTGGTGCCCGACAGCGTGACAGCGCTCACCCGCATTGGGCTCGAGGTCCTCATCGAGACTTGCGCCGGCCTGGCGGCGGGCATCACGGACGACCAGTTCACCGCGAAGGGGGCCCGCATGGCGGATCGCGCGACCGTCATGTCATCTGCCGACGTCGTGCTACAGGTCCGCCTCCTCGGAGCAAACCTCGAAGCCGGCCAGGCCGACCTCCCACAATACAGGAAAGACCAGACGGTCATCGGCTTCTGCGAACCACTGGCCGAGGCGGAGGCCGCCCGGCAGCTGGCCGAGACCGGCGTCACCTCGTTGTCAATGGAACTCATCCCCCGCATTACGCGGGCGCAAAGCATGGACGCGCTGTCGTCCATGGCCACCGTCGCCGGATACAAAGCCGTCCTCCTCGGCGCCCAGCACCTCCCCAAGATGTTCCCGATGCTGATGACCGCCGCAGGCACCATCGCGCCTGCCAGAGTGTTCATCGTCGGCGCGGGTGTCGCAGGGTTGCAGGCCATCGCTACGGCACGGCGCCTCGGCGCAGTCGTCAGCGCGTACGACGTCCGCCCTGCGGTCAAGGAGCAGGTCGAGAGCCTCGGTGGCGAGTTCATTGAAATGGAGCTCGAAGCCGGAACGAGTGAAGACAAAGGCGGCTACGCCCGTGAGATGAACGAGGAGTTCTACCGCAAACAACGTGAGTTGATGACCCGCGTCGTTGCCGAGAATGACATTGTCATCACCACGGCGGCCATCCCGGGCAAGAAGTCGCCGATCCTCGTCACGGCCGACATGGTCAAGGGCATGCACGCCGGATCGGTCATCGTTGACCTGGCCGCCGAACGCGGTGGCAATTGTGAACTGACCGAGGCCGACAAGACCGTCGTACACAATGGAGTCACCATCATTGGCACGACGAACCTGCCTGCGACGGTCCCGTTCCACGCCAGTCAGATGCTCGCCCGCAACTTGACGACGCTGCTGAAGCACCTGCTGAAAGACGGTGAGCTGGTTTTCGACATGGCTGACGAGATCACGCGCGATACGACGGTCACCCGTGGTGGCGATGTGGTCAATGCCCGCGTGCGTGAAGTCCTGGGGCTGCCCGCCCTCGATCCCCCCGCCGCGCCCTCGGACACTCAGGAGAGCCCGTCATGAATATCGCTGATGGCTTGACGATTTTCGTGCTCGCAATCTTCGTCGGATTCTTCGTGATCACCAAGGTCCCGCCGACCCTGCACACACCGCTGATGTCCGGGTCCAATGCGATCTCGGGAATCACACTGGTGGGCGCCCTGCTGGCCACGACGAGTTCTGGAAAACTGGCGGCCGTGCTGGGGTGTTTCGCCATCATTTGCGCCACCGTCAACGTCGTTGGCGGGTTCCTCGTGACCCACCGCATGCTGGCGATGTTCAAGAGGAAGGACTGACTCGACTTCAAGCACGTCCTGCCCTTTCGCTGGCGATCGGGTGCGGGCGGGCAGTTTTCGGCAAGCTCTATGTTGACACCAACCATAACGAATCTGCTTTACCTCGTCGCCGCAATCCTGTTCATCGTGGGCCTCATGCGCCTGAGCCATCCACGGACAGCGGTCCAGGGCAACGTACTCAGTGGAACGGGTATGCTCGTGGCCATCGTCGTGACGCTCCTGCAACAGGGCGTGGTCACGGCGTGGATGGTGTGGGTCGGTTTGATCATCGGCGGCGGCGTCGGGTTATTCTTCGCGGTTAAAGTCCAAATGACCGAGATGCCAGAGCTGGTCGGACTGTTCAATGGCCTCGGCGGAATCGCATCTGTACTGGTTGCGGGCTCAGAGCTCCACAACACGATCGGTGCGCTGCCTGCCGAAGAAGCGACGTCATTCATGAACACCGGCATGCTGCAGATGTCCATAGCCACCGCCGCATCGGGACTCATCGGTGCGGTCACCTTCACCGGCAGCCTCATCGCCTGCGGCAAACTCAACGGCGTCAAATGGGTGCCCGAGGGTCGGCTGATTCCGGCTCAGAACCTGTTCAACCTCGTGCTCCTGATCGCTACAGCAGGCCTGACCTACCTCATGTGTACAACGGCCCCGGCTGCCGCGTGGCCATACTATGTCATCATTTTGCTCGCAGCCGCCCTGGGTGTGCTGCTGACCACACCAATCGGCGGTGCGGACATGCCTGTCGTCATCGCCCTGCTGAATTCGTATTCCGGTCTGGCCGCCTCGGCAACAGGCTTCGTCATCAACAATAACGTACTGATCATCTCCGGCTCGCTGGTGGGCGCCAGCGGACTGATTCTGACCAAGATCATGTGCAAGGCGATGAACCGTTCACTGACCAACGTGCTCTTCGGCACGCTGGGCCCCACCGCCGACACGCTCTCGGAAGACGAAGTCTACGCCGGCAAGGTCAAGTCGACCTCGGCCGACGAGCTGGCGATGTTGTTGGAAACGGCCCGCCGCGTGGTCATCGTCCCAGGCTACGGCATGGCCGTGGCCCAGGCCCAGCACGCCGTGCGCGACCTGACCAATCTCCTCGAAGCCAACGGTACGCAGGTCGAGTTCGCCATCCACCCGGTGGCCGGACGCATGCCTGGCCACATGAACGTGCTCCTCGCCGAAGCCAACATCCCCTATGACAAGCTCAAGGAGATGGACGAAATCAACCCGACGCTCGAGACCGTAGACGTCGCCCTGGTCATCGGGGCCAACGACGTGGTCAACCCATCAGCCCGCACCGACCCCAACTCGCCCATCGCCGGAATGCCCATCATCGATGTCGACAAATGCCAGACCGTCGTCGTCGTCAAGAGAAGCCTCAGCGCCGGTTTCGCCGGGATTCCCAATCCGCTCTTTGCCGCTGATAACACACTGATGTATTTCGGTGACGGCAAGAAAGCGTTTCTGGATCTGATCACTGCGATCAAAGAAGCGCAGTAACCGCAGCACAACCCCGCAGCCTCCAAACAACCCAGTCGGCGAGCACACTCCGCGCCCCGAAGCGCAGCGGGACGTTCGCCTGGAAGCCACCTTCCGCGCCAACGCACGACCGGTGGCGCGCACCCGTCAATCGCGCCCTTCCACAGAGGGCGATTGGGCCGGTGCGGTTGTGCGGTGCGGTGCGGAAAAAAGATAGGTGTACAGAGCACAGCCCCACAGACCCACGCCCAACCATTGGAGTTCGATGATGTGCTGGCGGTACTGGTCCTCGCCGTAATACCGAAAACTGCCGTACCCCGAGTAATGCATGACCAGCAGCCCTGCAGCGATCAACACGCCGCATTCGATATGCCGACGCACATGCGAACGCGGGCCGTAGAGCAGCACCCACAACAATCCGGCAATCATGAGTTCGCGGTACAACGGGAACACTGCGATCCCCATCGCGAATGCCTTGGGCAGGGTCCACAGCACCGTCCAGTCGATCTGCGGCCCGCCCTCGGTAAAGGTTACGGCTTGGGCATCACCCGGCCCCATGGCCTCCCCGCGATCGGTTGCGACCCACACGTGCTTGAAGTCGGACACCAACGTGGCTTCATAACCGTAGCGCTGGAGCATGGAGGCTGCGACCACGGCGCGACCATCGCAATCCTCCTTGCCAAGCCCTACGGCCTCTTCGAGGGTCGGAAAGTAGTCTGCATTGCCCCACAGGTTCCAGTCCCATTCATACTCGATCTTCTCGTAGACGAAAGCCTCGATCTTGCGCAGGCGTTCCTCCGGAGTCCACTCGGGATCGGCGTCTGCATCGAACTCGGCGACAAGCGGATCGAGAACCCGCGAGTCCGGTTCGATGAGAATGTTGGGATTGCTGTGCCGCTGAAGTGTCGCCGGAAGACGGTCGACCCGTGGAAACAGGACAAGTATGCACCCAATGGCGAATACAGTGATCTTGAACGGCCAACGAAGCCACCAGGGTCTGCGGTTGATCAATCCAGGCATCAATCCATTGTATCACCTCATGTAGCCAGCGGCAGACTGATGTGCAGCACTGTATATCTGCGGCGGCCATCGCCGATATCACCGATGGCTGGCCTTACGTCTGCCGTCTGCATAGGATTCTCTCTATATGGAGCCCGGGCTATTCATCATCGCGATCAGCGCCATCCCGCGTGCGGTCATGTGGATGGGCGTCCTGGTGGTCCTGGTCGTCGCCATGTGGTTCGCCTGGCGGACGCTGCGGCGGCGCTTCCTCGATGACGATGGTGATGACAGGGCCGCGGCGCCGTGGACCCTGCAGCAATTGCGCGATTTGAAGGCCCGCGGCGAGATCAACACGACGGAGTTCGAAGCGTTGCGCGCTCAAATCATCGCGGACACACGGGGCGGCGATGAAGGTGGGCAAGTCATTGGAGGCTATGGCGATAGTCAATTGGACAAGGACATTGCCGGTGACCCTCCAGGACATGACTCACAGCCCCCGACAGACGATGGACCGGGCGCGAACTGAATATTTTGACCTGAAGAGGGTAAGATGCCCCTGACGATACCAAACGTTGTTCATCAGCTCGCAGGGCGGTGATTTCCCAGATTTATGGAGTCGACCCATGGCGGGATCGAAGACAAGCGGCCGCTCAGGCCGAGGTAACGCCTGCAGTTTTTGCGGCAAGAGTCAACGCGACGCCGGCCCAATGGTTGAAGGGCCCAAGGACGTGTACATCTGCGCGTCATGCGTCGAGTTGTGTCATAACATCATTCAGCAGGAACGGCGCAAGTCAGGTCCGCAGCGGGCGCCTCTGGACAAGATCCCGAAGCCTTCCCAGATCTGCGAGTTCCTCGACGAGTACATCATCGGTCAAGACCATGCGAAGAAGAGCTTGTCCGTCGCTGTGCACAATCACTACAAGCGCATCAACCACGCTGACACGGCAGATGAAGGCGATATTGAACTGGACAAGTCCAATGTCCTCGTCATTGGCCCGACGGGTTCCGGTAAGACGTTGCTCGCGCGAACGCTCGCGCGCATGCTGAACGTGCCTTTCGCCATTGGCGACGCCACGACCCTGACTGAAGCCGGGTACGTCGGCGAGGATGTCGAGAACGTTCTGCTGCGTCTGCTGCAGAACGCCGACTACGACCTCGAGCTGGCTCAGCGTGGAATCATCTACATCGACGAGATCGACAAGATCGGCCGAACCAGCCAGAACGTCAGCATCACCCGCGATGTCTCCGGCGAAGGCGTACAGCAGGCCCTGCTCAAGATGCTCGAGGGGACGGTTTCGAACATACCACCCCAGGGTGGCCGCAAGCATCCGGAACAGCAGTACATCCAGATGGACACGTCGCAGATCCTCTTCATCACCGGCGGAACGTTCGTCGGCCTCGAGGACATCATCCGCCGGCGCATCGGCCGGTCGGCGATCGGGTTCTCCCACGAACTCGAACGCACGGAAGAATCCGAGGCGAGCTCGGAGATTCTGCGCCAAGTCACGCCGGAGGATCTGTTCGTGTTCGGCATGATCCCCGAACTCGTGGGACGCCTGCCGATGATCAGCACCCTTGACTCGCTTGATGTCGACAGCCTCGTCCGTATTCTGACCGAACCCAAGAACGCTCTGGTCAAACAGTACCAGAAGTTCTTCGAGCTCGAGGGGTGCGAGCTGGAGTTCACCGATTCCACATTGCGCCTCATTGCCAAACGTGCCCTCGATCGCGATACGGGAGCCCGGGCCCTGCGTTCAGTGATGGAAGAGCTCATGCTCGAGGTGATGTACGAGCTGCCGGAGAAGAAACGGACGGGCAAGTACATCATCACCGAGGCAGTCGCCGAGGGACGAACCGGTCTGTTTGCCCCCAAACGCAAGAAGGAATCGGCCTGATGTGAGCCTGAACTCAGGGCCGCCACTTTGACCAGATCACCACCCGAGAACCCGGCTGCTGTCCCACGGCAGGCCGGGTTCTCGGACGTTTGGGGCTGTTCCACGCATATCGTAAATTGGGCTCGCCAGCTGACCGATATCACAGCCAGGAGCAGCATACATATGGCCGTCACACTCTTCTGTCCGAATCTCAAGTGTCGACTCATCCTCCAGGTGCCCGATGAAGCCCGGGGCAAGAAGGTCCGTTGCGGCCAGTGCCAGACGACATTCGTCGTCCCGGAGAAACGCATCGAGGCCCCCGCGGCGACCGCCCCGACGAACGCCGACGACCAGAATGAATAGTCCCCAGTGCGGCACGCGACGCCGTGCTGCGAATTGTTTTTTTGGTTCAGGAACTTAGAATGCCTCGCATCTGGTTCGGCGGCCCGGCCGAACTGCACTCACACGATGCGTACCGCGAGGCACCATGAACTTTTCCAGAGCCGAACGGCTGGACCAGCTACCGCCCTACTTGTTTGCCGACATAGACGACCGCAAGCGCGCCGCCATTGAAGCCGGCAAGGATGTCATCGACTTCGGCATCGGCGATCCTGATCAACCGACCCCGGACTTTATCATCCACGCTTTGCAGCAGGCGGTCCTTGACCCGGTCCATCATTGCTACCCGCCCGGCACCGGCACGGCCGACTTCCGTCGCGCTGCCGCCACGTGGTTCGTTCGCCGGTTCGGCATCGAGCTCGACGCCGAGACCGAAGTCCTCGGCCTGATTGGCAGCAAGGAAGGGTTGGCGCATCTTCCGTTGGCCTGCTTGAGCCCCGGGCAGGTGGCGCTGGTCCCCTCGCCTGCATATCCGGTGTATCACAGTGCAACCGTTTTTGCCGGCGGCCGACCGGTCGATATGCCTCTGACCGCCCGCAACAGCTGGCTGCCAGACCTCGACGCAATCCCCGCGGATCTCGCAGCTGCGGCACGGCTGATGTTCCTGAATTATCCGAACAACCCGACCGGCGCGATTGCAGATCTCGGATTTTTCGAGCGGTGCGTCGACTTTGCCCGGCGCCATGACATCGTCATCGTGCAGGATGCGGCGTACTCGGAGCTGAGCTTTGGCGCACTGCCACCCAGTGCGCTGCAAATCGAGGGCGCGCGTGATTGCGTCGTCGAGATGTACTCGCTGTCCAAAACGTTCAACATGACCGGATGGCGTCTCGGATTCGCCGTTGGCAATGCAGATGTTCTTGCGGCTCTCGCCAAGATCAAGGCCAACGTCGACTCCGGCCAGTTCGGTGCCGTGCAACAGGCCGGCATCACGGCCCTGGCCAGTGCGGATCAGGTTCAGATCCGGGCGTTGCTGGATGTGTATCGCGAACGGGCTGAAGTCCTGGTCCACGGCCTGCGTGCGATCGGCCTCGACGCCGGCATTCCCGCAGCTACTTTTTATGTGTGGATCGCGGTACCTGCTGGCTATGATTCGATGTCATTCGCGGCCATGCTGCTGGAAGAGTTGGCCATCACTGTCGTGCCAGGCGTCGGATTTGGCACGGCGGGCGAAGGATATGTCCGCTTCGCTTTGACCGTGCCAGCCGAACGGATTCGTGAGGCAGTCGAACGAATGAGCGTCCTGAAGTTCTGAGAACAAAGACCGCTCGCGACCGCCGTTGTTCTGTTACAGCTTCGAGCAGCACGCTCGGGCTGATTGCCCGGAGATCACACACCCATAATGGCTGAAACGCACGCGCTATATGTCGGGCTCGGTGGCAACATGGGCGATGTCCAGGCAGCCTTCGTCGACGCGCTTGTGCATCTGATCGAGGACTGGCCCCTGGACTTGCGCGCAGTCTCGAGCTTATATCGCACCTCTCCCGTGGGCGGCCCCGGAGATCAACCCGACTTCCTCAACGGCGTCGCGCGTTTTGCAACGACGATCTCGGCTGCCGATGTACTGGCCGCGCTGCAAGCCGTCGAAGGCGGATACACCCGCGAGCGCGCCCGTCCACTGGGGCCCGCGAACCCTCGACCTCGACCTCCTGTTGTTCGATTCCAGGATTATCAACACCCCTGACCTGATCGTGCCGCACGCGCGTCTGCATGAGCGAAAATTCGTCCTTGAACCACTGTGCGAGATCGCCAGCGATATCGTGCACCCCGTTCTCGGACATACCATGACCACGCTCAATAACCTGTTGACAACTGACGGCAACCAGAGGATCACATGCCTGTGCGGTCCTGAGTGGATGACGGTACAATGCGGCCGATCAAGCCGTGGTTAAACCAAACATCGACCCAACACTCATCGCCAAGGACCCCAGCGCCACCCCCGCTATGCGCCAATGGGCCGAACAGAAGACCCAGGCGAGCGATGCCATCCTGCTCTTCCGCATGGGGGATTTCTACGAAACGTTCTATGACGATGCCCACACCGTGTCCCGGGCTCTCGGCCTGACGCTGACTTCGCGGAGCAAGGACACCCCCATCCCACTGGCGGGCATCCCGTATCACGCCCTGGACAACTATCTGAGCAAGTTGGTCCAGGCCGGATTCAAGGTCGCTATCAGTGAACAGACCGAGGACCCCAAACTGGCCAAGGGGGTCGTCAAGCGCGCAATCGTACGTGTCGTCACCCCCGGAACACTCACCGACGATCACCTGCTCGACGAGTCGGCATCGAACTATCTGGTGGCGGTGTGTACCACCGGTGGTGCCCCGGAAGCGGCATGCCTCGATCTGGCTGCCGGCGAATTCTTCACCGTCGGTGCGGGTGATGAGCGGCTGATTGACGAGTTGGCCCGCCTGAGTCCCGCCGAAGTCCTGGTCAGCGAGGAGCCCTCGACCGGCGATGCGGAGCTGGCCGCTCAGTTGCGCGAGCTGTCCGGCGCGCGGGTTGCTCATCGACCGCCACACACGTTCGACCGCTTTCATGCTACGCAATTGCTGCACCAGCAGTTCGGCGTCGAGACCCTCTCCGGATTCGGTTACGACGACGATACACCTGGCCTGTGTGCCGCCGGGGCAATCCTGGCGTACGTCAACGAAACACAGTGTGGTGCCGTCGAACACATCGTTGGGATCCGGCACCGCGTCGCCGCCGACCATGTGCGCATCGATCCCAATTCGTGGCGTTCGCTGGAAATCGAACGGACCATCCGCAGTGGCACGACGGATGGCACACTGTACGCCGCGCTCAACCGCACCTCGTGTGCTCTGGGCGCACGGCACCTGCGCGGCGCTTTGCGCTTTCCATTGTGCAGCCGCACGGCCATCGTGGCCCGCCAGGAAGGCGTGGCCGAGTTGTTCGACGACCGTGAGTGCCTCGAACGCCTGCGTGACCACCTGCGCGGGGTGTGCGATGTGGAACGCGTCACCGCCCGCCTCGGCTTGCGGCGTTGCTCGCCGCGTGATCTCCGGGCCCTCGGCCAGACCTTGCAATCAACGGAGGTCATCCGTACCGAACTGCGCGACGCCGCGGCCGGAATCCTGCGGCGGCTTGCCGATGCCGGTCAAAATACAGCGATTCTGGCAGAGCGTTTGTTGACCGCCCTCGCAGATGACGCACCGTTGACGGTTCGAGAAGGTCGCATCTTCGCCGATGGTGTCGATGACGAGCTGGATCGTCTGCGCACGATCGGTCGCGACGGCAAGTCATGGCTCGCACGGTATCAAGCCGAGCAGAGCGAGCGGACCGGCATCCCGTCACTCAAGGTCGGTTTCAACAGGGTCTTCGGCTACTATCTCGAAATCACCAACGCCCACCGTGACGCCGCCCCGGCCGACTATGTCCGCAAGCAAACGCTCAAGGGCGCGGAGCGCTACATCACGGATGAACTGAAGGCGTTCGAGACCGAGGCCCTCGACGCCCAGGATCGCGCCGCCGAGCTCGAGTATCGCCTGTTCAACGAATTGATGGACGAAGCTGCGGAGTACATCCCACAGCTGCTCGAAACCGCCCGCGCCATTGGGCTCGTTGACATGATGTGCAGCTTTGCCTGCATCGCTGCCGAGCGGAACTATCAGCGCCCGCAATTCGTCGACGATCCGCTGCTCGAACTCGTCGACGGTCGTCACCCCGTGTTGGACCATGTGCTCGGCAGTGAACTCGTGCCCAATGACACGGTGCTGAATACCAGTGATGCGCGCTTGCTGCTCATCACCGGTCCGAACATGGCCGGCAAGAGCACCTACATCCGCCAGGTGGCCTTGTTGACGCTCATGGCCCACACCGGTTCGTTCGTCCCGGCGTCGTCCATGCGCATCGGCGCCGTCGACCGCATCTTTGCCCGCGTCGGAGCCAGTGACGAGATATCGCGCGGGCAGTCGACCTTCATGGTCGAGATGGTCGAGGCGGCCAACATCCTGAACAATGCGACTGCGCACTCACTCGTGATCCTCGATGAGCTTGGCCGTGGCACAAGCACGTATGACGGCCTGTCGCTCGCGTGGGCCGTGTGCGAACACATCGTCCGTCGCATCACCTGCCGAACGCTGTTTGCCACACACTATCACGAATTGACCGAGCTGGCCCGCCTGCTCGAGGGCGTGCACAACTACAACGTCGCAGTTCGCGAGTGGCCAGCGGAACAAGGCCGTGACGCGCGAATCGTTTTCCTGCACAAGATCGTTGCAGGCTCCGCAGACAAGAGCTATGGCGTACACGTTGCCCAGATCGCGGGCATCCCACGCAGCGTGGTCAAGCGCGCAGGACAGGTTTTGCGTCATCTCGAGTCCGGGTTGTCGCGCAGCAGTCTGCGCGATGTACTGTCCGGTCAGCACACCACGCCGACCGATCAGCTCGAACTGTTTGCAGCCCAGGATGATCGTCTGCGGCAGGCGCTGCTCGACCTCGACGTCGATCACCTCACCCCTATGGATGCGCTGGTCAAAATCAAGGAATTGCAGGACGAAGCGCGATAGCACGGAACACACTGGGCATCAGGACGAGGGAGTAACCCCATGGATGGATCGACGACAACGGCGTGGCGCATTGCCAGGCCCTGGCCCGAACGGGAACGCAAAGCTCTCGAGTGGGGCGTGACGCCATTGATGGCTCAGATCCTGTACAACCGCAACATCACGGACGATACCGAGGTCAACTCGTTCCTCACCCCGCAGTTGAACAACCTGCACGATCCTTTGACGTTGCCCGGCGCCGAGGCCGCCGCCACGCACATTGCCCGCGCCGTTCGCGACAACCGGCGCATCGTGATCTATGGTGACTACGATGTGGATGGGATGACCGGCTCGGCCATTCTGTGGCACTTGCTGAGCCAGGCAGGCGCCAACGTCGACCTGTATGTCCCTCATCGAATCGAGGAGGGCTACGGCATCAACGAGGCCTCGCTGGACACACTGCATGCCGAGGGGGCCCAGCTCATCGTATCGGTCGACTGCGGCATCACGGCCATCGAGGCCGCCGCCCGCTCCGCCGAGCTGGGCATCGACCTGATCATCACTGACCATCACACCCCCAAAGACGTCCTTCCCGAGTGTGCAGCCATCGTGCACCCCACCGCCCTCGGCCCGTCGCCCAATCCCGATTTGTGCGGCGCGGGCGTGGCCTTCAAACTCGCCTGGGTCGTTGCTCAAAAACTCACTGGAGCGGCCCGGGTGACCGATGAATTCAAGGCCTATCTGCTCGACGCCGTCGGCCTCGCCGCCCTGGGCACCATCGCCGACATCGTCCCGCTGACCGGCGAGAACCGCATCATCGCACACTATGGGCTGGCCGGACTGCCGCACTCGAAGATCTCCGGCATTCAGGCACTCATCGAATCGGCGGGTCTCCGTGGCGAAACCATCGATGCATACGCCGTAGGCTTCAAGCTTGCTCCACGACTCAACGCGGCCGGGCGACTCGGGCACGCACGGTTGGCCCTCGAGCTGCTCACCCGCGCCGACGAGCATCGCGGACACGAAATCGCTGCGTACCTCGAACAACAGAACCGCGCGCGCCAGAGTGTCGAACGCCAACTCGTCAAACAGGCCAAGGAGATGGTCGAAGCCAACGACATGCACCTGGACAACGCCCGGGCCATCGTCCTGGCCGGCGAAGGCTGGCATGCAGGCGTCATTGGCATCGCTGCCTCGCGTCTGGTCGATACGTATCACCGTCCAGTCGTGCTCATCTCACTCGATGGTGGCGAGGGCCAGGGTAGCGGGCGCAGCATTGACCAGTTCCAATTGCATGACGCCCTGACACACTGCAGCGATCACCTGCTGACTTTCGGCGGACACGCCATGGCAGCAGGTGTACGCATCGCCGCCGACCAGGTCGATGCGTTCCGTGCCGCCATGATCGAATATGCCAACAATCGGCTGACCGCCGCCGACCTCGTACCGAGCATCGATCTCGAAGCCGAAGTGGATCTCGCCGAACTCGAAGATGCCACGGTTCATCGTATCCTGCGGCTGGGTCCCTTCGGCTGCGCCAACCCGCGCCCCAGGCTGGCCTCGGGATGGCTCGATCTTGCCGGTGAACCGCGCCTCGTCGGCAAGAGCGGCGACCATCTGCAATTCGCATTGTCGAACGGCCGCATCATGCGCAAAGCCATTGGATTCGGTCTGGGCAAACACCTGCAGGCACTCCGTGACCACCGCGGTTGCCGCGTGGCGTTCGAGCCGATCCTCAACACGTTTCGCGGACGAACATCGGTCGAGCTGCAGGTCGCGGACATCCGCTTCGACAACAAGCCGACCAGCACCGGCCAATCAGGGCCGCTTCCGGTGATGGAAAACGAACTGAAATTCTGAACGGCTGCCGGTCGCGACGTCAGGTACCACGACGATCAGCACCCGGAGAACACGGTCGGATGGCCTTGGGAGTCGGCCGCGTGACGCTCATTGCTCGGCGGGGCGCTCCCGCACGGGGGGGTTGGCCTCGGGATGGTATATCGTCATGCGCTGGTCCACATGCACGTTTCTCTGTGACGATTCAGTGCCGTCCGGCCAGCGAACGCGCAGGACGTCCACGATGTCGGCTTGGCCGAGACCAAAATGCGCCTCGTGCGGTCGTCCGGACAGATAACTGCCTCCAGCGATGAACTCCCTCATGTAGGTCAGCCCGCCAACAGTGGCATAGACGCGCGACCCGATCGCATCAGTATTGACCGCTCCCCCGCCGACGAGGTCAACATCCAGCCAGTGATTGCTCGTCCCGCTGTCATTGTCCAGGAGCAGCGTGGGGCCTGCGACATTCGTAACGAGCAGATCCTGGTCCCCGTCGCGATCGTAGTCAAATGCGATCGCAGCTCGTGAGTCCAAGGACACTTCGGCGCCGGTGTTCATTGCAGGATTGAATCGGCCATTCCCATTGTTGATGAACAGCACACTGGGAGTCCTGTAGATGTGCGGACACCTGTGCTCTACGAATTCATCGAAACCGTTCACTGCGAAGATATCGAGCGCGCCATCGTTATCCACATCCACGAACTCAGTGCCCCAACCCCATGCAGTATCCAGAACACCGTGCTCCAGCGCACCGTCAATGAAGACGTTCTCGCCCGTTTCTGCCAACTGGTTCACCTGCAGCGTGTTGTACTGCGTCCGCCCACATCGTTTGGCGGGATCGGTGATGTTCGTACTGTAAATATCAAGGTCCCCATCGTCGTCGAAATCCGCGATTGCCAGGCCCATGTCGTTTCCCGTATGTGTTGTTCCCGCTGCCGTTGTGTGGTCAGTGAAGAAACCGTTGTCGTTGCGGTAATAAAAGTCAGACGAGTGATCAACGGCCACGTAGAGATCAGGATCGCCATCGTTGTCAAAGTCTGCAAACACCGGTGTGAGGCAGTTGAGTGCCACGATGCCCAGCCCCACTTCGAGCGTGACATCGTCAAAGCGGAAGTCGCCCAGGTTTCGATACAGCCGGTTGTGTCCTTCGAGCGCACACTGCCCGGCAACAGCCTCTGCACACCACACAGTGACGAAGATGTCCAGCAAGCCATCGCGATCGTAGTCCGCCAGGGTCAAGCCGCCTTTGAACGCGCCCGTTGGTGCAAAGCCGGACCCCGCGGTGACGCTGGCAAAGGTGCCATCAGTGTTATTGCGATAGATCTCAGAAACTGGAAAGACTGCTGAGCTGTCGCTGTCATTGAGGACCAGCAGATCTTGCCAGCCATCGTTGTTCAGGTCAGCAAAGGTGGCCACCCGCCCGAGGCCGCGGTTGACGACCCCAGCACGTTCTGTCACATCAGTAAAACGATGCGGCACGCGGTCGAGATCGTTCCTCAATAGAACGCTGTCAGAGCCCAGCTGCCCCAGGAGGTAGAGATCGAGATCGCCGTCCTGATCGACATCACCAACGGCAGCGCCATTGCCCATGTTCCGCTGCAGTAGTTCCAGCCTGCGCTGGATGCTGGTGCCCAAGTCGAGCGGCGTGAAGTCGAAAGTGTGGCCGTATGGATTTGAGTGAACTACGCCGAGAGCATTTGCGCGCTCAACAAAGTGAACAGCTAAGCTGACTTCAAGACCGCATGATTCGCACGTGCTATCGCCAGCGGGGCTGATCCCACTGAAATCACTGTCGGGGGTGCACGAGTTGGCCCCGAACATGACAAGCACGAGCGCGATTCGATACGTAAGACACACCTGGGACCCTGCGTTCGCTTTGTTAGCGCATTTGTTTTCCGAACCCTTGTTATCTATCAATTCACGAGCTCCCGTGTGGACACGTTTGATGACGGTACTCTTCATCTCAGGACCGTGATCCTAGTTCGGTCATGTGGCCGCCTGACGGTCAAGGCAAAGTGCACGACCTGTTTGTCTGCTGGATTTTACTTGAAGATACTGCACTCCCTCAACACAGGCTATCGAACGCGCCGCAAGCCACCGCCCAGGGACAACAATCCAGCCGCAAGCTGAGGGGCCCGGTTCTCGCGTGTGGGCCACGACCTGCACACCGAAACTGCTTGCGTGGAGATCAGGTTCAACGGCCGCGACGGGCTTGGGAAATGCGCGGGTCGCGGGTCTTCGAACATAGCGTTCCGAGCCCTCGCACAGCGAGGCGAGGATGGTTGGGGTGGGCGCTTGAAAAAGAGCCGTACACTCGCGCTGAATCCGGGTGGGGAGTTCTCTCAATGAAATAATTCATTCGGCAATCCCGCCGGAAGGCCACAGTGCTCCACAGCGGCGGAGACAGCGGTTGCGCAGCCTCGAGAGACGAAAGTGTGATCGGGGCGGGGTCGGATCGCCGCCCCATCTTCGACGAATAGATTAATCGGCGAGCACACTCCGCGTTCCGCCCGGAGGAGTACTGTGGCCTGGAGGCGCGCATCAAGCCGCGGTCATGCTCAGGTCTATTGGCCTGGTTGGGGAAGGGAAGGGCATCCAAACAGATGATGCGCTCGTCAGGATTGCCGGAGGAGGGACTCGAACCCTCACTCCCTTGCGAGAACGGGATTTTGAATCGGCCAAGGCGTTTGTGAATGATCGTGAATGAACGTGACTAACCTGGTGTGGTAGTGGTTCTTGGGCGCATCTTTTCGTGATTGAACGTGACTGATCAAAACTGATTAAACACCATCTAGAACCATGCGCGCTGCCGCATCAGTGCCCAATTCTGTGCCCACCTGTTTTCTGCTTTCCTTCGAGCACAGCGCGCATCCCCAGGGCCTCAATCCACAAAACGCATAGCGCGCGCTTCTGAAGCGCTTTCTCGGGCCCAATGCGGTTTCCCCCTACCCAGAAGGTGATCGGCGCGCACAGAGCCTCTGAGCGCCCCTGACGGGGATCCTGTGGCGCCTCGGATCCGGCCGCCCACCCATCAATCTACACCGCGCACCGTTCACGTGCTGATCAACTCATGATGACCGGATGATTGTCTGTCCAAGTCAGCGTGCACAGCCCAGAGTACACGTGATTGGCGCATCGTTGGCTGCGTGTTGTGGGCGCAAGAGTCCAGAAGGCCACAGGCCCAAATCCGAATCACCCCTCGATGACTTGTCACCCGTAGTGCGAAGGCCACAGCCCTGAAGAATTCGTCCCTCAAGAAACCCGGCCGGCTGGCAAGCGTGCAAGATAGTCGAGAAAGAAACGACCGGGAGCCCGCCAACATAGATGCCACGGGGAGCCAGAGCGAGCATGATAAGGAGAAGGACACGTGTATCTCAATAGAACGCGGCGGGCGGGCATCACGGTAGTAGCATTTCTAATGGGCTGCTCTGGCCGTGCTCTGGCCTGTACATGTGCGCCGCCCCCTCCAGCAGAACAGTGGCTGGCAGAGATGGACGCAGTCTTCTGGGGCGAGTTCATCGATCAGGACCCCGAGTGCGAATCTGAGGCTGACCGAAATGTAGTCTTTCGCGTTCTCGTTAGTTGGAAGGGTGTTACCGATGCTGAGGTCAGCCTAGTCACGATCCCATGTGGCAACATATCCTCATGTGGGTTCTTCGGAGACATCGGGGAACACGTACTCGTTCTTGCTACTCGGGATGGCAGCGATTTGCGTCTCAGCGGCTGCTCGAAGATTAGTGGACCAGAGGCAGGAGATTATGCTGCGGATCTGGACAGGCTCACGAATAGGATATTGAACATAGACCCGCAATCAGTACCGCCGCCTCCACGCAGTTGTGGACTGGGAGTGTTACAGTTCAGCCTTGTCGGCCTCTTCGGCTTACTGATGCTACAGAAGAGTCGCAGACCATAAGGCCATTCGACATGCGCAATTCTGAGGGGACGTGACATGTAGCGGGCGCCCTCTTGGCGTACGAGGGGAACTGAAGGATGTGCGCCGGATCGATCCGTGTTCTGCCATGGTGACCCCAGAAGCACCCCGCGATGCCTTCGTGTCGTGAGTGCAAACCCCACAGCCCCAAAGAATCCGTTCACCCAAAATCGGCAGCCCTTCCGCGTCCGATCTGAGCACCCCAGGCACAGGTCATTGGGAGTCTGACAGGAGCCCTTCCCAAATGGCCGTCGTCAATTCTTCGAGGGTTGAGGTGTGGAGGGCGTGCCCAAATTGGGTGTGGTAGGACTCGGCGATCGATTGGGCGCTTTCCTCGGCGAACTCAATGAGCGCGTCCTGGTGTGTTTCAATGGTGCATCTGTTCAAGTGATCTCCTTCCGACATCCGGGTTGGTTCGGTCGGGTTCATCGTAGGACACGGCGCCTCCCGGCTCAACTGTGATGTCCGTAGCCTTGCAAACTGATGCACTACAAGCCAGCAAACCCGCCTGTTACCCCGTTTGGATTGCAACGAACCGACTAGAAACCTGCCTCGGTTTAGTTGGCAGCGCTGCGCTTGGTACCCCGCACTCTGAGGAACAGTTAGGCTGCCGAATCACCCTCGGCCATTTATGGCTGTTGGGTGGCTTACGACCCCAAAGAACTGGATTTGACTGGGAAGACTGGCTACTGATGTACAAAACGAAGCGCCCGAACACAGGCTCAGCCTGGTCGTGGCATATTCACTTCTTACTGGGACGAATCTTAAGAATGTTCATCGCAAGTACAACCGCGACGCCTAGGAAGACTACTGCGGGGCCTCCCGTAGCAACTGTCAACCTGAATTCCCACACGACGCGCTCTTCTCCTTGATGAAGAATGAGAGTCAAAAGCGCGGCCACAATCAGAACAAGAACAATTATCCAGGCGGGGATCGATAGTCGCTGATAGGCTGCAAACAAAGCATCTCGGTCTTGGGGCGTCATATTCTTTGGGTAGATGAGAGAACCGAATCCTTCGAGTTTCTTAAATTCATCTTCTTTCTTGAATTCGTCCACTATTGCACTCCAATACCAGACTCTTAAGAATCGCCAGAATACTTCTTGCAGTCAATCCACGTGATCGGACAATAGTTCGCCTCTGCAACCGTCGTGGTCTTATGACGGCGGTAGTCTTTCATGTCCCGATTAACTCGCCGCACCAATTGATGCCGATCGTGGAACGGAGCTGTTGCATCATAAATGAATTCGCCATCAATGTATTTAATATCCAGATCTTTCTTCGGTGCAATCGCGTACTCGCACACCCAAATAAATTCTGGCAAATGCAATTGAGCATACACTGCCAATAACTCAGGTGGATAAACGCGATCCACTAGCGATCTTTTGAATGAGTCACCTTTCATAAGCAGCGATCGCCATACAAACACACGATCGGCTTTCTCAATTGTCTTCGGATTATCGACAGTTTCTTCGACGCAGCCAATCGCATTCACGATACATGATTGCACAGGATGACGAACATTTGACGGCACCGGCACAATCAGGGCACAGAACTCGCTTTCGTCCAGAGGAACCTTGGCTGCAGGTCTCGTGCCGCCATGGACTGTAGGCCCCTTCGGCGTCTTTGGTTTCCGTTGCTTCCTAGGCACGACGAGTCGATTGTACGGACCATACCTGTCGTCATGTGCATAGAACACTTCAACACTGTTGCTGATCAAGTAGTGCTTACATTTCGTTGCCACCTCGGGGGCCAGTGCGGTTACATCTACGAACGCTGGCGTATCCGGCTTGCTGTATCCTACTGCTGCCACTACGTGCCCCGCCCCAGCCTCCTCATGCCTCACACACACAAGCACCGGATAACTGGACTGCAGGTATGTCACCATCAGAAAGCGAAGCCGTTCGGCCTGCGTTGACACGTCTGATGTGTCTGCAAGCACAATGCGCGGATGCCACCCAGTCTTCATGATGGCAGTTCTTATGCCATTGATATTCAGTGCCTCATCACCCGACACCGGATCATAAACCTTGCTTATGTCCCCCTCGGCATGAATCACGTTAAATGCATCATATGTAAGCTTGGTATAGGGCAGCCTACTGCCAGCCTCTATCCTCCTCGTGGCGACCCAAAGGGACGCGGTCGCACATGCGCCGAGATGAGGATCCTGTTGTATGAACTCCGGGGCCGATAGGCTAATACGAGCATTCAGTATCTGGATTTCATGTTGCTGTTTAACGCTCAGGACTGGAATGCATCCAACTTCTTCTGAACGCTTGCAGTCGTCCCCGTTCCGGACCTCTTCGTCGAATGAGATTGCTGTCCTACTTAATACGAAATGACGGGTTGGCCGCAGTATTGCATAACCTGAATACCCTACACTGGGAAGCTGTTTCTTTACGCCATCCCAATCAAGTCCTTGTAGCAGCAAGTCACGGAGAACCGCATGGTGTTCGTCATCTATGCCTGAAAAAAAATGCAATCTTGCACAGCTCGCACCGTAGTGACGAAAGCATTTGACATAGAAACCAGCGTGACTGTCCCAGAACTCAAGATCCAAGTAAGGGTCTTCTATAAGCGCGACCGCACCCCACCTCTTCTCGGCGATCTTCAGCACACTAATAATGGGACGAGGGTTGAAGTTGTCGGAGAGAATCTCATCAAGCAAATTTGCTGACCTATCCTCGCCGAAATTCTCGCGTATCTTGATGATTTCCTCTTTGGAGATGCGCCCAGTTGAATCAGACCATGCGCCGATCACCGCTCGAATCACTTCACGGCTTAGGATTCGTAGTTCAATCGTGTGATGTGGGGTAGGGCCTTGGTGTCGCACCTGCCAAAGGTTCTCCTACGTGGTACTCATGATAAGTACCTTGGGCAGGGCAGTATATGCCATACGACATGGGGGGGAAAGAACTGGGGAGACTTTAGCCCTTGAAGCGCTGAGCCTGCAGTCGGATCTCTGCGGCTCGCTGCCTCTCAAGGTGTTCTTCGAAGAACTGTTGCTTCAGATATTCGTCGTATGAAGAACCGTCAGCCTCCGCAAGACAAGTTGCAGAACTGGCGGACCGCATTAGGCGGTCGTTCTCAAGTGCCACATTGTTCTGCGATTCGGTGCTCTTCATACAGATCCCCTTTTGGGGGCAATATTATAGTGACTTCGCAGGCCTAGATCAAGCTTAGACTCAAGCCCGAAGCCCGGTTGCACATGATCCTATATAAGTATATCGGCAGACACAACACGATGGGTAGCATAAAATAGACGCTGTTTATAAACCCATCTTAATCCCCACTGGGGCAAGCCTGATCTTTATCGCGCAAACAATTAACGCCTTGCCACACAAGAACTTATCGCAGATTGACACTAATGTGGCTTGTTGGACGCGCAAGGCCCGCCCGCCGTGGAGGCTTACCGCCACCTCATGACTCCCCGACGCGATGTTATCGGCATGGGCTGATATCAACATCTAACCAGGGCTCGTCCTCACCGGCCCCGTTGAGAAGGTCGATGAGCCGCAAGATGTCGAGCGGGTCACATTCGCCGGAGCGGTCGATGTCGCACAACCGGGGAGTCTGCGGCAAGACGCCGTTGAGACGGTCGATGAGTTGCAGGATGTCCAGTTCGCTGGTCTTGCGGTTGCCGCCAGCGTCGCCTGGGAGGAAGCCCAAACATACGTGGGTGTTAGACGGTACGTGATGAATCGTCGTCATGGCTCCAGGTGGGATAGGTCCGTCGAAGCTCAAAGTGATCTGATCTTTGTCGGCAACCACCTCGGTGATTCCAGGAGCAACGCGACCGTTGGATGCCGAGACCTCGAATTGGTCGGCCAAAATGATCTCCCCAGCATCTGCGCACATGTCCAATTGAATGGTTGTCCAGCCATCAGGTAGACCACGGATGTCGTTTGGTTGCCGGGCGTCTATGATCCCGCTGAAGGGGACGCTGGTGTGGATAGGGCACTCGCATTCATCCGGGACAGTGTTCTCGTCGGAGTCGCGGCTGAAGCCCGTAGCGATGTCGTCGAGATCCGGGATCAGGTTGGCGTTGCAGTCGAACTGGCAGTCATCTGGAATCCCATCTCCTGCGGGAGGCCACTCGTCGAACGAGCCTCCAGTTGCGATGTCACATTCGTCAGGAACGCCGTTCTCGTTGCAATCCATACTCGCTGTCTCGGCCAGGTCACAGACATCGCCGGCGCCATTCGGCTGACAGTCGGCCTGGTCCGGGTTGAATAACTCACAATTGTCGCAGTCGTCGATCAGCCCGTCCTCATCCGTGTCAGGATCGCATTCATCAGGCACCCTGTTTTCGTTGCAATCCTCGACGGTACCTTCGGCAAATTCGCAACCATCGGGGATGCCGTTCATGTTGCAGTCTGGTGTGATACCCTTGTTGGCCTGGCAGGCATCTGGAAGATCGTTGTCGTCGCAATCAACGAAGTAGGGAGATTCGTATGCTCCAATGTCCGCACGACAGTTCTGGACCCGCTTGTCACCTGCAAGGTCCAGGGAAGACTCAGATGGGTGTTGGTATGATGCGGCATCGATTCCGGGCGAACTTGGCTCTAGTCGGTAGTCGCCAGTGTTGGGTTGAACAAACATGGGGTCATCGAGCATGTTTGTATCTCCCCACTCGACAATTGCGATTTCGCTGATGTTAGCCTCTGCCTTACCGCCCTGAACAATTGAGTTGTGAATTGCAAACATTGTTGGCGGCAAGATGGAACCAATCGATATCTGAGGGACACCGTTTGCGGCAGTATTCCCCCATATGATCGTATTCCGAATCGTTTGTTCGCCAGTAACGGATAGCCCGCCTGTAAACCCTCCCGAGTGGTTGTTGACGATCGTGCAATTGATGACTTCCGAGTGACCGACCAGCCATGCCCCGGCTGCCTCGAATGGTGGTTCACATGTGTTTTTCCAAATCAGCGAGTCCTGGATGGTGCACCGCGTCTCGCCTGACACGACCATTAGGCCACCCCCTCGCTTTTCAGATACGTTCTCTGAGATAATGCACCTTTCTATATCTACCTGTTCACACTTACCCATGTAGATTCCCCCGGCTCGCCCGTCGCGCAAGAAAGGAATCCCCAGAGTAGCTGACACATTGTTGTGAATAATGCAGTTGCGGATCGTAATGCTGCTGCCATTGATCAAGATGCCACCGCCTCCGCCTCCGCCATCCGGCCCGATTCCGCCGCTATCACCAACTACGTAGCCCCCCGTAATCGTGAACCCTTCGATTACGGCTTCGATACTATCTCCGTGGGCAAGATAGAATCCGCGATGGATTTCCTCAGGCGTCCCCTCGGAGTCTATGATTGTGACTGCAGGGCCGTCAGTCGACTTCACCGTGATGATCTTACCCCACAGACTGATGTCCCTATTCCCGTCACCCCTGTAGATCCCCGGCGCTACGAATACCGTATCTCCGTCATTTGAAGCATCAATTGCTGCCTGGATCGTTGGATACTCAGCAGGAACATGTAACTCACGGCCGAGACTACTGGCCGCAGGGGCAATGGCGAAAACCATGATTACTAGGTGTGCACGCATAGAGACCTCAATGGAATACAACCCCGATTATAGGCGCCCGCCCTATCGCGCGGCATCACGAAAACTGCAGTCCGTTGGGGCTCTTGGCCCGGTAGCGCATCCCATCTGAATTGAGGCTCATCCATTAGGGTGATAGGCGCAGAGACGCTCATCATTAGGATACACAACCCTAGCCAAGGGGGCATCGTACACCACAGGTACATGGGAGGATCCAATGATTAGAAAGAGCTTCTTCACACTGTCGACGGCGGTTCTGGCTGCACTACCCAGTGGGCTTCTGGCGGGAACAACAGTCTATAGAGTCGATGACAACGGAACGGGCACAACTTGCGGATCTGCCGGGAGCAACTGGACTACAGCCTTCACAGAACTACAGGCTGCACTCGATTGCGTCGCCCAACAAGCTGGTAACGGCCCTTTTGAGATCTGGGTTGCCGAAGGAACCTACACACCAGATTTTGATGTCGCAACAGGCTCGCACAACAACGATCCGACAATGTCCTTCGAATTGGCATCAAACCTGAAGATCTACGGTGGGTTCAAGGTTGGAGACACATCCGTTGCTGGCCGCACAGGGCTCAGGGAGAACACCACCCTGAGCGGGGCCTTATCAGCAGGCACGAGTTGCCATGTCGTTAGCGCAGGCGGCACGGATGATTCCACTGCCCTGCTTGATTCATTCACGATCACCGGCGGCGATGCAACGCAGACTGCCTGTGGGGACCAGGAAGGCGGCGGCATCCTGATTCAGTTTGGAAGCCCCACGATTAACAATTGCTATATAGTCAACAATGAAGCCAAATCAGGCGGAGGCCTCGCCAACAACAACGGCCTACCAACCCTCACTGACAACCTATTCTCAGGCAATATGGCTGACAACGGCGGAGGCATGTGGACTTTTGATGGCACACTAAACGCCGATAATCCATCCACGTTCACCATCTCTGACTGCGATTTCTCGGGCAATTCTGCAGACATCGATGGAGGCGGTTTACACATCGCCGGATCAAGTCGACCCACCGTGTCCAATTGCGACTTCACGAACACCAATTCGGCTAGACACGGTGGTGGCGTCGCGATGATTGGCACAGACTACACTCTATTCTCGACGGCCCAGTTCGTTGGATGCACCTTCGATGGCAATGTTGCAAGTCTCCTTGGCGGCGGGCTGTACCACCAAGACGCTGTGCCATCACTTCAGAGTTGCACGTTCGAGGGCAATCAAGCCGAGGACGGCGCGGGAATGGCAAGTTGGACCATTCTCTTTTCCACAACACAACACACGCCGACTCTAAACCTCTGTGATTTTGAATTGAACATTGCGTCTAACATAGGCGGCGGCTATTACGGCCGTGACATAACCGCATCAATCCTTGGTTGCGACTTTACCGATAACAGAGCAAGCGACGGTGGAGGCATTTACCTGGACAAATCACTCGGCCAGATCACGGGCGGAACTGTATATTCGAATGATGCCCTCGGAGGCTTCAACTCTAAAGGGGGAGGAATCTACCTCGGATCATGCGAGGTAGCCGTTAGCACCGTTACTATCCTTGAGAATACTGCCCCCAACGGAGAAGGAGGCGGCGTCTACATCCAAGAAGAAGAGGACAACCTTGCGCCCTCAATCACGACATGCACAATCAAGACTAACTCCGCTCGTAGCGGAGGCGGAGTCCACATTCAAAATAGTGCAATCATCATTTCGGACTCCACAATTGAAGACAACACCGCCTCGCTGCAAGGTGGAGGCATCTTCGCTGACGAGCTTAGGCCTGTGTCTGTCATCGACACGTCAATCCTCCTCAATACTTCTTCGTCTCAAGGTGGCGGCGTTTACACAAAAGAACACAAACTGAGCCTAACGGACTGCATCTTCACAAAAAACGACGCCGCATCCGGCGGCGGCATCTATGCAGACAGCGGAATACAGGACTACGAACGCGTTCGGTTCTTTGGTAACAAAGCCACTACAGGCAATGGCGGGGCTGCCTATATCAACAACTTGCAGCAAAATCACACAGCGAGTATCAGCGAGTGTGTATTCAGTGGCAATGAAGCGCCGGGCTCTTCTGGTAACGGTGCAGCACTATGGCTGGGCAATCCCGGCAACCAAAAAGGTACTCCCGATCACGATATCCGGAACTGCACTTTCTCCAAGAATGCCGCAGGTGCCAACGGCGGCGGGCTATACCTGAATAACACGCAAAACAACGGCCTCACCATGCGAGGGGGTATCTTTTGGGAAAACACTGCCCCGCTTGCAGCCACGGAAGACATAGCTCAGATTTTCGAGGCGGGCACAACGGCCCCAACCGTACAGTACACGACCATTCAAGATGACGTTCCAGATGATGGAATGATCCCTTATGATGATGCGTTCAACACCAATAAGAACAAGGATGTTGACCCGTTGTTCCGCGACCCCAATCCAATTGACCCAATTACACAGCAAAGCCTCTTGGGGACAGGGGCAGAAGACCTGCGACTATTGGATGACACATCCCCAGCAGTAGATGCTGGATATGGCACAAGCCTACCCAGCGATACCGACGTATTGCTTCAGCCGCGTTGTGTCCGCATCCTACTTGATCCGGAAGGGGATCCCTGCGAGCCCGACACGGCCCCCGACATGGGCGCCTACGAACTGCAAGTGGACGAGAAGAGCTGCACAACGCGGGCAGACTGCGCTGATATCAACGCCGACGGCATTAGAGATGATCTCTGTTCATGGTACGATTGCGTCAACAACGCATGTACTGTCGTTCCTCGCTCATACCCCTCGGATATGGTCGGCGCCTTTGGTGCGTGCCCAATCGACGGCACCTGTGACGGTAACGATGCGTTCGCTGCTCTTAATTGTTTTGCAAACACTGATCCCAGCACTGGTGGCCCCTACTCGTGTGAAGATGC
Source organism: uncultured Planctomycetota bacterium (assembly GCA_942492115.1). Taxonomy (GTDB): domain Bacteria; phylum Planctomycetota; class Phycisphaerae; order UBA1845; family CAIVHJ01; genus CALODL01. Next base: position 130,587 of record CALODL010000009.1, read on the forward strand.
GGCCCCCAATGCGCTCAACGTCGATGCCGGCTCCGCATTTGGCAGTTGCGCCCTCGACGGCATATGTGACGGCAATGACCGATTCCATGCTCTCAATTGTTTTGGGAATGCAAATACGTGTGGCGACTCTAATTCGAGTCCATGCATCGCCCCCAGCCCAGAGTTTGATGGCCCCAGCCCCGCACCTAGCCCCGAGGGGCCAGGCCAGGCAGGCGCAATGGTGAACGTGACCCTTCGTGCTGCATCAGACGTGGTCTCCCCCGGTGACTCCGTTCTCGTTGATGTATTTCTAGACGAGGGCGCAGACGTTCTGCCTATCGGCTATCAACTCCAACCGGTTATCGTTGGCGGAACAACCGGATCTATCGGGGTTGTTGATTTTGCGGTTCACGATCGCGGGGACTTTGTCTTTGGAGAGATAGATCACGACAAAGCATTTAACCTTAACATCGGCCAGATGGTCGTAATGCTAGGCAATGAAGGCCTTGGAACACCAGGAGACATAGCGACCGACACCCCGAGCGGAGATGGCCTGTATCTCGCTACGATTGTCTTGCAAGTAGATGACAGCGCCGAGGGCATGTTTGCGGTCGACCTGCTTCATAGCGAGTTTGACGAAGACTGCAGAACGTATTTCTTCGGCGCCCCCATCGAAGCAGTAGAGGATGGCATTGGTGCGATTTACCCTGTAGGTATCGCGAATATCACTCCGGCGCTAATCACTGTCGATGGTGGCGCATCGCCTGATTTCGATGGCCCTCCAAGCCGGAAGACGAGATCCGGGGGGACCAAGAGAAGGACCCGCTAACGCTCCGCTGATACAAACACGCCCCTCCCAGGATTCGGTTCCCTGGGAGGGGCTTCTTACGCAGCAGCAAGGTAAGCGCCCACCACAACCATTCTTGACAGCCAAGTTACCTTGTCCTGGTGTGAGTTTGACCACGTGACTCGAAGCCAGGAGACTCCCTATGCCCCGTCGCATCACTGCCCGAACCGTCACGCTATGGCGTGAACGCATTCAGCGGTTTCACAGTTCCGACCTGTCTGTTGAGGCATTCTGCCGGCAGGAAGCACTATCGTCGTCTTCATTTTACAACTGGCGGAAGAAGTTGGAGAGCGATGAGCCGGTCGCCGCCTCGACAAGTTCACGTTGTGGGGCGTTCGAGCCCATGGCGTTGATTGCATCGACGGCGGGCATGTCGATTGTTCTACCGGGTGGCGCGCGTATCGAGATTGCAGCCGGGCAAATCGAGATGGCTCGTACAGTGGTTAGTGAGTTGTCCCGGAGCGGCGTCGCAACATGCTGAGTGTGTCGCCGACCCTCTGCATTTACCTCTACACTCAGCCCACCGACATGCGCAAGGGCTTCGATGGCCTGTCGGGCATCGTTCGTAGCGAATTCGATGCCGATCCTCTCGACGGCAGCCTGTTCCTGTTCATCAACCGCCGACGGAATCGGCTGAAGATCCTTCACTGGGACGGCACCGGCTTCTGGTTGTACTACAAGCTCCTCGAGGCCGGGACGTTCGAGATCATCCCCGCACAAGGCCAGGTCACGCAGATCGACGCGACGCAGCTGGCGATGCTGCTGGGCGGCGTGTCTGTGGTTACGGCCAGGCGTCGCAAGCGTTACAAGCGTGCCTCGTGAACGACCGGCTTAACTTACTGCACATTATGAGCAAACAACTTGCGCATTGCGTTGATGCTCGTTAAGATCGCTCAGCATGAGCAAGATTGAGCGTCAGATCCCTATGCCAACGACCCTTGCAGATGCTCATGCGTTTATCGAGCAATTGGTCAGCACGAATGAGGAACTTCGTCGCAGCAACAATAATCTCAATCGCGAGAAGCAGGATCTCGAACTAACAATCGTTGAGCTTCTCCAGCGCGCCTTCCGCAACCGCAGCGAGCGCTACATCGAGAACCCTGATCAGTTGCGACTCGACTTCCAGGACAGCGACGATGCTGCCGATGCCGCCGATGGACTGGCCCAGGCGGTCGAGGAGTCGGGGCAGCGGGTCAGAGAGCACACGCGTTATCCACGCAAGCCACGTAACGAGTCGCTCCCCGAGCACCTGCCGCGTCGCGAAGTCGACGCCGATGTGCCGGACGACGTCAAGCAGTGCCCGGAACACGGCGCCCGTACGCTGATCGGTTACGATACGACCGAGACGCTGGAGTTCGAGCGTCCGAAGTTGCGTGTCCGTGTGACGCGTTATCCCAAGTACGCGTGTGCTGGCGAGCCTGAGTGCAGCGTCGCTTCGCCCAAGCGTCCCGCGGGCCTGATCGAAGGGAACCGCTACGACAGCAGCGTGGCCGCCGAGATCATCACGGCGAAGTACGGCTTCCACCTGCCGGTGTACCGTCAGCAGGATCTCTTCGCTGGCAGCGGCTGGACGCCGGGGCGGCTCGACGCTGCTGAACATCCTCAGTTCCTGTGCTGTCATCATCCGCCCACTGGTCGAGCACTTCAAGCAGGCCATGCTGGCCAGCGACATCGTGGGCACCGATGACACGCGCGTGACGCTGCTGTTGCCCGAGACGATCCCGAAGCCACAGGCGGATGATCCGCGGTCGCAGCGCATCCACGAGGTCTTCAGTACGGCGGCCGACGAAGGACGCCGCAGCGTGTCGGGGCGCATGTGGGTCTATCGCAGTGCAACGGTGCCGCTGAACGTGTTCGACTTCACCGTCAGTCGTCACCGCGACGGCCCGGTGGACATGCTCGCGCAGTTCGAGGGCATCCTGCAGGCCGACTGTTACGCCGGTTACGAGGGTATCGCCGTGCGCAGCGAAGGTGCCATACGACGCGCTGCCTGTGTGGCCCACGCCAGGCGCAAGGTGTTTGATGCGCGGGAGACCTATCCGCTCGAGTCAAGCGTCGTCCTGGCGAAGTTCCAACAGCTCTATGACATCGAGGACCGCGCGAAGGAGCTAACGCCGGATGACCGTGCTCAACTCCGCCAGGTCGAAGCCGCTCCCGTGTGGGCCTCGCTCGATGAGTGGCGTAATAGCGACGCCGCCAAGGGCGTACTCGCATCAAGCAACTTCGGCAAAGCCGCTCAATTACCTGAACAACCACTGGGAACAGTTGCAGGTCTATCTCGACGACGGTCGCATGTCGATCGACAACAACGAAGTCGAGCAGTTGATGAAACAGGTGGCGATCGGAAGGAAGAATTGGCTGTTCATCGGCAGCGTTCCAGCCGGCCAGCGAGCCGCCGACTTCCTGACGCTGGTCAGCAGCGCCTTGCGCAACGACCTCGACGTCTGGGCTTACCTCAAAGACGTGCTCGACTGCCTGCTCGCTGGTTCGACAGACTATGACACCCTGCGCCCCGACATCTGGCGCGCCGCACATCCCGAAGCCATCCGCAAGTACCGTGTCTCCGAACGCCGCGATCGCGCAGACCGCAAGCAGCGCCGCAGGGCGACCAAGCGCTCACGACGCAAATCCAAATCAAAGAAATAACACCCCATCGGGCTGCTCAGGCAGGTACGGTGGGATGGTGCTGGTGGGCGCTTACCAGACCTGAAGCACAATGAGGTGGCCGCCGCTGCCATCCTTGGGTTCACTGAGAGCGACGAAGCAGACCAGATCGCACGTATCAGGCAAGTCCGCAGCCACGACCTCGAACAACTTCAGACAGAGGTCCCGCGCCGAAAGAAAACGAAAGCCAGGTCCAAGAAGAAATAGGTCGGACAGCAAGACCGTGTGCAGTCCTGGCTTCACTGGTCGGCGAGGGCACCCACATTTCAACACGACTGCGCACGACCCGCCCCCAGCGGGCTCATCGCGGGTTCCATGCTCAACATTCGCACTCGCCTGAAAAAAATTCTCAGGCGCCTAACATCAACTCGCGCGCGCACTTACGACACAGTACACAAAGGGCGCATCCAAGCGCGGGTGTTGTTACGTCATTTGTGCCAATGACTACGGTGTGTTGGCATGCGCATCTGTGCCCACGTCCTGAACGCGCGCTTTGTTTGCAGTGCTAACTTGTTGGTAGGCGCGCCTTTGTGAGGGTGCGTCGAGTTTTGTGCAGGGGACTTCTTGGAATGCGCAACGGGGCTCGGTTTTTTGTAATTGATTCAAGTGCGCATCGGCAAGTAAGGTGGCCGTTATGCACGAGAGTACGGCGGACATCGCACAGATGTGATGCAGTTCAGATCACTAATGATGCGTGAACGGATGGTAGCTCTTTCTTGATGAATGCCATGTTCGTGATCGTGAGCCTCGTGCTGTTGTTGTTATGGAACCTGGGTTGGAGAGCTCTGGGTCGAAGTTTTGGCGCGTGGATCTTTAGCTTGCGTGATTGGCCTGTTCCTTCATGCGCCCTCAAAAAGCGACAAGAGCAGGAAATAAGTTCGACCCGTGCGCGCTTGGCACAGAACGAAAAAGCCTGCCCAAATTGGTCAATGTGGAGTTTATTGTCATCCCAACACTCAAGGAGAACACGATGATCCAACATGATGTCGACGAATCGCTAAACCATTTCCTAGGCAGCAAGAATCTACCGGTAGGAACAATAGAGGCGCTGCCAGGAGTAGGCAGTTCCTCCTGGGCGATCGTCTGTCTTGATGGTGAAGTCCACTGGGCCAGCCCCAATCCCAATCTGATGCCTGCGTGGTTGTACGCATTGTCAATCCAGGCCCAGCAGGAGATCGATCAAAAGAGGGGCCAACAACTGCGGGAACGACAATCGCCCGCCCTCTCTGGAGAGCGGAAGCCAACGGTGCCGGAGCCCTCGACAGAGGAGCTGATCCAGCAGGTCACCATTCGCACCATTGAGGCATTGGCGCATCAGTTCGCGAAAAACCAAACGAACGGCGAACCTCCGCACCGGACGCCCAAGAGCGAAGAGCGCCCCGTAAACGGCGATTGAGCCTGCACATGTGGGGTGTAGTGTCCTTTGTATGCTGTGTTCGCGCCACCAAATGCCTGGCTGTACATTTTGCGGAATCGCGTCTGGACTGGTCCGCCTGCGATTCCAGGCTCTGGGCCGAAATTTGATAAGCGTGGTATGATAATTGTGAAAGGCCTCCCTGGGGAGAACGCCTAACGCTTACTTACTCGTCGTCGCCAGGGTGCACCAGGCGACCGGAGTTTTTTTTCAGGAGACAGGGATGATGATCATGCTGAGTCCGCGCGCACAGTTCGTGAGTGTTGGGGAATCCGCCAAGCGATTGGGAGTCCCGCCGAAGACCATCTCGAAGTTGTTTTACGACGGACACTTGCGAGACGACTTGTGCCCGATCGTCGGGGGACGCCGCATCATCCCTGAAGACTATGTGGAGATCATCGGCATGGAATTGAGGCGTCGTGGGTGCGCGCAATCGTTGTGATGCGGAGTCCAGGTCACATGGAGGCGGGTCCAAACAGGGGCGTGCGGCGCGTGGTAGCAGGATTCCAAAACTCTGTGTACCAAAAATTTGTAGCGTCGGTTTTCGCAACTCCATTGTGGGTCACAACTTCCGAAAACAAACTTTGCCACATCGTGCAGAGATGTGCATCGAGGCTTATTTTAGAGCCATTGATAGACGCCCCCGAGGCCCACACGGAAGGGCCCCAGGCAAGGCACCGACCAAGGAGAACGGCTTGGATCGCTTACTAACACTCGAAGACATCGTGAAGATCCTCGGAGTTTCGCCACGTACGGTTGCGCGTCTCCTGAAGGAACAGTCTTTGCCGACACCGATCCGCATAGGCAAGCAATTGCGCTGGTCAAAAAAGCAGATTGAGCAGTTCGTCGAAAACGGCGGGACGGCAAGCGAAGTCAAGACAAGAAAAAAGCCCGTGACAGCATAGGGCTGAGCACGAGCTGAGATCTGAGTCTCGTCAACCAGATCTTAGCAAAGTCTCTCCCCCTATGTCAACCATCTTTTGCGGGCTCTTCATAGAGCGTTCCGAATTGGTCGGTGCGCAGAGAGTAACTGCGCCCACTGTGCGTTAGCGTGCAGGGCGCCGAGGGAAGATGTTGACACCATGAAGCCTGACAGATCGAAACAGGCCACAGAACGGCCCAACGACAGTGGACAAACACGCAAACTTGAACCGCATCATCGAGAAGAACTTCGTCAATCGGGACTGACGGATGAGACCATAGAACAAACAGGTATCTATTCCGCTGACGCTAAGCACCTTGCTGAATTACTGAATCGCTCTACGCACGAGAGTGGTGGCTGGGTAGTCCCGTTCAGAGACGCTTCGGGGGCGCCCGTCGATTACGCATGCGTCAAACCGGATCACCCCCGTCACTCTAAAGGTCGGGCGATAAAGTACGAGTGCCCCCAAAACACTCCGACTCGGCCGTATTTCTGTGTCGGCTTTGACCACAGCGCCCCGACAATCATCATCACAGAAGGCTTCAAAAAGGCCGAGGCTATTCGACAGGCGGGGCATGAAGCCGTTATCGCTCTCATGGGCGTTTGGGCCTGGCAAAAGCCCCGCCCGCGAGACGCCGACAACAAGCCTCATGGTGAGCGGTCTGTTAAAGATGATCTGAAAGCGCTTAGTTGGGACGGCAAGACTGTCTACCTGGCGTTCGATTCTGATGCAGCAGGTAATCCGACCATTCAGCAAGCCGAGGAGGAGTGTGCCAAAGCCCTCCGCAGAGAAGGTGCCGTTGTCCGCATAGTTCGGATACCTCAAGTAGCGGGGCTTTCGAAAGTTGGCGCAGACGATTTCCTCCGGCATTTCGCTGACGATGGACCCAAGTACTTTGAAATGCTCCTTCAGAGGGCGCGCGAACCGCGCGGGTGGGACGCCTCAGACAGAAATAAGCCCTCCAACAAGTACTTAGCCGAAGACGTGCTCGCATCGAAGTTCTCCCATCCTGCGGGTCAAACACTACGCCGCTATCGGCATGATTTCTACGAGTGGCGAGATGGAAGGCACACGGGGGTTAGTGATGAGAAGATCCGCGCGGACGTCCGGGGTTTTCTCGGCCACAGAATGAAACATGTCTCAAGGCATCGAGTTGCCGAAGTCATCGCCCATCTCGAAGACAAGTCCCTCATTGAGGGGCAACTGGATCCGCCGCTGTGGGTGCCCAACGATGGCCCGCCGGAACCACGTGAATCGCACATCATCTTTCGGAACGGTGCAATCAGCCTAGATGAAGTTTGTGATGCTGATGATGTGACGGTGGAATTAATCAAGCCACATGACCCGCGACTGTTCTCGCTTGTCGCTGTTGATTACGACTTCGACCCGGCAGCGCGGTGTCCGACCTGGGAGAAGTTCGTCGCGGAGGTATTTGAAGAAGACGAGGGGCGGATTCACCTGCTTCAAGAGGCGCTCGGTTATTTGTTGACGACCGACACGACCATGCAAGCCATCTTCTTACTGGTCGGGGTGCCGAGGTCAGGTAAAAGTACCACGATGCGAGTTCTTCGGCACGTGATCGGCGGAGATAACTGTGCGGAGACGTGCCTGTATTCACTCGGGCAACGCTTTGGCCTCGCCCCACTGCTGGGGAAGTCGGTCACTTTCATCAGCGATGCCCATCTCCCGAAAAACTCTCAGGGCGCGCTTGAGACGCTCAAGGCAATTTCTGGAGAAGATGCGGCACTTGTCGACCGGAAGCATAAGGATGCGGAATCTTACCGGCTGAAAACGCGCTTCGTGATCGGCTGTAATCAGGCACCGGCCTTTCGGGATCCGAGTAATGCGCTGGTCGCCCGGTTGCGGGTCTTGCGGTACGACAGAAGTTTCGAGGGCAAGGAAGATAGAGACCTGACTTCGAAACTCATAGCCGAGGCGCCAGGAATTTTCCTTTGGGGTATTCGTGGACTGAGGCGACTTCGGAATCAGGGCCACTTCACAGAGCCGGTGTCCTCGCGGGAACTGCTCTCCGAATTGCGAGACCTCCACAGCCCAGTGCGGCAGTTTCTTGTTGCGAAATACGGATCCGGGAGTCACCGCGTTTCAACCTTTACGGTGTATGACGCTTGGCGCGTGTGGGCGGACGACAACGGTCACGGATGCATTTCAAGTTCGGTCCTTGGGACTGAGTTGGCTTCCATCGGCGTCGAGAAGAAGAGGTGCCGAATCGAGGGGACGCTGAAGAATTGCTATGTTTGGGAAACTCCGCCTGACGAGTCGTCCAATTCGGCTTCCTGTGGCCCCGATGAATCCAGAGAACCGAATCCAGAAAGTGCCCCCGACAGCAATGGCCAACCAACAGGGGTGAACAGATCCGACAAAAACCTGCGCTCAGAGCCTGGAAATGGGGGTGTTCACCCCGTTCATAGCAAAAGTCCTATTGCATCCAGTTTTTTGAGACAAGAGGATGAAAATTGTAGTGCATTAGGGATTAGGGGTGAACGGGGTGAACAGGGTGAACAGGAGGCCGCGCACCCATCAACCCCTCGCTCGGCCAAATCGGCACGATCCATGAACAATGTGCTTGCTGAGGTGCAGCAACTCACGGACATCCGGGAACGCAGGAAACGCAATCGACGGAACCGGGAGGAAGAGTGACGACTTGCCCGTCATGGGTCGGGCGTGCGCATTGTGGGTTTTCTGCCGAGTTACTCTCCCTCGCGGCAGAGGGCTCCAGTGATGTGCGCCTGGCCCCCTCCCGCCCCCGCCAGGGCGGGTTCTAGCCCCGATCGAGAGGCGGGTCCTTGCTGTGAGGCAGTGACTATTAACTGCCCCGGATAGACTATCCCGACCCGAGGGGTCCCCCTTGTGCGAGGCCACGTCTCGGCGCAGGCTCAAGCCGGGGGTTTCGTGCGACAATCGTAAGTGGTTTGTGGGCAAAGAGTTACGAGACAAGATGTAAATGGGGCACTTATCTTCATAAGTGCTTAAATAACAAGGGGTTATGTCGAAATGCAACGAGAACAATCGCAAATACCTGATATTAAAGGGTTTATGGATGAATGACCGGCAAAAACCACGGTGCGACGCGCGGGTCATGTTGTACCTCCCCCTTGAGTTGCGGGATGTGGCGACCGAGGCGGCACGGTTGTCGGGGGTCAGCAGGAACCGCCTGGTCAGGCTGGGGTTGGTGCATGTCGTGGGGCTCATCTTGGCGCGCTGCGAGACGATGCTGCGGAACCCGGCCATCTCGGCCCAACGCAAACTAACCATCAATGAGTTCTTGCGTCAGGGCGGCATCGCGCTGGACACATTGCGGTGCGACAAGCAGACCCTTGAGGCGTTGCGTGAGATGCCACCAAGACACACTACGGCGCTGATGCGGAGGCTTGGGGTCGACGCGCGGATACGGAAACCGATCCCTGCGCTGAACGAGATATTCAAAGAAGAGCAAGAAGCCGAAGGAGCAAACGATGGTGAAGATTGATATTGGCGGGTTGGATTGGTTTGTGGTGCACTTAGATCGCCGGGGCACAGGAGGCGCCACGTATCGCCTTCGCTATCCGCAGATCGATTTCCTGTTTCCGGTGGAACCCAGTCCGAAGGCGGGGCTCCATCAATTTGGGCGGGATTATTACGCCGCCCACCCAGAAGTGCGGGCAGTCGCTAAGCGGCACGCCACACGTACGCACTCCGGTTATTGGTGGGAGTCCGGCGATGCTCTCGGTCGCTACGAAGGCACTTTGTTTGTGCGGCCGGAGGACTTGTGGACGGTTATTCCGGAGTTGGTGACGAGGGTGGCGCGGGACCTCCTCGTTTTGGATGGGGAGCGTTCACCTGATGAGCGGTTGGCGCGGTTGCGCGGACTCATCAATGCGGACTGTTCGGGAAAACGGCTTCGATGGGTCCGCATGATGGAGCAGGTCTTCGGTGACTTGCCAACCGCCCTGGAACGTCTTGCCTCTTGGGTGCAGGATCTGCCGAGTGCGGACCCTTGCCCGACAACCGGGCGTCAGCAAGTGGACGAAAGCGAGACGGGAACGCGGTGGAACTACAACGTAGCGCCCTACCGATTGACGGAGGATGAGCAGGCGCACCTTGGCGCTCTTCTGGCTCATCAATGGAAGGACGCGCCCTCTGCGCCCGCATCCGAGCCGATGATCGGCGAGCAGCAGGGGTCGTTCTGGTTGCCCTGCGACACGCCGAAAAATGAGTTGTATCTGATTCGGTTGGTGCTGTGTGGGGACCCGCAATTCTGGGATGAGATCCTGCAACATGAAACCGGGTCTTACAACCTAACGCAGCCTGCAAAATACACGTTCACTATTGATGGATTGCGTACGGAAGCCAACGCGCAACAGGCAAGTTCGGGGGTGCACGTCCAAAGTGGCCAACCAATTATCGATGACAGGGGGTCGGGGAGGCCCCTAATTCAGACAAATGGGGAGATGGGATTGTGAATCAAGGACGCTCGAAAGACCCAGGACGGGCACCGGAACTTAAGACTGTGCACGTGAGCGACAAGGCAGACAGACACGACCCTTACGACCGATTGCTTACTGAGCAGGAGGCGATCGAGATGTTGGGCATCCAGGACCGGCCAAAGAGTTGCATCAGGTCGCTCATCCGCAACCAGGGACTGCCCGCCATCACGATGGCCAAAGGAATACGGCGCTATCAGTTGAGGGACCTCATGGACTTTATTGAGCAAAAACGCGGGTCTTCTTAGGCGCTGTCATTTTGACTAGGCCGTTTCGTGGTGTACACTTGGAGCATGGCGAGAACAAAACCAAGTGATGCGTTGCGTGCTGCAATTCGGAAGTCGGGCTTGTCACTTCGCGAGATTGCTGATCGTGTGGAATGGGACACGGGCAACTTGTCGAAGTTTATGAATGGTACGCGTGGGTGTCCGCTTGAAAGGCTGGATGACCTCGCAAGACTGCTCGATCTTGAACTAGTTTCTAGGGTAAGGCGCTCTGGCAGGCGCAAGAAATAATGCTCGGTGTGTGGGTTACAAAGGACTGCCAGCCCGCCCCTTCGCTGAGCACAACTTAAGGAGAACAGATATGAGGGCGAGGTATCCAACATCGGTGTGGATAGCGAAACGAAAACGGGCAGGAGGCGGCTATACATACCGCATCCGATGGAAAGACCGCAGTGGGCGGTGGCAAAGTGAGGCGTGTGGCGATGATCGCAAGTATGCCAAAGTGCGGCAGGCGCAGAAGTGTGAAGAACTGCGCAATGGGGCGCTCGACATCATCCCGCACACGTCTCTGAGCGTTCTCATTGAGAAGCTCCCAACATTCATGGCAGGAAAGGCCCGTGATACCATCAAGAAGACGCAGAGGTCACTCCAATACCTGGATGAACTGTGCGGGCCACTCGCCCTATCCGACATCAACCGTGCGGCTATCATTGAATACCGGGCAAAGCGGCTGAGCGCGGGGCGGGCCCCCGCCACTGTTGCGAAAGACCTCCGCGAGATCAAGTCGGCGCTGTCCTATGCGGTCGATGCGGGTCTGCTGAAGGCCAACCCGTTACTCAGATTCAAGAACCTGTTTCCCAAGGAGCCGGAGCGGAAGATTCGAGTTGTTGAGCCAGCAGAGTATGCAGCGTTGTTGGCAGCCTGCCGATTGCCGGAGTTCCGGGCCCTGGTGACCGTCGCGTATCGTCAGGGTTTGCGGCGAAATGAAATGGCGAATCTGCGGTGGCTGGGCCCACACGGAGAGCCGATGGTCGACTTTGAGGCGGGCGTCTTACATGTGATCAATCGGGCAGACAAGGGAGAACTGACGAAAAGCCGTAAGAACCGCTCTATTCCCCTACATCCCGAGGCAAGTGAGGCGTTGCGGGTCCTATGGGAGCAAACGCCGAAGCGCGTAGAGGCCGGCCGCCAGGTGCCCAAGTTCGAGCACGTCTTTACGACCCTTGAGGGAAGACGACTGCACCACTCTCTCATCTCACAGGAGTTCCAGCGCACCATGAAGCGAGCTGGGATTGCGCGTGCAACCATCCATGACCTCCGCCGGTCGTTCAGCACAAGAGCACAGCGCCTCGGTGTGGACATTGAAACGGTCACAGCGTTGGGCGGTTGGTCGAACACTGAAGTAGTCAAGAAGCACTACACTGGCAACGTGGATGAAGCCCTGCACGCTGCCATGAAGCGCATTGCCGAGGCGGGTTGATCTCGCCGGAACAGCGCCCAATGAACAGAGCCACTACCGCATCAGTGCCCAAGTCCAGAAGACCTCATTCGTGTCGTCGTTGTAAACCCTTGTAAGAGATGATGCCGGAGGAGGGACTCGAACCCTCACTCCCTTGCGAGAACGGGATTTTGAATCCCGCGCGTCTGCCAGTTCCGCCACTCCGGCTCGGGTATGGAAGATTCGCTGCAAACTGGCTTTCTGTCAACTCTTGACAGCAACTTCATGGTCCCTCAAGCGTAACCCGCCCATCGGCCTCGTTGGTGGGGCTGACGAATTGCAACGCGCAGGCTGATGTTGCGCGTGAGTGCCCCGCCCCGCCGGCGGTGGACAGGGTGGAGACCGGGATCGGTGCAGCAGAGAAACACCAGTTCAAGACACCGTAAAGGTTGAGGATCGCCACTGGTGCACGGACCCTTTGCCACCGATCCCGACTCCATTGTTGAGGCCATTTGGGATAGAATCGGGGCGCACGCGATTGCCGAAACTCAGAACAGAGATGAAGTTGAACAAGTGCCCGTCATCCAATGACTTGGACGCCTACGCTCGCGGTGCGGTCAATGCCCTCGACGCCAACCGTTTGCGTTCGCACATCGAGTCGTGCAAGACATGTTCTGACAGCCTGACCGCGCTCAGCCGCTCGATGGCCGACGAAACCCATGATTCGCCGGGCGCCCTCGACGAGACCCTGGTCGGTGGACCGCCGATGTCGGCGGACACGACACTGGTTGACCGGCCACCCGGGAGTGCGCCGACGATGGGCATCGATCTGGCCGCCGATTCGACATTGATCGACGGCGGCAGTGGCCCGGCGCTCGATCCCAGCCGGCACTATCCCAATATCGAAGGTTATCGTATCGTCGATGTGCTGGGCCAGGGCGGCATGGGCATCGTCTATCGCGCCGAGCAGAAGAAGCTGCAACGCACAGTGGCGTTGAAGGTGCTGCCGGCCATCTTCGGCTCTGCAAATCAGCAGTCGGTGTCGCGCTTCCGCCGTGAGGCAACCGCCGCAGCCCGACTGCACCATACCAATATCATCCCTGTTTACGACTTTGGTGAATCCGAAGACGCGCACTACTACGCGATGGAAATGGTCATTGGCCAGCCGCTCGATGAGATCATCAAGCGCCTGCAGACCGATGCCGGCCAGACCATACATCCAGCCAAACTCAACACGATGATCAAGACTGTCGTGTCCGAGCTCCCGCGCCCCGAGGAGCACGTCGACAGCACACCTTCGAGCAAGCCGGTCATGGCCAACATCGGTATTTCCGGGCCGCGCATGCAGTCGTATTTTGCCAAGGTCGCCAAGTGGATCGCAGATGCTGCCGAGGCCCTGAACTATGCCCACGAGGAAGGCATCATTCACCGTGATATCAAGCCGGCCAACCTGATCCTGTCGCATGATGGCCGCATCATGATTGCCGACTTCGGCCTGGCCAAGAGCACGTCGGATGCTTCGGTTACGCAGACCGGGTCACTGGTCGGCACGTTGCGCTACCTCAGCCCCGAACAGGCCATGGCCCGGCGCGTTCCGGTGGACCATCGCACTGATATCTACTCATTGGGTGCCACGTTATACGAGCTGTTGACACTGCAACCGGCGTTTCCGGGCAACGACGACAAGGAAATACTCGGCGCGGTCATTTCGCGCGATCCGCCACCACCGCGCAAGATCCTGCAACACATTCCGCCGGAACTCGAGACCATCTGCATCAAGATGATGGAAAAGTCCGCGGCGGATCGCTATGCCACGGCCCACGATGCCGCGGAAGACTTGCGCTGCTACCTCAACGATTTGCCCATTGCAGCCAAACGCCCCAGTCTTCTGCAAGCGCGGCATCAAGTTCGTCAAGCGGCACAAGGCCCCGGTTGCGGCCGTGACCACGGGCGTGTTGCTCGTGGCGACGTCGATCTTCCTGGTCCGTGAGCAGAACCGGCGGGCGCAGGCCCAGGCCGACCGCTTGAAAGCACAGATCGAGCAAAGTGTCGAACAGGGCTTGCGCTGGCAGATCAGCAGGAACTACGCCCGTGCAGCGGAGTCCTACAGCAAGGCGCTGGAGCGTGATCCGAGCAACGTCAGAGCATTGTACAACCTGTCGGTGACCAAGAAGGAACTGTACAACATCATGCCGGATCCCGATCCGCGACTGCTCGAAGTAGCGCTAACCCTTTGTGATCGCGCACTGCGCGTAAGCCCGCAGGACCAGATCGACGACATCTGCAACATGTACAACCTCAAAGGTGTGCTGCTCAAGAAACTCGAGCGCTATCCTGAAGCGGCCGAGGCATACGCCGAGGCGGTCAAGCTCAACCCCGAGAGCGTCGCGTCACTCGACAACTTGGCCATCGTCCAGGTGCTCATCGGCAACCTCGAGGAGGCCACTGCCAACCTGCACACCGCCACCGAGCTGGCCGGCACGGAGTCCGGCTGCAACTGGCGTCCATGGCGCATGCTTGGGACAGTCCAGCTGTTCACTTCCGACGACGCAGCGCTGGATACCCTCGATCAGGCCATCGAGTGCAACCGGACGGACACGTGGACCCGCCTGCTCCGCGCCCGGGCGTATCTCGAATTGCCCGGTCGTCGCAACGAGTCCAAGGCGCTGGTCGCCATCATGGCCGCCGACGAGTTCGCCAACGAGCGCGACCCGCGGATCAAGCGTACTCTGTCCCTGGCCCTGCTGCGCAACGAGCGCTATGATGAAGCCATCGCTGCAGCCGCGGCAGCGAAGGACCTGGGCGACGATTCGATCATGGGCGATCTCGTCGCCGCCATCGCCTCGGCGCGACTCGGCAGGCGCGACGAGGCGCGACGGATCCTCGACGCGGCGGTGGCCCGCTGGCCGACAGATCTCAGCAGCGTGGATGCGTTCCATGTCACCGCCAACGCTGGGATCCTGTGGTTCGAACGGGCTGCCCCGTTGTTTGAGCTCAAGACAGAAGCCCTTGATTTTCTTGATGATAGGTAAGATGATGAGGTTCTGGGCTCCGTGACTTGACCGCCGGGGTCTGGCGGAGAACCCCGCCTGTTTGCTTGTGGCCGTGTAGAAGTGGCTGCTATGCTGACTCTTAGCATTTCTTTCCCGTGGGTAGACCTGATGCGGTTTGGAGTATTTGCGGCGCAGACCCGCGATGTTTGTCGTTTGTGCTGGTAAGGGGATGAAGGGAGGCGACGTGATGCTTGATTTGCGCCCATTCGCGGTTTACGGACGATTGATCAGCCTGGCGCTGGTGACTGGACTCTGGTGCACTTCCGCCTCGGCCCAGATTTATGTCAATGCGGATGCCGCCCCCGGCGGCGACGGCTCGAGCTGGGCGACCGCGTTCAACGACCTGCAGACAGCCCTCGGAGCCGCCGACCCATCGACCCAGCTGTGGATTGCCTCTGGACTGTACCTGCCAGCGGCCCCCGGCAATACAAGTGCGTCATTTGAGCTCAACGCTCAAATCGAGCTCTACGGTGGCTTCGTGGGCAATGAGACGGAGCTCGGGCAACGTGATCCACAGTTGAACCCCACCTACCTCAGCGGTGACCTGTTGGGCAATGACAACGCCAACCCGGCAACACGGACAGACAACAGCTTTCGGATTCTCAACTGCTCACAGGCAACCGCCGCGCGCGTGGATGGCTTTATCATTTCAGGTGGCCAGGCCCAGAACAACGGCGGCGGCCTCGCCATCACCTCGTCTTGCACCATCATCGTGGCCAATTGCCGCTTCCTCGACAACGCGGCCGACGACGATGGCGGCGCGATTCGCAATCAGGGACAACTCACATTGCTCGACAGCGACCTGTCAGGGAACCACGCCGGCGGTGACGGCGGAGCGATCGACTGTGAACCAACCGCAAGCGCAGACATCGCCGGGTGCACGTTCAGCGACAATTCGGCTGACGGAAACGGTGGCGCGTTCAACAACAAGGGCGACCTCAATCTCAAGGGCAGCACATTCGCCAACAACACCTGTGGTTTGCGCGGCGGGGCGATGTACAACAACCCCACATCCGAAACGCTGATCGCCAACTGCCAGTTCACGGGCAACAACTCGGGAACCGGCGCCGGAGGACTGTACAACAAGTCGCCGCTGACGCTGGTGAATACTGAATTTCGCAGCAACACCTCGCAAGGCCCGGGCGGCGGCCTGTCGAATCGACCACCGGGCGTCGTGGATGTGACGAATTGCCTGTTCGAGGACAACGAGGCGGCGTCAGGTGGAGCGATCTACGCCGCCGATCCGGTCAGTCTCAACCTGTGTTCGGTGGGTGGGAACCGCGCCACCAGCGGCATCGGCGGTGGAATCGCGGGCCTGGCGGGCATCGAGGTCACTGCACGATCGACGGTGCTGTGGGGCAACACGGCCTCCGTCGGCAGTACCGAGAATGCTCAAATCGCGTCCGCAAGCGGTTCACGCAACGTCGATTTCTGCGTCGTCGAAGGGCTCGATGCCCTCGCCGGTGACGGCAACATCGGCGCCGACCCCCTGTTCGCCAACCTCGACGCCGGCGACCTCCGATTGTTACCCGGCTCGTCTGCAATCGATGCCGGCGATACGTCAGCACTTCCGGCTGACAGCGGCGATATCGACGGCGACGGGGACACCACGGAACTCCTGCCGCTCGATGGGACCGGGAACCCGCGCGTGGTCGACGATCCGTTCACCCCGGACACTGGGCTACCGGTCGACGGGCTTGTAGTGGATGTCGGTTACTTCGAGTTCCAGGGTGCGATCGACAACGACTGTAACATGAATGGTATCCCCGATGATGTCGAGGTCGCCGAGGGCCTTGCACCGGACTGTAACAACAACGGCTTACCTGATGATTGCGATATCATCGAGTGTAACGATGACCCGGCATGTGATGACTGCAATGCTAACGACATCCCCGATTCCTGTGACCTGGCAAGCGGCGAATTGACTGACACCAATGAAGACGGCATTCCTGACGAGTGCACGCAATTCGACGGCGGGTGTGACGACAGCCCCAACTGGAGCTGTGTGGACAACTGGAACCTGAACGGCGAGTTCCCCAACAACAATGATGCCACAAGCTTCGACGTTCAACTGGACGCGACAGATTATGTCTTCCTCGATCTCACCGTGGTCGTAGATTCACTGGCGATCATTGACAATGCAATCCTCAACGTGACGCAGTTTGGCGAGGGCATTGGGGACTTGTCGACCGAGGGCCCCAACGGCCTGCTGGTCGAGAGCGTGATGCAGGTGGCCCACACCCGCGGGGTAAAGGTCACCGGCGGCGGTCCGATCGTCATCAAATCGGGCGGCGTGTATCGCAAATCACCTGACATCGCTGCCAACACCACTGCTGTTCTCGAAGGCACCAGCATGCTCATTGGCCCCGGCGGCCGGCTCGAGATGACCGACGACATGGGCGTCAGGATTCGCGGCGACCTGGTACTGCAGGGTCCGCCGCCAAACGATTGCCCCGGTTGCGGTGGTGAAACACCTCCAATTGTCGACAACCCCGACGGCGGCGGGTTGGCCGTCGGCGGTGACGTCATCCTCGACGGTACGGTCGGCATGGAAGTCGGCTCGATTTCACCATTCGAAGTCGGCGGTCATTTCATGAATCAGGCTGGCGGCGCGGCCGCTGCAACGCTGATCGATTTCTCGCATGCCTATATCCTGCTCAACGGTGCAGACCTGCAAACTTTCGAGGTCGGTGGAGTTGACACCGGCGCGACACTCGGCGGTTTTACCGGTGACGGCGGGACAAACTACTCGGTCGGGACCATTGAGATCACGACCCCGGAATCCGCAGCACCACCGGTCGACGTCCGTTTCGAGAACATGTACGAAAACCTGGTCGAAGTGGGCCCGTGCTCCGAAGCATTGTATGTTCACACGCTCATCCTGCGAGACGGTGTGACCATCGAACTGGCTGATGTCAACGTGTATTACGAGACCCTCATCGACGAGGGGGCCGAGGTCATCACCACCGGCTGCGGCGCGCTCATAGAATTGCCGGCATGCGAGACTGACGCCGACTGTGATGACGGTGGCAGCTGTTTCGTAGACCGCTGCGACGCAGGGACCTGCGTTTTCATTCCCGCAACGAGTTTCTGCTCTGACACGGACGGCGACGGCATCCGCGATGACAACTGCGTGTTCCAGGTCTGTTCAGGTGATGACTGCGCTGCCACTCCCATCGTCTTCGGCGACATGGGCGGGCAGTTCGGCAGTTGCCTCCCGGACGGCACGTCGGATGGCAACGACCGCTTCCAGGCACTCAACTGCTTCGCCAATTCGGGCCCCGGCGGTTCCGGGATCAATCTGTGTGAACCCGATGCCCCCGCTGCATTCAATGTCGATACTGGTGGTCAATTTGGATCATGCGCCGCTGACGGCGTGTGCGATGGAAACGACGCGTTCGCTGCGCTCAACGCCTTCGGCAACACAACGACGTGCAGTTGCCCGCTCGACGGTCCCGCCCCGCAATTCGATCCTCCTGCAGTGAAAACGGTCGCAGCCGCTTTGACCCTGCGCCCGTCGACCCGCGGCGTGGCCCGTGGCGGCCTGCTCGAGATCGATGTCCTGCTGAGCACCCCGCTGGACGATCTGCGCGGCTATCAGTTGCACGTCGAGGCGTCAGGAGGATACGGCGGTCATCTCCAACTGGTCGACATTGCGGTCCAGAACGGCTCCGTCTTCGAGGATGACGGGCTCGATACCCCAACATGGTCGGCCTTCAACCTCGAGACCGGGCAGATGCTCGTCGGAATGGATGAATCCGGACGCTCCGTCGCCCCCGGCTACCTGGCGACTTTCACCTTCCGAGCCAGCAAGGATGCATCGGGGCGGTTCAGCGTCGAGATTCTGGCCGATCCTACAGACTCCGCTCAGCGTACTTTCCTGTTCCCCACGACGCCGAGCGACATGATCACCGTCGCGCCGGTCAAACCGGTCATCGTGACGATCACACGCTAACGCGGCTTCGCGCTCGACGCGCACACGCCCGTCGAATAATCTGACAACTGAGCACCACCCCGCCGCTCTCCCAACGGCGGGGTGCTTGGTTTGTTGATGTTCCGCGCGAGCGTATGCCGTGAATGAATGCCTCAGTTCCAGCGATTTCGAGCAGTATGATCGCGGCCTGGTCGATCCGGCGGGCGCCGCGGCCATCCGCGCCCACCTGGGCAGTTGTGCACGCTGCGCGGAGGCGTATGATGCCTTCGCCTTTCGGAGTGACGGTTCCGGGCCCCTCGAGACCATCGGCTCGGCTCCGACAATCGACACC
Organism: uncultured Planctomycetota bacterium; assembly: GCA_942492115.1. Lineage (GTDB taxonomy): Bacteria > Planctomycetota > Phycisphaerae > UBA1845 > CAIVHJ01 > CALODL01. Next base: position 149,875 of record CALODL010000009.1, read on the forward strand.
GCCCATATCATTGAGCCCCCCCAACGCCACCTGCCACGCATCGATGGCTACAAAATCATCAATGTTCTGGGCCAGGGCGGCATGGGTGTGGTCTACCGGGCGGTCCAGATCAAGCTGAACCGCACCGTGGCTCTCAAGGTCCTGCCTGCGATGATCGGTGCCGCCAATCCGGCAGCCGTCTCACGATTCCGCAGGGAAGCCACCTCTGCCGCACGCCTGCACCATACGCACATCATCCCGATCTATGATTTTGGCGAATGCGGTGATGCCCATTATTACGCAATGGAGCTCATCCACGGCCAACCGCTGAGTACCGCAATCCCGCGGCTCGGACAGAACAATGCGGCCACCGCCGGTCTGGCCCAACTGGCCGATCTGCTACGCACGGTCAGTCGGCCTGACGTCCTGCCGACCACGACAGATGAGAACACCGTGCCGGATGAGCGACCGAGCATCAGCGGCTCCTTCACTGCAGCCGGTCGCGGGCGGCCGTACTACAGTCAGGTTGCGCGGTGGATGGCCGACGCAGCCGACGCGCTGCACTATGCACACAACGAGGGCATCATCCATCGTGACATCAAGCCGGGCAACCTCATCCTGTCCGAGGACAGCCGCATCATGGTCGCCGACTTCGGACTGGCCAAAAGCACGGACGACGCATCGGTGACGATGACCGGCTCATTGCTCGGTACGTTGCGTTACATCAGCCCCGAACAGGCCATGGCCAAACGCGTACGCGTTGACCACCGCACCGACATCTACTCACTTGGTGCTACACTCTACGAGCTGCTGGCGTTCGAACCGGCCTTTGCGGGCAACGACGACAAGGAAATCCTGGGCGCGATCATCTCCCGGGACCCGGTGCCGACCCGCCGGCACAACCCTACAGTGCCCGCCGAACTCGAAACCATCTGCATGAAGATGATTGAGAAGTCTCCGGAAGCACGCTACGACACGGCGCGGGCCGTCGCCGAGGACCTGCGGCGCTACCTCAACGATATTCCGATCGCCGCCAAGCGGCCCGGGCCGCTGGCGCGCATTGGTAAGTTCGCCCGCCGGCACAAGGCGGTGGTCAGTGCGGTTGTCGCAGGGGTCCTGCTCGTGGCGGCCACGGGGTTCCTCATCATCGAGAATCAACGTAAGACGGCCGCGCGCGTGCGCTCATTGACTGAGCTTGGCCTGCGTTTGCAAAACGAAAACAACTGGAACGAAGCGCGGAGCAGTTTTGAAGAAGCATTGGTGCTCGATCCAAACAACTGGCGGGCCATGGTCAACCTGGCGCTACTGGGCAAGGAGCAATACAATGCTCAGGCCATGCCGCAACCCGAATTACTGGAGCAGGCCCTGGAACAATGCAATCGAGCAATTGTCCTCGCTCCGCAGAAGAACAACGAGGCCATGTGGGGCTGTTGGAACGTAAAGGGGGTGCTGCTCAAGAAACTGGGACGGTACTCGGCCGCGGTCGCCGCCTACAACCAGGCGGCTCGTCATGATCCCAGGAGTGTCGCGACCCTGGACAATCTTGCTTGCGTACACATGCTCGTAGGTGATCTCGATGCAGCCGAAACGACCCTCCACCGGGCGGTCAACCTCACCGACGCTGAAGGCACGTGCAACAGCCCCGCGTGGCGTCACCTGGCCGTTCTGCGTCTACTGCGCCGTGACCCTGCGGCGCTCGAAGCAATCAACGCGGCCGTCGACTGCGACAAGACTGATCCCTGGGCGCGCGCCGTTCGAGCCCGCATCCACATGGAAATCGGGTTGCATCAGGATACCCGGGCCGCGCTCGAAGATGCGCAAACCGCTGACAGCTTTGCCAACTACACCTCACCTCAGATCAAACGAGTACGCGCGCTGGCGCACCTGCAGGCCGGCGAGTACGCCGCCGCACGGGATTCTGCACTGGCCGCTCTGGGGCTTGGGGATGTCGAGTGCTACAACTACCTCGTTGCCGCAATCGCCTCACATCATCTTGGCGAACCCGAGGCTGCAGCCATCCAGATCAAACGGGCCCGCGAAGCATGGCCGCCAGGGCTCACCCACGCGGATTCTTTTCAGGTCAGGGCAGACGCCGGGGTGCTGTGGTTCGATGCTGCCCGAGACCTTCGAGCACTCCTGGACCTCTACCCGGTCGAAGCCGACTAGGCCCTGGGCCGACGACGAAGCGGCGGGCGGAAGGGGTGGCCCTGCCACCTCTGATACCGAGCCGACATACTCGCTGTCATCCCATCTCGGTCTGAAAACTACGGGCTTGGCGGCTGGCTTCAGCCGGAACTCGCTTAGTCCATTTGAGTTACCTCTTGCCTGATGTTTGCAGCGGCCACCCGAGGATCGGTATACTCGATGCAGATCCCATCCCCCCCGCGCGGCGTCCTGCGGGGACCCTGCAAATCGTCAGAATCACGATTCGCCGTAAATGGGGAGTAAGAGCGTTCGCCGGAATGCGTTGAGTTTAGATTGCGGTCACGACTGCAGGGAGATTGGCCAATGGGGGTCAGAACGGCCTCGAGACAGACGATGCGGGCTCGCAAACGGTGGGCCGTGGTGATCGCCGTCACAGCGGTGGCGCTCGCCGTACGCCCCGTGCAGGCCCAGATCTTCGTCGACGTCAACGCCACCGGCAGCGAGGATGGTCAGTCGTGGGACAACGCCTTCGTCAGCCTGCAGGATGCCCTGCTCGTCGCAACCCCGGGCGAAAACGTGTGGGTCGCTCGTGGCACATACTATCCTGACGTCGGCGTCGCCCAATCCGATGGGGACCGCATGTCATCGTTCAGCCTGCCCATGGAGGTTGAAGTCCTCGGCGGATTCGACGGCACGGAATTCGATCCGGATGCGCGCGACCCAGTATCCAACGTTACCATTCTGAGCGGCGATCTCGATCAAGATGATGTGGGCGGTGCAGACGATTCCACGCGCGCCGAAAACAGCTACCATGTCATTTCGAATTTCGAGCTGACCTCGGACTCGGTCCTCGACGGTTTCACGATTATCGGTGGAAACGCCGACGAGGACGGCAACTCCACTGGCGGCGGCATGCTCAACGTCACCAGTTCGCCGACCATCACCCGTTGCCGGTTCATCGACAACTTCGCCCTCGACATGGGCGCTGGCATGTTCAACGTCAGCGGCAGTTCACCCGGAATCGGGACATGTCACTTCGAGGGCAACATCGCCAATTCGGGTGGTGCGCTGGGCAACCAGACCAACAGCAGCCCGACCGTCAGCCGCTGCATCTTTACGTCCAATCAGGCCATCGGCGACTTCGGATGGGGTGGGGGCGTGTACAACATCGACGGCGCCGCCGAGCTGCGTGATTGCACATTCCAATCCAACGTCGCCGTCCGTGGCGGAGGACTGTTCAACGATTTTGCCGCCGAAGTCGTCACCGTACGGTGCATCTTTCAAGACAACTTTGCCGTCGAGCGGGGTGGTGCGGTCTATACGACCTCGAACACGGGCCCGTTCGTCAGTTGCACGTTCAAGAACAACTCGGCCGAAGCGGGCGGTGCCTTTGTCGACCACAATGCCTCGGAACGACTGATCACCAACTCCGTGTTCCATGGCAATGAAGCCAGCACGGGTGCTGCGGTGGCACTGGACGATGGGCACCCGTGTTTCGTCGGCAACACACTCTACGGCAATCATGCCTCGATCTCCGGGGGCGGCATCCTGGTCGACGGCAACAGCGATCCCAACATCAAGAATTGCATCCTGTGGGGCAACACCGACGCCAGCGGTGACGACGCAGCTGCCCAGGTCCATTTCAACAGCGGCGATCCCTTTGCATCGTATTCGTTGATTCAAGGCGGCTGGCCGTGGGCTGGTGGCACAGGCATCATCGATGCTGATCCCTTCTTCCGTGACGCGGCCATGGGCGATCTGCGGTTGCTGGGTGGCTCTCCGGCCATAGATGCCGGCAACAGGAGTGCAGTGCCCGCCGATGTGGGCGATGTCGACAATGATTTGAACACGGCGGAGGTCCTGCCCCTCGATCTCGGTGGGCGCCCACGCGAAGTCAATGATGTCGCGACGCCAGACACCGGCAATGGCCCCGCACCCATCGTCGATCTGGGCGCTCATGAGTTCGGCCGGCGGGTATTCGTCCAACAAGATGGCCCCGGCATGTCGCTGGGCATCTCATGGTCGGACCCCTACAAGACCATGGTCGAGGCTCTGAGTTTCGCCGCCAGCTCCGGCGGAACCGTCAGTGAGATATGGGTTGCCGAGGGAACTTACCTTCCCGTCCTGTTTGGAAGCAATCGCTCCGAATCGTTGGTCCTGGTCAATGACGTCGCAGTGTACGGCGGATTTGCTGGCGGAGAAACTTTCGTGTTCGAGCGCAACCCCGAATCGAACGATACCCTCCTTTCGGGCGACCTGCTGGGCAACGACGGGGTCAATTTTGCCAACTACGGAGACAACAGTTTCCACGTGGTCACCGGCAGCAACACCGGTCCGAGTGCAGTTCTCGACGGGTTCATCATCACCGGCGGCAATGCCGACGGCGGTGGGCTCGCCTCGCGCGGAGCCGGATTGCACATCGACAACGGCAGTCCGACCATCCAGAATTGTGTCTTCGTACTGAACAGCTCCGAAAACAACGGCGCCGGCGCATGGAATGACAATGGCGGCAGCCCGGCATTCAGCGATTGCATGTTCCGCAATAACCGAGTCACGTCGTTTGGCGGCGGGGGTGGACTATACAGTGGCGGCGGCAGCCCGCGGCTGACGCGTTGCACGTTCTTCGACAACGTGGTCAGTCAGACCGGAGGTGGTCTCAACCTGAACGGCAGCCTGCTGTCGGCTCCCGTTCTGACCCACTGCCGCGTCATCGGTAACGAAGCCTCCACGGCCGGCGGAATCAATATCGCCGGGGTCAGCGCTACGCTGATCAACTGCCTGCTGAGTGGCAACTCCGCCGACACCGCAGGAGGCATCTACTGTTCGAGCAGCAGCCAGGCCTCGATGATCAGTTGCTCGTTGGCCAGCAACGAAGCCAGCAGCACCAACGGAGGCGGCATTCATGTCATCGGCCTGTCGACCGTCCTGAACATGCGGAACTCCATTCTGTGGCGCAACGCCGGTCAACGCGGCAGCAACGAGGAGGAGAGCGGCCAGCTGTTCGTCGAGTCGGGCAACGCGGTGGTCAATTACAGCCTCATTCAAAACCTCACCGGTGGCCTGGGCGGCAGTGGCAACGTTGGAGGCAATCCTCTGTTCGTCGACCGCGTCGGCGAGGACGGAATCGCCGGCACACTCGACGACAACCTGGCGCTGCAGGGTGGGTCGGCGGCCATCGATGCCGGCGACACGCCGTCCATGCCCAACGACACCGACGATCTCGACGACGACGGCGATACCGCCGAACGCCTACCGCTCGACCTGGCCGAGCTTTCGCGCGTGGTCGATGACCTGGCCACCCCCGACACGGGCATCCCCGGCTCGCCAGTCGTCGACATCGGCAGTTACGAGCACCCGGGCGGTGGCCTCCTCGATTGCAACGACAATGGTGTTCCGGACGCCGAAGATATCGACAACGGCACCAGCGAGGACTGCAACGGCAACCAGGTGCCGGATGAATGCGACATCGCCACGTGCACGGCGCCGGCATTCCCTGCCTGTGACGATTGCAACCTCAACGGGGTTCCGGACGCGTGTGATATCCAGAGCGGTGCGTCCAATGACGACGATCTCGATGGTGTTCCCGACGAGTGTGCGGGTTTCACCGGCAGCTGCGGCCCGGGCAACATCAACTGGAGCTGTGTGAACAACTGGGATCTCGGTGGTGTCTTTCCCGACAACGACGGCGGCACCACATATCACGTCACTCTCGACGATGCCGATCACGTGAAGCTCGATGTAACGGTCGATATCGACACACTGCGCATCCTGGACAATTCGCGCCTTGATGTGACCATGGCCGGTGCTGTGGGCGATCTCACGGTGGTTCAACCCAACGGAGTGCTCGTCGAGAGCCTGTTGCAGGTCGCAAGCAATCGTTCCGTTGATGTCACACTGGGCGACGTCTTCGTCCGCGACGGCGGCCTGTACCGCGCCGACCCCGGCGCCACGGCCGGAACAGTCGCGGCCACGCTGACCGTCCCGCGGTTGATCGTCCAGGATGGCGGCACGGTCCTCATCACCGACCACATGAGGATGCATGTCACGGGCGACATGATCCTCGAAGATCTCCCGGGCGGGTCACCATGCCCCAACTGTGGTGGCCAGACGCCCCCGGTCACCGGCGGATCGGGGTCCGGTCAGATTCTGGTCGAAGGTGACCTCAACATGGACGGCAGCTCCGACATCAACTTTGACTCATTGTCGGTCTTCGAACTCCACGGTGACTTCAACAATGAAATCACCGAGCCCAACGGCTTCGATTTCGGACATGGGCACATGGTGCTCAGTGGGCTGGCCCAGTCGTACGAAGTCGGAGGCAGCGATGTGGGCAATACACTGGCCGGTTTCAGCGTCAGCGGTCACTCCAATTTCTCGATGGGCACGCTCGAAATCGTCGACGAGATATTCGTCACGACCGACGTGACCCTGGTCAACGACTTCGCCAACATCATCAGCACCAAGCCATGTGCGGAAGCGCTGTATGTCCACACGTTGATCATCCATCCCGGCGCCCACGTCGTACTCGATAACGTGCGGGTGTATTACGAAACGTTGATCAACAACGGATCGATTCAGGCCATTGGTGCCTGCGCCGGTGCCATCGCCCTGCCGGCGTGCGCGAGCGACAAGGACTGCACTGATAACGACGACTGCTTCATCGACACCTGCAACGTCGCCAATGGAACCTGTGAGTACGTCCCCTCGCTGGCCGCCTGCGCGGACGGTGACGGTGACGGCATTCGTGACGACAACTGCCTGTGGCATGCATGTTCAGGTGCTGACTGCGCGGCCCCCATCGCTATCGTTTTCGGTGACATGGGCGGCCAGTTCGGCGCCTGCGCTCCGGACGGTACGGCAGACGGCAACGACCGCTTCCACGCGCTCAACTGCTTTGCCAACGTCGCGCCCGGACAGGAAACCGGAACGTATCCCTGCGAACTGGCTCCGCCGTCGGCCATGAATGTCGACGCAGGCGGGCAGTTCGGTAGCTGCCACGGGGACGGCGTATGCGACGGCAACGACGCGTTCGCTGCGCTCAACGCCTTTGACAACAGCACCTCGTGCGGCTGCCCGCTCGACGGCGGAGCCCCCGCTCCATCCGGGGGCCCGCTGACCGTTGCCCACGCCGGCCTGCTGCTGACTTCGACGGCGACGCACGTAGCACCCGGTGATCGGATCGAAGTGGACGTCCTGTTGACCACGCCGCTGGCAGACCTCCGTGGGTTCCAGTTGCACATGACTGCTACGGGCGGTAGTGGTGGTTCGCTCGACCTGGTGGATATCAGTATTCATCAGACGGACCACGTAGCGCGACGGGCCGCCGGAAGCAGGCGGACGCATGATTTCGTCTTTGCCGAAGCGCCGGCCATCTGGTCAGCATTCAACATACATACGGGCCAGGTACTTGCGGGCATGGACTCGGATGGTGTGGCGGTTGCAGCCGGCCATCTGGCCACATTCACGTTCAAAGCCTCACGCGACGCCCGCGGTCGCTTCGCCATCGAATTGCTGACGGCTGCACAGGATGGACAGCACCGCACCTATCTGTTCCCGACGCTGCCATGGGGCCGCGTGTCCCTCGAGCCGGTCAAACCGCTCGCCATCCTGATCGCAACCACGCACTGAGGCATATCACGTCCACGCGCCCCTGGCCCTCTCGAAACAGGGCCTGTCACACATAACCGCCCGCATTGTGTCGCTCTGCTGAAACGTAGCCGTCCCACATGCCGAACAGCCACAACACCGGGCTGGTAATCAGGCCGATGCCGATCGGGATCATGCAGTCGCTGACGATTCGCAGAATGAACAGGAACACACCCTTGGCGATCTGACCGTTGTAGATCTGGCCGAGGCCGGTGTAGAAGAAGCACAGGACAGCTGCAATTCCGGGGTTTTTCAAGGCATTCTCCTTCGACGCGGATGTCACGGGGTGTTCGGGATCAGGCGGAGGATATTGTGCCCGGAACAGGAACAGCGGGCAACTTCACGCACAGATCGAGGCAGCGGTCGACAGCCGAGCGCGGCGGGTCCTCAACTCCCAGATATCGGCGCGCCGCCGCACGTGTCGCCTCGGCGAAGTGAGCATAGCGCGTCGCATCTTCGAACATGCCCATCAGTACCGCTTCGAGATCCGCTACCGTATGGACGCGCGGCCACACGTCCAGTCCCCAGTCCTCCGGTTGCCACCACACCATGGCCGAATCCAGCATCACCACGGGCAGCCCCGCCACCGAAGCTTCGATCCATGCTGAGGTCATCGCGTTCACGACGACCACGATGTCGGTGCCGGTAATCGCCTCCTGCAAACTCGAATGCGGACAAAGCCGGAGGTCGACGTGGCGGTAGAACGGGAGTCCGAAGTCATAGCGTGGATGACGACGCACCGTGACATCCCAGGCTGCATGGCGTGAGGCCATTGCACTGACCTCGCCCATCTCCTGACATGCGCTACGCCAATCGACCTCGGGCAGGCGCCCCAGCACCGTTGGAGCCGTACTGTGACCACTGAGCAGTAGGACGCGGTGCCCGCTGGCTGAAGAACGCACGGCCTGATTCAGCCGGGCCTCGAGTCCGCCGCTGGCAGGATCACCGGTGACGGCGACGCGTGGTGCCTTCATGCCGGCCGCACACAGCCGTGCCGCATGCCGAGCGCTGAGTGCGGCAATGCGCGCCCCCTGAGGCACGCCGCAGTACAACGCCGTGTCGCCGTGAACCAGCAGACCATGCGGTAGCACGACGCTGGGTATGCCGCGGTGGCACGCAATATCGAGGACCGGCATCGGATAATTGGTGATGACAACGCCGGGCGGGCACCGGTGGAACAGCCCGGACCACCGCCGAACGTGCCGCGCCATACTCCGCGCGTAGGACCCGAATACAAAGTCCCAATGACCGGCGAGTGCCGAATCGCTGAAGATCGGGCGCAAAGCTGGCGGCGCGTTCTGCGCCTGATGATCGAACGCCGCACGGGCCCGATCCAGCCACATTCCATCATCGACGGCTGCCTCTCCGGGGGCCAGCTGAGACTCGTGCCACATGGTGTGGCCCTCCTCGGCAAGCTGGGCCATGACGTGTTCGTCGGCATGCTTGTACACTTGCGCGACCGCGACACCACGTGCAGCCAACGCCTGCACGACGGGAATCTGGCGTAACAGTTCACCGCCATTTCCCATCAGCAGCGCCCAGGCGCCCCCGACCATCCAATCCGCAGCATCAACGGTGGGCAATGCGGGCATGGCGCGCGCAGCACCGTCGTTGAACGAAGGCACTTCCGGCAGGTGCAGCACAGCAGCCCCTGCGGCGCGTGCAACGCCCGCAACCACCCCCTGAAGAATGGGCATGGACCGCTGATCATGGGGCTGATCGAGGCCGTGGCCGGCCGGTGTGCGGACCAGCACTTCAGTCACATCCAAACGCTCGATGGCACGGGCGACAACGAAGGCCACCCACGTCATGCGGGTCAAGCACCGCGTGTGGCGATAGCGGACCATTTGCAGGCAATCGATCCCGTCAACCACAGCGTGACCATGCTGCGTCCACCACGCATCGGCCGCGGCGGTCAACGCGTGCAGCGCCGCCCCATCAGCATTGACCAGCACATCCCAGGGGGTTACATGGGCCACGCCGTCGGTACGGTATGCGATGTGCACATCGGCGTCCATGACCAGTCGAATGTCCGGGCACCCATCGTCGAGCGCCGCACCGTCAGCCGATTCGAACGACACACTCAACCGCATGGCACCTCCCCGGCCCACGCGGCCTCGGCAAACACGGGGTCGCCGGCCAATGCCCGCCGAGCGAGATCGAAGCGCGCGGTCCACGGCGCCGCCTCGTTGGCCACGCCGCAACGCACGCCGCAACGGAAAGCCCGACGCTTCAGCGGCAGGTGCGCGTCGTACAGCATTGAACACAGGTCCGGGGCGACTTCGCCGCCACTGAGCACACGCACACGTTCGAGCCACCGGCTGAGCGTCCGGCGACCATCTGCGACATCGAGCGCCAGCACTGCCTCGGCCTGGTCGCACAACGCGGCCAGTGACATGCGAAAGATAGCCGCGAAGCACGTAGGATTGACCGCGTGCAGCGCCACGGCCATGACGCCAAGCAGCGCCTCGCGGAAGAAGTAGTCGTACGGTGTCAGTCGATGTTCGTGCACTGCGCGGGCCGCCGCATGGTAGAAGACGTGACACGCCTCCCCCATCAGGCGGTAGGCCATCTCGACATCGTCGTAGTACACCGGACGCAGTCCGTCGGCAAAGGGCCCGTCCAGTCGCATGAGCAGCGCTCGATCCACTGACAGGTTCAGGTTCCAGGCGTGGCGGAATCCGTAATGCTGCCCGGAGATCATGTCGCCATAGAAGAACACCATCGGTGTCCGCCGGATCATCCCATCGAACACGGTGTCCCGAGCGTCCCGTGACCATGGCGTGTCTCCGAGCACGATGGGGTGCCCCGCATCATGGGCCGCAAGGTGTTCTGCGACGAACCGCGCTTCCGGCACGATGTCATCATTGACCAGCAGCACGATGGTGCCGCGACTCGCGGCGACCGCGGCGTTCTTGGCCGCAGAGATCCCCAGCGGCGCGCGTTCGAGTCGGGTGACCTCGAACGGCAGGTCCCGTGGCAGCCGTGGACCACAGTCCGTGGTCGGCCCATCGAACGCGATAACGACCTCGAACTCATCGGCAGCGCACAGTTGATCGCGCAAGGCGTCGAGAAACCGCGCCAGTGCGACCGGGCGGTTGCGCGACGGCACGATGAGACTGATGCGCGGGCCGGCCATCAAGTCCTCCGCCGCCGAGCAATCAGCCACATATGGGATGACCGCCGCGCGGCCACCAGAAACGACTGGAACGCCTGGCCGGCTTCGCCCCAGCGGTTGATCAGGACGTCATGCAGAAACGGCTGGGCGGCCAAATCAATGTCGCCCGCCAGCACGTGCCGGCGCACGATCTCCGCATCCAGCTCACCCGGCGTGCTGATCTCCAGGACGTCGAAACCGCAGCGTGCTGCAAGCGTCGCAAGGGCATCCGGATGGAAGTAATTCAAATGCTCGTGATCGAACGTGCCGGAGCGCAAGCCAAGCGTGGCCACGTCAAAGCCCTTGACGTTGGGGCAACTGAGCACGAGCAGTCCGCCGGCTCCGAGCAATTCATGGCAGCGGTCGATGAAATCGGCCGGATCGAACAGGTGCTCGATGACCTCGAATGCCACAACGACATCTACCTGCCCGATCGCACCGACCCGCTCGATTGGCGTCTCGAGGGTTTCGAGTCCCCGGCCGCGACAGGTCTCCGCCAGATCAGGCGTGGGCTCAACGGCCACGATGCGTTCGAACCGGCCAGTCCGGCGCAACGTCTCACAAAACGTCCCGAAGCCGGCGCCGACCTCGAGCACGGTCCGTGCGCCGGGCTGTAGACGATCCACCGCCTCGAGCAGCCGGGCCGCACGCGGCTCGAATATGCGGGTCCGCCGGGCGGCTTCGGTGACCGGGAACACGTGGCGGTTCCAATACGCGTAATTGGCGCTGGTCGCGTAGAAGGTGTGCAGCAGCACGGGCGAGGGCCGTGGATTCGTATACACCGTTTCGCATGCTCGACACTGCTGGTACGCAAAACCGTCCTTCGTACCAAACACCTCGGGCACGTCACCGGCACAGGCCGGACAACGAACCCAGACCCATTCGCTCCGGCGGTCCAGCAGCATGCGTCGATCGGCCTCGAGACAACTCTGCTTGTCGGCCATCAGTGCCGCTGGACGAATGTCCTCGACGTGCATGGGTTCAGTGTTTGGCCTGGGCATGTCGCGCATACTTCCGCCTGACGTCGGGATCTTGGAGTTTGACCACGCCGTAGGCCGACGCCCCGCCCCACGCATCGTGCTTATGCCACTGACCGTCTTCGATCCACCACACCCGGGGGTTGCGGAAGGTGTCCGCAACGCGATCGAACTCGGTCTCATCCATGTCAACATATTCGAGCCACCGCTCGAGATCACGCCGTGGCTTGACGTGATCGTAGCGCCGGACCATCTCAATGCCCTCCGCGCGGGTCATGTAGCCGTCGCGAATGTCCTTGGAAGCGTGGTCTGACGCCCGGCCATAACCAAACTTGATGAACTTCATGTAGTCGTGCAGGCCGTTCTCATGCATGTCGTCGAGATTGGACATCGTCCGGTAGGTCCGCTCGAACGGCAGGCGGGCACACTCGAAACCATACTCCTCGGTCATTGCCCGCGTGTGTTCGTTAGGATCCCATTTGAAGAAATTGCCAACATAAATCCCCTGCACGCCAACGCGTACCAGATCTTCGTCCGAGGGATAACGCAGCCACGCAAGATCGCGCGAACCAAGGCCGGCCGAGGCGTCGACCATCTGCTGCCAATCATAACCGCGCAGGTCGTGCTCCATGACCGTGCGTTTGTTGTACTCGACACAATCGTCAGGCGAGAACATCCCCGCGACGCTCCACGTGATCTCGCCCCACACGACCAGTGGAATGTTGAAATCCACGGCCACGCGCAGCGGTACGGTCTTGATCCCCGCGTGCGCATGCCAGTTCATATCACCCATCTTGTGGAAACACGCCCGATTGAGTGCCTTGAGCGTATCGACGCTCGGCCCGAAAATGAGATGATCGACCCCAAACACATCACGCATGCGGTCGAGGTTGCCCTGCCCCTCGGGCAGGTAGTTGTTGCCGTGATAGGTTACGAGTAGAGGCTTGAGGCCATAGACCCTGGTGATCAAGTGCGTCTGCCAATAACTGTCTTTGCCGCCACTGACCGGTATGATGCAGTCCCAGTTGCTGCCGTCGCGACACGTGTTTTCTTTGATCAGACGTTCGAATCGTGCCTGACGCCGGGCCCAGAAAGACTCATCGAGGCCATTGAGTTCGGCCGCCACATGACATGCGCTGCACACGCCATCATCATCGAACATCATGTTGACGGCCGCCTCGGGATAGACACATCTGGCGCAGTATCGCATCAGTTCCACCTCGGCCCAATGGTCCTGTCAAATCGTGTAGCCCAGAATCGGTTCACGAACGTCCGCCCCGACCGCGAACAGTTCCCGCTTGGCCTGGTACACGCTGTGCTCAGTGTAATTGAACATATTGGCTGCGGCCACAGCGGCCGCACCGCCCTGTTCGATCCCTTCACGCAGGTGGGACCATGTCCCCGCACCGCCCAATGCAATGACAGGGATGGTCAGCGCCGCCGTCATTCTGCTGATCAGTGCCAGGTCGTACCCCTGTCCTCGACCATCGCGATCGATCGATTGAATCACGACTTCGCCTGCCCCCCGCGCCTCGCACTCGCGGGCCCACGTGATCGGATCACGACCGGTTGTCGTGCGCCCACCCTCGGCATACACCTGCCAGACGTCAGCAGCACCTTCGACGGCCCGGACGTCAATGCATATCACGATGCACTGCGCGCCGAAGACTCGGGCGCAGTCATCAATGAACGTCGGATCGACCACAGCCTGGGTATTGATGACGATCTTGTCGGCCCCGAGACGCAAGCGCTCGGCGCAGTCATCCAACGTACGGATGCCGCCGCCGAACGCCAGCGGCATGAAGCAGCGCCTGGCGATGTGCTCCAGGATCACCAACGGCGTCGAACTGTTGGCAGCGTGGAGATCGTCACGCCCCATGTCGTATGACCCCGTCCGGCTGATGTCCAGATAGATCAGTTCATCGGCGGCCCAGTCGCTCAACCGCTCAACGATGGTCGTGGGATCGCCGAGCCGCTGATAGCGCTGAAAGCCTTTGCTCTGGACCGCTACGCCATTGCGCATCAGGACGACGGGGATGATGCGATGCTTGACCATGTGACCCCTTCAAGAAATCCGCTGATACAGCACCTGGCGGTAGTCACCGTCGTGCCCGTGAAACAGGTCGAAATCCTTGTAGAGTTGCTTGAACACCTCGCGATCGATGGGATACCGCGTTGATGGAATGCGTTCGTACCCACGATTGACCACGCCGGCACGATCCATGTTGTTGTGCAGAAAATAGTGCCGCACACAGCGGTGAATCTGATCCATGTACTCGAGCAGGGTTGTCCACGGCACCTCGGACAGACTGAACGTGTTGATCATCAGGTCGACGCTGCGTTCCGCAAGAGTCGGCAACGCGAAATGCGGAAGTAACTGCACTCCGCCGGCGGGTGGCCCGATTCTTGCAGCCGTGTCTTCGCCGTAGAGCAAGACCGGACGACCCGGAGCTGCACACAACAGGTAATACGCGGCCAGCACCAGGGTTTCTGGCAGATCGAAGTCGATATACGTGCACGTCGGCGACACCTGCAACAAATAGTACGCCAGACCACCGTAGCCACCACCGATCTCGGCGATCACCGGGCAGTCCAGGCCCCGGGTCATCTCCGCCGCCTGTACGGCCAGAGCGTGGAATCGCGTGGCCTTGGGGGCGACCAGGTGGCCGTCGATCATATAGCCCCACGGATTGCCGACCTGAGGACTGGCCAGAGCCTCGAGCGGATGATCGACAATCTCCCGCCAGATGAGATAGTTGCGCACGACATTGTGCTGGAAGCGACTGACGAAAGGCTCGACGCGGCCGGCCAATTGGTCGTAGCGGGCGTACTCCTTGACGATCGGGCCGAGCTCGTTTCTCCAGAAATGGGCCAGACGTTCACCCGCCGGCCCCAGACGGTTGGCCAGCAGGTCATCGTACAGAGTCTTGCGTTCGGCAAGATACACGGCCCATTCGCCCTCGACTCGATAAGGCGCGGACAGTTCTGAACCATCACGCACCATGGCCTGGTACATGCGTGCGACCCGGTCGATGATCTGATTGTGAATATCGTCCGGTATCCTGTGCGGTCGCGCGGCCAACCCCGCACTCAAGTGGTCCTCGGCGATCCACGGGGTCGGATCGAACGGCGTGACAGTCTGAGTTCCTTTGGCCGTGTTCATCATGGCGTCCACTTTGCAAAGTTGCGTAACAGCTTCAGCCCATCACGCTGGCTCTTCTCCGGATGAAACTGCACGCCGAAGACATGATCATGCTGAATTGCTGCGGCCAGCGGTCCGCCATAGTCGCATGTGGCCACGACCACATCCGGGGCTGCCGGCTGCAGCTCGTAACTGTGCACGAAGTAAAACGAGCACATCGGTGGCAAACCATCGAACAGCGGGCACCCCGCAGTCCACGACACGGGGCTCCAGCCCACATGCGGAATCGGAAGGCGCGACCCATCCGGTGCAATCCGCACGACACGTCCGCCGACAATCCCGAGTCCGGCACGCGTATCGAATTCCTGGCCTTCGTCGGCCAGCACCTGCATTCCGACACAAATCCCCAGAAACGGCTTCCCTGATGTCTCGATATGGTGGCGCACAGCACCACCCCAGTCGCTGTTGTCCAAGCAGTCCATGGCCGCGCCGAACGCACCCACGCCCGGGAGCACTGCATGCGACACACCGTCCAGATCGCTGGGCGCACGGACCTCAACAGGGTCGAGCTCCAGGTGCGTCAGCGCGTTCCATACGGATCCGAAGTTGCCCGCCCCATAGTTGATTACACCAATGCCCATCATGCCTGCAGGGTCACGCGGACCCGATCATGTTCGAGGATGCCGTGCGCAATGCGCTCGGCAGCAGCGCCATCAATGAGCCCGGCGCAGGCCCGATGCATCGCCAGCAACTCCGCCCGGTGACTCTCGAGATGAGCAACGTAAGCCTGGGCCGCTGCGCTGGCTGACACCAACGGATAACCGGCCGAGAGGGCGACCTGGCGATCGACCAGTTCTTCGACCAGGAACGTGTGTCGCCCGTTGTCGAAGAGATTGATCGACGGCAATCCTGCAAACACGGCCTCATAGGTCACCGTGCCACCCGCCAGAACAGCCAGGGCGCATGTCCGCATGACCCGCCACATCGAGTCGCTGGTCTTGGCCAGGATGATTTCGTGGCGACCGTTGCGGCTGACACAATCGACCAGGGCGGTGTACGAATGTGCGTAGCCTTCTCCCAGGAGAACCCACAGCAAAAGCGGCCGCTCGATCGCACACAATGACTCCAACACCTGCAAAGTCTTGTTGCCCGCATCCGCCCCGCCCATCGAAATAGCCACTGCCAGTGGATCCATCTCCAGATTTGCAGCGTACTGTACGGTGGTGATCCGGACGCACTGCCGGCGGACGACAGCGTACTCGAGCCCCGTACGCAACTGGCCCCGCAGGCGATCGAGCGGCCAGTCAGGCCCGCAGCACCGGGTGCGATGAAAGATGAGGTCGACGTCGGCGATGTGTTCGAATGTTGGACAGACACTGACAGTCATGGCCTGTTGCCGCAGCTCAGCGCATGCCCGCGCATCGAAGCGCTCGAGATCGAAGACCACAATCTCCGGCGCGATGGTGCCGATGCGCTGCAATGCCTGCTCATCGTGCTCGACGATGACGTACTCAACGCCCTGACCATGTAACAGCGTCTCGACGTACGCATCGCCTATGACGAGAATATGCACGCTGGCTGTCTCGAGCATCTGCAACGCAATGGAACGACAGCGCATGACGTGACCCAGCCCATCGCGGGTCGAGCCACGACATAGAAACAGCACACGCCGCTGGCGGCCCCGGCGCATCATTCGAACTGGTCCCATTGAAGCGATTCACATGGCTCGATCGTACGCTTGGCGCGACGCCCGACCACGCGTGCGCCGTCGTTGGGAGCCAGCGGCCCTTCCGGGCGCACGATCAGCAGATCTTCTTCGCCAATCACGTGGCCGGCTTCGATGCGCCGTGCCGCGTACACACTCCGTCGGGCCCGTGGTTTGACGCCAGCTTCGTCCGGTCGAATCTTGCTCGTCTCCGGCTGACAGGCGTCGAAAGCGGCCCGCAGGTCGGCGACGTAACCCGCGAAGGATTCCGGCTCGAGCGCGTAGGCGTGATCGAAACCGCAGGCGGTACGGTCGTATGTCAGGTGCTTCTCGATCCACGTCGCCCCGAGGGCCACGGCAATGGCCCCGGCAAGGCTCGATTCGGTGTGATCGGACAGACCGACGGGCAATCCGAATGCCGCCCGCAACACCGTGATGAAATTGAGATTCATCTGATCGAGCGGGCACGGGTAAGCGGACACGCAGTGCATCAACACGACATCATCGTGTCCGGTGGACAGGATGCCGTTGACTGCCTCTTCGATCTCGCCAAGCGTTGCCATGCCGGTCGAAACGATCATCTTGCGTCCAAGCTCCGCTGCCTGGCGCAACAACTGACCGTTGTTCAGGTCGCACGACGCCATCTTGATATACGGCACATCGAAGGCATGCAACAACTCGAGCCCGCGGCGATCAAAGACCGAAGCACTGACGGGCATGTTTCTGTCTCGACAGTACGTCACCAGCTCTGCATAGTCGTCATCGCTCAGCATCGCCTGACGGCGCAACTCGAAGACCTCGTTTTCACGATAGACACCTTCTTCGTAGAGCCGCGGCAAATAGAGCCCCTCTGGGTAGATAACCTGAAATTTGACCGAGTCCGCCCGCGCATCGACGGCGTGATCGACGAGGCGCCGGGCCGCCTGGAGCCGCCCACCGTGATTCGTCCCCGCCTCGGCGATGATGTGCAGTGCTTCAGCCATTGAGGTGCACCTGTGGAACGACGGCATCAATTGCCTGGTTGTACGCGACGATATCGGCGAGGAACCGCTCGAAAGCGTGGTCGACGGTGGCGTAGAGCGTATGCCAACGCTCGCGCGCCTGTGCGACCAGGCCGGGGAGCTCGTCCAGACGGCGGTAGCGGTCGATTACGGCGTCGAAGAGGCTGCCCCCATCGAACATGTCGATGTCCCACTCTCCCAGACCGTGTGTCGCCATGGTACTCGAAGCGCGCTCGTCATAACTGATATTGATATTCGCAGTCCCGAATGCCATACACGGAAGCGTGGCATGCAGCCTGTAAGACACGCTCAAACGGCACGTGCGCAACAGAGACAAGTAGCTGTACACATCACCGGTGTAGACGTAGTCGACGTCGTCGAGCGTCGCGGCAAATGGGATATCACGGTGATCGTGACATAGCACGCGTACCGGCCCAAGTGTTTCGGACCGCAAGAATGCGATGAGCTCCTCCAAAGTGTGTCGAACCTGTGCCTGATCACTGAGGGGAACGTTCATCAGGTTCGGATGACGCACCGATATCAATACGCCCGAACGATCACCGCGCGGTACCGCCGGCAGGCGTTCCGTAATACGATCGAGGAACACTGTGGGACAGCCACCGAGTTGGGCATTGGAACATCCGATGGCATGCAGGTACATCAACGTGGCGTCGTCGCGTACGAGTGAGTGCCGGGCCTTGTCGTTCAGAGCCCGGATGACGCGATCCGGCATGGCGTCGGTACGTGTGACCAGTTCGCGACGGCGATTGTAGATGCGGCCCCGGGACAGGCTGAATAACAGCAATGGAGGCTCGAGTGCGGACAACGCGTCGAGATCGACATCGAGCTCACCATTCTCGTATAGATTCCCGCCGCCAACGATCACGCCGTGGCCGTACTGATTGATCTCATGGATTGTTCGAGCGGTCAGCCCGGCAGTAGCGTGCGTTTCGTAGCGTGCTGTCGCCGGCAGCGCGATGATATTGACCACCTGGCCGAACGTGTCTTGCAACAACTGCCGCAGCCCAACGTGGATGGCCTCATTCCCCACGTTGAACCCCTTCGGCTGGATGCAAAACAGTGTGATCACCGAGAGCCGCTCTCCTCGTATCTCTTGACAATTTGGGTATAGGTCGCACGGACCCATGACGGCCCCAGAATCTCGACCACTGACCGCAGACGCTCGAGATCTGCCGGCGTATCCACCGTCAAACGCACCTGGCTCAAATCAGGACCATCACGGTGAATATTGTGATATCGTAGTGCGTCGAGCGATTCGTACAACATTGCAGTCGGATGTTCGCGATGACGGGCGTCATCAAACTGTTGATAAAAATCGGCGAGGACCGCGGTACGCACCATCTCGACGCTGACACCGTAAGGAAACGACCGTGGCGCGAGGTTGGTGATGAAATCACAGCCCCCTGCCCGGGCAAGCCGGCAGGCCTCTCCAAGCAGCGCCGGATCGACGAACGGGCTGTCTGCGTTGATTCGCGCCACCCAGTCCGCTGCCTGGACCCGGGCCGCACCCAGGATGCGTCCAGCCACGTCGTCCGCCGCACCGCGGTACACAGCGTATCCCGCACTCCCGGCCCACTGCGTGATCGGATCATCGACCGCCCGGGTACTGGTTGCGACAACGACCACCCCGCCCCACGCCCCAATGACCGAACAGCGCTCCACGACAGCCTGCACCAGCGGCCGACCTCCAACGGGAGCCAGCACCTTTCCTGGCAGCCGCTGCGAGTCCATACGGCAGACGACGACGGCGGCAATGGTGCAGGATGAGGCGGACACGCCGTGTGTTGTCCCATCGATCGCGGAAGGTCGCAAGGACTATTTCGGCTTACGGAGGACCGCCCGAACCATACGACTGGCGAGATCGTTGACCGTCACGCGCGGATACTGCCTGCGCGCCTGCGTCAACATCGTGCCGTCCAGCAGCAGAAGATCCTCAGTCCGTGCTCGCGGCACGAGGGCTGCAAGTTCAAAGCCGGCGGACCTGACATGATCCGCCAGATCGGCGATGGTCATACGATTGAGGCCCGCGCGATAGAACGACAGCGCCGCCGGTGCATCGGCCCCATGATAGCGGTCGACATAGGCTGCAAAATCCTCGGCATCGAGCCGTACGTGGCCCCACGGAATATCGAGCGTACACAGGCTGTGACCGCCATCGAGCGCAAAGAACGGGTTGTACTCGTGCACGGCCCAGCCGCCCGGCTCGAGAATGCGGTACATCTCGCGCAAGGCGGCCTCCGGATCAAGCACATGCTCGAGAGTAGCCCAGCTGAAAATGAGATCGAACGCAGCGCCCCCGAAGCAGGACGCCGTCACATCATCGTGGTGCCAGCTGACCCCGACGTCCAGACCTGTAGATTGGAGACCAAGGGTTGCTGCATGCCGCGCAAAAGTCGTTCGGAGCAACCGTTGGCGCGCACACATGGAACCATCGAGAAAGTGTTCCCCGTGATTGGTCGCGGTGACGTGGCCGGCTCCCATGCCAAACAGACACAAGGCCTCTGCACCATCACCAGCACCTAGGTTCATCACGCGTCGCCCGGCCAGGACGCCGCCGCAGGTGTCCAGTAACACGGCGGCCAAACGGACGCGCGTCCAGACCTCACGCAAGTGCCCCAGCGCCGCTGCTTCACCACCGCCCACGACGACTGACCTGGTGTAACCTGTACCGCTATCGATGCGCACGGTCCCACGATGGCCCGGGACACGTACGAGCGTTTGACCGTGGCGATCCTGAACAGTGATTGCTGTATCATGATCTGCGGTGGCGAATTGGCTCATGTCAGTCTGTCACCCCGCGAGGAAGCTGTTCTTCGGCGATCCGCTCGCGCATGAGCGCCACGACGCGGCGCATGATTTCCCTGTAGCTGAAATGCTGCTCGACGAATCTGCGTTGGACCTCGGCGGCCCGTCCACGGGCGTCCGGCTCCGCGACGAACTGCTCGATCTTCTGACGCAGGGTTGCAGGATCGGCAAACGCCACGACGTCATAGGCCGGGGGCAGCCTGGTCAGAAAACCGAGTCCCTCGGCTTCCTTGCGCCGATACGTGGCTACCAGATCGGCCTGAGTCCAGGATTGGTCCGCAAGCAGATCGGCGTGCATTTCGTTCAACAGGCAACGCTTCTCCGCCGTCAATACGGCCCGGGCAGTTGCCAGCGAATCGACGTGCGGGTCGAGTTCACATTCGAGAAAGTGCTGCCACGCGTCTACGACCCGGTCGATGGGTCGTTCACGAATCAACATGAACCCACCGGCCACAAGGCTGTCGAGCAACCGTTGATGAGCGGTTGGAAAATAGGGCTCGAGCAACAGATTGATCTTTGATCGTCGGGTGAGGTCTTCGAGATCGGGACCGTAGGCGGCATAGCCACGCGCGTACGGGGCGAATCGGGGATGATTGTCCCAGCCGTGACCGTAGATCGCCAGCTCCAGCCCGAGATCACCGGCGATCTCTGCAACCCATGAGAGGCTCTGCTGACGATAGAGCACATTGTTCACACGATCGAACAGCTGAAAAGCCAGCCGGCCGAATTCGTTGCCGGCCCCCTGCACGGCCCCCATCTCCGCTGCACTGTCCTCGATGATACGGCGGACCTCGGACTGCGTCGTGACCGCCTTGCCCTGTTGATACAACTCGAGCAGCTGTGCGGCGCTCACCCGGATGAGTTGCTGCACCGCGGGCGACCGACCCAAATGGCTCACGACGTCTTCAATGCGTTTCTCGGCCAGATCGGAGTGATTCGAGACATACAGGAGATCGGCCCCGGTGCTCGACCACGTCGTCGGCCGGACGGGCACCCGCGTGGCCCGCGGAATCTCGATGCACTGGCGGTCAGGATAGCCATGTTCGATGACATACTGCTTCACCCACCCACCAATGACGAAATCACGAACACCAATCGCAGCACCGGCCTCGGCAGTAACAAGGTTGCCCAGGTGGTCCTGGATCCAACTGACAACCGGCAGACTCGGTGGCAGCAGTCCCTGCCCCTCGTACCGCAGATGATCGATCATGAATACCACATCCGGCCGGTTCTCCAGCAACGCCTGACGAATGGCGTAAGCCGTCGTCCGCAGGTACGGAGCAGGTTCGATGAGAACCTCGGTCTCCCACCCCAATTCGGCGAGAGCCGCTGCGACATCACGGGTTGAGTATTGCAGCACGGTCGTAAAGCGGCTGGTCAACAGCAGAACGCGCGGCGGACGTGACGGAGTGGGACCGAGCACGTCGAGCAGGTGGTCACGTGTGTGCTGTTCATAGAGTTCGTGGATGGCGCGCCCAGCGCGTTCGGTGGCCGCCCGGCGCTCGACGATCATCTGGGAGATCGTCCGACTCAACGTGCGGCCATCAAGGCTCTGTCCGATGATGCGTGCTGGATCTGCCAGAAACGGCTGCGCTGCCAGCTGTGCCTGCAGTTCCTGCGCGCAGCCAGGTCCGATGAACCAGCGATAGTGATCGTGTTCGATCGGACCCCGCGGCCCGGTGTAGTCGTGAATCATCAAACACTGCCGCACGATATCGAGATCGGGCTCGACGACGTAGCACACCGGGTGCAACCCCAAAGGATGATCGGTCACACTGTGCTGCAGGCCACCCAATACATAGCCATTGCCCATGCCGGCGAGCAGCAGTGGTTGATGGGTCGCGATCACATCGGCCGATTGAGCCAGGATCTCAGTAGCCTCGGACGATGGATCCTGCCTGGCCCCCAGAATGGTCTCATGACCCTCCGCACTCGAACAGCACACGGTCAGGCTTCCACACGGCAGGCCGATGCAGCGATGGCGCTGTGATGGCTCGGCGGCAACGAGTGCCTGATGAACCTCCGGTCGGTGACGCCGGCATGCGTCGAGGTTACGCGCGAAACGCTCCTGCATCTGCTCGTGCACCACTGCAACATCGGGCGTCGTGGACACAGTGCGGGGCGCGCCGCCACGTCTATCGGGTGCATGGGTCAATTCGCGGTTCACCTGCAATCGTGTGGCCAGTGCCTCGAAATGCGCAGTCCGCGGATTCCGCCCGGGCTGGGTGATCGCAGTTCCCTGTGAGAACTCGGCGCCCCCGGTGTCCTCCAGGACTGTCTCCATGTCGCTGTCGCCGGACGCACCTCCGAATACCCTCACGCGTTCGTCCGCCAGCACATCGCGCCAATCCGCGGTGGCCAACCACGCGACCACGGCAGCCGCGTCCGGTTCGACCAGGAACACCGGTGGCCCGGCATTGCCGATCGCATCGTACACGCGGCGGACGAGGATTCCTGCGGCAAGGCCATCGACGACGACACATGCACACGCCGACAAATCGGGCAAGGGCATGGTGGCCTGGACGCTTGCTGCCCCCAGGCCGTCTACCCAGGTCCGCAAACGACCCGGCACGCGGCGCGACAATACGTAGTCTCCCGTAACCATGCGGTACAGGTGGGCCCGGCGGCGGGCCTGCTCGAGTTCTTTCCGATGGGGCGCAAGATACGGATGGCACTGCACGACCACTGCCCAATTCTGTTCGAAAGTGGCTGTGAGTTCTTCCCAGGGCACCCGCCCCGGCGGCACCTCGGCGATGCGGGCGGCATACCCGGCCGGGACATCACCGCGTAGCTTGAGTAATTCTCGCGCCGGTCCACCGAGCCCCAGGCGGACCAGCGCCTCGATCACCGCTGCGGCCATTTCGGGGTCGCTGGACACGGCATCGAGATAGGCCCAGGCATCGTGGAGGAACAGTGTGGGGTCGGAGTGCCCGACCTGCCCGAGCACGTGTTGACGGACCGCCGCGATTTTTTGGGCGGAAACACTGGCCGATGTTGTCGAGGAGGCAGTCATGGACTCAGATGTATCGGCGAAGACGCGCACATTGACTACAGGCCGAAGGGGAATAACATGGATCGACAGGACCGCAAGGAGGCCCGATGAACCATCTGAGAATCGTTGCCGGCTGCTTCGTGATCTGCCTCGCCGGGCTTGGCTGCCAACGCCCGATCCCGCCGACGGAACCCACGCGCGCCCGGGTCAGTGCCGAGGATGAAACGGCGTACTCGGCCCTCTGGGAGGCATGTCTCAAGACCTGCCGCAGCAATGCCTTCAAGCCGGACCGCCGGGACCTGCGTGCCGGGGTGATCACGACCCGACCCGAGACATCGGCCTACCCGATCGAGTTCTGGCGCGAGCATCTCGCGACGCCTTATGATCGCGGGGAAACGTTGTTCCACAACATCCGCCGTGCGGTTGTACTGCACATCATTCCCGACGAGGATGCGCCGGGCGAGTATACCGTACAGGTCACGGTCAACAAGGAACGCATGCACGCAACCGAACGGCAGGTCAACAATGCAGCAGGCGGTTTGCGTGTGTTCAGCCCAAGTACGCCGACGGTCCGCGGCCGACGGTTCAACCCCCAACGAGATGCCTACTGGAGCCCTGTCGGGCGTGACGGGGCATTCGAGCAGCAGTTCCTGGACGAGATCCTCGAGACCTATGCAGCATCGGCACCGGTAACCATGGTCCCTCCCGAACCGGCTGCCGCAGGCCCGCCCGGCAAGGACACCGATGACTGAAGATCTGCGAGTTACGCGCATCGAAAAGAACATCGTCATCGCGACCATCGGCATCATCCTGCTGGTGACCGCGATCATGATGATGCTCAGCATCAGCAGTCGTATCGGGCTCATCGAGGATCAACTGACCTACGAAGGCCCGGGACAGTTCGAGGCCCCTGACCTCAGTACCCGTCTGGACTCCGATGTTGACCGGTCGACCGCGTCCCGCCAGGGTCGCATTTACGTGCCGATCTACTCGCACATCTACCATCACGACGGCAAACCCTATCCCCTCGCGGCCACGCTCAGCGTCCGCAATACCGACACCACCGCCGATCTGCACATCGCCAGCGTGCGCTACTACGACACCCGGGGGACACTTTCGCGCACCGATATCGACCAACCGGTGAAACTCGGTCCCATGGAGACCGTGGAGTTCTTCGTTCGGTCCGAGGACTTCTCCGGAGGTTCCGGTGCCAATTTCCTCGTCGAATGGTTCGCCCTCACACCGGGGAGCCCCCCGCTCATCGAAGCCGTCATGGTCGGCACAGCCGGTACTCAGGGCGTCTGCTTTTCCCGCTCAGGCATCGAGTTGGGCAACTAAGTTCGTAATAGTCCGACTCCCTGGCGTCAACCCGAGCACATTTCGCGGCGGAAGCCCAGCGGAACTTCGACCGGAGCCCAGCGCCGAGCGCGTCCCACAAGGCCGGCCGAGCAAGCCAATCGATCCCTGTCCAACCCGCGACTCCCGCAGGCGGCTAGAGCAGTGACACCGGATCGACGTCGACCATGACACGGTGAACACGCGCGCGTGGCTTCACCGTGGTTCTGAGGTGCTTCAGGAACTGCGTGCGTTCAGCGATGGTCGGCATGCTGACGACAACGTCGCGGCGATAGCGCCCGCGAATGCGCTGCAGCACACACGGCGTGGGACCCATGACCTCTGCTCCTGCGATGGCCAAAGCCCGACACGCGCCCTGCAGTGTTACTGCGAACTTCTCCGCTTCGGCGATGAGCTTGGATTCGGTCGCATCGGACAACACCCATCGCACGAGACACGTATAGGGTGGAAACCTCATCTCTCGGCGCAGGGCCAGTTCACTTTCCGCAAAACCGTCGTAGTCGTGTGTCAGCGACGACTGCAATGCCTGGAGATCGGGCATGACCGTCTGGACGACGACACGTCCCGGAGTCTGTGCACGACCGGCGCGGCCGGCGACCTGGGTCACCAATTGGAAGGTCCGCTCCCCCGCGCGAAAATCGGGCTGGTGCAAAGCGGTGTCGGCGCTGATAACACCGACCAGTGAGACCATGGGAAAATCAAGCCCCTTGGCCACAATCTGTGTGCCGATGAGCAGATCGATGGTCCGCCGCTCGAAGGCCCGGATGACCCGTTCGTACTCCGCAGGATGAGTCATGGTGTCGCTGTCGACGCGCTGAATGCGTGCATTGGGAAAGAACTGGTGCAGTTCTTCTTCGGCCCGCTCGGTGCCCACTCCGAACTGCAGCAACCGTGTCCCGCACGACGGGTTGGCACACATGTCAGGTGGATGCGATCTCCGCTGGCAATGATGGCAGCACATGGTGCCGGTCGCACGGTGCAGGACCAGGCTCGCTTTGCAGTGATCACAACGCACCGTCGCGCGACACCGCGGGCAGAACAGGGCGCATGCGTAACCTCGCTGATTGAGGAACAAGACCCCCTGTTCACGCCGGGCCAACGTCTCACCGATTCGCTGCTCGAGCAACCGACTGAGTACGCGATGAGCGCCGCGAACAGCGACCTCTTCGCGCATGTCAACCAACTCGACCTCCGGCAACCGCGCGCCGGCGGCACGGTGCGGCAGGTGCAGCACGTGCCGCGTCGGATCGGTTCGACAGGCATGCCATGTTTCGAGGGCGGGCGTGGCCGATCCGAGAATCACCGGTATGTTGTGCAACCGTCCACGCTCGACGGCCACATCGCGTGCACAGAATTTGGGTGACTGCTGGTTCTTGAAGCTGGTGTCCTGTTCTTCATCGACCACGACAAGCCCCACATCGGCACACGGTGCGAAGATGGCGCTGCGCGTCCCGATGATGACCCGTCGCTCACCGGCCCGGATCGCATGCCAGGTCAACGACCGCTGACGCTCGGTCAACCCGCTATGCAATACGGCAACGTCTTGCAGCCGCGACGCAAAACGATGAACCAATTGTGTGGTCAATGCGATTTCGGGTACGAGCAGGATGGCCTGACGACCGGCAGCGACACAGCGTTTCATGGCGTCGATGTACACTTCCGTCTTGCCGCTGCCACTGATACCGTAAAGCAGGTAGGTTTCGTGACGCCCCTCCGTCAGAGCAGCGGCTATCTGCGTGCACGCCTGGCGCTGGGCATCATTGAGCGTGAAGCCCGGTTCGAGCAACGGCTCGTCGAACAACGGCGCGGCCTGACGGCGGCGTTCGCTACGTTCAGTCAACCATGAACGCCTGAGCCCGTCCCGAACAGTGGCCGTGCTCACGCCGTGTTCAGCAAGACGAGCGCAGTCGATCCACTCCCCGGGCGGCGGCATGTGCTCCAACAGTTGGCTCTGCCGGGGGCCGAGCCTGGGTGCCCCCGCGCGGAGAGTGTCTGCAGGTGCGGTCAGGCTGACATGTCGTTGGGTGCGAAAACCACTGCCCCCGCGGGCTGCGGCAGGCACCATCGCTGCGAGCGTGAGGCCCAGCGGCGTGTCATAGTGAGCACTGATCCAACGCCCCAACGCAAGCAGCGTATCGTCGAGCCACGCTGCATCGTCAATCACTGCCTGCAGTGGGCGCAGGCTCGTTGTCCATTCACGCTGGGACACATCGAGAACGAACCCCTCCTGGCTGCGTCCCGAGCGACCGAAGGGCACGAGCACGCGTTGGCCGGCACACAGCGCAGACAGCATGTCATCCGGAACAGCGTAGGAATAGGTCTTATCGATGGGTGCTTTGACGGCGACATCGGCAACCGGGACGATGCGAACATCGCCTTCTTCATGCCACAGGAATGGGCCGTCTTGTCCTTTCGCCATAACCCGCCCAGACTCCCTCCGTGGAACAGCGTGACGTTCGCGCTACTACATGCCTTCGAGCTCGGGCTCTGAAGCGTGTCGTGGCGGACCATTGCGGAATCCGGTAATTGAGGGCAGGTTTTCAGGGCGCTCGTCGCGATGGGCGGCGAAAACCTCGACCCGTGCAACATCCTCGAACGGCACGGACACGATGAAAGCGCCGACCTTGTACAAGTCGTCTGCTGGCTCACACTCGAAGGTCAAATGGGACTTCGAACGCACATCGCCAATCAGTTCCTTGATCTCGTAGCTGAAGCCGTCGCGGAGGTAGAGCAGCGTGCGGCATTCGAGGGCCTCGAGGACGCCGCCTGCCTGACCGTTGGTCGTTCCATTCGTGAAATCGACCTCGGGATGCTTGCGTTGGGCCAGACGCAAACAGGCATGCTCGCACTGTTCCTGATATGCCGTGCCAAAGAACCAATCGTAGTCGAACATGAACCGCTCCTGGTATGATCGGGGGCGCGTGTGCACTCCGGACGCGGACAGGCCACTGTCGGCAGCCCCGCGGAACACGGAACGAACGCGCATCAGTCGAAGACGCTCGAATTCCCCATCCTAGCGGCAGCCACAGGCTCCGTAAATAGCACCAACAGGACCATGGAATCAAAACGACTCACTGAGCGTATCAAAGATCTTGTGGCCCAGCAGGGATTCGACCATGTCGGTATCTCTCGAGCCACCACCATCGAGCGGGGAAATGACCTCCGACGCTGGCTGGACGCTGGCCGGCACGGTGACATGGCCTACCTCGAACGCTACCTCGAACAGCGTCTCGATCCGGCAAGAGTGCTGCCCAATGCGCGAAGCGTTGTCGTCGTGGCGCTCAACTACCGGCAACCTGCACCACGGGTCACGCAGGATCCTGCCGGACGTGTGGCCATGTATGCGTGGGGCGAAGACTATCATGTGGTGATCAAAGACAAACTGTGGGCCGTGGTCGATGCACTGCGTACTGAAATCGAAGAGCCATTCGACGCCAAGCCGTGTGTCGATACCGCCCCGCTCCTCGAGCGCGAACTGGCCATGCGCAGCGGCATCGGCTGGATCGGCAAGAACACGCTCGTACTCAACCGCGATCTTGGGTCGTATTTCTTTCTGGGCGAGATCGTCACGACACTCGATCTCGTACCGGACACTCCGGCAACCGATCACTGCGGCACCTGTACGCGCTGCCTCGACGCTTGCCCGACTGACGCATTCCCCAAAGCATACGAGATGGATGCCAGCAGGTGCATCTCGTACCACACCATCGAATTGCGCGACGATATCCCGGAGCAGTTCCATGCAGCCATTGGGGACTGGCTGTTCGGCTGCGATGTGTGCCAGCAGGTCTGTCCGTTCAACGGCACGACCCCCGCGACTACGGAACCACGTTTCGCCGCCCGCGCGTTCGCCCCGGCCATCGCAGTCGATGACGTGTTGTCATGGGACATCGAAGACTACAGGAAGGCCCTGAGCAAGACAGCCGTTAAGCGGGCGAAGTTCGAGATGCTCAAGCGCAATGCGGCAATTGTCCTGAAAAACAGTATTCAGACATGACCCTCGTTCGTGAGCCCGAAGACGAAGACAGCACCATTCAGACCCGACCGAAGGTCCATGACCGCATGCGCATCATGAGAATGACCTCCAGGCCGTTCAACTGCAGACTGGCAGGACCTCACTGGAACGTCCGACAGGCTGTGCCGACACGCTCACCGCTGGCTACAGCCCTTCTTTCTCCAGGTAAACGCCTTTGTCCACTCGCGAGAAGAACCGCTGGTAGAACACAGGATCGTGCACTGGCTGCACAGCCACGACCCGGGCATGGTTGTCGAGCGTCTTGACATGAAATGCGAGGCGCACGCGAACCTCATGGGCACGTTGGGTGATATTGGCCGCACACTCTACGAGTAGAAACTTGTTCCACCGCGGGTCTTTCTCCCAGAACTTCGCCCAAAACGCTTCATTGCCGTCTTCAACGTCGACTTCTTTGGACGCGTAGATATAGCCGATGCTATCGTTGACTTCCTTGGGAATGAAGCTCTCGTCCTGCAGAACATCGAGCACGGCCTTAATGACTCGAGTGGAGTCCTCGATATCGAACGAGCGGGTCTGCAGCTCACGGATCTGGAGCTGGGTCATCGGTATGGTACGTGTGTTGCAGCCTGCCAGGGCACAACACAGCAGCACACAACCCGGCCACGGCCGTCTAGAAGCTGCTGCTATGGTAGGAAAAGCTCTCAACGAGCCCGGCCTCGCTAAATTTGATGATGACGGTCAGCGTCCGTTGGGTCATCGCCGCCGCGCCAGCCGACTTGCCATATGACCCGCCCACGCCACCAAGGATCAACGCACTGCCGCCCGGCAAGCCGCCAGCGCCCACGGCTCCTTCCGCCGCCCCCCGATCGTTCGAATAAGATGCTTCGGTCGCAATCTTGTCGTAGACCCACGAGGTCAGACCATGGTTGTCCCGCGTAATAATGTTCGGTGATCCGAGGGCAACGGCGACCTCTGTCTCGGACATGCCCTCACGGATTTCACGCTGCACGGCTCCGACGGTCATTCTGCGCTCGCGTTCGCTGTGCAGTTCGGACGCGTGCCTTCCACCCGACATGCAACCGCATACCGTCGCCAATGTGCCCGTGACAATCGTGATCGCCAGACATTTCATGTGAACCCACGCTCCATTGACTCACCGGATTCTGATTCGAGCCTTCAGTGCTGCATTCTATGCCGGACGACGCGTGGATTCACGAACAACCGGGATGTCCGATCGGCCGCGGCGCCGCGAAGACTCGGAACTGCGGCCGTAGCTCAAGCCTACTACTGCCTTAAGTTACCCTGGCATGATGCGAGGGTGCACCTCGCACGTACGAGAAGCGATGGTCATCGATATTATCCTTCATTGTGACCCAGGTTCTTCTGTGGGGCGATCACATCGCGAATGCGCTGTTTGATTTCTTTGGGTTGGGGAAATCCACCGTCACGTTTGCGACACCAGAGCACATTCTCGGCAATAGCGATTTGGAATTCGCCACTCGGACCCGGCTTGAGGGTCACACCACCGAGTTCGGCCTCGAACGTCGACAACAATTCCTGCGCCAACCACGCCGCGCGGAGCAGCCAGCGGCAGCGGGTGCAATACGTGATGTCGACGTTCGGTGGCCGCCCGGACATGTGTTACGCAATCGCTCAGCGCCCGTTGACGCGACGGTCTGTAGTGGTAGCTTCGATGGTCACGGTGTTGGACGTCAGTGCAATCCGGTCTCCCGAAGCGGTTGGGAACAGGTATGTACGCTGGTCAACATCGTTGGCGTCGTGCAGCAGTTCGACCACGAAACGGCCGGCCACGGCAGCACTGGCTTTGTACACAAAGGTCGCCAACGTGCCGGGTGCAACGCCGATCCCATCACCGTCACGGCCAACGAGTACCTGTTGGGTGCGAACATTGGACGCAGACCATTCGAACTGCTCGGTCACCCGCTCGGCCGGGACGATCACATCGACCAGCTGGAGCATGCCGCGCTTGCCGCCCCGCACGTTCATATGCAGCTGGTAGCCTCGAACATCCGCGAGGCCATGCCCCAATGCGACGGTGACATGCACGACCTCACCGGCACGAACTGTCGCCTGCTCGGCGCTTATGATCAGCTCGGCGCGAGCGGTCACCTGCGGCTTGACGCGAACAGGCGTTTGCGGAGCCGGACCATCGAGAGGACAGCTGCAGGAGGTCGCGCCACCAAATGCGTTCAGTGCGGCGAAAGCATCGTTGCCATCACAGACGCCGTCTGGATCGCAGCTGCCGAACGCTCCACCAGCATCGACGTTGAAGGCCACGGGCGGGTTGTCCTCGCAAGTGAACTTGCCCTTGCCGTTGGGATCGACGTTTGCAAAGCAGTTCAGCGCGGCGAAGCGATCGTTGCCGTCGGCGGCACCATCTGGAGGACACGCCCCGAATCCGCCGGCCATATCGGCGAAGACAACATCTGTCGCCTCGCACGTACCGGCTACACACGCCCACCAGACACAGCCGTCGTCTCTGATGTCGTCATTGTCGTTGTCGGCGCAATCCCCGATCACCTCACAACCCGGCATGACTGGTTCACACAAGCACGCACCGTCGCACTCACCCGTACCCGGGCCCTTGCCCCCGTCACACAGCGTACCGGCGCCGGCACAGTCATCAGGAGGACACTCAGCGGTCACACCATCGCAGGATTCTGGGGCGTCACAGTCGCCGGCAGCAGCACGGCATTCTGTACCCATGCTGACCATAACATCGGCGGGACACTCCGTGGACACTCCGTCGCAGACTTCGGCTGCATCACAGTCACCGGCACTTGGCCGACACATGATGCCATCGAGCATCTGCTGAACGCAGGAGCCATCCGCTGGATTACACACCCCCATCGCGCAAGCGCTGTTCAGGCCCGAACAGTCAGGCGGATCAGTCACACAAATATTGTCACAGTCCAGGTCGCGAATACGGAAGTCATCGATCGCCGCCTCGACCACCGAAGGCTCGGGCAAGTCGGCGGCGCTGAAGCGAACCTGCAAGGTCGAGGTCCCGATCAAGCCGGCGGGGACCGCATGGGTCACCTGAATCCAGCCGCCCTGAACGTCCGCACCGGTAGGTCCGACCGTTTCCACATTGACCCACACGGAGCCGTTGTCTGACGCTTCAACAATGAATACATCGGCCTCGGGTGCCCCACCTTCTACATTGGAGAACCAGCGGGCGTATGAAATCTGCGGATCGATCAACAGACTGATGTCGAAGGTCGGCGAAGTCAGAATCGTCGTACCATCATCGACATCCGTGTTGCCTGCGGCATTCTCGGTCAGGAAGCACGACCCCGAACCGTCGAAGTCTTCTGTGGGATCCCCACGCGTGCCATCACCGGCAGGAATACCGCTCTCCCAGACGCCGGCCCCCGCATCACCAGACACGGTCCAGCCACTGGGGTCTTCGAAGTCCACGATGTCGATGTCACTGATACCTGGTGCAGACAGCGCACTATAGGTTGTCGTCGGGGCATCGGCCGGCGTGGTCTGCGTCGTCCCGCCAATCGAATCGACGGTCACGTAGTATTCTACAATGCTGCCGCACGGAGCGCCGGGCAGGGTGCCCGAGTACAGGTCGCCCATGTCGCTCATCGCAACGCTCTCGAATGGTCCGCCATCGACCGAGTAGACGTCTCTTCATCTGGTGGCTGCGGCTCCAGTTCTCGCCAAATGACGACTATGCTGAAACTTCAGCAAAATACACAGGGAGCCTCCGAGTGTCGAGAAAGGTACAGAGTCGAATACTTCGAAAGGAACATCCCGGATCAGCACTGGGTCAACGCTCAGACTCGGTACTATTTAGAATGGTTGATTGAAACAAAGCATGCCCAGCCCGGAAGTGTTCTGTTTTATGGACAAGATGACAAAGCCAGGATTCCTGTAGGGAACGACGTTGCAGTGTCGACCAACGTCCGAAGCAGGACTCGTGCCATCGTTCCCCATGGCGTACAGCCTTCTGCAGCCGACCACGACTTTGGATATGCCAGTATCATCCCGTCTGTCACCCTCAAGTGTAATATTCCAGACTCTATGGAGAGATCCTTTTTCGGTGGAGACGGTGAAATGGAGGTGGTGCTTCGTGACGGTACCTTCGACGGATCTGACGTTTTTGACCATTGTTCACAGCTGCTCCAGACCCTGAGCAATGAGCCTGTAAAGCCGTTCGGTATTGTTCTTCAGACAGATGGCGGCCCGGACCACAACTTGACATTTCTGAGAACGCGGCTGGCACTTGTATCTCTCTTTATCTCGGGCGACATGGACATCTTAGTTGCGATTCGCGGAGCGCCTAACGGGTCGTGGTTGAACAAGGCGGAGCGTTGCATGAGTATTCTCAACCTTGGCCTGCAAGATGTTGCTCTTATTCAAGGGGTTATGCCAGAATGGGCCGAAGACCACGTTAAAAGTGCAAGCAGCATGAAGGACGTCCGTAAAATTGCGGAAAGCCTCGAAAAGGAAACAAAAGCTGCACGTGATCGTGCGAACAAGAAGTCAGGTGGTGCTCCAAGACTATGTTGCCCTTTATCAAGCAGCGATGCATCTCGCATTGCTATTGCGCGCCAAGGACGAGCCAACGACCTGGTCAAATGTGGTTTCTTTGTGGGGTCTTGTCAGGGTCGATTGGAACGAACGTCGAACGCATGTGTCGTCATTGCATTGATTGTAGCGTACAAGTTCTTGGCCGCCCCCCTTGATGCTGACGACATTGTGAATGCTATTGATGTACTTTGTGCTTACGCCGGCGACAATTGCTTATCATAAAATTCGTGACATCGAAAGCTCCGCGTTCATCGATCTGGACGATGCTCGTGACAAGATACAAGAATCTTTTCTGGCGGAGGTTGCCAACGTCAGTTCGTACCGTTCCTGTTACTGTCATTACCGGCTGGCGGAAAACGGCGAGTTGGGTGCTTCCGAAGTAGATCGATTCAAGAATGAGCTAGTGCAGCAGCTACTTATGGTTTCACCAGAAAACAGAGTGGCTGCCACGGTATTCCTCAATTCCCATCTGTTTGCAGTGTACCGAGAGAAGATCGACAACGGCTATGAATGGCATCTGATTGATTCTTTAGAAGACCGTGCCGTGCGTGGGTGCAGCCAGCACTACGTGTTCGACAGTGTCGACGATCTTGCGAG
This sequence comes from uncultured Planctomycetota bacterium, assembly GCA_942492115.1. Lineage (GTDB taxonomy): Bacteria > Planctomycetota > Phycisphaerae > UBA1845 > CAIVHJ01 > CALODL01. The sequence continues at coordinate 183,940 of CALODL010000009.1, forward strand.
ATACCTCTTGACGTGTTGCCGCACTACAATGGCATTGTCACCAGATGCCGTGAAGCAAAAGATTGTCAATGACGAGCATTGCTCGACGGTTACTTTGGATGTGTACACAAGTCCAGAAACAGATGCTTCGTCGAGCAAACGAGAAGCGATTCTCATCTGCCTCGTCATGGCTGAAACCAAACAGAAGAGGGCCTACATTGAATCGCTTGCACGAGAAGCAGACAAACTCGAAAGCCAAGACTTCAAGGCCGAATGGGCAGCATCCCTCCAGCGCCCGATTGACTTTGTTGGACAACGTTTTGGTAGCCTTGAGTTATGTGGCCGCAAGGTGAAAGTGATCTAAGCGTTGCGATGAATCCGGTCGCAAGGGCCTGCAGAATACATTGAAAGGAATCGACGAGAACTACGACGAATCCATTCGCCTCAAGTCGGAAGAAAAGAAGAGCCCTCTAATCATGAAATTCATGGAAACGCATGGAAGGAATAGCCCCTATGGTTTTACTCTTGTGAAGTGCGATGGGATTGGCTGCGACATCTGCAAACCCATTCGATGCCCTGAGAGTCTCAAGCAATTGGTGATGCAGCAACAGCCGACTCCACTCCTGGACAAGATGCGTAAAGGACACTTCCAAGAGCGAAATGAAGCCCTAAGCCAGGTCGAATCAGGAGCTCGCGACAAAGTCGATTTGAGCGACTTGCCTTTGGTACAGAAGGGCGACGAAAGCGGCATGAAGGCACGAAAGGAACGGGATGCGCAAGTGGCGAAAGAAGCACTAGGAGGAAAGAGTTTCGATGCTTCAATGGTCCGAGGAATTGTGAAGTGTTTCGAATGTAACAAGCCCCGTTGCGTCTTCTCCAAGACTCACGAAGACTTTGACGGTGTGGAAGATCAGGTTCAACGTCAACTTGAGCAGGCTCGGTTCGTTTGTGGTTCGGAACTCTTCGCGCTCGACCGGGATGGTACAATTGCAAACTCTGTCGTCATCCGGAGTGGTATCGAATGCTCGTCGCAGGTCGAGAGGGCCTACTTCGATCCACGCAGTGGAAAACGTTTTTTCAAGGCTGTCCCTGTATGTATTCACTGCGGTGAAAGCGAAGATTGTGTACTGATTCAAAATGATTTGGAAAAGAAATCTTTGACGGAGGGCCGACAGGTGCACCCAATCTGCAACTTTTGTCTAGAAGCGGGAAAGAAAGTTGTAGCTCTGCAAGGCAGCAAGAAACGTAAGTCGCAAGAGACTACCGAGTATCAGGCTACGAATGCAGCAACGGATGGATAGGTACTTTAAGAGCGGAAGCGGTAAATCTCGAAAGGAAACGAAGTCGAGAGAAGAGTCTGTGAGAGCCAAAGCAGGCGTTGCCACTTCGAAAGCTGGTGCTAGTTCCGGATCTGATCCCGCCGTTGCCAAGTCAACTTCGAAAGCCGGTGCTAGCTCCGAATCCGATCCCGCCGTCGCCAAGTCAAGCCAGTCTGGTGTTGACCCACAAGACGACGAAGCCGATTCTTGGGTAGGAACACTCAATCCGACAAGTATCTTCACTTCCTTCCAGAAGGTAGAATCAAAAGGTGCAAAGATGATGACGGCGGCGACAGTTTTGCGCCGAAGTGGACGGGGGCGGAATGCTAAAAGCGACAGAATGGTGATCGATAGCCTTCCTGCGGATTCAAGAGATTTCCTTTCTAGTATGGGAGTAGTCGTTGATGTGAATGCACGCGGAAACTGCGGGTTCGAGAGTGTCTTTCTCAGTTTGCGGATCTAAACCTTGAGCTAGGCCCTTCATGGCGTCTACATTCAGGAAGAAAGTCAGTGAATACGCTTCTCGGAATGCGGATCGCTTTGTGAAGACACTGTTCCACGACGAGCAAGCACCTAACATGAATGCTAATCGGCTGGAGAAGTTGAAAAAGCATTGGGATATTGCTGCAGTCAAAAGAGCGCATGACGGCATGACGGATTACAACGTGGGCCGCACGGGATGGGTACAGGAAACGAAGTGGTTTCACACTTTTTATCATTTCCCCGTGATAGCTGCAATGTTCAATGTCAACGTGGTGTTGTATGATCTCGACCAAGGCATGACCAAATTGTGGAAACCGGGAGATGAAGAGGGCGCCATTTGCTATCATGGATCCGAAAGTGGCTTACACAGCCTCGATGAGTATGTGGCTACTGACCAACGGTTGTGCATTCGCTTGATTTACTACTCCCGGCACTATCAATACCTCGCGCGGTACTCTATCACATAGCTGACCAAACTAACAATGTGTAGCAGGGTCATTGCCAACTTAGTAACAATTCCTTTGTCTAGCTAGCGCCGGCTGCTGCATTACAGTTGCTACTCGTTGCAGCAACAAAAATCGAAAAACAGACACGACTCAAACACGACTCAAACACGACTGCCCACGTAGAAACCTACAGCCGGACCCCCGGAGCCGGAAACGACCCCCCTCCCCCCCTCTTGGAATCTGGAACCGAGGGTGTTCAAAAAATTAAGTTGGGGGACGCCTGATG
>CALODL010000010.1:0-350942 GCA_942492115.1 uncultured Planctomycetota bacterium
GTCGCCAGGCTTATACTTGAACTCGTAGGGCAGCCAGCGATTCACCATCCAGGCTTCCTTCGATGACCAACTCGTGCCGCGTCCGCGTCATGGTCCTGAACAAGCCATATGAATTGATGGTGCGAAACGGTTGCAACGGCCGGGCAACGTGATCACGAATCCATCTGCAAAGTGCGCTGGCCTCGACGGACTGTCGAAACAGTCAGCTACCGAAAATGGTGGTCCACGCCGTACGGCGGTTGAGCTGCTCCAGCATTCGCTGCCAGCCTGCCCAGCTCACACTCGCAGACAGCACGGCGTAACCCACAGACAGCAGCATGATGGACACGCCCCTGCCCAATTCTGATCAGAGGCCATGCTGTAACCCGTGAACTCCACGAACGGTGAGGCACACCCCGTCGAAACCGCCGGACGAAGCGGCTCAGAAACCGATCATCGAACAGCACGACACACAGGGCCACAGTCAGCAGATTGAAGAACGTGTAGCTGCCCGTAAGGGCGATGAGCAACTGCAATGCGATCAAGGCCAGGGCGATGCCGCCCACGCGCAATGCCCGCGGCCCGAAAATCGCACATGGCACACCGAGCTCGATCACGAACATAACGAAACAGGCTGACTGATGGGCCCACACGGGCAGTTGGTGTGCGTACCATGCCAGCGCATTGGGAATGGGCTGCGTCCAGTAATGGTAGGTGAGCGCGGTCAAATCGTTCCACACAGCGTCACCGGCGAGAAGCTTGACCAGGCCGGATGCGATCATGAGCTTGAACAGGCAAGACGCGCAGCATCCAGGCCCCCGACCCCAGGCGGGGCGGTCTGTAGCCAGCCTGGGCCGCCAATGCCACGACTCGAAGAAGAGACACAGAAACCCCCGTCTCCAGCAGAAACGTGTCCCACTGGAAATTGAGAAATGGGGCACAGATGGTGACATAGGACAAGTACAGGACCCACGACCCGAGCAGACACAGCCGCAGGCATGACGCGGACGATGATCCCCGCAGCCAGGACCATGCCCCCGATACACCCCCAGCGCAATGCTCTGTCAGTGATGTCCAGCCAGGCCAACGTTGGTGCTTGCGTCCACTCAACGCCCCGCGTCGCTAACGCATCCATGAACTCCGCCGCAGGCATGATGCCGCCGCGTCCCACCAAGCCGTCGACCTGAACCAACAACGACGCAAACGCGATCAAGAAAACGAGGCCGACCAGGCGAACGGTCAACCAACGCGTCAGCAGACAGCCTCGGCCGCCAGAACGCCGCCCCACAGCCGTGCGGTTAGTCGCGACACCCCACCACTGTGCCGCGCCACGATGCGGTACATGGTCTCGGACAGCCGCGCGAATCCAGGCCAATGGCGATACAGCCATAGCCCCGTGCCGCGCCCAGGAATCGTCGCATGCAGACGAAACACGGCCTCAGCCGCCTCATAGACCTGGCCATCAGATTCGATGAACTGTACCGCCTGATTGATGTGATGATGATTGATCGCAGAGGAGTGGCCGGCGATTTCTTGATGGGGTACATAGTCGACAACGTCGCCGGTCAGGCACCGCCACCGCTGGACCCAACGGCAGCAGAAGCGGCAGGTTCCATCATAAGCGAGTAGAGGCTGGTCACGGTCGCCGGACACACCACCATTGTCAACGATTGGGCAGCAGAATCCAGGTTCTATGCCGACTTCAAACGTCGTCGCCCCGCTGACGGGTCAGGACGCCACCGCCGGCGACAGTGCCGGAACGGGCTTCCCGCCTTCAACAGCCGTTGTCGGCACATCGAATTCGAATGGCTGCTCACCATGAACGCACGAGACGCGCCGAATTGAAGCACACGAATGTACTCGACACGACGTGCAGGATCAGAGCGAACCACAGGGGCAGATCTGCCCCAGGCTGACCACCGCGGCTTCGGCCAGAACGATATACGCGATGCCGAAGAGCAGGTTTTGCCAGATCACGCGCATGGTCGCACGGCTGAGTTTGACGAGGAATGGCAGGCGCGCGACAAATCGCTGCTCATCAGGGCTATGCTGGCCGAATTGATCGCCACATCGCTGCCCGCGGCTCCATGGCGATACCGAGGTCACCCGCAGCCAATGCCGGAGCATCGTTGACTCCATCGCCTACGACCGCCACTTTATGGCCCCTTTCTTTCAGGGCCGACACGATATCGAGTTTTTCTGATGGCAGGACCTCTGCGTACACAGCAGTGCAACCCAGCTCGTTGCCAACACGATTGGCCACTGCTGTACGGTCACCGGTCACCATGGTGAGGTTGTTGATGCCAAGTTTGGGCAAGTCGATCAGCGCCGCGCGGGCTTCAGGACGCGTGCGATCCTCGAGCCCGATCCACCCGATGCAGGTCTTCTCGCGCACGACATACAACACACTGAGCCCTTCGGATTCCTGATAATCCGGATTGTCGAGGAGGCTCATGTCCGCGCCGTGTTCGCGCAACCAGGTCGCGCGGCCGACCATGACCTCGCGACCATCCACTGTGCCGCTAACGCCCAGACCGGCGGTCTCCTTGAAATTCTTGACCTCGGTGATAGACAACTTGGCGCGACGGGCGACGGCTACGACAGCCCGAGCAATCGGATGCCGACTGGCATTCTCGACAGCAGCCGCGTACTTCAGCAACTCACCTCCATCGATACCCGGACCAGGCTTCATCTGGCTGACCGACAGTTCCCCGGTGGTCAATGTACCTGTCTTGTCCAACACCATCGCTGTCAGATTGCGGGCATGTTCCAGACTGACCATACTCTTGATCAGAATACCGAGACGTGCGGCACACGACAGAGCAGCAACCATGGCTGTCGGTGTCGCAAGGATCAACGCACAGGGGCAGGCAACTACGAGCATCTTGATGGCGGTGCGAATGCCGGTGCCATCATCCATGGTGAAATACCATACGATCAGGGCCAGCATCAGAATCGTTGGCGTGTACCACCCTGCATATTGATCGATGACCTTCATGAGCGGAATGCGCGTCCGTTCGGCATTCATGATGAGTTCCTGGACACGTCCCAGAGTCGTGTCACTCCCCGCCTTGGTCACCTCGACCTCGAGCAGGCCTGTCACGTTTACCGTACCGCCGAAGACTTCATCGCCGACCTGTTTGTCGACGGGCAGCGACTCGCCGGTAATATTCGCCTGGTTGATCGTCGACATTCCACTGACGATCTGACCATCGGCCGCGATGTTGTCACCGGGGCGAACTCGGATGCGATCGCCGGGCACCAGCGTCTTGGCCGCAACTTCGACTTCAGAGCCCTCGACGATCTTGTGCGCCTTCTCGGGAGTCAACTTGATGAGCGATTCGATAGCCGCGCGGCCCCCATGGCGGCGCGCGACTCGATCAGCTCGACGATGATCATGAAGAAGGCGATCAGGCCGGCCTCCTGGTACTCACCGATCGCGATCGCAGCCCCAACGGCCATGGCCACCAACTCGTCCATGTGCATGACGCCATGCCACAGGTTCTTCAAGGCGGTCCAGATCAGTGGCAGTCCAAGAAGCAGGGCGCCCGCCAGGGCCATGAAGTCCGCGTGCGTGTTACGCTCAACCTGCTCGCCCGAGATCTGAACGAGTTGGGTCTGATCCGGGTAGATCAACGGTGCCAGGTATGACAAGAAAACCAGCACCCCGCCCAGCATCATGGTGAACAGCAGGAGGCGGGCGGAAAGGTTCTGCTTCTGCAGGGACTCGTGGACGTGGTCGTGGGCCATCGCATGCTCCAGCTCAGTGAGCCAGCTCTAATGTTTCTAATCCAAATAATGCGCGCACGCGGCAGCGGGGACGCAGCCAATGCCATATACTACGTCAGTGAGCCCGCCCGGGTTCACCGGTCGTCATATGGGCCCGAGTCGCCTCATTGACCCGCCCGGGGCGACCGCTATACTGGAACTATATCCGTGAAGCGCACAAGCTTAAGTACAACATACCCCACGGGCCGACGGGCCGCGTGGCTGGTCCATCCGTCCAAGAGAGGGAGATGATTCGATGAACCGGGAGCATCTGCGGACTGCGTGCGGTGCGGCTGTCGCCTTGGTGCTGTGTTTGCTCACAGCCCCTCCAGCTTCGGCCCAGACTTCCGCTGACGAGAACCGGGATCTGTTCGCCAACTTCCTGCACAATGCCGTTCTGGGCAAGTTTGATCGCGCCGATGCCTTCGCGCAGAAACTCATCGATAACAACCCCGACCCGCTCGAGGTCATGCGCTATGCCGACGAACATCGCAACGCGCTCAAGACGCTCATCCTGCTGGTCAATAATGAGGTCGTCAGCGACAGCGCCAAGACGATCCTGGGGATCATTCGTGAAGGCGAAAGCTTGCAACGTCAGGACCCCGAACGCATCAAGCTGAACATCGAGAAGCTATCGAACGACCCCCTCGCCGAATTCAATGCCATCAACCGCCTCAAGGAATCGGGCGAATACGCAGTCCCGTGGCTGGTGGCAACATTGCTCGATTCGAACAAGAAGGACCTGCACAACCGCATCGTCCGGATGTTGCCCAAGATGGGCAAGGACGCCGTGACACCTTTGACGACCGCCCTGGCAATGACGGACGACGAGACGCGCGTACTCATCATTCGCGCCCTCGGTCAGATTGGCTACCCGCAGGCCGCTCCCTTTCTACTTGCCGCCGGAGCAGCCCCCGATATCTCACCCGAGATGCGCATGATCGTCGAAGAGGCCCTGCTGGACATGGGCTACACCGGCCCACGCGACCCTTCTGCCGCGTTCCTGGCCCTTGCTCGACAGTATTACGTCAACCACGGCTCAGTACGTCCCGATCCGCGTAACGCAACGGCCAACTCCTGGTACTGGAACAACAACAGCCTGGAGCGTATCGCCGTGCCGGTGGAGATATTCGACGAAGTCATGGCCATGCGCAGCTGCGAGCGTGCCCTGGACCTCGACGCAAACAGTGGAGAAGCGATTGCGATTGGGCTGGGCTCCAATATCCGGCGTGAAGCAGATCTCGGCATGATCGTTGAGTCGGACGAGCCCAGTGAGCTGGCCGCCCTGGATACCACCAAACCGGACGATTTCCCGCGTAGCTGCCTACTTCGCGCGTGCCGCCGGACCGCGTTATTGCCACCGCGTTCTCGATCTGGCTCTGCAATATCGCGAACCGGCTGTCGCCCTTGGTGCAATCGCCGCGCTGCGGACCGTCGCCGGCGCCAGTAGCCTGGTCGGCAGTGAGGACTTCAAGCAGCCACTCGCTTCGGCGTTGACCTTTCCGGACATGGTCGTGCGCATCAAGGCCGCCCTGGCCCTGGCGAACGCCATGCCGACAAGGCCGTTCAGCAGTGCCCACCGCGTAGTGCCCTCACTCGCCGAGGGCCTTGCCCAGCAAGGTGGTGACAACCTGCTGGTCATCGATCCCGACCCGCGTAACCTCAATCGGATCATGAGCGCCATCCGCTCCAATGGCTCGAACGCCATCGGTGAGACGACGTTCTACGGAGCACTCGAACGGGCCCGTGTCGATATGCCCGGGGTGTCAGGCATCTTGCTCGCCAGTGACGTGTTTTCGCCCCAGCTTCCTGCGGCCATCGCCACGTTGCGGGCCGACAATATCTATCGCATGACTCCGGTCGTCATCCTGATGCGTGATGGCGAGACACCCGAGATCAAGGACCTGCTGGCCCAGGATGATGGCCTGGCAGCAATCGAGTCCGACGCGGATGCAGACAGCCTGGCGGCCGCATGGACCGATCTCTCGGAAGCAGTTGGCCAAACCCGCCTGCACAGCGAGTCCGCCCTCGAGCTGGCACTGGCCTGCGCCAAGGCGCTGCACGATCTCGCCATAGCGCACTCCGAGATCCTCGACTTCCGCGTCGCAGAAGGAGCACTGATCGCCGCCGCCGCCAGCCCGGAGGAGGCACTGCAGACGGAGGTGGTCAAAGTTCTGGCCATGTTACCCAGCAGCTCGGCACAACAAGCCATCGCGCGACTGGCGCTGTCCGAGGATGCCTCAGGCAGCCTCCGAATCACAGCATTCGGGGCCCTGGCGGATTCGGCAAAAATCAACGCCAATCTGTTGTCCGAGGGTCAGGTCGACCGCCTGATTTCGATCACCCTCGACGAGGACGATCTCGCCCTGCGCACTGCAGCCAGCCGGGCACTGGGCGCGCTGAACTTGCCGAGCAATAAGGCGGGTGCAATCATCGAGAAGTACGAACGCGGCTAGGGCGGTCACGTTATCGACCAGATACGACGCGCGAGTCGTTTGAGGCGCCCAATGCCCCTCTGACGACTCGCGTTTTTTTTGGGGTTCTTCACGAAATTCCGGGCTGGGCCTTCGCACATGATCCTGTGACGCACACGTGACGAGGGTTCGAGGCATTGGCCGCTGCGGGGGGAAAGCGGTGGGTGGCGTCGGGATTACCCGCGAGGAACATCGCTCTGTATAATCCTCGCCATGTCAGAACTCCCATTACGACCGACGTGGCCGACTCTCATCGCGCTGTTCTTGAGCACGCTGGCAGCGGCACAGAACCCGCTCCCGGCCGAACCCGAATCACTCCCGCGTAATACACCGCGAGAGCTGTTCCGCAGCTTTCTGATTTCTGCCTGGAATGTCGAGTCCAATCCGGCATCGAAGGTCCCGCTGGCGCTGGAATGTCTTGATACGTCCGAAATCGCCTACGAGGACTACCAGGTCGAGGGGCTCAAGAAGGTCCAGCAACTCGCAACTATCCTCGATGAATTCCCGGCCTTTGACCTGCTCAAGATCCGCGATGACAACAGGCATGCGACCGAGAGATACGCCATACCGGATCTACCGGGCCGCGTGCTGGTGCTCACCCGCACCGACGCCTTCGACGATCAGTGGGTCTTCGATCTCGATACCGTCAATGCCCTCGAAGAACTCAGTGCAGCGGTCATCGAGGCCCGCAAGAGCCGATCCGAAGCCACCGACGAGCAACTGGCCGCTGTTCCGGCTGCGCGGCGTACACCGCGGGCAACCATGGATACGTTCCTCAAAGCTGCGGCTGAACAGCGTTACGCAGAGGCTGCAGAATGCTTCGACCTCAGCAGTATCCAGGCAGCCATTCGCGACGAAGAAGGCCGGACGATGACCGACACAATGCTGTTCTGCATCAGTCGCCTGGGGCCGGTTGTTTTGCAGACGATCCCGCGTGACCCGGTTTACAAACCGTCGCCTTACCCATGGCGAACACGTGACCAATACAGCATTTCGTTGAACCGTATCGAGAGTGGTGACGATGCCGGACAGTGGAAGTTCTCGGCCAGGACCGTCGCGACCCTCCGAGACCTGGCAACCGTCCTGGGGGATGCCGCCCCGACCACGATGGGGACTCAGACGACGACCGCCGTCAAAGTTCCGTGGGGCATCCGGCTGCGCCAGGCCATTCCGGACAGCCTCGAGCGCGAGCACTTCTTCATCGAGGACTGGCAGTGGCTCGCGTTGTTGAGCCTCGTGACCCTCGGCGTAGTCGGCGAGTTCATCGTCGCGCTCATCCTCGGCTACATGGTCAAGTTGTACTATGAGAGAGTCAGCAGTACGAGCATGGAGAAGCGCTTACGGCGACAGTTCGTACGTCCGATCGGCTGGCTGGCCATGGCATTGCTGTGGTGGATCGGATTGCGTTTTCTTGATCTCGACCACAGTGTACTTGCCGTCCTGCTCGGGGCCGTCAAGTTCTTTGCCGCAGTCGCCGGCGTGTGGAGCTGCTACCGCCTGGCCGATTTGATCGCCGGAATGCTCGAAAGCCGGGCCTCACGAACGACCAGCAAGTATGACGATCTGCTCGTCCCACTCATCCGCAAGTCGCTCAAGATTTTCGTTACCGTGTTCGGGGTCGTGTTCATCGCCGACACCATGGACTGGAAGATCCACACCCTGCTCACCGGCCTCGGCATTGGCGGACTGGCAGTTGCCTTCGCCGCGCGAGAAACCCTGGGTAACATCCTCGGCTCCTTGACCGTTCTGCTCGACCGCCCCTTCCACATCGGGGACTGGGTCAAGATTGGAAACACCGAGGGCACCGTTGAAGCTGTCGGATTCCGCAGCACCCGCATCCGCACGTTCTACAACTCGGTGATCACGATTCCCAATTCCGATTGCGTGAACCATGCCATCGACAATATGGGTTCACGAACCTACCGTCGATACAGCTGTCATATTTCGGTCGTGTATGCCACGACACCCGATCAGCTCGAAGCGTTTTGTGAAGGAATCCGTGAGTTGATTCGGCGGCACCCCTACACCAGGAAAGACTACTTCCATGTGTACGTGCACAATTTCGCTGCATCTTCGATCGACATCCTGCTGTATTGCTTCTGGCACGCCCCGGACTGGGGCACGGAATTGCGCGAGCGGCAGCGTCTGCTCATCGACATCAAACGCCTGGCCGAGGGCCTCGGCGTCGATTTCGCGTTCCCGACCCAAACGCTTCACCTTCAGCAGGACGCGGCATCTCGTGCCATTCCGGAGCTGGGTGAAACGCCAGCACAAACGGGTATTCGTGATGCTCGGCGCATCGTCCAGGAGAACCTCGGCCCACCGGGCAAGCCGCCGCCGCCGGTGACCTTCGAAATACGCCCATTCATAGGTGGCGAGGACGACGGCGGCGCTTGATCCAGCAGTTCGTGCGGCCGAAGCGCCGAAGGTGCGCGTTATGCGTCGACGTCCGATATCACGCCCCGTCCGGCGTGGCCGAGGCAACCAGGCCGTTGACCACCGCGCCCAGAATGGATTCCAGGCCGTCGCTCGCAGCACCGCTCGCATCCCCCGAGAACAACCCACCCATGAGCGAGGTGACCCCTACGCCCAGACCCGGGAGGGCCACCTGGCGGAATTCACGGGCTGTTTCTCCTGTAAAGCACAAACTCACGTTGAGTGTCCCGGCTGCACACGCCACAAGGGCGATTCGATTCAACTTGCACCATGTTTGATTGACTGTCATCACCATACCTCCTGTGGCCCATGTCATCGGACACCCGGGACCATCCCCATGACCTGCGCGGCCCCGCGGATTCGAGCGGCCGGCGGCACAGCGCAGATCCTGCCGGCGAAGGACGCTCGAGCCTCCATGGTTGCTTGGCCGGCGTTGCGGTGGTAAATATTACCCACATTTCCAACTACCTTTGATATGGACGCAACGATATGAGCTTGTCCACCTCCGGCCTACCTCCACAAACGCTATCCGCTCTCCTCGATGCCACGGCGGCCATCACATCGAGCCTCGACCTGCCCGTCGTCCTCCAGGCCATCAGTCAGTCCGCCGCAGCCGTGATGCGCGCCGAAGCGTCCAGTGTCATGCTGCTCGACAAGCGGCGCCAGAAACTGATTTTCGAAGCCGCCGTCGGCGATCGTTCCGATGCCTTGCGTGGTGAAGAGTTCGATGCTGATCTCGGCATCGCAGGGAGGGTGTGCCGTACGGGTAAGCCGGAACTGGTTCTCGATGTGCGCCAGAACAAACATTTCTTCAAGGGAATCGACGACAAGAGCAGCTTCCAGACCCGCGGCATGGCTGCCGCTCCTCTGGTCCACCAGGGCGAAATCGTGGGCGCAGTCGAAGTCATCAATCGCATCGGGGCGGAGAACTTTACTGAAGAGGATCTCGACCTCCTGATGATTTTCGCCAACCTCGCCGCGGCCGGAGTGCGCAATGCGCAGGCCCATCACGAACTGATCAAGGAAAACGAAGGGCTCCGCTCGAGCATGCGACAGAGCGACCACGTGGTCGGACGCTCCGAAGCAATCTGTCAGGTCCAGCAGTTGTGCAACCGCGTCGCCCCCACCAACGCGTCCGTGCTGTTGCTGGGCGAAACGGGCGTCGGCAAGGAGTTGTTTGCCCGTTTCGTGCACAACCACTCCAAGCAGGCCGATCGACCGTTTATCGCTATCAACTGTGCGGCACTCGCCGAAACACTGCTGGAGAGCGAGTTGTTCGGCCACGAAAAGGGCTCGTTCACCGGAGCTGTCAGCCAGAAGATCGGACGTTTCGAGATGGCTGACAAAGGCACGTTGTTCCTCGATGAAATAGGGGAGATCAGCCCATCCGTGCAAGTCAAACTGCTGCGCGTCCTCCAGGAACGTGAATTTGTTCGTGTCGGCGGCACTAAGACGACTTCGTGCGACGTGCGAATCATCGCTGCGACCAACCGTGATCTCGAAAAAGAGATGAAAGAAAACAACTTCCGCGAGGATCTGTACTACCGCTTGAATGTCTTTCCGATCAACATTCCCCCATTGCGCGAACGTCGTGAGGACATTCCCCAGTTGGTCGAACACTTCATCGTTCGAGCTGCGACCGATCTCAAAGTCGAGAAACCCGAAGTCGACGACGAGTGTCAGGCGCTCCTCGTCAGCCACAACTGGCCGGGCAATATTCGTGAGTTGCAAAACGTCATCGAACGGGCCGTTCTGATGGCAGATGGTGGTGTCGTTCGTGTCGAACACCTGCCCGCGCAAATAGCCGGCAGTCAGGCCAAAGAGGCCACGGCTGGCGATGCCAGCCTGTGGGGCTATGAAAAAGCCATGATCATCAAGGCGTTGGAGTCCAGCAACTGGAACCAGTCGGGGGCCGCTCGAGAATTGGGGATCAGCCGCGACAACTTGCGCTACCGAATCAAGAAATACAGCATCACGAAGCCAAGTTAGATCATGACGCAGTCGCGATGGTTTCCAGTGGAGTGCCGTGCGCCGAGAGTCGTTGGGCCCGTGCCATCCGATCAGCCCAGACGAACACGCCCAGAGGGAGCAGGATGAGCGGCTGAACGCCGATCCACTGGGCCACGCCATAGATCGGGAACATCCCAAACCCGATGATGAGTAACACACGACCAGCAACTGACAGTCCTCCCTCCAGCGCCAACTGCTGGTCGACCAGTAGAACTACCGGCAGGATCAGTAGCGCGACCTCGTAGTACTGGGCATGGGGACTGATGAGCAGCATGCCTGCGCACACCTGAGCCCAGCGTGCAGCCAATCTCGACCCATCCGCCATCGTGCCGCGCCACTGCCACAGCAAGCGCACGATGATCAGGCCCACCGCGCCCCATGACGCCCACGTCCACAGCCTGGCGGCCTGGGCACGCCCGGCGACTTCGAGAACTTGGACCACTGAGAAATCGACGGCCTCGGTGATCGAGATGTGCGAGAAACCGCTCACCACGCGCTCGTGCTGACGATAGACACCGCCGATGGCGGATATCATCTCACCGGGCCATCCCCAGCCGCAGCCGACGGCACCGACTGCGTAGAGCACGCCCCCCACAAGGACGGCCGTCAACACTGTCCGCCACTGGCGCTGCATCGCAAGCAAGCCGATGAACGGCAGTGCGTATTGCGGCTTGAATAACAACAGGCCCAGAGCCATGCCGGCCAGCACCGCCTGACCGCGGACACAGGCCTGATATGCCACCACGAGCAACAACAGGGTCAGCGCAGCGTTTTGACCGCCCGTGACCGTCTGGCTCATGGGAAACCACAGCATTCCGATCATCGCAACGATGTTCCGATGCGGATAGAGGGCCGACAAGTGCCGTGCGAGGAGGAATATGGCGCAAGCGTACGCCGCGATCATTCCAATGGTATTGACGTGTAACGCCGCGAGATAAGGCAGGCGTGCGAGCACGCTGTAAGCCACTGCAACTGGAGCCGGGTTAATGTAGTACGCCAGACCATCGAGATGCTCTGGCGCGAGTACCGCGTCCTGTGTCCTGCGCTGACGATGAATGTCGTAGAGCTCTGTGCCGTGTCCCTCCGCGACGATACGACCTGCCAGATAGAAGGCCATGAAGTCCCGCCCGACCACGACTCCATCATCGACGACGAGGCGCGGCAACGTCGCGTAGAACAGTACGAGGGCCAACAGCCACCCGGCGACTCCACTGACGCCCACAAGTCGCAACACCGCGGGTGAGGTCAAACGCATGATCACGGCAGACATGCCAGTTGTATCGACTCACGGACCCCATCCCAGCACTATCAGGATGTGCGGCCACCGCGTCTGCAGAGTTATGAGACGCCGACAGAGTGAACCATGATAGAAGCGGCGATGCACCTCGTGATCCGGGGACAGCTGGTCGATGTCATGGACGTCTACGAGGGATCCGTTCATGCAGTCACCTACGCACATATCCGTCGGGCGCCATCAGCAGATGAAACGACTGATGCACATGGCCACGTCGACGCCGATCCTCCTGGCTTTCGGGCTGCTACTGGCGTCTGGAAGTATATGGACCATGGGCCGCTACGTCTCATCACTCGATGGTGTAACCGACGCCCAGGGTCAGCTCGTCGCGGGTGACTTTCTCGCGTTCTATACCGGCGGTACCATCGTGGGCTCGGGTCACGGCCCAGCCCTGTACGATCTGTCCTACCAGCACGACATCGAGCATACTCTGATCGGTGTACCAGACTCTCCATGGCAACCGTACGTCAATCCGCCCTTGCTCGCCCTGGCCTTGAGTTGGGTCAACGGTGTGCCATTCGCCACGGCAATGCGTTTGTTCTGCGCCGCAATGTGCGCTGCCGCAGCCGGAAGTCTGGTATTGGCCGGCAGGAGCCTGCCGGCGCTGCGCGGCGATAGAATGCGGTGGCTGGCCGTGTGCTTACTGGTGCTGTCATTCCATCCCATTGCACGCACAATGCTGGGGGGACAGAACACCCCGTTGACACTTGTCCTGCTGACCGGTGTCTTCGCAGGACTCCATCACCGCCACAGCGCACTGGCCGGCGTGTGCCTGGGGTTGCTCAGTTACAAGCCACAGTTCGCGTTGTTCATTGGCCTTGTGGTCCTGGGGCAACAGCGCTGGCGTGTAGCCGTGTGGGCCATCGCCATCGGCCTCGCCCACTACGTGGTCGCCGGGGTGGTATGCGGGTTCGATTGGCCATGGGCCATGCTCGATGCTTTGGCGATCTATCAACCACTCGAGGCGGCATCCAGCTACTACACACACATTGCGATCCTTCCCGTTTGCAACCACAGCTTGCCAGCGCCATGGAACCACCTCGTCGCCGCGACGGCAATCACGGCGGTCATTGGACTGTTTGTCGTCGCCGTTCTACGAGCCCGGCACTCCGACAAGCTCGTGTTCGGTGCCGCCGTGTGCGTAACGATGCTGATCAGCCCGCACCTGCAGTTCTATGACGTTGGTGTGCTCGTGCTCCCCGTACTCATCGGTCTAGATGATCTGTGCGCACGGGGCCAGCAACCATCCGAATCCCTGCGGGGCCTGTTGTGCGCGGGATACCTCGCATTCCCAATCTATGCGTTCAGCCATATGCTTGGTTTCCAACCCCTGATCCTATGGCCCCTGGGCGTGTTCCTGTGGCTGTGCCACCGGCTGTGGACCGCAGGACAGCCCAGTGTCATACCCGCCAGCAACCCGAGCATCGACCACTGCGAGAGGGTGCCAGGATGAGTGACACCATTATCGTTGTGCCCTGCTACAACGAAGAAAGCAGGTTGGATCTCACGCCGTTCGTTCAGCATGCTCAGCGGTTTTCGCGGACGCGGTTCCTGTTCGTCGACGACGGCAGCAGCGACGATACGTCCGATCTCATTCTGACGGCCGGGGTCGCGCGTACCGAGCAGATCGACTTGCTGACGATGCCACAAAACATGGGCAAAGCCGAAGCCGTGCGCCATGGATTCCAGGAGGCATTCAGCTCGGCTCCACGCTTTGTCGGATTCTGGGATGCCGACCTGGCAACCCCACTCGATGCCATTCCAGAATTCCAGTCCGTTCTCGAAGGCTCATGCGATCTCGACATGGTCTTCGGAGCACGCGTGCAGTTGCTCGGCAGGTCGATCGAACGCCACATGTGGCGCCACTACGTTGGGCGGGTGTTTGCCACAGCCGTCTCGATGGTGCTGCGGCTGCCGGTTTATGACACACAATGCGGGGCCAAGTTGTTTCGCAACGATGGCCGACTGGTGGAAGCCTTTGAAACACCGTTCCTGGCGCGGTGGGTTTTCGACGTCGAGATCATCGCCCGCTACATGAACATGCATCGCCGTGACCATCGACCTGCAGTGGAGGGCTGCATCTATGAGCTGCCTCTCGACCACTGGGAAGACGTTGCGGGCTCGAAGCTCAAACCGTCCGATTTTCTGACTGCAGCGTTGGACCTCGCGCACATCGCGTGGACCTATCAACTGAGTCCAGCGCTGGCCGACCCGCATGCGTGGCCTGCGAAAGGCTGACTGTGGAAGAATTGGATCGGATGAGGCCCACGCAGGGGCGGGTTGCGGGGACTGTCGCCGCCCGACGGGCAGTGACCTACGGTGTGACCAGGCCCATGAGGCCGGCCACCATGACCATCGCGAGGGCAATCACACCGACTACGAGAACATTCTCGATCGCGGTGCCGGCGACTTGTTCAATCCATAATCGCTTCATGGGTCCTGCCGAATCCCCCGGACAGCTGGTATGGTTCACGTTACCTTAGTGTAGGCAACTGACCACCGAGGATCAACGCCCTATTGAACCCGCAGCCCTCTTGGCGGTATGCTCGCGTCGCATTGACGCCCGGCACTGCCGTGCACCTGGCGTAGTGAGCGTCCCGGCTCCCCTGAATCAGCATTAGGAACGTGTCATGTTCGAATCTCTGTCGCAGAAACTGGGTGATGTCTTCAAGGGGCTGCGTGGCCGCGGGAAAATCACCGAAGAGAATGTTGGCGAAGCGCTGCAGGCCATTCGGACGGCGCTGCTGGAAGCCGACGTGCACGTCGATCTCGTGCGTGAATTCTGCGATGAGGTGAAGAACAAAGCCATCGGCATGGAGATCCTGGATACGCTCCAGCCGGATCAGGTGATGGTCAAGGTCGTTCACGACGAGCTGGTTCGCTTGATGGGGCCGGTCGATCCCCGCATCCCCTACGTCTCACCCGGCCCGACGATCCTGTTGCTCGCCGGCCTGCAAGGCTCTGGAAAGACGACCACCTGCGGCAAACTGGCGCGCATGATCGCGGCCAAGGGCAAGCGTCCACTCCTGGTTGCAGCCGACCTCAAGCGCCCGGCAGCCATTGACCAACTCGAAGTTCTCGGGGAACAACTCAGTATCCCCGTTCACACTGAGCGCAATCACCAGAACCCCGTGCGTGTTTGTCGCAACGCCATCAGCGTCGCCCGCAAAACGGACCGTGATGTCGTCATCCTCGATACCGCGGGCCGGCTGGCCATCGACGATGACCTCATGGCCGAAGTTGCCAAGATCGCCTCCACCACGCAACCGCATCAGGTTTACCTCGTCATAGATGCGATGACCGGCCAGGACGCCGTCGCCACGGCCAGGGCGTTCAACGAACGCCTGGAGCTGGATGGAGTCATCCTGACCAAGTTCGACTCTGATACCCGTGGCGGTGCTGCTCTGTCGGTCAAGAAGATCACGGGCAAGCCGATCAAGTTCATCGGTGTCGGTGAGAAACTCGAGAACATTGAAGCGTTCCACCCCGACCGCATTGCAGGCCGGATCCTCGGTATGGGCGATGTCCTGACCCTTGTCGAGCAGGCCCAACAACAATTCGAGGCCGACGAAGCCGAGCAGATCCAGAAGAAGATGGCCAAGGGTTCCATGACCCTCGACGACTTCCTCGATCAGTTTCGCAAGGTTCGCAAGATGGGACCGATGAAAGGCCTGCTGAAAAAGCTGCCCGGCATGGGCAACATGGCCGACGACATGGATGTCGATGAGGGCGAGCTCAAACGCATGGAAGCCATCGTGCTGTCCATGACGCGCCGGGAGCGGCACAATCCGTCGATCCTCGATGCCTCCCGTCGCCGTCGGATCGCCCGCGGCTGCGGTTGCGAGCCCCAGGACGTCTCCGGGTTGGTCAAGCAATTCACCCAGATGCGCGATCTGATGAAGAAAATGGCCAGCATGAGCATGGTCGACCGCATGAAATCCCTGGCCGGGCTCTCCCAGGCCGCCGCCGCCGGGCAGGCCCTGGGTAAGAAGGTCAAGGGCGGCACCACCAAGATTCGCAAGGTGTCTAATAAAGACAAGCGACGTAAGCGTAAGAAGCGTAGATAGTAACGTCAGAAGCCGGGCGCTTGCCTGCCTGTGCGATTTTGCTACAATGATTTGTCTTCATTTGACTTAAGAGGACAGCGTTCTACTTATCCAAGGAGCTTTGCTTGGTCAGGTTGCGATTAAAACGTTTGGGGCGGCGTCATCGCCCGTTCTACAGGATCGCCGTGGTCGATCAGCGCCGTGCGCGGGACAGCAGGGTCATCGAAGAGCTAGGTCACTTTGACCCGATCAATAAGGAAGAAGACAAGCAGGTCGTCCTGAATGATGACCGGGCCAAGTATTGGTTGAGTGTTGGGGCACAGCCTTCCGAGCGCGTGCACAGCATCCTCCGCCAGCGCGGCTTGGTCACCACTCATTTCCGCAACGAGAGCAAGAAGCAGCAGGCTCAGGCCAAAGCCGAAGCCTGATCTCAGGCTGGTCGATCTGCTATCTGCTTGCGTGAACTGGATGGTCGCCGATGCGGATCGACGTGCTGACATTGTTTCCAGAGGTCTTCGAGACCTACCTCGAAACAAGCATCATCGGTCGAGCCCGGTCATCGGGAATCCTTGAAGTTGTTCTGACGCAAATCCGGGACTTCGCCACGGACAAACATCGGCGTGTCGATGATCGCCCCTTTGGCGGCGGGCCTGGAATGGTCATGATGTGTCCCCCACTGTTCGATTGCGTCGAACAGGTGGAATCGGCAGGAGAAACGCCCCACCGGATTCTGTTGAGTCCCCAGGGGCGGCCGTTGAGTCAGGAGCGGGTCGCCGAGCTTGCCGACAAGCAACGCCTGCTTTTGATCTGTGGGCACTACGAAGGCTTTGACGAACGGATCCGATTGGGTCTCAATGCTGAGGAGGTTTCGATTGGCGACTACGTGCTTTCGGGCGGTGAGCTGCCCGCACTCGTCCTGATCGATGCTGTCACGCGACTGTTGCCTGGTGCCCTGGGCGACGATGCCTCCGCTGAAAACGATTCATTCTCCCGCGGCCTGCTGGACCACCCACAGTACACGCGGCCCAGGGAGTTCAACGGTATGGAGGTCCCGGAGATTCTGCTCTCCGGAGACCATGCGAAGATAGAACTGTGGCGCCGCGAGCAATCACAAGCCCGCACGCGCGAGCGACGCCCTGAGTTGTTGGCCGATAGTACGACCGATCCCGAACCCGGAGCAGAACCATGAGAAATCAAATCATCAGCCTGGTCGAAGCAAAGCACCAGAGAGACATCCCCGAGTTTCGGGTTGGTCAGAGTGTCAGCGTCAATGTCCGCATCAGGGAAGGCGAGAAGGAACGCATCCAGGCGTTCAGCGGCGTCGTCATCGCGCGCAAGGGAACCGGCCTCGGCGAAACGTTCAAAGTGCGGCGTATCGTCGCCAATAAGGGCGTTGAACGAACCTTCCTGCTCCACTCACCATTCATTGCCAGCATCGAGGTCACCCGCACCGGCAAGGTTCGCCGGGCCAAGCTGTACTACCTGCGTGATCGCGTCGGCAAGTCCCGCAAACTGCGTGAGAAGCGTATCAGCCAGGCCGGCCGTGCAGCCGCTGCCGAGGCACGAAAGACCGCGCGAAGCAAAGCCTCTGGCGAACCGCGGGAATTGGCCGCGGTGGAATAGACCCGCACCATCGACACGAACGACTTCCGCTGCCGGATCGAGCCGCACAGGCTGCCGATCCGGCAGTTTTTTTGGGGGTGGTTCTTCACGACATTCCGGGATGGGCCTGCGCACATGATCCTGTTGACGCACGCGTGGCGGAGGGTCGATGGCTCGAGCCCGCCGTCGGGGAGGACGTCCGGTCCCGCAAACCCGTGCCGAGCTTTTTTTTTGCGCTCACCTCCCCCACCGTCGTCTTGACTACTGGAGCGACCACATCCCACGGCCATGTTTCAGGTCGCTCCTCTGGAGCCCTGGACGATGAGTGAACATCTCCAAGTCGGACAGTACGGCGAAAACGCAGCCGCAGCGTATCTCGAGAGCCGCGGCTACCGCATCGTGGCACGCAACTACCGTTGCCCGATCGGAGAGTTAGACATCGTTGCTGCGCGCGATGGCGTTCTGACATTCGTGGAGGTCAAAACGCGGGCCCACCCAGCCGCGTTGCCGGAGGAGTCCGTGCGGCTTGCCAAGCGACGGACACTGACCCGTCTGGCCCTCAGCTTCGTCAAACGTTACAAGCTCCACCACCTGCCATGTCAGTTCGATGTGCTGGCGATCAACCGCCCCGGCAGTGGAACACAACACATCGAGCATTTCGAGAATGCTTTCGAGGCCTGCGACTGAACCGTACACGGGGCGGGGTGGGTCGATATCCGCTCCTCGGACGACTCCAACCCATCGCCGAATTGGAGTATGCTGCTCCGATGGAGTTAATCGACACCCATTGTCACCTGACCTCGGATGCCCTCTATCCGACACTCAAATCGGTGTGGACCCGCGCCGTGACGGCCAGGGTCGGGACGATGATCACAGTCGCCACCCATGGAGCTGACGCCGGCAGGTGCATCGCCGTAGCCGACCATTACGACGGTGTCTTCGCAACCATTGGAGTCCATCCACACGAGGCCATTCACTGCACCGCAGGACATCTGCGACGTCTTCAAGAATTGCGTCACAACGTCCACACGGTGGCCTGGGGCGAGATCGGACTCGATTATCATTACGATTTCTCGCCACGAAAGGTCCAGCACGACGTGTTTGCGGCACAACTGGGCCTCGCATACCACACGGGCCTCCCTGTCGTCATCCATTGCCGCGAAGCGGTCGACGATACGGTGGCCATGCTCGAACAGCACGGTTACGGCGGACGCGACGTGGTGTTCCACTGCTTCACGGGCACACCGGGAGAGGCCACACGCATTCGCAATGCCGGCTGGCGCCTGTCCTTTACGGGAGTGGTGACATTCAAGAACAGCACCGCCCTTCAGGGCATTGCCCGCGACTACCCGCTTGACGAACTGATGCTCGAAACCGATGCGCCCTATCTAACACCGGTACCGCACCGCAACATCCGCCCCAATGAGCCGTCCATGCTCATCCACACGGCCCGGTTCCTCGCGCAGCTGAAGGGAATCACCGTCGAAGAAATTGCTGAGCGCACCACTGCCAATGCACGGGCGTTCTTCAACCTGCCCACCTGAACGGGGACCACATCGTGCGGTTTACAATCGGCGTTGCGTGATGAACTCGGCCATGCTTTGGAGGGCTTCGCGCGCTGGCGATGGCGGCAGCACACCCAATTGCTCGATGGCAGATTGAACTCGCTGGCAGGCCGCTTCACGGGCGTGTTCAATATGATCGCTCAGCTCGGCCACGACTTCGTCACGCGACGTCGAGCTGAGCCAGGTCTGTAGCTTGGGCCGTTCGGCGGGTGATGCCTGTGCCAGGAAGCTGATGACCGGCAACGTGGGCTTGCCCCGGGCCAGATCCAGGCCCAGCGACTTGCCGACCTCATCTTCGCTTCCCACCACATCGAGAACGTCATCGACGATCTGGAAGGCAATCCCAGCATCCATTCCATAAGACTCCATCGCGCTCTGCACGCGGGGCTCGGCTCCCGCGTACCTGGCTCCAAGCAGACAGGCCGTGCTGGTCAAGGCTGCGGTCTTGCGGGAAACGATCGTCATGTAGTCTTCGACGGTCAAATCCCAGTTCATGCGATGACTGACCTGAAGAAGCTCACCCTCGCAAACGGTGTTGGTGCAGGATGCTATGGTCCGGGCGGCGTACTGCGAATCAAGGCTGCTGCACAAGTGGTAGGCATGACTGATAAGGTAGTCGCCGATC
This sequence comes from uncultured Planctomycetota bacterium, assembly GCA_942492115.1. Taxonomy (GTDB): domain Bacteria; phylum Planctomycetota; class Phycisphaerae; order UBA1845; family CAIVHJ01; genus CALODL01. Next base: position 19,800 of record CALODL010000010.1, read on the forward strand.
AAAACCGCCGTCTCGTTCGTGGTCATCGCACAGAGGGTTGGTAAATTGCGCCGAACGTCGGCCTCGTCCAGCACGTCATCGTGCACCAGAGTGGCCATGTGAACCATCTCGACGACCGCCGCGAGCGTGATATGTTCGCGGGTTACGCGGCCACAAGCCCGCGCGGACAGCAGCAGGAGGATTGGACGCATCATCTTGCCGCGGTAGCGGCGAATGTGATCGCAGAGTTCCTGAACAAAGTGCAGGTCCCCGCGGAGTTCCTCATCGAACAGTGCCTCGACCGCGCGTAGATCGTCTTCGATCATTGCTGTCGCCTGGCTGAGCGCTTGGATGGCTGGAATCGAGCTCATTCATCCTCCATCTGGACTGCCGGACGGACTCGGTCCAGTGTGTGTGGCATTCTAACGATCCGCCCCGTCGGTTTTCCAACGCTTTCAAAAGATTTGAAAGTCTTGGACTACAACAGTTAACGGCCCACTGTGCCCCCTTCAAATCAGGGCGACTGTTTATAAGGTGGCGGTCGATAAACAGGGGGTAGATTGGTGGCTCAGGAGGAGCCGTTAGTGACTCAAATCGTGTGCATCGTGGCAACGCTGACTTGCGTAGCGGCAATCGCCGGCTCATCCGGGGCACTGCTTCGCGAGACCTCCTGTCGACCTTGCAATTGTCTCATTCGCCGTGATGCCCGGGCTGCCCCCAGTGTGGCACGTATCGGCGTCACGACTCGCTCGTTCAACAGGAGATCTGACGATGGCGATCTATGATTCCGATGGTGATCGCGGCCCATCGCCCCAGCGGCTGCCAGGAGCCAGGTTGGCCGGCGTCATCGGGACGCTGCTCAGTATCGTGGTGGGCATTCTGGCGCTGTATTGGTTCGTCTTCCGCATCGAGGTGCGCGAAGGCGAAGTACTGGTGCTGGTCAACAAGACCGGTCGGCGCCTTCCCGCCGAACTGGCCACCGATTATGGCGACCAGGTTGTACTCTACCCCGACCTCGTCGCTGCGCTCGCAGAGCACAGCGGCATGACGCCTGAAAAGGTCCTCGATTCCTACAAAGGGATTCGATACGATCCGCTGCCCACTACACGATATTTCTTCAACCCATATTCCTACAAACGCGTACGTATGCCGATGACCGAAATCGGTCAGGACGAGGTTGGCGTGCTCATCAGACGCTACGGCAAGCCATTGCCCAGTCCGAAGACCGTCGCGACCGCCGCGGACGAACGCGGGCCTGTCGCCCAATTCATCGAACAAGGCTATTGGCCTGTCAATCTTCTGGCCTACGAAGTCCAGAAGTTCCCCGTCATGCAGATTCCGGAGGGACACGCGGGTGTGGTCACACTTCTGAGCGGCAGTGACCCGGAGACTCACAATACATATACCGTCGCACCGGGTGAAAAGGGGGTCCAGCGCACAACGCTGCCACCGGGACGTGTGCCATACAATCCGTACCTTCGAAAAATAGAGATCGTCGATATTCGCAGCCACAAGTACGACATGCTCGACGAGGATGCCATTCGCTTTCCGTCCAACGACGGTTTCACGATCACGCTCGAAGGTACCATCGAATGGGCCATCATGCCTGACCAGGTTGCAGAAGTGACCGTGGCATACGGTGACGAGCAGGACATTCTCAACAAGGTTATCCTGCCCAATGCCCGCAGCATCTCACGCATCCAGGGTTCGAAACTCAAGGCCCGCGAGTTCATCAGCGGCAAACTGCGGCAGCAGTTCCAGGAGCGCCTGCTCGCCGAACTGCGTGGTGAGTGCCGCCAGCAGGGCATCAACATCAAGGCAGCCCTCGTCCGTGAGATTCAGCCCCCCTCGGAAATTGCCGGCCTCATTAGCCACCGCGAACAGGCCGACCAGGAGATCGAGCGGTCGACCAACCAGATGGAAGAGGCGAAGGCCGAAGTCATGCTGGTCGAGCAACGCGAGCTGCAATCACGCAATCGTGATTTGGGCAACGCCCGCCGCGATGTCGTTGGCTTGATCAAGAAGGCTGAACAGCGCCAGACGGTTGCTGTCACACAGGCCAATCGTGAGCTCGAGGTCAGTCGACTCCACCTCGAAGCCGCCGAAAAGGAAGCCGCGGCGTTGCGTTCGCGCGGCCAGGCGGAGGCCAACGTCGTGCTGTTCGAGTACCAGGCCAGAGCGGAACCACTCGAGTCTGCTGTCGCAGCCTTTGGCGGCGGAGAGGCCTATGCCCAGTTGTTTTTCCTTGAAAAAATCGCACCTTCGATTCAAACCATCCTGACCAACACCGACGGGAACTTCGCGGAGATCTTCAAGCAGTTCCAGTCATTCCCGGCCTCAACACCGACCGGAGGTGAATAGCCATGAAGAAACTCATTCCCATCCTTTTCGTTGCCGCGCTCGGCAGCGTAGGAGCCATCAGTGCCCTGGTGTGGACGACATGCCGTATCTACGTTCCCGTTGACCAGTGCGCTGTCCTGACCCGCAAGACAGGAGAGCGGTTGCCGACTGGCCAGATCGTGGCCACTGAGCCACACCAGAAAGGCATCCAGATGGAAGTTCTCGGGCCAGGCAGGCATTTCTACGACCCCATCCGCTGGGAATGGCGCCTCGAACCACTGACGGTCATTCCAGCCGGTGCCCCCAAGACCTGGCAGTGGATCCACTCGCTCGACGCCCGGCAACGCGACGAGCTCCGAGCGGGAACTTTCAAGTTCAAGGGCGAGTTCCCCGAGATTGGTGTGGTTACGCGCAAGGTTGGCAGTGCCCCACCGTCATCGAGCGATGACAGCGATGACGGACAGACGATCGTATCCATGGATTCGGGCCATCGTGGTATTCTCCGCGAGGTCCTGACACCGGGAACATACAAACTCAATCCCTATGTCTACGATGTCCAACTTCACCCGGCAACAGTTATTCCTGCGGGGTTCGTCGGCGTGGTCACCAATCTCGTCGGACATACCCCGGGGCGCTCGGCAACCCCCAGCGCTGACGCCGAACCGTCGCCTTACGAAGTCCGCCCTCTGGCGCTCCCCGGAGAGCGTGGAACGTTGCGTAATGTCCTGCAACCGGGCGTGTATTTCATCAACCCCAAGATACAGAAAGTCACCCTCATCGAAATCGGATACAACGAGTACTCCGAACTCGGGACCAAGGCGACCGAGGACCCCATTAGTTTCCCGTCCGATACCGGTTACATGATCCAGGTCGGCGTCACGGTCGTCTGGGGCATCGATCCGCAGCATGCCGCGGAGGTCATCAACGAATTCGGTAACATCGATCGTGTACTCGATAAGGTCATCAAGCCACAATTACGTTCGATCTGTCGCAACATCGGGTCGACTTATGCCGCGCGCGATTTCATTCAGGGCGAAAAACGGGAGATGTTCCAGAAGGATCTGACCGACGAAATGCGGCGGGTCTGTGGCTCGAAGAACGTCGATATTCTCCTGGCGCTGGTTCGCGAAATAGAGGTGTTGTCCCCCGACCGTGGCGGCGAGGTCACCGAGGACTTGCGGCGCACGATACAGGAGAGTTTCGTAGCTGTTGAGAACCGCCTGACCAAGGAAAAGCAAACCGAAGCTGCAACGGTTCGCGCCCAACTCGAAGAAACACAGAAGAAGATCGATATTGCCCGCGAGAACATCCAGGCAGAAACGCGCCTGCAGGTGGCCGGAATCGGCGCGGAGGGCGAGAAATCCTCGGCAGAAATCGACGCTCATACGGCCCTCGAAGTGGCCGGAATACAGCAGCAAGTTGCCCAATTGGATGCCCAGCGCACCGAGATCCTCGGACAAGCGAACGCCGATGTCACCAAGATGAAGAAAGGCGCCGAGGCCGAAGGATACGCCATGCTGGTGAATGCTCTGGGCAGCCCGAAGGCGTACAACCTGTACACCTTCGCGCAGAACTTCGAACCGCAATCGATTCAGATGTTCTACGCGGGCGACGGCACCTTGTGGACCGATCTCAAACGCTTCGAAGATGTCGGCGCCGCCAGGCTCATGGAACAGACCTCTCAACCGGCCCCTCGGCTTCCGCGAAACGGCGAGTGATCCCCTGTACACACGGCGCGCTCCGACGACGACCCCGGAGCGCGCCGGCTACCCCTGCGGCAATAGCTTTGCGGATCCCGCGACAGAACAACGACGTCAACATCAGGGGGGAGGGGTGCTACGCCATCGCCTCATTCAATTAATGAACCGCCCCAACACCGAACATGTCCGCGACATCCTGGTAGGTTTCCGAAAGAGTTGGATGCGGGTGGATGGTCGCAGCGATGTCTTCAGCAACGGCGCCCATCTCGATGGCGACGGCGGCTTCGGCGATCATTTCACCGGCGTGCGGCCCGGTGATGCCCACACCGATCAAGCGTTGGCTGTCGGCGTCGACGATGATCTTGGTCAGACCGTCAGGGCGACCAAGAGACACGGCGCGACCGCTGCCGCCCCACGGCATCTTCTTGACCTTGATGTTGAGTCCTTGAGCCTTGGCCTCGTTCTCGGTCAAGCCGGCCCACGCCACCTCGGGATCAGTGAACACAACCGCAGGAATGACGACGTTGTCGAACTCGGCGTTACCGCCGGCAATGACGTCCGCGGCGACCTTGCCTTCACGGATGGCTTTGTGGGCGAGCATCGGGTTACCGATGGCGTCGCCGATGGCGAAGATGCGCTTGTCTGCAGTACGCATCTGGCTGTCGACCTGGATGAAGCCGCGCTCGTCGACGACCACGGCGGTCTTGTCGAGACCGAGCTCATCCGTGTTCGGGCGCCGCCCGACACTCACCAGGATGCGATCGAACTTCGTCGTCGGAGGCGGGCTCTTGCCGTCGTATTCGACTGTGACGGCCTTGCCCGCATCGCTCACTTTGGTCACTTTGGTGCCAAGGTGAATCCCACCGGTGAACATATCCTTGAGTCGCTTGCCCAGTGGGCGCGCAAGGTCCGAATCGAGACCGGCCAGAATGCTGTCCATCATCTCGACGACCGTGACCCGACTACCGAGCGCGGCGTAGACCTGGCCCAGCTCGAGACCGATGTAGCCCCCGCCGATGACGAGCAGATCGGCCGGGATGTCCTCGAGCTCCAGGGCACCCGTAGAGTCCATGACCCGCGGGCTGTCGATGCTCACCCCGGGAATGGCCACGGGACGACTGCCCGTGGCGATGATCGCACGACGGAACTTGATGCGGTCGACATCGCTATCGTGCAAGCGCATTTGCTTGCCGCTCTCGAACACAGCGCGGCCCTTGATGACGTCGATCTTGGCATTCTTGCACAAAGTCGCTACGCCACCACTGAGGCGCTCGATGACACCGGTCTTGTAAGCCCGCATGCGCTCGAGGTCGATCTTGGGCTTGCCAAAGCTCACACCTTTGTCGGCGGCGGTTTCAGCATCGTGAATCAGGGCTCCGATGTGCAGGAATGTCTTTGATGGAATACAGCCGACACGCAGGCAAACGCCGCCCAGCTGAGGATTGTCCTCGATGAGGGTCACCTTCTGGCCTTGGGCGGCCGCGCGCAATGCGGCAGTGTAGCCTCCGGGACCACCGCCGATGACGACCTGATCCGACTCTTGAGTGAATTCACCTACGACCATCAGCGTGACCCCTGCCGTTTCTCAACATATTCCGTGTGGTGTCCATGAGCGTGTTGCCCGAATCGCACGAGGGCTTGCTCGACGACGCTGCGCGCCACCGCTGAGCGCCCACGCGGCATTAGTCCTCGAGCAGCAACCGACCAGGCACCTCGAGATAACCCATCACTTCAGAGCAAAAACGTGCTGCGTCGGCGCCGTCGATGACCCGGTGGTCGAATGACATGTTCATGGGCAGCATATAGCGGGCGACAATTTCGCCGTTGCGCACAACCGGCTTCATGTCTGCCTTGCCGAGTCCGAGGATTGCGACCTCGGGATAGTTGATGATCGGCGTCGAGACCAATCCGCCAAGCGACCCGATATTGGTCAGCGTGAACGTGCCGCCTCGAAGGTCTTCGATTGCAAAGTTGCCCTCGCGGGCCCGTTCGCCAAGCTGGGTCAACTCGCCAGCCAACTCGCGAATCGACTTGCGGTCGACGTCACGAATCACAGGAACGATCAAACCGCGCGGCGTGTCCACGGCTATGCCAAAATTGAAGTATTCTTTGTAAATGATCTCGTTGGCCTTGTGATCGAAGCTCGCATTGAACACCGGGTAGTGCCGCATGGCCGCACAGCAGGCCTTGAGGACGAACGGCAACAGCGTCAACTTGGGATCATTTTCGGAGCGGCGGGAATTGTGATCCTTACGCAGCTGATCGAGCATGGTGATGTCGGCCATGTCGTGATGCGTAACGTGGACATTGATCGCTTCCGAACGGACCATCTGATTCGAAATGGCCTTGCGAATCTGCGGAATCGCCTCGCGGCGAATCGATCCCCATTTGGTGAAGTCGGGTAGATCGCTATCTGGAGGCATGGACACCGTCGACGGAGTTGAAACCGCGGCTGCCGCGGCTGGTCGCGTGGCCGCGCTGGCGCTTCCACCGGTGCCGTCGAGATCGCCGCGTGTAATCCGACCGCCCGGACCGGAGCCCTGGATCGTGGCCAGGTCGATCCCGCGTTCCTTGGCCAGTCGCCGCACGACCGGAGAGGCCGCGACTCTGGCGGGCGTGCCCGATCGAGCTGGAGACGTCGCGGCAGGCGCCGCGGCAACTGTCGTTGGCGCGGGCGCCGCAGCTGGCGGCGAGGCCGGCGCTGACCGAGCGGGGGCCGGCGCTGCAGCGGCCGCCCCATCGCCGAACGTGACCAGCACGGCGCCAACATTGACCGTCTGCCCCGCGTCGACATGGATCTTGCCGATTTTGCCGGAATGTGGCGAAGGAATCTCGACCGCCGCCTTGTCGGTCTCGACCTCCATCAGTGGCTGGTCCTCTGAGACCGAGTCACCTTCTTTGACCAGGATCTGAATGATCTGCGCTTCGTGGATTCCTTCACCCAGATCGGGAAGGAGAAATTCTTCTGCCATGATTCGTTTCCGAGACTCTAAGTTCGAGTTCGTCAGCGCCTGCGTCCGTGCACACACCAACTGGATTAGTAGTTCATCGTATCCTGCACGGCCTTGATAATTCGATCTGCGTCCGGCAGATAGATCTGTTCGCAAGCAAAGTATGGGAAGTGGATATCGAAACTGGTCACCCGTTTGATGGGTGCCTCGAGATACCCGAAAGCCTTTTCGTTCAGTCGCGCGATGATCTCGGCCGCCACACCGCAGGTGCGGTTTCCTTCGTTGATGATAACCGCACGGCCGGTCTTCTCGACCGAAGCGACCAGCGTCGCGTCATCCATCGGTGAGATGGTCAGCAGGTCGACAACCTCGGCATTGATATCGTGCAGGTCGGCAAGGTCCTCGGCCGCCTCCAGGGTGGCGCGCATTGATGCACCATACGAGATCAACGTGATATGCTCGCCCGGTCGAACGACCTCGGACTTGCCGATCGTCATCTGCTCGGGCGCCTCGGGGACCTCTTCGCGAAAGGCCCTGTATACGGCCTTGGGTTCATAGAACACCACGGGATCAGGATCGTTGATCGCAGCTGCCAGTAGCGCCCGCGCGTTACGCGGCCCCGACGGGATAACCACTTTCAAGCCCGGAATGTGGGCCCAGAACGCCTCCTTGCTTTCGGAGTGATGCTCGACTGCGCGGATGCCGCCGCCGTACGGAGCGCGCAGCACCATGGGCACGGTATAGCGCCCGCGAGTCCGATTGCGAAACCGGGCCATGTGCTGCTCTATTTGGTGAAAACCCTGGTAAATGAACCCCGAGAACTGAATCTCGGTCACCGGCTTCAAACCGTAGAGGGCCATCCCAATGCTCGTCCCGATGATGCCGGCCTCCGCCAGAGGCGAGTCGAGCACGCGATCGGAACCAAACTTGTCCAGCAACCCCTCGGTCACGCGGAACACGCCCTCGTCCTGACCGACATCCTCGCCGCACACGACAACGAGTTCGTCATCTTGCATGCACTGATGCAACGCCAGGTTGAGGGCTTTGACCATTGTCAATTCGGGCATGGATCGTTTCCTGCTCTAACTTTTCTTGGCCGCGAGAATCTCCAGGAACTCTTTCTTCTGTTCCTGCAGCTCGACGGGCATTTCTGCGTAGGTGTAGTCAAACATCTTCTCGGGCGCCGGAACGCACTTGGCTTCGAAGCGCTCTATTCCACGACGAACCTCTTCCTGCGCATCCTTGCGGATCTCCTCGATCATGGCGTCGTCGATATCGCCCTTCTTCAGCAGATAACGCTCGAAACGGAGGATCGGGCACTTCTTCTGCCACAACTTGACCTCCTCATCGGAACGGTATTTCTTGGGATCGTCAGCAGTGGTGTGCATTTCCATCCGGTAGGTATAGGCTTCGATCATTGTCGGCCCGCCGCCTCTGCGGGCCTTGTCCACGGCTTCGCGCGTCGCGCTCATCATCGCAAAAATATCATTGCCATCGACTTTGATCCCATCGAAGCCGAACGCCAGGCTCTTCTGGGCGATCGTCTGGGCCGCAGTCTGCTTGTCGCGCGGCAGCGAAATCGCGTACTGATTGTTCTCACACACGAACACGATCGGAGCTTTGTAAACCCCCGCAAAATTGAACGCCTCGAGGACGTCACCCTCCGAAGTCGAGCCATCGCCGAACGCGGTCAGCACGATCGAATCCTTCTTGCGGATCTTCATGGCCATGGCAATGCCGACGCCAAGTATGGGGTGCGAGCCAACAGGAATGGCCACCGGAAGATCATTTACGCCTTCCGGCGTGCATGCCCCCTCCTCATAACCGTTCCAGAACAACAGGATCTGTTCCATGGTCCATCCGCGCCACAGTTGTGCGCCGGGGGCCCTGTAGGATGGGGCCACCCAGTCTTCCTTGCGCAGCGGCTGGATGTATCCAATCTGCGTGGCCTCCTGACCCCAGCACGGAGCAAACGTGCCGAGCTTGCCCTGACGCTGCATCTTGATCATGCGGGCGTCGAGCTCACGAGTAAGCACCATGAAGCGATAGAGCCTGATCAGCTCATCGCTGTTGAGCTTCGGGTCAAGGGCCGGATCGACGTGACCGTCTACGTCGAGGATAGACATCTCCTCGACCCTATGTGATAGCGAAAGTGTCTTTCTAGGCACCGGATTCGTCCTTCACGTTTTCTGCGCAAGATGTTGGGCGTCAGAGCCATCGGCGATGTCGCGCCAACGCCGAAGAGCCCTCCTCAGGAAGGCGAGCCTATACCATACAGGCGGCCCGTCCACCCGTCCAGATCAGCGGTCAGTCGCTGCGGATTTGATGTGCTCGAAGGGGTTACGACACGCCTCACAGTAATGTGTGGCGCGGCAGCGGGTCGGGCCGAAAGGACTGTCGACACGGGTGGAACTGGATCCGCAGAATGGACACGGCACGGCAGAATCGGCGGGAAGCCCCAATTGGACAAGCTCGGGGGCCGCGACCGTCACACCATGCCCGGCCAGGCGTGCCCGACCGTCCGCGGAAATGCGAGCCGCACTCCATGGCGGGTCGAACACGTGACGCAGGACCACCTCCTGCACATCGTTCAATTGACCGACACGCTCTTTGATCAACCCATCGATCATGTCCAGCGCCGGACAACCCGTATAAGTCGGCGTGATGTCGATCGCAATCGTTCCATCGCGGCAATCAACGCGCACGACAATCCCAAGATCAACGATGCTGATCGGCATCTCCGGATCGTCAATCGATCGCAAAACTTCCCATACGGTACTCTCTTGAACAGACATGGTCTTGAGCAGACGGGCTACCATTCGGCGCCGGGGTCCAACTGAAACACTTCACTGACTTCGGCCAGTAACTCGGTCAACGCCGGATCATGCTGACCGAGGCGCCCGGGGTCACTGAGACAGAGGGCTGCCGCAGGTACAGGAATCCGCGCCCTTTTGCACAGTCGGGTGATGTCATCGTACCAGCCATCGGCCAGCTTCTGCGCGGGGCCAACCAGGATCTGGTCTGTGGCCAGCGCCTCCTGGCCCTCGACCGGAGCAAACAGCCCACCCGCAAGCGGCCACAAGCGTTCAACGGCCCGGTGCACGCGCTCGGCGGCTTCTCCGCCCGATTGGCCCAGGCGCGTCATCCAGCCATCAAAATGTTCAATGTGGAACGAAACCTCCTGCATCATCTTTCCAGCCAGTTCGGCCACCGGCCGGAACGCCGATGCCTGCAAAGCCGCCAGTCGATGGCGATCCGCATGGTCGAAGAAACACTGCCGGGCCACTGCCATGGCCCAGTCGAACTCGTCCTCCGGTTCGACGATTGAGGCATTCAGTCTTTCGTGTGCCGGGCGCGCGTACGCCAGTTGATTGGCCTCGGCGACGAGGTCCGTCCCTCCATCGATGGCCGCAACGAGTTTGAACAGCTCCTGCGCGTGAGCCACCTCGTCCTGGGCGATGTTGGAAAAAGCGATGTCCGCTTCGAGGAACGGTCCCAGTCCGGTCCACTCGCCGTTATGATGCCCCAATAGAAATTTGTCATCTGCCAGGGCCAGCAGCACTCGGCGAACAGCATCTCGCGCATGGTGTGGTATGTCATTGGACGTTTTGAACATACAGGCAGTCTATCAGACGCTCGAATCGTTGGCCAAACCGACACGGTCGAAGACACATGCCAGACACGCATGGATACCCCTGTCTGTTCTACCGGCTCGTCATCGTCCCGGTGATCGACATACGCCGGATGTTCATATTTACGCAGTCGGCGCCGCGATTGTGTGATTTTTCGCCAGGCACGATTGGACTCAGACCATGCATTTCGTGACCCATCTTGAATCAGCCCTCGATCAGACGCGGTTCGCCGCAAACACGATCCACACACTGCACAAGGACCGTCCACTGTGGGTGCGTTACGACCTCGATGCAATCGGTGCCGCGGTGTCCCCCGGCACATTGAGCGGCCGCCGCCCGGATCTATGGCGTTATCACGAGCTCCTGCCGGCCGCACCGGCAGAAGCTGTTTCGCTTGGCGAAGGGATGACGCCCCTGCTGCGGGCAGAACGCCTGGGCCGTGACATCGGGCTCAACGCGCTGTGGATCAAGGACGAATCGCAACTCCCGACCGGGTCGTTCAAGAGTCGCGGCATGGCCATGGCCGTCACCATGGCGCACAAGTTCGGAATCAGGCGGGTGGCCGCACCCACTGCAGGAAACGCGGGCGGAGCTCTGGCTGCCTACGGGGCCGCGGCGGGCATGGACGTCTATCTGTTCATGCCCCGCGATACGCCGACGGCCATCCAGGCGGAGTGTGTCGGATACGGGGCGCGCGTGTTTCTCGTCGACGGACTGATCACCGACTGCGGACGGCTCGTCCGTTCGGGAATCGACTCTGCAGGCTGGTTCGACATGGCCACACTCAAAGAGCCCTATCGCATCGAAGGCAAGAAGACGATGGGGCTCGAGCTCGCCGAACAGTTCGACTGGCACCTGCCCGATGTCATTGTCTATCCAACGGGCGGCGGCACGGGCTTGATCGGCATGTGGAAGGCCTTCCAGGAACTGCACACGCTGGGCTGGCTCAAGAACGATGCGTTTCCCCGCATGATTGCTGTCCAGAGCACGGGCTGCGCGCCCATCGTCCGGGCGTTCGACGCGGGTGAGCGCTTCGCCACACCCTGGTCGCCCGCCACGACAACGTCCTGGGGCATACGCGTTCCAGCCGCGGTGGGTGACTTCATGATTCTCGACGCCATCCGTGAGTCGAGGGGGCGTGCGGTTGCCGTGCCCGAAGTGGAGTTGCATGACTGGGCTCACCGATCCTCTGCGGCCGAGGGTATTTCGATGTGTTCCGAGAGTGGTGCCTGTGTGGCTGCCGCCCGCCAGCTCGTCGCCGACGGGGTCATCGGCCAGGACGAGAGAGTCGTCGTGTTCAACACCGGATCGGCCCTGAAGTACCACGACGGCACAGTCCCCGAACTGCCGGTATGGGCTGCGGATGCCGAGCCGGACTACGCACGTCTCGTTGAGACGGACTGATCAACTGGCGCTCTTGAGTGCTTTGATCGTCTCGAACGCCCCCTGAACGAGAAGTGTGTCGCCGGGAGCCAGAAGGGTATTCGGCGCCGGAAAGACAGCTGGCTCGCCATCGGCGGGACGGCGCTCCGCGACGCCAATGCCGTGTTGCACCATGAGATCCGCCACGGTCTTACCCTGTAATGGGCCGTGCGCCTGGACATGCCAGCGTTTCATGACCACCAGTTGCCGCCCCACCATGAAACTACCGACGATCGAACGGTCGATGGCGGCCGTAGCGAACGCTGGCGCCGACATCGCCGACTGTGACATGGCGATGTGAATGTCGAATCCCTCGCGGATCTTGTCGGCCATGTTCTGGTCGAACATCCGCAACACGACACGCACCTCGGGATTCAGTTTGCGGGCGTCGAGCGCAATCTCCAGGTTGGCCAGATCGTCATTGGTCGCCAGGATGATACTGCGGGCGCCGGCAATATTGGCCTCCTGGAGCAGCACATCACGGCGACCATCACCAATGAGCAGCGGCGAGCCATCCCGACGAACCTCCTCGATGAACTGCTTGTCCGCGTCACTCTCGATCACGACGACCTGCTCTCCCAGGTGCCGTAACAAACAAAACGTGCGGTAGCCCAGTTTCCCAAGTCCGACGAGGATCACGTGATTGGACATCGATGCTGCCATGATGTTGCACCAGCTTCTTTCGTAACGCAGGCGATTGCCCATCATCAGCGCCAGGTCCACAACGCCTTCTATAATGACGGTCAACCCCAGAATGGGCACGACGAAGAACAACGCCCTTAGAACAACGTGTCGCGGGAAAGCCTCTGGCGGCTCGCCGAAAACCAGGCACCAGGTAAAGTACGTTGCTTCGAGCAGGGAGTGGTTTTTCTCGGGTTCCAGGTATTTGAACAGCAGGCCGCCGCCCAGGAGAATTGTAAACATGACCGCGAACCGCACGCGGAAGTGGCGGAACGCGGTCCGCAGGAAGCACCACTCGCGCCACAGGCGTTCGCCCCGGCCCGGAGGCGGCGGAACAAGTGGCAGACCATCGACACGATTGGGCACGGCAGACTCCGAGAGTGGTCGGAGGCGACGGTGACACGTCACCGCCGCCCATCGCGCCGCTGCTTATAGCGTGCCTCGGTGGTTCGAATCAACCCTTGATCTGTGCCGCGGCGGTATCCGAGCCGTTTGTCGTGCTACCACTCGATACGCGACCGGCAATTGATTTGGTCAGTTCCTGGAGATCGATACCCAACACACTCTCGACGGCCGCAACCGAGTCACGCAACATCCGCACACGGCTCATGGCCGCACCAGAGATGGCTTCGCCGTGTCCGCCATCGATCACCGTAATCTCCCCAAGCTCGACACTCGAGACAGAGTTCGACAATTGCCGGACCACGTCGGGCAGCATCTCGGCCAGCATGACCTTGAGTGCCTCGGGGTGTCGCTGGATGGCCTGACCAATGCTCTCGATCGCCGTCGCGCGGGCTTTGCCCTCTTCCAGGATCGAAGCCGCCTGGCCTTCGGCTGCAGCCTTGGACACATCGCGCGCGGCCTGGGCAGCTTTGACATCGGAGGCTTGCAATCTCGCCTCTTCGGCCTCGGCCATGGCCAGCTGCATCAGCTTTTCCTGGCCTGCCGCATCGCGGTCGAGATCTGCCTTGCGGATGCGCAATGCCGTCTCTGATTCAGCAATCGCCTGTTCGGCGGACAACCTGGCCTGCTCGGCCTTCTGGCGACTGACCGCTTCGGTCGCGCGGGCCTCACTGTCACGTTCGGCCTGAGCCTGACGTGAGAACGACTGGGCCTGGGCTTCCTTGATTTCGGCTTCACTCTTGCGTTCGGCTTCATACTGCCGGGCTTCGGCCCGAACTTTGGCTGACGCCTTACGGGCAATGGAGTCGAGATACTCGCCCTCGTCATGGACATTCTGAATATTGACACTGTCTATGACCATACCCAGCTTACGGAAGTCGTCGGTCACCTCGTTCATGACGGTCGCAACGAACTTGTCGCGATCCTCGACGATTTCCTCGGGGGTCATCTTGCCGATCACCGCACGCAGGCCACCTTCGAGGGTCTCGCGGGCCACACGCTGGAGTTCGGCAACCGGCTGATCCAGGAACCGCTCGATGGCGTTGCCGCGCATCGCCGGCTCGGACGAGACCTTGACATTGGCCACACCGGTCACGGCCACCGGGATCATGTTGCCGCCGCCTGATTGCGCGGTCACCTCCAACGCCACCTGCATATTCCGCAAACTCAGGCGGGAAACCTTCTCGAGCAAAGGAATGACTACCGTGCGGCCGCCGATCAGAGTGCGGTATCCGTTACCGTCGGCCTTGCGTCCACTGATCACAAGCAGCTCACTCGGGTTCCCCACGACCATACACTTAACAACGAGGAGGATGAACGCTATGGCGGCACCAAGAAGCACCCCACCGATAACCAAACCGGAATTGGCGCTATTTGCTTGTGCGATTAGCGTGTACATGCTCATGGGTACCTCCTGGAGTTGAATTGGCTACGAACTCGTACTCTTCACGCGATATGACTTCAGCAACACCATTGTTGTAAGCAACAATGACGACGCGGTCTCCAACCTCGAACGAATCGTCGGAACGACGGGCCATGGCGGGAATGAACCGTTCCGCCCTGGCAACTTCTGCGCTGACCTCACCCGTGCGCCCCGGAGCGACGGCGACACTCACGCGCGCGGCCCGGTCGACATAGTCCTCGTGCCGTGTTGCGCTGTTGCCACCTGTCTTCTTGATGATACGGAACAGCTGCTGAACGACCTGACCACCCACGATACCGGCCCCCCCCGCAACGATGGCGATCCACGGCGGTGCAACGTCGGTCATGAACACCAGTGCCGTCCCAATCCCGCCCATGATGGCCAGAAAGAAAATCCCGAACCGCAATGACAGCCACGTGGACAATCCAAATGCCGAGTCTCCGGCGCCATCGACGAACAAGTCGCCGTCCGCATCCGCATCGACGTCCAGGTCGATGTCCACATCACCCAGGTCACCCGCATCGGCACCGTCCGCATCACCACCTGCGGCCACGGAGAACATCAGCAACCCGCCCCCGAGGACCAGGCTGGCAATGTAGACCGTCGGCATCACGGCCCACATACCCTCCCCGTCGATCGCACTCAGTAGATCAATGATCATCATGTGCACTCCAGGTCAGACCCCGTTAGCTTACAACGCCTTTCGGACCCGGGCATTAGCAAGAATGTGATTCGAATCTGCTATTGCCGTCCCGCCGTCCTGCACAATCCGACGATCGGATCCGCGGCCCTCAACGCAATGTCAACTTACCCTGGTAGTTGAGTTTCGGCCATTCCAACGGCCAAGTGCGTTTATACCTGCCCTGCGGCCGAAAATACCTGGTCCTACGCGTTTTGGTTGATATCGTTGCTGTCATTTCCAGCCGTAGACGGCCAGGCAGATGTGAACGGACGCACACGATTGCAGCGCCGGTGACCTCAGTAGGCTTCTTTGAGGTCTTCTTTTTCGTATTCCTTGAGCGCCGGTTCCTTCTGGAAACGCTGCCACAGGCTGCGGACCCCCTGGTAGTCTCGCGCGTAACGGTAGGCGTGCGGAATGGCCTTGTTGATCGGGGCCGTAGTATCAGTGGTCTCACCGATCTCAGAACGTTCGACGACCCAGATGTTGACGCAAGCCTCGTCCTGGCCGTAGTGCTCACGAGCCAGTTCCACAGCAGCCTCCCGATCCGGCGCCTGCAACGCACCGGCGTGGATGTGGGGAGAACCGTGCGTCTTGCGCGTAAACACTTCGAACAACTTCATGTCCGGTTCGGGCGTCAACGGCTCGGATGCCTGGGACGCTCCACCGATTTGTCTGATTCTGGAAAGAGGCATGACTGATCGAGTCCGTTCAGAATTGCTTAGTTCTGGTGTGTCATGATCGCCTGACGCACCCAAATCCCTTGCTCATAGCTGAAGCGCCGGAGAGCCACACGGTCCTTGTTCAGCGGGCCATTGCCGCGAATGACGCGGTAGAACTCGTCCCAATCGGGCGTGCTGAAGCCCCAGTGCCCGGTCTTGTCATCACGCACGGACAGGGGATCCTCGACGAGGTTCGGGTTGGGCTGTGACGGATCGTCCATGACCGGCCCCGGCAGATTGACTTTGAGCCCCAGTGCCTTGGCCGCAGGGGTGAAGCGGTCGACGAACTTCTGCCGCAACGTGTCGTTGGTCGCGGTCTTGATGCGCCAGCGCATCATGAGCGAACCGTGGGTCGATTCCTTGTCGGGCGGCCCGAAGAACATCAGGCACGGCCACCACCAGCGGTCGAAGGCAGACTGCATCATGGCCTTCTGGCGCGCCGTGCCGCTCATGAGCGTGAGAACCATTTCCTCACCGGACTTGAAATGGAAGGCCTCTTCCATGTTGATGCGTTTCATCGTCCGGATATAGGGCCCGTAGCTGCCCTCGGCGAGGGACTTCTGGTTCATGATTGCCGCACCATCGACCAGCCACTGGATCGCGCACACATCCGCCCACGTGGGCGCGGGATAATTGAATACATTGTGGTACTTCGTGCGCCCTTCGCACAAGTCGCGCAGCATTTCATCACGCGGCTTGCCGAGATCCTCGGACACGCGGTAGAGCATCTGACCGTGGCCGACCTCGTCCTGGACCTTGGCCATGAGGGCCAGTTTCCGGCGCAACGAAGGTGCACGATTGATCCACTCTCCTTCAGGTAGTGCGCCCACGATTTCGGAATTGGCGTGGTGCTCGGCAACACGGAGCATTCCGAGGCGATAGTCCTCGGGCATGTAGTCTTCACGTTCGATCAATTCCCCCCGTGACACACGCTCCTCGAATTGCATCAACTGATGCGGATCTTCGGGATGCTTCAGGTCCTGAGGGGGCTCATAGCCAGCACTGACGCTCATGGGAATCCTCTTCACAAGGCCTTGGAGTACACAATCCATTTTATGTGATGAGCGTCCAACCGGCCACCCCCCTCGTCCTGCTCTGCGGAGATAGCGCTCACCCTTGCACGGGGCGCGCCTCGCCAGACATGGGCCGTGTCTCTCTGCGCTGGCCTGTGCAAATTGCTCAGCCCGTCGACCGCACCTCACGGGCCAGGAGACACCTGCGCTGCTGACCGCGCGGCCGTGCCCGCGGGCGCGATCGGCAGCAGCGTTTGCTGGACATCAGTCGCTATTGGGGATTAAATGAGCGCCAGCGTTGGCAACTTCATCCCTTACAGGAATTGACCCATGCGTTCATCGCTCGCCATCGGTTTCCCGGTGCTGCTGGTTCTCAGCAGCGTAGTGGAAAGTTCCTCAAACGCTCATGTGCTGTTGCAAGTCCTCGAAGAAGAACTGCAGTACGCGACCGAGAACCTCAAGACCGAGGATGGCACCGCCCCATACTACCTGGCATACACGATCACGGATGTCACGAGCCACTCGATCGGAGCTGAGCTGGGTGCGCTGTACAACGATGACACCGGACACCAGCGCCTGCTCGACGTCGATGTCCGCGTTGGGGACTACACGGTCGACAACACTCACAAACTCCGCAGCGGCGGTATGGGCTTCGATCCGTCCGATTTCATGGGGCGCGGAGCCACCCCGGTCAGCATCGAAAACGATTCCAGCGCTATCAAGCAGGCTATCTGGCTCGCTACGGATCGGAAGTTCAAGAGTGCCGTCAAGAAGTACCAGCGGGTACTGACCAACCTCAAGACCAAGGTTGAAGAGGAGGACAAGGCTGCTGACTTCTCGAAGGAACCGCCGAGCAACTTCACTGAAGAACCGATCGAATTCAATCTCGATCACGCGGCGTGGGCTGATCGGCTGCGACGCGTGTCGAGACTGGCTCAGACATATCCACTCATCTACAAGTCATCGGTCGCACTGCGTGCATCGGCCGAGAATCGCTTCATGGTCAGCAGTGAAGGCACGCGATTGCAAACCAGCCGTCCGCTGTTGCGTGTCGTGGTCTCGGCCTCGACCCGCGCCGAAGATGGCATGAACCTCAACCAATCGCACATCTTCAACACCGCCACAGGGGATGCACTCCCCACCGAAGAAGAACTTGCCACGGCCTTCAAGAAAGTCATCGAGCAGGTTCTTGCGCTGCGCGAGGCGCCACTGGTCGAGCCCTACACGGGTCCGGCAATCCTGCTCAACCGAGCCAGCGGCGTGTTCTTTCACGAAATCTTTGGCCATCGCATCGAAGGGCATCGCCAGAAGGATGTGGATGAGGGCCAGACATTCACGAAAATGATCGACCAGGAAGTATTGCCCCAGTTCCTGACGGTGCGCGACGATCCCACGCGACCCCGCTTCGGCGAGATCGACCTTCGCGGATTTTACAAGTACGACGACGAAGGCGTGCCCGCGCAAAACGTCACCCTGGTGGACAACGGCATCCTCAAGACCTTCCTGCTGTCTCGCTCGCCGGTCCAGGATTTTGTGCGGTCCAACGGCCACGGGCGGCGTGAGCCGGGCCAACGATGCGTGGCCCGCCAGGGTAATCTCATCGTCGAATCGACCAAGCGCGTGTCGTTCAGCACATTACGAGAACTGCTCATTGAGGAATGCAAGCAGCAGGACAAGCCCTATGGCCTGTTGTTCGAGGACATCACCGGCGGATTCACGACGACGCGACGACGCGGAGCACAATCGTTCAAGGTGCTGCCCGTCGTAGTCTATCGAATCTACGCGGACGGGCGCCCCGACGAACTCGTCCGCGGTGTCGACATCGTTGGCACACCACTGAGTTGCTTCTCCAAAATTACGCACACTGCCGACGACGACGCGGTATTCAACGGATCCTGCGGAGCAGAGTCGGGGTGGGTCCCGGTCTCGGCCATTTCTCCCAGTGTGCTGGTATCTCAAATCGAGATCGAGAAACGGCAGCGGGCGCAAGACAAGCTACCACTCCTCGATCCGCCGATCGCCGAAGTGCAATGAGCCTGACCTTCCCAGGAGTCCTGAAATGACCGTCTGTTCACTGACATTGTCCCTGGCCCTTCTGGCACAAACAGCGGACCCGTCATCCGACATCATCGCCGACAACGATGTCGTCATGCGGGCACTGGTCGATGAGATGCAACGGTCCATGACGCTGCAGATGGAAGATCTGCAAAAGCCTTATTTCATACAATACACCGTCGATGACGACATCACATACCAGATGTCCGCGAGCTACGGGGCCATCACGACATTCAATCGCGACCGCTCGCGTTCATTCCTCGGCCAGGTCCGCGTCGGCTCGCCGGAACTGGACAATACGAATTTTGCAGGCGGACGCATGTTCCGTTTTGGTGGTGGGAGCGGCGGCCGAGCGGCCCTGCCACTTGATGACGACTACATGGCCATTCGGCAGGCCATCTGGTGGGCCACGGACAACATGTACAAGCAGGCTGTCGAGACCCTGACTCGCAAGCAAGCCTACATGGAAGACAAGCAGCTCGAGGACCGGCCCGATGACCTTGTGCCGTCCAAGCCCTCCGAACATCTCGACCCGGGCGCTGAAGTCCATTTTGACCAAGCTGCCTGGCGCGCCCATGTCAAGACGCTGTCCGCGGTCTTTTCGCAGTATCCCATCGTCCAGGACTCCAACGTCCGCCTGCTGATCGGTGGCGGTAACACCTATGTGGCCAATTCGGCAGGCACACGGGTGCGCAAGAACGACCATGGCGTGCTACTGATCATAACGGCCGAGACGCAGGCCGAAGACGGTATGCGCATATCAGATGGCTTGTCTTATTCGGGCGAGACGACAAACGATCTCCCGGCAGTCGAAGCGATCCTCAAGGATATCGCCAACATGGTCACAGGACTCGATGCCGCGCGAAACGCGCCGTACCTCGAAAGCTACAGTGGGCCAGTTCTGTTCGACGGTCACGCATCGTGCCAGATGTTCCAGTCGCTGATCTCGACTGCCATCGCCGGCAGCGTCGAACCCGTCGGCTCGCAGCGTCGGTCGATGAGCGCCAGCGGCAACATGGAGAAAAAACTCAACAAACGCATCCTGCCCAAGTCGTTCCAGATCTATGATGATCCGACTATCAAGAAACACGGCGACCATTTGCTGTTTGGCCACTATGTTTACGATGACGAGGGTGTGCCTGCAGAACGGGTGACGATTGTCGAGAACGGTGTGCTCAAGTCCCTGGTCATGTCACAGGTTCCCACGAAGAAACTGACCGGCAGCAACGGTCATGCACGCCGCAGCGGCGACGGCGGGCTGGCGCGGGCGGCTATCGCGAACCTGTTCATCGTCGATGACAAGGGTAAGTCAATGGACGAACTCAAAGCCGAGCTCATCGAAGCGGCCGAAGATGCCGACCTCGAGTACGGCATCCTGATCAAATCCTTGAGGTCGGCCGGCATCGCTTCGAGCCAATCAGATCTCATGTCGTTTTTCATGCGCGCCCAACGTCGCGGGGCGCCGTCTCTGGGCGATCCGGTGTTCGCGTACAAAGTCTATGTCGAGGATGGCCGCGAAGAACTCATTCGTGGTCTGGAGTTCGCCCCCGTGGAAGCTCGAGAGTTGAAGAACATCATGGCCGCTGGCAACACGCAGGTCGTGCATAATTATGTCGGGTTCGGCACGACGGGGACGACCCCGGCCACGTCGATCATCGCCCCGGCGGTACTCTTCGAGGAGTTGGAACTGGCCAAGATCGAGCAAGAGAAGGACAAGCTACCGATCCTGAAAGCACCTGTCGCACGCTAGACCCGGGAACCACTGGAACAACCCATGGCGGATACACCACCCTACGAATCCGTGTGCATCTACATCGCACATGTCCTTGTCGATCGCGCCGATGGACCGACCAAGATCTATTGTTTCGTCCCGGCGCCGTCGGAATCCGCGGCCGACGTACGGCTCCGCGAGGCACTCGCGAGCCGCAACCTCAAGTACAAAGCGACGGAATTCATTAAGTCATACTGGGACTACGAATGGGATACCAAGAAGCTCCAGAAGCAATATGATCGTCTCGCCGAAGAGGCATACAAGTCGCGTGAAGTGACCATCGCTGACCTGGATGCATGAGCAACCGGAACAGGCCACCAACCGCACACCCACGAATGCATACCGAGGACACCGCACATGAGAAGAGCAGCAATTGTCACCGCCCTGCGCACGCCGATCGGCCGTTATGGAGGCGCATTGAGCGCAGTGCGCCCAGACGACCTTGCGGCCCTGGTCATCCGCAGTGTTGTCGAGCGCAGCGGCATCAACTCGGCTCGAATCGATGACATTTATTTCGGCGCCGCCAACCAGGCTGGCGAGGATAACCGCAACGTGGCGCGGATGGCAGCACTGCTCGCCGAACTCCCCGAGTCAATCCCCGGCAGTACCGTTAACCGGCTGTGTGCCTCCAGCCTGGATGCCATCAACATCTGTGCCCGCATGATCGAAGCCAACCATGGCGACATCATGATCGCAGGAGGCGTGGAGAGCATGTCGCGGGCCCCGTTCGTCGTGGCCAAGGGAACGACTGCGTTCTCGAGAACCGCCGAGATGTACGACACCACAATAGGCTGGCGCTTCACGAACCCCAGGCTGGCTCAGATGCACCAGCCGTTCTCGATGGGTGAAACAGCAGAGAACGTGGCGCAGCGTTATGAACTGACCCGCCTCGAACAGGATGAATTTGCAGTCACCAGCCAGGCCCGCTGTGCGACGGCGGTCAGAGCCGGTCGTTTTCTCGACGAGATCGTCGCCGTACCCGTGCCCCAGCGTAAGGGCGATCCCGTGATCGTCGAAAAGGATGAGCATCCACGTCCCGACACGACCCTCGAAGCTCTGGGGAAACTTCGACCCGCCTTTGCCAGAGACGGTACGGTCACGGCCGGCAACGCCTCCGGTGTCAACGATGGCGCTGCAGCACTGCTGCTGGTCGAAGAGGAGCTGGCCCGCGAACAGGGTTTCGAGATCCTTGCGATCGTTGGCCCGTCGGCATCCGCTGGAGTCACTCCTGATATGATGGGGCTTGGTCCAATACCGGCTACCCGCAAAGCCCTCGACCGCGCCGGACTGACCGTTGACGACCTCGACGTCATCGAACTCAACGAGGCGTTCGCTTCCCAGTCGCTGGTCTGTCTGCGCGAACTGGGACTCGACCCGGAAAAGGTCAATCCCAACGGGGGTGCCATCGCCCTCGGTCATCCACTGGGTTGCAGCGGTGCACGCATTGCGACGACTTTGATTCACGAAATGAACCGCGGTAACGCCAAACGCGGACTGGCGACGATGTGCGTTGGCGTCGGCCAGGGTGTTGCGACATTGTTCTACCGCGACTGAGCACGATTCACAGCGGCACCGTATCGATCTGCCGGCGCAAATCGGTCGTCGTCGACTGTCTCGTTCAGAGCCGTCAGCACGGCTCCCACGCGCGCATGGCCCAATGCAGCCGCCCATTCCAGGAGCCCGCGCGGATAGTTCGTGCCCTTCTGCATGGCCAGGTCGATGTCCGCATCTGTCGCCACCCCTTCTTGAGCTGCAAGGGCCGCCTCATTCATCAGGGCGCACAGAATGCGCGCAAAGACATATCCTGACTCGGCCTTGATGGAGTAACCACCGGCCCTGGCAAGGTCGGACAACGCTGCACGAACGGCCACGGGAATGTCGAACCCGCGACACTCGGAACGCAATCCGAGTTTGACCTCGTCGCCACGATAGACGTACACACCCTCACCGGTCTTGCGGCCCAGCTTGCCCTGTTGAACGAGCGACGCCTGGATCGGCGACGGCTTGAAGCGTGACGGCTCGCCTGACTGGACGTACACGCTGCAGGTCACAGCGTAGTTGATGTCGATCCCCACGAGGTCCATCAACTCGAATGGTCCCATGCGGAACCCGCCGACCTCTTTCATCACCAGATCGATGCTGAACGGATCACCGCGGCCCTCTTCGACGATACGCAGGGCCTCGAGATAGTATGGCCGCGCCACGCGGTTGACAATGAAGCCGGGCGTATCCTTGACCCGCACCGCGGTCTTGCCCCAGGCGACGGCGAGATCAAACACGCGCTGTACGGCAGCGGGCTGTGTGCCGCGTCCGGCGATGACTTCGACCAGAGGCATCAGTGGTGCCGGATTGAAGAAATGCATGCCACATACGCGCTCCGGAGCGCCCAACTGTTCTCCAAGTTGACTGACCGACAGGGACGACGTGTTGCTGGCAATGACCCCCGTCGGCCCCAGAAGACGCAGCACTTTCGACAACACGGCAACCTTGGCTTCCATCTTCTCGACAATGGCCTCGATCACCACGGTGCAATCGGCAAGGTCCTGGGGCGCGCCACTTGGATGCAGCCGCGCTGCGCAGGCCTCTGCCTGCTCGACCGTAAGCTTGCCCTTCTCGACCAGCCGCGCAAACCGCTTGGCGATGCCGGCGATCGCCCGTTCAGCCGTCGCCAGGTCAACCTCCAGAACCCGAACAACATGGCCGCACGTCGCCGCCACCTGCGCAATCCCCGCCCCCATGGTTCCACCGCCAATGACTCCGATGATTTCGCTCATGTCCGTGGTAACCCTCGCATGGTACGGTGTGGTGATGCAGCCCAGTCATCGGGCTCTCGACGCCCCCTCGGTCTACATCTGCAGGATGTCGCGCGCAACTAACTCCCCCTTGAACTCCGGCGTGCGCTTCTCGATGAACGCCCGCACTCCTTCGAAGTGATCCTTGGTCTTGCCGGCCGTCTCCTGAACAAACGCCTCGGCCTCGAGTTGCTCCTCGAGCGTATTGTCGAACGTCTGGTTCAGCAGGCGCTTGGTCAATCCTAAGGCCCGCGTCGGCATCGCCGCCAGTTGATGCGCCCAGGCATGCGCGGCGTCACTCAATTCGTCATCGGCAACGACCTTGTTGGTCAACCCGAGGCGCAGGGCGTCGGCCGCATTCACCCGGTCTCCCGTGAAACACAACTCCATGGCCTGCCCCAAACCGACAAGCCGCGGTAACGTAAAAGTGCTGCCGCTGTCAGGAATCAGGCCTACATTGACGAACACCTCGATCAGCTTAGCGCCCTCCGCCATGACCCGCAGATCACAGGCCAACGCCAGACTGCATCCGGCGCCTGCTGCTACGCCGTTGATGGCTGCGATAATGGGTTTCTCGATTTGCCGCATCTTGAGGATGACCGGGTTGTACCCTTGCGCAGGCGCTTGCCGAGCACCGGCACGAAGTCCCCGACATACTGGCCCTCCAGATCCTTGAGGTCCTGACCCGAACAGAATGCCTTACCTGCCCCAGTGATGACCACGGCGCGTACCGCTGCATCCTTGTCACTATTCTTGAGCGCCGCAAGCAACTCGTCAGTCATGCGCTCGTTGAAGGCATTGAACACATCGGGACGGTTGAGCGTTATGGTTGCCACACTGCCATCAACCAGGTACGTAATCGTTTCGTAGTCAGCCATAGGAGATCTCCGAGCTACTTGCCCTTGAATTGTGGCCGCCTCTTTTCAAAAAAGGCCCGCATGCCTTCTTTCTGGTCCTCGGACGCAAACAGCATATAGAACAGTTTTCGCTCATACTCGAGGCCGTCGGACAACGACATTTCGAACGCCTTCAGCACTGACTCTTTGGCCAGCCTCAACGCCAGTGGTGGCTTGGTACACAGCTCGCGAGCCACTCCCAGGGCGACGTCATAGAAATTCTCTTTGGGCACAACACGAGAGACCAGGCCGGCGTCACGCGCTTCATGGGCCGTCAAGAAGCGCCCCCCCAGCACCACGTCCATAGCAATGGCCTTACCGACCGCGCGGGTCATACGCTGCGTTCCTCCGGCACCAGGGATCACCCCAATATTGATCTCGGGCTGACCGAACCGCGCCGATTCCGAAGCGATGATGATGTCACACAGCATGGCCAGCTCGCAACCGCCGCCGAGGGCATAGCCACTGACGGCAGCGACGATGGGCTTCGAGATACGCTTGATGCGCTCCCACCGTGCGAACTGATTGCGCTCGTACATATCGAAGGCCGACGCCTCGGCCATGTCCTTGATATCTGCTCCCGCAGCCCACACGCGTTCGCTTCCAGACAGCAGGATGGCATAGATCTCCGGATCATTGTCGTATGCGTCGAGCTGATCGACGAGTTGTTTCATGAGGTCGAGACTGAGTGCGTTGAGCACATCTGGCCGGTTAAGCTTGATGATGCCCACGTGACCATCGCGTTCTGCCAGGATGGGCTCGGACATGACGTTTCCTCCGTTTCGTGAACGACAACAACTCACGGTTGCGGTCGCAGCGCATCATAATCGACGCGGCGTTTTTCGTTGAATGCCTCGAGGCCGGCATGGACCTCTGGAGCACGATTGTGCACGGCAAGCCAGTCACGGGCGTGGCCGATGGTCATGCTCCAGGAGAAATCTTTCCAGAAGTTGAGCTGTTGCTTGGTGTAGCGCATGCACTCGGGAAGTTTCTCGGCCAGTCGCGTACACATGTCATCGACCTCCGCATCCAGGGAGGCTCGTGGAACGACACGATTGACCAGCCCCCAATCCAGTGCCTGGGCTGCCGGAATCTCGTCACAGAGCATGAGCACTTCACGAGCGCGGCGATCACCGATCATCAACGGCAGCCACTGCGTTGCCCCAGCCGCCGCGACGCTACCCATGGCCGCACCGACCTGTTTGATATAGATGTCGTCGCACGCCACGGCCAGATCACACGACATGTTGAATTCGTTGCCTCCCCCCACGACGATGCCGTTGAGCCGCGCCACCGTCGGTTTCCCGATCCCGCGTAGCAGTTCGTGTGCGCGGCAGAACTCGCCCATCCACTTCCAGTACTCATTGGGTGCGTCGACGTATTCCCTCTGTTGCTCTTTGAGATCGGCCCCTGTACAAAACGCCCGGTCGCCAGCGCCGGTCAGGACCACCACTGCCACACTGTCGTCCCACGAGGCATCGAGAAAAGCCTGCTGCAGCTCCTGCAGGGTCGGCAAGTCTACACAATTCAACACGGCAGGACGATTGATGGTCACCGTGGCTCGGCGCCCATCCTTGACGTAGATGATGTTCTTGAAATCGAAGTCCGCAGGGTCACGCGGTGCGGTCGAAGTCATGTCCTGACGCTCCTGTCCACAGGGTTACTGATGGCGTTCGATAAGACTGTCGAGAACTCTCTTGGGCAGGACACGTTGATGCTGTACCCCACGACCAATAAGTCGCTCGCCATCATATGCTCGCACATCACAGATTACGCGTTTCCCGTCGACTGCAGTGCACAAGGCCTCGACACGCACGACCTTGCCGACCGGCGTCGGCGCCAGGTGGTCGATCGACAGGTGCGTACCGATCCCCTCTTCGTCCGCGTCGAGATGGGGGGCCAGCACCTTCCTGGCCGCCAGTTCCATGTGGTGCGCCAGCGACCACGTGGAGTACACCCGGTGCACGATGATCCCGTCAAACGCCGGACACATGTCGGGCGTGACTTCGATCTCGACCGTAGCACTCACGCCAGGCTGCAGGGCTGCGTGCATGGTAGCCCCTCCTACCTCGCAGGTGGCAGTCCATCATCTTCGACGTGGACGCCTTCATGCATCCAGCGTTTCAGGATCGGCGATAGGATCAGGCATATCACCCCGGATGCGATCGCACCGATCGCCACCTGACCGAACACGCCACCGTACACACCAACCGTCTCGATGGGAGCAGGTATACCGGACTCGACAGCTTCGCCGCCGGTGAACTGAGAGATGATCCCCGCCAGGTACTGCGAGAAGGCCGTTGCCAGGAACCACGTGCCCATGAATGTGCTGACCAGGTACCCCGGCGACAGCTTGGTGACCATCGACAGGCCGACAGGTGACAGACACAGCTCGCCGGTCGTGTGCAGGAGATAACCGAGAATGAGCCAGCCGACGGCAACCATGCCCCGATCGTCGGCCGTCTTGGCGCCGTACCACAGCGCCACGAAGCCCAGGCCGAGCTGCATCAAGCCGAGGGCAAACTTCACCGGCGTACTCGGTTCCATTCGGCGTGCGGCCATGAAACCCCAAGCCGCCGTGAAGATGAGTCCGAAGATCATGATGAAAATGGCGTTGACACTCTGGAATGCACTGGCCGGCATTTCATTCTGCACGGGCGTCCCGATGCCCATGCCAACATTGTCCTCAGCCACGACCCAGTCCATCTCGGCCTCAGGATTGCCCTTGTTCTCCTCACGAATGACCGTCAGCTCTTCCATGGTGAACAACTCGGCCCCGTTGTGGTAGCCCAACTGTTCCTGGGTCGGCTTGAGCTGAATCGTGCTGCCGACCTCGTCAGCGGTGACCAGGCGCTGTTCGAACACACGGTCCACGTTGCGGTCGGTAAAATTGCTGATCGAACTCCCGGCCTGCTCGAAACACGCCCAGAAGAACAGGCTGAAAAACGTCAGGATCAGGACGACATAGCTCCGCTCGCGACGGATCTTGTCGAGCTTGAAGGTCTGCAGTCCGAGATAGGTCAGAGCAATGAGCCCGGCCATGGCCAACACCAGACCGGCCGGCCGACTGACTTCTGCCACCACGGTGCCCAGCGCTTTGACGGCCTTGCTCTCGCTGTCCTGGAACCCCTGGAGGACGCTTTCAGGAATGAGAGTCACACCCCCCTCTCCGACCACAGGAATCACTGAAAACCCGGATACGAGCAGGAGGATGAGTGGAATCAGAATCAGGGTACCGAGGTAAATGGTCCACTCCGTAGATAGGAGTCCACCGACGGGTTTCTTGAGCCTGACCTGATCAGGTGCCGCCCCCGCCTCGGGCGGCAGCCCGCCGCGTCCCAGCGCGGTCACCGAGAAGATGGCCGCTATGATCAGGGCGACGGCGACGAAGATATTGACACCCGTGTAGTAGGGGTTGTCGGGATGGTAGACCAGGAGTGCGTAGACGGTTCCCGCAGCACCTGCCGCGATCAGTAATTGCGTAATGACCGTGGGTGCCACGAACACTGCCACACCGATGAGCATGCCGGCCGTGGCCAGGCCGAAGCCATAGTGCCAGCCGAACGTTTCGCCGATGTATCCGCAGACCAACGGGGCCAGAGCTGCGCCGAAATTGATCCCGATGTAGAAAATGGTGAACCCACCGTCACGTTTGGGACTGCCCTCAGGATACAGCGAGCCGACGATGGTCGATATGTTGGGTTTGAAGAAGCCATTTCCGGCAATGAGGAAGGCCAGGCCCAGATAGAATCCCAACTCCGTCTCGACACCCACCAGAAGATGCCCCGCGGCCATCAATAACCCACCGAACACGACTGCGCGGCGGGCCCCGAGGATGCGGTCGGCCAGCATGCCGCCGAAGAATGGTGTCATGTACACCAGAGCCGTGTAGGCGCCATACACCGTATACGCGTTGGAGTCGCTGTACTTCAGGAAACCCTTGATCATGTACAAGACGAGCAGTGCACGCATGCCGTAGTAGCTGAAGCGCTCCCACATTTCGGCAAAAAACAGTGTGTACAGGCCCGTCGGATGGCCCATCAACATGCGCTGCTTGGAATGATCGATCGTGCTCATGTGTAGTGGTTTCCTTGGATCACTGGTTCATGAACGGGCATGAATCCAAACTGTAAGAAGGCGACCTGCTAAAATGGCTGCCTGCCAACCTTGATGGTTCGACGTCAGCACTACGACGTGTACAAGTCGCTAGATTGTCAATAGGATGCGGCCGTCGGCGCCTGGAATCTTGGGGCGGTAGTGTCCCAGAAATCACAGGGCCGGTCAAGAAATGGCCGACGGTAATGAAGTACCCAATTTGACATGTTGTCACGGCTGCGGTTTGCGCGAAGTGACGTCCAGGCGAGCGATGAACAAGCGCACTATGAACAGGGCTCTGGCCGATGAACGGTTCGTGCGTCGTGCACGACGCGCCTTGTCCGCTCATGATGCGATCATGTCGCGGATCATCAAGACTGTGGGTGCGTTTCGCCCCAATACAGTCGACGGTGTTTTCGAGGCACTCGTGCTGTCCATCGTACATCAACAGGTATCGATGAAGGCAGCGCAGACGATCTGCCGACGCGTGCGCGATCTCTGTCCCGCGCCGGTGTATTACGGTCTCCGCGATGACACAATGTTCCCTGGACGACCTGCGCGGCGCCGGATTGTCACGCCCCAAGGCTGCTTACGTCCACAACGTATGCGCTCATTTCGCCGACAGGCGAGTGAACCCTCGTCGACTGCCCCATCTGTCCGACGCAGACATCATCACCTGCCTCAGCGCCATCAAGGGAGTTGGGGTGTGGACCTCAGAAATGATTCTCATCTTCACCCTGCAGCGTCCCGACGTGTGGCCGGTCGATGACCTCGGCTTGCGCCAGGCACTGCACCATGCTTACCAGGTACCCCGGGAGGCCACGCGGGATCGTCTCGTGCAAGCCGGTGAGCGTTTCCGCCCCTATCGCAGTATCGCAACATGGTACTTGTGGAGCAGCCTGAACACGGGGATCACGCCTGGATTCACATGATCGTCCGGCATTTCGTCCGTCGTTCCGCTATGCTGATGAAGTTGAGACGGAGGCACGTCTGGCCCCCATGCAACGTCACGTGAGCATCCATACCGATCTGCCGTGCACGAGATGCACGTACAATCTGCGCGGCCTGGCGCGCTGCGGTTCATGCCCAGAGTGCGCCGCCCCCATCGAGCACTCGACGCGGGGGGTGCTGCTCAAGTACAGCGATCCGCGATGGTTGGCGACGGTGCGCTGGGGAATCGCTCTGACGCTGTGGAACATCCCAATCCGAACCGTCGTGTTGCTCCCCATCCTGCTGCCACCGACCATGTCATTCGGAGTGGCGATTGCAGCTGCGGTCTTGACCCTTGCCGGTACCGCTTGCCTGCTCTGCCGCGAGCCCAGAGCAGTACTCTATCGCGCCACGCTGCCGTGGCGCGCCGCCATCATCGTGTGTGCCACCGTTGAACTGCTGAGCGGACTCGGCCCTCTCGTCATTGCTCTCCTCCCCCATGCCCATTGGATGCACTGGCTGTGTGCCGTGTCTTTTGCCGCAGGACTGATCGCTCGGCTGCAATACCTCCATCGTTACGACCATCGCATCTCGGATGCCGACCTCGTATTGAGCACGGCCGTCCTGCTGTGGCTCATCGGTGTCGCAATGCTCTGCCTCGCGCCGCTCATATTCATGACCCTGATTCGTGCCACGCACCAGTTCGGGCCGTTCCCCGAGGAACTCATGTGGACGGTGATGATCATTGCGGCACTGCTGTGGATCGTCATCGCGCTGGTGCGGTACCTGGCGGGCTTCCGGCGTGGCCAGCGCGAAGCCGCTTTGGTTGCCATCGCTCTGGCCGAGCGCCCAGCCGAAACTGAGGACGGCACATCGGTTCCGGCCCAAGGGCGGTCAAGGCCACCTCCGGCGTGAACGCTGGCAGGTCATATCGGCAAGACAGCACGGCATGGGCATTCCGCTGACTTGGCTACCGTTCGCGTCGGTGCACGACTTCGATGTGCGCTGCCGTAACCTCTTCAATCGCGATGTAGCC
This sequence comes from uncultured Planctomycetota bacterium, assembly GCA_942492115.1. GTDB lineage: Bacteria > Planctomycetota > Phycisphaerae > UBA1845 > CAIVHJ01 > CALODL01. The sequence continues at coordinate 50,319 of CALODL010000010.1, forward strand.
GTGCGCTGACGTCGGAAACAATACCGTACGCGCAGAGGCATCGTCGGGATCGTAAGCAAGCGACACGATGAAAGTGCCCCGTGCATCTTTGCTGGCCCGCAGCGTCAGTGTGGCGAGGTATGCACCGTCCAATGCATTCACACCTGGACGATCAAGCCCTGCTACCAACTGCCGCGTGCGCAGGTTGTAGGCATCCCACCAGGCGCCGGGATCGAATACATGATCATCATGCTCCTGAACGGCCAAATCGATGAGATCGAGTGCCCCCGCCGTGCCACCGAGCACCTCGAAATGGAGTTGATAACCTCGTAAGTCAAAGACTGCAGCATCCAGGCGTACGGTCACCTCCACGGTACCGCCCGGGCGAACGGCGGGGCTCTGCGGGTCCAGACGTACGGCAGTGGTCCCAACGACCTCGGGGGTGATCATCGGCGACGGACCGCCATCCAACGGGCAACTGCACGACGACGCCCCCTCGAAAGCGTTCAAGGCGGCAAATGCATCGTTGCCGTCACACACACCATCTGGTTCGCAGCTACCAAACTGACCACCGCAATCCACATTAAAGGCCACTGGAGCCTCCACCTCACACGGGAATGATGCCGGCGGCGGTGTGTTGGGATCGACGTCAGCGAAACAGTTCAACGCCAGAAAGCGATCGTTACCATCTGCGGTCCCATCAGGTGCACACGCGCCGAACTGGCCGCCCATGTCGCCGAATACGACTTCGGTTGCCTGGCACACACCCGCTCCGCACAGCCACCACACGCAGCCATCGTCGCGCACCCCATTGTTGTCCAGATCGGCGCAGTCGGACACGATCGTACAGTCACCCCCTCCACAACCGATGGCATCTTCATCGAGTTCGTCATCGCAGTCATCATCGATACCGTCGCACGTCGCATCCTCTGCCGCCGGTTCGCCCGGCATACAGTCATCGATGACCACACCCTCGACACAGACGGTCATGCCACTGGCCATACACGCGCCTATCCCACAGAGGGTCTTACTGGCTTCGAAGTCCTCATCGAAGATGGCATCACAGTCATCATCGATGCCATCACACGTCGCGTCATCCACGGCCGGAGTACCCGGGACGCAACTGTCGGTCGGGACACCGTCAACACAACCCGACAGCCCCTCGGACGCACACGCACCCACGCCGCACGTCGTCGCCGTGCTCATCACATCCTCGTCGGTCAGACCGTCGCAATCATCGTCGACCCCGTCGCACGTCGCATCGTCCACGGCCGGAGTGCCCGGGACGCAACTGTCGGTCGGGACACCGTCAACACAGCCCGACAACCCCTCGGACGCACACGCACCCACGCCGCACGTCGTCGCCGTGCTCATCACGTCCTCGTCGGTCAGACCGTCGCAATCATCGTCGACCCCGTCGCACGTCGCGTCGTCCACGGCCGGAGTGCCCGGGACGCAACTGTCGGTCGGGACACCGTCAACACAGCCCGACAGCCCTTCGGACGCACACGCACCCACGCCGCACGTCGTCGCCGTGCTCATCACGTCCTCGTCGGTCAGACCGTCGCAATCATCGTCGACCCCGTCGCACGTCGCGTCGTCCACGGCCGGAGTACCCGGAACGCAGCTGTCGGTCGGGACACCGTCAACACAGCCCGACAGCCCTTCGGACGAACACGCGCCCACACCGCACGTCGTCGCCGTGCTCATCACGTCCTCGTCGGTCAGACCGTCGCAATCATCGTCGACCCCGTCGCACGTCGCGTCGTCCACGGCCGGAGTACCCGGAACGCAGCTGTCGGTCGGGACACCGTCAACACAGCCCGACAGCCCTTCGGACGCACACGCGCCCACACCGCACGTCGTCGCCGTGCTCATCACGTCCTCGTCGGTCAGGCCGTCGCAATCATTGTCGACCCCGTCGCACGTCGCGTCGTCCACGGCCGGAGTACCCGGAACGCAGCTGTCGGTCGGGACACCGTCAACACAGCCCGACAGCCCTTCGGACGCACACGCACCCACGCCGCACGTCGTCGCCGTGCTCATCACGTCCTCGTCGGTCAGACCGTCGCAGTCCTCGTCCACTCCGTCACACAGCGTGTCACTGACCGCTGCACCCGCGAACGGGTCACATGAATCCTCGACAGCACCCGCCACACACGTCAGCACACCGGTGTTGCCGGCACAGGCTCCTACGCCACACTCTGATGGACTGGACACATAATCTTCATCGAACGAACCATCACAATCGTCATCGAGGCCATCGCATGTCGGATCGGTTGGCGCGGGTGGAGAATGGTCACACACCCCTGCCACACAGGTATCGAGGGTGCAGTCGTCAAAGTCATCACACAAACTGTCGTCGGGCACGCCCACGCAGGACCCGTCGGTACAGGTATCGACGGTGCACACGAGACCATCATCACATGGCAACGTGTTGTCCGTCGCGACGCAATTCCCGGCCCCGTCACACGCATCATCGGTACATGGATTGGTGTCGGCCGTACACGGGGTTCCCGCAGAACTGGCCACATTGCTACACACACCTGCGGTACAGGAATCATCAGTGCACTCGAGACCATCGGCGCAATCGGCCGGGGTCACGACATCGAGGGTCGCAACCAGACTGGTCGCATCCCCACAGGAGTTGGTCACGACCACGTCGTAATCACCCGCATCGGCAGGTCCCACTGGATCGATGAGCAACGTCGGTTGATCTGCTCCAGGAATCGGTGTGCCCTGGAATCGCCATGCATAGGTCAACGGCACGCTGCCACTCGGCGTGACGTCCAACACCACGCTGTCGCCCGAGCACACGCTGGAAGATTCAGGTGGAGTGACAATCACCGGCGGCACACATGGCCCCGTGATGCAGAAGCGCTCGAAAGAAAACACCTGCGCTGCCGGCGCATTGCGGTGAGTCGCAAACAGACCCGCGAACGTCACGGGGCCCGTCATCCCATCCGGTAGAACCACGCCATTGAACAGGTCGGAGGTCATCACGACGGTGCCGACCGGCACAGCGGCGCCACCATTCACGGCATAGGCGGCGGTCACCTCCTGGGTCGTTGGATCGAGTGACATCGACAGAACGACGTCGTCACCGCTGACCGCGATGTTCTCGATCTCGACCCCACCGGGGCTGCTCCCGCCCTCCTCTCCACGGACCTCGACGTCATAGTTCCCGGGGGTCGATGAGAAAACAATGAGTTTGACGTAGGTGTCCTCATCGAGAAAGACCCACCCACCTGCCTGCGCAAACCCGCGCGTCGCGACGGGCAAGTTGTTGAGCGCAATGTCAACATTCAGTTCGGACGTCGCATCGACGGCCACACCGAGTCCATTGTCCAGTGAGTTGTTGGAGGTGAACTGGATGCCGGCCGTCGTCGTTAGCGCCAGCTCACCACTCACGATGTCCACATCGATTTGCCCGGGCAGATACCCGGCCGCGTTCGATGGCGGATCGACCATGGTGAATCCCGTGCCGTCCCCATCGACATCCTCCAAGCCCCCCTCGTCCATCTCCCAGTCGAGCTTGAACGGCAGGCTGACGGGCACATCGACGCAGTCGAGCATTGAAATCGGGTTGCACCCGGCACCTGGCGTCACTTGTAAGGTGACCATGAGTGTCGCGTCGGCGTAGCCACTGGATGTGGCCGTTACCGTCGCCGTGTACGCCCCCGGCGCCAGGCCATCGGTCGCGACTTCTACATCGAACGGGATGTCGGCCGTGACCTGCGCCGCGACCGTCAACCAAGTCGGCTCCAGACCGGTCGCATCGTCAACCGCCGCAATGTCCGCAGTCGGGGATTGTCCGTCGTTGGCGGTGACCGTGGTGCTGGCCGAGTCGATATTGCTGCCTTCTTCCATCATGAACGGCAGGAGCGCGGGTGAGAACGCCAATGCAGGCGGAGCAGCGGGCTCCGCAAGGCAGAAATCCTCGAAGACGAAATCGAGTGTCGAGCCGTTGCGCTGCGTTGCGAATACACCCGCGAAACTGACTGGGCCGGTCATGCCGTCGGGCAAAGTGACGCCAGAGAACAGGGCATTGTTCACGGTGATCGCATCAACCAGCATCTCGCCACCACCGTTGACCTGCACAAGCCCACTGACCTCGGAAGTTTGCGGATCGAGGACCATCGTCAGCTTGACGTGATCACCAGGTACGACGATGCTCGCGGTAGCAGAACTCTCGACGAACTGATTGCTCTGCTCGTAGAGAATCTCGACCTTGTAGCTGCCGGTGACGTCCGAAACGACGACCAACTTGATGTAGTGCGATTCATTCAGGAAGAACCACACGCCCGCCTGCTCGAACTGACCGCTGACGGCAGGCAGGTTGATTATCGTTGTTTCAATGCGCGTGTCCTGGGCGCTGGCATCCCAGGCGACGCCCAGGCCATTATCCAGAGAATTGGGATTGTTGGCCGTCTCGCCGAACTGAATCCCGGGCGTCGTTGTGATCGTGAGTGTTCCCGCTCCAGTGTCGACGGCCAGATTGTTCGGCAGGTATCCGGCCCCATTGCTCGGCGGATCAACCATGGTGAAGCCGGTCCCCACGCCAGAATTGTCCACCAGACCGTCTTCCGAAGCGTCCCAGTCAAGCTTGTGCGGCAGCGTAACCGGCACGTCGGCGCAGACGGGTTGGGCCAACACAGCGCAATCGCCGGATGGAGCCAACTGCACGTTCATGACCACGAAATCAAAGTCCTGGTAGTCGCCATGAAATGCGTCCTCGAAGGCGACGAAATAGGCGTATGGCACAACGAAACCCTGGCGGTCCTTCAACGGGTAAACCCTTGCGGAATGCGCTGACTGCGCTGGATTGAGCGCGATGTTAAGATCGTCTTCGGTGTAAGCCGTGTGCGAAGGGCTGGTGATGTAGAATCCGAATGCCCCAGGCCCAGGATCGAATGTCGTCACCCCGGAAGTCATCTCGGGAAACAGCGTCTGGTGCTCCGCCGGACTCGATGCGCCGCTGAGTACCCCCACTTGCGTGAGGGACGGGGCTGCGCCGTTCGGCCCGTAGTACCCATAGGGCAGCGCGAATGCTGGAGAATAACGTGCGACCGGCACCATGACCACGTCACCGGATCCGGACTTTGTGAACAGTGATGCGGGCACTTCGTCACCAATGGGTGCTGCGTCGACGCCCAGCTCCAGCTCCGTTCCCCCGACGTCGATAGCATGCCCCAACGTCTGAACAACATCGTGCAACGTAGGTTCATTGGAGCCCTCGAGGCCGTCGGCACTGAGGCCGTGAACACCCACCTGAACGACGGCCTCATTGGGGTCGTCGCTGGCGATCTCAACAGCGGCGCTGAATGTGCCAACGGCTGTCGCACCGGGCGAAAAAGCGATATCGATCATCACTTCCGCGCCGGGTATCAGCGTCACGGGGGTGGTCGGCGGGGTCACGATGGTGAACTCACCCGCATCAGCGCCGGTCAATGCCACGGTTGCAATCTCGAGATCTGCCGTGCCGGTGTTGGATAGAGTCAAAACCTGCGCTGGCGTGACTGTATCCTTAAGGCCGCTGTACACCAGGTCAGATGCCGACAAGCCAATATCCGGTACACCGGATCCGCCGAGAGGACGACACAACGTGATTTTGGATGCCCCGAATTCAGATACATAAAGATGCCCATTGTCGAGGTTCTCGACGACATCGAGCGGGTTATTGAAACCGGTGAGACCCGTGATCCCCGTCTGCGATGCCACGATCTCCAAACCGCTGCCACTTGGCGTCAGGGCCATGAGATCATCTCCGCTGCTGTAGCGGACGACCAGCAATGCCCCCTGAAGGTCACCGGCTGAACGATACTCGATGATCCCATTCGGCGATTTGTGCGTACCAAAATCGAAGACCGCCCCACGGTAGTTGCTGTCCGGCAGGGTCCCCTCGGGATATTCGGTGACCTCGAGTGGATCTACTGCTGCCGTCGGATTCGCGCCGCTCATGGCAAACTCGCAGCGCTGCGGATTGGGATGACCGTAGTAACCACCGGGTTCGATGCGCAGCAGATAGTCCGGTTGAATCGACACACCGACCAGGCCGGTCACGGCCGGCCCGCCGTATGAACTGCCGTCGGCGCAGGCCGCACCCACCACGCCTTCGGGGGTATTGCCATTGGGAGCAGAACCGTTGTTCGGTATGTACAGGTGACCGTTGCCATGCCACACCAGATCGTAGGCGTTGCGCAGCCCGCTGGCATGGATGGTCAGAGCAGCGCCCGGCGCATAGGGATCATACGTGCCCGGCAGCTCGGTCATGACGTCGAGTGGCGGAGTCGCCACGCCCAGCGTGTCGAAGCGCAACACCGCCGCGGACAGTCCCCGTTCTGCACGGTCAGCCCACGCGGGGTCGGGTGCGCCCATCGCGGAATTGGATCCCTGCACGACATACAATGCTCCGTCGGGCCCGAATACCATGCTGTTGGTCGTGTGGTCGCGACTCGAGCGCGGCAGGCCGACAATGAAGTCCTGGACGTTCTGCAAGTGGCTGCCACTCAAACGGGTGATCTTGCCGGTCCAGTCCGCCATTTCAGAAAAACCGTATTCGCTGTGGCTGACCCAGGCAATGAGGTTCTGTGGTGTAGAGGCTGGATCGAAAGCCAATCCGATCGCCAGACGATCTGCTCCCTCGGCAACTTGCAGCGCATCAAGGATCTCGACTGCCCCCAGGATGCCATCTGAATCGATGGACCAGCGCCGCACCTGCCCCTCGAGCGTCAAGCCATAGAGCTGCCCATCCGGTCCGATCGTCAGACTCGTATACTGTGCTCCTGCGGACGTAGGCAACGATACCTGTTCAAAAGTCGCGCCGTCTGCGCCGGCCAGGGCAGCCAGGCACGACATCATCCCCACGACCGCTGGCCTGATAGCAATGTTCACGAACGTTCCCTCCTGCACAACAGGTCATCCGTCGCGACGATACGACGTACACCATAAGTGCACTGAGCGCGTCGATCACTCATATGACAACCCGCGCCCTTGATCCCGTGTAACCGAATGTGTTTCGAAAATGTCTGTCCGCGTGACACAGTGGCATTGCCGATCACGAAAGCGCGAGCATGACTTGACGGACGCACTACCCCACGCCCGCAGAGGTCACTGCGCCAGGGCGAATTCCAGTAGTTGGACCCGTATATCGAGCTTTGAATCGTCGCCTGAGCCATCGTACGTCGGACGCGCGGAAACTTGCAATACGCAGACGCCCCCGCGTTGTGCCACAGGTTTGAGCGGGCCGCGACCGCTTGGGGGTCGGGAGCCGGAACGTACTGCAAATACTCGACCTGCATCGCCTGATCAGGACAGCCGCCCGTTCGGACTTCACGGATTCCCTTTCTCATTTTCTGAGGGGCCGCGCTCCGGCCGACCGCTGCCGATCGCCCCCGCCGGTCCCGTCATCCGGTCGGATGGCGCGTCATTCGGGACCTCCAACGGCTCAAACCGTTCGGGCGCACGCCTCAAACGCACCGCGAACACCATGACTATCATTAAGTTAGATCAAGAGGGGAACCGATATAGCTGAGGTAGATTCACCAAAGAATGTTGTGGTAACCTGACACGCTCATCCTGGGGGCAGGACCAGCTATTTGGAGCAGTAACAGATGAATAAGACTCAATATGCAACCATGACCGTCATGACCGCCGCATTGTTGGCCCTGACCGGATGCGGCAACCAAGGCGGTGGGGGTGGCTCGAGTACATGCGCCTCAGCCACGATCACTGGTAACGGCGCCAACAACGCCTTCACTGCGATGGCTGCGACGCAATGCAATGTCGAGTTTGAAGGAACCACATTGATCATCGACCTGCTCGAGTTGAACGACACAGGTGCAAGCCCGCGCGTCCGTTTCACGCTGCGCGACCTCAGCATGGCTGATCTCATCGATGGGGCCAGCTTCCCGTTGACTCGCGATGATGACGAACTGCCCGAACCCGCGATCTACCAGGAGTTCATCGGCGCGACGATGGACGAAAACATGAACGCCGACGGCCCATTCTGGACGTCGAATGCCGGCTCGCTCGACATCACCGTTGACGACACCGGCGAGGTCTCAGCGTCATTCGACTTCACCGCCGATAACCCGCGGCCCGACATGCCGTCCACGGCCACAGGCACGGTCACGGTCGATGGCGGCCCGATGGTTCTGTTCGCCGGGACCACTGGAGGCGGTGGTGGATGTGGCGCGTTTGGTGCAGGCGGTATCGCTTTGATGATGATGTGCCTGACCATCACCTCCCGTCGAATGCGCCGTCGACGGTAACGTCCACAGTGCAAAACGAGCCTGCGTGTGAAGCCACATGTGGGCTTTTTTTTGGTTCTTCACGCATTTTGCGGGACCGGACGTCCTCCCAGACCGCGGGCTCGAGCCCTTGGCCGCAGTTGATCCGCACTCACCGCAGGCAAGACTGCACAATCTCTTCGCGGTGTTCGAGGAGGATGGTGCGAAATTCGCCCCTATCGCCCGTCGGTAGGCCACGTCCTCATTCAGTTAACCTTTTTGCGCACCTTTGGTTTAGGCGGAACACGTCGTTGAGGAGCTGGCGACCGCGGCAGCGACGGTCCCACGGGCGAGTCAGCCGGGCGCGTCAGTGGATGCGGATACGCTGCGTCCAATGCCGGTGCTTCGTGGAACACTTCGGTGCGACCACTACGCACGGCGATGCGCATGATGCGGGGGTTCATGCGCTGCCCCACCGGATCACGGTCCTGGCGCATGAACAGAATCTCCGTCGCGTCAGCTGAGAACACGGGACGCGTGTCGCAGTGTTCACCAGTCGTGAGCATCTTCACGTAATCGGAATCGAGCTCTTTCACACGCAGCCCGCCGTTGGACACAAAAGCGAGGAGATGCCCATCCGGAGCCACTGCAACCTCGACGGCCGTCGTAATCGTGCCATCGCGATCGTAGGCAATCCGCTGGACGCGTCGGGTGTCGGGATCGAAGCGGTAGATGTGGGAGAGTGCGTCTGTATCGTTCTCGAACAGCAGCCCCCGTGAGTCGGGCATCCAGGCCGGAAGCCTGCCGCGCGCGACCACATGGGAGATCCCTGTGCCTTCGTCGAGTGTATAGACACTCCAACCGGCCTGGGCGGTATAGCCGGAAAAAGCCAGCCGCATGCCATCCGGCGAGACGACTAGTCCATCCAGCATTTTCCAGCCGGCGGAGACGAGTCTGCGGCCGCTGCCGTCCAGCGCGACATACCACAAACTGGTATCGCCAGCGAAGTACACGCCACGGTTGTCCGCAGAGAAGGCTACGGCCGATGTGTCGGCGGTTCCCGGGATCGGACGGCGGCCGCCGCTGTCGTAATGGAGCACGATGGCCTTTGGCGTCACGACCGCTGCATACAGCGAATCGACCTGCTGCGTGCCGGCTTGAACGACGGGCATCTGAGCGCAGGTCGTCACCAAGATGTTGAGCACAAACAAGATCATGAAAACTGTCCTGATCGATACGTGTGCTGAATGGTCCAGGCTACTCGAGAATGTCACCCAGCTCGTGCCGCAAGCGTTGCAACACGCGTGAACGAGCCACGCGCACCCCAACAGGACTCATGCCCAACTCATTAGCGACGTCAGCTGTCGGACGTCCATCCACGACCGTAGCCCAGAAAGCCGACCATGTGTTGTCCCTGAAGTGCTCTTGCACCTGCATGAGCGCTCTGCGCAATACACTGTTGAACGCTGTCTCTTCTTCGGACGCGTCGACCCTGATCTGCGCCTGGAACGGCACCTCTGACATACGACGTTGGATTTCGGTTCCACCCTGACCGGGTGGTTCTCGATCGCGACGGCGATAGAGGTCACACACCTTGCTGTACGTAATCGTGCGCAGCCATCCGCGGAAGGTCCCGCCCTCACTGCGTACCTCGAACCGCGACAGGTTGGCCGCTGCAGCGTGGAACACCTCTTGAAATACGTCGGCAAGATCTGCCTCGGGCACCTGCCATCTGCGACACCAGTGGTACACCAGAGGCGCGTACAATTGTACGAGGCGCCCCCACGCCTCGGCATCGTTGGCCCGGGCGCGTTCCAGCAGGCTCGGTGAAGTCCTGGCGCTGTCCGTAATCCTGTTCATCGCCGCCCCAATCGTTCGAATACCGCGACGCTGACCGCCGAGATCAAACACGCGCTGGCAATCCCGATGATCCACACAAACGTTCCACGCAACCCGGCGCGCGTACGCGCCAGATCCCGTTCCAACGGATGAATGATCTCGAGCACACCGCGCACATCGCCGACCTTCCAGTCCGTCTTCGTGCTCGCAGGATGGCTGTTGTGGCATCCGATACACGACGCCTGCATCAACCGCGCGGTTGCATACCGCAACGCATAGCGACCATCGACGTGCTCGAAGCGATAGACCGGGTCCGCGGGCACATTCCTCAGTGACATGAGAGCTGCGCGTTCGAATTCGTCACGCGGTCCGCCATCTGTCCGCGTTGTGAAAGGATAATCACTATACAGCCTCACTTGCATACCATATTCACTCTTACGCATGTCCTCACCCAGTGCAATGGTGAATGTTGCCGGGAGCGGGATGGCACCGGCGCGACCGACGAAGTCATGGGTTACATCCACACCGGCGGCGTGCATCGGCGTGGCAACCGCAATGCTGTAGAGTGCATTCATTCGCTCGAGCATCTCAGCCTGCATTGCGGCGCTATCGAGCGCAGTTTGTTCCATGAGATGGCCAGACAATCTTGACAGATGCAGCAGTCCTCCCGCCAATCCGAGAACAACCGCGACGGTGAGCGAGGACACTACGGGATTGCGCCGACTCCAGCGCCACACACGCTCGGGAGCGCCAATCGGGCGGGCGGCGATCGGTTCACCAGCCAGAAAGCGCCGTTGATCGCATGCCAGGTCGCCAGCTGTCGCATAGCGCCGTGCCGGGCTCTTGGCCATGGCCTTGAGGCATATGGTCTCGAGATCTCGCGGAATACGATCGTTCAAGCGCCGCGGTGGCCTGGGATCCTCCTCCAGGACCTGCATGAGGACCATGCGCCGCTGACCACGAAAGGGCCGCTCGCCAGTGAGCAACTCATACATCATCACGCCAAGGCTGAACACGTCGCTGCGCGCATCGACAAAATGCCCTTCGCCTCGGGCCATCTCCGGGGACATGTACGCTGGAGTGCCCATCACGTCGCCGGCACGGGTCACGGTGACCTCGCCCGCGTCGCGTTTGGCCAGACCAAAGTCCATGACATGCGGCTGACCGTTGGAATCGATCATGATATTGGCGGGTTTGATATCACGATGAATGATCCCGCGCGTGTGGGCGTAATGCAGGGCCTCGGACACTGTTAGCAGCAGATCACAGACAACGCGCGGATCGCAGCGCTCATTGCGGATGCGATGCTCGAGTGTCTGCCCTGCGATATACTCACTCACCAGGTAGCACGTGCCGTCATCCGTCTCACCGGCCTCGAACAATGCGACAATGTTCTGGTGCTTGAGTTGCGCCGCGCTGCGGGCCTCACGCAGAAAACGTTGGCGATCTTCATCTGTGCCCAGCACGTGGCTGCGGCAGACCTTGACGGCTACGATGCGTTCGAGCTGCGTATCGCGGGCTCGAAACACGTGGCCAAAGGACCCGCTGCCCAACTCGGACAGTAGCTCGAAGCGTCCGACACGCACAACCCCATCGCGCAATGCACGGGCCATGCGCCGGCCGGGATCGACGACAAGTTCTGCGCCTTCGGCCATTGCCGTCAGTGCCGCATCGAGCAACGGACGGGGTAGAGTCACTTCGTCGCTGACACCAGATGCTTCAAGACTCGACAGACGTTCGAACAGTTCGTCGGTCGGACGGTCGAGCTCACCAAGCGCGAGGGCACAGGATTCGCAAACCGCGACATGCTCGGCAATGACATGCAACGCGGTGCTATCGAGTTTGCCGACTGCAAAGGCGGCCAGAGTGACGCCATCTGGACAGGTGTCGACCCCCAGGGCTCTGCTCCTTTAGGTTAGCGCCCGAACCAATGTGCATTCTACAGCATCAGCGGCTGGCTGATTGGCAGAAACTGAACGTCATCAACGCTTTGGGCTTTCCACAACGAGAATCCACGTGAGTGTAACGCTCCTTCGTTGTATAGGGTGGCCCGTAAGTCGTTTGTCATTGCATCAATCTCACATTTGCACACGGAACACCATTGAAGGAGACCGCCATGCACCCCGCAAACCGCCGTGAATTCCTTGCCGAGGTCGGGCGAGGCATGTTGGTCGCGAGCGTCGGAGCACCACTTGCATGCGAGCTGGGCCTGGCGCACGCGTTCGCAGGTGATACGAACTCCGCTCTGCGTTTCGGAACGCTCGAACCGCTGGTCGCCCTCATGCAGGACACCCCCGTAGATCGACTCCAGCCCGCTCTCGTCGAGCAACTCGCACATGGGACGACGCTCCGCACCCTCATCGCCGCGGGTGCGCTGGCCAACGCACGGTCCTTCGGCGGACAGCACTATGTCGGCTACCACACGCTGATGGCGTTGATGCCAGCATACGATATGGCTCAACAGTTGCCTGCCGCCGAACAGGCTCTTCCTGTTCTCAAGGTGCTCTATCGCAACACGGATACGATCCAGCAGGAAGGGGGTCGGTCGAGCGAGGTCCTTGAGGAGATCGACGATCATGATCACCCGGCCCCCACCGCAGAACGCCTTGTGGACCGGACGCGTGCCTGCGATATGGTCGGAGCCGAGCGCGTCTTCGCTGCGATGATGAAACAGCAGGAAGCCTCGGAAGCCTACAACAACCTGCAGTTCATCGTGCAGGATGATATCGACGTTCACCGTGTCGTGCTCGCGTGGCGAGCATGGGATACGTTGCGTATTGCGGGTGCCGCGCACGCCCACACGCTCTTGCGCCAATCAGTCCGACATTGTGTCGATGTCGAACAGCGGCGCCTGGACCGCGGGAAACCCGAACCACGCATTAGAACACTGCTACCCCAGTTGCTCAATCGCTATAAGCTCTTCGAGAAACCACTTGGCGCGCGCTCGGCGCCGGACGGTTGGGTGGACAGTATGGCGCGCACCATCTTCTCGAGCACGCGCGCCCGGGCAGCCGATGCCGCAGCGGCAGCGCTGGCCGAAGGCATCGCTCCCGAGGCGGTCGGCGAAGCCATCTCGCTGGCGGCCAACATGCTGGTACTGTACGACCGCGGCCGCAGTCAGGACGAGAGCCCCGATAAGCCCGCGGGGAGCGTGCACGGCGCTTCGGTCGGTGTCCATGCATCGGACTCGGCCAACGCGTGGCGGCATATCGCGCGCGTCAGCAACACGCGCAACACTGCTGCAAGCCTCATCGTTGGTGCGTATCACACTGCGGGGCAACACGGCCGTGTAGGAGATGTGCCGTGGGCCGGATCGGATCACGCGAAGATCCAGGCGGTTGATCCCGCCACATTACTGAAAGACGCCGAGCAGGCCATCCGTGATAACGACCAGGCCAGGGCCAGCACCATCGTTGCGCGCTACGGCACGCTCGAACTGCCCGCCGAGCCGATGTTCGGTATGTTGATCAAGTACGGGGTCAGTGAGGATGGTGCATTGCATGCTGAGAAGTACTACCACACCGTGCGCGAGGAGTTCTACAGTACGCGTCCCGCATTCCGCTGGCGGCACGTGGTAGCACTGGCGCGGGTCACGGCCAGTGAATATGGTCTACCCGCTCCCGGAATGGCGCAGGCCCGGGCGCTGCTTGGTTTGAGCCCGGGGCAGTCTCTCGGGTCCTGAGGCTCTGACAACGATTCCGGCCAACGCGTTGACCTGCGCCCAACTCCCAGCATGCGGCACGACCTGAACGGAACCCATGGGCAGCGCGTTTTCTACTGGGGCTTGGTCACAGGTTCATACATACCCTGACCGCAATACCTCAACTTGCCTTGAGCCACCAGCGCGTCCCACACAGCACGTGGATACTGACTCGGTGGCACGACCGCAACGATCGATGATTTCTTGCCGCCAGTCAGTGGCCCACGGCCCAGGCTCGACTCGGCCTCCAGCCGCATCAGCTTCAGTCGTTTCTTGAATGCCTTCATTGCTCGTTTGAGCTCGTCGGGATCAGGTCCGTCGATCGGCGTTGTGTCTGAATCTGACAAGTTGTTCTCCTTGTGGCATCAACTCGACGTCGCACCAGGCCCAACCCGACGGTGATGCACACACGACAATAACACAAAGTTGGCGACGGCAAGCATGAATAGTCGCCTACTTGGCATAGGGCTTCTCATGCCGGGCCATCATGTCGACGAACTCTCTGATGCGGCGTGTACGTGTGTCGGCCCGTTTGGCCGTCTGAATCTTGAACAATACGGCGTAGCGGTTGCGACTATCGAGTGTCGCAAAAAAAGCTTTGGCCTTACGGTTCTTGTTCAGCATGGCCTGCAGGTCCTCGGGGACCGAGGCGGTTCGCGGACCGTCGTAGGCTGCATTCCACCGTCCGTCCGCCCGGGCTCGATCGATTTCGGCCTGCCCGGCGGGCTGCATGCGCCCCTCCTCGATCAAGCGTGCGACCTTGTCGCGATTGACCTTCGACCACATGCTGCGGGCGCGACGCGGTGTGAACTTCTGCAGCCAGTAGCCGTCGTCGCGGCTCTTCTTCTGACCGTCGATCCACCCATAGCACAGCGCTACGTCGAGACCCTCGGCATATGTGATGGACGTATGGCCTGAGTCCTTACGGGCCAGTTGCATCCACACACCGTTGGCCGACGCATGATGCTTGCTGAACCACGACTCAGCATCACGGATACGCTTGAACAGCTTGACTTGATAGTCTGTCGATGACATGGCCCCATCGTATCGGCCACGCGCAGAAGTCTCAAACTGGAGTGTTGCGCGACGAAGCCAGTACACGCCACCGCCGCCACAAGGATATGGCGACGCTCCACAGCGCGCCTGCAATGAACCCCAACATGCTGTTCAACAACACAATGTACGGCTGTGCAACATGCGCCAGATGTTCGCTGCTCGTAGCGTTGTCGCCCAGTATGAACATCCAGGTGAACAGAATGCCAGGAAGGTTGGCAATGCCCCGCGCCACGTTCTGTGGATCAGCCACCGCCCCGAGGACAACCGTGCTACCGACGAATACCAGCGCTCCACACACGCCCCCCCGCATGGCTCGGCGCCTGCATGCGGCCCCTCGACAGTCGGCCAGCAGCGCTTCGCGCTGTGCGCACTCAGGCGGCTTCTGCTTCAGCGTCATGGTGACCTCCATTCCGCGCCTGGTGGCGGAACATGTCGTGACGGTGCCGGTTGAAGTCGTCACAGTAGAGTCTTTGTGCCAAATCGAAGAATCCGGCCCGGAGTTGCTCGACCGTCATATCCGATGGCACGTGGTTGATGTCGAACAGCGTGTAGCGTTGCCATTCGCCGTCGTGGGTCAATCGGCCCTGCTGCTTCAGCAGGTTGTAGTAGGGCGTATTTGGAAACGGCGTCGCATACGTGATCTGGACATCGAATGGCCCCACCTGTTCGACAAAATCGTAGACGGCATCAAACACGTCGGGCGTCTGGCCGTCGAGACCGAGCACGAAGCATGCGATAACCCGGATACCATGCGACTGAATGTTGCGGATTGCCGTGGCATATTGGGGTGACTTGTGCAGCTTCCAATTACGCCGTAGCTCCAGCCCGTCGAGCCCGGCCTGGATTGGACTCTCGAATCCGATGAGCACCTGCTTGCATCCGGCCTCCGCCATGGCGCCCAGCAACACATCGTCATGGGCAATCGACACATCGGTTTCGGCGAACCACCGTGTTTTGCGCTGGGCCAACTGGGGCAGCAATGCCTGCCAATACGCCTTGTTGATGAAACTATTGTCGTCGGCAAGTTCGATGAACGGTCGGGGCCACAGCTGCACGATGCGATCGACCTCGTCCAGCACATTGCTGATCGGTTTCTGCTTGTAGTGATCAGTCAGCAGGATGGAGCTCGCACAAAAACTGCAGCGCCACGGGCATCCGCGACTGGTCTGAACCGTCAAGCGGTTGTACCGCTCGATATCGAGCAATTCATAGGCCGGCATCGGCGCCTGCGCCAAATCAAACTCCCGACCGTGAGCCACGTACAGATCCTCCATGGCTCCGCGTTCGGCGTCGCGCAAGACATCGCCCCACACGACCTCGCCCTCTCCGACTACGGCACTGGCGCCCAGTTCGATTGCTTCACGCGGCACGGAGGTTACGTGCAGGCCGCCCATGACCACCTGCACACCCGCCGCGACGAACCGCCGCGCCAGTTCGTAGGCCTCGGGGATCTGTGCGGTGAAACTCGAGATGGCCACGAGATCGTAGTCCATCGGCAACACATCTGCCTGAGCAATGTCGTCGATCTCGTTGTATTCGATGACATGTCGAGACGGTGTCAGTGCCGCCAGGGTCAACAGGCCCAAGCTCGGCAACGACGCGATGGTCTTACTGCGCTCTACGAACCCTGGTAACGTCAGCCCCAGATCGAGTAGTTCTTGATCGCAGGCGCGCACGCCGCTCATGGCAATCAATGCAATGCGCATCACTGTAGCCCCCCAATTAACGCGATGACCCCACCCACGAGACATCCAACCGGAGCAAAGAATGCATCGCGCCACCGTTCACGGAAAGCGGACAAGTAGCAAACGGTCGGCATGAGTACCGCCCCGGCCACCAACAGGAACGAAGCGATTTTCAGCAGGCCGGTCGGCGACCACGCACCGGTCACCTGGTGAACGGTCACCGCGAACGCCAGGTTGATGAATGCCAGCCCGAAGAAGCTGATGTGCCCCAGACGACACAACCGCCGACGCCACGTCGCGTAGCCCCCGAGATAGTTGTCGTGATGAAAACCGAGACCGTGGACGGCTCCCGACACCATGCCGCACAAGATTCCCGCCCACGCGCCGTACATATTCAACATTGTCTCTTCCTCACATCGCTGACCGGGAAATGGTATGCCCCAGCCGTCTGCACATGAGAATCCCTCACCAGCGGCCGGCTCCAGCGGTGCCTGCAGCACCCGCGCCTGAGGACAGGACTGCGTCACCGCCCATGAGGAGGCCTCGATCGTGTAGGACGAGAAGCACGTCTCGTTCCGTTGCCGAGGGTTATACATAAATCCTGTAATAACCTATGGTTACAGACAATGACGGGAGGCTTCCGAAAGAACGATTGGACAAATAATGTACAGTGATTGTACATAGGATGTATGGCCATATTATCAGCCCAGGACCTGCAATTCGCCCACTGCGTCTCACGACTGTTGTACTGCAACCCGTTCCTGCCCGAGCGGATTGCCCTGGAAAGGACGGCCCTGGGGAACGATTTTGACGCCTCAGGCGCCGAATGGAACCTGCGCGGCGATGTCGACACGGATCACCCCAACGTCCAGGCGCTGTTGGCGCGGGCGGCGCGTGTGACCGCCACGCTCGGGTCCCAGCTGAGCCAGCTCAGCCCTGCACAGCTCGATCAATACCGTGATGTCGTCCTCTTTCTCGCCTACTACAGATCCAGAGATGACTTCGATCCATTGCTCGAGGCTCCCTCAGGGGAACACGCGCGGATGACCGCATCGTTCGCGCGTTTCAAGAAGGAGTTGAGTGCTGCCCTGCCTCCACCCCACTTCGATCCAACGCCTGGCGATATTGCACACCTGTTCGCATGTTTCTTCCAGGTCAAGCGGGCCATCCATTGCATCTTTCGCAACATCATCGGCCTGTCGGTACCTGTCGCACGCCTGCGCGCCGCAGTGTGGCAGTCAGTATTCACCCATGACATGCGACGCTACCGTACGGTTCTGTACCCCATGATGAACAACATCACGACGTTGATCACCGGCCCGTCTGGTACGGGCAAAGAACTGGTCGCCAGGGGCATCGCACTGTCACGGTATATCCCTTACAACGCCGAGCGCAACCGGTTTTGGAATCACTACGCAGAGACTTACTACCCAATCAATTTATCAGCACTGTCTCCCACGCTCATTGAGTCAGAGTTGTTCGGTCATGCTCGCGGTGCGTTTACCGGGGCAACCGCGGATCGCAGCGGATGGTTCGAACAATGCGATGCGACAGGGACCGTATTTCTAGACGAGATTGGGGACTTGGACCCAGCCATTCAAGTCAAGCTTCTTCGAGTCCTCGACACGGGTACATTTCACAGAATTGGAGATGGAGTCGAACGGCAGTTTGATGGAAAGGTGGTCGCTGCCACGAACCGTACTCTCGTCGACGAGATGCACGACGGACGGTTCCGCGAAGACTTGTACTATCGATTGTGTTCCGACGTCATTGCCACACCATCGTTGCGCGAACGATTGGCTGATCGCCCCGATGAACTGACTGATCTGGTCCTGTTCATCGCACGGCGCCACGCCGGCGCACAAGCCGAGCCCCTGGCGAAGGAGGTCCTGACCTGTATTCGCACGAACATCGGCCCGGATTATGCATGGCCCGGGAATGTGCGCGAGCTCGAACAATGTGTCCGGAATGTGCTGGTGCGCGGTACGTATGCGCCACAGGCCGTTGCCCCGACGACCTTCAGCAAGACGTTGGGCGACGATGCTGCAGCTGGAGACATCCCGCTGGATGACTTGATCACGCGGTACTGCACGTTGGTGTACGAGCAAACCGGCAGCTTTGAGGGGACAGCCCGCAAGCTCGGCATCGACCGCCGCACAGTCAAGAGCAAGGTTGACCTCAGCCTGCTTGCCGCGCAACGCCAATGAGCCGCGTTCGTGCCAGGCCCAGAGTGCCTCACACGACCAGAATCCGTACGTAGAGGCGTTGAATACTCTCGGCGTTGCCATGCTGGTCGACGAATACCGTTTCGCGACCGCTGGACTCCGCACTCCTCTGGCATCCCGGTATACCACACTTCATCACGATCGAAGATGCAATCGTCGAGTGAGTCACGACGAGGATCAGCGGACGAGCGCGGACCAAGCCAGCGTATGACGACGATATCAGCTATGAATGACTCGTTGGTTCACCGACGCGACCTCACAGACGCCCCCACGTACCTGGTTTGAATTAGTGTTCTTGTGCTAGTCCAATCCGACAGAGGGCAGGTCGGCTGCACAGCAGATACAATGCAGCTCTCCGTTCCGTCATCGCAAAGAGCCACCAGCAGTCGACTTGGCCATGTGGAGAGAGATTATGAAGTGCACTTGCACCCTGCCGCTGATATCCCTTGCGGCGATCTTGCTCGCGGCAACAACAAGCCTTGGTCAAAGCTCCGCGAGGCTGCACCTCGTCATGCCGACGCGCATGGTGAACGACAAGACACTGACTCTGAAAGCGGAGCTTCTCGACGCCGTCGGCAACATCGATTGGCGCACCTGGACGGCCTTTGGTACTGTGTCAGCGACGCGCGTTGCTGACGAGAGCCCCGTCCCGATCTCGATCACGTTTTTCGACGATCACGCCGGCATACCGCCTGCAGACTCCCTGCGTTTCTACAATGGCATTGGCAGCGTCTCCATTACGTTGGATAACGGCCCCTGCGAACCACCTGGCGACATCGAAGTGACCGTCACGGTCCTGGGCGCGGCCGCATCCAGAGTCGTGACGGTCCTGGATAGTCCCGCTGAACGCATCGTGTCCGGATCGCTGTCGGGCGGCGATCTCATCTGGGGACCTCAGGATGGGATCATTCGTGTCGCCGGCAACATCAGCCTGGGCGGATCCAACATCCTGACGATCGCTCCTGGAACGCTGGTGATGCTTGATGCCGATGTCGACTTTGAAATCTCCTCCAGCGCTGGTATCAGCGCCATCGGCACCGCTGACGATCCGATCTTCTTCTTCCCGACAATGGGTTCAGACGGCCTGGTGCTGCCTAACGTGTGTGTCTTGTGTGACGGCGGTACGCGTGAGAATCGCCACGCCTGGGGACAGATGAGACACACCGGATCGGCCAATTCGACGTTCAAGCATGTCATCATGACTGGGGGCGGCCAGGGATCACCAGAAGGACACACGCGCCCCCCCATGCTGCGTTTTGTGGGCTCCTCGTCGTTCGTCGTCGAAGATTGTGTGCTGGTGGACAACCCGGGGAAAGCCATCTACGGAGCCGGGAACGGCAGCTACACCACCAATCGAACCCTCATCTCACGGTGCGGACACGGTACCGAGTACACGGGAAGCGGCGCGTTCACGCTGCGGATCAGCAACTCATGGTACACGAGCGTAGGACGCGGACCTGGCACGGTCTCATGCGAACTCGGATCCTTCGACTGCGGGATGGACGGTGACCTCATCAATCCGCGCGGTCCTAACGGAGATATGGTCATCGACGGGTGTATTCTGACCGACGGCGGCGATGAGGTACTGGACAACTCCACCGGCACGCTGACCGTCCGCAACTGCATCATGTACAATGTGCGCGACACGGGCTACACCGACGACGGTGGAAACGCGCAACTGTTCATGGACAACTGCCTCATCTTCGGCAACGGTCGAGCGTTGTCAGGATCCTACAAGGAAGTGCGGAATTGTACTCTGTTTGGTGGAGGGTGCGTCGGAGCCTGCTGCGGGAGTACTGTCGAGAATTCAATCATATGGCCCCAGTCGTGCAACGGTTGCCCTGCCACGTTCAACCACAGTCTCTTTGGCGGCGGCGACTCGGCCACGTGCGGGACCGCCAACCTCACCGGCGATCCACTGTTCGTCAATTCCGCAGGGCCACAGTACGACTTCAACCTTCAGCCGGGATCGCCCGCAATCAACGCCGGACCAAATGGTGAGCGCATTGGATGGCTCGGCTTCCCTTTCGCTGACGCCTGCTCCGTCGACGGAGACTGTGATGATGGCAATTCGTGCACCAGCGATGCGTGTCTGGGTAGTGTGTGTGATTTCGCCCCGATCAACGGCTGTGTCGCGTGCACAGTGGACGCGGATTGCAGCGGCGACGGTGCGTGTTCGGGGACCTGTTCGGCCGGTTTGTGCAACTTCCCGAACACTGCGTGCGACGACGGGCTGACCTGTACCATAGGCGATGCCTGTATGGACGGCCTGTGCGTTGGACGCGACACCTGTCCACAAGGACAGGCGTGCAATCCTACGTCAAACCAGTGCGAGATCGTCCCAGTCACACTGATTTTTCAACAGGGCGTCAATGGATACACCGGCACGCAAGACACCCAGCTCGTCCAGTTCTTTCCTGACAGCACCTATGGTGATGCCGACTGTACGGCAGCAGAATGTGTCCCCGGAGACAACGACACGGCACCCGAGATCGTCGAATGGGATAGCCAGGAATCCACGCATCCACCCGGCGAGGGCATGATCGTTGGATTGATGCGCTTCGACGACATTGTCGGCCCGGGTAACGATCAAATCCCGGCGGACGTGCAAATCACCTCGGCCACCCTGACCTACTCGATACTCTTTAACGGCGGTGACGAAGGGGAGGTCCACGAGGTGCTGGTCGATTGGGACGAACAGTCGACGTGGAACAACTTTGGCGCGCTGCCCGGGCCTCAGCCAGAAGACTACGGCCCTACCGTTGCCGTCGCACCGGGGTTCCAGGGCGGGATCGGTGGCGCCGCCGTCAGCCTCAATGTGACTCAGAGCGTCCAACGCTGGGTGGACGATCCGTCGACGAACAAGGGATGGATTCTGCTTCCGCTCGGGGACAACGGCTCGGAACTGCAGTCCAGTGAATACGAAGGCGATCTGACCACGCGCCCCAAGCTGACGGTCATCTATGGTGGCGGTGCACCTACCGGTGCGTTCCCCAATGTCCTCCGGGACCCGTATTTGCAGATGGGTTCACCCACCTCGATGACCATCATGTGGCTCACCGACTCGCCGGGTAACAGTCGCGTAGTCTACGGCCTCACACCATCCAACCTTGATCAGACTGCGACCCACCCGGCCAGTACCACCCACCACATCGTGACGATCACCGGCTTGGCGCCTGACACAACCTACTACTATGCCGTTGGTTCTACAGAAGTGTTGTATGCCGGGGGATGCGGCCAACACTACTTCAAGACCTCACCACCGGTCGGCAGCCCCACACCCTTTACGAGCTGGATCATAGGCGACAGCGGTGGCTTTACTCCGATGCAGTTCTCGGTACGCAACGCGATGCTCGATGCGACGGGAGCAGACCCGCCGGAACTCTGTCTGCACATGGGAGATATTGCTTACCAGAACGCCACGGAAACCGACTTCACCCTGAAACACTTTGCCGCATACCGTGATGTGCTGGCGCACACCGTGTTCTGGCCGACATTCGGAAACCATGAAGGATACTCTTCCGACTCCGGGTCCCAATCGGGCCCCTATTACACTGCCTTCACGCTGCCCGCCGCAGGGGAAAGCGGTGGTGTGCCATCAACCACCGAGGCCTACTATTCTTTCGACTATGCCAACGCACATTTTGTGTGCCTCGATTCAGAGGACAGTAATCTGTCACCCGGATCTGCGATGCTTACCTGGCTGCAGAATGACCTGGATGCCACCACACAGCAGTGGCTGATCGCGTTCTGGCACCACGCACCCTACAGCAAAGGCAGCCATGATTCGGATAACGCAGCCGATTCGGGCGGACGCATGCATGATATGCGCGAGAATGTCTTGCCCATCCTTGAAGAACAAGGCGTCGATCTGGTGCTCAGTGGACACACACACGCTTATGAGCGTTCCTATCTCGTCGACAGCACATATGCATACGGATCCCCGCCTGATCACGCCACGCCACGCTTTGGCACATTGCTGGCCAATGGCAACATTATCGATGCGGATAACGGCAACCCAAGCAACGGTGGTTACACAAAAACTCCCGGCCTGAACCCGCACGAAGGCACGGTCTACGCCGTAATCGGACACGGCGGCAGGAGCATCGACCCGGTGGTGGGTGTCCATCCTGTCATGTCGTCCGTCGACACACAGTTTGGATCGTGCCTGCTGACCATCGATGGCAATACGCTGACGATGCGCAACATTCGTGACACAGGCGCGCAAACCGATGTTTTCTCGATCGTGAAGGCGTGCAGCCCGGGCAGCACCGAATGCGACGATGGCCGCTTTTGCAACGGCATCGAAACCTGCGACGGTTCGAGCACCTGCCAACCGGGCACTTCGCCCTGTGGACGCTCGCAGGTGTGCGACGAACGTAACGACGTCTGCACTGATAACATCGAATGCACCACTGATAGTGAATGCGATGACTCCAACGATTGCACGCAGAACGTGTGCCAGGACAATGTCTGCCTGTTTCCCAACTTCCCAGCGGGCATGGCGTGCGGCGACTCGTCTGACACGGTATGTGATAACCCTGACACGTGCGATGCGAATGGCACGTGCCAACCACACTACGAACCACACGGCACGCTGTGCCGTTCATCCATAGGTCAGTGTGATGCGACTGAAGTCTGTACCGGTTATTCTCCGGACTGCCCGATCGATGCATTTGCACCGCCCGGCACTGAATGCCGTCCGTCTGCACATGCCTGTGACATCGCCGAGTTCTGCTCTGGCACCTCATCCGCTTGCCCTGACGATGCGGAGGCACCCGATGGGACCCTGTGCAACGACGATGGCAACATCTGTACCGATGATGTCTGCACCGATGGCTCCTGTACACATCCGCACAACAGTGCCCCTTGCGACGATGGATCGGCGTGCACGACAGCCGACATGTGTTCAGCCGGCGCGTGCCTGGGTGGCCCACCTCCAGACTGCGACGACGGCAACCTGTGTACCTCCGATTCGTGCGACAGTGCGGTGGGTTGTGTGTCCGTGGATAACACCACTGTGTGCGACGACGGCAACGCGTGTACCGAGAACGACATGTGTAGCGCTGGCTCCTGCAGCGGCACGACACTGTCCTGCGATGATGGCAACGCGTGCACCACCGACTCATGCGACAGCCGGCTGGGTTGCGTGACCGTGAACAACAGCCTTGCCTGCGACGACGGCAACGCGTGTACCGAGAACGATGTATGTTTCGACGGCGCCTGTGCGGGCTCTGCAGTTGATTGCAATGATGCCAACGAGTGTACTGATGACAGCTGTGATCCCGTCCTGGGCTGCACCACGACCCACAACACGGCCACATGCAATGACAACAACGCCTGCACTGAGAATGACGTGTGCAGTGCTGGCTCTTGCAGCGGCACGGCACTGATCTGCGATGACGGCAACGTCTGCACCACCGACTCGTGCGACAGCCTGCTGGGTTGTGTGACCGTGAACAACAGCGACCCCTGCGACGATGGCAGCGCCTGCACCGACAACGACGCGTGCTCCAAAGGAATGTGTGTGGGCAGCGTGGTTGATTGCAATGACAACAACGCGTGTACCGACGACAGCTGTGATGTAGTCATCGGCTGCCAGACCATTGACAACACCGCTCCATGCGATGACGGCGATGCCTGCACCGTGAATGACGTATGCAGCGCAGGCTCATGCACTGGAACCACGCTGACATGTGACGATGGCAACGCATGTACGGACGACGCATGCGCTAGCGCGACGGGGTGCACGCACGTGAACAACAGCAGCCCCTGCGACGATGCGAACGCTTGTACGGAGAATGACATGTGTTCCGCAGGAGCGTGTTCAGGCTTCGCGGTCGAGTGCAACGACGACAACCCGTGCACTGACGACAGCTGCGACAGCATTCGAGGATGCGCGTACGCCAATAATACCTCGTCGTGCGACGACGGTGACGCCTGCACGAGCGATGCGTGCATCGATGGCACCTGTGCGAGCAGCGCGATCAACTGCGACGACGGCAATGATTGCACCGACGACTCCTGCGACACCGAGATCGGCTGTCTACACACGAACAACAGCAGCCCGTGTGATGACGCGAACGCTTGCACCCACGATGACCTGTGCAGTGATGGAGTGTGCTCTGGTACCGTGATCAATTGTTCCGATGACGATCCGTGCACTGACGACGATTGCACCGAAGAAGCAGGCTGCGTGCACACCGACAATACTGCTGCATGCGACGACGGGAACAATTGTACAATCGCCGACACGTGCACGGCTGGTACGTGTGCCGGAACGGCGGTTGACTGCTCTGACATGGGTGATGAATGTAACGTCGCATCGTGCGACCCCGGCGGCACCATCGGCAACTGCGCCGTCTTGAAACCGACCAATGA
Organism: uncultured Planctomycetota bacterium; assembly: GCA_942492115.1. Classification (GTDB taxonomy): domain Bacteria; phylum Planctomycetota; class Phycisphaerae; order UBA1845; family CAIVHJ01; genus CALODL01. The sequence continues at coordinate 75,415 of CALODL010000010.1, forward strand.
GGGTGGCGGCTGCGACATGAACGGCACATGCCAGCGTGGCACCTGTATCGAGCGGGCCACATGCACACATTTCAACTCGTGCGCTGACGATGATGGCGACGGCATCCGCGACGATGCCTGCATGTGGTGGTCATGTGTCGATGGCGGATGCACACCGACGCCCGTCGGTTTTGCAGACATGGGAGGAGAATTTGGTGATTGCCCACCGGATGGGGCCGCGGACGGCAACGACCGCTTCCATGCGCTCAATTGCTTCTCTAATACTGATCCCGGCATGCCGCCGCCGACCAGCTATCCGTGCGAGTCGGCCGCGCCGGCGGCCTTGAACGTCGATGCAGGGGGACAATTCGGCAGTTGTATCCCGGATGGCGTGTGCGACGGGAACGATGCCTTCGCCGCTCTGAACGCATTCGCAGGCGCGTCCACGTGCATGTGTCCACTGGATGGCTCACCCATGCCCGACGTCACACCGCACGTTGACGTGGTCGATGTGACGTCGGTGACACTGGCTGCTGCTGCTGACGTCATTCAGGCCGGTGAACTGATCGATGTCGACGTCATACTGGATCGTGGCGTGATTGATCTTCGTGGCTACCAGTTGCATCTCCACGTCACGGGTGGCACACGGGGGCACCTGACGCTTGTCGACATTTCGATCAACGATGAACAGGATCCAGTGTTTTCAGGCCTTGGCCCCTGGCAGGCCATGAACCTGCAAACGGCCCAGGTGGTTGTCGGTCTCGATGGACCGGGAATCCGCACCACGCCAGCAGCCTACCTGGCAACGTATACGTACCGCGCAAGCAGGGATGCCCGCGGCCACTTCGTAATCGAGGTATTGCACGGCCACGGCCTGGAAGAACGAACGTTCCTCTTCGCAACACCGGCCAACGGCAAGGTGGGGATTGCATCGTCGAGCCGGGCTGCAATCGTGATCGATGAGTTGTTGCCGCGTAGCGGACGCCGTGCGAACATGCGCTAACGTGTGCGTCGTGAAGCGCGCGACTGCCCTCCGCCACGTCGCTTGCTTCGCACACGACGCCGTAGCGGCCACGCGTTCGGAGAAACGAGCTAGCGTTCGCCAGCGCCTGCTCTCAACCACACAACCCTGCATAACACGAACCGCATCCTGGCGGCTTACGTTACGATTGTCTCTGAAGATTTTGACCATCCCCCACCTCAACTGAACCTGGGACATACTGCCCAATCGCCCGGCAGAACCGGCCACATCTCCGGGGAGCTAACCCGACCGTACGACCGGACTAACGCCCTGCGCATGACTCGCGGTGCGTGATTGGTATTCAGATTGCTCAATGCCGACCAGCACGGAACGCACATCGGAGATCGATATGGGCCATGGACCACGCAACACCACCAGAACACACACAACGGTCGTCCGCATCACGTTTGCGTTGAGCCTGCTGGCTGCGACGCAGTCGGTCGAGGCGCAAGGGCGGACGATCGAGTTTCAACTCAGTGTCGAGAAACTGAGCGAGCTGGTCAGCAACCGAATCATGGCGGAGTCTGAGACATTGTGTGCCGGTGAGTTGAATCTCTTTGGTTGGCCGGTCGTTCTTGATCACATGGAGTTTCCAGCTGGTGGCGCACTTAGACGTGAGGCAGAAACGACGCCCTGGCCACCTGCAGACCCCAACCAGCCATTGATCTCTGCTGGCCCCTACGACATTCGCCGGACTCAGCTCGCCATTCCGGTCACGTTTCTCGTCAAATCGGAAGAGTGTGTACTGGATGCGACGTGCGGCCGTGATGAATACGCGCTGCCGCCGGCCGCCTTGGACATGATCTTCACACTGTCCGCGCGGGGCTCGGCTCTGTGCGTGGCCTACGACGGACTCGAGCATAACGGCACCCCACTGGACCTCGGGAGCACGCTCGGCACGCTCGAGGCGGGCTTCTGCCAGGGTCTCAACCTGGGTGCGATCAACCAGCTCATCGGCCAGGGATCAACAGTCACCAACACGGGGTTGAGCACCAACAGCACATTCGAGTACATCGCCTTCCGCATCGAGCTGGACGGTCAGGTGTGGGACGACTCGATTCCAGGCTTCAGTGCCCCTCCGCCTGATCCTGCGTGGCTCAGTTTCTTCGCCGGCCAGACCGGTCCGGGGCTCGACCAGCTGCCTGGCCGGGATTGGAGCGTGTTCGTCGATCACGCGCTGTTCACCAGCCGGGTCGTTCAGAGATTCGACACCTCTTTGACCAACAGTACCAAGTTCGAAGTCGAGAGACCTCCGGGGGTGACGGGCACGTGGACGCCGCAAGGAGAGAGTGGCGGCAACGTCACCATCACGTTCTCCGGCGAGGTGGACATCAATACGGATTTCTGCGTGCTGGAGACCATCGGAGTCGATCCTGCAACCGTGGCTATGGACTACTCGGTCCACCAGCAGACGCCGAACATCCTGCGGACGCATGCCACCCTCGAGACCGACCTCGTGGACAGCGATGTGTTGGTGTGCTCCGGCCTGTTGGGTTTCCATCCACCTGCCATTCTTTCGCTGGGCATTGTTGCCAGTACGATTCAACCGGGCGAAGGTGACCTCAACCTGCCCGCCGAGTGTACGACACTCAGCGGAACGGAGTTCGTGTGCGCGCTACCGATGCAACTGCCGGATGTGAGTGTCGGGAACGGCATTGGCCTGACGGGTACACTCACACTCGACAAGATGGTTGGCCTCGCGGCAGGTCCGGTCATGGGCGGTCCGTGCGCGATCGCCCCGCGCACGCTGTCAAGGATGAACTTCGCATCAGACGGCTTCGATTACGGCGTACACGGTGGATGTTATGGTTCGCCCAACGGTACGGGCGAATGGCCGTGGATCGGCTACCGCAATACGTCCGAAGTCTCTGGCCTGGGGATTTTGTGCCAGGACATCGAGATCATCAACGACCCCCTGGGCCTATTCGCTGTCGTCGGCGCGCCCAGAGCTGGAGAACGCCTGTCCGACTGCTGCCCGCGCAGGGCCAGCACCTTCGGCATCAAGTTCCCGCGATACTCTGCCGACCCGTCCGTGGTCGCGCAGTATTTCGACCCGAACTCCGAGCATTACCGCTACCCGTGTCAGGTGCTCATTCGCAGCAGCGCGGGATCACAGACCTTCGAAATCCCTCCACCGACCGAGGGTGACCAGCAGAGACATCTCTTGGAACTGATGATCAAACAAGCAGACTGTATCCCTCCTGCGGAGGTCCCGATTCGAGGTACCGATATCATGTGGCAAATCAATCCGGCGCCAATCGATATCGTGTTCAGACCTGTGGTCGACGATCCTGATGACGAACCCGTTGCCGCCACCGGTGAATTGTCCGACATGCGCATGACCATCCACGACCCGATCGGCAACAGCACGAGCGGCAAGGGCAACTACAAGTTCAACGAAGTGTCGGCTTCAGCCCAGGGTACCGTGGCGCTGGATCCCTGTCTGGTTATTCCATGCGGTGACCTTGACGACGCAGCGCGCGGCGCCAACAGTACTGCTGCCGTCGGCGACGCACGCGCCGAGACGGATGCCCTGCCGATCGGGTCCCCGGTCTCAGACGATGCGGAGACGCCGCTCCCGACTCTGGATCTGATCGAGTTCGAGTTCAGCGCTGATGTGCTGATCAATCTAACCGCCGTGGTCCTCGACGAAGATCTGGGCGCCCTCGTGGCGCTGAACGACATGATTCGCATCGACGTCGAGATCCCGCGCGGCCGACTCCCTGCCGGTGCGGACCCGTTCGTCATTCAGTTCGATATCCCACCGTCAGAGTTGACGCTCATGGGCACGCTGCCGCAATCAACGGCCCCCATAAACAACTTCCCTGACTGCCCGGAAGGCGGATGTGCGAATGAACAGAACCACTTCGCCGAGCCCGACAACTCGGCGCTGGAAATGGCGCCGTCGGCAGGACCGTGTGGCGCCGGCCTCGGCTTCTTTGGCCCCATGTGTCTGGCAACGCTGTTCGTGGGACTCTGCCGTGTACGCGGACGCAGACGAGCCAGACGCTCCACCCCTGCCATCCGCCGATCCATGATGCTGTGAAAGAGCAGAGCGCTTCAGTCGCCGTCCTCAGTCTCTGTCTTGTCGGTGCTCTTGTCCTTGTCAAGAAGCGCCTGAATCTCGGCAGGGTACTTGAAACGGTCGTCGGGCATCTCGACATTGTGCTCGATCTTCTCGATGGACAACACGCGTTTCTGCGGAATTCCCTCGATGGTGATCGTTGACTTGAACGGGTACTTGATGCCATCCACAACACGATAGTCTTCGCTGATGATCGACATACCGAGAGTAGCCATGGGCGTCTCGAGTTTCATATCCGTTCGATGAAGCAGGCTCGTCGCGGAATCGATGTACAGCGTCATGACGTCGCCTTCGTGGGCAGTCAGTTCCAGCTTGTAGTAATCCCGGCCTTCGAGGTCTTCCCGCGCCACGCAATCGATTTTCTTATACATGCTCTTCCAGTCGAGCAGTCCATCGAAGTGAGCTTCGCGCAAGGCCATCGCTTTCTCGCCACCCTCCTTGATCCGGGGCCCCATCATTGCTGCAAGTTCCCAGGCCACCCCCCCGGCGCAACCTTCTTCGATCGAACCCATGCCGGTGATTTCGATCCGGGTGTAGTTGCTGTCGGGCCGGGCATGGTAGCTCTTGCCCTGGCCCATCATGCCGTTTCCAAGGTCAAGCTTGAGGGTGATCACACGATTATTCACCTTGCGCAGTGCTGCAGCTCCACCCTCGGCCTCGATGAGTTTGGCGATAACGGCTTCGCCCTGGGGAAGATCATCGGCAGCCCACAGGGTCGAGCACATTGCAAGTGCCAGAGCCACCGTGGCCGGAATAGTCATAAGAGTCGATCGTGAGCTGTGATGCATCATGGGGCTACCTCCTGATTCGTGCCGTGCGGGTCTGATTGGATCCAGGAGATCGCCGCTTGTACAACGGGGTCCTGGCCGGCGAGCAACGCTGCCCGGGTGAGCTCGACCCGCTCATCCGGAATCACGCCGACACCTTCGAGAACGTGACCACCCTGTGAAACGTAGTTCGCGATAGCGTACTGGAATCCATCCCCATTCGGCAACCGCTCGATTGCCGAAGGCAGGGCCGCGCCGGCAGTTCGGGTCCCGAAGATGCGGACGCGGCCGAGGTCCTGCAGCCCGCCCGCCATGATCTCCGAGGTGGATGCCGAAAGGGCATCGGTCAGCACGGCCACGGGGCCACTGTATGTCTCAGCTCGCGGAAATACGACAAAACGAATTTCGTTATCACGCATGTACATGGTCCCAAGACGCTGGTTCTTCTGCTCGACCAGCCAGCCTGCCATGCCCATCGATACGGCTCCGATGCCTCCCCCGTTGCCGCGCAGGTCAATGATGATACCCGGCGCCCCCATGAACGATCTCATGGCCGCACCAAACTCTCCCATGAGGTAGGTCGGGTGAAAGAAGCCATTGAAACCGATATAACCGATGTGATCAGCCACGGTGTAATGCTCGATCCACACCACGACTTCGGGCATGCCCATGAGGTGCGTGCGTTCACCCCGTTCCGGAACCCGCACCACCGACATTTCGACGCGGCTGTCGGCCCCGTCGAGGAAGTGCAATTCGACAGTTTCACCGACGTCACCACTCAGCCTGCGGGATGTGGCGCGCGAGAGTATCAGACCGAGCAGGGTGCTGTCGGCATACTCATTCGACACCACCTCAATGACATCGGCGGTCTTGTGACCATTCACGGCGACGAGTACCCATCCGGCTTGTATGCCCGCTGCAGCACCGGGCGATCCCGGATATACCTTGCTGACGATCGCCTGTCCTTCGAGAACGCGAATCTCGATGCCGCAGTCGCCATGTTCATCTTCATTTGCGGATTCATCCGTGGCGGCTGTCGGTCCATCCCCCACGTTATCCTGGTCAGCGGCAGCTGACGGCGGATCCCCACCATCTTCTTCGTCCTCGGCTGCACCGTCGATACTCTCATACGCGGACGCCGGGATGATCCCGAAGTGGGATTGTCCGAGCCGCCCGAGCATCTCACGCATGGCGCTGCGAACGTCGTTCATGTTCTCAGCCTGGGTCACACGCGGCTTGTATTCACTACGCATGGCATTCCAGTCCAACCCGTTGAGCTTGGGATCGAAGTGTCGATCACGAACCGTTTCCCACACGTAGTCGAACGACGCGTCGTTGAGCTGGCGCTGCTCGTGGGTCAGGACCTCCTGGCCTGGATTCGAGCACCCCAGGACGCTGCACGACAATGCTACAATCACCAGACGACCTTGAGTAGACATACGCATGTTGGGCCTCGCGGAACAGAATCGAACACAGTGACATCCGGCTCAGCGGATCGGGCTCTTGCCCAAACCGCGTCTCAGCATGCCAATGTGACCGACGTGGATCATCTCATGGAGCGCGCAGAACATCAGGGCCCCAAGCTTCGTATTGAACACCGCGTGCGGTTCTTCGACGGTCTCGCTGAGCAAAGAGATGTCATAGGTGGCCATCTCAGCCATGGACTGCTCGTAGATACGGTCGAATATATTGCGAATCTCCGACGGCGTCGGGTTGTTTGCAGGATCAGGATCAGGCTGAGAGCCGCGACTGAACTGCTTGCGGAAGCGGCTGGACATCAGGGCGGTATCCTCGAGTCGACGGCCGCGAACGCGAAACAAACACAGGCCATACTGGGCCATGGCCAGATGCCCCACCTGCCATGCCACATGCGTACGGGTGCCCGCTGGCTGCCGAAACCAGTCCTCATCGTTGATGTCCGCCAACAACAGGTGCGTTTGCTGGCGGGCGAATTCGATCTGCTTGCGGGCGATGTCCACGGACTCAGCCGTTGGCATGATGGGCACTCCTTGTCCAACCACATGACCTCGAACCATGCTCAGGATACACCCATACCCGCGCTGGGGACAGCCAGCCTGGTGCGCCGTGTCACCTCAACCGCTGCCAGGGCCCGGGACATCTTCGGGACGCGCGCGCGGCACGGCCCTGGAGTGCACATCCAGGGCCGTGCGAATCACGCCGTTCGAAACAGTGTGCTACCTGCGGATCGACCTGAGCACGTCGAGAACGGCTGGTCTCGTCTCAACGATGTCGATCTTGCCGCGTGCCGCCGTGGGAAACAGGAACGTGCGGTGATGTGGTGTGGTGGCATCGTGCAGCAGATCAACCATCAGCGGCCCATCGGTTTTCCCGACAGCGAATGTCGCCGTCGCCAGATAGACCCGACCACTCTCACTGTGCACGCCTGCACTATCCAGACCGATTAGGAGCTGGTCCGTGCTCACGTTGTACGCATCCCAGAACGCCATGTCGTCGAAGACATGGTCCTTACGCAGTGCAACGGACAGATCGACGAGCGTGAGTCCGGGGCTGGCCACGAAATGCAACTGGTAGCCGCGAAGATCTCGAACACCATCGACGATGTATACATCGACATCGACGGTCGCACCGGGTTGGACACGTACAGTCCGCGGCACGAGCTCGACTATGACCTCGTCGACGACGTCGACCGCTCCGGGCATGTCCGGGGCCGGACCGCCGTCCAACGGACAGGCACAATCAGAAAACCCGGCAAAGGCATTGAGTGCGTGGAAAGCGTCATTGCCGTCGCACACGCCGTCCGGTGCACAGTTACCAAACACCCCACCCGCATCAACGTTGTAAGCATTGGGCGAGGCCACCTCGCACGGGTACGGATCGCCCGGCGCACCTGCGGGATCCGTGTTGGCAAAGCAATTAAGAGCGTGGAAGCGGTCGTTGCCATCGGCCGTGCCATCGACGGGGCATTCCCCGAATTGGCCGCCCATATCGGCGAAGACGATTGCGCTGTCGACACAAATGCCGGCCTCGCAAGCCCAGAACACGCAGTTGTCGTCGCGGATGTTGTTCAGGTCGATATCCGCACAGTCCTTGATCTCGTCGCACAGGCTCAGGTCGACGACCGTCTCCAGGATCAAACGCACCGCGCCGTCGCCGTACTCGATGGCCCACTCGTATCTGAAGCCGTCGGCGAACGTCAAAGGCTCTGCATCGAACGTCCCGTTGATCTGCGTGGCAGTCATGATCTCGAACTCATCACCGGCCTGCGGCCTGAACGGGTCTTCGCCCTCCTCGAAGTCCACGGCAATGGAACCCGAGAGCGCAGCCTCGCCACTTACGATCAGGTGATCGTAGTCAATCCCGGCATCGTAGCCGCCGAGTGACACCTGCCAGAGGGCTCCTGCAGCAGACGTAAACCGATCGACTTCGGCCACTGGCTCGATCTCGAGCGTGCCGTGGTTGACCACACCGACGCCATTGAGGTGCGCGCCGTTCAGCAGTAGGGTACGCAGCCCGGTATTGTGCAGTTCACCGGCACCACTCACCGTGCATCCCGATGAAATGATCCCACCGTCGTCGAGGCGCAAAATGGCGTTGGCGCCATCGATGTCGAGAGTTCCTCCGGTTGCTTCGAGTGCGGCAGAAGTCGCTACATGGCCGCTGACGTGCAGTTGCCCGAGGAGCTCCAGCGGCACGCCTGCGTAGCGGGTCGCAAACAACGCCGGATGGCCTACCCAGTTCATCTCACCGGCCATGGTGAAACTCGGGTATTCTGGCGCCAGATTGATCTCGAGCTGCCCAATCGTGCCGTTGGCCACCGTCGCCGTTCCCTCGAACATGTTGGCCGCATTTGACTGAACGCTGTCGGCGTTGATCTGCAGGCTCTCCCAGATCGTCCACGTCGTGCTCCCGTTGCCGTCCATATCGAACACATCGGCATCGATCACCGTCGGACCGTTGACGAACGCATTGCCCAGTTGCCGGGCAACGCCATCGATATCGACAGTACCGTTCCACGTCGTTGCGCCATTGAAGTCAACCGTACCATCGGCCGCATCGTTGCTGATGGTAAAGAACGACCCGCCGTGCACGGTGGTCGGGCCGTCGAAATCGAGGACGCCACTGTTGCTCAAGGTGAACTGCCCACCTTCGATCGTCGTCGCGCCGTCCAACTCGACCCAGTCGGTGAAACCGATGATGACGACGGCATTCTCCTGAAACGTCATGTCTGCCAGCACGCGCAGATGGGCCTCGAAACTGTTCACGTCGAGATTGCCATTGAACACCAAGGGGCTGCCGGCGATCAGTGAAGCCGCCGCGGGATTGTTGGTCCCAAGAATCTCGACCTCGGCCGGGCTGTCCATCATCCAGTCCTCGGTGAGGTTCATCGTCAGCAGGGCGCCCGGCGCCATCTTCAGCGTGCCGCTGAATGCGTCGTACAATGAATGGGCGACGACCTCCAGCTCGCTGAACGATGTATCGAGGTACATGCGGCCGCTGCCGAGCGCATCGAGATCGAACTGCCCATCGCCCGCCAAGCCATGCTGCAGCACCAGTCCCCCGTTCGCTCCCGGCTGAATGATTCCACCACTCGTGAAGGGAAACACGCTGCTGACCAGGATCATGCCCCGGCCGGCGATGGTTCCGCTGGAAAACATATCACCGAACAGGCGCACGGCCACGCCATCATGAAGCTCCAGGAACGTGCCGTAGCTCAAGTCCAGCTCACCTTGAAAATCGTATTCGTTCGCGCCCGGCGCGGGCCGTACGATCAGGCGCGAACCTTCGCCAAAGAGCCAGGCATGGCCGAAGGACACCAGTTCGGCACCGTTGGTGTCGAGCGTCATACCATCGGTAATCTCGAGACCGCCGTAGCCACTGCCTGGCGGCATGAGCATTACAGTGCTGTTCTCTACACCTGGCTGGTCACCGATGCGGATGGTGTCGCTATTCGCCGGGACGCCGAATGGCGTCCAGTTACCGGCCGTCGTCCAATTGCCGTTGCCGGTGTTCCAGGATCTGTCGATGGCCAGGCCGGGCGTCGCCAGACCGACGCACAACAGCAGGGCTGTCGCGGATTGTCGTACGAATTTACGAGCCGACCGGCCCGTGGTGCTCCAGCGATTCATGGCGTGATCTCCTTACTGATCAGGGCTTCTGTGTACTTCGTCGGGTCGAGCCATGCCGGCTCCGGTCACGGGCAGGACGCGGAATGCACAGAAGGAGTGCGCCACAATTCAGCAAAATTTATTCGGGTTGGGCTGGAAAGATCGGTTCGGAGAGCTCAGCGTCCACGCCAGCAGGCAGCCCGGCCGTCAAACCCCGCAATCGGGGCCACCTGATGCCAGGCGTCGTACAGTTCCACAAATGCTTCAGCAAAGCGAACGGCGCCCAGGCTGACGACGCCACGCGCAGTGACCCGCGCGGTGTATGCCTCGAGCAGCTTGCCCTCGGCTTCAGGGAAGCGCTGCAAGCCTGCCAGCGCCCGTGCTTCCACGATGCGAAACTCGGTCTTGCCGCCCGGTATGTTCGAGCCGAGAGCACGGTCACCTTCGACGCACGCCACGGCCAGGGGGTAGGCCTCCTCGGGGTCTCCCACCTCGATCAGCGCCTTCGCCAGATGATACGTGGCCTCGAGAGTGTCCGGATGGCCGGGCCCCAGCGCGTCGTGCTGCGACGCGCGGATCACCCGAAGTTCTTCAACCGCATCTTCCGCCGCTCCGTGTTCTGCAACATACGACGCCAGCCGGGCGCGAATCCGCAACGTGGCTGCGTGCTGCGGGCCCAGGACCCGGGTACGCGCCGCCAGGCACTGACGCATCAGCGGGTCGGCAGCCGGGTCATCCATGATCACCAGCAGGTCGGCCAGATTGGCCATCGTGCCCAGTGTCGTAGGATGATCCTCGCCCAACGACTTCATCAGCGCAGCGAGAGAACGCTCCAGCAACGGGCGGGCCTCTACCAACTTGCCCCGTTCCAGGAGTAGTAGACCGAGGTTGGTCAAGGCGTGCCGATACTCAGAGCTGTCCGGCCCGAGTAAACGCCGGCGGCGCTCGACGACCTCGCGCCAGGCGATCTCGGCGTGGTCGAGATCGCCCCGAACCGCGTGGGCGACCCCCACGTTGTTCAACGAGATGATCGTCGCGGGGTCATCATCACCCAGCGTCCGCCGCCGGGCCTCGAGGGTCGCCTGCCAGATTTCCGCAGCGTCGTCGACGCGGCCCAGGCGGCGCAACACACCTCCAAGGCTGTTGGCTGTATTCAACGTGTCCGCATGCTCAACACCGAGCACCCGCGCCCGGCGGTCATGGGTGTCCAGCAACAGTTCATGGGCCTCCTCGAAACGGCCCAGGCCGCCATACAATGAACCCATGGCATGCGCAGACTGCAGTGTATCCGGGTGGTCGGGCCCCAGTTCGCTGCGGCGAATCTCGAGGGCGTTGGCCAACACGGGCTCGGCGCGATCCGGAAGCCCCAGGCCGTTCATCGTGCCGGCAAGCGTCTGCAGCAGTCGTGCGCGCAGCAGCGCCTGATCTGCAAAACGCTCGTCGATCGCGGCGCGCGACCGTTCGAGCACACTCTCGTCCAACAGCGTCAGCGCAAGCGACGTGAAGTTGACCTCGTCGAACAGTGCCTGCGCGGCCTCGGCATCTGACGTGGTCTTGTCGACGAGCAGCTCGCGCAAGCGTTCACCCATCGCTTCGACATCAATGGCGCTGAGCTGTGAACGCTGAAACTCCGTGACCACCTCCAATTCACGCCCGCGGCGCTCGGCGGCCTGCCTGGCCTGATCGGTCACGTAAGCCATACGCGAAGTCATGAGCACCCCGGTCACCAGGATCACCACAATGAGGGTCACGCCGGCGACGAGTTGCCGGTGGCGCTGTGCGAATTTCCGGGCGTGATACAGCGTCGTGGGCGGACGGGCCTGGATCGGCTGATTTGCCAGCAGGTGACCGATGTCTTCGCCAAGCTCGAACGCGCTACGGTAGCGCCGCTCGGGGTCTTTGTCGATCGCGGTCAAGATGATCAATTCGAGATCACCGGCAGCCGCGCGGGCCAGTGTACTCGGGCGGGTCGGGGTCGCAGTTTCGATGATCCGAACGGCTTCCGGAATGGATTTGCCGGCAAGATCGTGGGGCAACCGGCCAGTGACCAGCTCATACAGCATGACGCCCAGAGCATACACATCGGCGCGCGTATCGACGGTGTCCCCCCCGCCGCATTGCTCCGGACTCATGTAATTGAGCGTGCCCATCAGGCTGGTGCGTTCGCTATCGAGCGTGATCTGGTCCTCGAAGGCCCCGAGTGACCGCGCAATTCCAAAATCGATGATCTTGACTCGCCCGGCGCCATCCACGAGCACGTTGGACGGTTTGAGATCACGATGGATTACACCCGCGTGATGGCCGCAGCGCACCGCAGCGCACACTTCCGCAAACAAGACCAGTCGAGGACGCAAACCCAGGTGCATGCTTTCTGCATGTGCGGTCAGCGGGCGGGCCTGCTCGACGAGCTCCATGGTAAAGAACGGAACAGACTGACCGGCCTCGTCTTCGAGGGTTCCCACTTCATATATTTGTGCGATACCGGGGTGCTTGAGCCGGGCCAGAATCTGGGTCTCGAAATCAAACCGGCGCAGCGCCGAAGTCTCGGCCAGCGAATGCTGCATAACCTTGAGCGCGACCATTCGCCGCGGATTATCCTGCTCGGCCTCGTATACCCGAGCCATGCCCCCGACACCCAACGTGCGAACGACACGATGCCCCGGGACCACCAAGCGGGTCGTCGCCCCACCAGCTGCGGTTCTTGTCGGGCTGCCCAGCGCTGGTGATTCGAGAAAATCCGTCGTCTGATCGACTGCGTCGAGCAGACGCTCGACCTCCCGACGGAGTTCGTCGGCGCCGGCACACATCTTGGCCAGGTACTCCGTGCGGTCGTCCAGCTCGTCCTCCAGCGCGGCAACGAAGATCGCGTGGGCCCGTTTGACCCGCTCGTCAACCATCCGTACCACCTGCGCACGGATCAGCCAGCCGACAATACAACCAGGCCTTGGCCGCCATCCAATCGCGGTCGATGGTCCGTCGACCGGCCTCGAGCAGCGTGGCCACCTCACCGATGGCACAACCACCAAAAAACCGCAGTTCGACGATCCGCGCCTGGCGCTCGTTGATCTGGGCCAGTTCCTCGAGTGCCGCATCCAGCGCCAGGAGATCAACCTCCTGTCCGACGATGGGGGGATCCACCGCGTCCAACGGCACACGCTCCATCTCTCCGCCACGCTTCTGTGCACGGCGTTCGCGGGCGTGGTCGATCAGAATCCGCCGGATGATCCTCGACGCGACGGCAAAGAAGTGCAGCCGGTCTTTCCAATCCGTTGAATGCTGATCAACGAGCTTGAGGTACGCCTCGTGGACCAGGGCGGTAGGCTGAAGTGTGTGACTGGCGCGCTCGGCGCTCAAGTGGGCAATCGCCAGACGCCGCATGTCATCGTAGATCGCGGCCATCAGCCGGTCGACAGCCGTGCGCTCGCCGGACGTCGCATTGCGGAGCAGCAGCGTGATATCGCCAGACGGGTTGGTCATGGTGCGTCGTTTCGCTCGTTGCCGAATCAGCCAGAACTCATGTGCACGTCAGGCCGGCCCGGACCGCTGGTCCGGGCCGAACCCGATTGTACGCGCAGCCACTGCGACACTCCAAATGTCTCTACCCCACGCTGGTGAGAGGCTCGAATCCGACGGACCCCGCACACCATGGTTGACTATTGTGTCATCGTTCTCGACAATCGGTCACGCGTATGAGGACGCTCCCGGTTCGCGGGAAGGGCAGCGCCCACCTCATGGTTAGAGCCTGCACAATTTGACCACGACCACTTCGGCCCTGCAGCGAACCGGGGCATGATTCACGAAGGAGGTCGTTATGTCCAGCCCATCCAGCCGGCCCATGCCGGGCGATCGCATCAACCTGCAACACAAGAAGAAACTCGCCAAGGAACTGCTCAAGGCCGTTCAGCGCCTCGACGGTCAGCAGGCCTTGCGCTTCACCTGGAATGTCCCGCGCTTTCGCGGCCAGTCCGGACAGGATGTGATCCAGGCTGGCGTCAAGCTGTCCGACGCCCAGCATGTCATCGCCCGTGAGAGCGGCTTCGACAGCTGGCCGAAAATGGTCCACTACGTCGAACAACTCGATGCCGACCCACACGGGCCTGCTGCGGCCTTCGAAACCGCGGTGCGCGCGCTCATCCGCGGCGATGTCGACGAGTTGACACGCCTGCTGCGCGCCCATCCCTCTCTGGCGACGATGCGCTCGGCGCGGCAGCACCGTGCCGTGCTTCCGCATTACCTCGCGGCCAACGGCGTTGAAAACGAGAACCAGATCTCCCCGCCCAACGCCCCCGCCGTGGCCCGCGTGCTGTTCGACGCAGGCGCTGACGCGATCGTCGACACCACCGCCGACATCTATGGTGGTGGCTCCGGCTCGACACCCCTGGTCGCCCTGGTCACCAGCGTCCATCCGCACCAGGCCGGCGTGCAGGCCGAACTCGTCCGACTGTTCTGCGCTGCCGGCGCCCGTGTCGACGGGATCGAGGACGACGGGATGCCCCTGACCTCGGCCCTCGGGTTCCGCTACCCCCGGGCCGCGGAGGCCCTTGCCGAGTGTGGAGCGCGCGTCGACAACCTGCCGACCGCGGCGGCGCTGGGGCGCAGCGATATCGTACGGCAGATGCTTGATCCTGGATGCGGTCGCTCGTCGACAGCGTGCGCGTTTCACAACCCCGATCTGATCTTGCCGCACAGCACGGCGCCCCATCCTTCCGCGACGGTCGAGCAGGCCTTCGTCTTTGCCTGCATGGGCGGCCATCGCGACGTCGCGGCCAATCTACTGGACCACGGCGTCGACATCCATGCTGGCCCGCGCGCCGGCATCACCGCCCTGCACGAATCCGCCTATCAGGGCAATGCCGACATGGTTTTCTGGCTCCTCGACCGTGGCGCCGACCTGACCAGACGCGAGCAGCGCTGGGAATCGACCGCGATTGGCTGGGCCGACGGTGGTGGACACCCTGACCTGATCGACGCGTTGTTCCAACACCCTCACGTCGACTTCCTCGACGCCGTCGAATACCGCCGCTACGACCTGGTCGAGCGCAAGTTACACGCCGATCCGACGCTGGCCAACGCTCCTGACCACCGTGGCGGCGCCCTGCGCCACGCCGCCTTCCTCGGTGACCTGCGGCTCGCGCGCCTCCTGATCGACCACGGCGCGGATGTCACCCTGCGTAACGACACCGCGTTGTCTGCGCTCGATTATGCCCGCAAGGGTGGGCACCAGGACATGGTCGAGCTACTGCAATCCAAGTCGACGAACGACCGTAACAGCGCATGAGAACCTGGAAGAATGGAAGCTGAAAACCTTCGGGCGAAGCTCCTCCATTCTGCCGGAGGACGAAGATTCTCCGGAGCTCCAGGAAAGCGGTTGCGCAGGCCGAGTCGACTCAGGTAGCTTCGGAGCGGGCTCGGATGGCCGCTCCGCGAGAAAGCGAGCGCAACCAACGCCGAGCACACTCCGCGGCTGGAGCGGAGGAGAACTTCGCCCGGAGGCCTTCCACTTCGCCCACAGCGTTTCATTCATCCCATAGATTGGCCACCGTATACGTTGAGCCCTCGAGAGCCCAGAACGACCCGTTGACGTAACGGAAGTGACGGTCCAGAACGTTGATGCTGTCCATGTCTGCGGGGCTCAGTTGCAGTTCGGCGGCGCGCAGGTTCTGCTTCATCCGCTCAGGGTTGACCGACTTGGGAATCACCGACGTGCCGCGGCACAGCGCCCAGGCGATCAACACCTGCGCCGGCGAGGCGTTGTTGTTCTGCGCCACACGAACGATCTCGGGGTGCTCGAGCATATTCGGCTCGTCGGCGGCCTTCATTGACGGTGGCCGATCGAGTGAGCCGAGTGGCGAATAAGCGGTCGTCACCACGTCATTGGCGGCGCAGAACTCGACCAGCGCGGGCTGCTGCAGCAACGGATGCATCTCTACCTGATTGACCACCGGCTTGATCGCCGACGACCCGATCAGCCGCTCGAGTTTGACGCGACTGAAGTTCGATACGCCAATGTGCCTGCACAAGCCGGCCTCGACGCACGCTTCCAGCTGGCGCCACGTCGCCTCGAGCGGAATGTCCTTCAGGCTGACAAAATCCTCGGCCGCACGGGCACTGAGCACGCCCTTCTTGAGCGCGACCGGCCAGTGCATGAGGTACAGATCAAGGTAGTCCAGCTGCAGATCGCGCAGGCTCTGTTCGAGGGCGGGGCGCACGTCGGCCTCGGCATGCGCGTCATTCCACAACTTCGACGTGATCCATAACTGTTCCCGCGTCACGGCCCCGTCACCCAGTGCCCCGTGCAACGCCTGACCGATCTCGGCTTCATTGAGGTAGATCGCCGCGCAGTCGATATGGCGATAGCCCAACTGCAGCGCCGTCGTGATGGCATCGCCCACTACCCCCGGCTTTGACTTCCATGTCCCCAACCCCAACCCCGGCATCCGTGCTCCGTCAGGGAATTCATAGTGTTTCACGTGTCACTCCTCATCCACGATGTGTCATTCATCAGTTCATGGCCGGTTGTGGTGTAAACCTGCCTGCTTTGAGATCGACCTGATCACGACGTCTCTCGGGAGCGCCGCCCGGGCTACAACCCGGTCGATGCGCTGTATATCTCGAGTATCCGTGTCGTACACAATGTCAAGAAAACAACCTGAACCACCAGCGCCGCCTGATCAGAGCAACGGCATCTGTGGAATCGACGTGTGTCAGCTTGCGCGCACGGCCGATGTGCCGCCGGCAGAACCACATCAGCCCGCGTGGGTGACCTGTTGTCCCTTCGGGCAGCGGCTCATAATCCCTGAACGGAACCAACCCGCCTCCGGAATCGTCCATGCATTCTCTGTCACACACCTCACACCGCGGAGGCATCATCTGCAGACTCCTTGACTGCATCAGCGAACATCATGTGCTTGGCATGATAGCACACACTGCGTGGTGGCCCACATACTGGTCGGGAACAGCGGGACAGTTAAATCCCCAGCAGTAGTTGGTCACTGCACGCAGTAGGTGCGTCACGATCAGTCCGAGTGAATCGCTGGGGGCGATCGAGCGGCCGAAGAATGGCACTCCCTGGGAACTGCGGCTCGCTGACGGGGTCATCGTTACATCCACGTCTTCCGCAGCGATGATGTCGAATACTTCGCACCGCATTCGGGACAGCGTCCGGCAGGAGGAAGTCCCGCGAGCGAGTACAAACACCCGGGGCACCGGCGGCAGCCTCCCTGCACAACCTCATCGCGGAAGCGATTTCGCCGCGCGAGGAAAACGAAACCGGTCAACACCGCGCAGTAGAAGCCTGGAAGAAACAAAAGGATGTGAACAAGTGGTGAAGTCGTCACTGCACGGGCCAGTAGACTGGCGGCCAGGAAGGTGATCGCGACTGCACCCATGCCCCTGGGAAAGAGAAAATGAGCTGCGACCGGCGCAGAGGGTCGACTTCGCGCGGTCTTGTGCTTTGCGACAAGCACCGCACAGCAAAACACCGCCAGCGTACTGAACAACATCCAGCGCATCGTACGCATTGTAACACAGAATACGCTTCCGCTGCTTGGTCACAGCCGACGAGAACGATCGTTGCTGGCGCGATTGCTGACGACCACAAGTGGAATCGTCCCAACCCGGCGCCAGCACACCCGTTCACACGTCTTCAATCATTGATCATTTCATGACCCGCGCCCGACATGACTGCTTGATCAAGGTTTGATCCGCAACTGGGTCAGGCCGGGATCGTCATCCAGGGGTTCAATGTGACCGACCGACTCACAGCCGATTTCGCGTGCCTTGAACTTCGGCGAGCCACGCAGGATCGCCACCATGGTCTCGGCCAGATGGTGCGCCCGCTCGCCCGTCAGCAGTTCTGTGTCCTTCGAGTGGTAAACCACTTGAAACGTCATCGTCGCCGTGAACTCAGGCACTGTGAATGCTCCGCGGTAGTGATGTTGCTTACGCGAACCCCTTGTCCAGCAACCACCCTGAGATTCTACAAGACCGATCGCTCGCGAGCCGATCTCGAAGTCCTCGTGGCCAGGGCTAGCGCAGAGCCAAGGGCATGCCCCTGAAATCGCGTCTGTCCCCCAGATCGTGGTGAAATCACCGTGCAAGCGCCGAATAGCACAGTCAGGCTTCGTATTTGACATATTTCAATCAAATGATTAAATTGGTTGTATGAATAAACCGGAGCGTCCCCGGGTTGCGGATTCACGGAAGCGGATCGTGGCTGCTGCCCGCCGGCTTTTTGCAGCGCACGGTGTGGGCGCGGTGTCCATACGGTCTGTTGTTCGGGAAAGCGGCGTGAACGTCGCTGCCGTCCATTACCACTTCGGCTCGAAGGAAGGGCTTGTTCGCGCGGTGTTTCTACAGGCGAGTGCCCGGTTGAACGCTGATCGTGCGGCCCATCTCGAACGGGCAATTGCACACCAGGGCGACAGCGTCCTGCCCGTACGCGATATCCTCAACGCACTCTATTGGCCGCTGTTTCGCCCGTTTGGAATCAAAGGAAGCGATGAACTGGCTGATGAGTTCTCCTTTTTGGCGCAGCTTTCGCTGGATCCATCCGCCATGACTCAACGCATACTCGATGAGCACGAACAGGATGTTCGAATCCTGTTCGATGAACACTTCAGGCGCGCACTGCCGGGCGTGCCTGCTGGCGAAGTCCAACTGCGCATCGGTTGCTCGAACGCGGCAGCATGGGGCCTCATTGGAGAGCCACGCATGCTTGAACGCATGTTTGCGTCGAAGCAGCGACAACCGACACTGCAACAGGTATTCAGCGCCTTCCTCCGTTTTGCGGTTGCTGGGATGACCCAACAAGCAACGTGTGACACACAACAGACACAGAACCGCAGGGGCGCAGCCGCGTCGGCTGCACAGCGCAAGTGAGTTCCACGTCCGGTGCCGCGCGCATCACGGACTCAACACAGGTGGTCAACCACGAAGGAACGTTTCAGATGAAAGCATCGTACACTGCAGTCCTGTACATTCTGGTTTTCGGGTCTTTTGTCGTCACCACCACACGTGCCGAGGACCACTCCTCGATCGCAGGCTGCTGGATTGGGACGCTCACGCTGGAGGGTGAATCACTTGGTATTTCAGGCCACATCGAAAGACAAGAGGGGCAATTGACGGGTGTGTTCGACGTACCGGAGATCGGCAACTACGGCATGGTGTTCGACACAATCCGAGTGGACGGATCAACTGTCCGCATGACCGGCGGTGTCGGGCGCAACCGGCTGAGTCTGGAAGTGAAATCAACAACAGCCGGACTTGCCGGCGTCTGGCGCACCGGCCCAATGTCGGGCACAATGACCCTCGAGCGCTGTGCGCTCCCCGCTGCACCCGGCGTTGCCAGAGAAGATGTCACGTTTTCGAACGGCAGCATCCACCTGGCAGGAACACTTGTCACACCCGCTGGCCCTGGCCCGTTTCCAACCATTGTCTGGACACACGGCAGCGGGAACGTAACCCGCACCGATTGGATCTACTCCAGGTGGGTCAACGTGCTCGCGCGTCACGGCGTTGCATCATTGATTTACGACAAACGCGGACACGGCAAATCGAATGGCCTGGAGTCTGAAGCGACGTTGCACGACCTCGCTGGAGATCTGCTGGCGGGCGTGGCGTTGGCCAAAGAACGGGGAAACGTCGATGCACAGAGGATCGGTGTTGCGGGCCTCAGCCAGGGAGGGTGGATCGCCCCACTTGCCGCGTCTCTATCGACTGACATTGCCTTCGTCATCGTTGAATCGGCATCAGGCGTGCCGGCGGATGAGCAGGACTTGTTCGTGCAGTCGAACGTTTTGCGGGACAAAGGCATTGCGGAACAGGACGTTTCGAAGATCATCGCGCTGCGCTCCGCTCTTTTTGGCTACTACCGGTCAGGTGAAGGGAAGTCGATTCTCGAATCACAGCTCGAGGCTGCGGCTGACGAGCCGTGGTACGACAAGGGCAACTTCCCAGCGCTCCCCCTGCCCGAACCCGGCGTCCACACGCAACGCACATTCAATCGATTCGACATCGACGTGGTGGGTGTCTGGCAGAACATCAGAGTCCCCGTCCTGGCCGTGTGGGGAGAGCAGGACCGCATCGTTCCGGCGGAAAAAAGCCGAGACATTATCAGCGCGGCATTGGATCGAGCCGGCAACAAGAACGCTAGTTTCCACACGTTCCCCAACGGTACACATCAACTGACCTATGCCAAGTTCACCAAGGATCCCTGGCGCCAGCGCCGGATCATCCCGCAATGGCCGACCCTCTTGTGTGAGTGGGTCACCACGCATGTCGCGGAGTAGGTCTCGTCCCCCGAACAGTCCTTTCGGTGTACCAACACAAGACCCTGACAAGCATCTCGAGTTGATTCAATTGAAGAACGTGTCGGCGTACCGCGTAATCCAGAACACGATGGAACCATTGAACTGGAACACCAGGAAGAATACGAGCGTCGCCAGCACTGCCGCCGTCTGGCACGACAGGGCCACGGCCAGGGCATGCGGCATTTTGAGATAGTCGCGATACGCGACCCAGATCGAACGGCAAATGATTGTAAGAGCGACAAACAACGGAATGCTCGCCACTGTGATCATGGTCTCGAATGAGATGCGCACGCGGACCAAGGTGGCGACGACTTCCATGATGACCCCTCCAAGTCCGACGATCAGCGGCATGACCAGTGTCGGCCCCATGACGGCATAGGCCCACACGCGCATGATGTGGCCACTGCGCAGCCGGCAGCGCTGCATCGATTGCCTCAGGAGCAACAGCGCGCCCAGGGACGCCGCAGACCACACCGGAATGATCGGAATCCAGATCCCAAGCATGGTTTCGATTCCGCCACCATAGAACACCCAACGCCAACGCATCAGACAGTCCACCAGTTCGATGGCCGCAAACGCCCCGGCCATACTGACCAGGAATAGAGCTCCAGCCAGGACGCCCAGCCACGCCAGCGCCGGGACTGACAGGACGTCATGGAGGTTGAGGGACGTCCACAGCCGAACCGGCCGCATGGACCGCCGGATGCTGTGCAGCAAGGATCCGACAAACCGGGTGCGCCACATGTGCTCGAACAGTCGACTGCGCTGCACCCTGAAGTGATCGAGGGCTTGCTGCCACGTGAAGGCCCGTCCGCACTCCGGACAGTTGGTCGAGCGCAGACCGCGCAACAGGTAGTGGCAACCCGGACACTTCAACTCTTCGACGGGCACCAGAATCGCCCAGTCGAGATCGAGGGCACATTCGGGACAGAGTGCTGCCGTACAACCGCGCAGCGCGCCGCCACAGCGCGGACAGGCCACATCGAAAGGAATGTCATCCCAATCGGGAACCTGGGGGCTGGAACTGTGGGCACGCGCGATGCTCATGGCCACTGGGTCTCAAAGGTGAGGTCGAACGCGATCTACGGTTTATTAGGCAGCCCATTGCAGAAAGACAACTGAGAACCACGCGCCACGGCTGCGCGCAGAGGACGATACTGTCTCGGGTGCACAACCGCGACTGTCCCATCGTGCGCGGCAGCGACGACACCCTGCTGGTCGGGACCGAGGTGCTCGAGAGTACGCGATCTGAGTACCATGCGGCTGACCGAGCACGCAGAGCTGGGCCTCAACAGGTTAACCGGCACACGCTTGGGTGTTGCGCCCAGCCACCCGGGCCGTCTCCTGCAATACCGCCGTCAAGCGACGCGACATACAACCCCTTGCCGCCGAGGGCGTGGAATGGAATTGGTTGCACGACCGCCCCCGCCCGGAGAGAATGCATGTTCGCCGCACCCAAATGGCACATTGAGATTAACGTGGATTTACGGCATGCGCGATTCCGTCTGCTGGCGCTAGCGCCGGCGGGACCTGATGCTCAAAGACCGCGATCCCTCGATCGGAGGAGACTCTTCAATGACGCTCAGACTGCGGACACACACCCTGTTTTTCGTTCTCGTTATTCTGGTCGCCCCTGCTTCCCGGCTCGTCCGTGCGGATGATTCCGACTGTAACAATGTCCTGCGCGTCGATATCAACGGCGGATCGGTGTGTGGCGTCGAATGCTCGGGCGCTTCATGGGCGCGCAAGGACGTGTACAAGTATCTTCAGGATGCACTGGCGGCCGCAGGTCCCGGCGACTGCATATGGATCGCTGGCGGCACGTACCTGCCGACACAGATGAGCTGCGACGAGAGCACGCGCTGCCCGTTCGGGGCGCCATGTATTGACCGTGCATGTTCGTTTGCAAAGATTCCTGATCTGGCGCGCGAGCTGACCTTCGTCCTCGATGGCGCTGGAGGTGATATCACCATTATTGGCGGTTTCGCAGGCAAGGAGGAGTGCCCGGACGAACGACCGCAGGGGCAGTGCACGATCAGCGGCACACTGTGCACGGCCCGCGTCAGCGACTGCGCGGGAGACGGCTCCCAGTGCGCCTGCACATGTGAGGACAGCGCGTGTACCTGCGAAGTCGAAGGCAGCTATTGCGATTACTCGATCATGGCCGCAGAAACGTTCTTGAGCGGAAACATCAACAACCTGTCCATTCCTGACGACAATAGCTATCACGTCACGTCACTCGTGTCAGATGATGCTGTGGCGCTGCTCAACCGTCTCGCAATTGTCGGCGGCCTCGCTGATGGGGCGGTGGGCGTCGATGATGGCGGCTCGGCCGTCCGGAGCACGACGACATGCCTCAGCGAAGGGCCAGCTCTTGTCATGCAAGACTGCCTCGTGGCCAACCATTCCAACAACAACCGGGCGGCCCTGGACGCCGCGTGCGACAGTGTCATGATCACAGAATCAGCTTTCGTACATAACAGCAATACTGGTAAGGAGTCGGCCAAGGGCGCGGCGGTCAGCGTGTTCGGCGGAAACTCTGAGTTCAATTCTTGCTTGTTCGGCAACAACACGTCGTCGGGCGAAGCAGGTGCGGTGTGGATACGCGGCGTGCCATTTGCGGTAGCGGAGTTCACGTCATCGCTGTTCTTGGGCAACACCTCGGACATCGCCGGGGGTGGCCTGTGGACATCGAACCTCGAGGAATTGACCATCACGGACAGCGTATTCCAGGGCAATCGAGCCAACGGGACCCCATTCTGGGATGGCTGTTCGGACCTTACGATGGGAATTGTTCCCCAGGGACTGGGTGGCGGCGTGTTCATCGATGGTGGCAACGTCGTTAACGTGACATCCACCGTTTTCGAATGCAACAGCGCCACCAACCAGGGTGGCGCGCTGTGGGCCGATGGTGTTCAATCCACTGCCATTACGGGCCAATCTTCCATGGACTTTGTCAACAACCAAGCGATGGATGGCGGTGCAATCTGGATCCAGGGCACCGAACCCGACAACCTGTCGTGCGCATCGCACGTTCTGGCAATCAGTGATTGTCAATTCAAGATGAACAATGCGACATATCCCGATTGTCCGGATCCTCAGACCCCCGGGCGCGGCGGCGCGATCTTTGCTTTCAACCTGCTGAGCTCGACCGCCATCCCGATCGACATCCAGCGCTGCGCGTACGATCTCAACTCAGCAACTCGGGATGCAGGGGCCGTGTGGATCGAGAACTCCAATCATGCAGTGATCAATGACAGCACGTTTACACGAAACAAATTGACGAGGCGGCCTGTTTACGATTCACGAGCTGATTTCTGTGAACTCGGCACACAGAATGAACCCCTGCGCGCAGCGGCGGGACTGTGGGTCGATGCAGTGGAGATGCAGGCGCAAGATGTCCAGTGCAACGGACCCGGAGAACCCGGCGTCTACACCGCAATCACGAATTCCACATTCGAAGACAACCACAGTTGTGAGGGATGCGGCGCTTTGTGGGTCCTGCGCGGGGATGTGCTCGTCGAGGACACCGTGATGTTGCGCAACCTGGGTTTTCCGGCAGGAGGCTTCTACACCGGTGCGTCGGGTCCGAACATCCCAACTCCACACAACGCCACATTCAGGAATTGTCTGCTTGCGGAGAACAGGGCCTATAGCACGGGCGGTGCGGGTGCCACATTTACAACCAACGTTGAGATGTACGGCATGACCATCGCCAACAACACCTCTTACCAACATGCAACGAGTGGCGTCAAGTTCGGATTACAAACCGGCCCGCCCATAGGTTCTTTCGCGACGGTTCAGGATTCAATTCTGTGGGGCAACCGTGGTTGCCTGGATGCGCCGTGCCCATTACTCCAACCGGAGTTCCAGATCACGCCTGTTGTCGGGTTGTCGCTCAGTTTCCTAGACATCGAGGACAGCCAGTGGCTGCCTTGCACGGACTGCCTCTATGTTGACCCGAATTTTGTGGGTTCAAGCTACAGACTGAGGCAGAATCCCAATGCGTGTGCGCCCGGAGAATGCATGAGCCCCTGTCTCGATGCGGGCAGCTGCTGCTTCGGACAGAAACCATGCAAGGGTCGCCCGGACTGCAGCGACACGCACATCGCAAACCCCGGCACCACGGACATCGATGACGTGCTGGACGTCAAGGTCATCGATTTGGGTTATCACTACCCTGCCCAGTGAGCAATTATAAGTGATAGAGCAGTGACCGCACGGCGGACTACGAATTGTCAGCGCGGTGCCCCGTCGAGTGGGCACGCGCAGGTGGTGGAGCCCTCGAAAGCGCGCAGAACGAGGAAGGCGTCGTGGCCGTCGCACACGCCATCTGGGAGCATACTGTGTCCCTTCAGGACCGATGATTATGGCAACTACGACAGCCCTCGAAGTACAGGACTCCCACAAGAGGTTTGGCGACTCGGCTGCGCTCCAAGGAGCCGCCCTGTCTCTGCACAGTGGGGAATGGCTCGGATTGCTGGGGCCCAACGGCGCAGGTAAGACCACGCTTGTGCGCGCGATATCCGGTCGTGTGCAGCTCGACCGGGGTTCCATCAGTCTGCTCGACGTGCCACTCGACGGGACGTCCGCGAGCGACACCGCCCGGCGCAAACTGGGTATCGTGCCACAGGAGATCGCGCTGTATCCGCTCCTGACCGCCACGGAGAACCTGCGAGCATTCGGCGCACTACACGGCCTGGTAGGTGCTCAGCTTACCGATCGCGTGGACTGGTCTTTGACCTGGACCGGCCTGTCCGATCGGGCTCGTGAACCCATCGTTCGTTTCTCGGGTGGGATGAAGCGCCGGCTGAACATCGCTTGCAGCGTATTGCATCGACCCGACGT
This sequence comes from uncultured Planctomycetota bacterium, assembly GCA_942492115.1. GTDB lineage: Bacteria > Planctomycetota > Phycisphaerae > UBA1845 > CAIVHJ01 > CALODL01. The sequence goes on from CALODL010000010.1 coordinate 100,512, forward strand.
CATCCTGCTCGACGAACCGACGGTCGGGGTCGATCCTCAAAGTCGCCAGCGCATCTGGGAGATGCTGGCAGCGCTGCGCTCAGACGGCGCGTCTCTGCTGATGACCACGCACCAGCTGGACGAGGCCCAGAATGTCTGCGATCGCATTGTGATCATCGATGGCGGCAAGACGATCGCAGCCGGCACGCTGGATGAACTCCTGCGCGACACCATCGGCGCAGTGCGATATATCACACTGACCCTTGAAACGCCCCCACCAGACACCTTGACTGAGCGCGGGTTTTCTGCGGATGAGAGTTGTGCTGTCCGCAAGGCCGTCAGTGACATCGCTGCAGAACTGCCGCAGATGCTAAGCGAGGTCAAGGCAGCAGGTGCGATGGTTCAGGACATCCACATCGACACGCCCTCCTTGCAGGCCGTGTTCCTTCACCTGACGGGAAGGGAGCTTCGAGAATGATCGCGACGCTCCTGAGGATCAACTGGCTCAATCTCAAGCGCGACGTCGTCGCGCTCGGCCTGACGTTCGTCCTCCCGATCGTCTTCTTTTCCATCTTCGCCGTGATATTCGGCGGCGCGGGCAGTGGATCAGGAGGCAACGGTGGGCCGTCGGCGACGAAGGTCATTATTGTTGACCTCGACCAGTCGGAGGTCAGTCAACGCTTGATCAGCGCGCTCGTCGACCTGCCCGCACTCACGGTCAGCACGCACCCCAGGCCAGCCGACGACAAGCCCGCACCCTACACGCGCGAACAGGCACACGGGCTGGTTCGCCGCGGAAAGTACCCAGCCGCAGTCATCATTCCGACCGGCTTTGCGTCGACGTTCGGTCGTTTCGACGGGCGCGGGTCAGCAGTCGAAGTGATCCACGACCCGGCCAATCCGCTCGCAGTGCACACAGTCAGTGGGCTGTTGCAGGCTGCCGCCATGCGCGCGGCACCGGATATTCTCATGACGCGCGGCCTCGAGCAACTCGAGGCCGCAGGGGGAATCCTGACACCGATGCAACGCAACCTGATTGAGGAGTTCATTCCTCGAATTCGAGGACAAGCGGACATCGATTCAAACGAAGGAAGCGCCCCGCCCACCTCGGAGAGTTCATCCCCTGCTGCATTTACGGGACTGGTTACCGTGAAGCTGATCGACGCCGGCGAAGACGCTGATGATCCTGACGCCGCGCCGCGATCGATCGTGGCCTATTACGCTGCGGGGATCGGCGTGATGTTCCTGCTGTTCTCCATGGCCAACGGCGCAGGCGGCACGCTGCTGGAAGAAGCCGAGCGCGGCACGCTGGAGCGACTACTATCCACCCACATCAACATGGGTACGCTGCTTCTGGGGCACTGGCTGTTCTTTGCGCTCACCGGCGTCGCACAGGTGACGTCGATGTTCGTGTGGGCTGCCGTGGTGTTCGGGCTGGACTTGTGGACACCGACCCACATGATTGCATTTGGAATTATGACCATCGCAACCGCTGGCGCCGCGGCTGCTTTCGGGATCGTGTTGGCCGCATTGTGCACAACCCGGGCTCAACTGGGTGGCATCTCCACGATTGTGATTCTGATCATGTCCGCACTTGGAGGCAGCATGGTCCCCCGGTTCATCATGCCGGATTTCATGAACACCACCGCCCTGTTCACCTTCAATGGCTGGGCACTGGACGGTTATCTCAAGATTTTCTGGTACGAGGAGCCCGGTGCGTCTGTCGCGCAGGCGCTGTTTGGCCTCTGGCCGCAAGTCTGCATGCTCATCGCAATGACTTGCGTATTTCTTGCCATCGCGCGGACACTGGCCAAGCGCTGGCAGACCGCATGACCTGTGGGGCGCTCTCGAGCTTTTCGTGAGCACAGGGCCTGTTCGGCTGCGCCGCGAGATGGGTCGTCGAGGGTCCGCAACGAACGGCTACTGCTTGTCGGCGGTTGGAGGCGTTCGGGGCGCGGCGTTCTTCACGTACTTGTCGAACCACCTGATCTGCTCCCAGAGCACATGCTCGATACTCTCAATGGCTCGGTAACCGTGGTCCTCGAACGGCAGCAGAACGAGGCGTGCCGTGCCTCCTGAGCCGCGAACAGCTTCGAAAAAGACTTCGGACTGGATGGTCAAAGTGCCGGGGTTGGAGTCCTCTTTGCCGTGGATCACGAGCACGGGCTCGTTGACCTGATCGGCAAAGAACGTTGGTGAAAGCTCGATGTAGGCATCACGGGCGCCGAACAGCGAGCGTCGCTCGGACTGAAATCCGAACGGCTGCATGGTTTTGTTGTGGGAACCGCTGCGCGCGATACCGGCCCTGAACAGATCGCTGTGCGCCAGCAGATTGGCCACCATCAGCCCCCCGTGGCTGTGACCGATGATCCCGATGCGCTCCGGATCGGTCACACCGATCTCGACCGCCCTGGCCACCGCCGCTTCGGCGTCGGCTACGAGCTGCGGAACGAAGGTATCGTAGGTGGTTTCGGGATCTCCGATCATGGGCATGGTGGCATTGTGCAGAACTGCATATCCGTGGAGCAGGAAAAAGAGGTGGGAGGCGCCCGAGATACGGCTGAAGCGCTGGGCAGACCCCCGAACCTGGCCTGCGGTGGACGGATCGGAGTACTCCTGGGGATAGGCGTAGAGCACGGTCGGTAGACGCGTTCCCTCGTGGTAGCCGGGAGGCAGCTGCAGCTCAAAGCTCAATGGAACACCATCGTTCCGCTCGTAGCGAACGAGGCGCTTTTGGATCTGGCGAAGCTGAGGAGTCGGGTCCGTGAAACGAGTGATGGGTTTTCTCGTGTGTGTGCGGGTGGCTTCGCTCGCGCCCACGTCTGCAGAATCGCCAAGCGTAACGAGGTAATAGTTAGGTACGTCATCTGCGGACTCTGAGCGCAGTACGAAACGGTTCTCATCACCGGCGAATGCGACAAAAGATTCGTATCGATCCGGTTTGCAGCGGAAGAGGCGCTCGACCTCGCCGGTCTTCATGCTGCGCAGGTCGAGGAACGGCCGATCGCCCTCAGGGGTGCCGCCGTTACCGGTAAAATAGACTGCATCGCCCTGTTGATGGAGCACCCATGCTCCGTTGGGCAGCTGCCGTCGCTCGGGAGAGCCAGGCGAGTTGTAGCGGTCCTTCTCGTTGACGTCGAACCACAGGCGCGAGGTGCCCTGGTCCACGTCGAGCAGCCAGGTGTACCTCCAGCGGCGCATGCGCTCGCGTTGCGTGAGCATGAGCGTTCCGCCTTCAGCGCCCCAGCCATTCTGCCAGCTCACGATGCGATGCTCAGCCCGAAAGACCTCCTGCGCTTCTCCGGTGAAAGGCGCGCTCAGGCGCATCAGTCGATCACGATGAGGCACCTCGGCCACAGGGTTGCCACCGTCCAGTGCCTCGACCCAGAACAATGTATGAGGGGCCGTGGCCCGCCACGAAATACCACGCGGCCCGAGCGGTACGCCGTGGATCGGGACCTCGTCGGCAAGTGGGCGGGACGCTATGGTCTTCACGGGCTTGGCATTCGTGTCCCACACTTCGACCTCTCTGGCAAAGCGCCACCACGGAACCGCATGAGACCACGGCTCCACCAGGCGTTTCACGAGTAGCAAACTGCCGTCAGGAGAGAAGCTGGTGGACACGTAGGCAGCGGGTTTTCCCAACGGCTTCACCGTTCCATTCGCAGGGTCCACCACCACGAGTTCACACGTCGCGTAGTAGGAAAACAGGGCATCGTCGTGAGCAGTCTCGAGCAGGTTCCGCGCCTCGTAGGTGGAGCGCGCCCCGGCACCCTGTCCTTCGAGGATCTCCGGTCCCGCAGGAATGGCGGGCTGTTGCGGCGCCGGTCCACGTTTCGGCACACGGCGAACCAGAAGCCGCTGCTGATCGGGCAGCCAGCGCGCTGCAGTGCCAAGCAGCTGGTTGATCGCGATACCCTCGATCTCCGCGAGGTCGCCTTTGACCGAACCTGTCCATAGACCCATGTGGTCAGCGTGCCGGGTAATCAGCGCGAATCGCTGACCGTCAACGGTCCAGTGCACAGAATGCACTTCGACATCATTGGGCAGATTGAGCGGTGTCACCGCCCCGCCCTCGACCTTAACGAGCCTTGGAGAGGTCGCCCCGTGGCGTCCGTGAGCATTGTTGGTTGTCGGATCGACCTTCATGCCGGCGAGCACGTGCATGGGACCCGCCATCTCGGCGAGTGGAGGATATCGAACCGGATCGGCAAGCAGCATGTGCTCTCCGGTCGGTGCGGTCCACACCGAGGGCAGCCTGGGAGCGTGCAACACTTCCAGCACCTCCGCTGGAGGCCTCTGCCAGCCGGTCGTTGATTGCTCGGTTCCACCCGACGCGGCCCCGATGCCCGGAGCCAGTATCGTAATGAGCACAGTCAGGACTCGAAACATGAACATCCTCCTTGGGGCCCGGCGTGGGGATCCGGACACGTATCAAAATAGCTGCAACGATGCACTAGTCGCGCGCACCCGTGAGGTCCATCAACCAGATATTTCCCTCCCCGTGTGGCACGATGTATGCGAGTTTGCAGCCGTCGCGCGTCAGCGCGTGTGCACCAATCCACCCGCCGCTGGCATAATCGCCAAAATCGACCAACTGCCGCTGCTCCATCATTTCTACGTCGATTAGTATGAGACCGCTGCCGGCGTTCACGATCGCTCGTCTTCCATCGGGCAGCCACCTTGCACCCGGATCATTGCTGAAAGGGCCGAACCGCTTGGACTTTCCCGTGCCGAGATCAATCATGTGCAACCACGACTTCTCAGATGCTTCGGCAATAAGGACACGCGCTCCGTCAGGAGACCAGTCGCAGATCCACTGTGGCGCGCTCTTAATCGGCGGCGCAGACCAGACCGCTCGGCTCGTGGTGTCATCCGGGCCGAAGTCGTAGCGCAACAATTCGCTCGCCTCCCAGCGCTCGTTTTGCAGCAAGGTGATCAGGCTCCGTCCGTCAGCCGACCACGCCCCGTCGGCGCAATGCTCGCCCAGTCCCACCTGCCGAAGATCGCTGCCGTCGCTGCGCAGGGTGACTAAGTTGGCGTTGGAAGCGACCATGATGCGTTCGCTTCCTTCGATCGGACGCCACATGGGACGCCGATGCTGGATCGAGGCATCCGTAATGCGAGAGTAGCCCGTGCCATCGGCTTGGATGATGGCCATACTTTCCCACGGATCACCGCGTTGCGTGACGACCAGACGCTGTCCCGCGGGCGACCAGTCCAACTCAACTAATGCACGCCCTCCGAAGATTTGGCGGGGTTTCCCGACGAGCGCACCGGCCTGCGGGTCGAAGTCGACGGTCATGAGGCTGGCCTGCTCGTCGCGCGTTTCGTAGACGAGTCGCTCGCCGTTTCTAGACGTCGAAAATGACCCACTCCAAAGGGACGGTGTCGTCACCTGCACGGGCTGGCCCTCAGGGAGCCCGGACTGCGGATCAACGTCGATCCGCCAGAGATTCATGGTGCCGCCGCGGTTGCTGCCAAAGTAGAGTCCGCGACCGTCAGGCATCCATACGGGAGTCCAATCCACCGGCGCATCGTCGGTGACCGAGATTCCCTCGGGTTCACTTCCGTCAGTAGCGATGGTGAAGATATCGCGCTGCCAATCCGGTTCGCGCCACCCCCAATACGCGATGCGCTTACCGTCGGGTGACCAGCTTGCGTCGATGGCGTCATTCTTTTGGGTCAATTTTCGTTTGCCGCCGCCGTCCAGATTCACGATCCATAGCGAACTCACGCCGGAACGCGAGACCGGATCATCGACTCCCTCGGTGCTCAGCACCAATTGCGTGCCGTCCGGAGACCACGCCGGGTCGTAACCGAAGTCCACGACGCGCCGGACTGACTCGCCGGTGGCACCCATAACGAAAATGCCGCCATCTCCGCGATCGGAACGAAAAGCAATGGACTCGCCGTCCGGGGAGAATGCGGGAGACCAATCGTCCTCTGGCGAGTCAGCTGTCAGGTTGATCGGGGTTCGTCCGCCGACGCGCTGGACGTAGATGTCACTGTTCCCCTTCGTCTGGTGCGCGAAAACGATGTTCTTGCCATCGGGCGAGATGGATGGGCCCCTCTCCTGGCCGGGAAGATCCGTTACCTGTCGGAAATCCGCTGTTCTCAAGTCCGGCGTAACCTGCTCAGGCGCTGGGGTGCGCAACTGCGAAGCGCCAAGAGCGATGGCAAGCAGCACCGACAAGCTCGCCCAGACCCATGGAAAACTTCGCGTGGTCCCAGCGCCCGATTCATCACATGCCCCATGCTCCGACCTCTGGAGCGCCTCCTCCATTTCAATACGAGCGTCACCGATGGCTTGTAGCCTTCGGGTCTTGTCGCGCTCAAAGCAGCGCCGAAGTAACTGACGGACCCCCGGTGTGACTGACTTGGGCAAAAGGGTCAGATCGACGTCCTTATGCAATATCGCCCCGATTGAGTCGGTTACGGTCTCGCCGACAAAAGGGTTCGCCCCGGTCAGGCATTCGAAGAGTACCAGTCCGAACGACCAGATGTCGGTCCGCCTGTCGACCAAGCGTCCGCGTGCCTGCTCCGGGCTCATGTACGCGGCAGTGCCAAGAATCACGCCAGGCATTGTTGGTGAGTGACGCTGATGCGCCGGGCTCGTGATAGTCTCTGCTTCGTTCGAGCCGGACGAGGACTCCTCGGGTATCTTGGCAAGCCCGAAGTCCAAGACTCTTACCTTTCCGTCCGGAGTGATTTTGATATTGGCTGGCTTGAGATCGCGGTGGATGATCGCTGCCTCGTGAGCGGCTTCAACCCCGGCCGCGATCTGCAGGCAGACTTCCATCGCCTCGTCGAACGGCAATGCGCCACGGTCGATCCGCTCGGCGAGTGTTTGGCCTTCGACGTACTCGAGGATGAGGTACTTGCGTCCGCCTTGCTCCTCGACGCCGTAAATACCCGCCACGTTGGGATGGTTCAATGAGGCCAGGGTCCTGGCCTCGCGCTCGAAGCGGCTCAGCCGATCGGGATCGGTGGCCAGATGGTCTGGCAGGGCCTTGATCGCTACCAGCCGATCGAGGCGCGAATCGTTGGCCAGATAGACCTCGCCCATCCCGCCCGCTCCAAGGGGCGAACGGATCTCGTAGGGTCCGAGTTTGGTTCCTCCGGCAAGCGCCATAGGCAGGCGTTATACTTTGCGACTCAGAATTTCACCACCACACTCGTACGATTCCCTCAACGAATACTCATCCTCGTTTCAGGAACAATGCGGTCAGCATCAGCAAGGATGCGTGTGGTCGCCACGGAGGCTCACTCGATCTCAGCGCGGCAAGACCGACGGCGGGTAACGACGGAACATCAGCTGCGAGGGCTGAATGTTAGTCGTTACGCCGGCGTTCTAAGCCGTCGCAGGCGCGATCAAGTCCGCCGACCGTCGCCAGAACGCCTTGTGAAATGTTGCCAAACGGTAGTGCCTGCCCATATCCGAACACAGGAGGTCACGCCGTGACTGTCGTAAGTCGCAGTCTGGAAATGGATTTCGAAGAGCGGGCGAACGGATTCGAACCGTCAACATTCAGCTTGGAAGGCAAAGCCGTTATCGACTCGGAAACAATGTCGTAAGTATTGAATCCCCTTGAACAAACGCCTGTTGGCCGGTGAGTGCGTCTCAGACTGTCCCGCCTTGGGAGGATATCTATGCTTTGTGTCGGAGGCTCCGGACAGTAGGATATGCAGTTGAATCCTGTCTTGTTGCAAGAGGACCTTGCTGACGGGATCATCGGATGACTAATTGAAGAGCAACCCGGCTGTGCGCCGGGAGGCTCGTTGAAGAGTAAACCGACGTGGTTGACCCCCTTGGGGCGTACGACTACGTCGGTTTTTTTTGTGACCTGTTCGAAATACCGGCAGTCGTAGCGGCCCACCTGATCGGTCGCAGTCTCCCACGGCGCGTGCCACCAAGAGAGGATTCATGAGAATTGCATTGGTCAATCCCATCGCTCGTCGGGCACAAGGTTATCACTCGGGCGGCAGCAGGCTGCCGCAGTTGGGTCTGCAAGTGCTCGCCGAGCTCGTTCCGGACGGATGTGAAGTCGACATCATCGACGAGATCTTCGGCGCTGAGGGGACCCAAGAGCGGTTGGCCACCGGTAACTACGACCTGGTCGGCGTTACGGCCTACACCAGCGGCGCGACGCGTGCGTACGAGATTGCCGTGGCCTGCCGAGAGCTGGGAATCCAGACGATAATGGGTGGACCGCACGCTTCGAGCTGTCCACAAGAGGCGGGCGAATACTTTGATGCCGTCGCCGTCGGCGAGTGCGACGAGATCTGGCCCGACATCGTCAGGGACGCCGAGGCCAGGAGTCTCTCTGCGTGTTACAAGGGCACGCTGTCGAATCTCGCGGACCTGGGTCTGGGGCGCGCCAATCAACGGCTGCAGCCTCTCAATGGACACTACAACCGCTCTGCGATTCAGACCTCGCGCGGCTGCCCGGTGGGCTGCGAATACTGCTCCGTGACCATGTTCAATGGCGCGCCGATCAGACGACGCAGGATCCCGGATATTGTGAAAGAGTGGAACAGCACACCACAGAAGTTCATTTTCGTAGTCGACGACAACTTCTTTGGTGTCGGCGCGAGCCACGCTGAATGGGCGAAGGAGCTGCTTAGGACCATCATCCGCCACGGCAAGCGCAGATTGTGGTTCAGCCAGACGACTCTGAATATGGGCGCTGATTCCGAGGGCTTGCGGCTGGCCTATCAGGCGGGCTGCCGCGGCATGCTCATCGGCTTCGAGAGCTTCAACGAGCAAACGCTCAAGAGCTACAGCAAAGGCATCAATCGCAAGAACCTCTCCAACTACCAGGAACTGGTCGATGGCTTCCATCGTGCAGGCATCTCCGTATTCGGTGGCTTCATCATCGGCTCGAGCGAAGATACGCCGAATACGGTCGCCGACACCGCATTATCCGCAGTGGAGATGGGAGTCGACATCGTGCAGGTCACCAACCTGACACCACTGCCAGGGACCAAGATGTTCGATCGCTTCAGGGACGCCGGGCTGCTGTTCGCCGAAGATTACCCAAAGGACTGGGAACGTTACTCTTTTGCCGAGACCATCTACAACCCCAACCGTATGACGGCCCGCGAACTCGATGAGGCCATCTATGAGCTGCGCTATGCGGCGGCAAAAACATGGTGGGTATGGAAGCGGACCCTGCGAACGCTGGTCAGAACGCGTTCGTTGACCACGGCGCTGTTCGTCCACCTCACGAACACCGGGTGGAAGAGGATGGCCAGGATCCAGGCGCCCCTTGATGCCGAACACTTCGGATTCACACCGCGGCCGTCGGGCGGTTTGACAGACGTCGAACTTGCCCTAGAGCGTCGGCATGGGTTCATTCAATTCGCTTGCCCGGCATTTCAAGCTCGCCCTGGTACAGCACCAGGCTCTGTGCCTTGCCATCAACCACCTGAAACTCCACCTCGGCCTCGACGACTTTCAGGAAGAACCTGATGTTGGATGCCGGATAGATCTGGAAACGGGGTTGCCCTGTCGCCTGTGCAAATAGATCGTCGCCATCGCGCGAGATCGTGATATCGAAACCGGGCCCCACCTCGTATCGGCCCACATATCCATCATAGATCGCTGGATCAACCTGGGCGACTTCGCGCGTGGGAATCGGCTCGTCTGTGCGCTCGGCCTCTTCGCCCTGCTCCGCGCCGTCCTGAAACATGCGCATGCCGCTGACTCGGCCGTCAGCGTCGGTGATGAACTCGAAGTGCGTGAACATGCCTTCGTAGAAGAACCCCAATTCCGCATGTGGCGTGGCTTCAAGCCGCGGTCCTCCGGTGCGCTGCGTATGCAGCCGGCCATCTTCGACCGTCACGATCCGTCGCGTCTGCTCGTTGATGCGGTACACACCGGCAAACGATTTCAACTTCGCCGGGTCCAGTTCAATGGCCGTGAATGAGGGCAATGGTTTGCCCATCAGCTGGGCTGCGATCCGCTGCGCGACATGGGCAGGACCGGGACTCAGGCCGGTCACGTTGCACAGCACTGCCACGTAGATCTTGTGTTCAGGGAGGCGCATGGCGTGCGTCACGAATCCATTGATTCCGCCTCCATGCGAAATCGAAGGCGTACCGCGAAAGTCCCCCACACCGAAGCCAAGCGCGTAGTTGCTTTTCTCGCCACTGTTCAAGGTGCCGGGTTCGATCATTTTCGCCAGCGAGTCTCGGGTGAGCAGCTGATCGGTGTACAGGGCTGCATCCCATCGCGCCAAGTCGTCCACCGTAGACAGCAACGATCCGGCCGCATGCGGCTGGGTCATGCTGAGGTATTGTGCGTTTTCGATACGCTGTCCGTCCTGGGCATATCCGCGGGCGCGGTTCGGAATGATCTGGCTGTGGCTTCCGTAATACGAATGATCCATGCCCAGGGGTTCAAAGATATTCTCTTGAATGAATGCTCCGTAGCTCTGACCTGACACCTTCTCGATGATAGCGCCGGCAAGTACGTAGCCCGAATTGCTGTAGCGGTACTGTTCGCCAGGGGCGAAGTCCATTGGCTCGGCCTTGAACACGTCGACCAGTTCATCCGTTGTCAGATCACGCATGATGCCCTGATTCATATACCCCGGAATCGACGTATAGCTGAATATGCCCGAGGTATGCGTAAGGAGATGGCGAATGGTGATGTGGTGTCCGTGCGTAGGGTAGGCGGGAAGATATTGCGTAATGCTGTCGTCCAGTGACAGTTTGCCGCGCTCTTCGAGCAGCACCAGGGCCGCGGCTGTAAACTGCTTGGTCACGGAGCCCAACCGGAACACGGACGCTGGCGTCAAGGGGATGCGGTGCTCCAGATCGGCCATCCCCGAAGCGCCACGGAATACGACCTGCCCGTCCTTGACCGCAATCGCAGCGGCACCAGGTCCGTCAGCAGGAAAGGCGTGTTCCAGAATCGCCGCGATCTGTTCAGCATCGCTCGCCTGCGCGGCCAGCGGCCAGCTGATTGCGGCCAGAACAAAGATAACGGGTCGTATTCGGCACCATAGGTCGCTCGGCATCGACAGGATCCTCCGTGATGAGGCCCGTCGCAAGCAGCGCAGCGGGCGGGTCATGATGATCGTACCCAGTCGACGCAGCGCTTGATCCTCGCGGCGTCGGCTTTCTTGTCCTTGCGCAATGGCTTGATGTATTGCCTGCCGCCTCACCGAAACTGGATTGGATAGAATCGACCGCGCTTCTGCTGGTCTTTCGCGACGGCTATCGCCCACACAGTTGAGGGCTCCGTGATCTAAGGGTGTCACAATTGGCCGCCACGTCCAGCTCGTAACGCCTTGGGGTCAGGGGCATTCCGCAGGAGCGGACGACAGCGGGCGAACGGATTCGAACCGTCAACATTCAGCTTGGAAGGCTGATGCTCTGCCAATTGAGCTACGCCCGCACGGATCCGTAAGCATATATATCCACATCACTCACGTCTAGCGCCCGCCTCGAAGAGGTCGTGAGCCGTGCACAGGCCTACACTATTGTTGAAGCGGCATCGGCAACATGATAGCCATCTCGTACTCAATGGGAAATACTCGTCCAGGCGCCTCAGCCGATTCGGCTGAGGCGGGTCGCGCGGAAGGGCCCTCAACGTGACAACGGACACGCCTGCGGGCGTTTCCGATCTGCGGCCCAGACTCTCGCAGCTTCAGCAGCTCGCGCTCCGACCCTTTACGAGATGGCGTCTCGTCCTGCAGGACCTCGAAGGATCGATTGCGGGGTTTGTCGAGGCTCGAGGTCGTCAAGACATGAAGTGCGACCAGCACGCGCGATTCGATACGCGCGATCACGAGCTGACCGAGGGACACCCGTGGATCAACGTCGCGTCGTGGCGTGACCACCGACCACGACGCCCGCTGATCAGTGGATGTAAGGATCAGGTTGTCTCGCCGCGGTGCCATTTGAAACCCAGATGGCGCAAGAGGTTTCCGCGATGAGAACGGATCTTGAAATCACGGCCGACCGAGAAATAAGGGTAGTAGTCTCTGCTATGCAGGGCAAACGGTCGTACTAGATTGTTTCGATCCTTGGAGGTCGCTTCGAAGATGGATTCGATCCCGTTGGCAAGATAATTGACCCACACATGCCGTTCTACGGTCCCGTTTTCGGCGCCAACGAGGCCCGAGAACAGGCGTGCCTCGAAGCCCAGCTCGATGAGCTTGCGCCAGGCCCACAGGGCGTGATCTTCGCAATCTCCGACACGCCGGTCCTCGAAGGCGCACGGGTGCTGCCAGACATCATCCACGCCGAATTGTGTTTTGTCATCGACGTAGCGACACTCCACCAGCCAGTCCACGATATCCTGAACACCGGCAACCGCGACCGTGCTGTCACGGGTGAAGTACCACTCGAACGTGTGCGACGAACCGCGCCCCAGCGCCTGCGGACGCAGGCCCGCGTCCCAGCTCTCGGGCCAGGGGGCGGCCGTGAACCGGCGTACCGGTGACCAGCGTTCGATCCACCGCTGCGGTTGCACGACGGGGACGCCCAGACAATCGGCGAACGCCCGGGTGGCGGACCTCAGTTCCGTCCACGAATAGTGGTGCTGGGGTCGACCCACCATGAGCGGCACGCTGAGTCGCCAGTCGACGTGGCTCAGTTCGACGCGGGCGACGGGGTATCCACCCCCGTAGCGACCGCCACCGACCCGCTCCAGTCTCAGCTGCACGCCCCGGAAGCGCTCATACGGCAACTGCCAGATGCGCGCGCCGGCGACATGTCGGGCCCTGACGGTCACCTCCACAGTACCGAGTTCGTAACGGCGCGTGGTCAGGAGATGGGCGAACACGCCCCACAACGCGACGCCGCCCAATGCGGGGAACACCAGTCCGATCGCCAGCAGGCCCGGATGGAACCCGTTGCCGAACACGAGCCCGGCCAGCCCCGCGAGTCCGACGGCCAGTGGGACGATGCCAAAGAACACACCGAGCACGCAGCCGCCGATCCGCGAAGCCGGTACGATCACCACCGCGGACCGCACATTAGGGTCCAACTTGAATGGGACACGGTACGTGTGGGGTGGGGTGTCGCTCAACGCCGGACCAGGTCTTGCGCGGATGTCGGTCACTACCGCCTGGTGAGGTGCCATTCCCAAACGCTCCTGTCGTTCGAGTTGGTCCCTGGGATGTGCGTACCGTCCTCGGAGACGACCAGATCGTCCGCATCCACGGTGTACAGCCACACCGCTCGCGGACGAGTGGAAAACGCCAGGTCATCGCACTCCTCGGCAACGCGGATCTCGTCCCCCCGGGTCTGACCGAACGCGTGATAAGTCGCCGGACTGGTCGTTGTATCGATGGTCAAGCCGCCGCCCAGCGTGTGCACGACCGGAACTTCGATGGGCCCGAAGGTGTAGGGGCAGGGACTGCCGAACGCCCGAAACTGCGATCCGGATACCGCGTACAGCATCGTCCCGTCGACGACCTCGAAGTGCTTCTGTCCGCCGGATTCCCTGACCAGTTCGAAACGCACGTTTGCCGTGGCCGAAACGGTCATGTCCGTCAGTGCCCCCATGGTCACGACGGTCGAAAAACCCTCCCACGCCTCGACGTCCCCCCGGCCGCACGCGTCATGTCGACCCGTGGCCCGGGCTCGCCCCAACCACGCAAACGCCGGCGCCTACCCTCAGAAAAACAGAGCCTGCGGCCGGCGGAATTCTGCCGCCCACCCATGAACAGCATCAGGAGCCTGTTGTCACGCAGTCGCCCTGCGGGTGCTTCGCCCAAACCCCCTTTCTGGATCCGCCTCGCCATAAATTGCACAGCCCCTTGGGGTAATGGTCTTTCGGCGTTGGACAGAGCAAGTGCCTGAACGTATCAGGAGATGTCGTGAGTCTTCAGCAGATGTCACAACGCCCTCGAGTCGCTAACGGGCGGCCGCGCCCAATGAAGATTCGGCCTGCTTCTTCCATCGGCGCGGGCACCTCTCCATTGCACCGGCAATGGTCCGTGGATCAGCGCCATGCTCGAGGTCGGCTTCTGCGTGGGTCGCGGGACCGGGCGGTCCCGGGTCATGTGGCGGCTCGCAGTGCCCGCCCCGTTCGCATAACCTCTCGACTTGGCGCCGGGGAGGCAGCCGTGACCGCCCTGGCCAACTCGGCCCTCATGAATTCACGGCGCCGTCTCGTATTGCGGATGGTCTGTCGGGTGCGAGAGCACACATGGCGTTGAGTGCAGGATCCAAGCTGGGCCCCTTCGAAGTCCTCTCCCCCCTCGGGGCAGGCGGCATGGGGGAGGTCTATCGCGCCAGGGACGTGCGCCTGGACCGCGAGGTGGCCATCAAAGTCCTGCCTGAGGCCATGGTCAGTGATCCGGAGCGCGTGGCTCGCTTCCAGCGTGAGGCGAAGCTCTCCGCTTCACTCAATCATCCGAACATCGCGGCCATTCACGGTTTCGAGGAACACGAGTCGAACGGCCGGTCGGCATGTTTCCTGGTGCTGGAGTTCGTGGCGGGTGAGACACTTGCTGTGCGACTGAAACGCGGTCCCATGCCCGTCGAGGAGACACTCCACATCTGCAGGCAGATCGCCGACGCGCTGGAGTCTGCGCACGACAGCGGCGTGATCCATCGTGATCTGAAGCCTGGCAACATCATGATCCGCCATGACGACTCGGTGAAAGTCCTTGACTTTGGCCTGGCGAAAGCGATCACCGACGACTCGTCCATGTCAGCGCCGTCGAACTCACCGACGATCACGGCCAACTACACACGGCCGGGAGTCATCCTGGGAACTGCCGCCTACATGAGCCCTGAACAGGCGCGGGGTCGGCCGCTCGACAAACGTACCGACATCTGGTCCTTCGGGGCTGTACTGTACGAATGCCTGACCGGCGAGAGCCCGTTCGCAGGCGAAACGGTAAGCGACTCGATCGGGGCGATCATGCACAAGGAGATCGACCTGACTCGACTTCCGCCCGGCACACCGTCGATGGTCCGGCACGTGTTGCGGCGCTGCCTGGAGCGCGATCGGAAGAATCGCCTGCGCGACATCGGTGACGCACGGGTGGAGCTGGAGTATTCCACAGACCACGCGGATGATAGCGTGTCACGGCACGAGCGTGGCGCGTCCCGACTTCCCTGGGTGCTGGTGGCGTTGTCCGTTCTGGCAATTGCATGGCTTACCGCAAGCCGCAGCGCGCCGCGCACGGAAACATCCTATAGATTGACGATACCCGTCCCGGCCGCCACGCAATTCGGCGACCAGGCTGCATCTCCTCCGGTGATTTCTCCGGATGGCCGCCACGTCGTGTTTGGCGTCCAGGAACCGGGCGGCAAAACGCGCTTATGGCTTCGCCGATTGGACGAATTTACCGCTCGGCCGCTCAACGGTACGGACGGCGCTGCGTACGCATTCTGGTCGCCCGACAGTCGGCATGTTGCATATTTCCGAGGCGGCAGGCTCCGCCGTATCGAGGTTCAAACAGGTCGTGAGCAGGCCATCGGGGGGGCCGGCGCCCACTATCCACGGGGGGGTTCATGGAACGCACGCGGCGAGATCGTGCTCGCGCCCAACGCCAACAGCGGTATCCATGTGATCGACGCGGCAGGTGGCACGGCACGGCCGATTACCCATGTTGACCCCGCGATTCCCGATGGCAGCCACCGCTGGCCGTTTTTCCTGCCGGACGGACAGCGCTTTCTCTTCACTGTGTGGACGAATGACCTTGGCGCGCGCGAGCAAGTTGGCGGCGTATACCTCGGATCCCTCTCGGGCGACGAACCCCCCCGACGCCTGACAACCGATGCCTCGAGCGCAGTCTTTGCTCGGCCCAGCCACCTCCTCGTGGTCCGTGGCGACAACCTCGTAGCGATTCCGTTCGACGTTGGGGCGGGTGCGATCAATGGCGAGCCGGCAGTCGTCGCCTCCGGTGTGCTGCGCAACCTCGCGACCGGGCACGCCACGTTCTCCGCGTCAAACGACTTGACGCTGGTCTACGCGGGCGGGCAGGCGTTCGTTCCGTCAACGTTCAGCTGGTACGATCGAAGTGGTGTCCGGACTCCCGTCCCCGGAGAGCCTGACGCCATCTTCACCTTCCGCATCGCGCCAGATTCTTCGCGCGCCGCAATTGCAGTCCCCGGGCAGGGCGGCGATGGCGAGATCTGGATCCTTGATCTGGCGCGTGGCGTTCGTACCCGGGTGGCAGAAAGCGGTGGCGCGATCGATTACCCGGCCTGGTCTGCAGATGGCGATAGCCTACTCTACAGCGCCCCGGACATGGGCTTATACGTTCGGCTGGCCGACGGCTCGGGAAACTCGGAACCCGTGCTGGTCGACAAGATGGACAAGATACTCTACGACTGGTCGCTCGATGAACGGTTCGTCGCCTTCTGGCCGTTGGCATCCGGCAGCGGTACGCCGGACATCTGGATCTATTCGGTGGACAGCGCATCGTCCGCGCCGTGTGCTGTCGGCGAGGCCACTTATGAGAACGCACGATTCTCCCCTGACGGGCGCTGGCTGGCCTACGTCTCCGATGACTCGGGGCGCCGCGAGATATTCGTTCAGGAACTGCGTGACACCGGCGACGCGCGAACGGGTGCACGCGTGCAGGTTTCGACAGCTGGCGGTGATGAACCGCACTGGCGTGCTGACGGCCTCGAGATCACCTATGTCGATCCCCAGGACGGATTGATGGCCGTCGCCTTAGAACCGCGCGACGGCAAGTTACGGGTCGACACGCCCCAGCAACTGTTCACCCTTGACGGTCCCGTCGAGGGAGTCGACGCGGCCAGTGACCATGAACGATTTCTGGTCGCGACACGCGTCGAGGTGCACAGCGAACCGCTCCATGTCATCCTCAACTGGCCGTCAGGCTACGCGCCGTGACCCGGCGAAGACTCGTCGTTGTCGAACACTTCGTTTCCGAGCACTCCGACGCCAGCCTCATTGCTGCCCTGCCCGGTTCATGCCTCGAACTGCCGGCTGCATACCGATCCGTGGCAGCGCGCGCGTCAAGGGGCCGGCCCCGCGGGACCGGCCCCCTGCTGCAGCGCCACACACCGGGTAGCGCGTTGATCTGTTCGACCAGCGGGCGCCGCCCCGGACGCGCTAGCGCGGCTGTGCTGCCGTTGCGGCCTTCCCGCCCATGTGAATCACCGCAGGTGTCGTTCTGACGATTTCGACCATCCCGTTGGCGGGCGTGGCAAACAGGAACGTTCTGTTCGATGTATCCGTCGGGTCGTGCAGCAGATCGACGACCGCTTCTGCATACCGGCCATCGGCGCGGTAGACGAATGTCGCCAGGTACACATCACTCTTGGCACGGATACCCGCGGTGTCGAGCCCCACGACCAGTTGGCCGGTCTCGAGGTTGTACGCGTCCCAGAACGGCTCGCCGACAAAAGCGTGGTCCCCGCGAACGTCGACGAACAGGTCGATCAGGGTCAGCCCTGCGCTGGCGGTGGGATGCAACTGGTAGCCACGAAGATCGCTCACGCCGCCGGTCAGGAACACGTCGATCTCCACCAGGTCACCGGCGACCGGGCGGGCGAGCAGTTCGATCGACACCCGGTCTATGATCTCGACCCCGGCGCCGCCACCGTCCACCACGGGCGCCGGCGCGCCGTCGAGGGGACAGCTGCAGCTCGAAGAACCGCCGAATGCATTCAGTGCCGCGAACGCATCGTTGCCGTCGCACACGCCGTCGGGCGCACAGGAGCCGAACTGACCACCTGCATCGACGTTGAACGCGGTCGGTGCACTCGCCTCGCACGGATAGTCTCCGCCGCCGTCCGGGTCGGTGTTGGCGAAGCAGTTCAACGCGTGGAAGCGATCGTTGCCGTCGGCCGTACCGTCGACGGCACACACACCGAACTGGCCGCCCATGTCGGCGAAGACGATCTCCGTCTCGACGCAGGCGCCGGCGTCGCAGGCCCAGAACACGCAGCCGTCATCACGGATGCCGTTGCCGTCGAGGTCCGCACAGTCCCCATGCGTGCTGCACGGTACGATCTCGCATTCATCGGGGACGCCCGAGCCGTCCGCGTCGGCGGACGTGCCGTGGTCGATGTCACACGCATCGGGCACAGCGTTATCGTTGCAGTCGGCATCGAGGCCGTCACCGAGGATGCAGGCATCGCCCACGCCGTCGCCATCACAGTCGGCCTGGTCCGTGTTGGCGTACAGCGGGCAGTTGTCCTGGGCGTCGCACACCGTATCGGCATCGCCGTCGACGAAGTCCGCCGTGTCCGCTGAGCAGTCGTTGTCCACGCCGTCACAAGTCGTTTCAACGTTGCCGGGGAAGGCCTCTGCGGAGTCGTCGTTGCAGTCCAGGCAGAAGGGCACGCCGTCGCCGTCGCCGTCAGTATCCGCCACGTCGCAGCCGCAGGCGCCGGGATCCGTCTTGGCCGGATCGTCCGGACAGCCGTCGTTGCAGTCGAGGGTACCGTCGCCGTCGCTGTCGACGTCGGCGATGCCGCAGCCACACACGCCGGCGTCGGTCTTGGCCGGATCGCCCGGGCAGCCGTCCACGCAATCGGCCGTGCCGTCGGCGTCGGTGTCGGTATCCACCACGCCGCAGCCGCACTGGCCTGCGACGATCTTCTCGGGATCAGCCGGGCAACCGTCGTTGCAATCGGCTGTGCCGTCGCCATCCGAGTCGGTGTCGGCCACGCCGCAACCGCAGGCGCCCGGTACCGTCTTGGACGGATCGCCCGGGCAACCGTCTTCGCAGTCCAGCGTGCCGTCGCCGTCGGTGTCGACGTCGGGCGCACCGGCGCACTGGTCGATGCAGTCGGCCACGCCGTCCGCGTCGGAGTCGTCATCGGCGAAGCCGCAGCCGCAGATCCCCGGCTCGACCTTGGCCGGATCTGCCGGGCAGCTGTCGCTGCAGTCCGCCGTGCCGTCGCCGTCCGAGTCGGTGTCGGCCACGCCGCAGCCGCAGGCGCCCGGAATGGTCTTGGCCGCATCGGCCGGGCATGCGTCTGTGCAGTCGGGCGTGCCGTCGCCGTCGCTGTCGGTGTCGGGCGTGCCACATCCGCAGATCCCCGGGGCGATCTTGGCCGCATCGGCCGGGCAGCCGTCGTCGCAGTCGAAGGTCCCGTCACCGTCGCTGTCGAGGTCGGCGATGCCGCACCCGCACACACCGGGCTCGAACTTGTCCGGATCCGTCGGGCAGGCGTCGTTACAATCGGCAACACCATCGCTGTCGACGTCGGCATCGCTGTTGCCGCAGCCGCACTGGCCGGGGCTGGTCTTCGCCGGATCGTTCGGGCACATGTCCACGCAATCCGCTGCGCCGTCGTCGTCCGAATCGGTGTCGGACACGCCGCAGCCGCAGATGCCGGCGTCGATCTTGTTCGGATCGCTCGGGCAGGCATCGGCACAATCGAGGGTTCCGTCCCCGTCGGTGTCGACATCCGGTGCGCCTTCGCACTGGTCCACACAGTTGGGCACACCGTCGTCGTCGTCGTCCGAGTCGGGCGTGCCGCAACCGCACACGCCAGGCACCGTCTTCCCGGGGTCGCCGGGGCAGCCGTCGTTGCAGTCCGCCGTGCCGTCGCCGTCCGAATCGGTGTCCGCCACGCCGCAGCCGCACAGGCCAGGCTCGGTCTTCGCCGGATCGTTCTGGCAGGCGTCGTTGCAGTTGGCCACGCCGTCGCCGTCGGCATCCGCGTCAGGAATCCCACAACCGCACTGCCCCGGTTGAATCTTTGCCGGGTCGGTCGGGCAGTTGTCGTCGCAGTCCAGCGTGCCGTCGCCATCCGTATCGGTGTCGGCCACGCCGCAGCCGCACACGCCCGGTGCGATCTTCAGCGGATCACTTGGGCACCCGTCGGTGTCGTCGCACACGCCGTCCCCGTCCGTGTCGCCGCCGGCATCGGTCCCGATGCACAGGTCACAGCCGTCGGCAACGCCGTCGCCGTCGGCGTCGAGGTCGTCGTCGAAGCCCGGACACGCGTCGCATGCGTCGCCGATGCCGTCGCCGTCGGTGTCGGGACCGTCGGGAGCGAGGGTCACGCTCATCTCGAAATCGCCCGGGATATCCCCGTAGCTCGAGAGCTGGAGCCAGTGCGTCGCCCCGCAGGGCACCGTCCAGGTCAGCGTCGACGCCGCCGGGTTCGGGCCGTTGCACGCATCGGCATCGTCGTTGCAGGCCACTTCGGTGCCGCCGCAGGCGTCGTAGGCACCCAGGACGGTATCGAATGTCGTCGCGCTGCTGCACAGGTCAGCCGTCACGGTGACGTCGACGCCGGTGTCGTTCGTGTATACGTACCATACGTCGCGGCCGGGGCTGGTGTCACACGGCCCCGCGGCCTCGATGCTCGCCGCCGCGGTCGAGCCGGCGACGGTGCCCTCGACCAGCGCCGTGGCGCTCGCGCAGGTGTCGTTCACCGGCGCCGGTTCGCAGTCGACCGTCAGTTCGAAGTCCCCGTTCTGGCCGTTGTAACCGGTGACGCGCACGAGGTACTCGGTACCCGCCGTGACCGGCCAGGACATCTGGCTCGCGTGACTGGTGCCGCCGCAGCCATCGTCGTTGCAGGTCAGTTCGCTGGCTCCGCAGTCGGCGAAGACGGCCAGAACGGTGTCGAACGCCGTGCCGGCGCCGCAGGTCCGGGCCTCGGCGCTGCCGTCGCAGCTCGCCGTGTAGACATACCACACGTCGGGCGACGAGCTGCTGTTGCCGCAAGTCGACGCCCCGTCGTTGGTCGCATCGGTCGAGCAACCGGTGTATACGCCATCGGAGATCGGCAGAGCATTGGCACACGTATCGTTGGTGGCCAGACAGGCATCTACGTCGTCGCAGATCCCGTCCCCGTCGATGTCGACCACGCACAGGTCGGCGACCGTGAATGAGATGCTGCTCTGGGTGAACCCGACGTTGGCGGGAACGATCTCGGAGCCCGCGCCCGGGCCGCCGACGCTCTTCAGCACGGTGGCAAGGGTATTGGCGAGGTTGAAGGTGTAGCTGCCGACGGTGGTCGGCGCGGTGAAGCTGCCGGTGGCCAGCACGGTGCTGCCACCCTGGCCGACGCCCGTCACGGGCGTGCTGCCCTGCCCGTGCGAAGTGTCGCTGGACACACCGCCGAAGGTGTTCTGGGCGCCGCCGATCTGGACGAGGTTCCGCGCGCCGACGGTGCCGGACTGCTGGCCGCCAAAGCCGCCCGGGCCGGTGAAGCCGAGGGGCGCGGCGAAGTTCTGCATCGCGGCCGGTGCGGCGTCGCCGACGGGCAGGTCAAGGGTGGCCGGATTGCCGGCGTCCTGCGTGAGGTCGGCGACGAGCAGGGCGAGGCCGGAGTTGTCACCCGCGGAAACATCAAAGGAGATCGTCCAGTTGACCGTCTGGCCGGGGGCGACTGTCTGGCCGTCGGCGGACGAATCAACGGTCACGGTCACCGTTTCGGTGGTGTTCACCGGCGCGGCCGGGACCGTGTTTTCGGGCAACTGGGCGGCAAAGCCCTCAATCGTCTGGTCACCCAGGCTCGCCAAGACGCCATCGCTATTGAGCCACCCGAAATCGGCGGCGGTGCCGTTGCCGCCACTCTCAATAGCAACCCGGTCTGCGGCAAACACATAGTAGTCATCCTGCCCCGGCAGGAAGAACCCACTGCCGGGGATCGGCACTCCCGACCACCAGGCACTCTGGGAGCCTTGACTGGTGTCGAATAGCTGGCCATTCTCCCATTGGAACGAGGTGAGCGCTCGTTTCCATCTCATACCGATCCAGCTCATGTCAGATCCGCTCTCCGAGATCAAAGTGTGGAGTTGGTTGATCTGCTGCGATTGGCTCAGCGGGCTTGCCCCCGTCTTGTCGATTACAGCAAGGTGGGTGCCGTAGAGCGCCTGGCAGAGCAGATTGCCGTTGTTGTAGGATCGGTGATAAACCCCATCCAAAGGCCTGTACCATGGCTTGATGTCGAGGTCCTCGGGTCCGAAGGTATGCGCCTTGAAGATCTTCAGCTCCTGGAGGAAGGCTGGATCGGCAGCCACTCCGGGGCCGCGAGCGCCGTGGAGGATGGAAGCGAGATCGTGGAGGTCGAATTCCCCATCACCGTCCACATCGCGGGCGATGGCGTCGAGCAGGTCGAGGTCGTTCGCATCGACGTCGCCGTCCTCGTCGGCATCGAAGCGGGCTACGCGCAGGAGTCGGCCGTACACGTCGACGAGCGACGGGTCGGCGATGGTGTTGGGACTGCGGTCGATGTTGTCGGAGACGCCGTCGCCGTCGCTGTCCGGACCGCTGGGGTCTCCATCGGGAATGCAGTCATCGAGCCAGCCGTTGCCATTGACATCGCGGTCGATCGTGTAGCTCACCGTGATGCCTCCGTCGGAATAGCCAAAAGAACCACCCAAATCTTGTGACGCGGCCACGCTGAACTCAACCGTGACCTCGACCTGGTCACTCGCAGCGCCGTAAAAGTCTTCCGGGGAGTAGTTCACCCAGTTCGCTGCGGTCCGAACCGTCTCCCAGGTCGCCTGCGGAATCACGAACGTGTCTTCGCCCGGACTCTCGAACGCGTGGCCGATGAAGGTGTTGTTCACATAAACCAGTAGATACTCATCCGGGTCCGCATTGTTCACCCAGCTGGCGAGCCCTGAGTCCAGGACGAGGGTGACATCGCTGAGGGCCGGAGGCGCCGGGAAGAGCAGTGATATGCCATCAACCCCGGGGGTTCCCTCCACAAAGTCAGGGTTGATGTCATCGGGATTGAACCCCTGACCGTAGGTGGAACGGTAGTCCAGCAGCTGGTCCTGATCGTCGATGCCGTCGCCGTCACAGTCCTGGGCCAAGGCCGCGGGGGTCGCGCCCGCGGCCAGGCTCAGCGCGATCACCAGAATCTGCTGAAGCCCACTGCGACTTCTCCGTCGTCCGATCGGCCGTTCGGTTGGTTTCATCTCGTTATCTCCAGTCGTCACGTGCATTCATGTGCTCTTCCGCCGGCAGCCACCGCAGCCGCCACTGTCACCCCGAAAACGAACGAGTGGCTGGCAAGGGGTAAAGAAACTCTGAATTGTCTCGCCATGAACCAGGAATGCTGATGGGAGCGGGGGCAGCAGCCCGTCCGATGCGGGTCCAACCCTGCCGAAATGCCTACCGGCGGTGAGGATCAGGATACAGCGCAGGATCCCGTGGCCGGTCTGCCGCAACCTGTCGGGCGGTCGCACGGTTCTGTATAATCGACCCATGGGTGACGGATCCGTCAATCAGCAGCCTCTGCCCCATGACGTGACGCAGCTCCTCCACCGCGCCGCTGGCGGCGATACCGCGGCCGTCGAGGAGTTGCTGCCGCTCGTCTACGAGGAACTGAAGGCCCGGGCCGGGGCCTACTTCCGGGGTCAACCTGCGAATCACACGCTCCAGCCGACGGCCGTCGTCCACGAGGCATACCTGAAACTCGTGAACAGCCCGAGCGCACAGTGGAAGGACCGGACCCACTTCTGTGCGCTGGCGGCGACCGCGATGCGGCAGATCCTGGCTGATCACGCCCGCCGACGCAGGATCGCCCAACAGGCGCGTGAAAAAAATTGCCGACGAAGTGACACTGATCGAATCGCCCTCCCATACCACCAGGATGGACCTGCTGGCGCTCGACGAAGTGCTCGGCAAGCTTGCCGCGATCGACGCGCGCCAGGCCCGGCTGGTCGAGCTGCGGTTTTTTGGCGGCCTCTCGGTCGAGGATGTTGCGGCCTTGCTCGGCGTCTCCGACTCGACCGTCAAGAAGGAGTGGCGCCGCGTTCGCGCCTGGCTGAGCGACGAACTGGATTCGGAAGCTTCAAGGTGACCACCACCGATTTCCACAGCCGAGCCATGAAAATCTTCGACCTGGTGTGCGATCTGCCACCGGAAGAACGCGCGCTGCTGCTCGAGGAGGCGTGCGACGGCAATGCCGCCTTGCGTGCCAAGGTCGAGCGCATGCTGGCACAGGACGCCGTGACCGGCCTGGCAGACGTTGGCGACTCGGGCGGAGCAGCGGACCAACTGGCAGTCGCACTGTCGAGCGACAATCCCGAGTTGGCGGGCGCGCCGGCCCGGATCGGGGCGTACCACGTCGTGCGCCGCATCGGCCAGGGAGGCATGGGCATCATCTACGAAGCGGAGCAGGAGTCCCCAAGGCGTCGGGTGGCGCTGAAGATTCTCCGACCGGGGCTCATCGGACACGAGATGCTCAAGCGCTTTGAACACGAAGTACACGTGCTGGGTCAGTTGCAGCATCCCGGCATCGCACATATCCATGAGGCAGGTCTGGCAGATCTGCCCTATGGCCGGCAGCCCTATTTTGCCATGGAGTACATCGAAGGCCAGCCACTGGATCGACATGCCCAGGTCCACCAGCTCGATAGCCGGCAGCGTCTGGAACTCCTGGCTCGTGTGTGCGACGCGGTCCAGCACGCCCATCAGAAGGGTGTCATCCATCGCGATCTCAAGCCGGGCAATGTGCTCGTGACCGGCCACATTGCTCCCGATACATCGCCCTGTGGTGCAGCCGCGACTTCATCCAGCAACCTGATCGATGCCATCGGCCAACCCAAGGTGCTGGACTTTGGCATTGCCCGTTTGACGGATCCGGACATCCAGACGGTCACGGTGCAGACTCATGCCGGTCAACTGGTCGGAACGCTGGCGTACATGAGCCCTGAACAAGTGGCCGGGGCCGCCGATATCGATACGCGCAGCGACGTGTACGCACTTGGCGTGATGCTCTACGAGTTACTGGCAGGCAGGCGCCCCCATGACCTCACGGCTCTTCCCATTACCGAGGCGGCGCGCGTCGTGCGCGAGGCCGGTGCGCCGCCTGTCGGCTCGATCGACAAGCAGCTGCGCGGCGACGTGGAGACGATCGTCACCAAGGCCATGGACAAGGACCGTGAACGCCGGTACGGATCGGTGGGCGACCTGGCCGCGGACATCAGACGATTCCTCACCGATGAGCCCATCCAGGCCCGCCGGGCCGGCAAGCTCTACCTCATGGGCAAGTTCGCCAGGCGCCACACAGGTCTGGTGGCGGGGCTCGCAACGACAGTCGTGACCCTCGCGGTCGGGCTGGCGGGAACGAGCTACTACTTGCTGGAATCGCGGCGCCAGCGCGACGAGGCGAGATCCGCGAGTGTCCGTCTCCGCGCGGTCGTGGATTACCAGTCAGTAATGCTGACCGGCATCGATGTGGCCGAGATGGGGCAACAGATCCTCCAGACCATGCGATCCGAGGCCCGGGCGAGCGCCCCTGGCCACGGCGAACCGGCCGCGGCCCAGCTGGCATCGTTCGATGAAGTGCTCTCCCAGATCAATGCCACGACGGTTGCGAACCGTTCTCTGGATCAGTCGATCATGTCGCGGGCGGTTGCGGCATTGGACTCGAAGTTCGCGGATCAACCCGAACTACAGGCCGAATTGCGACTGTCTGTGGTCGACATCTACGACGCGATCGGCCTGCCCGCCAAAGCGCTCGCCCAGGCCCGCCTGGTGTGGGAGGCGCACCGCGTATTATTCGGCGCGGACAATCAGGCCGCCTGCGCCTCACAGCAACGCATCTGCGCCCTGCTGCTGGAGACCGGCGCCACCGACGAAGCGGAGCGCACGATCCGTGAACTCCTGGCGACGCGCCAGCGGATCCTGGGCGACGAGCACGTTGAGACACTGGCCACCCGCTGTCTGCTTGGTCAAGCGCTGCGCTTGCGACACAAGTACCCCGAAGCGCTGGCCGAACTGCAATCGACTCTGGCCGCCCTGCAACGCACCGTCGGAGACGCCCACCCCGCCACGATGAAGACGCACCTCGAGCTGGGCGCATCCTATGAGAGAGTCCGTGATTTCGAGAATGCTCGGCGCGAGTGTGGCCTCGTCCTGGACTATCGAGAGGCCGAACTGGGTCCGGATCACCCCGCGGCCCTGGCGGTGCGGAATCGAATGGCTTTCCTGGACAACATGCTCAAGAGAGATGTCCCTGCTGTGCAGCAGCTGGAAGACATCCACAAGAACCTTGCTGTTACGCTGGGCGCCGATCATCCGAGTACGCTCGATGCCTACAGGAAACTGGCCATCGGCCTCAGTAAACTCGGGCGCGACGAGCAAGCAGCACCGCTCTTCATGGATCTGCTGGTTCGACAACGGCGCACACTGGGCCCTGACCATCCCGACACGCTGGGCACGCTCGGCATCCTCGCACACACGATGCTGAAACTGGACCGCCTGGATGAAGCCGAAACGTATGCATTTGAAGCAGTGAACGTCGCCGCGCGGTCGCCAAGCAGGAGCATGGGTAGCGCTCTCGTCCATCTGGCTGCGGTGCTGAGGCGTCGCGGGCACTTAGAACAATATAAACAGAATACGGTCGGCGCCGTCGGCGAATATGGTGCGGTCGACGACATCGACAGTAAGGACGCCCTGCTCCTGAAACACACGCTGGCCATGGTCGCCATGGAAAGAGGCATGTATCGGGCTGCATCCGGAGTATTCGCGTACAACGTGAGCTCCGCCCGCCATTCCGGGCGACTGCAATCGCCCTTGGTGGGGAGTTCCATGGCTCATGCTGCGCTGGCACTGATCGTCCTCGATCGAGTGGACGAAGCCCGTGACCGGGCCGAGGAGTTCCTGGTCTGGTGCGCCGAGCAGCATGCAGAAGACGCCACCATTGGACAGGGGCGGTTGTGGGTCGCGCGTATCGCGTATGCCCGGGCCGACTACGACACGGCCCGATCCGCACTCGAGGCAGCAGTGGATTCCTTGGGCGGCCATCTCGAGGCGGACGATTGGCCCGTGTGTTACGCGCGAATGCTCCAACGCCTCATCGCGCTACGGACAGGTGCTGCCGATTCCGGCAACGGCGCCCTGGAAGCCTGGCAGTGTATCGTCGACCACCAGGCGAGCCTTCGCTTCCCCATCCATGACCTCATCC
Organism: uncultured Planctomycetota bacterium; assembly: GCA_942492115.1. Taxonomy (GTDB): domain Bacteria; phylum Planctomycetota; class Phycisphaerae; order UBA1845; family CAIVHJ01; genus CALODL01. The sequence continues at coordinate 127,335 of CALODL010000010.1, forward strand.
TGCAGGACACCCGAAGACTGCTCACCGGAGCCGGCCTCCAACCCGACGACAGCGGGACGGCTCGGGATCAGCCCTAGCCGCTCCATGTCAAAGCGGGAACAGGGGCCGGCCCCCCTCGGGACCGGCCCCCTGCTGCAGCGCCACACACACCGGGTAGCGCGTTGATCCGTCGACCAGCGGGCGCCACCCCGCATGCGCTTAGCGCGGCTGTGCTGCCGTTGCGGCCTTCCCGCCCATGTGAATCACCGCAGGTGTCGTTCTGACGATTTCGACCATCCCGTTGGCGGGCGTGGCAAACAGGAACGTTCTGTTCGATGTATCCGTCGGGTCGTGCAGCAGATCGACGACCGCTTCTGCATACCGGCCATCGGGGGGCGCGGTAGACGAATGTCGCCAGGTACACATCACTCTTGGCACGGATACCCGCGGTGTCGAGCCCCACGACCAGTTGGCCGGTCTCGAGGTTGTACGCGTCCCAGAACGGCTCGCCGACAAAAGCGTGGTCCCCGCGAACGTCGACGAACAGGTCGATCAGGGTCAGCCCCTGCGCTGGCGGTGGGATGCAACTGGTAGCCACGAAGATCGCTCACGCCGCCGGTCAGGAACACGTCGATCTCCACCAGGTCACCGGCGACCGGGCGGGCGAGCAGTTCGATCGACACCCGGTCTATGATCTCGACCCCGGCGCCGCCACCGTCCACCACGGGCGCCGGCGCGCCGTCGAGGGGACAGCTGCAGCTCGAAGAACCGCCGAATGCATTCAGTGCCGCGAACGCATCGTTGCCGTCGCACACGCCGTCGGGCGCACAGGAGCCGAACTGACCACCTGCATCGACGTTGAACGCGGTCGGTGCACTCGCCTCGCACGGATAGTCTCCGCCGCCGTCCGGAGCGGTGTTGGCGAAGCAGTTCAACGCGTGGAAGCGATCGTTGCCGTCGGCCGTACCGTCGACGGCACACACACCGAACTGGCCGCCCATGTCGGCGAAGACGATCGCAGTTTCAACGCAGGCACCGGCTTCGCATGCCCAGAACAAACAGTTATCGTCGCGGATACCGTCGCGGTCGCCGTCGGCGCAGTCACCATGTGTTCCGCACGGCACGACATCGCACCCATCCGGTATCCCGTTGCTGTCCTCGTCGATCGAATCATCGAATCCCGCACAGACGTCATCGGAATCACACACCCCATCGGCATCGCTATCGCCGCTCGCGTCTTCACCGACACACGCGTCACAGCCATCCGGAACCGTGTCGGCGTCGGCATCGGCGTTATCGTCGAAACCAGGACAGATGTCAGCCGATTCACAGACACTGTCACCGTCCGTGTCGTCGGGGTTGTCGGCCGGGCATGGGTCACAGCCGTCGGCCGTGCCGTCACCATCGGCATCGGCGTTGTCGTCGAAGCCGGCGCAGGCGTCGCAGCCATCCGGCACGCCGTCGCCGTCGGCGTCGGCGTTATCGTCGAAACCAGGACAGATGTCAGCCGATTCGCAGACGCTGTCGCCATCCGTGTCGTCGGGGCTGTCGGCCGGGCATGGGTCACACCCGTCGGCCGTGCCGTCACCGTCGGCATCGGCGTTGTCGTCGAAGCCGGCGCAGGCGTCGCAGCCATCCGGCACGCCGTCGCCGTCGCTATCTGTATCGCAGGGATCGGGTACGCCGTTCTGGTCGCAGTCGTTCGTGAGCGACACGGCCGTGAAGTGGACATTGTCGACATAGTGCGCATTCGTGACGGATCCCGTCCGAGCACCGAAGCCATAGCGCGCCTTGATCGCCGTCCAACCGGGAACCGGAACATCGGAGAAGATCGTCGTGGCGTTTCCATTCGCATCGGCGAGCACGAGTGTCGCACCACTGCTGTCCAATTCAAACGTCGCGTGTTGCCAAGTGCTGTCATCGAGCGGATGCGGGACCAGCACGTCGGCAAGCGTGGTTCCATAGCTGCGGAGCCGCGCGTGGTTTCCTCCGGCTGCATTGCCATGGTACGTGTCCAGACTGACTGCAAGCGGTTGGTTGCCTCCGCTTTCATTGAACAACACGCCGTTGTCGGTCGTGTCAGCGTCGATCAGAGCGAAACCCATGCCGTCGGCACCCGTTCCCCCGCCCATGAAGAAGTCAAACGTGACCGTGAACCGATCGATCGCCATTGTCGACACGGGTCCGAAGATGACCGTTCCCAGTTGGCCCTGGAGGGCTTCGGTCAGTTGGACGGCGCCGCCCACCTGGGCTGCGGTTCCGTTCAACTGGTGGTGCGCGGCTGGCGAAGAGAAGTCCTCGAGCCTGCCCGGATGCAGCAGGTCACATCCGTCCGGGACGCCGTTGTTGTCGCAGTCCCCACCTTCGACGACACCACAGCCGCAAAACCCGGGCGTCACTCTCGCGGCGTCCAGCGGACACCCGTCTTCCTGATCATGAAACCCATCGCCGTCCGAATCGCCGAGTTGCGCTGACTTGGTCGGCTTGCAGGTGTGGTCGCCGAAGCGGGTCGGATCGTAGATCGGCCAATTGTCATCGTCCGTGTTGCCGCATTCCTGCATCGTCGTACACGAAATGTCGCAGGATAGCCCGCTGGCGCAGTCGTTTGGAAACTGACACGGGTCGCCTTCCTGGCCCGGTCCCTCCGGCCAGCAGACGTTGGTGCTGCTGCATGTTTGACCCGGCCCGCAGGAGTTGAAGCCTTCAGGGCAATCATTGGGATCGTCGCATCCGCAGACCTCAAATCCCAGCTTGGGGTTGTCACATAGTACGTAGTCGACGGGCAGCACGCTGCCGTCGCAGCGTTCGTGGCGCAGCAAGCCGAATGGGGCTCCGATGCAGTCCACTCCATATTCGCCGCCCTCGACACAGACGGCGTTGTTGCCGCAGTCCGAGTCCGAGTCACACGGCGGCGCGCCCGCGCCTCCGCCGTAGCAGCCACACAGCGTGCACGGGAGACCGAAACTGTCCAGGCACGTACCGTCCGGGCATGAGTCCTCCGAACCGTCGCAGGGCTGCCCATCGTTCGCGCCGCCGGTGCAATGGCAGTCCATCCACTGCAGTCCTGCAGCACCGTTCATGAGACCGCATTGCTCGGGTTCTCCCTCGATGCCGTCGACGAAGAACGTCGACACGAAGGCTCTGAACGGCTCGTTGGCCACACTCTCGTACAGGGGTGTTCCGTCGACCCAGGTGAGGCGCTCGTCCAGCTGGCAGCCGGCCCCATTTTCACTACACAGGCGCACGAACCACCGAAATCCCGTCCAAAAATCCAAACGCGTGGCCTGCGCAATGCGCATCATCTCCTCGAGCTGACGCCGGCCGCAGCGCGTCGGTGAATCGCCAGGCAAGCACGTCGGGATGTCCGGGCAGGAATCACCGTTGGATACACTCGGAGGACCGGCACCCGGATTGGCCTGCTCGCATTTGCTGTGCGCGATGTCCGTGCCAACCGTCAGGCGGCAATAGGCCCGAGCTTCGTACCATGTCAGGTTGTCCGGCTGCCCGTCGGTATCGAAGCCAGCCGGATCTCTCAAGACATAGGGACAGGCCACGACCACGCTGACGGTGGCTTCGCTGCCGCCCGACAACTGGTAAGTGAACGTGTCCGGGGCGCTGGGGATCGCGTCGTTGCAGTAGGTCTGGTTTGGCGTGTAGCTCAGTTGTGTCCCGCCGCTGACGACCTGGACCGAGCCGTTTGCCGGCTCGTTCACGATCATCGTAATGATCTCACCGCCAAGATCGATGTCGTTATCCAACACGTCGAGCACGTTGTCCGTGCTGTTGATGATGACAAAATCTATGTGATCGTCGACCGCAGTGGTCGTCGTCATTGCCTGCGCTGCTGGATGCATGCCCGCTGCCGTTATCGACACGACTGCGATCGACGCCATCGTTCGGATATGCGGTTTCGTACTCATTGCGTGTTCCCTTTCGTCTGGCCGAAGTTGGACTGAGCGCTACAACCGCTGGCAGTCACCCTTCAAACACACGTGGCCACGAAAAGCCGTAAGGGGAAAAAAGAAAAAACCACCGAGCACGCAAGCCCAAGCCCCTAAGGATCTTGTGGCCCAAGAACGAACCACTGGGTGGTCAGCCGCGAGCGGGTATCATGGCGTTATGGAATCTCTCGACCCGGATCATTTCTCGGATGATGGAGTGACCGACGACGCGACCCAGATGTTGAACCGCCTGGCGGAAGGAGACTCGGCCATGGTGCACCAGCTCCTACCCGTGGTGTATGCCGAGCTGCGCAACCGGGCTGGACGGTTGTTCAACAACCAGCGCCACGACCACACACTGCAACCCACGGCACTGGTCCATGAGGTGTATCTGAAGATCATTCGCCCGCAGAGCGACTGGAAGAACCGAGCCCATTTCATGGCTGTGGCATCGATGGCCATGCGCCAGGTCCTGAGCAACTATTCCCGCAAGAAGCGGGCAATCAACCTTGACGTGGATGTACCCGAGAAGGGACCTTCGGAGACGTTCGATGCCGTGGCATTCGACGATATGCTCAAGAAACTGAGCGCGCTGGACGAACGCGGGGCTCGGCTGGTGGAAATGCGCATCTTCGGGGGCATGACATTCGAGGAAATTGCAGCCGTGCTCGACGTGTCCCTCTCGACGGTCGAAAAACAGTGGCGCCGCTTACGTGCCTGGCTGGCGCGCGAACTCGCCCAGGAGGGGCAAGCGTGACGCCCCAAGAACGTGCCAGGCGCGCCTGGGACATCTTCGATGATGTGTGTGATCTGGATAGCGCGGAACGGTCACGCGTGCTGGGTGATGCGTGTGGAAACGACGCGGCTCTGCGGCATGAGGTCGAATCGCTGCTGGAATTCGACGGCACCACACCCGACGTCGACGTGTTGGAGGCGGGACGCGGTGCGGATGCGCTCGCCCGGTGCCTGGCGAACGATGGGTCTTCCGAGAACGCGATCGAAGCCACTGCTTTTCCTGAGCACATCGGGGACTACCGGATCATTCGCCGGATCGGCGAAGGCGGGATGGGTACGGTTTACGAGGCCGAACAGGACGCTCCCAAGCGACGTGTGGCCGTGAAGGTCATTCGCGCCGGCATGGCGTCGCGGCATACCCTGAAGCGCTTCCAACACGAGTTCAACGTCCTCGGCCAGCTTCAACACCCCGGCATCGCCCACGTCTACGAGGCTGGCGTCGATGCGACATCCGCTGGCCGACTGCCCTTCTTCGTCATGGAGTTGATCGACGGGTTACCGCTCGATCGATTCGCGAACACGCAGAACCTCGGGATTCTTTCGCGATTGGAGCTGCTCGCCCGAGTGTGCGACGCAGTCCAGCATGCCCACCAGAAAGGCATCATCCACCGCGATCTCAAGCCGGCCAATGTCCTGGTCGTTCAGGACGAACCCAGTTCCGGCAGAACAGGATCGACGGTTGACGCGCTTGGCCAGCCTAAGGTCCTGGATTTCGGCGTCGCTCGGCTGATCGATGAGGATCTACACACCGTGTCTCTGCACACGGAGGGCAGCGAACTACTCGGCACGTTGGCCTACATGAGCCCGGAACAAGTACGCGGCCACCCAAGTGAGACCGACACGCGCAGCGACGTGTACGCCCTGGGCGTCATCCTGTTCCAAGTGCTCGCAGGTCGACTGCCCTACAACATCAGACACGTGTCCGTTGTGGAGGCGGCCCGAGTCATTTGCGAGGAAAACCCGCAGCGACTGTCGTCGATCGACGGCCGCCTGCGCGGCGACATCGAACTGATCGTCAACAAGGCGTTGTCCAAAGAGCCCGAACGGCGTTACGGCTCGGCAGCCGAGCTGGCCGCCGACCTCAGGCGACACATCGCCGACGAACCCATCGAGGCTCGCCCGGCAACAACCTTCTACCACGTCAGGAAATTCGCGCGCCGCCACAAGGGCCTGGTCACCGGAGGCATACTTGCCGTCCTGGCGCTGATCATCGGTTCGATCGGCATGGCCATTCTGTCAGCAGTGGCGTTCGAAGCGCGCAAGGTCGCCGAACATAACGCATCGGAATCCGAGCGCGCGGCCTATCGAGCACACATCGTAGGGGCTGCTGCGACGCTGAGAGAACGGGACATGGCTGCCGCCGAAAAGCTGCTCATGGAGTCGCCGGTCTCGTTGCGCGGCTGGGAGTGGCGACTCTTATACAGCCGGCTCGACGAATGTGGGGCATCACTAGCGGTCCAACAGCCCATCGCGGATATCGCCTTCTCGAAGGATGGTGATCAGCTGATCACTTTACTGAATCAGCCGAGATGCATTCGAGCCTGGACCGTTTCGGAACTGCAGCCGGTTCAGCATGAGGCTGACGAAGTTGTCCACGGGCGGCTACCGAGAAGGACTTTTCAATCGGGTTTCCATCTCAGGTCGCCGCAGAAGCAGACCGAGCTGGCCGCTGTGGTCGAGGACTGGCCGCCAGGCGTGAGGATCGCCGTGATTCCACACGACGCCCGCGCGGTCTCGGCGTTGGCTGCCGCGAAGGACATCGTCGCCGACCTGCCTCCGCGGACCTGGTTGGCTTTCAGCGCGTCGGGGAATCGGATGGCGGCATACGACCTGCGAGCCGGTGGCGCTGTCTGGAATTTGCGTCCCCGGCAACGGATGATGGACATTCCTCCGAATCCGGAACGCCTGAACAGCGTCGTGTTCGACGATCTTGGCAGTCGACTGCTGATTGCGGCAGCGGACCGTTCACTGTCCATGTGGAACGTGGATACGGGCGTGTGCGAGTGGTTGCAGAAGGAGGCGCACAACGATGCCCTCCGTGACGCGCGTTTCAGCCCGGACGGTACATGGGTCGCAACCGGCGGCGAGGACCGTCTCGTGCGCTTGTGGGAGGCTGGGACTGGTCGACTCCTCCGGACCTTCGCCGGACATCGATCTCCCGTAAGGCAGGTCCGGTTTGCTCCGGACGGCGGGCGCTTAGCGAGTGCGGAGCCAGGCGAGCTACGGGTTTGGGATACGCAGGCCGATGCCAAGGCCTGGACTCTGAGGGGCCATCGCGAGCCGGTCAAGTCGCTGGACCTCAGCCCGAACCGCGGCATCCTCGCTTCGGCAGGCGATGACTTGCGCCTGTGGGACGCGCGCACCGGACGACCGCTAGGCGTGATGGTCCAATCCACGGGCGAGATCGATCGCGTGCCCCTGGTGTCGTTCTCTCCCGATGGTAACCGGCTGGTCTTCACCACGGTTGCAACCGACCCTGCACCGCCCCGGAGCACCGTTCACGTCTGTGATCTGCGGACGGGCAGCATGACGGATCACGACCTCGAACGCCGATTTGGAAGGCTGGATGACATTGGACATTCCCCCGATGGCCGGCTGTTGGTCGTTTCAGATGGCAATCCGGCTCTGGTGACGATTCTCGATGCGGACACGCTTGACATTCGTGCCGAGTTCGATGCTTCGAGGTTCGCTTTCGATACTGCAGGTGGATGGTTGGCGTTGGGCGGCAAGCGACGCGTTCGACTGGTCGATGTTCGCTCGTTCGAGGTCATCCGGGAGTGGTCCGTGCGCATGAGTTCCTGTATCACCTTCAGTCCCGACGGGCGCTTTCTGGTCGGCGGGGCGAAGCTGCAGGTCATCGATTTGCAAACGGGTGAGATCCGAAAATTGCTTGCCAACGAGCGGGCCAAGGTGGTGTCGGTTGCATTTGCGCCGGATGGTAGCCGATTGTTCTCTGGTGGTGCCGATCGGACGATTCGCCTGTGGGATCCGGACACGGGTGAAAACTTGCTACGCATAAGCGAGCACCGTGATCAAGTGAACGATCTCGTTTTCTCTGCTGACGGGAATTGCATGTGGTCCTGTTCGGGCGACAGAACCGTCAGGATTTGGGACACTCGACCGTTGGGCACCCTCCTTAACGATCGGCGAGAATACGATTCTGTCAGTGCACGCTTAGAACTCAGGCTGGCAGACTTGTTTGACCAACTCGGCGCCTGGCCTGCCGTGGCCGCTCACATCGAAGACGTTGATCACCTGTCCGATCGCGAAAGAGAAATAGCCGGCCAGTTGATTTTGCGAAGGCTGCTCACTAGCGGAGGCGCAGCGCTGGATGTCGACAATGAAATTCGGCCGTGATCGAATCGACCATTTTTCATCGACAGTTGGTTCACTACATGTGCACAGAACGGTCCAACGCACCTGCACCGCCCACCCGCGCTGATGGGATGCCGCCGGCGATTTTGGCGTCGACTTGAACCAACTCGAGTTCCTCCAAGCACTCACGCCCGCACAGCGCCTCGAACGCCACGAGTCCGCGAGACAGTTGGTCCTCGCACTGCGCCGCGCCGGTCTCGAGAAATATGAAAACGCTCCTGGAACTGCTGAACCGACTGCATGACCATGACGAGTCGGCCTGAAGTAACAACACCCCCACCTACTTGGGGTCGGGCTCATGGCTGAGGTCGTATGGCAGGCGGTACTCGTAGTCGCCGGCGGTCCAGCTCAGCTCGCCGTGTGCCGTCCGCGACTCCAAGTCGAGCGTCATGACGGTCGTGTCGCGGCCGAGGTGGGTGACGTCCTCGTTGGAAATGTCGTCTTCCTCGAGAAGGTCGAGCAGCCAGCAGTCGGTGTACCTGCGCTGGCCCACTGTGTTGCCGAAATTGAATGTCTTCGCGTCGTCTTCATCGAAGTCTCGTGCGAACGAGAACAGCCCAAGATTGTCCGTCGATACGCAGGCCTCGTCGACACCCAGGCGATACCAGATCTCGTCGTGCCCCACTTCCTCGGCGGGCCCCCCGGATCCACCCGTCTCATCAACGCATCTCAAGATATCGAACTGCACGTACGTGAGGGTCGTGAAGTACTGCACGTTCATCCAGCACGGAGACTGGTCGCCGTTGTCCGTGCGGTAGACCTCCACGCGATATCGCCCCGGCGCCAGATCGTTGGCCGAGCCGGTTTGCGTGGTTTGAACGTCGCCCTGCTCGACCGCTGTCCAGGGCACGGCGGTACTGTTGTCGTCGTACAGGCGCAACTCGAATCCCGGTGAGCTGCACACGCCCTCGACGTGGATGTCGATCTCCGGCGCAGCCCCCTGCTCACCAACGTCGGTGTCGAAGAAGAACCATCTTGAAGACGTACCAATGGCGCTGTTCGACGTCCAGCTGGCATCCTGGCCTTCGATGTCCCCAGGGGTCAGGCCGCACGGATCCTGCTCGCCACATGCATGCCGGATGACCTGCGCCGTGTACCCGCCGGTGTCCGTCGGGTCGGTGGCTGCGATCTTGACATAGTACGGCGGCGCAGGGAGACGGTACGTGATGCCTCGCGGAAAGAATTCCTCGACATCGGCGCCCACCGGCTCGGACAGGTCGCGCGCAGTGTAGACGTCGTAGTGGATCCGCGGAGGCGCCACGATCGTGTAAGTTCCGGCTTCCTGGATCAGCAGCCACTGCACGCTCCTCGGATACGTGATGGTCCCGCTGTGGGTGAACACGTCGTTGGCCACGACCACAGCCGCATCCAGCGGATTGCACAGCGGAGCCCGCCAGTTGAAGTCCGCCAGGATCGGATAGTGGTCCGACACCGGAGTGCCGTCCGGATCGAGCACGGCGTCGCGCAGCACTTCGAGATGCTGCATGCAGGTCCAGCGCTCCTGTGGCACATTGTGCAGCACATAGTCGTAACGGTTCCCGTCCAGCGGATTGGAGAACGAGGTCTGGTCGCGGTGGAACGTGCGGCCGTAATCAGTGGGCGGCATCTCGAAACCGTGGCTCTCGACGAACGCGCTGGATGCGCTGCAGGGACCGTCGCCACACGCGAAGAAACCACCGGCGGCATCGAAGCGCGGCATCCACTCGCTGCCGTCCGCTTCACCGCCCGCAAGGCACCCGGCACTGCTGCAACCGATACCCTTGATGTTGAGGTCTCCGATGATGAACGTGCGCTGCCGGTCCCAGTCCGGGATGGCTTCGACCAGCTCGCGAACGTCGGTCATCTGGTTCTCGCGGGTCTCGATCTCGTCAAGCCCGCCACCACTCTGCAGGTGAGTGAAGAGGACGTTGAACAGCTCGCCGGTTTCGTTGTGAGTAAACCGCGCAGCTGCGACGCCCTTGTTCGCCGAGCAGTCCTCGAACACGGCGTTGCAATTGAGGTACAACTGGAACCCGATGTCGTTCCAGAATGCCGGATCGTCTTCGTCAGCGTCGTCGCCGACACACTGGGTGAACGTCAGGTGGTCCTTCGCCTGGTAGTCCGGCTCCGTAAGGTTGAGGCTCGCAAACGGATGGCGCGAGAAGATCATCAGACCGCTGTCCTGGTGCTGATCATCGTCTTCTTCGTCGATAAAATTGCTGAAGTACGGGTAGGCGCCGCACAGCCCCGACGACAGTGCCCGCTGGGCGCCCACGTCAAACGCTTCGTTGAATACGATGATGTCAGCGTCGATCTCGGCGCGTTGCGCGTTGATGCGGTCCGCGATGTACTTGGCCCGGGCCTCGTCGTCAGCGAACACGACATCGTTGACGTCCTCGCCGTCGGCCACGAACTTCACGTTGTACAGCATCAGCCGGATCGATCGGTTATTCGACGGGTCTTCGCCGCAACTGACGATGAGGGCTGTCAGCAAGGCAGCCAGGAGTGTGGTTCGGCGCATCGTCATCTTGACATGACCTCCAGGAATGCATGAGCAACGGGATAATGTCTCATGGATCTCATTCGCCGGCGTCACCGTACAATTCGGTCATGAGCTCTTCGGCGTCGTCCGCGCGACCCTGGGCCAATAGCAGTTGCCTCAGGCGTTCGATGACCGATCGTGTCAGGCTGTGTTCGAGTCCCGCCCACGCGACATAGGCTTCGATGGACTCACGATACAGCTTTTCGGCCTCGACCAGATCGCCCTGTGCTTCCTTCAACTTGGCAAGGTTGCACAACTCTTCGGCGCGCCCGTTGGTCCCGAGAACGCGGCCCTGGACCTCCATGCGCTTACGATGAAGCTGTTCGCGAGCCATTAGATCAGCAGCGGCAAGCGGCGCACTGGGCATCACCTGACTGTCGGGTGGTCCGCCGAGGGTCTGGTCCAGGGTGCGGACGAGACTCGAAGCACTAAGCGTACCGGCCGCGACGATAACGCCCTGGCGATCGACCACGACAAGCTTGGGAAACCCACGACTTCTGAGCAGCCGACTAATCGAATTGCTTACATCATAGACCAGTTCCCAATCCAACGTCCCCTCGCCGGTGAATATGGTCTTGATTTCCTCGACACTATATTTTTTCCCACCCATGGTTTGCGCCACCGTGACGAAGCGAACGCCGGCCTGGCTGTAGCGCTCATGCACGGCGCTGAGCTCGGCGATCTTCCGCGTCGAGAATGGACAGTTGGCGGCCACCAGGTTGAGCACCGTCGCGGGATGCGCGGTGAACGCGCTGCTGCCCACCAGTTCGCCATCGAGCGTCGCCGTGGTGAACTTGGGCACCGGATGGCCGATCCGTTCCGTCACAGGCAGTCGAGCTGCCGCCTTGGCCAGGTCGATTTCCGCCTGGCGCTCCGTTTCCAGACGCAAGGCTTGTTCGCGCTGCGCAGTCTTCTGGGCGCGCTGCACGCGTACGTAAGCCACGCTGACGGTCACCAATGCCGCCGTCAGCGCGAGAAAAACAGCGCAGACCGCTACCACCAGCGGTTTGTGCCGGCGGGCCAGGACCTGCAGCTGATACGCGACGCTGGGCGGACGGGCGACGATCGCATCGCCGTCGAGATAACGGCGGATATCGGCACCCATCTCGGCCGTGGACTGGTAGCGCCGATCACGATCCTTTTCGAGTGCACGCAGCACGATCGTTTCGATGTCACCACACAGGGTGTGGTCGACCGTACTCAAGCTGGTCGGTTGCTGCTCGCGAATGGTCCGCGTGCCATCGAAGATCTTGGCTTTGGATACATCGTATGGCAAACGCCCGGAAAGCAGTTCGTACAACACCACGCCGAGCGAGTACACGTCACTACGCGTGTCGATATCGTTGGGATCAGCGTCGCACTGTTCCGGACTCATATATTGCAACGTCCCGATGAGCTGTCCGATGTCAGTCTGCAGCGTCGTAATCGCCATGTCGGAATCGGTGCCGCGGGCGACGCCGAAATCAATGATCTTCACCTCGCCGTTCGAGTCGACCAGGATGTTGCTGGGCTTCAGGTCACGATGGATGATGCCCTTCTGGTGGCCGTGGTGCGCTGCGGCACACACATCGAGAAATAACTTCAGACGGGCACGGGCATCGAGATTCTTGTCGTGGGCATATTCCGTGATGGGCTTGGCGTTGCGGATGTACTCCATTGCGTAGAACGGCACCGCCCCGCTGCCGTCGTCGTGCGTACCCGCTTCATAGATTTGTGCAACGCCCGGATGACGCAAGCGGGCCAGCAACTGCGATTCGTATTCAAAGCGCCGCAACGCCGAACGCGACGCGACACCGTGCTTCATGACTTTGACCGCCACGGTCCGCCGCGGTTGCTCCTGACGGGCCTCGTAAACGGTGCCCATGCCGCCCGAGGCCAGCACGCGTTTGATGCGATAACTGCCAATCGATTGCGGCGTATGGGTCGCTGCAGGCGCCGAGTGGGTTGCTGTTGGATCGGAACGAGAGTCAACGGGCGTGGGACTTGTGTGGTCATCGCTCATGCGCTGGGCCTCCTGAGTGAAATCGCGGCGGCCTGATGCGTTACGAACTCTGCGATCGGGATCTCCGTCTCATCGTACTCCAACGCCCAGGGCGATGCTACGGATGGCGGCATTTCCGTTGCCATGGACCCATTACGGATGCTCTACGCTTTCTGGATGAAGATCGATGACGACGATCTCGGGGCGGCACATGAAGCGGAGCCGCGGCGCGTGGTGCCGTTCGAGGCCCGTGCCGCGGGACACGACCAGAGTGCGGCCGTCGCCGATGTCGGTCACGCCAACGGCCCAGTCGCGCGGCACGTCGGTGCGCGTAGTCAGCGGCCCGATGAACGGCAGTTGCACCTGACCGCCGTGGGTGTGACCGGCAATGAGCAGGTCCGCGTGAATGTCGCCCAGGGCAAAGTCCGGGCGGTGGCCGAGCACGATGTGAAACTGCTCCTGGGGCGCGACGCGGGTGTCGGTCGCGCGGGCATCGACGTAGCTGAGTCCGGTCAGCGCAACACGGTCGAGTTGCACCGTGCGGCTCAGAGGAAAGATAGTGACTGGCAACCCTTCGAATAGAGCCGGCCAGTTCCACGGCGAATCGACGTTGCCGCGCACCGCGAACGTACCCATGGGCGCCGCGATGCCGACGTCCTGACATAGCGTGTTGAACTCGGCGTACAACGTCCGCTCGCGCATGGCGTCGCTCTCCTGGATGTAATCGCCGGCCAACAGCAGGAGGTCCGGCGCGAGAGCCATCGCTTCTTCGAGTACGCGACGTTCGTAGTGTCCGATGATATCGGTCTGGATATCCGCCAGGACCACGACGCGCAACGGGCGCGTGATCTTAGGATGGCGCATCCGGAGATGCGTGATGTCCAGCCACGTGGGCTCGATATGGTAGGCGTAGATTCCGATTCCAGCGACGAGAACGCCCAGCGTAGCGTGGGCCACCGTGAGGCCTCGGTGCGGCCACGATAGGACCGCGATTCCAGCGAGCACGACAACGCCGTGGCCGAACAGCACATGGCCCCACAGGCGCATCTGGTCGAAGCTGTCGCGGGCCAGTACCGCAGATAACATGACGGCCGCAAGACCGCCGAAGACGATGCCGGCGGCACGGCGACCGAGGTCATTTCGCCGTACCAGCAACCACAAGAGGCCCAGATCCAGGCCCGTGAGAATGACATTGAACAGGATCGTGCGCATGCTGGTGACCTCATCAACCACCTGATGAACGCCCGACGTGCCCCGACTCCATGGTGCTTGACCACCTGACCGCTCGAGCCTGGGCGCCGTCCAGCCATCAGCCCAATTTTGCGACGGCCGCGGACTCTGCTAGGCTCTTGTGTGGCAACACTGTTCCAGCGGAAGGAGTATGGAATGCGGATTGGGCAAGTCATTGCGATCGGAACTGTCGTGCTCCTAGGCCCGGGGTTGGCCGGCGCTCAACAGGCCAAGGATGTGGGCGTCGCGGCGCGGATGGGCGATCAAAACATCACACTCGCGGAGGTCGATGCCATCGCCATCGGCCAGAACATGAAGCTCGCACAGTCGTTACACGATGCGCGGGTCAAGGCCCTCGATCAGTTGATCCTGGAACGGGGCCTGGCCGCCGAGGCCGCCACGCAGGGTATCAGCGTTGAGGACCTGATTGCTGTCAAGATCATCGAGAGTACACCCGACGTCACCGAGGCCGAAATCGAGATGTTCTACAACGGGCGCAAGGCACAGATGCGCGGCCAGACACTCGAACAGATGACGCCGCAGATCAAGACCTACCTCAAGACACAAAGCGCCGATAAGGCCCGCAAGGCGCTGCTCGATACGGTCAAGAAGGCAGCAGGCGTCACGGTCGTTCTCGATCCACCACGCGCGGAGGTAGTCGTTGCCGCCGCTGAACCCAGCTGGGGATCGCCCGATGCCAGGGTGACCATCGTCGAATACTCGGACTTCCAGTGACCGTACTGCTCAAGGGTCGGTCCGACCCTTCAGAAGATCAAAGACACGTACGGCGACAAGATCCGCATCGTGTTTCGTGACTTCCCCCTCGGGAACCACCCCAAGGCCAAACCTGCCGCCGAAGCCGCACTGTGTGCGCATGCCCAGGGCAAGTTCTGGGAGTTCCATGACAAGATCATGGCCAATCAGAGAGCTCTCGAGGAGGATCATTTCAAACAGTATGCCGCCGAACTGGAACTCGACATGGATGCCTTTACGACGTGCTTCGGGTCCGGACAGTATCGCAAAGACGTGATGGACGATATTCGCACCGGCCAGAAAGCCGGAGTCACCGGTACGCCGGCATTCTTCGTCAACGGCCGCTTCCTGTCCGGAGCCCAGCCGTTCGAAAAATTCCAGGTCATGATCGACGAGGAACTGGCCAGATAGGTCAGTCCATGTGCATCATCCACGCCGTCCGCCGTGTGCGGGCGGTTTTTTTTTGGTACTTCAATAGAATCTGTGGAAGCTGAATAGCTCTCTTGGCTTCAGGCTCTGGAGCTGCCAGGGGCTCATCGGCGATCGTCTTGTGAATGAAGCATCGCTCGAAGCCCGTAGAGTGTTCTTGCTTAACACGACGTGCGTGGCCACTCATCACGCACTTGGTGCCCCGTCGCTTCGCAAGTTCCTATGTGCGGCGAACGCTATGGCGTACGATGAACCGCCGATGTCACGCTATTGTCTGGGTTGCTGGTACGTTCTGGATGGTCTAACCGCCCACAGGTGTCCCGAGTGCGGACGCACATTCGATCCCGCGCGGCCGCGGACCTATTCCAGCCTGCCGGAAACCGAGTGGTGGGCCATCCGGGGTTTCATCGTCATCGGCGGGTGCACCCTGCTCAACTGCGCCGGCGCTGGCATCGCCTTCGAGACGATTGGCGAGGTGGTTTCAGGCCTGCTCGTCGTGCTGACCTGCGTGGCACTCGTTGCATCGACTTGTGCGTTCCTACTCAAGTTGAGGCGCACCGCGATAGGCATCGTTCTGCTCGTTGCACTGCTCATCGTGCCGTACCAAGCGTACCTGGCTGTTCGCGGGTCCTTTCTGAAATGGGAGGCTGACAGCCTCATTGTACATCTGGAGGCCCAGCGCAAAATCCTCGGTGAGTTCCCGGCCAATATCACCGGCTATCAGTTTGGCAACGCGAACAACGCCCGGCACTTTACGTATCAACGTCATGACAGCCGGATGGGTTACACGCTGTGGTGGTGGATCGGTACGCCAACGGCTTCGCACTGGTACTCTACTCCACCAGGCGAATGGGGCTACTATCCTGATTAGATTGCCGCGTGCGTCCGTCTGATGTGCGGTTGTCAGATCGATTTGATTTGAGAGCGGCCTCAGCCACCCTGGGACGTTCGTTCCCCAGAGACCTGGTGTGTTATCATCCGGCCGGTCACTGGGACGTGGGTGACAGCATGCGATCGAGTTTCATGTGGTTGGGCGGTGCCGGGCTCATCATCGTGCTGGCCATCGTCGCCACCAATCGGGGGCGCAACAGGCTGCAGGCGGCGCATACGGCGATGCGGGGACGACACACCATCGAGGATCGACTGGCGGAAGTTGGCGAAGCGGCCCGCACATGGTGGGCACCGCACTTCAGCGCCGCCGATCTGGCCTATCCCCCGTCGCGGGTCACGCTCGTGTGTTTCAAGCGCGAGCGTGTGCTGCACGTTCATGGGGCGAATGATGGCTCCATGCGTCATGTCGCGCGCTTCGACATCCTGGGCGCCAGTGGCACCACCGGGCCCAAACTCCGCGAGGGCGACCGCCAGGTCCCGGAAGGCATCTACGCCATCGAATCGCTCAATCCCAACAGCCGGTTCCATCTGGCCCTCCGCGTCAACTATCCCAATGCGGACGACCGCGCTCGAGGCGCCCTCGACGGCCGCACGGATCTGGGCGGCGACATCATGATCCACGGCGGCTCGGCGTCGGTCGGATGCCTGGCGATGGGCGACGAGACGATCGAACGGTTGTTCGTGCTCGCCGCCGATGTGGGCGTCGAGCATGTCGAGGTGCTGCTGTGTCCGTATGACTTGCGGTCGGAATCGGCCCCCGTCGATGATCGGAAATGGGTGCGGAAACGCTACGCGGCGTTGCAGCGATATATGGAAGAGCTTGGATGATAGGAGCCGCAACCCCCGAGCCACTGCGCCCACGGGGAGGCGTGGAGGTCATCGGGGCGCTGGTTCGGTGACCGGACATGTGATCGGGTCAGCGTCCCGCCGTCGACGGCCAATATGGCGCCACCGCGGAAGGTATCACCGACCAGACGTCCGGACCCGAACGATTGCCGGTTCGGAGGTCACATCGATGCGGCCGTTGGCGGGCGTGGGGAACAGGTACGTACGGTGGCTGGGATCATCGTCGTGCAGGAGATCGACAACGAACGTTCCGCTGGCATCTTTGGAGACTTGGAAGACAAATGTGGCCAGGTAACCTGCGTCGACCGGCCGGCCCGGGCTATCGCTGCCCACGAGCATCTGTCGCGTGGTTGTGTTGAATGCCGACCAGTGGCCCGATGTGGCCGCTGCCCCACGCGAACGCTTACGCGAACCGGACACTGGTTCGAACACGTGGCCATCGTCCACATAGATATCAACCAGTCGCAAATGTCCACTCGTGCCACCGATCACATTGAGATGCAGCTGGTAACCGCGCAAATCGTCGAGCGGGGTGGTCAGCAGAACGTCGATATCGACATAATCGCCCCGTTCGACAACGGACCTGGTCGTGACGAGCTCGAGGCGCGCACGGTCCACCCATAGAGAATCGAACACCGGCGCAGGGCTGCCGTCCAACGGACAACTGCAGGAGGTGGCACCTGAAAACGCATTGATGGCAGCAAACGCATCATTGCCGTCGCACACACCGTCCGGTGCACAATCGCCAAACGGACCACCCGCATCGACGTTGAAAGCAGTGGGTGAATCATCCTCACACGCATAACCGGGCTCGCCGTCCGGGGTGATACCCGCAAAGCAGTTCAACGCGTGAAAACGATCGTTGCCGTCAGCCGTACCGTCCGGCTCACAGGCACCGAACTGACCGCCCATGTCGGCGAATACAACATCTGTTGCAGCACAGGCGCCGTTGTTACAAGCGACCCACACGCAACCGTCGTCACGAATACCGTTAGAATCTTCGTCCGCGCACTCACCGACAGCGAGGCACTCCCCTTCGAACACGTTGCCCGTCAAAGTCAGCACGAGGTCGTCGCCCATTGTGGCGCCGGGAATGTCTTCATCGGCTACCGTAATCGTGTACACGGCCTCATAGCTGCCCAGAATGCCGCCGTGGTCGAATGTCGCCGTGAACATCGCCACCGTTCCCGGAGCCTGGCCAGCGAACGGCGCCACGTCGGTGAACATCTCTGCCGTATCGCCGCTTCCGGAAATCGACAGCACATCCAAATCCGCCGTCAACCCTGGGATGTTCATGAGGTTGGCGATATCAAAGGTGATTTCCTGCACGGGGCTGCCGTTGTTGAGGGTTCCGAAATCGATGGTCAGGGAATTCTGGTCGGCAAATGCGGAAAACGAACCATTGGAATGACTCAGCGCCACGACATCGAACATGATGGTGTCGTCTTCGTCATCCGCTCCTTCCCCTGCCGCGGCGGAAGTCAAATCGGTGTTGTCGATCAGCACGATCCCGGAATAACTGACCGGCGTGGCTGTGGACGGAACCGTCACTTCGATCACACGGTCTTGCGTGCCCGCCTGCAACGCCTGCCCCGTGCCGCAGCCCGCACACAGCACATCACCCTGCACGACGGCATCAAATGTCGTCGGCGTTGATCCGATCTTGTCGAGGGTCACCACCATCTCCGGTGCCGGGGCGGCCCCGGCAATGAGACGATGAACCTCACTCACCGTGCTGCTGCCATCGGCATTGGGCACCCCGCCGACGAACAATGTCGTGTCGTTGTCCGAGGTCCCCCATATCGCCCACACGAATTCAGGATGATCGATGAACGGATTGCGGTTGCCCTGGAAGTATTGCGGATTGTCGCTCGAACTGTAGATCAGGTGGTTACGCCGGCGCTCGATATCGTTGACCGGATCGGAGTAATGCCATTCGAGCATCTTGGCAAGATTCCCCATCTGGTTGGTTCCGGGAAACCCGTTGACCAGCTCCAGATTCGTAGTCGAACCATCCGAACCATCGTAGCGCACGGCCATGTAGAAACAGGCCCGCGAACAGTCGCCGCGATCGTTGACACCTGGAAGGGCCAGGGCTTGGGGATCCCAATAACCGCCCCCGGTTCCGAACGGCAGATTGGCACGATTGCTGTTGACCACCGGGTTGGATGGACGCAGATTGAAATGGTCGCTGTTGTCGGGACCCGAGCTGTCGATGCCCTGACTTCGCGGCCACTGGTGCTCACGATTCCAGGTCGAGCCCGAATCCCATGTACCATCTACGGTCGCGCCGGTGTAGATGAGTACGACGTTGTTGGAATTGGCTGGATCCTCGTCGAGTAGCTGCAGCGCGAAGCGCGCATCACCGTAGGAGCGGACGACATGCCCATCGATGATGTTGTGCAGGTTGTTCTTGAGAACGGGACCCACGCCGGTCGCCGTCGCGTAGTAGCTGACGGGCGGCGCATAGGGATCATCTCCGGCCAGAGCCAGGCACGGGAGTGCCAGGGCCAGAACGGGAACGGTCATACGTTGTACGGACGAGGCGAGCTGGAACTTTGGCATAGTTCACTAGTTATAGCGGAGCTGGGGATGGAGAACTACCGGACGCATCGGATAGCGATCGCCCTAACTCACAACTCTTTTCCTGGACAACACTTAGGGTTCCGGTGGACCACCGAGCGCCAGCAGCCAGATGTCGGCCTCGACCTGCATCGAATTGACGTACAGTTCGTCCCCCACCAGCTGAAAGTAGCCGCGCCCTGGCGGGCCGGCCCACGGGGTCACTGTCCCGCCCGGGACATCCCAGATCCCCGCAAAATCGTCGTTGACCCCACGGACTGCCAGGCGCGTGGTGTCGAGCCATTGCGCGACTGCTTCACGGCGCGACACCAGCCCGGGCCCCGCGGGCATGAGAATGAGCCGTTTTTCGCGCAGATCGTAGCACGCAGGCTCCTGAAGCCCGTCCACGTGAGACTCACCGAACAGATAGCGTCCGTCGGGCGATGGATGCAGCGCATAAAACCCGGGGATCGTGCGCTCCGACAGTTCCAGCGGCGCGTCGATGTCCTCGATGGAACGGTCCAGCACGAGGAACACGGTCGTGGGCGGGGTCGACGCGCGCGTGCCGAGGAGAGTCACACCGTCAGGCATGAAATGGGGCTGGTTGATGTCGCCGTCGGGTGGCGTGTTGGTCAGCCGCTTGAGGTCTGTCCCGTCGCGGCGCATCGCCCAGTAGTCGTAACTGCCGCTGCGATTCGAGTAGAACACGATCCATTTCCCGTCCGGCGACCACTGCGGCCCGCGATCGCGGTGGACGTCGTTGGTCAATCTCCGGCGCCCGGTCCCGTCGGTCCGCATGACGAAAATATCCTCGCGCGGCGCTGACGTGCGATAGGCCAGCCATGCACCATCGTCCGACACATCCATCTGAACGAAGACGTGCGCACTGGCCAACAGCGTCTCCGGAGTCCCGCTGACGCTGACCGCCTCCCGATCGAACGCCATGCGCTCGATCCGTCCGGGGCTGCGCTTGATCATGATTGCCAGGTGCCGTCCGTCCCGTGACGACGAGGCCTCGAACACGGCCGATACGCCGGTAGTCAGCGGGCGCGGTTCACCGCTGGCCATGCCCGACTCGGGATCGAAATCGAGCTGCCACAGATCGGGCGTTCCGCCGCGGTCACTGATGAACAGCACGCCGCACCCGTCGGCGGTCCACAGCGGATTCCAGTCGGTGTGGGTATCATCGGTCAGTTGCACTGGCGTGCCGCCAGTGCTGGGGACGACCCAGATGTCGCGCTGGCCGCCCGTCGCCGCCCAATACACCAACCGCCGACCATCGGGCGACCACTGCGCCGTGACCGCATCCGTCGGGCTCAGTCGGGTGCGCTGCCCTGTGGCGATCTCGACGATCCACAGGGTCGAGAGTGTCGAACGTGAATAGGGGTCGGTGACGAACTCGCCCGTGCACGCGAGGCGCGTGCCATCGGGCGACCACGACGGGTGAAAGCCCTCGCTGGTGATCCGCCGCGGCGATTCCCCGGTCGCGCCCATGACGAAGATCCCGCCCCCCTCGCGCGCCGAGCGATAGGCAATTCGTTCGCCGTCAGGCGAGAAGGCCGGCTGTCCATCGTACCCAGCATGATCGGCGGTCAGGTTGATCCGTTTTTCGCCACCGACACGCTGGAGGAAGATGTCATCGTCGCCACCGTCGCGCTCGACGTAGAGGAATTGCCGTCCGTTCGGTGCCAGGGACGGACTGTGCTGTGCGCCCGGGCGGTCGGTCATTTGTTCCATGCCCGTCACGCGCATGGCTGCGTCGAGACGCGGTGCCGTCCCGCCCTGCTGGCGTTGCACCGTCCAGGCCAGGCCTGCCACGCAGAGCGCCAGCATCAGCGCCAGCGTGCCGGCGAGCATGGGCCACCCCCGCCCCCGCGAACGGCTTGGATAGGCGGCCGTCGGCGCCTGGGCGATGAAGCCCGAGCTGAGCTGACCCTCGACGTCCTCGAGCTCGATGCGTGCATCGGCAATGTCATGCAGGCGGCGCTTGCGATCCTTGGCCAGACACCGCCGCAGGAGTTGCTGCAGCGACTGCGGCGTTTCGGGCGGCAGCGTGTCCCAGTCCGGTTCCTTGTGGATAATGGCACCCATCGAATCGGAGGGCGTCTCTCCCGCAAACAGCAGTTGTCCCGTCAAGCACTCGAACAGGATGACACCGAATGACCAGATGTCCGAGCGCTTGTCGACAGGACGACCGCGGGCCTGCTCGGGGCTCATGTACGCGGCGCTGCCGAGAACGACACCCGGTTTAGTGTAGTGCGCGGTGATCGTTGGCGAGTTGGACGCGCCCGAGATCGAACTGGCATCGTCACCCGTCGTGCGTGCCAGACCAAAGTCGAGAACCTTGACCGCCCCGTCGTCGTTGACCATGACGTTGCCCGGCTTGAGATCTCGATGAACCACGCCTTTGTCATGCGCAGCGGCCAGAGCATCCGCGATGTGTTTGCCGATTTCGAGAACATCCTCGAGATGCAGCGGACCGCGCTGCAGGCGCTTGCCCAGCGTTTCGCCCTCGATGAATTCGAGAACCAGATAGCGCTGACCCTCGTCCTCGTTGAACCCATGGACCACGGCGATGTTCGGATGACTGATCGACGCCAGCAACCGGGCCTCGCGCTCGAAACGCAGCAACCGTTCCTGGTCATCGGCAAAATCCGGAGGCAGGATCTTGATCGCCACATCGCGGCCCAGAGTGGCATCGCGCGCACGATAGACTTCGCCCATTCCGCCCTTGCCAAGCGGCTCGATGATTGTGTAGGACCCGAGGGTTGATCCTGAAGACAGCGCCACGATGACTCCATGAAATGAACGGTTCTATCCCATTGAACGGCATCTGGCCGCAAGGTGCACCATCATACGCAAATTTTTGCAGACCATACTCTTATCCATATGAACCTGGCCGGAGGGACTCCTACCGGGCCCGGGCGCGGTGGGGCGATTCGTGATGCGCGCCGTGCGGACCAACGAGCAGCGTGGCCACGCCGCGGTGATCCAGCAAATCGACGTCGCCGTCGCGGTCGAGGTCGATCAACGGTTCTGTAGATCGCCCGAAACGCTGTTGGATGCGGGCGAAGTCTGCGAGGTCGACATCACTGTCGCCGTCCGTATCCGGAACGCCAATACGCAGGTAGTACACGTCCTGGCCACCGCGGTAGGTCGCGGAGTAGGCCACGTGCGCCGCGCGATCGTCGGAATGAATGTCGTAGTAGTCCCCGATCTTGCGCTGGTTCGGCCAGCCGATATGACTGTCCCATTGGGGCCCGACGGCGATGTTGCGCGACCACGTCCGCCCACTGTCAGGAGAGTAGATGTAATACAACTGCCCGAGATTGGCAGTCAACGAGCCGCGGGTGTCGTTCCACACAACGTCGATGCGCCCGTTGGGGGCCACGGCCATGACACTGAACCACTGCCAGGCTGCGGGAGCCTGCCGATCATCATTGAGCCGTTGCATGCCGGTCCAGGACGCTCCACCATCACCGCTTCGCGCGAATTTCAGATCAAGCGGATCGAACGAGGAATCCTGGACACAATGCAGCACATAGAGTGCGTCACCGGACGGGCTCGTGGCCAGCCATGGCTGGGCCAGCAAACCGCCTGGATTGGGTCCCGTGAAACCGATGCCGTTGCCACCGAGATCAAAACGGCCCATGAAATCGAATTCCGGAACGCGACGATGGTCGCGCGCAGAACGCGAGCGATAGATCCGAGCACTGAATCCGGCGATGGCATATAACACGCCGTACTGGTCCACGCACGCGGTTGAAAAGCTCCGTGGATAGGCCGAGGGAAGCTGAAACACCCGGCCCCCGTCAATCGATCGACTGAAACTCGAGCTCGGTTCGAGTGTGGCAATGTACAGATGGTCCTGGCCGGGCGCCAATCCACGCCCCGCGATCATCCATGGCTTGTCGCCCGTCCCGGCAACCACCGGCGGACCCCAGGTCATACCACCATCGAGTGATTTGAACACTTCACACACGAAGTCTGCACGCAGGCAACACAGATAGAAATGGCCGTGGCGGTCGGCGACCACGCCGGGATCACTGCGACTGACTCGTGGATCGAGTGTTGCAGCCGTCCATGAGCGCCCGCCATCGTGGCTGTAGGCCCATCCGGCCTGTCGGAAACTGGAGCGCACGTTGTCGAACTGACGCCAGGCGATGACCATGCGCTGCGGATGGCGAGGATCTATTGCCAGCGAGGGTTCGTTGGCCGCATCGAACGGATCATCGCGACCTGTCGAGTCGATGTTGACCTGGCGACTGATGAACGGTCCAAACATCACCGGAGGAGCCGACCGCGGGGTCACCGCGGGCTCGCGCTGCATGTAGTCGTCTTCGACCTCGCTCGAGACAGGCCATATGGCCAACACCGCAATCACCATTAGCGCGATGAACATCGGTCCAGTGTAGCACCCTCCCCCGAATCGAACCACTCCGGCTGTGGGACTGCCCCCGTACTCGATGCCCTGATGGGCGCCGCAGTTCTGGTTCCCAACCGACTAGACAAACCGAACGGGCACTCGCATGATGATAGCCCGAGCGTGCAGAGGAGCGCCCCATGATGCTGTTAGCGGTTTACTTTGCTTTCGCCGTTGGCATTTCGTTCCTTGACCACCGGGGCCCGACACCAGCACACTTCCTGCTGCGACCGGGACCATCATGCAACAACCCGCTCGCACACCATCAGCCTGCGAGCGGGTTCCTGCGCTGACACTACGGAAAAGGTTGGACCTACTCGATCAGCGGCAAGCGTATGGCTGACGCTTCGCGGCCATTGCGCACCAATAGGATGTCGTGATAACAGGCCGGGTTGTTCCAGGTCAGACCAGCGATGGCCTGAATACGGGCCAGCTCATGATCCGATGTCTGCGGTGGCCCTGGACTGGCTTCGATTAAAATCACCTCGCCGTCCTCGCTCAGCACGAGAAGGTGCTCGCCGACGAGCAGTACCTGGCCGTGGCCGTAACGGCCGCGTTTCCACACGCGTTCTCCGGTGTTCAACTGAACACATTCGAGAATACCGTCGGAAAGGCCGTAGACGTGGTCATCC
The DNA here is from genome assembly GCA_942492115.1 of uncultured Planctomycetota bacterium. GTDB lineage: Bacteria > Planctomycetota > Phycisphaerae > UBA1845 > CAIVHJ01 > CALODL01. Next base: position 151,693 of record CALODL010000010.1, read on the forward strand.
TTGATGACGACGTTGGTGAATTTCGTCCGCAGGACACTGGTATCAGACCACAGCTCTTCGACACGCAGGGTGCCCCCCTCATCCGGCAGGAGCTCGAGCAACGCGGCGCCCAGACCGTACCCCTTTGATACGAACACGCGATTCGGCGGAACCGGCACGGCCTGCGATACGTTTGCGTTTCGACTCGTGACACCCGGCCACGGATGTTCCCACAACAACCGCCCCGTGGCCACATCGTGTCCACTGAGCGATGCTTCATTGACGATCAGCACCTGACGGCGCCCGGCCAACTCGGCACACGCTGGCGAACTGAAACTGATCTGACGTGGCGCGCCTGACCACACGACCGTGCCCAGCACTTGGTCGTAGGCAACGACATTGGCCATCGTACGTCCTGCTCCGCCAACCGGAATGATGGCCATGTCGTCGACGAGAAGCGGCGAGTTCGATCGCCCGTACAAGATCGTGCTGGCCTCGTGCGCTGCGGAAATTCCGTAATCATCGAGCAGGTCATGTGACCACAACAACGTCCCCGCCGTGCCGTCCAGGCACATCCACTCGCCGCGCGATCCGAGAGCATAGACCCGCCCTTCGCTGATGCTCGGCGTGCACCGTGGACCAGGCCCACCCAGTGCGTGATCGAAGCGCGTGCCGTACCCGAATGCCCAGCGCAGTTCCCCCGTGGCCACATCATACGCAGTGATCGCCTCTTCAGCACCGCGCTGTTCGAGAGTCACAGCCACGCCATTGACTACCGCAAAACCCGACCACCCTTCTCCGATGGGCTGACGCCACAGAACCTGCGGTGGCCGCACGCTCCAATCGGGATCGATGTGTACACCTGCCACCCGACCATCACGATGAACTCCAAGGAATCCCGGATAATCTGCCGGCGTCGGACGCAAATCGAGCGGCCCGGTATGTCGGACCGCAGGCAACGCATGGACCGATGCCCCAGCCCAACGAAAGGACAACCGCGTAGGGACCAGAGCCCCGTTGTATTCGTCGAAACGGAATACTGTGATGAATCCAATGAGGGCAACGAGAATGATCAAGCCACCTCTATGCCGTGCCCGTGATGAATAGCGACTGAAGAACACGAACCACAGCACCACCACAGTGCCCGTGATGACCAGAACGGCGAGCGTGAAGAAATTCTGAAGGCCATTGTCTGTCGTTTGATGCGCGCGGCGCAACCAGGCGACCGTTCCACCGGCCGCAACGATTACGACATATACGAACCAGGGATGTCCGGGTGCGGACGGCGGATCGTCCTGCGAAGTCGCGCGTGCGCCTGGCTCACTCTGCAAGAGTAACTCCTGTGCAGCCCGATTCAGCGACGCGTCTGCGGGCTACGACGAACCGAGTCGCGCCAAAGCACTGTTGACGTCATCGTGCATCTCGAACAAGCGGTCCAGACGTGTGATGGCCAGCGCCTCCCGCACCGGGGCCTGCACCCCGGCCAGAATCAGGCGTTGATCAGATGCCTTCAGCTCCTTCATGAGCGTGACCAGCGCCCCAAGCGACAGGCTCGGGAGCATCCCGACGCGCGCCAGGTCGAGAATGACATTGGGAACGTTGCGCGCCTCGGCTGCAGCGGCAGCCACCTCCCGCTTGACCTGATCGGTTCCATCGTCGTCCAATTCGGCAGGCTGAACGACAACCACAATGGCGCGCTCGTGTGTTTGAACCGCAATGACTGATTCATCCGACATGCTCAACTCCGTCCGGCACCTCGTTTTTTGATGCCGCGCATCCCCATGGATAGTGCTTCTGGATTGGAGGCCCATCTCAAGGCCTCGGTGCCAGAGATCAGTTCGGCCAGGTACATTTCGAGGAGATGCTGATCGAAGGTTTGCATCCCCGCCTCGCCGCTCTCAATGTAATCATGCAGCTCGCCGAGGCGATTCTCCATGATGTACTTCTCGGTAATCGCTCCACCCCGCAGGATCTCGAGCGCAGGGCGCCGGCCCCCGTCAGCCGTTCGCACCAGCCGCTGCGAGATGATCGCCTCGACCTGCCCGGCCAGTTGAGAGGTCAGCAGCTTGTGCTCGTTCGCCGGGAACATTGCAATGATTCGTTCAATGGTCTGCGGCGCATTGGCGCTGTGCACCGTGGAGAACACTTGATGACCTGTGTCGGCCGCGCGCAGAGCAATGCGCAACGTTTCGACGTCACGAAGCTCACCCACCAGAATGACATCGGGATCTTGCCGCAGCGCCTGACGCAAGGCCTGGTCGAACGAGGTGGTATCTGTGCCGACCTCGAGCTGTGAGATCAACGCTTTCTTGTTCGAATGAATGTACTCGATGGGATCTTCAACAGTAATGATCTTGGTGCGATGGGTGCGGTTGATCAAGTCGATCATCGCTGCCAGGGTGGTGCTCTTGCCGCTGCCGGTCGTACCGGTCAACAAGGTCAAGCCACGCTGGCTGAGCGCAATGTCATGCATGACCTTGGGCAAGTGTAAGTCGTCGATATTGCGGATGTCGGTCTTGACCAGACGCATGACCATACCGCTATGACCGAGGTGGCGATAACCACTGCAGCGAAAGCGGCTGACATTCGGGATGGCATATGAAAAATCCAGCCCTTCGATGAGCGCTTTCTCGATGCGTTCGCGCTTATCCTCCGGAGCGATCTGCCCGAGGAAATTGACGATGCTTTCCTCGGTGAGCGCCTCGGTCTCGAGCGAGCGCATCTGACCACCGATCCGCAACATAGGCGGAGCACCCGCCTGGATGTGGATATCAGAGGCGTCATTCTTGACCGCAAAAAGCAGAAGTTGATCGAAGTCCATGATCAAAGACGAGTGTACGAGGCCCCAAGCGAGAGGTCAAACTGGCGTCGGGCCCCAATTTGCACAAACTCATGGTCAGGTGAATAATGACGAGCGGTCACTCGTCGCCTAATCCCAGGAGCCCAATCATGCACAACCGATGCCTGTTGATGCCAGTCTTGGTGATGACCGTATGCACATCCACGTTACTGGCCAGTATCGAGGACCTGTTGCGGCGCGTGCCCGCAGATGCCAACCTGGTCGTCATGATGGACTTCGATCGGATTCTGAACAGCCCACTGGCCAAGAAGGAACAATGGAGCGAGAAACGTCCTGCCGACTTCGTATCCAAACCACTGGTCATTCCACGCAATGCCCGGCGACTCATCCAGGCCGCCAAAATGGACACTGAGAGCCTCGCATCGGTCTGGGAAGCCAGCTTCATCGACCTGGATGACGCGCCCCAGATGGCTGAGGTGGCGCGGCTGCGTGACGGCTACGCGGATGAGTTGTCCGGCAGGCCTGCGGTGTGGACTCCGCTGGACCTGTACTTCGTCGATGAAGGTGACAACGTCATGGGCGTGTACTTCCCCGCCGACCGCCAGCAGACGGCGCGATGGCTGCGCGACGCTCGAGTACGCAAGCGGGCCAAGTTGTCGCCGTACCTCCGCGACCTGATGAGTGCCAGGAACGACGCAGATATCTTCATCGCGGCAGACCTCGAGGGCACGACGGATCCACGCATGCTGCAGAACTCGATCGAGACTTTTGAGTCTCTGGCAGAGAGCAATCTTGACAAAACCCAGCTCGCTCAAACGCTGGCCTCTGTCCGCGGGCTGAATCTCGCAGTCACGATTGGTAGCGCACCACAGGGAGAATTGACAGTCGACTTTGATCGCAGCCTTTCATCATTCAAAGAGCTCACCAAACCTGTCGTCATCGAATTCCTGACGCGAACAGGAATCGAAGACATCTACCAGGACTGGGACGTCACGACGAAAAACGGAGAAAAGACCGTGGTCCTCAAAGGCCCGATGTCGACCGATGCCATGCGGCTCGTGGTCAGTTTCATTGAGCTGCCGACCCCGCTGCCCGATGCACAACCGCCTCATGTGCAAGCGCGCGACGGCCAAACCGGGACAGATGACACGGACGCCGCATCTGCGGAACCTCCAGCCGGCGTCGATCCTGTAGTCTACGCGACCGAACAGCACTTCGGCGCGGTCGTCGAGCTGGTCGATGACCTGGAACATCGCACGCGCAAGTTGACTTTCGCCGACGGCGTGGTCATGCGCAAGTACGCACGCAAGATCGATCGGCTGCCCATCCTCAACGTCGACGAGGACATGCAGGAGTTCTCGATCACGGTGGCCGAACGGTGGCGCGAATCAGCCAATATTCTTGAAGAGCACAAGCAAACATCCCAGCAGCGCAAGGTCAAGGAAGCAGCGAATCGACAGAGTGCCCCACGGTACCGCTACGGTGGATATGGCCGCTACGGCGGATATGGTCGCTACGGTCGTTACTATGATCGTTATCCACGCTACACCGGCCGTACGGAGCGCAAGCGTGAACAATTCGAAGTCGAAGAAAAAGCCGAAGGCGTCAAGCTGGTCATTCAGATCCTCAAGTCGATCGACGACGACATGGCGCTGGTCCGTAGAGACATGACCAACAAGTACAACGTCGCGTTCTGATGTCAGACTCGCCTTCGTGGACTTCGGAGTGACTATTCATACTGCAACGCCCGCACCACCGACATCCTGGACACGCGCCAAACGGGCGGCATGGATGCGGCCACCGAAACCAGCAGGGTCAGGCCCATGCAGCCCAGAATGAGTGGTATGCTCAGGGCGTATTCCATCTCGAAACCGGTGATCGGGTAGGTTGTCTTGACCACCAGGACACTGAGCAACGCCCCGCCCAGCACGCCGGGAACGATGCTGACCCATCCCAGGGCCAACCCCTGCACTGCGATCATTCTGCACACACCGGACCTTCTCATGGCGATGGCGCGGAGGACCCCGAGCTCGCGGGTTTGCTCGAGCACATTCATCGTCAACGAATTGGTCACGCCCAATGACGCCACGACGAACACGAGCAGGAGCAGCGCCCAAAATGATCCGACGACCCCGCCCATCATGTGATCCAGGTCTTGACGAAACCCCGCGCGCGACTGGTAGACGAGACCATGTTTTGAACATATGCTGTCGAGTCCCGCCGCGACCCGATCCTGCGCACCGCGCTCGGCCGTCAGCAAATAGACATGCACGCCCTGAAACCTCAACCATGTGCGCATGAGGTCCCAGTCCGCGTATAGGATGAACCCACCTGCTGTATACTCCGTCGCGATCCCACAGATCCGTGGGTGCCGCACACCGTCGCGCGTGTCGACTGCAATCGTATCGCCTATGTGCAGGCTGGCCTCCTGAGCCAGATGGGATCCGACGACGACCTCGCCGCGGTGGAGTCCAGCATGCACATCGTGCGGTTGCCCGTCGAACAACTCGATCCCCAGCGGACCGTCTACTGGCCACGTCCGTGCCAGGACGATGACCTGGCGGTCAGCCGCAGTTGCCTGCACGAAGCTGAGTGGTACAACAGTGTCAACGCCATCGAGGTGCTCCAGTTCAACTTCAACTGTGTCAGGGATCGCAGCGGTCAATGTCGACGAGGGCTCCGGGCGATGGGCGCGGACAAGGAAATCGCTGGTGATGATTGTGTCACACCAGTCGAATACATCATCAACGCTCAACAGTATGGAATTGCCGAACGCAACAGACACAACGATCGAGACGGTCAACACACTCACCACCAAACCCGCACGAACGGGTCGGCGCAGCAGCTGACGCACAGCCAGCATCGACTCGATGCCCAGGATAGGCCGCAGCAGACGTCCGACGACGAACAACAGAGGACGAAGCACCATTGGGACGATCGCTGCGATGGCGACCACGCCCAGGCTCATGCACGCCGGCAACAGAAACACGTACAGCCCGGCCGGCACTGCACCGCTGAAGATCCAACCCACGATCACGCCACCGATGCCCAACAACACGACCCCGCTCCACCCAATCCACGCGGGCACCCCGCTGCCACCTGCGACCCCGGACGGTCGTTCACTCAGCCCGTGAAGTGGCGGGCGGGCTGCCGCACGTCGTGCGGGTATCCAGGTCGCAAGAAGCGCGGCGCCAATACCAAGCAAGGCAGCCAAGACGATGACGTCAATCGTGACCTGTGGTGTGGGCATGGCCACAACCATCATTTGGGACATGAGTTCCATCATGATGTACGCCACCGCCACACCGAGTGGAATCCCGATTGCCGTTCCGACCAGCGCGAGCACGAGAGTCTCGAGCAACAGCATGCGCGCCACCTGCCGAGCCGTACTTCCCAAGGCTCGAAGAATCGCCAGTTCGCGCCGACGTTCGGTCACGTTCATCAAGAAGGTGTTGAGGATGACGAAAGCGCCGGTGGCCAGGGCGATGATGCTCAGTGTCGACAGCAGCATCTCGGTGGTCGCCATCGATGCTTCTGCAAACGCCGCACGGCTCGCCGGTGCCTGCACGCGCAAACCGTCGGGCAACTGCGGTGCGATCTCGGCCATGACCTCTTCCACACTCATGCCGTCCTCGATGACCAGCTTGATTGCGTTGATTTGATCACCCAGACCGAGAGCATGCTGCGCAGTCGCCCAATGGACCCACAGGATATCCGCGGCACCGACGGCTGCGAGTCCGCGCGGCGTGGCCACACCAGTGATGCGGAGTGCGCGGGCTCCACCAACCGTCAGCAACATGACCTCGTCACCCACGACCAACCCCAGTGACGATGCGTAGTCGGCCGACACGACTGCCTGGCCGTCGCCATCCGGGATCGTCCCGCTGCGCAGTTTGAAATCGGTCGATGTTGCCTGTGCGGTCATCCCTACGATGATGACTGGCCGCGGCCCACCGGAATCGAGAATCGTGACAACGCCCTGAACTGCCCCCGTAGCAGCACTGACTCCGTCGGTATCCGCTAGACGCGCCGCGAGCGCCGCATCGAACGGGCTGTGCCCGACAGCAACAATCTCGAGATCGGCCTGTCCGCTGACGCCCTCGAATAGATTGCGGTAGGCCTGGCGGGTCGTCGAAATGGTCACCGGCACCGCCACCAACGCCTGCACTCCGATGACGATGCCGATGATGGTCAACACGGCGCGGCCGCAGCGGCGACGTGTTTCACGGAGCAGGTAGCGTGAGAGTGTCATGGTTTTGACTCCAGATCGTGCAGGAGTTCGTTGGTTGGGCGACCGGGCGGCATGCGTTGTTCATCCTCGACACGACCATCGCGCAGGCGCACGACCCGATCGGCCACCGCCGCGTGACCTGGATCATGCGTAACCATCAGGATGGTCTGGTCGTGGTCGTCGACCAGACGACGCAGTAGTTCGATGATTTGATTGCCGGCGACACTGTCGAGGTTACCGGTCGGCTCATCGGCCAGCACAATCACCGGTTCGGCGGCAAGCGCCCGGGCCACAGCCACGCGCTGCTGTTCACCGCCGGACATCTGACCCGGATAATGGGCAGCGCGCTCAGCAATGCCGACCCTCTCGAGGGCCAGTCTGGCACAGCTGTGCGCCTTGCTCTCACCCATCCCGTCGATGATCATTGGCAACGCAACGTTCTCTTCAGCCGTCAACACCTGCAACAGGTTGAACGCTTGAAAAACAAGACCAATCTCGCGCCGTCGCAAACAGGTAACCTCGTCATCCGACATGTCGTCAAGACCGCGTCCCGCCACACACACACGCCCTCCATCAGGCGAGTCGAGCCCGGCGAGCAGGTGCAACAGTGTGCTCTTGCCGGATCCCGATGGCCCCATGATGGCGACGAATTCTCCGCCACTGACGGCCATGTCGATACCGCGCAGTGCCTCGACCAGGCCTGGCCCTTCGCCAAAAGACTTGGCCAGAGCCCTGACTTCAAGCGCATACGTCTCCGTGTCATTCATGGGATGTTCTCCTGGGCAAAGACTTCTTCGCAACGGTCCAACCACTTGAGAAACGCTTCCAGGCGCAGTGCGGCCAATTCGAGCAATAATGTGGTGGGTTGATCGGCGCCGCCGTCGCGAACGTGGGCTTGCTTGACCTCATGCAATCGTTCGAAACTCGACCGGCGCTCGATACGAATGACCGCAAGCGGATCTCCGTCCGGTAGACGCTCCGCAATCATCAGCTTCAGGTACGTCTCGTTGCGCAAGTCAAGATCCACACCGGACGGTGTACTCAACCACTCCGCCAAAGCGGCCTGTCCGGCAGCCGTCAGGCTGTAGACCTTGCGGTCGGGGCTGCCGGCGCGAGCGACGTGATCACTGACGACCAGACCATCCCGATTCAGGCGGTCGAGCGAGGTGTATACCTGCCCGAAATTCAGCTGTCCTCCGGGCACCAGGCGGTGTTCGTACAGCTGCTTCAGCTCGTAACCATGCAGCGGTCCATCGCTGAGCAATCCCAAAATGGCCTGTCGAACAGACACTCGTGGCTCCCCACTGCTATATCTACGGTATATATATACACGGTATATATCGACCGTGCAAGTACATTCGTACAGTTTCTGACCCCGGTCACAGAGCGCTCCCGCTGACCTTGCCGGGCGCGGCGCCCACGGCGTACACTGGCGTGCAGACAAGGCGAGCCACGAGACCACACGAGCCGACACCGGGGCACTCTTGGGGCCCACAGGCCGCACGCGGAGGATCCGTGCAGCGCACAACCGACACCCGCCTGACGCTGCCCACCACCTCGGGGGGCACATACCCCTGCCGGCACCATTCATCCGGAGGAGAACACCATGCACCGTCTCACTGCCCTGTGCGCCACCGTTCTGTTGCCATGCGCTAGCGCTGTGGCGGGTGAGGGCCCGGCCGACATCGGCCAGTGGCAGGCGCCCCAGGACTGGGATGTCATCGCGATTCACGCCGCCCTGCTGCCGACCGGCGAGGTCCTGCAGTATTCGTATCCATGGGACACGCCTGACTCGCGTGCTCGAACGTGGAACCCGCAGACCGGGCAATTCACCGAAGTCAACTGGTCCCTCAATCTGTTCTGCAGCGGGCTGACATTCCTGGCCGATGGGCGGTTGCTCGTCACCGGCGGCAATGACAACCCGGCGAGCTGCCCGGCGGGGCATGATTTTCGTGGCCACATGACGACAAGCATCTTTGACCCGTTTACCAACCAATGGACGTTCGACGACACGATGTCGACTGGACGGTGGTACCCCTCCAACGTGATGCTCGGCGATGGCCGGGTGATGATTTTTTCGGGTTTGAGCGAAGACTGCGTAGAAACCCCGATCGTCGAAATGTTCACGCCCGGCATCGGCGTCGAGGTCATCGCGAATGCAGAGCGGTTCACCAACCTGTTCCCCCGAATGCACCTGCTCAGTAGCGGCCGCATCGCACACGTCGGCGAGAACAACTGCACCTACACCTACGACCCGCTGACCGAGCAATGGACGTTCATCGACTGTAACAACTATGGTTGGCGCGGCCAGGGCACCAGCGTTTTGATGCCCGGCGAGATCGACGTGGTCATGATCATGGGCGGGCACGACGCGGTTGGTGGCACCCAGACCTGTGAGATCATCGACTTCAAGGACGCTGTCCCGCAGTGGAGTTTTGCTGCAAATATGAACTTCGGCCGAGCCCATGCCAATGCAGTCACACTGCCGAACAAGAAGGTCATTATCATCGGTGGCGGGGGGAGCGATTTGTACGGTGACCCGCAGACCACGCCGGAACTTTATGACCCGGTGCTCGACGAATGGAAAGTGCTGCCCCCACAGGTTCATGGCCGCATGTATCACTCCACTGCCGTGTTGCTACCGGATGGCCGAGTGTTATCCGCCGGTCAGGACAACGGGCCGAGTGCGTGGCAAGCCGAGATTTATGAACCCCCATATCTCTTTCAGGGACCTCGGCCGACACTGTCATGGGCTCCGAACAGCCTGACCTACGGCGTTCCGTTCGATATCACCACTCCGAATGCCGAGAGCATCGATTCAGTAGTGCTCATCGCATTGTCGGCGGTGACCCATTCAGTCAACATGAACCAGCGACTCGTCGAGCTCGATTTCGTACAGACCAACAGCTCGACGCTGCTGGTGACCGCCCCGGCACACGGAAACCTCGCCCCGCCGGGTTTCTACATGTTGTTCATCCTCGACGACAGCGGAGTCCCGGCCATCGCTCCGATCGTTCAACTCGTGCACGCGCCGGTGTGTTCAACTGTTGCCGACTGTGCCGATCTCGATCACGATGGTATTCGCGACGACAACTGCGTGTGGTATGAGTGCATCGATGGCGCCTGCAGCGGGACGAGCACGGTGTTTGCGGACATGGGCGGACAGTTCGGAGCCTGCGCCATCGACGGAACCACAGACGGAAATGACCGCTTCCACGCCCTCAACTGCTTCGCCAATCAAGACCCCGGAGGTGGCGAGTACACCTGCGAACCCAACGCCCCCGATGCCCTCAACGTTGACGCGGGTGGACCATTCGGCTCATGTGCTTCGGACGGTGTGTGTGACGGGAACGACGCTTTTCACGCCAGCACGATGTTCGAATTCACGAACATGTGCGCCGATTCATGCGCGGGCGGCCCCGCCCCAACGATCACGCCCACCGTCGTCGGGCAGGCGACGATCACCCTCGACGCCGACCGGCGGCGCATCCGACCCGGCGACACGGTTGCAGTGACGGTCCGCCTGCGGACACCGGTCAACGATCTGCGTGGCTACCAACTGCATGTCACCACCGCCGGTGGCCGCAGCGGGACGCTCGATCTCGTAGACATCAGCGTAGAAGACGCGGGCCTGTTCAGTCAGCGCCACGATCCCATGGACTATTGGTCCGCATTCAACGTTGCGACCGGGCAAATGATCGTCGGCCTCAGCGGCAGTTCATCCAGGGTGGAGCCGGGCGCCATGGCGACGTACACGTTCACGGCATCGAAGGACGCTGTCGGCCCCTTCGCTGTCGAACTGCGTCACCAGGCCCCTCACGCCGGCGACCGCACGTTCATGTTCATGACCGCACCGCATGATAAGATCGAGCTGAGCACCCAACCGATCACTATTCATGTCGAAGGACAGCGCGGAAGAGCACGGTGACAACCAGTTGTCGAGGCGCACACGATCCGCCGAGGACATGGACCGGGTTGCCCATCCGCATGACGGGAGCACAATGGAATTTTACCGCCACGACAACGTCAGCGACGTACTCATCATCGAAGCTGACAGCAGCCTGAATACCCAGGAGTCAGGCCAGTTCGTCATTGAGATCGAGCGTCTCATCGATACGACAGTACACCGGATCATCATCGATTGCACACGACTGGAGTACATCTCGAGTTATGGCATGAGCCTGTTGCTCCGCCTGTATCAGCGCATGAACACCCTCGACGGCAACGTCACACTTTGTGCTGTTACGGGAATCGTGCCGAAAGTCCTACAGGCGTGCAAACTGGATCACTTGTTCGAGGTCTATTCCGACGTGAACACCGCGCTGGCCGCACACCACGCGACACCATAGAGGAGCCCCAGGCTGGAGGCTTACTCAACGACACGTGCGGGATCTCCTGCCGCCATGTCCGCGTTGACCTCAGTAACGATGCGCATGCCACCATAAACGCCACCAAGGATCTCGACGGTATCGCCGCTCCGTGTACCAACCTGAACAGTGTTGGCCACAAGCTGCTCCTCGATCACCGTGAACACCGTGCCCGTACTGCTTCCTGACGTGAGCTGGACAGCGGTCTTCGGTAACCAGAATGCCTCTTTCGTGTCGGTGCGCGATTCGGTGGGCTGACTCAGAAACTCGACCTTTGCAGAACCATCCACACGCAAAGCGCGATCGGGATTGAAGATGCGGACTTTGACCTGAACCGTGGCTTTGGCGTAGTCGCCAACGGGATCGATCCACATGACGGCGCCCTCGTACTGCCGATCCCGGCCGGCATCCGGTGTAATACGGGTGGGTTGGTCCGCGGTCAGTCGATAGACGTCGCGCTCCGAGACATCAACCTCGACGCGCAGCAAGGTCATGTCCGCAATCGAGACCAACTGCGCGTTGGCGTTGGCTCCGCGCCCTCCTTCGAATGCCAGGAAGTCGCCGACCTGTGCGTTGCGTTCAAGAATGACTCCGGAAATGGGGGCGCGAATCGCACAATCATCCAGGCGTTTCTGGAACACGCGCAACGTTGCCTCGGCGCCCTCGAGTTCCGCTTCACTCGAAGAGATCGCCGATTCCAGCGCTCTCATCGACGCCTCGGCGACCGCCAGGCTCGCGCTCGCTGCGTCAAAACGGCTGCGCGCGTTGCGGAACTCGAATTCGCTTGCCTGGCCCTGATCGATGAGCCGCAATAACCGCTCGTAGTTTCGTTGCTCGAAGTCGAGGTTTGCCCGGGCCTCGACGATGGCGGCCTTGGCCCGTTCGAACTCGGCCCGTGTTCGTGCAATGACATGACGCCGACGAGCGACCTCGGCCTGGGCTTCATCGCGCTGGGCAAGATAGGTGATGTCCTCGACCCGTGCGAGCACGTCGCCAACCTCGACCACATCGCCCTGTTCCACATTCAGTTCGACAATCTGGCCAGACACCTTTGTTGCGACGTTGACGCGGCGATCGCTAACGATGCGGCCGCTGGCGACGAGCTGAATCCGTTGACTGTCGCCTGGCCGGGGTGCGCTGATGGTCGTGAGTTTGACCTCAACAGGCTGGGTGGTCAGGACTGCGAGAATTCGCGCACCGGTCGTCTGGTAGTACCATACTCCTGCGGCGCCGCCCATTGTGGTGACGACGGCAATGATGGCTGCCAGCGGCACCCAGCTCCGCCCCGTGGTACTCGGACGATTGTCCCGCTCGATGGTCAGGCCCTTGAGGCCATCGACACGCTGTTGAAGGGTTTCTTTCATCTATGGTCTCGATCCGGCTCCATCATAGCAGGATCGGCTGATGGGCTCGCACTCGAAACGCCTCAGGATTCGCGGAGGGCGCGGGTCACCGGCAACCGGGCTGCCCGCCATGCGGGCATGATCGAGCCGGCCAGGCCAATGACGAGGGCAACGGCCAGCGAAACACCGATGATCTTGGCATCGATCTTCAGCGTGTATGTCACGGTCGTAAAGGTCGTCGGCAGGATGCTCCGTTGCATGCCGTCGCACAAGTAACTCAACCCGCAGCCGATCACGCCACCGAGCATCGCGATGATGAGCCCCTCGATGACGAATGATGTCAGAACGCTGGAACTGGCGAAGCCGACAGCCTTGAGCATGCCGATCTCACGCGTGCGTCCTGCAACCGCACTGTACATGGTGTTGGCCACCGCGAAGGCTGCTGCGGTACCCATGATCACAATCATGACAATACTCAGGATCTCGGTCACGCGTTGATTCGTCCCCAGATTCTCGAAGTAGTCCTTCTCGGTCATGGCTTCGAGTTCGACCACCGGTCCAGTGATGTAGTCAACCGCTTCGAGGCCGGCCTGCTCCGAACCAACAAGCAGACGCGCCGAGGAATAACCATCGCGGGCGTACACGTCGCGCATCGTCTCGACATAGCCCCACACTTCGCTTTCGGCAGCGCTGCCGGCAGCGGAGAAGATACCAACGATCTTGAACAGTCGCTTGCCGCGTGTGCCGGCCTCGATCATGTCGCCGATGCCGTATTGATAGTAAGTCTTATGCGCCGAGATGCCGACGATGACCTCTTCAGTACCCGGCTCGAACACCCGTCCCTCGACGATCTTCACACGACCGTGACGAACCCGGTTGGCCAGGTCGAAATCAACGCCGCGAACAGACGTATTCGACGTCACCTCTGAATCGGCCGTAACACGAGCGCTGCTGATGGCCACCGTCTCGGGGCTGATGATCGCCGCATCCCCTTCCCGGATGACACCCGGAACGAGCTCGAGCTTGTTGACCATCTCGCGTCCGAAACCGGATACCGTTTCGCTGGCGGACGCGCGATTGAGCACGATGATTGTATTGGGATCGCCAGTCCCGGCCATGGTTTGGAGAGCGCTGTCGGTCACCGCCTGAAGGTAGGAGAACGTGGCAATGATCAATGCAACCAATGCGATCGAAGTGAAGGTACTTGTCGGCCGGGCAAGCAAACTGAGCACGTTGTAACGAAACGGCAAAGCCATTGAACTTACACGACCTTTCTTAGAGCAGTTGCCACTTGCAGACGCCCGGCCATCATGGCCGGTATGATCGAAGCCAGGAACCCGCAGGCCACGGCGACGCCGAACGCGGTGTACAGAGTGGCCGGCTGCATGCTCACCGAAATATTGAAACCAGCGAGAAGATCACCGAGCGCAGCGACGATCACTGCCGCTGTCCCCACCGCCAGTCCGCCACCAATGAGGCCGAGCAGCAACCCCTCGCCGAGAACCAGACGAATGATCGTACCTGGCTGGAATCCCAATGCGCGGAGCACGGCGATCTCACGGATCCGTTCACGAAAGGCCATACTCATCGTGTTGAACGCCACCGCCAAGGCAACGAGTACGACGAGTTTGCCGATCATGCCCATCATGCCGACCCAGTCTCCACCGCTTTGCAAAAACGTTGCGATGAACGTCGACTCCATCTCAGCCTGGGTTTCATGCTCGCTGTTGGCGAAATGATCGTCGATGGCCGTCAGCGCCCACTCGCGCCCCTGCGGCGACTTGCACTTGATCCAGAAGTTGTTCACGCCGCGCGACTTGTCGGCCTTGGCTTTCCATACCTCGTCGTAGTAGTCGAGGCGAATATACATTCGCGGACCGGGTATATCGTCAAGAATCGCCGCGATGACAAAATCGACATCAGGAAAGGGCGAGATACCAGCCTGCAAGGTGACCTGATCGCCGATCTTCTTATCCAGCTGCTTGGCCAGGGCCTGGCTGATGACCGCCGCCCGACGCTCTTTCTGGAACGCCTCGATATCCTCGGGGGTCATGTTGAATTCGGGGTACACGATGTGGAATGTGTCGTGATCAACACCCATGCTGAAAAAGGAATTCTGCGTGTCCTTGAGCTTGCCTCCGAACCAGCTGGTGCGACACACGGCCTCGATGTATCCGTCGGGAGCGATGGATTCGATATCGGTACGCAGCCGCTGCGGCAGAGACTGCGTAAAGGTCAACTTGCCATGGACGGCCACGCGCATCTTCTTGTCCATATCCTTGAACAACTGGTCGGTGGCGTCAACGAACATCTGAGCTGCGGTATAGACAAACAGCGGCAGAGCCACGGCAAGGATGGTCAGTGATGTACGCAGTTTGTTTCGCGTTAGATTCTTGATCAGCAGGGTCGATGAGGTCATGGCTCTCTCTAGTACGAGACCAGGTTATCAGCAAATTTCTCGTCGGCCAGAAGTTGCCCCTTCTCCAGCCGAACCAGGCGTCCCGCGTGCGTCGCAGCTTTCTGGTCGTGCGTTACCATGACGATAGTCTTTCCCAGATCGGAACGCAGCTTCTCCAGGAGCACAAGGACCTCGTGCGCACTCTCCGCATCGAGGTCGCCGGTCGGTTCATCGGCGAGGAGCAATTCGGGGTCGGTCACGATCGCACGCGCGATGGCCACGCGCTGCTCCTGGCCGCCCGACAATTGACTTGGCTTGTGGTCCGCTCGGTCCTCGAGGCCGACAACCGAGAGAGCCAACCTGACGCGTTCACGACGCTCCCTGGAGGCCATCTTGAACAGCAACAACGGTAGTTCAATATTCTGGGCCGCGGTGAGTACTGGAAGCAGGTGGTACATTTGAAAAATGAAACCGACGTGGCGCGAGCGCCATGTCGTCAACTGCTGATCGGTCATCGCGTGTAACTGTGTGTCACCAACGATCACCTCACCTGAAGTCGAACGATCCAGGCCACCGAGCAGATTCAGCAACGTGGTCTTGCCCGAACCACTCGGTCCCATCAATGCGAGGAACTCACCAGACGCAATGGTTAGATCGAGCCCCTTGAGGACTTCGACTGCGATATTCTTCTTATGGTAGCTCTTGTGAACTTTGCGTACTTCGATATAGGCCACGGAACGGACACTCCCGTTAAGATGGTTGAATCTAGCTTAGTGTCTGAAAACCCCGCCAGCTTCGATCGGCTGCGACGCTTGCTTCCTGCGTTCTCAGCCCGAGACGGTCCTCAGCGAATTGACTGATACGCCTGTGGCCATTTCGGCACTGCGGCCTTGACCGCAAACGCCTCGCCCGATCTCGCCAAGCCGTAGTATTCAACAGAGCCTAGTGTAGAGAGCTTCTCAGCATCGGGCCACAAGGTCGCGGCGCTCAAGACCGGGCTTTGCCCTGATTGGCTACGGCTTCCATCGCGGCGGCGACTTTTTCCGGGTCGCCCAGATAGCGACGGTCGACTGCCTCCCCTGCCTCGTTGAGCCGATAGACGAGAGGCATGCCTGTCGGGATGTTGAGTTCGGTAATGTCCGCGTCAGAGATTCCATCGAGATGTTTGACCAACGCCCGCAGGCTGTTGCCATGTGCCACGACAACGACGCGACGGCCAGACATGATATCCGGCATGATGGTCCCGTTCCAATACGGCAACACACGCTCGACTGTGTCCTTCAAGCACTCTGACAGGGGCAGCTCACCCACCGGGACACCTGCGTAACGACGGTCGTTCGCCGGGCAATCCGGGCTGTCCGGCTGCAGGGGCGGAGGCGGCGTATCGTAGCTTCGACGCCAGATTTTGACCTGTTCTTCACCATGCTGAGCAGCGGTCTCCGCTTTGTTCAACCCCTGAAGTGCGCCGTAGTGTCGCTCGTTCAACTTCCATTCACGGATGACGGGGATCCACAACAAGTCCATCTCATCGAGCGCCATCCACATGGTTCGAATGGCCCTCTTGAGGACCGATGTGTAGGCGACGTCGAACGTCAAATCCGCGGCAGCCAGTTGTCGACCAGCCTCCACCGCCTCGTCGCGCCCCTGAACCGTCAGATCGACGTCGGTCCATCCGGTGAACTGATTGGACTTGTTCCACTCACTTTGCCCATGTCGCAACAGCACTACTTCGTACATTATCCAGGCTCCCAGCCAGGGTCCAAACCCCTCAGAAAACGGCTCCTGACCCCTTTTTCGGCCGCAAGCTTTTGGACAGGAACAGCTTCGTGGCCGAACAGACGCGTGGTACCTACGAGCGGGTCAGCAGCAGGATAGGTTACCCGTGTCTTGGCAGGGAATCTAGAACAGGGAGGCCGGACATGAGGGCACGGCGACCACCCCACTCTCATGGAAGCGGCCGCCGTGCACGGGCAGGTTCATGTGTCCGGCCGCCGGTTACTCGGCGAGGAACAGACGAATGGGCTGATTCAACTGGGTGTTGGTGCCCTGGATGGTGCGGTCTGGCGCGAGCGCCCCGTTGAGCGTCGCGATACCGTCGTAGGAGAAGATCGCATTTTCCGTGGCATCCACGAGGTACCCCGTACCTGCTGCATCCACGGCAATCGCGCTCAGCACACCGGCGCCGACGACCTGCAGCGAGAAGTCCGGCAACGTCAGACCGTTCAACGTCGAAGCAGCGTTGAAGATGTGCACGAAATCCTGGTCACCAGCCAGGTCGAACTCCACCACGAACATGGTGTCGTCACCATCGATGTACACATCGAATACCTGAGAGAACACCGGGCTCTGAATGATGCGACTCGGCGTGACGTCACCGTTGAGGTTGCTCGCGTTGGCGAACACCAGGATGTCACCCCCACCATTATTGGCGATGTACAGTTCATCATTGGCTCCGAAGTTGATGCCCACAGGATTGTTGATCTCGCCTGAGGTTGTCGTTGCAATGGTGCGCACCGGTGCCAGATTGCCGTTGAATGATGATGTTGAAGCACCGGCGTATACGAAGATCACATCCTGATTGATATCGGAAACGAACAGCAAGTCGAGCCCCGGATTGAGAGCGAGCGACGTCGGACCGTTGAGCAGGGTCGCGGCACCGAACACGTTACCGTCTGGGGTCAAATTGCCGTTAGTCGTTTCCGCATCGACGTAGCTCGTGACCGACGGCGTGTTGAAATTGGTCACGATCATGTCGTTGCTCGCCGTCACGACCACGTCACTTGGCTGATCGAGCAGTGTCTGTGCACCTTGCAGATTGGTATCCGGTGCGATGTTACCATTTAGCGTCGACGGGTCGACGAAACTGACCACATTGTTGCTCAAGAACCCGGTGACGAACAGAACTGTCGCCTTCGCTTCAGTGTCCACGATCATGCTGTCGGTGTCGCTACCGCCATTGCCGTCACTGACGGTCAATTCGAAGCTCATCGATCCGTCTTCGTTGGGCGCGATGAACGTCGGCGTCGCGGTCTGGCCCCCAATCAGAGAAACGGCCGTGCCACTGGTCTGGGCCCAGTTGAACGTCAGCGTGTCACCGTCCGGATCGAAGCTGGCCGCGCCGTCGAGTTGTACCGTCGAGCCGCCTTCGGCAAACTGGTCACTACCCGCGTCGGCGAACGGAGCCTGATTATTGTCTACTTCGGCGATGCATTCGATGGTCACGACATCGCTGTCAGTCGTCTGACCGTCGTCGACGGTCAACTCGAAGATCATAGTGGTTTCGTCATCGGGAGCCGTAAACGACGGGGCGGGCGAGTCGCCATCATTCAGGCTGACGGGCGAACCGGCGATCTGTACCCACGAGAACGACAGCGCATCGTCATCGGGATCGAAGCTGCCTGTCCCGTCGAGCTGAGCAGTGCTGGCCGCTGGAACAGACTGATCGTTTCCGGCGTCAGCAACCGGTGCCTGGTTCTCGAGATTGTCTTCCGGTGGGCCGTCGAGATTCACGCCCCCGCATCCGGAGACGAGCATCAAGGCCACGGTCACACACACACCCATCACACTTACGGTCGCTTTGCTGTTCATGATAGAACATCCTCGCTGGCAGCCCGGGCATGGCCCGGTGGTTAGGTCTTCTTCGCGGGCTCCTGAACAGGCACCGTCCCGCGAACGAATTGCATTGAGCACACGCCGTGCCATGCGTCCACCGCGTGACGAAATTGGATGCAACCGCAAGGTGATAATGACATTATGGTCGACCGCACGCGTGCGGGTCCTGCCCTGGACCGGTGAAGTGGGCACTATTGCCGAGACCGTCCATGGTCCCGCTGCGCAGCGTGCTCGATGCGCGTGGCCCCAATGACGGTCGGGCCGACCGCAGCCGCCCCCGGCCCGTTCTCCCCGGGGAACGAGTCGTTCGACGATGCGCCGGCCCGACCGCCAATCTGAATCACCACAGATGGACTTACTCGTACATGAACAGACGCACGGGCCGGTCCAGCTGGGTGTTCGGGCCGGCAATGCTGCGGTCCGGTGAGAGCGCGCCGTTGAGACTGCGGATATCGTCGTAGCTCAACACCGCATTGCTCAGCGGATCCGCAATGTAACCATTGCCCGCAAGGTCGACTACGATCGAGGTCATCATGGCCGCCGTCGTCACCTCGAGCGTTGCATCGGGAGCCACGGCACCGTTCAGGCTCGACGCGTTGTCGAACATGTGGATCTCGTTCCCACCGTTCATGCCGTCGACGATGTACATCGTGTCGGATTCGTCAATGAACACATCCCAGATATCCTCGAACGCCAGGCTCTCGATGATTCGCGTGGGCGTCACGTCGCCGTTCGTATCACTTGCCGAAGCATACACCAGGACTTGGCGCGCATCATGATCGGCAACGTACAGCTCATCGTTGGCCCCGAAGTTGATCCCCACAGGGGACGCCATGTGGCCACTGGTGGTACTGTGGATCACCCGGATGGGTGCCAGGTTGCCGTTGAACGTCTCCGAGACCGCAGCGTCGGCGTACACTCGGATACCTGGTGCCGCGAGGTCGGCAACGAACAGCAGGCCACGCTCGTCGTTCAATGCGATCGAAGCCGGCTTGCTCAGCTGAGTCGCCTGCCCGAAGACGTTGCCATCTGGCTCCAGGTTGCCGTTGGTCGTTTCTGCCTCACCATACGCAGTGATACTCGCAGGGCTCTCAGCAGTTGCGATCACCGAACGCGACGGAACGCCATTGTTGGCCACGAGCAGGTGACCATCACGCGTCACGGCCACGTCGGTCGGTCGCACGACCTTGGTCTGCGTTCCCTGCAGGTTGGTATCCGGAGCAATGTTCCCATTGGCCGTGGCCGGATCCGTGAAACTCGTCACGCTGCTACCATCGTGATTGGCCACGAACAGGATCCCCGGCTTGAAGCCCACCTCGACATGCGTCTCGCGCCGGGCAAGCCCCCCTCGGCCGTCATCGACCGTCAGCTCGAAGATCAGGGTGGTGTCCTCGTTCGGCGTCGTGAACGTCGGCGTCGCCGTCGCCACTCCATTGAGCACGACCTGCGGGCCTCCGGTCTGGTTCCAGCTGAAACTCAGAACATCGCCATCGGGGTCGGTGCTGCCCGTCCCGTCAAGTTGAACGGCACTGCCCCCGTCAACGAACTGGTCGGACCCCGCATCCGCAAACGGCTCCTGATTGTCGTCCGCAGGCGCGTGACACTCGACCTGCACCGTATCCGAGTCGGTCTGGCCGGAACCATCGGCCACCGTCAGCTCGAACATCATCACCGTCTCACCGTCCGGAGCGTTGAACGCAGGCTTCGGCGTGTCTGCTCCGTTCAGCGAAACTGCGGTCCCGGCAATCTGGACCCAACTGAACGTGAGTGCATCGCCCTCGGGATCGAAACTGTTCGATCCATCCAGTTGAACGGCCGTGAATGCCTGGACTGTGCGATCGCCGCCTGCATCAGCAGACGGTGCTTGATCGGGTTCACCTCCTCCGCAACCAGGCAGGATGGCCAGCCCCAAAGCAACACTCATGACAACACCAACGCTTGTACCACATCGCTTACTTCTCATGTCCATGATCCCTGTAACTGTCGACTGCCGGTGTCGGACGGTGGCACCTGCCCGGCGGCCTGAACAAAGCCCAGCTCGATTCCATACGAGCGATGACTGCCGACTCGCTGAATAAAGCAATTTGCGTACCGCTGCTTACGAACAAACTGCGAAACCTCAAAGCGATGGCTGATACCGCATATTGCAGTTCCCAATGAACTCGGGCTGCAGCGCGCGGGGAGAAAGACCCCAGTCGGCGCGCCCCGGGTGGGAACCCGTTTGCCGTTTTCTTTCAATTGAAGAGCTGACGTTGTGCGTCGTGCCCGAGCGATCGCCAACCGCCAGACACCGCGAGTGATGCAAGTGGACAAACGCAAGCCGACCGTCGCATCGAAAGATACGACGGTCGGCCAGTCCAAGTGCAACTTGTTCCGAGATTCGCACTATTCCATCAGGAACACCCGAATCGGCGTGTTCAATTGCGTGTTAGCGCCCTGAATCGTCCGATCCGGGGCCAACGCACCGTTGAGTGTGGAAATGCCGTCATAGGCATAAATCGCATGATCATTGGCGTCGACAAGGTACGCGGTGTCTTCTGAGTCCACGGCAATCGCGGTCAGGTTCACTGCCCCGACCACGGTCAACGAGAAATCCGGTGCCGTCAAGCCATTGAGAGTCGACGCGTTGGCAAAGACATGAACCTGGTTGCCACCGCCGGTGTCGTTGACCACATACATGTTGTCAGCACCGTCGATGTACACGTCCATGAGGCCCCCGAACGCAGCACTTTCGATGATGCGCGACGGCGTGACGTCACCATTGGTATTGCTCGCGTCAGCAAATATCAGGATGTTGTTGCCCCCGCGGTTGGCGACATACAGCTCGTCATTGGCCCCGAAATTAATACCCATCGGTGTCTGCAGATCGAGCGAGGTCGTCGTCTCGATGGTCCGCACAGGCGGTAGATTGCCGTTGAACGACGCCTGTGAGGCGTTGGGGTACACGAGGATGCGATCCACCGCACCGACGTTGGCGACGAACACCAGGTCGCTGGCCCTGTTGATGGCCACCGAGGTAGGCTGATCGAGCAATGTTGCGACGCCCTCGACATTGCGATCAGGCGCGATGTTGCCGTTGATGCTCAGCGCATCGTCATGGGCGGTAATGCGGTGCGGCAGACCGAGATTACTCGTGATCAGCGCCCCCTGCTTGTCCACGACGATATCGGTCGGACCAACGAGCTTCGTTTGGGCGCCCGCGAGGTTCGAGTCCGGCGCGATGTTGCCGTTGAGCGATGCCGGGTTACTCCAACCGGTCACGTTGCTGCCCAGAAGATTGGCCACGAAAAGCATCGACGGTGTGTGGATGACTTCGATCTCTACGCTATCCGTATCAGAACCACCGTTGCCGTCGCTGACCGTCAGGTCGAAAGTCAGCGTCGTATCCTCGTTCGGCGCCGTGAACGTCGGGGTCTCTGTTGCGGCACCGGCAATAGCCACGTCCGGGCCGCCCGTTTGCGACCAGCTGAAACTCAGCGCATCACCATCAGGATCCGAACTGAACCCGCCGTCGAGTTGGACGGTGGAACCGCCATCGACAAGATCGTCATCACCCGCATCTGCGCTTGGCGGCTGATTGTCGTCCTCTTCGGCCGTGCAGGCGATCTCAACCAGATCCGTGTCATCGCTGGTCCCGTCATCGACGGTCAGCTCGAATATCATCGTGGTATCTTCGTCCGGCGCCGTGAAGGATGGCGTTGACGTGTCCGCATCAGTCAGACTCACCGGCGAGCCGGCAATCTGTGTCCACGCGTAACTCAACGAATCACCATCCGGATCAGAACTCGCCGCACCATTGAGTTGGACAGGGCTACCCCCCGACACTGCCTGATCCGCGCCGGCATCGGCCAGCGGAGCGCCGTTGTCACCCGGAGGTGGTACATCTATGCCACCACATCCAGTCAGCCCAATAATTGCAACCAAGGTCAATACACACAGGAACCGGGTCCCTATGGCGCTGTTCATCAAACCGTTCGTCTCATTCGACATCATGACACACTCCCAATTGCCTCCCCCGCGTCACCGTGGCGGGCGAAACGTTCACCCGAGCGCCGCAGCGACGCGACCAACTGGGCACGTCGCGTACCAGCTTGCCGGGGAAGATCACAATCCAAAGCCCATCACCGAGTTGTGGCAGGTGCCCACAACGCTCTGCCCGACGATATGGCACAATCACCCAACATGGGCACGCCGTATTGGGACGCATGGTGGCTGAGAGTGATGCATTCCCCCCCATGGGCGGCCAACACCAGCAGTGGAGCACACCCTGACGAGAATCAGAACGGATGTCACCTCACGAAATGAGTACCTGATCGGGATTCGAATGGGACCATGCCTCGCCCAGCCCTTGCCGTTAGGTTGACAACGGCTACATTGGCAAGGTCTGCGGCGTGGTTCGCAGTGCTCGTCGACCTGGCTCCAGTGTTCATAGGATTCGAAACATGGCTGCTCGCTTCACCCGTATCCACACCCTCACGGCCCTGATCGCGTTCCTCGCTCTCGTCCACATTGGATGCAACAGCAGCCAGCGCGGACAGCACGGTACGCGCACCTCCAGGATTTCCCAGAAGGTCGACGATCAGAAACTGAACGCACTGCAACGTGACCTCAACCAGCTCGACGAGTTTGTCGCCGCGCAAGTTGAAACGGCAGTTTCCCAACTCGATCGCAGCGAGAACAATGATGTGCGGCGCGCGGCCCAGGAATGGAAGCTGGCGATCACCCGCCTGACCATCGACGATCCTGATTTCGAGCACCCGGTGGCCAAAATGCTGGATATGTGGTCCAATGCCGTCCGCATCGAGCACTTCTTTACGACTGGGCGCGGCAAGGAGGTCTTCGGCGAAGAACAGCAGACCATCACCGAGACGCTCACAGAATTACGCAGCCGTGTCGAGTCACTTGCCCACACTTACCTGTCCCAGGCCGACTACGACCAGCTCGCTATCCAGGTCGAGCAGTTCGCCAAGGACAACCCCGTCAAGAATCTGCGTGCATTGGAGGCCTCGTCGCATTTCAGCAACTCCACCGCGGTAGCCAGTACTCTCGAGATACCGTGGAAACCGCTGTCGTGGATTGGCGGGGTTCGTGAGTCACTGGATCCGACATCCACCCTGGCCAACTCGGTAGACGGCTTCACGGAATTGGCCAGGAAGTACCCGGACCTGATGCGTGTCCAATCCAAACTGCTGCTCATGGACATCAACCGTAACGAAACGGTGACAACAACAGTCAAGAGCATGGACCGAATCGCTACGAGTTCCGAGCGTTTTGCCGACATCGCCGAGAACCTGCCAGAACAGCTCCGCGAGGAATCGACGATTCTGATCCAGGACAGCCACGAGGCCATCAAGACGGTCGACAACGCCCTGGGCAAGGCCGAGCGGTTGAGTCAGACCTTCGATGGCACGGTCAGCGAATTCAGCCAGGCCGGCGAGGTGTGGGTCGGGACTGCGGATGCCGTCACGCGGACCATCGAGCAGATCCAGAAATGGACGCCTTATGTCAATGACCCAACGTACCCGCGGCCCAAGCCGTGTGCACCGGGCGAGACACCCCGATTCGATATCAATGATTACACACGAGTTGCCGAAGCAGTAGGTGAGTCGAGTATCCAGGTTCAGGGGTTACTGGCAGATGTGCGGGACTTCGTGGACGGCCACGCACCGGGTACAGACCTGGCGCGCGTCAACGCCCTCGCAGCCTCTCTGCTTGACCCGACGGCGGCACAGGCAAGGGACTTGGTCGACTTGATCACCTACCGAGCCGCGCAGCTCGTCGCCTTGATCTTTCTACTCGTGACGGTATATGTTTTCCTCTCACGCCGTGTGATCGGCCTCTATCGCCGGACATGACAATACTCAGAACTCGGAGAGTTACTTTGATTCGTCTTCAGTATATGGGACTCGGGTGCGTTGCAGCGCTTGCTCTGGCATCGGGCTGTCAGCAGACATTCGTCAAACGCGTCGGGCACGACCGCTGGACGCGGACCGCGCACGTCTCCGCGTTGACGCACAATACGGTGAGTCCCGAGACCGCACAGTTTCTTCGTCAGGCCAACCTGGACGAAGTGTATGCCAAGAGCCCGGACAGGGCTATTGCCAGCATGATCAGAGAACTCCGGAGATCCCGACGCCGCGAGGTCGCGATCGCAGCAGCGGAGATGTGTTATGCCCGGGCGAAACAGATGAGGAAGATGTCTCCATCGGCCACGGCATCCTACTTGTCCTGCGCAGAACTGGCGTACGCTTTTCTGTTTGATGTGCAATTGCAGCCCGCTCCCAGCCCCTATGACAAACGGTTTCGTAACGCGTGCGAATTCTATAACCACGCCCTCAGCCAATGGGCTGCCAACACACGAAAGCGAGGCAATGCCTGGGGCGACGATGTCACCGTCACCACGACACTGGGGCCGCTGCGGTTCGATTTCGGCCGCAATGACCTCGCCTGGGGAACCCCATTTACCACCATCGAGCCAGCGCAGGCTTACGAGGTCAAGCGAATCAAGAATCGCATGAGTCACAGTGGGCTGGGTGTCCCGCTCATTGCAATCCGTAAGGCGCCGCCCAAGAACGAACGACCGAAAGTAGAACAATTCCTCCCTGGCACAGAGACGCAAGCGTTTTCAGCAACGCTGTTTGCCCGGTTCCTCGGATCCGTGATAGACGAACGCACTGCGCCCCGCCGTGCCGTGCTCGAATCGTACGATCCTCTCGACGCCAACGAGATCACGATCAACGACCAGATCGTCCCGCTCGAGACCGACACGACCACGCCCTTCGCCTATATGCTCGATCGAGTTGAACCGCCCAAGCCCGTGAAGTGGCTGATGAACCCGGAGGAAATCGCCGAACGGCGTGGCCTCTATATGCTGCAGCCATATAAGCAGGGCAAGATCCCGGTCGTGTTCGTTCACGGCCTGTTGTCGAGCCCGATGACGTGGCTCGAAATGATCAACGACGTCCTGGGCGCGGACGGAATTCGAGATCGCTACCAGGTATGGTTCTTCCTGTACCCGACCGGCAACCCGCCACTGTATTCGGCGTACCTGTTGCGTGAAGCCCTCAAGGATGCCAAAGTCACCTTCGACCCTGAGGATACCGATCCGGCTTTCGATGACGTCGTCATCGTCGGGCACAGCATGGGTGGCCTGATCACGCACATCAACGCCACGGATATCGGCCCCAAACTATGGGACTCGATGTTCGCGACTGACCTGGACTCCGCCCAATTGTCACCGAAGACCAAGCAGTTCTTCCGCGATCTGTTCTTCGTTGAACCCCTGCCATTCGTCTCGCGGGTCATCTTCATTGCTACGCCCCACCGTGGTTCGGGCCTGGCTGACAAAATGATTTCGCGTATGTTCGCAAGTTTCGTCAAGATGCCGCATGAACTTCAACAGGCGATCGCGGAAGCGGATGAGGAGGTCATCAATCCCAAGGTGGCCATCCCAACCCAATACGGCTCGATTTCGGGACTATCCCAGACCAACCCGATCCTGACGTCCATCAACGAGATGAATATCTCGACCACGGTGCGCTATCATTCCATCATCGCCAATAGCGAGATCGCGGCCCCTGGCGGTACCGACACGATCGTGCCATATGAAAGCGCTTTCATCGAAGGAGCGACCAGCGAGTTGAACATCAAGGGAACGCATACCTGTACGGAACACCCCCTCGCCATCCGCGAGGTTCGGCGCATATTGTTGCTTCATGCTGCAGAGTTCGAGGCCCAACACCCCGTGGAGTAAGCGACTCGACGCTAAACGATG
The DNA here is from genome assembly GCA_942492115.1 of uncultured Planctomycetota bacterium. GTDB lineage: Bacteria > Planctomycetota > Phycisphaerae > UBA1845 > CAIVHJ01 > CALODL01. Next base: position 178,197 of record CALODL010000010.1, read on the forward strand.
GTGGTTATGGCTCGACGCCATTGACGGCCTGAACGCCGACGACGGGCGCGCTGGCCAGTGGCTCAGCCTGCGCGGCATCTTCACTGGCGTCCTCTTGTTCAAGCAGTATGCGGCCACTGCCCCACCCACCGCCGAGAGCCTTGTACAGGAACACCAGGTTGAGCGTGACCTGTCCTTCACTGACCGCCAGGGCATCCTGCTGCTGGAACAGTGAACGCTCTGTATCAAGCACATTCTGAAAATCAGTCAGACCGTTCTTGTACAAGTCGCGGACCAGCGAAACGGCGCGGCCGGTGGCATCGACGGCCGCCTGCAATTGATCTCGTCGATCCTGCTCCTTCTGGTAAGCCACGATCGAACTCTCCACCTCCTCCATGGCATTCAGCACAGTTTGCTGGTAGCGGGCCCATGTCTGCTCCGACAATGCTTCCGCGGCCTCGACGGTCAGCAGGTTGCGTAAGCCGTCGAAGATATTCCATTTGACCTGCGGCCCGAACGACCATGACCGATTGTTGAAATTGCCCAGTTCGCTCCCGGTGTGGGCTTGAAACGCGAACGAACCGCTCAACGAAAACCTCGGATAGAGGTCGGCCGTTGCCACGCCAATCAGAGCAGTTGTCGCGGCGAGATCACGCTCCGCCTCACGGATATCAGGCCGCTGGCGCAGCAGATCAACCGGCATACCTACACCGACCTCACTGGGCGGTGTCGGGATATCATGATGAATGATCAGTTCCGCATGGAGCGTCCCGGGTTCCTGACCCACAAGCACGCCAAGACGAAAAATAGCCTGTGCGAGCCGTGATTCGAGGCTTGGAATCTCCGCCTCCGTCGTGGCAAGATTGGATTCAGCCTGCGCCACGTCGAGCTCCGGGGACAGGCCTGCGATACGCCGTTGACGGGTGAGCTCGAGCGTCTCGCGCTGTGCAGTGGCGTTGGCCCGCGCATAGTCGAGCCGGGCCTGAAGCGTCCGAACCTCGGTGTAGTTGATCGCCACCTCAGCGAACAGGGACACCATGGTATCGCGGTATGACTCGACATCGGCGTCGAGATCTGCCTGCGACGACTCAACAGAGCCGCTGAATGCCACCAAATACATCGATCTCCCACGACGAGTCGACCCCAACGGTCCACAGGTCCTTGTCTTTGGCCGACTCCCGACGATTGGGTTGCGGAATCAACAAGAACCCTGCACTCGCAGCCAGTGGATCGACGGCAGCTGCCAGCCCCAGGACGCCGACACCATATGCGCCCTTCTGGGCAATGCTGCCACGTCGCTTCGGCGTGATTGCCTGGGCCCGTGGATTGACTCGAAAACGCTCGAATTCCGCATTGCCACCCAAGGTCGGGTACAGCTGGCCTTCAGCGATCCCACGAAAGGCCCGGGCCTCGCGCACACGCCACAGGGCCTCGGTCAACTCATAGTTGTCGTGGCGTGAGCGCTCGATCAGATCATCGAGCATGGGATCCTTAAAAACGGTCCACCATGTCTGGAGGTTCCCTTGGCCATCGCTCAGGCCACCAACCAACTCCTGGTGCCAGGCGTCGGGCAGTACCGGATTGGGCGGCTCGTAGTTTGGACCCACGACACAACCGCCAATCAAGGCGACCCCTGCAGTGACAATCAGCAGGGTGGTTCGATTCGTCATGACATCACCTTTCACCAGCAGATCAGCGCAACTCGTCCGGCCATCTGATCCTGATCTGTTGCGAGAAATCAGGCGCGTCTCCGGCAGCTCGCGCCAGAGCATTGATGCGAAACTGCTGCCGCGCCTCATCGAACGACAAGTCAGTGGCCAACGCTCCACGTTCGAAAGCCAGTTGATCGGAAAAACCGTTCAGCAGCATGCGGATATCAAATTGTGCGCTACCGGGACGGATGTTGCGCAAATGTTGCACGATGCTGGTCGTGCAATTGGGGTACAACGTATTGTAGAATGCCGGTTCTTTCGTCAGCTTATCCACTTCGACAAGCATATCTTCGAACAACGATCTGATATCCGCTTTGTTCAGGGCCATGGGGTAAAGATACACATCCTCGTTACGGTAAGTCGTGCGACTGCCGATGACGTCTCGTTCGTCCCCGATGATGTAGGTGATCTCGAATTGTTTGAACAGACCCGTAATGGGCGAGTAGCTCTCGCCCAGTTCTTTGCGCACCTCGATCGAGATAGACACATACTGGCCATCGGAAAACCCGAAGGTCAAGAAGGTATGGGCGATCCCCTGCAGAGTGCTGAAATACGACACCACGAAGCCCACGGAATGCAATGCGCCAAGATCGTACGTCCGCCGATCGTACGCCGGTGTGTAGTCGTCAGCCGATCTGTAGGTGATGTTGCGTACGTTCTCGATGGTTACCTTGTCACCTTCGAATTGGACAGTCGGGAGCACCGCGACGTCAGTGACCCAATCGCGATCGTTTGATGGCTTGATACTCATCCAGTACAGGGCAACGACCAACCACACGCCAAGTAGCACGCCCCTCGTGACCCAGGGGTGCTTGCGGCGCAACACCGCCCACAGGCCCCCAACCGCCATGACGACGGCTGCGATGGGTCGCAAGGTGGTCGGCAGAGTCGAGTAGTTCAGCGCCGCCGCCGCCCAGGCAACCATGCCCAGTAACACGATCATCGCGAAAACTCGGGCGACGCAACCCAATAGTCGCACGACCACAGCCGGTTGTTCCTGAGTCTCGGCCGAAGCAGAGTCCTCGGTCGAGTTGTCGTGTCCAGCCATATCGCCCTCGCTCGTACACCATGAACTTCAATCGAATTCGCTGACGCTCAACGCGTGATCCCAACCAGGAACACATCCCGGCAATGTCGCTCGAAATCGAAACGCAGAATGCAGTAGTCTGCCCCGCCCAAATTGGTGACATTGGATACGTCGTAAATGCCGACCTGCTCGCCATTATCCCGGCTGCGAGCGATCATGAGCGGATCGCCCAGGTAACGATGTGTCACGCACTCGTCGGGAGATTTACCGACGAGGTCCTCCTCCAGCCTGGCCTCCGCCAGAACGTCCGCGACGCCATCGGCATTCCTCTCTTGTTTCGAAATCATAGTGACAATGCCACGATTGACTTCAACCACATAACGCGAGGTTCCAAGCGTGTCGCCCTTGACCGGATAGAGGATAAACTCGCGCTCACGGTTCAGCGTATCGACAAATGTCTCGCTGCGCGGCCCCAGCCACGCATCACTGACATGGATTCCGCGACCACGAAGTCGGTCTTCTTTGTTCCTGATGTCGTGATCACTGACATCATCTCCGACGATCATCGTGCCGACACTGACCGGCGCGGACTGGCAACCGCTCAGGGCAATCACACTCACGGCAATCAGCGTCATCCGGCTCAGACGAAGCATGTACAACACCTCCACAATCAGGTTTTGCGCGGCAGAACCCGCCACAGCACGATGAAACCCACAATGCCCGCGATAACGGAAGCGGCGATCACGCCGATCTTGGCCTCGTCCACCAGGACACGGTCAGTAAACGCGAGCTCACTGACAAAGATGGACATTGTGAACCCGACGCCGGCCAGACAACTGGCGCCCCACAACTGCGCCCAGGTCACGCCGGCTGGCATGTCAGCATATCCAAGTCGAATCGGCAGCCAGGTGAACAATAGCACACCGATTTGCTTGCCGAAGACGAGTCCACCGACGACCCCCAGAGTGATCGGATTGGTTAGCGTCTTGAGCGCTTCAGCGTCGAGCGGAATCCCTGCTTTGAATAGCGCGAACAAGGGCAGAATCATGAATGATTGGATCGGATGCAAATACTGTTCCAGCGTGATGCCAGCGGGTCGCATGTCTTCCGTCACATTGTAGATGTCGTCCAGGGCCTCGAGCTGCCGCTTGTCACCCAACATGCTGTCGCGTGTCAATTCGGCCTGTTCGAGCTCATGCAGACGCTGGCGCGCTCGCGTGAGGAAATCGCTGGGCTCGATGACTGCGCGAACAGGAACCAGCAGTGCAACGAGGACACCTGCAACAGTCGCATGGACACCGGACACATGCACTCCGGCCCACACGCCAATCATGAAGACCACATAGAACCCGATGCGACGGATGCCGAGCTTGGAGCAGAGTGCGATCAGCGCCATGCACACGACGGCCGCACCGAGTCCGGACCAGACAATTTGCTCGGTGTAGAACACCGCAATAACCAGCACCGCCCCGAGATCGTCGGCGATCGCAAGTGCAGTGAGAAACACCTTCAACCCGATTGGCACACGCTTGCCGAACAGAGCCAGAATGCCGAGAGCGAAGGCGATATCGGTCGCCATGGGCACACCCCAGCCGCGACTGGCAGCCGTGCCGTAGTTGAAGATCAAGTAGATACCCGCCGGTGCGACCATTCCTCCTAGTGCAGCACTCACCGGTAGAATCGCCTTCTTCAGTGTCGAGAGCTGCCCCACGACGAGTTCGCGCTTGATCTCGAGACCGACAACGAAGAAAAAGATGACCATGAGGCCATCCCCAATCCAATGCCCCAGTGACATGTTGCACAACGGAGCTGGCAGGCCTGCGGCGTCTTCGCCCCAGTACACACCAATCATGGTGTGTTCCAGCGCGAAGTAGGCCTCGGCCCACGAGGAATTGGCCCATATCAGCGCAGCAATCGTGCACGTCAATAGAACGATGCTGCCGGAGACTTCCGAGTGGAAGAACCTCTGAAACATCCCACCGTGATAACCGGGGGGCTGGGCGCCAGGCGCCATGCCAATACTCCTTCTGGCTGGGCAGGACTGGGGTTGCCAATCGACCCTGGACCGCGTGGCCGATCGTTGGGGGGTGATTGTATCTCGATCCATGCGGCCGCACACGGCCACATCGACCCAGATCATAAGTAATTGAAATTTAATGCTTTAGAAGGAATGGTCCGGCAACTGGAATCTTTAACCTTATACAGGGCAACGTTTTTAGTTCATTCGCCTGCGGATGCCGCCTATACTATGACTACAAGATCTTTAGGCCATGCGCCACACTACCTTGCAAGAGCACCGTGTTATGCGGGCTCACGGACCTACAGGAGTCCACTCATGAGCAACAGGACATACTTCTCACTGTCGGCAGCAGCCGTGATGATGCTCTTCTCCGCTTGCGGCAATTTCGATGACCTGGACGCCGACATCATCGTCGATGAGTTCGATAACTGCGTGACGGATTCGAATTTCGACCAGATCGATGCCGATGCCGACGGGATTGGGGATGCCTGCGACAACTGCCGCCTGATCCCCAATGAGTTCCAACAGGATTCGGACGGGGATGGTGTAGGCGATGTGTGCGACAATTGTCCTTCGACGTTCAATCCTCTGCAAAGCGATCCGGACAACGACGGTCGGGGCACTGCTTGCGACAACTGCCCGAACCGGTTCAATAGCGCCCAGACTGATTCGGACGAGGATGGCCTCGGAGACCTGTGCGACAATTGCCCGCGTGCTTTCAACCCCGATCAGTTCAATGTCTGCGGAAGCGGATTCTAGGCGAGCCGCCTGCACTATTGAGCAGCCATTCGACCACGGCATGCACGTCGCACGCCGTGGTCTTTCTTCAGGCAGTTGTCCGCTGGCGCCCACCGCGTAGAATCGACACCCGTGGATGGCGGCCCCCCGAAATTCGAACCATCGCCAACAACGATTGGCGTGCGCGAGCAGCACCTTCAAACGGTGTGTCTGCTGTTCCTCACCGGTGTTGCAGGTGCCGCCGGGCTGTACTGGTTGCGCCCCGTACTGATTCCGTTCGTGCTCGCGTTCCTGATCGCCATCTGCCTCACTCCATTCGGCAACCTCTTCGTTCACCGTCTAGGTGCCCCACGATTCCTTGGCCTCATCGCAACCGTGACCCTCGGCTGCGTTGTTTTGCTGATCACTGCAGCATTCGTGTCCACGTTCGCCAGCCGACTGACACGCAACGTCGATGACTACCAGGAGCAGTATCGCACGGTCGTCGATAGAACGATCGAGAGGTTGCCGCTCGAGAAATTCGGTGTTGACGAGGACCAATTGAGCACTGCCCTGCTCGACTTGACGCGTGCCGGCCTGGGCCAACTCATGACCGGCACCGCGGTCGCCCTGATGAACCTCTTGTCGAACGGTCTCCTGGTGGTGATTTTCATGGGGTTCATGCTGGCAGGCATGGTCGGTTCACCCCGCCCGCAGGGCCTGCGTGGAGACATCCAGAAACGCATCCAGCGTTATGTGATTACCAAGGTCATCATCTCGGCCGTGACCGGCGCTGGAGTGGGACTGATTCTCCACGTCATGGGTGTGCACCTGGCCTTCGTCTTCGGCTTGCTCGCATTCCTGCTCAATTTCATACCCAGTATCGGTTCGCTCATTGCCACGGCTCTGCCCATCCCGGTCATCATGATGCAGGAGGAACTCAGTACGACCACGGCCGTTCTTGCCGTGGCGCTCCCGGGCACTCTGCAAATCATTATTGGAAATTTCATCGAGCCGCGGATCATGGGCCAGTCGCTGGACCTGCACCCGATTGTCATCCTGATGGCACTGATATTCTTCGGCATGATATGGGGGCCCATCGGCATGCTGCTGGCAACACCGCTCGCCGCAGTCGCGAAAATGGCCCTCGATCGCGTGCCCACCACCGCGCCAATCGGCAAGCTACTGGCCGGACGTCTCGAAGGACTTCAGGAACTGGTGGGTGACGAGGACTGAATGGCCGGACACACCCCGCGCTACATCAGCGGCGCACTCCAGCCGCCAAAGGCGGCCATGAACTGCGTGAACAGTGTTTCGCTCGACAGATTGACCTCGGGCCATTCGCCCACGACCTCGTAAGCATCGAAGAACGCCGCATCGTGGGGCGAAGTCGCCGGCATGCCTTCTTTCAGACGATAGCATGTCGAATAACGGAACGGCCACACGTCGAACACTGGCAGCATGCGGGAGATCGAAGCGAAGAAGTCACTGAACTCGGAGATAACGGGAACGCGTTGTTTGCGTCCCACGACCCAACTGTTACCCGGCGCGCGATCACGGGCGATGCTGTCCTCGAGGCGCATGGCGAACCACTCGTCGTGCACGATGACACCACACTCCGTATTCAATCGATTGGATCGTGGATCGAAATTGTGCGAACCGACGAAACTGACATGTCCATCGACGACGAAAGATTTCGCATGGATACATAGGCGCGGAGCCTGGACGTCGACCGTTGGCACCAGCCCGCCATAGTCAACATCCGCATCAAAATCACCGGCAACGTGACGAGCAATCAGCTCGTCATAGTTCGGGACAATGTCGCGGGCCGACGCCGGAAACGGACGCAACTCGTAAATGTCCATCATGAGGTCTTTGACGTAGAACTTGCGGTACTTGTACGACAGCGCGTAGACATAGAATTTGTCCGTCGCAGCCAGGCTGTTCGTCGAAAAAACCAAACTGATATTGGGATTGCGTTCACGCAGTCTGCCGAACATATGGACTTGCGACAGGGTCATGAGCATGTATGGCGTCTGGGTCACGACGCGGTGGCGGGCGTCACTGACCAGTTCACGGATGCGCCGCGTGACCCGGCCTCCGTCATAGGTTCCGCGCTTTGCTTTCTCAGGGCGATCGGCAACAAACTCGAGCGACCATACGGGCATGATTTCGATCTCGGACTCGTGCAGATCATAGCGCGTCGCCCGATCGATGAGTGCCTCGAACTCGAAAGTGTCGAGGGGCGGGATCGGCCTCCGATCACCTGCCGCGGCTTCCGCGCGGAGTGTCTCGGCCACATCCACCAGGTGAATTGCTGGAACGGCCAGCGGGTGTGCCCAATAAGCGCGAAAAGACCGGGACATCTCCCGGCATGCCGGACCTGCGACCAGAATGTCTCGATCTCTGAAGACGAATTTCGGATCCCAGTCGTAGTAGCGGTCCTCCACGTTTCGTCCGCCGACAATGCCCAACCGCTTATCGACGACCACGATCTTGTTGTGCATGCGCTGATTGAGCAGCTTGAAATTCAGTGACGCCTCGCTGACCACGTCGACAGTCCTGTTTCCAAGGCGCTGGCCAACAGGGTTGTACAGCTTGACTTCGAGGTTGGTGTGGACCGTTGCAGCCCGTGCCATGATCCGTGGATCGGTGATCTTGCAAAACTGATCCATAAGTACGCGGACACGAACCCCGCGCCGTGCCGCCATCAACAACTCATGAAATAACAGGCGACCCACCACATCATCGACCCAGATGAATGTCTGGATGTCGATCGTTTCGCGCGCCGAGCGAATCAGGTGAATGCGTGCGATCAGAGCAGCGATGCCCGAATCGAGCAAGGCCGCGTGGTGCTGCGGCCCCCCAAGCATTGGGTCCTTCAAGATCGTTCCAGCCAATTCGTATACAGCAGAAGGCAAAGGGGGTTCCTCGACGACTGCCGACTCACTCAACTCCGCCGCGATCCTGTTGATTTCCTCTTTCTCGCGCTGACTCAATCCGGCACAACCACTCGCGCACAAAGCCAGTGCAACCAGCAGCACCGCTGCGATCCTGTGCTGTGTCGTCATGGCCCGATCAATCCTCGATCCGCCCGAGCGGAAGAATAGGACATCTGGAGCAACGCCTCGAGTACAACTCGCCCGTCATGTCATCGTTTGCAGGCACATGGGTCGGGTCGCCGAACCCCGTGTCGCGCAGGCGAGGTAAATCAGGATAGAATGTTGCGGAAGATAAAACTCAGCGGAGAGTCCAAGAATTCCGCTGCCAAGCCGCCCAGGACCGTCGAAATCGTCGACACAGTCAGTCCAATTCCCAAGAACACACCAATGACGCCTGCGATTACCGTGCCCATAGTCTATTTCATCCTCTTGAGCACGGCGCTGAATTTCTCACATGATACCGTCAACTCATCACCGCTGATGTTGTACCGTGCGTTGATTAGATAACCGGGCCGATTGACGATCAACGTCGTTCCGACAACACGGTAGCGCTCGGTCTCCGTGGTCACTGCACCCGCTTTGTCAGTGGTCGTCGTGGCGACCTGACCATCAGGACGAAACTCGATCAGCTTCGACGCGTACGGAGGCGTGACGTCCTGCGGCTCGAGACTGATCACGTTCCAACGCGTTCCAGCAAGCGGCGCAAGATCCTCATGCTCATACGCCTGCGAAGTCCGCTTGGCCTGCTGCATATCGCGCTGCTGCTCCTGGGCCTCCTTCTTGTCCATTTCGTTACCGATGATATAGCCGACACCGGCACCGACACCGGCACCAATCAACGTTGATTCGGTGTCTCGACCGGCTACCTGGCCCACTATGGCGCCGAGACCTGCGCCACCGGCAGCGCCGGTTTGAGCGCTGTTTGCGCAGCCCGAGACAGCGAGAACGACGACACAGCCACAGGCCGTCCAGGCACAATGCGTACGGTTGAACATGCGAATTCTCCTTAAATTTGGAATACCGCCAGGGCGGAGCCTGGCGGCGCAAGAGTGTACTCGGTCGATACGTGTGGTTCCACCAGCAACACTTCCCGGCCTCGGTGGGATCGAGCTTTCTGTGCGGTTCCCCTGGACGATCACCACGGTCACGGACTCGCGCCACAAATATGCAAGCCCGCCGTAGCCCACTCGGTTGCAATGGCGCGGCGCAACGCCTGACGATTTCTACTCCCGATTCTTCATGTAATCAATCATCGCCAATCCGCTCAATTTCCGAGTTCCCGGCCCCAGCCGAACATAGTACTCCTGATCGTCGCCATTGCGCACGAATACGGGTTCGGTGATACGCGGACAGTCGATGACCAGGACTTGACCGCCCACGTCGCGAATATTGAACGCCAGCGTCGCGGCCTGGGCCAGGTCGAGGTGTTCTTTGAGCATGTTGTTGAAGTGCAAAAGAAACTTGTCTTCGCTGGTGAAACGATCTGCCTGTATACCCAGAATGCGCCCATCGTCCTCCACTCCGACGAGCAGTGTTCCGCCATCCGAGTTGCAGAATGCTCCGAGCGATTTGAGGACTGCGTGCGAAATCTCTTTACCAGGGCGATCGGCCTTGATGTTCCAGCGCAATGTCGACTTGAACTCGACTGTTTCGCTCTCGCCAGCGCGAATCAAAGCCTGAATCGTGGGAATAGGCGCCTCACTGTAGCGCTGGCGCGAAGTCAGTCGCTCGAGACTCTGGCTCGTCCGCAGTGCCATATGAACAACGGTGGCCAGACCCAGCACGAGCAGGCCGACGAGCAACGTAATCACGATAGTTCCGTTGTGTGTCACCACCGCAAACGTGCTCAGTGGCAGCGCCACGATGATCCAGAAGCGTTCACCTGATAAATCGGTCTGACGGCAGGCGCCGACGCAGCGCACCCCGTTGATCGACAGGTGGATGTTCTTGTCGGCCGTCGGATTGCGCAGCAGTTCGGCGGCGGCCGATCCGATTTCGCTGGAGGTCTGATCAACGAGTTCCTGCCGCGATCTCATACTGACCAGATCGGATAGCATCAACATCAAGACAGTCTTACCACCAACGGGAAAGGTAAGCACCGCCCCATCGTCACCAAGGTCCAGGTTGTCCAGAAGGGTTCGTATGGCCGACTGTTCGATGACGAACGCGGCGACCTGAATGCGCTCCGCACCGTCAATCTCGACCCGCCAGGCGAGTGACGCGATCAGCGCCGCTGTTGCGTCTGGAAAGTCCGACGGAGCATCGGTCCACACCACGGGAGCGTCAGTACCTCCGTGCTTATCCAGAGCCTCGATCGCCACTGTGAACCATGGCTCGAATCGGGACTTGAACGGTATATTGGTTTCTTCGATGACGGTCCACGGTCGCTCAGGTACCCCTGATCGCAGATGTAGTTGGGCAAATCCAGCCGAATCGGCCCACACCACGCCGCGCACCTGGTTGACTGGTTCGACCGCGACGGCACGCACTGCTGGAAGTTCTTCGACGTTCGACACCAGAAACCCCTCAGTGAGCGATAACGTCCGCAACGACTTCAGTCGACGAATGACTGGCTCGGCCACCCGGCGGAATTCGCTGACCGTGGTCTCGATTCTCTGGTTGACGGTGGCCTGGTTGAGCTGGCTCTTGCCGGCAAACAGCACGCCGCCCAACGCCACCGCCACAATGCCGACAATGATGACAACGGCGCGCAGGCGCCGTTCGGTCGCACTCCGCGGTCGCAACAGTGCGATGTGCAGCAGTGTCAGTATGCGATTCATCGATTCTCCAGCTTCAGGAACCCTGGGTATTACAACAGTCTGGGCGACAGAAGCAAGCAGACTTGGAAAGACCCGGGATGTGTGGTTGAATACTGTGCTGCACCCATGGAACTGGAATCGCTCACCCTTGCTCACTGGATCACGATCGCGCTGGTCGTCATCGCCCCGATCGTCGCGGCGATGGCCACCGCCCACGCCGTTCTGTACAAGCGCGACAGCCGTTCCGTGATCGCCTGGGTCGGCCTGTTCTGGCTGACGCCGTTCGTCGGCGTGATTTTGTATTCTGTACTGGGAATCAACCGCATCCGCCGCCAGGCCAAGTCGCTCCGCGGGGAACCCGAGAACCCCGACATGAATACCGCTAGTCCGACTTGCGCCAGCGATGAGTTGGCCAAGAGCCTCGACGAGCAAGATGCTCATGTAGCCGCGCTGTGCCGGCTCGTCGGCGAGGTGACCCAGCGCCCGTTGCTCGCAGGTAACACGATCACCCCTTTGATCAACGGGGACCAGGCCTACCCGGCAATGCTCGAGTGTATCGAACAGGCCAGCGTCTCGATCACGCTCAGTACGTATATCTTCGACAACGACCGCGCCGGCCACCTGTTCGTCGACGCGCTGGGGCGCGCCCGGCGGCGTGGGGTAGAGGTCAGGGTACTCATCGACGATGTTGGTGCCCGCTACAGTCATCCTCCGATCGTCCATGGACTACGGGACTGCGGTGTCCCGGTTGCAGAATTCCTGCCGACCTTCGGGCCCCGCTTACTGCATTACGCGAACTTGCGTAGCCACCGCAAAATGCTGGTCACCGACGGCCGCACTGGATTCGCCGGTGGCATGAACATTCGCGAGGGTTGTTACTTCGAAATGAAACCTGCACACCCCACCCAAGATATGCACTTTCGAATCGATGGTCCGGCGGTTCGCCACATCCAGGAGGCTTTTGTGACCGACTGGACATTCACCACCGATGAACATCTCGAGGGCCCGTCATGGTTTCCCGACATCGAATCACACGGCAGTGTGTGCGTGCGCGGCATCCCAGACGGACCGGACGAGGACTTCGAAAAATTCCGCCTGACGGTTCTCGGAGCCATCTCCACGGCAGAACGCTGCCTCCGAATCGTAACGCCCTACTTCCTGCCGGATAGTGCTTTGATCACCGCACTCAACGTCGCAGCCATGCGTGGCGTACAAGTCGACATCGTGTTACCCGCACGGAACAACCTGCGGCTGGTGCAATGGGCCTGCAACGCGCAAATCTGGCAGGTTCTTCAGCGCGGCTGCCGTGTATGGCTGACACCTCCGCCGTTCGATCACACAAAGCTGATGATCGTCGACGACATCTGGACGTTGATCGGATCGGCCAACTGGGATCCCCGCAGCCTGCGCTTGAACTTTGAATTTAACATGGAATGCTATTGTGCCGCCCTGGCGCAACAACTCAGCAAGCACGTCGATAAGAAGATCGCTCTGGCCTCACGGTTGTCCCTCTCTCAAGTCAACCAGCGCAACCTGTTGGTCAGACTGCGCGATGGCGTGGCCCGACTGGCATCACCTTACCTGTAGTCGTGGCGTCCAGCCTGCAGGTGCGAAACGTCGCGGACATCGGACAGCGGCACTCACCCCAGCCCGCACGGCGAGGTGTTGCGTTCACCGCGACAGACTCCTCTGATTGTGCTCTGCTTCCTCAAATGTGTTCTGACCCGGCAGCGCTTATTCGCGAACGAGCCTCTCGGATGGCGGCACGAACGAATCCGGGGAAGCCAGCATCATCCACACGTTCCAGCCTTCAGGCGGAACGCCGTCAAGCAGTGCCCCACTCTCGAGATAGTTGTAAATCTGGTCGTAGGTCTTGATGCAAGTCTGGGAGATACGGCGATAGATATGCCACGGCTTGAGATCATCAGGATGATCGAGCCCGGCCGCCCCGAGCAACTCCAGGAATGCCTCAATGGTCTTGTCATGGTAGTTGGCCACCCGGACGGTCTTGTCCTCGACGACCAGGCCGCGTTCGAGCCCGGGATCCTGAGTCGCCACGCCCACCGGACAATGGTTCGAGTTACATCGCCGGGCCTGAATGCACCCCAGCGCCAGCATGAAGCCACGTGCGGAGTTGCACAGGTCGGCACCGGCAGCCAGGCGGGCCACCATGTTGAACCCCGTGATGACTTTCCCTGAAGCAATGAGCTTGATCTTGTCGCGCAAGCCGAAGCCGACGAGCGCATTGTGCACAAACACGAGACCATCGGTCAACGGCGCGCCCACCGAGTTGGAAAACTCCAGCGGCGCAGCTCCGGTCCCGCCCTCGCCTCCGTCGATTGCAATGAAGTCTGGAACCTGATCCGCTGCGTGCATGGCCATACACATCCCGAGAAATTCAGACGGATTCCCCAGGCACATCTTGAATCCGACCGGCTTACCGCCCGACAACTCACGGAGTTCAGTGACAAAGGCCATCAACTCGCGAGGGGTCTTGAACGCGGAATGCGCCGGAGGCGACAGGACATCCTGCCCCATGGGCACTTGCCGGATACGGCTGATCTCCGGCGTGATTTTAACCGCCGGTAGAATGCCCCCGTGTCCGGGCTTGGCTCCTTGGGACAGCTTGATCTCGATCATCTTGACTGTCGGCAGACGGGACTGCTCGGTGAACTTGGCGCGATCAAAACCCCCTTCGGAGTCACGACAGCCGAAGTAGCCCGTGCCGATTTGCCACACCAGATCACCGGCTGGCTCGAGGTGATGCGGGCTGATGGCACCTTCACCCGTGTTGTGACAGAAACGACCGATTCGAGCACCACCGTTCAACGACCGGATCGCCGCCGCCGACAGGGATCCGTAACTCATGGCCGAGATGTTCAACATCGACGCGGAATAGGGCTGAGCACATCGACCGGCCCCGATGATGACCCGCGGCTCCTCTTTAGCCCCATGAATTGCGGCCAATGAATGATTGATCCACTCGTAGCCGACTTCGTAGACGTCACGCTGTGTCCCGAAAGGCAGTGTCTCGAGCGCCAGTTTGGCCCGTTGATAGACGATGGAACGCTGTTCGCGATCGAACGGGGTGCCATCGGTGTTCGATTCGATAAAATACTGGTTGATCTCAGGGCGAATCGTCTCGAGCATGTAGCGGAACGTGCCGATGACCGGAAAATTACGCTTGACCGCCCGGTAGGGCTGCAGGCTATCGAGCACACCGCTGATGAACAGCGGCACGAGAACGAGCAAGGCCCACAGAATCGGTGGCCAGAACATCGCGACGAATCCCGTGACGGCAAAGACAGCAAAAGAGATGGCGTAGAATTCTCGAACCATATGAGCCTCTGACAATACTGTTTGCGTCGTGCGCGGACCCCGCCAGGACGTCCGGCCGACCGCAGCAGAGAACGGCCTTGTCAGTCGCACTGAGGCGTGGGCATGTCGTGCGGGCATTGTAGCTCGGGTTACCGATTGTGAAACACGAATTCGAACCCTCCAGGGAATCGGCGGTCATGCGGGCCCTGCAAGTGAACGAGGCATCGCCACGAACTGGTTACACAATGGCCTCTGAATTCTACTTGCGCTGATGACCCGACCCAGCGAAGATGCCTGAATCATGATGACCAACAAACACAGCAGGCCCGTTCTCGACCTCCCGCGCACCAGCCTCGAACATGCGCTGGAGGCCATGGCAGTGGCCGGGGTGATAGGCGGTTTCGCGGTCGTCGTATCAGTCTGGTCGAAGCTGCCGGAGAAAATCCCCACCCACTTCAGTTTCGGCGGGCAACCGGACGCGTGGGGTTCGCCCATCATGTTGTGGACCCTGCCGTGCGTCTCGGCCGGCATGTATGGCCTGCTGACAATCATCAGTCGGTATCCACACAAGTTCAACTACCTGCATCCCATCACCACGGACAACGCAGGGGGACACTATCGCCTGGCGCGCGAGTTGCTCTTATGGTTGAAAGTACAGATCGTCGGACTGTTCGCGTGGCTGACGTGGCAAGTCTGCGACATCGCACTCGACCGCACCACACACCTGAACGCACTGTTCACGCCCCTGCTGCTCGGAGGAATCGCCTTGACCTTGATGGTCTACGTAGTTCGCGCTATGCGTCTCGAGCGCTCGAGTAACAAGTGACTGGTGCGCTGGCCTGTACAATGATCGAAGGCCGCATCGCTGGATCGGAGAGCACCCCGGAGGACGGGTCAGGCCGTAGCAACTTTGCGTCGTCGGAGGCGGTATGGCAGAGGTTTGGCCACGACGCACACGGGCTCTCTGGCCGGCTGCCGCGGTTGAGTCAGCTGCTCGGGTGCGGCACGGTCGGCGTGCGGTTCTTTCGTCACGGGCTCGGGTGGCGCTGGACGGTCGGCCACTGCGGGGACCGTCTCCAACTCACGTGCGGCCTCGACTGGCTCGATGGGGGCATCTCCAGTCCCAACCTGCTGGGGGTGCAGGAAGTTGTCGAACCGCTGCCGGCGCCGGCAGCCCGGCGGGATGAAAACCTGCCTGATGCAAGGCAATCCCCTCAGCCACACCGCGTTCATATGCCGCAGTGACCGCATCATGCAGCATCTTGCGCAAACGCGGGCGATGGAACGACTGCGTGCTATGCACCTTGAGGGCGCATGATCTTATCTTCCAGGGCAGCCAAATCCACTACGATTGGGGTCTTCATGCTTCTCCTGCTCACATGACGCTGCCTCACTGAGGACAACGCTTGGGCAACTGTTAAAGCATCCAGCGGGATCGTAGTCAAGTATAGAATTCATCAGGACTTGTGGTCCATAAAGTCGCCGATTATTGATCGCGGCGCACCCGCCATCTTGTCGGCCTTGGTCTTAGATTTGCTCACCGGTTGATAAAAACAGGTTTGAGAACACTCACGGAGCACGTGCAACAGTTGCTTGCACGTCCGTTTCCACAAGCGGGCGCGGAGCGGTCCCCTCGCGCAGCTGCTCTTCGAAACCGCGACGATGGAGTCCGCAGGCCAGCTGTGGATCGTTGCCGGTCACGGCATTTCAGACGGCGCGTCCACAGGGGGGTCCGGGCTGACGTCAGTTGAATCGGAAACGGCATCAGGCAGTTCAGACGCGACCTCTTCGACCGTCAACACCTGATCCACGTCCACGTCGGCTAGCTCGGTCACGATGCCCGAGGGCCAGCGGATGGACAGGCGTTCGATGGTCGTGCAGTCGCCCAGGCCGAAGTGCGCCTGGGGGTGAACCGCGGTGAACGCACTGGTGGTCGTCACCACCTCCGCAACGTGAGTCAATTCGCCACACGTCGTGGTGACACGGGCGCCGATGCCGAAGCGGTTGCTCTCATTGCCGGTCAATCGGATGATCAACCAGTGGCCGCCCTCGACTGCGGGATTGATCAGACACTCAAAGACTTGCGGTGCGTTTTCGAGAGAGGGAACGAAGAATGTGTTGGTCCGGCACAGGTCGGCGAATCCGTCGCCCGTCAGATCGATCGCAGCCAGTGCGCGACCCGCGTGGTTATATCCATAAGCGAGCGGCTCGTCATCGGGCCAATTGAACAAGCCACGTTCGCCCGTACGATCGGTAAAGCTGCCGTCGCCATTGTTGCGCATGTAACGGCCGACGCCATGAAAGTCGCGCCGGATCGGACCATCCGGCAGGAATCCGGACAACACGATTTCACCAATCCAATGCAGATCCGGCCAACCATCGTTCTGCATGTCGAAAAACGCACATCCAAAGCCGAATTCGTACGCAGCAAGCCCGCGTCCATTCAGAATGTTGTCCGGTGGAAAGGGGCCCGGTGTGACGCGTGTGTCAGCCGCGACGTCGACGAGCATCCCCTCCCCCAGATTACTGAGCAGGAAGTGGTATGGCGAGCCATCGTCCCGGCTCCAGGCATTGGAGATGTTGGTCTGGTTGCCGGTTCCCTTGGCGTCCGCACCCACATTGGCGACGAAATAGTCTATGTGACCGTTGTGATCAAAATCTGCTGCGGTCATCCCCATCCAGCCACCACGTTTGCCCAGCAGGTCCCGATGGGCCTGCGTAAAGGTGAGGTCGCCGTTGTTGATATACAACTCGACGACGCCCGGAATCTCCTGCAGCGAGAAGATGTCCTGGTAGCCGTCTTCATTGACGTCGGAAAAGTAGATTGTCCACGTCGGCACGTGGTACTCGAAATCAGCGGAATCCGGAGCCAGGCCAAATGTCGTTTCGCCTGCCACACCGGCAGCTGCGGTGATGTCCTCAAACACCGGCACGCCGTCGACCACGCCCGTGCTGCGCAACAACACGCTTGGTGTGTCTGGAAGATATGACCCTTGCGGAAACCCGAGATCGCGGAGGTTGTAGCGTCCAACATACAGGTCGAGCAGGCCGTCGTTATCGATGTCTCCCACACCGATTCCCGTGGCGTACGCGATGCCACTGAGGCCAGCCTCGGTGGTGCGGTCCTCGAAGCGTGGCAAACCGTTGGAACCAACGCCCATGTTCTTCATGAACAGCAGGTCGTTGCTCGCTGCCGCCAGTCGAAGGAATGGCGCCTGTCGGGCGCAAATCAGGTCGAGCCAGCCGTCGTTGTCGAAGTCGCCGACGGCTGCAGCCACGATGCTGTGCTCCTCGATGATCAGACCGGTTTCCCGGCCGACATAATCAAAGTTGCCTGATCCGTCATTGCGATACACCAGGTTGGCAATCCCTTCAGTCATGCCGGCGAAAATATCGATATCGCCATCGTTATCAAAATCGAACACAGCAAGTCCGGGCCAGCCATCTCCACGTGGTTGTGGACTGAATGCATCGTTCCCCAGACGCAACGCATCGGGTCCCTTGACATCACCGACGGTCACGCCAGGATCACCCTGTGTCGGTGCCACGGACTGCGAACAGCCTGCCGTAGCAACCACAATCGACACGCACCAGAAACAAGCCATCCTCTGCAGATGCATTGAGAACCTCCTGCCAAAAGCGGGCACAACAACGCCGCTTAATCTAAGGGACTCGCTGAGCGAATTCCACCCTCGGCCGTCGGTCGTCTCGAGAGCGCAGGCCCGTGATCAATCCAGATCGAACAGGCGGTTGTCGTCGGCCGTGCCGAACCACCCGATGTCGTACCCGGCGGGATCCATCGCGTACATGCCACTGAACCATGTGAAGGTCCGCGTGCGTGCATCGACGTGCCCGTCGGCCCACCCTGAACTTGCCACCTGCGCGTGACGAAAATGTATCGACGGGTCCGCGCGGAATTCAGGATAAAGCAGATGATAGCGCGGCTCGGCGAAGCTGTACTCGAAAATCCCCGATCCGGCGAAGGCGGTGTCCGCGAACATCAGCGTCTCGGCAGGACGTGCGACATGACTGGACGCCGCACCCGACTCGTCGTTCGTGATCATGCGCCGACTGTCCCGGCCAGTCTCGGAAATGACACCGAGATAGGCGTTGTTGTAACCGTAGCCCCCCGCTGCCCGTTCGAAGCCGTGGTCCGAGAGCTCCGCCGTATCGAGAGTCGGACATCGGCGAATCGCCCCATCCGTCCCCAGGTAGGGCACCAACGGGCCTCGACGACCATCAAAGGCCGCGCTGGGATGGTCCCGTCGACCGTGCCAGCGATCGAGGTTGGTCACGAAACGCGCAGCCCCCGGGCAGTAGCGTCCCCCGTAATCGGACGCATACTGCATGTTGGCAATGACCAGCTGTCGGACGTTCGACCGGCATGCCACGCCCTGGGCCTGGGCGCGGGCCGACTGCAAAGCAGGCAACAGCATGACCACGAGCATGCTCATGATCGCCACCACGGCCAGCAATTCGATCAACGTGAAGGCCGAGCGTCTCATCGGTCCTCCCGCGGCCCGGTGAGTCGAGCCAGCCATTGGATCACCTCCTGACGAAGCACCATGCCATCAAGGTCGCGATCCAGCGCCGCGCACCAGGGTTGCATCTCGACCGTACGCCCCGCGCACGATTGGAGACAGGCATGATCCGCAACGTCAATGTCACCATCTGCGTCACAGTCGCCGAAATGATCCGGTTCCACGTCGGCTACCGCGTCGATCTCGGCCGACAGTTCGCCCAGAAAGGGATGAACGTAGTGCGATGCCGTCGTGATGCGGACGAAGTCAAAAGACGTCAATCCCGCCGCCGACCCGTTGGTGACGTCGATGGCCCATGCGATGTCGAAGGCATCCCCGCCCCCGGACCCACTCGTAATCCCGACACGCAGCGGATCGTCCGGCATGGTGTAGAACACGGCAGGCAAAATCGCATCATCTTCCACGATGTCGTCCGCATTCAAGTCACCGATAACCAGCGTTGGCGTGTACTCCGCGTAACCGAAGATGCCCTCGTTCTCCGAGTCGGCCAACGGATTGATGACCACGAACGATGCGAACTGCTCTTCGGGCAGCATGAACGCGCCCGTGCGCGCGGGCATGTCGCGCGGCATGCATGGCTCGTCGTCCCAGCGCACAGTGAACCACTCCGGGACAGACAGGTGCGACCCGGGAATCAGAAACCAGCCCTCATCCTTAGAGATAGAACCATCTTCGTTTGCATCCAGTGCGATCTCGATGGTCGCGCTTTCGCATACATGACGGTGCGGATCCCCCCCTTGCCACAAGGCATTGGAAAAGACGATGGCATCGACACCGAAGGGATTGAGCAAATCATCCTCAACCGGGTGGTCGAAGCGCAAGGTGATCGATCCGCCGAATCCACCAAGAGTCACGAGGGACGACAGGTCGGCGTTGACCGTCCCACCTCCGACCGGTGCGCCCAAGGCGCGCTGTGGATCATTGAACTGCGGATTGCACACGAATACACCTGGAGCCGGGCTGTAGTCGATGACTTCGACGGCGAATGGATCCTGCGCGTGCAGACCCGACGCGGTGAGCGACAGAATGACGATGACACTTCGAATCATGGGCACGATTGGTGCCCCGGGGCGAGTACGAAAAAACCCCGGCGTTCAACATGAACACCGGGGGTCGTTGCACGGCCGGCCGCACAAGAGGTGCGGGAGACGGCGCTCCAGACCCCGGGAGCACTCACTCAATTTCACTGGGCGACAGTTGGCAGGTCTTCTGACTGACGGATCATCCTACTGACCACTCCTTCTCCGCGCAGGTGCGCGAATGGCAACGTGGCGTTCGTCCCCGATTACAGCGGCGGGTCCGCGGTGGAATTGCACCACACTTCCCTATTATCCCACGGTCGTGGAAACCAGCTGACGCTCGTCTGTAGTTGTCAATGACGGCCGCATGGCGGCCTCGAGCACTATCGCAGGCCATTCCCTCCCCGTCAACAGAAGTTCAGCGCGCCGGGCCATTCCGGTTGCACCGTAACTTCTTCACCAAGGCCCTTTTAAATGTCAGCCAATCTGGTCTTATCTGCCTCTGCGGCATTGTGCTATGATCGTGTTCTGGCCCCGTCTGGATCATGCGATCAGTTGCGATCTGACGGACCCTTTTGCCGCGTGGAGAACAGGTTCAATGGGCCGCGTAACCGCTCGAGGATTGCGCGGAGAACCCGCCCCCGTGAAGGCGTCGCGCAAGGTTCCGTGATCGTATTCGGCAGAATATCCAGGAGGCGCCAGACACGGGATCCCTCCTCGCAAGCCAAAGGAATTGTCATGTCCTCTGCGTGCAAGCGAGCCCTGCTCGCAACCGTTGTTGCTCTGTTTCTCGGCAGCGCCACCCAAGCCGGCACGACGATCAGCTTCACGAAGAGCACCCTCTCGGGGGAGTCCTCGACGAACCTGACTTCGTTGCAATTCGGACCTGACGACCGGCTGTACGTCGCGCAACAGGACGGCCTGATCCGCATCTACACCGTGCAACGGAATGGTCCTACGGACTATCAGGTCAGCGCCACCGAAACGATCACCGCCATTCAAGCCATCCCGAACCATGACGATGACGGCCAGTTGAATGCCGGCGTCAACACGCGACAGGTCACCGGCCTCCTCGTTGCCGGGACAGCCTCGAATCCGGTGATCTACGTGGGCTCCAGCGATCCGCGCATCGGTGGCGGCGGTGGTTCGACCAATACGAACCTCGACACCAACTCCGGCATCATCTCGCGCCTGACCTGGAACGGCACGACCTGGGACAAGCTCGATCTGGTACGGGGCCTGCCGCGGTCAGAAGAGAATCATGCCTCCAACGGCATGCAACTCGATAACACGAACCACATCCTGTTTGTCATGCAGGGTGGGCACACGAACATGGGCGCGCCGTCGAACAATTTCGTTTTCACGCCTGAATACTCGTTGTCCGCGGCACTACTGGCGATCGATCTCGCCGCAATCGGCGAAACGACCTACGACTTGCCAACGCTCGACGACGAGGATCAGCCCGGCGATCCTGATCCGAACGACCCCTTCGGGGGGAACAACGGCAAGAATCAGGCACTGCTCGTGCCCGGTGGACCTGTTCAAGTCTACTCTCCGGGTTGGCGCAACGCTTATGACGTCGTCGTGACCGAGGCAGGACGCATGTACACGGTCGACAACGGCCCGAACAGCAACTGGGGAGATGTCCCTGCTGGCGAGGGACCAGCCGGAACCTGCACCAACTCGATTGGCGAACCGGGTGCGACCCACGTTGATCGTCTGCACCAGATCACCGGCCAGGGTTACTATGGCGGTCACCCCAACCCGACACGGGCCAATATGGCCAACACGTTCAATCCAACGAATCCCCAGAGCCCGGTCACCGCGGGCAACCCGGTCGAATGCGATTATCGCACACCGGGCGTTGACGACGGCGCGCTGGCGCTCTATCCCGCGTCGACCAACGGGATATGCGAGTACACCGCTTCTAATTTCTCGAATGCCATGCAGGGCGATCTCCTGCTGGCCAGTTTTGATAACAAGATCTACCGCGCAGTTCTCACGCCAGCCGGAGACGGTGTGATCCTCAATGAGGCACTGCTGTCCAGCGTAGGCAACCACCCGCTGGATGTGACCGCCCAAGGCGACTTCGATATCTTCCCCGGCACCATCTGGGTGGCAATGCATGGCGGCAACAACGTCGTGATCTACGAGCCGGTCGACTTCTCTGAATGCACTGGCGCTGATGACACAGGGGTCGATGAGGACGGCGATGGCTACACGAATGCCGACGAGATCGACAATGGCACGAGTCCGTGTTCTCCAGGCGATGTACCTCCTGACGCGGATGGAGACCTCGTGTCTGATCTCAATGATCCCGACGATGATGATGACGGCCTGCCGGATACATCGGATCCATTTGCAATCGACGCAGACAATGGCACGACCACGGCGCTGCCGGTCATCTACACCTGGGAAAACGATGCGCCGGCAGCCGGAGGTATCCTCAATCTCGGTTTCACCGGCTTGATGACGAACGGCACTGACGACTATGCCACACTGTTCGATCCGACGGGCAAGACGGCGGGCGGCGCGGCCGGCGTGTTCACGATCGATAGTGTTTCCGAGGGTGATGCGCGCGACGGGCTCAACAACCAGGCGCACGCGCATCAGTTTGGCGTGGATGTCGACGCGTCAAGTGGTGTATTCACGGCGCACACACGCATGGTCGCGCCGTTCAACGGTATCACACCAGAAGACCATCAGTCGATGGGGCTGTTCATCGGAACAGGCGCGCAGGACAATTACGTCAAACTCGTGCTCGATGCTGCAGGAGGTGTCGGAGGCATCGAACTGGGCATCGAGCAAGATGACATCTATGCTGATGGCCCCAGTACGACGGTGACCATGCCCGGGCCGGAATCCGTCGATTTATATCTGACGATCGATGCCGCGGCCCACACTGTCCAGGCGGCCTACGCGATCAATCAAGTCGGCATGCCGGGATCGATCACATTGCTGGGCACTCCACAATCCATACCGGCCAGCTGGCTCGGTGGACCCTACGGTCTGGCAGCAGGTCTGATCTCGACCTCTCGCGGAACCGCCCGCCCCTTTGCCGCATCGTGGGATCTTATCGAAGTCACACCCGGTGCAGCCGGCGAAGTGTGCTTCTTCGATAGCGATTGCGATGACACCATCGCGTGCACACTGGATGAATGCACCTCCGGCCAGTGTATCAACACACCGCAAGACGCAGAGTGTGATGACGGGCTGAGCTGCACGAACGACACCTGTGACGCACTGCTCGATTGCCAGAACGCATCAACCTGCTCGGCTGGCGACTTCTGCAGCGCCGTGACCGACAGTTGCGAACCATTGTCGGCCGAGGCGTTCATCATCATCACTCCATCAGGTGGTATCGATGCCAGTACTTACGGCAATGGCACCATGCAGATCAGCAACAACTCGGTCAATGCCGTCCGGATCTCGGCCGTATCACTGGATCTCAGTTCAGCGCTGTTCCCCGACATCGTGTTCGATCCCGTTGGGCTCGCCGGTGATGTCGTCGCCAAGTGTCTGTCATCCAACAGTGGCGCGGCGGCAACCGGCTATCTCGCTCCAGCCGATCCATGCGTCGATCCATTCTTTGGTCCCCACGACGGTGGCTACGATGGGGCCAATCTGGCTTTCAGTGAGTTCGATCCAGGAGAAACCTTTACCTTTTCCGTGGATATTGATCCGACCAGCATCCAGGGAGGCAGCACCTCCGGGGCCGCCGGTTCGGTTTCGGGCCTGGAGATGACCGGCGCTGTTGTCATTGTCGACTTCGACAACGGTGAAACCATCACCTCGACACTGTTCCGCACGCCGGCCAGTACCAGCGGTGGCGAGAATATCTTCAAGGCCGGCAGCCCCCCGGCCCCTGGCATCGCGATCCTCGGTATCCCCGGGCCGCCGGCAATCGTGGCCAATCCCAATCAGATCGTTCGCCTGTCCGGTACCCCGGGGTCGACCATCAGGTTGTTCCGTGTGGAGGGTGAACTCGAACTGGTCGCTGCCCCCGGATTCGATCTCGATCCGTTCGAAGCCAATACCGCCGTCATTCTCGAAGAATTTACAACCGTCTTGAACGGCAGTGGAATCGCTGATGTCCCGGTCATTCTGACCAGCAACACAACCGCCGCACTGAATCACTTCGTTGCCGCGGTACAGGACGACGATGGCAGCGGGCGCATGAGTCCGGCCTCGGACGTCATCGTCCTCGAACTCGACGGTACCGGCGGATGCACGGCTGACGATCAGTGCGCCGACAGCAACCCGTGCACAAACGATGCATGCACAGCAGGATCGTGCGACAACACGGAGCTACCCGATGGCACGACATGTGACGACGGTAATCCGGCAACGATCAACGATCAGTGCACGGCTGGTGCATGCCAGGGCGTGACGGATGACGCGGACAACGACGGTATCGCCGACGCCGGCGATCCATGCCCGGCCGATGCACTCAACCGCTGCTATGGTCCCGTTGCTGTCGATCAGACCCTCGGTACCGCGGTCCGCATCAACTGTTCGACCGGCGAGGTCTGCTCGGGCGATCGGATCGATTGCAACGGCGACACCTGGTACGCCGACTTTGGCTTCAACGTCGGCAGCTCTGCCGAATGCAACCTCTCCGGCGGATGCCCAATGGGCGGCCTGAACGAAATATTCGGCATCGGCTGCGCCGGGCATAGCGCCACGGAAGCCATCCTGCAATGCGAACGCTGGGATGCGAGTGCGGCCCCAGAGTTGTTGTACGATTTCGACGTCCCTGATGGGAACTACCTGGTGAACATGTTGTATGCCAACACCTATACCGGGACGGATCTTCCGGAGGAACGGGTGTTCGATATCGTGATCGAAAATGTGCTGATCTTCGACGACTTCGACGCGGTCATCGCGGCAAACGGCAGCGGTATCGCAGTCGTCCGCGCCGCAGTCATCCAGGTCAACGACGGTGATGGCCTGCAAATCGAGCTCCTGCACGAAACACAGAATCCAGCGATCAAGGGCATCGAGGTCCTGGCTGAGACAACGTGTACGCCTCTCGGTCCCGACGACACGACATGCGACGGGATCGATGATGATTGCGATGACAGCATCGATGAGGACTATACACCGGTTCTTACCAACTGTGGCACAGGATCGTGCGCCGCAACCGGGTCCACCGCCTGCGTCGATGGCGCGGTCGTCGATGACTGCACACCCGGCACGCCGGCACCGGACGACTCCACCTGTGACGGTGTCGACGACGACTGCGACGACATCGTCGATGAGGACTACGACTCCATCAGCACACAATGCGGAGTCGGGGCGTGTGCCGCAACTGGAACCACCGCCTGCGTCGATGGCGCGGTCGTCGATGACTGCACACCCGGCACGCCGGCACCGGACGACTCCACCTGTGACGGTGTCGACGACGACTGCGACGACATCGTCGACGAGGACTACGACTCCATCAGCACACAATGCGGAGTCGGGGCGTGTGCCGCAACCGGGTCCACCGCCTGCGTCGATGGCGCGGTCGTCGATGACTGCACACCCGGCACGCCGGCACCGGACGACTCCACCTGTGACGGTGTCGACGACGACTGCGACGACATCGTCGACGAGGACTACGTCTCCATCAGCACACAATGCGGAGTCGGGGCGTGTGCCGCAACCGGAACCACCGCCTGTGTCGATGGCGCCGTCGTCGATGACTGCGCACCCGGCACGCCGGCACCGGACGACACCACCTGTGACGGTGTCGACGACGACTGCGACGACATCGTCGACGAGGACTACGTCTCCATCAGCACACAATGCGGAGTCGGGGCGTGTGCCGCAACCGGAACCACCGCCTGTGTCGATGGCGCCGTCGTCGATGACTGCGCACCCGGCACGCCGGCACCGGACGACTCCACCTGTGACGGTGTCGACGACGACTGCGACGACATCGTCGACGAGGACTACGTCTCCATCAGCACACAATGCGGAGTCGGGGCGTGTGCCGCAACCGGATCCACCACCTGCGTCGATGGCGCCGTCGTCGATGACTGCGCACCCGGCACGCCGGCACCGGACGATTCCACCTGTGACGGTGTCGACGACGACTGCGACGACATCGTCGACGAGGACTACGACTCCATCGACACACAATGCGGAGTCGGGGCGTGTGCCGCCACCGGATCCACCGCCTGTGTCGATGGCGCCGTCGTCGATGACTGCGCACCCGGCACGCCGGCACCGGACGACACCACGTGTGACGGTGTCGACGACGACTGCGACGACATCATCGATGAGGACTACGACCCCATCAGCACACAATGCGGAGTCGGGGCGTGCGCCGCAACCGGATCCACCGCCTGCGTCGATGGCGCGGTCGTCGATGACTGCACACCCGGCACACCTTCACCCGACGACACCACGTGTGACGGTGTCGACGACGACTGCGACGACATCGTCGACGAGGACTACGACTCCATCGAGACACAGTGCGGAGTCGGGGCATGCGCCGCAACCGGATCCACCGCCTGTGTCGATGGTGCCGTCGTTGATGACTGCCTTCCCGGCAAACCACAAACGGAAACCTGCGATGGCCTGGACAACGATTGCAATGACACCGTGGATGACGAACCGGCTGCGTCGGCATTCTGCGACGACGGGCTATTCTGTAATGGAGCCGAGAGTTGCTTCGAGGGTCGGTGTGCACGTGGCCCTGAGCCGTGCCTCGATGACTTCAACTGCCTCGAGGACCGTGACACATGCCTGGGCTGCGCAGGGTTCGAGGATTGTGCAGACCTCGACGCCAATGGCGTACGCGATGATGGTTGTGTCTGGTGGGCCTGTACCGACGGTAACTGTCTGGGCACGTCCGTAACCTACGGAGACATCGGCGGAGAGTTCGGAGCATGCCCACCGGATGGCATCGCTGATGGCAACGATCGTTTCCATGCCCTGAACTGCTTCGCGAATGAAGATCCAGCGACACCGCCCCCCAACACCTATCCCTGCGAAACAGCTGCACCCGTTGCACTCAATGTCGATGCGGGCGGGCCCTTCGGCAACTGCGCACCGGATGGCGTATGTGATGGCAACGACGCATTTGCGGTCCTGGCGGCCTTCGCCGGTGAATCGACTTGCGCCTGTCCGGGTGGTCCTGGCCCGCAATTCGATCCCATCGTCGTCGATCAAGCAACGCTCGAGTTGACCCCAGCGCAAACCACCTTAGCGCCCGGCGAGACCATTGACGTCGCAGTGCACCTGACCACACCCCTGGGGGACCTGCGCGGATACCAACTGCATGTCGGCGTGGCAGGCGGCGTGACCGGAACTCTCGAGTTGATCGACATCCACGTCCAGGATGTGGCCCCGACACCAACGAAGTCCCCCCACCGGAGCAATACGGTTCGCAACCACGTTCGTCATGCACGCCCGCCAGGAGACCTGCTCGCCGACGGCTGGGCGGCATTCAATGTGACTACGCACCAAGTGGTCGTGGGCAATGACGCGCCGGGCTTGGCGGTAGCCCCTGGGTATCTGGCAACATTCACCTTCCGGGCTACGCAGCAGGCGCGGGGCACCTTTGAGGTCGCCATCCTGCATCATGACGATGACCCAATGCATAGAACCTTTCTGTTCCCCTCACGGTTGGGCGACAAGATCACGATCCTGAGGGCAGCGCCGGCTGAAATTCGCGTGCGTTAAGGTATGGGCCAACCCATCAGGCAGGTTGGATCAATTGCGGAATCTCGTTCAGCGAGTGAATGGTGTGATCGGGCGTGGACTGCCCGGCATCGAATGTCCGCTGATCGCGTGTAATCCAGGCAGCGGAAATCCCCAGCCGCCGAGCGCCGTCGATGTCGCCATGCAGTGAATCGCCGACGTGCAGGCAGCGCCCCGCCGCAACTCCCATGCGCTTCATGGCCACTTCGAAAATAGTACTGTCGGGCTTATAGCTGCGGGTGCCTTCCGAGGTCACAACGGCATCGACGCGCACACCATGAACCTCGAGAGCTGCGTGGATCTCATCGTCGTCGGCATTCGACACGATGCACACGGGAACATCCACGCGTGCGAGCGACTCGAGGGCATCATCGTGTAACGGCGGGTTCCGACAGTAGGCTTTCAATGAGTCAATGAACGGCGCGCAGTCGGCCTCGACGCCAACGCTCAGAGCGGCCGCCTCGAGCGCCTGCTTCTGCAACCAGTACAGCGTGTCGAACGATGCACCGTTGCTGGATTCCAATGCGGCAAACAGCGCGCCTCCCCACCGCTGGGCCAGTTCACGAACAGTCAAAGGCAGACCGAGTTCGGTGATGGCGGCCTGGCACGTACCATCGATCGCCGCGGCGTCGCCCGCAGCGAGCGTACCGTAGAAATCAATGAACAGGACATCGAAAGCACGTGTTGACATGAAACCAGCTTAGGGTGAATTGCCCAGAACTGCGAGCCGACAAGGCACTCCACAGAGGATCGCCGCCAGCTCATCCGTCAACCCCAAGGCGCAGAACATCAAGCGTACCCGGCTTTACAGCGGGTCAGTGATTGAATACGATTTCGCCCGCTTCGACCCTTCTATAAGGTAGCGTGAATGATACTGGCAGCGGTTCCTGAGTACTGGTGGCCCTTCATCTATCAGTATGGTGTTGGCGCCATCATTTTCTTTGTTGGTTTGATAGTCATCCTGCGCCAAGGCAGTTGTGTGCTCTCTCGGGAACGCGATCGCTTCTGGTTCATTGTCCTGCTTGCCGGCTTCGTGCTCTACGTCGGGGTTCACTTCCTGTGGTATCAGGTTGCAATTCACTTGTTGCCAGCTGAAGGAGTCGTGTCATGATCGGCCTGCTGGCGCAGAGTAGCGGGGCCGGCCACGACGCCATTGCCACCCCTATCGACTTCGTGGTCATTGCAGCCTACCTGCTGTTGATCCTGGGTTTTGGCAGCTACTTCGGCCGCTTTGGAAAGAGCACGAAGGACTTCTTCTTCAGCGGGCACCGTTTCAGCTGGTGGCTCATAGCCATGAGCATGGCCGCTACGGGCGTGGGCTCTCACAGTTTCATGAAGTATGCCGAAAAGGGCTATGAGTTTGGGCTTTCCAGCGGGATGTCCTACACGAATGACTGGTTCTTTATCCCGCTCTTCATGTTTGGCTGGCTGCCCATTATCTATTTCTCGCGGGTGAAATCCGTCCCGGAGTACTTCGAAAGACGATTCAATACACCTTGCCGCCTCGTAGCCGTAATTATCTTGTTCATGTATATGATCGGGTACATCGGCTACAACCTCTACACGCTGGGAACGGCTGCGCATCAGGTCCTTGGCGTCGAGATCTACAATGCGATCATCGTAATCTCGATCATTTCCGGCATCTACATCACGGCAGGTGGCCAGACTGCTGTGATCTTTACGGACTTGCTCCAGGGATTCATGCTGCTGGCTGCGGGGGTGATCCTGTTCCTGCTCGGCCTCGACTACATCGGAATGGACGGCGGAATCGTCGAAGGAATTCGAAATCTCTGGGCATCCCTCGGACTCCAGGAGCGTCTGCCCTTTGCGAAATTCAACACGCCACCTGAATTCAACCACGTCAGCGTCTTCTGGCAGGACGGAGTCGCCGGGAGCATCATGTTCCTGTTCATCAGCCAGGGCCTGATGATGCGCTTCCTCGCTGCCAAGAGCATGAACGAAGGGCGAAAGTGCATTGCGTTCAACGTGCTGCTGATGCTACCGGTCTCGATGATCGTGGTCGGCAACGCCGGCTGGGTCTGTAGCGCAGCGGTGAAACTGGGTCTTATCGACAAACCAGAACTCGCTCGTGATGCGTTCGTCAGCATTGCCAGTGTCGTGTGCCATCCTGGCGTCTTCGGCTTCGTACTCGCTGCGTTGTCGGCTGCTCTCATGTCAACCATCGACACGTTGACGAACGCGACCGCCGCTCTCTTCATGTACGACGTTTATCAGCCGTACATCGCACGGAACAAGAGCGATAAGCACTACCTGCGAACGGCGCGCATTGTCACCGCATGCACGGCGCTGGTGGGTATGGGCCTTGGCCTCTATTTCATGACCGCTGGAACGGACATGTATAAGCTGCATGGCAAGTTCCAGTCATTTGTCACGCCGCCCATCGTGGTGACCGTGTTCCTGGGAGTCTTCTGGAAGAGGTTCACACCTGCTGCAGCGCTGGCATCGATGGTCTTCGGAACGCTCGCGATTTGGTTATCCAAGCCCTTCCCGGCATTGGTCGCACCTTTTGCCACGTGGCTCCACGGCATTCAGCCAGACAGCAACGGACAGTTCAACTACATGACGGCACTGTACGGGCTGGTCGTGGCTGCAGTAACAGGAATTGCGGTGAGTTTCTGGACCAAGCCGAAGCCGGCCGACCAGATCGTCGGCTTGACGTGCAGTTCGATCGATGAGGCGCGTAAATTCTTCAAGGGCTCGGAGCCCAGTTTCGAGAGGGGCAAGAAAGCCAAAGCCCGCCTGGAAATCAGCGCGGACGGCACCTGTGGGCCCATGGACGACCCTGTCACCTTCGAAGGCGCTCCTGCTCAGATGCCGGCGGCCACTTACGCCGTAGTCCGACTCCACGCCGACGAGATGCACAGACTTCGAGCCAACGAAGGCGATCTCATCT
Source organism: uncultured Planctomycetota bacterium (assembly GCA_942492115.1). Classification (GTDB taxonomy): domain Bacteria; phylum Planctomycetota; class Phycisphaerae; order UBA1845; family CAIVHJ01; genus CALODL01. Next base: position 208,837 of record CALODL010000010.1, read on the forward strand.
ATATTGCAGATGGGCGGTGGTGGCTCGGTGGACTGCGTTCCATACACGCGCGTGTCGGTGCAGCGCACAATGCTCCCGCAACCGTTTGGATCGCCCCCGAAGCGTTCGATCACGGCAGCTTTCTCGAAGGCAAGCCGGTGGTTATCGAGAAGCTGCTCTAGCTATCGTTCGTTTTTCTAATCATCCGATTCTGCGGCGCGCAGCTCCTCGTAGCGGTTGATGCGCGATTCTGCGTCGTGCACCAACGCATGGTCTGCGCCAAATGCTTCGATCAGCACAGTGTGACTGGAATGCAGCAGCTCTCTGGCTTCGTCGAGATGACCTGATTCAGCCAGGCACGCCCCGCGCTTGCTTCGCAGCCGAGCATGATCCCACATAATGTCCGGATAGGCTTGTGTCGCAATCGTCAGACTCTCAACAATTAACGCACACGCTCGCGTGTGGTCCCCTAGCGCCGCGGCATGATCCGCGAGTGTCTCCAAGCCCATGGCCAATTGCGCTCCCGACGGGATGCCGTATTTCTCGTGCGCCAATCGCAAACGATCGATCAGCAGGACCGCCTGGTCATCGTGTCCCTCGGACAGCAGTAAGCCGGCAGCGCGGTGCAACGCAGCCATCATACGCTGGCGCCCGCCTGCCGAGAGTACCGGGATGGTCCGGAGCATGTCATCGTGGGGAATCGCCGGCCGGAGATCTCGTGACGCGGTGACCAGGCTCACCCGCAAGCCGGCCAGCGCCGCGGCAGCGTCGGGCTCCTGACGCAGTTGCTGCTCGCACTGGACCACCGCAGCGTCATTGTACGCCCGGCGCGCTGCCGAGTAGTCCTGGAGCGCCTGATGAGCGGCACAGCGCTGCCACATCAACGGGAGGGCCGCATTGTCGCCGTACACGCGTCTGACGAGTGGAATGACCTCGTCGTGGGCAGCGAGCGCCTCGGCGTAGCGTTCGATTTTCATCAACTGCGCAGCGTAGCCGTACAGGCACTCGGCATAGAACGGGTCGTCCATGTCGCCCAGTTGTCGAAAGATATCTGCGGCGTCGCTGTACGATTCGAGGGCTTCCGCGATGCGGTTCTGGCGCACGCGCATCCAACCGATGTTGTGCAAACATGCGGCTACGTCACGATGTGCCGGGCCGTGGACGCGCCGTGACATGGCCAAGGCCGCGGTCAAGTGCTTTTCGGCCTCGTCCCAGGCCGGTTCGTCGGCAGCCTGATGCAACGCGTAACCCAGGCGCATGAGACTGACCGCGACCAGCGCGTGTTCATCGCCATACAGCCGGCGGCGCATGGCCAGACCAGAACGCTGCAGACTGACGGCTTCGGGGGCGCGGCGGCTGGTGTGGACCGCCCCCAGAGCGGTCAGGGTCTTTGCGACGTCCTCGTGGTCTCCAGTGTGCACCTCCTGAAACAACTGCAATGCGCGGTTGAGATATGGCAGCCCATCCTGCGAACGCCACAGTGCACGGTACGTCTCCCCGATTCGATAGAACACCTCGGCCGCGACTTCGGGTTCATTTCCCAGTTCAGCCTCGGCCCGGGCGCTGGCTTCACTCAGAACCTCGAGCAGCTTCATGTCCGCCCCGCCGCGTGATGGCCGGGCCGCGGACAACACGTCACCCAGAAAGTCACCGATGTGCTCGGCGACGACACGGGCTGCACGCTCCTCGTCATGGGCCTTGCGGGCTTCGAGAGCCAACCATGCGGCCAACGCGGAACCGGCCAGGATCGTCACCAGCAACATGGCCGTCAGAGTCACTGCCAACCGGTTGCGCTTGAGGAGTTTGCCCAACCGGTACAAACGACTGGGCGGATGGGCCCGCACGGGGTCACCCGCCAGATAACGCTGCACGTCGTCAATCAGCGCCTCGACCGACTGGTAGCGATGTTGCGGTTCCTTGGCCAATGATTTGAGGACGATGGCGTCCAGATCGCGGGCGATGTGTGGGTCGACGCTGGAGGGGCGACGGGGTTCGATTTCCCGCACCACGCGCGCGACCTCGACCAGAGAGCCGCGTGCCTCATACGGCAGCTGGCCGGTGAGCATCTCGAACAGCACGACACCGAGGGCATAGACGTCGACACGGGTGTCGACTGCAGTATCGGGATCTTCGAGCTGCTCAGGAGCGGCGTATGCCGGTGTTCCGATGAACTGCAGCGTCGCGGTGATGCGCGGCTCGTCGGCAGCGCTATCGAGTTGGCGAGCCAATCCAAAATCGAGTACGTGGGGTGCGTCGTTGGCGTCGACCAGGATATTGGAAGGCTTGAGGTCCCGGTGGATCACGCCACGCTGGTGGGCGTGTTGTACTGCGGCGCACACCTGCGCAAATGTTTCCAGTATCTCCGCGTAGGGACGCCGCCCGCTGCGGGCCCACACGCTGATGGGCTGCCCGTCGATCCAATGCATCGCCAGCAACGGCTGGCCGTCCACCAGCTCCAGAGCATGAACGCTCACTATGCCAGGATGAGACAGCGCCGACACTGCACGCATTTCCCTTTCGAACCTTTGACGTGTATGGGCCTCGGCATAACAGCCACCCACGAGGCGTTTCAGTGCGAGGTTGGAGTCGACGCCTGCCTGCCGTGCGCGATACACCACACCCTGGCCGCCACGGCCGATCTCTTCGATGATGTCGTAGCGTCCAATGGTGCCGAGACATTCGTGATCCTCGGCGCGACGGAAGCATGCCAACCAGTCATCCTCCGAATCGAATCCGAAGGTCTGCAGATCAGTCATGACCGCATCGTTGGGTTGAGTGGCGGGATCATTCATCGCTGCACTCTTCACGAAGCTGCGCAGCGACCATCGCGCGCAATCGTTCTTTGACACGTTTCTTGGACTGACGTACGGCCTCCGGCGTCATGCCGAGTTCAGCGGCGACTTCGGCCGGTGTGCGTCCGGCCAGCAGACGCTCGAACACCGCCAGCGTGTTGGGTTCGATGGACTGTCGCAGGGCAACCAGCGCACGACGACAATGATGTTCGATCCATTCCTGTTCCCAGCGGGCATCCGGTCCTTCGGCATCTTCCACCAGGCCTTCGATGATATCTTTATCTAGCAGGCTTTCGCCGCCGGCGTGACGCGTGCGCTGGCGAGAAATAGCCGAACGGACCACTTTGCCCAGATAATTGCGAAACTTGCCATGCTGCGGACGATACTGAAAGCCTGGCATGGACCGGGCCAGGCTCATCAACACGAGCTGGCGTACGTCCTCGGCATCGGTCAACTGCAGCCCGACCCGCCGCGCGTACCCCACGATCAGGCCGCCGTAGGCCGCCTCGAACTCGCGCCAGGCGTCGAGGTCAGCAGTGTCGCGCAAACGCGACAGCAGTGTGGCTCGGGTATGATCGGGCTTCATGACTGTCGCCATTCTTTCATATCCGCCACGATCAACGCAACGCATAAACTCTGCCGATGCTTACCCTTACCCTGGCGTGCCCGCGGCACCACCCGGCTCGGCAGGAATGTGTCCCCGCAGTGTTCGCAGAACTACGGCACTACAGGTCGGAATTCGATAGACTGATCTTGACCCCCGCGCCCCATCGAATGTGCCGATCGGCGAAGAATGCTTCTCCAGCAGAATCCGTGGAAGGTGAAATGCTCCTCTTCTTGGCGTCTCTGGAGCTCCGGGGCTCATCGGGAGTCGTGTACGCCGTGAACCTGACTGTCAGAAAGGCATGTGGAGCGTCTCCATCCTCGAATGCGTGGCAAGTGACGATCTATCACGCACTTGGAAACCTGCCGCCAACCACAACTCGACAACAAATGGGGCTGAAGAACCAAAAATAAATCATTGCATGTCACGCTGGCCTCGCGGGCGGTCTAATGACCTGTACGGGCGAACCCGTCCGCAGGCACGAACAACACCGGAAGGAGCAACTGACATGAGAGCACCCCTGGCAGCCTGGATCGCACTGTGCGCGGTGTCCGTCGCGACGGCTCAGCACATTAATATTGATTTCGGGCAGCCAGGCACGGGCCCGGCAACCACCTACGGCGCGGCCGGGCTGGCAGGCTTGTGGAACAGCATCGAGGGTGAACACACCACCCCATCCCAGTCGCCACAGGCGCATGACTATGCTCTGCGTGATGTCTACGGCCTGACAACCGCGGTTGGCATGCATCAGTTCGGCGGGCTGGCGCTGATCGATGATCCGGATCCGGTGCTGACCGATGCCGATGATGCCATCTTCCTGCAGGATGGACTGATTACCTTCAATCCGAGCCTCGATTCGTGCCTCTACTTCAACGGGCTGATCCCCGGAACGTACGAAGTGACCACGTACGCATGGCGTCCCAACCACCCCGAGGTCGTCAGTGAATCCTTCATCGACAACACGCCGGGCGTCCTGCTGACCAGTGGCGCGTGGCCCGGCGCTCATGCCGAAGGGGTGACCTATGTCCGCCACATGGTCACGGTCAACAACAATGGGTTCATGGGACCCCACTCTGGCTTGCCTGTGGAAGGGAACACGATGTGGGGCAGCGTGCTCAATGGCATGCAACTCCGCCTGATGTGCCCGGACGACAACGATGGCTGTGCCGGCGGGGCCGCACTGAGCGGTAACACGGTGAGCGTCCCCTTCAATACGGCGTGCACCTTGAGCGGCAGTGAAGGAGCGGATCATGCGTGTGGGACGATTGATTTCGATTTGTGGTACAGCTACACCGCGACCTGCACCGGCGATCTCCTCGTCGGTACCGAGAGTGGTTGCGCGTTCGATACGGCCATCGCCCTGTACGACGCCGACACGAACTGCGTGCCGACCGCCGATGAACTCGCGGCGTGCGACGATGTGGGGGCAGCCTGCGAGAGCGTCAGTATGGCAGTCACCGAAGGCCAGAACGTCCTGATTCGCGTTGGAAGCACTGCTGGTGAGTATGGCAGTGGTGTTCTTGACATCCAGTGCCTGGGTGAAAACGCATGCACGGGACTCAGTGATTGCGCAGATGCCGACGACGACGGTATCCGCGACGATAACTGTATGTGGCATGAGTGTGCCGCCAACGAATGCGGAGGGGCGGACATCGTATTCGCTGATATGGGCGGCCAGTTCGGCGCCTGCGCGCCCGACGGCGCGGCCGACGGGAACGATCGCTTCCACGCCCTCAACTGCTTCGCCAACGTTGACGCCAACCAGAACCCCGGCTATCCGTGCGAAACCGGCTCTCCTGCAGCCCTGAATGTCGATGCCGGCGGCCCGTTCGGCGACTGCAACCCCGATGGCGTGTGTGACGGCAACGATGCGTTCCATGCCCTCAATGCATTCGCCGATACATCGCCGTGCAGCTGCCCGCTCGACGGAAGTCCCAGCCCCGAATTCGAGTTGCCGTTGGTCAACCACGCAAGGCTCGTCGCCCGAGCGCAGCCTGCAACAGTCCAGGCCGGCGATTTTGTCGAAGTCGATATCCTGCTGGGTACGGACCTCGAAGACTTGCGCGGCTATCAATTGCACGTGACGGCGGACGGGGGCCACACGGGTCACCTCGAACTGATCGACATCCTGATTCGAACGCCGCAGCGGTCCAAGAGCCGCCGGCAGGCGCGCACCGTCCCGGCCCTCGACGTGGAATGGTCATCGTTCAACGTCGACACCCGACAGATGGTTGCCGGTCGGGACAACCCGGGCCAGACTGTGGATGCGGGCGACTACCTCGCCACATTCGTGTTCCGCGCCTCCAAGGACGCCGCGGGAACATTTGCCGTGGACATCATGAACCCCACCGACGGCGCCAACTACCGTTCGTACCTGTTCCCGAGCGGTGCGACGGATGTCATCCTGATTACCGAAACCACGCCGGCACTGATCGAAATCGAATAGCGCCGACACGATAACGGGCTGAACGACGCGGGGTCGTTTGATCGCAGCGGAAACAATCTCCCCAGAACGGCTTTCCGTTGTCCGACCCGGCACCCCGCACCCAGAACACCAGGCCGCATCCGTGGTCTGGTGTTCTATTTTTTTGGTTCTTCAGCACAATCTGTGGCAGATAAATAGCTCTCTCGTCTTCTGACTCTGGAGCTGCCAGGGGTGCCCCTTGCGCCCCGCCCCCGTCATCGTCGGCCCAAGGGCCCTCCGGGCCGCGGCGGGCGCGACCGACGCTGACGGCGACGGAGCTCCAGGGGCTCATCGGCGATCGTGTTGTGAATGACGTATCGCTCGAAGCCGTAAAATGTTGTTGCTCAACACGACGTTCGTGGCCATCTATCACGCACTTGGCGACCTGTCTCAGCCAGAACTCACCCACGAATTCTGCTGAGGAGGCCTTTTTTTGATATTCATGTCGATTGGAGGTAGCCGGGTCCGTCCGGAGAATGAGCACCGTGCTCCAGTAACCACACCCCTGTCACGACGAGGAGATCGCAATGAAGTACATGCTGCAAATCAATTCGGACGAGTCCTATTACGCCACCATTTCAGAAGCGGATATGGGCCAGATCATGGCTGGATATGCGGCGTTCGACGAAGCGGCCCGGGCGGCTGGTGTGTATGTTGACTCTCACCGACTACAACCGATCTCGACGGCCACGACCGTCCGGGTACGCGACGGCAAAAGCCTGATCACCGACGGACCCTTCGCCGAAACCAAAGAACAGTTTGGTGGCTACTACCTGCTCGATGTCGAAGACCTCGATGCCGCCCTCGAGTGGGCAGCTCGAATCCCGTCTGCGACGTATGGTAGTGTTGAAGTCCGCCCCATTTGGGATATGTAGGGCCGACTCTTGCCTGAACATGAGACCATCGAACGCATCTGTCGCGAGCAATCGGGACGTCTGCGCGCTGGCCTCATCCGCGTCCTCGGTGATTTCGACCTCGCCGAGGATGCGTTACAGGAAGCCTTCCTTCGCGCAATCGCACGCTGGCCGACCGAGGGCGTACCCGACAATCCACGGAGTTGGCTCACCACTGTCGCCCGCCGCCATGCCATCGACCGCATTCGGCGGCGGCGACCTGGAATACGGATTGATGTCAATACTCTTGCGACACCTGACGCAGAAGATCTCGAGCGCCGCCTCGACACCATGGTCGAGGATGATCGCTTGCGATTGATGTTCACCTGCTGCCACCCGGCCATCAGCCCTGAGCGCCAGGTCACGTTGACTCTGCAGGCTGTGTCCGGTCTCACGGCAACGGAGATTGCCAGCGCCTTCCTGGTGCCGCCAGCGACGATGGCCCAGCGACTCGTACGTGCCAAACGCAAGATTCGCGACGCAGGCATCCCGTACCGAGTTCCACCCGATGATCTCCTGGCCGAACGACTGACGACGGTACTGGCCGTGGTCTACTTGATTTTCAATGAAGGATACTCTGCATCGCTCGGCGACGCGCCGATCCGCGAAGAGTTGTGCCTCGAAGCCATTCGCCTGGCCCGACTGCTATCCGCCATGCTTCCTGCGGCGGGCGCAGTCCAGGGCCTGCTGGCCTTGATGTTGTTTCAGGACGCGCGACGGTCGGCCCGACTCGATCACGCTGGCAATCTCATCATGCTGGCTGATCAAGACCGCACCCGATGGTGCGCCGCCACAATCGAGGAAGGTCACCGCGTTCTAAACCGCGCGCGTCAACTGTTGGACTCAGGGACCTACACGCTGCAAGCAAGCATCGCGGCAGAACACGTCACAGCCACCAGCGCCGCAGACACCAACTGGGCACGGATCGTCGCATTCTACGATGCCCTGCTCGAGTTGACCCCTTCGCCAGTTATCGCCCTCAATCGAGCAGCAGCGCTCGCGATGGCCGATGGCCCTGCAGCAGGTCTGGCAGTGATCGAACGCCTGGACCACGGCAGCATGGCCCACTACCAACCGTTTCATGCCACCTATGGAGAACTGCTTCGACAATCGGGGCGTGTGGATGAAGCGCACAGAGCCCTGCGGAAGGCGTTGAACCTGTCATCAACCCCGGCCGAGCGGAGGTTTATCGAAGATCGGCTCCGTCTCTGCACACGATCGAACCCATGACCACTTCCGGGACAGCACCGAGCGAAAATGCAAGACAAGTCAGCAGAACTCGTGCGTGATTTCCGGCTGAGACAAGTCCCCAAGTACGTGAGAAATGGCCACGAACGTCGTGTTGAGCAACAACATTCTGCGGGCGTCGACCGCTGCTCATTCACAACACGATCGCCGATGAGCCCCCGGAGCTCCGTCGCCGTCAGCGTCGGTCGCGCACGTCGGGCCCGAAGGGCACATGGCCGACGATGACGGGGGCGGGGCGCAAGGGGCATCCCTGGCCAGCTCCACAGTCAGAAGCCGAGAGAGCTACTGAGCCTCCACAGATTCTGCTGATTAACCAGAAAAGGAATTCTTCACGCATTTCCGAGCTGGGCCTGCACACTTGATCCTGTTGACGCACGCGTGGCGGAGGGTTCGAGGCATGGGCCGCTGCGGGGGAAAGCGGTCGGTGAAGCCCGTTCAGGACACGGTACCACGGGGCGGGATTGGAACCCCGCACGCCGTCATGATGCCAACCTGTTTGACGGGCGAGGTCCGCGTCCGGCGGACTGCGGTCAAGGGCTCGAGCCCGCAGTCGGGAAGGACGTCCAGAACCGCAAATCCGTGAAGAACCCAAAAAGTAGCCTCCGGCAACCCGCGCTCTGAAACGGAAGCCGGAGGCTGTGGAGTCTTGCCTCGAGCGATCAAGCAGATGGCAATACTCCAGGTCGAAAGTTCTTGTGCTGATCGTGCCCACGTCGTCGAGCCAGGATCAGAGGCCGCCTCTGCCTCCCCGTGCGGCGCATCTGAACCCGTCTCGATGACTCTGTCTCCCTGCGGATGGCCGTAGGTGAGTGGGTGCTCCACGACCAACCATCTCTCTGTCGTTCCACCGACAACGGTACCGACCGCTCAGCCGTGAAGCGATCCCTATAAGAAATCTCTTAGCACGTCCGGGCCCCCGCATGGCATCTTTGAACGCTCAGTGGCATCGGCTTGCAGGTGGTTCCAGGCTCATGTTACCGTAGGCACCATGGCCGCAGGCACGTTGTTCGCTGGGACCTCAGGGTACGCCTACAAGGAATGGAAGGGCTCGTTCTATCCGGAGAAGCTGGCCCAGACCAAGTTCCTCGAATACTACGCTGAGCGCCTGCCGACCGTCGAAATCAACAATACGTTCTACCGGTTTCCCAGCGCCAAGACGCTGACGGACTGGCAGACACGAACACCGGACACCTTCCGCTTTGCAGTCAAAGCCAACCAGCGGATCACGCATCTCGGCCGCCTGCAGAACGTCGGCGAAGTCACGAACGACTTCGCTCAGCGGTGCAATGAACTGGGGGAGAAACTCGGCCCCATCCTGTTCCAACTGCCCCCGAATCTCAAACGTGACGACGAACGCCTCGATGCTTTTCTTCAGGCTCTGCCGCCAGGAGGGCTCTACACCATCGAGTTCCGCAACAAGAGTTGGTTCGACGAGACGGTCTTCGACAAACTGCGGTCTGCGAACGTCGCATTGTGTGTCTCGGAAGACGACAAGTTGCAAACCCCGCGCACGACCACAGCAAGTTTCTGTTACGCGCGGTTACGCCGAGACGACTACGATGAGGACCATGTGGTGGCGTGGCGAACGTGGCTGGCTGACCTGCTGAGTGCGGGGCAGGATGCCTACGTGTATCTCAAACATGATGACTGCGGCGAATCACCCGAGCGTGTACTGAATCTGCTCCAGTCGTAAGCACTAAGTGCCCCATTTCACAATTCTTTGTAGGGTTTTCCGGACGCTTGCCGCCCTGGACTGTGTTGCTCGTCGTCAACGATGTCAGGCATCGCCTCCTCCTCGCGCCTTGCCCAACACGACAATCGCACGCGGAGAACCCTACACCCAATTGTGAAAGGGAGCACTAAGTCTTGCGGCCGACAACGCCGCCCCCAACGACCGGCGTCAAGAGGATCCTGGCAGTGCACATGTTTGGCGATCCAGATGAGTTGTAATACTGCGTAGCATTACTTGCTTCGCGCGTACAACGACCCGGTCTTCGTCTCCAGAAAGCGGTCGAACGGGATGTCTTCCTGTTTGATGAAGCCCTGGTCGGGCAGCGTTCCGGTCGCCACCATTTCGATGACCCCGCAAATCGAGGCCGCAGTGGTCCAACTGATGGCCCGCCACATTGATCCATGCAGACGACGCGGGAAGTAATCGCGGACGAATTCTTCACGAAACAAACGATCCTTGCGATAGCCCTCGACCGCGGCATACACATACACGACATCATCGTTGACCGGAGGCTTGGCGTTAACCAGGATCTCGCCGGCGAGCTTACGGTCGCGACTCATGTGCAATTCATGGAAGAAAAAGTTCATGAGTTCACAATGCCCGGGATAGCGCATGGTCTTGTAATTGAGTTCTTTGACCTTGCCTTCGTACGTCTCGCACATCGTGCCCAGGCCGCCCGAAGTCGTAAATGCCTCGAGGCGCACACCGCCAATGACGATGGTCTCGAGCTGTTCCATCGGCAGGACCCACTTGAGTTTGCTGCTCTCGATGACCTCGCAATCGTTGAGGTATTCGTTGACCACACCCTCCGGGGACCAGATGAAGGCGTATCCGAGCAACCCGCGCGGATTTTGTGGCAACGCGCCAACCCGCAGTTCGATGCTGCGCAGCCGATCAAATCCTCGAGTCAATGACGCGCCTACGATTCCAATGAATCCCGGGGCCAGACCACATTGCGGCGCCATGACACCCTTGCCCGTCTGACTGAGTTCACGAATGACCGTGGTCGTCGGAACGTCTTCGGTAAGATCAAAATAATGGACGCCAGCCTCGTGCGCCACGCGGGCCACAGCGATGTTGAGATGATACGGCAGGCAGGACACGACGGCGTCGCTCTGCTCAATGGCGGTCTTCAATGCAGTCGGATCGGTGACATCAGCGGCCTGCACCGGGAACGGATGATCGGAGAGGGCCCGACTGTCCAAACCAGTGACGTTGAAGCCGTTTTCGTGCAGCATCGTTGCCACGAGCGTGCCCACTTTGCCGATTCCCATGACGAGTACGCGATCGATTTTGCGGTTCATGGGCGACAGTTTACCACACGAAGTGTCTCCCGCCACCAGGTCCGGGGCACTCCGATTTGGCCACTGCGATTTGGCCGGTTGTCGGTACACTCTCGCAGGGATACACTTGGTTGTCCCTCCTTCAGGAGCCCCATCATGCCGGCCAGACTCATACGCTGCGTTGTCCTGTGCTCAGTGCCATGTATCTTGATTGGACAGAGCGCACGAGCGGGTGATGCAACCGACGCCCTGCACTCGATGGAGCTGGCCATCGATCTATACGACATGGGGTATTACGAAGAAGCAGGCACCATCCTCGAACGCATCAATCGTGATCAGCTCGACCCGCTCGGCGATGCGTTGTGGCGCGACCATGCCCCGCGTATCCGCAAGGCCGCCGGAAAACTGGCCGCCGCCGACCGTAGTCTGGACGATGCCCGCATGGCAATCACCGGTGGTGATTACACGACCGCGCGCCGACAGTTGGCCAACGTCATGTTGAGTGTCGAGGCGCCTCTTGGGACCAAGGAGCGTGCTCATGGCCACTTTGAATCCATCGGCCGTGCGCCCGCGCGACACATGATCGACACGCGCGAGCCACGGACCACGCTCCCGATCAACCATCACCGCATCGCGCGAAGCCTGGTCAACGAAGGCCTGAACACGCTCGGATCTGGTCAGATTCACCAGGCGCAGTCCTACTTTCACATGGCCGCATGGCATGCCCCGCAGGCCCCGCGTCGCGCCCTGGTCGTTGATCCGGCCGCAGGCGTCGCCTTCGAAGCCAAGCCCGGATCCGACCTCGAACACCTGGCCATCGGAGAAATTCACAACGTCCAGGTGGCAACCGCGGTGCGTCCCGTGACCATGAATCTGCAGCTCGGCGTGGGCCGACTCCTGGGTGTCAATACTTTCCGCTTCAGCGATCCGGGCGGCGCCGGCAGTGCCGGCGGATGGGTCCAGCTCCCGAACGTCAGTCGCATCCAGGTCAAGACCACCGTTACGGCCCCTGCTCAGGAAATCAGCCTGAACACTGGCCGCCCCATCACTTACCTGGTTCTCGTCCGGCCGGATCCGTAGCGCACCCCACGGCCACCTCCACTCCGGGTAAATTCTGGTGCGGTCCCCATTTCGCGTCCGATGTGCTAGAATCCCGATTCGTCGTATACCCCCGCCCAAATGGGTTGCAGGAGAGTCGATTCTATGGACAAAGCACGTCTGCTGATTCAGAACTATGCCGGGGTCACCGTCGTGACCTTCCAGGAAGCCTCGATCCTGGACTCCAACGTGATCGATCAGATCGCCGAAGAGCTTTATGAGTTGACCGACAAGCAGCACAAGAAGCAGATGGTCCTCGACTTCAGCAACGTCAAGTTCCTGGCATCCCACGCCCTCGGCGTCCTGATCACCCTCAACAAGAAGGTTCAGGCCATCAAGGGCACGCTGGCCTTGTGCTCCATGCGCAAAGACTTGATGGAAGTCTTCAAGATCACCCGCCTCGATAAGGTCTTCAATTTCTACAAGGACGATACCGAGGCGCTCAAGAGCTTCGGCGTCCACGTGAGATAACTCTGCTACGTCATCCAGGTCGCCATGACACCCAACTGGGCCGACATCGACTGGTGCGACCGCAATGTCAAAGCGGGCGCGCTGAGCGATAGCGCACTGCTCGAAGCTCTGCACCGAGTCCATCCCTACTCGTGGACGCTCATCGACCTGTTCGAGGAAGCCAACCGTCGTAATCTCGAGGCGGCCACTGCGTATGCCCGCCCCGCCCTGGCCAACGTAGTTCCTGAAATCAGCGCTGCTGCCGCCAACCTGCTCGGCCGTTACGGAACTCCAGCCGACGCAACAACACTGCTGACGCGTGCTCACGAGGCCGACGACCGCTACCACCGCGCGGCTCTCCTCGAGGCCGCGATACAGTTAGCACCGCATCACGCCCGAGCGGCCGTCGATATCAGCGAGCTGGAACCTGACGTGCATGTTCGCGCCTGCCTCGTAGACGCCCTGCCTGCGGACATGCCGGGCCTCGAAGAACTCCTGTCGAGCTGGCGTGCCGGAGCACCTGCCGCACTGCAGCGCATCATCCAGGACCGCATGGCCAAGCTGCCGCCCCATGAGCGGTTCTCTGTACGCGAGGTGGATGAACATGATCCCGACGCCTCATCCCCGAACACTCCACGGAGGACCGACGACTGAATCTGCAGATAACCGACTGCAATGCACCCTCGTACTCACGGGAGGTTTGATTTCATGTCCATAGTACTCGCAGTAAAGAAAAACGATGATCTTGTCATCGCCACCGATACCCAGCAGACTTTCGGTAGCAACACCCCGTGCCCTGGCAATATCGATGAGTCCAAGATCCTTCGTATCGGACCTGCATGCCTCGGCTCGACGGGCTGGGGAATCTATGACAACATCCTGACCGACTTCCTCGGCACCGAGGACGCTCCCCTGCTCAGCACCACAGCTGAAGTGTTTTCGTTCTTCAAAGGACTCTGGGGCGCACTCCACGACAAGTACTCATTCGTCAACGACCAGAGCGACGACAAGGACTCGCCCTTTGGCGATCTCGATTCCTCTTTCCTCATTGCTGTATCAAACAGAATCTACTACGTCTCTTCCAATATGACCGTCACCGAGTTCCTCAAGTTCCATGCCATCGGTTCCGGCTGCGAGTATGCGATCGGGGCCATGTTTGCGCTGTATGACACCGCGGCAAGCGCCGAGGACATTGCACGAAAAGGCGTCGAATCTGCAATGATACATGACGTCTATTGCGGAGGTGCAGTTAGCCTGACTCACGTCGGATGAGCCTCCTGGATTCGTCTCCGCTGCGGTTGTAGTCCACGGATGGTGCCACGTGGGCAGGGAAAACCGACCGGAGCAACGATGGCATCACGGTCCTCAAGCCGAAGGGCCCAACACCCGAACTACGCCGAGATCGCCGTCGACTTCAATCATCTGTCCGGTCTTGATGACCTGTGTGGCATGGTGCACGTTGACCACGGCGGGGATGCCGTATTCGCGCGCGATGATGCTGCCGTGGCTGAGCAGACCGCCGAGGTCCGTGACGATACCCACCGCCGGAAGGAAGTACGGGGTCCAGCCGGGGTCCGTGAACGGCGCGACGAGGACTTCACCACTGCGCACGTGTTGATCGGCAGTAGCGTGGTTGATGACCCGCGCGCGGCCGCGCGCCCGGCCGGCACTGACCGCGAGACCGGTCATGAGCAGTGTGGCTTCCGGCACGCGCACAGTCGACTGTCCGTGGTACGCACCCCGTACGACCGCGGGCGGCCGCATGGTGGACTGCGCCGCACATTCGGCCTGCCGTTGGGTAGCAATGTGACGCGGGCAGCCACGATAGCGCTCATTCACGATGGCGTGGAGTTCGCTGCGATAGAACATGAACACATGATCTGCTTCGTCGATGAGACCGGCCGCGACGAGATGGTGGCCCAGAGTCAGGGCAATACGGCGGGCCAGAGCAACGTGGCGGACTGCTTCGTTCTTGATATTCTCGCGGGCGGCAGCGCCGGCGCGGGCGCCTTTGAGCACCCCCATGAACAGCCCGATCTTCGCGACGCGGCGCAGTTGAGACCGACAGGTGGCCACGCGTGCGTCCGTCTCGCGAGCCCGTTCACGATACGCCGTCAGGGCGTCGTGCTCGGGCATCATCGTGATGTAATTGCGTACCAGATTGAGTAGGTAATTGGGTGTCTCGGCCCATCTGGGTGTCGCCAGTTCCACCTCGCCGCAGGCGTGATGGCCATGCTCGGCACAGAAAGCAGACCAGCGATCCAGAAAGACACGTCCTGAATCGAACGATGACAACGTCGCTGACAAGTCTGCGAAGCTGCCGGAATTGAGCAGCGCGTGCTCGACGGCTGCATCGGCCCGCCCCGCAGCCGCCAGTTTCCATAACGCCAGCCCCGCATCGGCGGAGGCCACACCACCCTGACCACACAGCAGCGCGGCAGCCGATGTCCGTCCACCGAGCAGATGTGTACACGTCATGTCGAGAAGCATGTAGAACGCACCGCCGCATCCGGGAACGGCCACTATGGCCTCGTCGATGAACAGCCCATCGATGACGGCGTTGAACAGGTCGAGGGTCTCGGCAGATTCACGAATCGTCTTCAGTGAAGACTCCGCCGTCCGACGACGCCGCTCGAGTCGCGCCAGCAGGCGCGGTGCCGACCACGGGTGGTGACGCAACGACCACAGCATGGCCATGGGCAGGTGGCTGAGCATGACACCCGGGCTCGTGTTGACTCTCGGAATATCTTCTGGCGGAAGGTCCAGCACACCGCCATGATCATCATCGATGCCCATGCCCCCGAGCGCACGATTGATGCCGGCGCGCCCGAGGATCTGGGCGCGTTCACAGGCACCGACCAGGGTGTTGACATTGAAGTACACGCGTCCGGCAACCCGGCCCATCAGCGGCAACGACCCGATGTCGATACCCAGGCGCTTGAGCACCCGGCGAAGGGTGCGGTCAACAGCCTCGAGCAGAGACCAGGTCAACGGCGACACGACATCGGGCAACACTTCACCGGCATTGACATTGCTCCACACCTGGCGGACATCCTGATCCACCGGGACCGGAGAAGGCGTGGAGAATACTTCGTCGACAGCGGTTGGCGCGCAGTCCTCGAACGGTTCGACATCGTCGATCGGATCGGGTTGCGCGGCCGCCTCGTCAGGAGCTGCTGCCGTGCCGTCACCGCCCCCCGGTTGGTCATGTGGCCCGGCGCGCCGCAGCTGCGGGCGATTGTGGTCAGGTGTCGGCGTGGATTCGACGTCCGTCCCGGTTGAAAACGCAGTCTCCTCGACAGCCGCTGGCTCGTCGTCCTCATCCGCGAGAACCGAAATGGTCACCGACGGCGGCAGCTGTGAATTCGAAATTCCACTCGTGACCGTGGTCACCATGCGGGATTGTACGTAGTACACGCGGGGGCCTTGAACAGCCCATTCGATATCGACCGCCCCCCCCTGATGAGCCTCCAGCCTGCGGGCTGCGTCGACCAATTCTTGAATGACCACGGCGCGCACACACGGGGTACCGACTCCGGTGGGCGACTCGATGACGACCCCGTCTTTCTTGGTCACGCGCCAGCGGTCAGGTGTTATGCGCCCGGCAACGAGGTCTTCGCCCAGCCCCGGCGCCGCTTCGATAATGGCGCGATCGTCACGCCCACTGACTGGATCAACAGAGAACAGAACTCCGGCTGCATCCGCCTGCACCATCGCCTGAACCACGACCGCCATGCCTGTCAACGGCACATCCCGAGCGGTACGGTAGCTGACCGCGCGGTCCGACCACGCAGATGCCCAGCAGCGCTTGATGGCGTCAAGACACGCCGGCACACCGCGCACGTTCAACATCGTGTCGTACATCCCGGCATGCGCGGAAGTCACCCCATCCTCCTCCAGGCCCGAAGAACGTACGGCAACGAGCCCGAGGTCCAGATCGGCGAAGGCGTCCACGATCTCCTGCTCCAGATCCGGGTCGATCGGTGCGGCCAGAATACGGCGCCTGACATCGGCCGGCATGAGCGTGTCGGGTTGGCTTGCACAGCGCCGGCCAGTGCCAACACCCGCCACATCGACGTGGTGGTCGAACGCAGTGACCATCACGCACAGCCCGCGTGGCACGTTCAATCCACAGCGGTGCAGCCGCGCCAGTCCAGCAGCCTTGCCCCCGAACCGGGACACATCGGACAGGTCGGGACCGATGGGCATCACACATTGCTTCGAAGACGACATGGACATCAGTATTGTGCGAGTTGATCGAGCAGGCCAGGCAACTGGGAGCCCGCCTGCAGGATTACGCCAACGATCGGAGCTGGCAACGCATGGCCCGGCCGACAGCCGGTCAGGCTCTAACTCATGTAGAACAAAACGGTTACGCCTGAACTGCCCCCACCTGCGACAGGCCGCAGGACGTCCGGCCGTCCACATTGCACTATGGAGTCCAACGCGTTACGCCAGAAAGCCGTCGCTCATCTTGACACATCGCCGCCCCTGTCTTCCAATGGGCCTCTTTGCACCATGTCCCAGAATTCACCCAAACCTCGAATCGCTCTCGGTGCCGACCACGGCGGCTATGAGCTCAAGGAAAAGATCAAGGCCGCGTTGCAGCAACGTGGTTTTGCTGTCGAGGACTGCGGCACGCACAGCACCGCAGCCGTTGATTACCCAACATACGCCCATGCGGTCGGAACGCGGATCTCGACCGGCGACGCCGACCTCGGCATCATGGTCGACCGTGCGGGAATCGGCTCTGCGATGGCGGCCAACAAGATGCCCGGTGTACGGGCCGCGTTGTGCTACGATCTGTCATCGGCGAACAACAGCCGTGAACACAACAATGCCAATGTCCTGACGCTCGGCGCGGGGCTGGTCGGACCGGATCTGGCACTGCAGATCGTCGATCGCTGGCTGAGCACGACATGCTCGGTCGACCGCCATCTCCGGCGGGCGGCCATGATCGAACCCGCGACGCAGCTGCCTCCCCCCCCGTCGTCACCCGCGCCACCCGCGTCGTGCTGTGGTGGGGATTGCGCCTGCCAGAATGAGGACTCGATGGACGGTCTTTCGGAACAGGACATCGCACGGATCATCGCGCGCGTCGGCCAGTTGGCTGGCAGCACCGGCCAGACCGCATGCACCAATCTGGCCTGCATGTTCTGTCAGGCATGCGCCGAGACCAACCCCGAATTCGTCCGCCAGCTCGTCGGTATGGGGGCTGAACGCGTCGGCCACCAGCCGGGCGCAGGAACAGTGCCTGAAGAACTGGGACGCTACATCGACCATACCCTGCTGCGACCGGACGCGACCTATGAAGAGATCGATGCGTTGTGCGCCGAAGCCGAGGAATTTCAATTCGCCAGCGTGTGTGTCAATCCCAACCATGTGCACCGGGCAGCACAGTTCCTGGGCACGAGCAAGGTTCGCGTGTGCTCGGTCGTCGGATTCCCACTGGGGGCGCACGTCCCCGAAATCAAGGCCCTCGAGGCCCGCCGGGCCATTCGCGACGGAGCCCGCGAGATCGACATGGTCATCAACATCGGCGCGCTCAAGAGCGGCGATGATCAGCTGGTGTTCCGCGATATCCGCGCTGTCGTCGACGCATGCCAGGAAGGCCGCGCGTTGTGCAAAGTCATACTCGAAACAGTGTTCCTCGACGATGACCAGATCGTCCGAGCGTGTCGTGCAGCCAAGAAAGCCCGAGCAGATTTCGTCAAGACATCGACGGGCTTCGGCGGCGGCGGCGCCACAGCGCATGATGTCGCGCTGATGGCCGACACCGTGCGCGAGGCGCGCATGGGCGTGAAGGCATCCGGTGGCATTCGAACATATGAGGATGCTCAGAAAATGATCCAGGCGGGCGCGACCCGCCTCGGCGCCAGCGCGGGCGTCAAGATCCTCCAGGAAGCGCGGGGCGTGACCGTATCTGACGGCCCGGGCGGAGACAAGTACTAATCACCTGACCGGATGCACCCGTAGCACCCGAAGGCGAGATCACCATTATGAGCAACGTCGACCTCAGAGCATACGTCTTCCTCGACAGCCTCCAACCACAGTTCGCCTCGTTCCTGGCGACAGTGGCCCAGGGCTACCTCCCCACCGCTGGCCAGGCGGCCCTGTTCATCGAAATCTCTCCGGGTATCGAGATCAACCGCATCACCGATATTGCACTGAAGTCGACACGGGTAACACCAGGCATGCAGATTGTGGAGCGCCTGTATGGCATGCTCGAGATTCACTCCGATTCACAGGCGGACATCCGCGACGCCGGCCGTTCGATCCTGTCGACGCTCAACATCGAAGAGAGCAGCCGGCGCAAACCACGGATCATCTCTAACCAGGTCATCCGCCACGTCGACGGCCACCAGACACAGCTGATCAACCGTATGCGTCACGGCAATATGATCCTGCCAGGGCAAACACTATTCGTACTCGAATGTGAACCGGCAGCGTATGCCGCGCTGGCGGCCAACGAAGCCGAAAAGGCCGCCGATATCAATATTCTTGAGGTCAGAACCTTCGGCAGCTTCGGCCGTATGTTCCTCGGCGGCGAGGAACGCGATATCGAAGTCGGACACCAGGCGGCAACGCAGGCCGTCGAAGGCGTTACTGGACGAACAGATTAGTTGATCGGTCTTGCACCGATCGCTCTAGACAGGAGCCACACAATGGCTGATGCGTTGGGAATGATCGAAACTCGTGGGTTTGCGGCAATGGTCGAAGCATCCGATGCCATGGTCAAAGCTGCCAAGGTCGAACTCGTATCGTACGAAAAAATCGGCGGTGGCTACGTGACCACGATCGTACGCGGTGATGTCGCAGCCGTCCGCGCTGCCTGTGAAGCCGGCCAGGCTGCCGCTTCGCGCGTCGGCGAGATGGTCACCGTGCATGTGATCGCCCGGCCGCACAGCAACGTTGACGAAGTCCTGCCGCTCGGGCGTCAGGATTCCGGCGGTAAGAAGAAGTAATCTCGCACCGCGCAGCATTGCCCTCTGAAGGGTGTGCGTACCAGGAGCCCGTCGCATGGTCCTCGGCAAAGTCGTCGGCACCGTCGTCTCGACCCAGAAAGAAGTCACCATGGAGTCACTGCGCTTCATGGTCGTCCAGCCCGTGGACATGGACGGTTCCCCAATCGGCGCGCATGTCGTTGCCGTGGATGCGGTCGGTTCCGGCCCGGATGAGTACGTACTGTATGCATCGGGCAGCTCCGCGCGACAGACCGTCGTGACCGACAAGCGTCCCTGCGACGCTGTCATCATGGCCATCGTCGATCAGTGGGAAGTAGGCGGCGACGTCAAATACAAGAAGTAGCGCATGGCCAACCTCAGCGATTCACAAATCGACGCGCTCGCCCGGCAGGTCCTGTCGCGCATGGACCCCAGCGCCTCGGCGCCACCCGTGGCCTGCGGAGAAGCCCATCGCCCCCAGCCGGCCCGCACGCGCCAGCCTGTCGCCGGCGGTGACTTCAGCGAGGTCGACGAGGCGGTCCGCGCCGCAACCGAAGCCTTTCATCAGTTTCAGGTCTTGTCTCTCGAAGCCAGGGAGAACATCCTGACGAGCATTCGTCAGCTGATGCTGAGCGAAGCCGAGTCTCTCGCCCGCGATGCTGCGTCGGAAACCGGCCTCGGACGCTGGGAAGACAAGCTGGTCAAGAATCGCCTGGTGACGCGCAAAACCCCGGGCACCGAAGACCTCGTCCCACAGGCGCGAACCGGTGACCGTGGACTGACGCTCATCGAACGGGCACCGTTCGGTGTCATTGCGTCGATCACGCCGAGCACCAATCCGACATCCACGATTATCTGCAACACCATCGGTATGTTGGCCGCTGGCAACGCCATTGTGTTCAATGTGCACCCGATGGCGCGCAACGTATCTGTGCGCAACGTGGCGCTGATCAACGAGGCCATCGTATCTGCAGGTGGTCCGACTAACCTCGTGACGACCGTCCGCGAGCCAACCATCGAGTCGGCCCAGACGCTGATGACCCATCCGGGTGTTCGCCTCCTGGTCGTGACCGGTGGGCCCGGTGTCGTCGAGGCCGCCATGGCGAGTGGCAAGCGCGCGATTTGCGCCGGCCCGGGCAACCCGCCGGTCGTCGTCGACGAGACCGCCGACCTCGAGCAGGCGGCGCGTGACGTCGTCCGCGGGGCTTCGTTCGACAACAACGTGATCTGCACTGACGAAAAAGAAGCGCTGGTGGTGTCTTCTGTTGCAGATACTTTCGTCAAGAATATGGCCAGGCATGACGCGGTCGTGCTCAACGCCGCACAGACGCGACAGATCGAGAACCTCATCTTCAAGGAGCGGCGCCAGGCGCCCCGCTCGAGCGTGGTCGATCGCAGCCTGATCGGCAAGAGCGCCGGTCATATTCTCGGCAAGATCGGCATCCCTGCATCCGACAAGGCCCGACTGGTGGTCATCGAGGTTGACCGCCGCCACCCACTTGTGTGGACGGAACAACTGATGCCGGTCTTCCCTGTGGTGCGCGTCGCCAGCGCCGACGACGGCATCGATCTCGCAGTTGCTGCCGAGGGCGGCCGCCGCCACACCGCCTCGATGCATTCGCGCAACATCGACAACCTCAGTCGCATGGCACGCCTGATAAACTGCAGCATCTTCGTCAAGAACGGACCGTGCTACGCGGGACTCGGCGAGGGCGGCGAAGGGTATTGCTCGTTCTCGATCGCCAGCCCGACCGGAGAAGGGCTGACCGCACCCCACTCATTCAGTCGCCAACGCCGATGCGTCATGGTCGACCACTTCAGGATCGTATGACCACCCCTGTCGCCATCACCGTTCTCGCACTCGACAGCGTCACTGCCGGCACCCGCGCGGCCGACGCGATGATCAAGCGTGCCCCGATCACCGACCTCCGCCTTGGCACCGTGCAGCCAGGACGATACATCATCGTCATGGGCGGTTCGGTCGCGGCGGTCGAAGAGGCCCATCTCGCCGGCACGCGCAGTGGCGGAATGGCGCTCCAGGATCACATCCTGTTGCCTGACGTCCACGACGACGTTTACAGCGCGGTGTTTGGTACCCGCCGGACCAACGCGGGCGAGACGCTGGCGATTCTCGAGTGTGCATCAATTCCAACGACGATCCGCGCTGCCGACCGGGCCGTCAAGTCCGCTGATGTCATCGTGGTTGAAATCCGTCTTGGTGACGGTCTCGGCGGTAAAGGCCTCGTGCATCTCTGCGGAGAACTGTACGACGTTCAGGCCGCAGTAACCGCCGGCACGGAATCCGGCACGGGCATCGACTCGGCCATCATTCCCGCACAGCACGCAGATCTGCAGAACGAGATCAACCGTGGAACAATGCTCTTCGGAGAATAACTGATGGATCGAGTGATCGACAGGAACTAACGCGATGCTGATTGGCCGTGTCATTGGAACTTTAACGCCCTGCGTGGTGTATGCGGGACTCGAGGGTGTACCCCTGCTCGTGGTGCAACCACTCGACCGTGTCGGACAGGACCACGGGACACCTGTGGTGGCCACCGATTCGACACGTATGGCCGGGCCCGAAGAGATCGTTCTATATGAAGGCGGCCGTGAAGCCGCCCTGACACTCGAGACGTGGTTCGTGCCAGTCGATCACAGCATCGTCGGAATCGTCGACCAGGTCAGTGCCACCGAATGGGACTACCGCAAGTAGGACTTCGATAGATCATGCTGCTCGCCAAAGTCAGAGGAACTGTCGTCGCGACCATCAAACATGCGGGGTATGCCAACCGCCGCATGCTGCTGCTCGACCGTATCGATGCGGCCGGTCAGGCCCGCGGTGGCTATCTGGTGGCCGTCGACGCTGTCGATGCCGTCGCCGGCCAGATCGTCCTGGTCGTTGACGAGGGCAACTCGGCACGCCAGATCGTCGCAGACGACCAGGCCCCCATCCGCTCGGTCATCATCGGCATTGTCGATGACATCAACCTCTGAGCCGCGCCGCCCTCTCCCCAGACTGCCCGCAACGCCCCGTCTATCCAGGCCACCGTGGCGGTTATTAGAGGCCTCCAACCCCGCGCGAGCATGGACGCAAAATTAAGGCTTGCACCGCCATACGCCCAAGATGTACTGTGGCGTGTGATGGGGTCACAGGCCATCCCGCGGGGACGACGGCGCAAGTGAGGGCCAAACGGAACGGTTACGCTCGCGCAGGGATGGCCAGACGTATTCATCGCTTCCACACAGGAGAACTGTCATGAAATACCACGTCTTGTGGACTGTGGTGGCCACAGGTCTGCTTACTGGTTGCCAGAATCCACAATCGCACTACCGCGCCCAATTGGCCGACGTCCATGACGCACTGACCTCGGAGGAAACCGGGCAGGCCGCACGGACACTGGCCGATGCTGACGCCTTTGCGCTCGAACACGACCTGCCGGCCACTGTCGGGCGCGACCTCCTCGATGCCGAGCTGAAGTTGCAGGACGGCCAGGTCCTCGAAGCACTCAGCGTGGCCCAGGCCGTCGCCGAGCGTTGCGGACGTCACTCCGTGGCCCGCGGTGCGGCGGAGGAGCTGATCGGCAAGTGCGCCTTGCGGCAGGGCCAGTACGACGCCGCGGTCGAGCACTTCGTCATGGCCGATTCGCTGTATGGCGACGCCGATGACAAGCAACGTGTGGGCGACCTGATGAAACTGGCCCAGGGGCTGTCATTCTACGCGCTGGGGAATCTCGACGACGCCCGCGCAGCATGGACCACGATCCACGACAGCCGGCTGCGTGATGCGCTCGATCAGGAGCTCCAGGCACTCAAACTCGATGCCGTGTCCAGCAACTATTGAGGTACCCGTCATGTTCAGTCGAACACTCAGCATCCTTACGCTCGTCGCGCTCAGCACCGCGTCCACTGCATGGGGCCAGGACACAGGCACGACCGATCGAGAGAAGATCATCGATGTCACCGAGCTGTCGGAGGCCATGCGCCGCGCGACCGAGCCGGTCTCCGAACGAATGAAGACTTCTCGCCTCGATCAGCGCTTCACTGAAGTGAAGGAGCTACTCAAACAACGCGACGTCGACAAGGAAGAATTACTGCGCGCCCTGCAGGATCTCAACGAAGCCATGCAGTCGTTCGTCTCGGAATGGGACGAGGTCACCAACCCGTTGTGGGAAGCGCAGGATACCGTTGCACAAACTGTGGATCGAGTTCGCGCAACCATGGCCGGTGGCTTCGGCAACGAAGAAAACGAGAAATTCCGCCAGGTTCTCGCCAATTATGATCAGCGCCTCGACACGCTGGCCCAGCAAACGCTGGCCGAGAGGGATCCGATCCGCCAGGAGCGGCTCAAACGGGTATATGCCAACGTGCTGTCGTTGCGCAACCTGACGGATCGCGTCACGCACCTCAACATCAGTCCCGCGGCCGAAGCGATGCATTTGAAGATCGTTCGGGCGCTCACCGGTTTGCAGGAACAGCTGACCATGGCGACCTACGAGGTCGAGCGGATGCGCGTGGTCTTGTCGGGATTGTCAGAATTCGTCGGTAACTACGTGCTCATCCTTGGCGGGCTCGTCGAAGCGGAGAAGCTCGCTCAGTTCTGGTCGGAATGGAATGAGGGGGACAGCGGCCTGGGAACCATCTTCGGCGATGTCGACTCCCTGGTCGGCAGCACCGAGGAGTTCGTCACGCTGATGGACAGCGTCGTTTCCGATCTGGCCGACTCGATCGAGACCGAAACCGCAAAAATCGCCGTGACCGTCGATGGGCCCACGGATGTCAACAATGATGATGTCGAAGCAGACATGCTGCGGCGCACCGGACGGGCTGGAAAATAGCCGACCTCACCGGGCCGCAGTCCAGGAGAACACCATGAACGTCATTCGCTCACTCACCGTCATCCTGATGACCAGCATCGCCCTGCCGTTGACGGCTTCAGCCGCCGGAGATGCCAGCGAGAAACGTGACCGGGCTACCTTCAACCAATTGGCCCGACAGGTGCGCGTAGCCAAGAGTAAGCTCGAACTGGCCAAGAAGAAGGGACTCGAGCAAGCCCATCACAACAACGGTCGGGTTGATGATGGCCTCAAGGCCGAAATCCTGTCGTTGCGCGACGAAATCGAACGCAAGACCAACAGACTGGAACTCGTCGCTCTGCGGCACGGATGGGACATGCCTGACTTCGCCAACGTCACGGCTGCTCCACGTCACAAATCCGAAACGCGCGCCGAGGTCTTCGGCGCTGCGGATCGCATTATCCTCTCGGCGTTGTACGAGGAAGCCAATCACATCGCATCCAAGGTCTACCTGCCCGTCGTCTCGCGCGCGGCAGTCGCGGAGGACTAAGCTGTGGGCACTGCAGTCTTCGAATACTGCGGATTGTTCGCCTATCCTCAGCTGACGCTCTCGCTAGCCGCGGTCGGCCTGTGGATCGGATACCTGTGTGCGGTGTTGCGTCGTGAGCCCGGACTGGTCGAGCGGCCGTGGCGCGAAACACTCGAACCGCTGGCAGCGCTGGCGATGAAGGTTGGCCTGCTCGGCAGCGTGGTCGGTTTTGTCATCGCCTTCGGTGGGTTTCAGGACACCATCGATGTGGAGCAGCTGACCGCCGGGCTGGCCAAGGCCTACTGGACCACGGCCGTGGGCATCATCACCGCACTCGTAGTTGCACTGGGTGTGTACACGCTCGACATCCTGCAGACACGAAGGGATGCCAAGTGACCGGCAAGGCGCTCGTGCCGCTGATCGACATCGTCTTCCTCAGTCTCGCATCGTTGCTTGGGGTCATGAGTCAGATGCAGATGGTCGAGGCCATCGAGGTGGACATCAGCGAGGTCGGCGCGGGCGGCGCTCAGGTCGAACAGGGCGAATTCCTGATGGTCACGCTGACACCCGACGGCCTGTTCATCGACGGGGCGTCTATCCAGACGGATCAGCTCGAAGCGCGCGTGGCTGATGAACGCGTGGTTCTGCGGGCAGCCAGCGATCTTGCGACCGAGCGAACCCTGGCCGTGCTGTCGACCCTAACCCGAACATGCGCATCGGTCACCGTCGAAGTTCAGGAGCGCCGCAACTGATGTGCGCTGACGTGGATCCTGATCGCCGACGACCTGTACGATAGAATCAGTGTTACCAGGAATTGGAATGTCCAAGTCTTCACTCATCATTGGTCTGCTGGTCTCCGTACTGGTGCACGGGGCGATCCTCTTGCCGGATGCCTTTCGTCTCACGCTCGAGATGGCGCCGGGCGCTCCGGCCGATGATCCGGTAGCCGTCAAGATCGCCCACGCCCCACAACCTGAAGCCACACCCACGGAACTCGCCGAGGATCCCGCGCCCAACGTAATCGAGCCGGAGATCGAACACACGGCCGCGCCCAGCGCGAAGCCCGTGAGCGAAGAATCGATCGCCGATGCTGTTGAACAGCCCGTGCCCGAAGGGCCAACCGAACCCGAGGCCACCATCGTCGAAACTGCTCAGGCCGAGGTGATCTCGGAGGCGCCACCGGAGACAGACCAAGTCGAGAACCCGAGTGTGCTCGAAGTCGCCGATGCGCTACCGGCGGACATGCCTGATGTCACGGACATCCCGCCTGCAGTTCAGGAGGTCGAACCCGAACCACTACGTGCCGAAGTCTCCGATGCCGTGCGCGACACTGAGGCGCTCGAGCGTGTCATCGAATCGAGTAAGCCTCGTGCACCGTCAGCAGCGACCGCGCAGTCATCGACCTCGGACGCCAACGCAGAAGAGGATCGAATTCCCAACCTGCGGATCGAATGGGATTCGCCCCGAGACGTCTTTACCGTCGCCCAGGCCCTGGGCATGCGTGTCGTCGCCATCGATTACTCCAACGCCATCCTCGGCGAGTTGCGCTCAGCAACCGCCACGACGCTGGTCCCTTTCGATGGACGCCTGAGTGGTTATTCCAATCGCATCCGCACGCTGCACCGCGAGTACTTTGGACCATCGCACAAATGGTCGCCGAATGCCCGCGTTGCGGCCCTGTGGATCCTGGTCCCCGCACACGTCGACCGCGCCATGGTCAGCGCCCAACTGGACGCAATCCAGAAGGCCGGCCGCCAACCCGGTGATGTGCAGACGACCATCGGATACTTCAAACGCGTCGGCGGGCGCTATCGCCTGATCATCTCCAGCGTCAAGTAAGCGCGCCCGCCTGGTGTGCCATGCAACCAGGCCACCGCGCGACAGACACGGAGCCGGCCTGAACACAGACTTGAGGTGGGATCGGCCACTGGCGCATGTATGATGGACGACGCTGTCAGTCAGACAGAAACAACTGGCGGTCACTCAGCACGCCTTGATCCCCCCCCACGCCGCAGAGTATCCTCGGTGCGCACAGACGACCCGGGTCACGCGGGCGGGCGTCGAGTTGCATCCACCGACAGGTATCTACACTTCAAGGTTCTTGCACATGCTCAAAATGACTTGTCGTTTGATCAACAATAATGGATCGCTCACTGAGATCGATTACGACCCGGCCACCGCCGTGGACCCAGGCCCACACACACGCTGGCTCGACATCGAAGGTGCCGGCGATGCGCACATCCTCGAGCAGCTCGATGAATTCGACCTTGCAGGCTCTACGGTTGAAACCATCATGCAGAATGCACATCTGGCCTGCGTACGCACACTACCTGGGGCGCTCTTCATCAGCATCGCCCTGCCCGAGGAAGGTGACCAGCCGGTCAGCCGCTACATGCGCATTGTCTGCGTCCCTGGCTGGATGATCACAATCCGTGCCAAGCCTTTCCCCCCCCTCCTGACTCTTTCAGAGGAACCACTGGTTTACGCATCCACCGCCGGCCTCGTCCTCGAGGTCTTCCGGCGGATCGGCCGACAGATGTACCAGAATTTCGGCACGGCCCGTGAGTTGGCCAATCGCATCGAGGACCTGCTGTTCTGTGCGCCGGACGAATTGTCGGACCCCGACGTCCTGGCCATGAAACACCGGGTCCGTCACCTATTGTCGACAGTCGAGGACCTTGCACTTGCCGCGGAGGTCTGTTCACTCGCCAACTGCGAAGACTGTGAACTCGAAGAAATCTGCAGTGACATGGCCGATTTCTCGCGCACGGCGAAGCACTTCGAGGGCAGCGTGACACGCCTCGAGGATCGCATCCGTGATATGTCTCACGATTACTCGATCACGCTGCAGGAGGTCGGTAATCGGCGTCTGCGGTACTTGACGGTCATCTCAGCCGTATTCATGCCGCTGACCCTGATCAGCAGCATCTACGGTATGAACTTCGATACCATGCCTGAACTACACCTACCCCACGCGTATCCAATGGTCCTGGGCGCCATGGTTCTGATCACGATCCTGTTGCTGTGGGGCTTCCGACGGGGTGGATGGTTCAAGTAGGACCCTCCAACACATTCCTAAGTGCTCCCTTTCACAATTGGGTGTAGGGTTCTCCGCGGCGGTTGTCGTGTTGGGCAAGGCGCGAGGAGGAGGCGATGCCTGACATCGTTGACGACGAGCAACACAGTCCAGGGCGGCAAGCGTCCGGAAAACCCTACAAAGAATTGTGAAATGGGGCACTAAGAGGCTGGCGGCGCGGTCAACGCGCAGAACGCGTACATGTTATTTCGAGCCGGATTACACAAGCCCGCCACGCTGTACGGCCGCAGCGCCACGAACAGGTCATCCTGAAACCGGCCCACTGCTTCGGCATCGATCCCGTTGTCGACCAGCGCAATGAGCCGATGGTGAAAACCCTCGACCATCTCGACGAATGGACCATCATGAGCCATGAGGAATACGTCCTCGGGCCGCCGTCCACCATTCCGCACGAGGTACTCGCTGTAAGTCGCCGCAACGAAGTACATCATGCTGACGGTTGTATACAGTTCGAAAGAAGGCAATGCCCGGTAACAACTGTCGACGTACACATCGATCAGCCGCGCCTCACGATCGACCGCCTGTGCGTACGCGGTCAACAATGCCGAGCGCTGCACACCAGGCGGACCCTCGAGCAGGTCTGCCAGGCGGGTGACACCGGTCAATGTGTGTGCAATCCCGGTACTGTGCAGCGGATCGATGAAACAGGCAGTATTGGGCAACAGCGCCCAATCCTGGCCTGCAATCGGTGAACACAGGCGTTGGACACGCGGCGTGACCTGGAGCGGCCGCACCGGCGTCGCACGCTCGAACATCCTGGCCAGACTCGGATAACGTTCGATCCACGTCCGCCAGGTCTCCTCCGCGTCGACGCACGCACCCTCGTGGACGCGGGTGTCGACCGCCACACCGGCGCTGACGATGCCGGAATCAAAGTGCAATTGCCACATCCAGGCGCCATCC
This sequence comes from uncultured Planctomycetota bacterium, assembly GCA_942492115.1. Classification (GTDB taxonomy): domain Bacteria; phylum Planctomycetota; class Phycisphaerae; order UBA1845; family CAIVHJ01; genus CALODL01. Next base: position 237,649 of record CALODL010000010.1, read on the forward strand.
AGCAGATGATGGACCGCCGCTGCGTCACAGCGAAACGGATGATCATGGACGGTACCCGAGCCCGCGCCAACGATGTCCCCCCAACGGGTCACGTCGCGGAAATGTCCATACACGGCCCTGCTGTGCGTGTGCAGTTGAGCGGTCACATGACGTACGCCGACATTCGGCGCCAACGCGCAAGCCGGCCCACTGGCATCGATCACGACATCTGCGATCATGTCCAGCGGGCCGTCATCGCCTTCGCCAACCAAACGCCACGGAGGACCACGCCGGACTTCACGCAAGACGACGCCCTGGCAACAGGTGGCACCACAACGACCGGCATAGTCGAACAGGGCGTGGTCGACGTCGGCGCGCCACCAATGCGTGTCCCCATGGTCGTCGTCGACGCTGGCAGCGACCAGCAGCTCGTTGGCGTGGTCGAATGTCGGCACGAACGCTCGCTCCGGATCGTGGGCGAAGTAACTGAAGCCGCGCTTGAGCCCGCGATCGAGCTCAGGTCGCTGGGCACACCATGTCCCATATGTACACAAGGGCCGCAACTCGTCCAGGCCGTAGCGCTCGGCAAATCGAGCCAGGAGGAAATCGGCCATCGGAGTCGAAGACTCGCCGATGACCACCCGTGGATGGCGTCCACGCTCGAGCAGTGCGACCCGTTGGCCGCGCCGGGAGAGCGCCATGCCCAGCAGCGAACCGCCGAACCCTCCACCGACTATCACGACGTCGTAGTCGGCGCTCACGAGATTGTCTCACAAGGGCAGACCACCGCCGGCCGAATTCGTTGTTCGAGATTCATGGCATGCAATCGCGCACGACGGGCAGCCACGCATGAGGGACATGTGGAGAACTGCTCGAGATCCCACAAATCGATGAACACGCGGCCCCGTCCGAGACCGATTCCGTATTCCAGTACAGCCTCGATGGACGCCATCGACGGCGGAGCGAACTCTCCACGGGACTGCAACAGCTCCAGCGCACCGTTGCCGGCGCGTGTTGGGATGACCGCGCAACACCCCACACCCACATCAAAGGCATGATCGATGGACTGTCTGGCCCACTCCAGACCGGTGGACTCATCCTGCCACGGAGTGCGCAACAGAATGAATGCCCGGGTCGTGATACCGTGCGCATGCAGACGGGCACACGCGTGATCGAAGTCATCGAGGCTCATACGCTTGTTCAGCCGGGGCAGGACGACAGGATCGACAGTCTCGAGCCCCATGGCGACCTCGAGGTGTGGCGCAAGTGCATCTGCATAATCCAGACACCGTTGATCGACGAGCCGTGGATGACACTCGATGATCACACTGTCAAAGCGGCTGACCGCGTCGGAAATGGCGTCGAGATCTCCGCGTGGTATGGCCTGACCGTCAAAGAAATTACCGGCGTTGTACAGTTTGACATGCTGCGCCTGCGGCATGCGCTGCAGCGCCCAATGGATCTGTTCGACGACAGCCCCGTCGTTAACGCGTTCGATGGTTGTGTTCTTCCACAAGTCACACATCACACAGCGGAACGGACACTCCCTGTTGCTGATGAAGATCGTGGCCACGTTCTCGACTGACCCCGTGGCCATCCGTTCCGGTTCGACCATGAACGCGTAGGGCCGGTGTGGATCCACAGAATTGCGTGGTCCGCGCTGAGCGACCACCCAGTCATCGTTGATATCAAGTTCCACTTGATCCACCCGGCCTCGATTCCACATCCCGCATGGCACTTTAGCTGCCACGCTGGAGATTTCCAGCCAGCCCCTTCCTGTAGCGAGTGATGCAAGAATCAGTATGATGGGGTGCTCAATCGACTGTGCGGATCGTGTCTGAACCCTTTCGAGGTCCCGTTGAGTTCAAAGTCCCAAGTCACGCTGCAGGTCTCCGATCAAACGTTGAAAGTCGCGTTGTCCGGTGACTGGCAGGGGCAGGGTGGCCAATCGGTCTTCAGTGGCATCACTCCGCAGTTGAACGACACTCAGCGGGCCGCACGCATGGTCTTTGATGCTTCTGCGGTCACTGCGTGGGACAGCGGGCTGCTGACTTTCCTCATCAAACTCATCGACCATGGCCAGGATCGCGGCCTCGAGGTGGGCGCCCCGCGGTTGACCGCGGACCGACTTCAGAAAAGCTCCTGAAACATCTGACGATAGGCCTGCGGACCGCGGGCCACCTGTTCATCGAACCGGGCGCGGTCCATCGCACCGTGCTGGAACCGGCGTTTGTCGAACACCGGCATGGTCAGGCCGGTCACCGCCTCGACGCCCCGTTGCACGATGGTGCCCTTGAGGGCATACAGCTTGTCGTGATCCCAGTCGGTCAGTTCTATGAATGGAATGCTCTCGGACACGCCTACGACGCTGGGTAGCATGTATGGACTGAATCCCGAAAAACCCCGGGCCGCGAGAATCGCTGCGCTGCGCGTGATGCCGCGGCTGAGCCCCCCTGAATACGTCAGTGAATGTTTGATAGACTCTACGCCCCAACCTTCGTGATAGAGCAGAGGGTTGTTCAGCACACTGCGGATGGTCAACTCAGGGTTCTCCTCGATGGGATAGTCCTTGAGATTCTCATCGCCACCATCACCATCGACGAGATAGGTCCACTCTGGATAGCGCTCACGAATCCCTTCGACCAAAGCCAGTGTCATCGCACCCGCCTCGACATCCAACGGCTTGTAATCCTCCATCAGCTCGATGGCCCGCTGCGGGTTCACGGCCGATACGGGTACGTCGATTGCTTCGAGATAGACCTGCAGGTCCAGGCCGTCGACGACCGCGCGGGCCTGATCGAGATCCGGCCCGCCGCCATCGACACACAGCGTGAAGGCCTTGAGCCGCGCCGGGTTCATTCCGCTGCGCAGCATGACATGATGGGTAACGGCCAACACGGCGGTACTGTCGATTCCACCGGAAAAGCACACACCGACAGGCGCATCGGCCGGGATGTGGTGCAGCCAGTTGGATACGCCCACTGCCACGGCGCCGATGTACGCTGAACCTATGGCCGTTATGTCCGCCGGCAAGTCATTACGCTGCGGTGAAAAGTATCTGTGATAGACAGGGTTCGGGTCTGGACATCCGAGAAGTGCGATCTCCGTGATGTAATGTGCGGGCACCATCCGCGTATAACTGGGATGGAACTGATCTTGTAGATTACGCCCACAGAGCCAGGATCGAATGTCCTCGATGCGATGGGCGACCACGAGGGCCGGGCCATCGACCTGCTTGGCGATAAAGTAGCGCATGGGCACGCCCAGTGTGCGTGCCAGGCGGACCAGGTGCCCAGTGCGACCAACGAGAGCGAAATGGCCATCAATGTCCAGCACGCGCGCAGGATCACCTGCAGCCACGCGTGTCCGAGCCTCCTCGACGGTCATGTTGAAAATGCAATTGCGTGATCCGGCGGTCAGATCGATGACTTCACGAACAGGCTCGTAGTGCACCATTGTTGCTCTCCTTGTCAAAGCCATTATCATCAGTTTTTGTAGCCGCGTCGAGACCAACCTCGCGCCCCCGGAGAAGAGCATGATGCCCCGCAGCCTGTTGTCCTATCTTGCCCTGACCCTGCTGTGCCTGGCCTGCAAGCACCCCGTCGGCGTCGACCCGTTCGACGATGATCGCTGGTTCCGTGCTGCATCGCGCAGTGCGCTGACCAACAATCGCCCCAGCGCGTTCAGCATGCGCGTCCTGCGCAATCATAAGCTGGACGACGACTTCCGCATCCGACCGCTCGAAGTCCTCGAGACATTGCAGGAAACTTTTCGGCGCAACCCGACACGCGACAACGCGTTCGTCATTGCCGAGCTGGCCTATCTGCGCGGCAAGCCGCTGGGCGACCGATCAGAGAAAGCGGCGTTTCTGTACATGTCCGCGATGATGTACGCCTATGCGTACCTGTTCGAGGAGGACCTTGGGGCAGATGTGGATTACTACAATCCTCGTTTTCGCCTCGCCTGCGATCTGTACAACCGTTCGTTGGCCAAGCTGATCCGTTACACAGAGACCCGGGACGTGCCATGGGGCGATCCCTTCGCGCTGCCCAGCCTGGCGGGCGAAGTCATTCTGGATGATGGCGAACGCGTCATGGACTTGCCGCCGAATAGTTTTCATTCATTCAAAACGGTTTACGAGTTCAAGGTTCGCGGGCTTGAAAATGTCTACCGCACGCCGGGAATCGGCGTTCCGCTCATTTTGCTGCGCCATCCACCGCCGCCTGGCGCGGCCGAGCCATTTGATCGGTTCCTGGAACGGGAGGTCGATCAGGTGTGGACCGCGACGAGTGTTGTTCGTTTTGATGGTTCAGTACTCGATGACGCGCCTCATCACGCAGCTTATTCACTCTATGATCCACTGCGCGTTACCCACACAACGGTTGGAAACCGCAAAGTGCCACTCGAGACTGACTTGACCACACCCCTGGCTTACAGCATTCAATTGGCTCCTCCTGCGTCTGGAATCGAGGGGCTGCTGGATGCTGAGGCGTGGGATGACATCCGCGGACTGTACGTCACTCAACCGTACGACCCGAACAAGATTCCAATCGTTTTCATTCATGGGCTGCTGTCCAGTCCGATGACGTGGCTCAAAACCGCCAACGACGTGTGGGGGACCAAGTATCTGCGTGACCACTATCAGGTCTGGTACTTCCTGTATCCAACCGGCAACCCGATCGTTTACTCGGCAACCATCCTGCGCGAGTCTCTACTCGAGGCCCGGGCCGTATTCGACCCCGATGGCGACGATCCAGCGTTCAACGACATGGTGCTGGTCGGCCACAGTATGGGTGGACTGCTGGCCCGCCTGCAAGTCGCCGAAGCCAATGGAGAATTGTGGGACAGGATATCGAACACCCCGTTCGACGATCTCGACATCCCGGAGGATATCCACACGTGGCTGCGTGAGATGTTCTATTTCAAGCCACTGCCATTCATCAAGCGTGTCATCTTCCTCGCCGTGCCGCATCGCGGCTCGAACGTCGCGACGAGCCTATCGGGACTGGCGTCGTCAGTCATCAAGCTCCCGGGGCAGGTCATGGAGATCAACGGCCTGATCATGGCAGAGCTCGATCGCGCCGGAGACACTGCGGACATCACGATGTGGAGCAACACATCGGTCGACGACCTCGCTCCTGAGAGCCCCGACATGCAATTCATCAGCAGTCGCGAGATCCCGGCAGATGTCAGGTACCACTCGATCATCGCCGACAGCAAGAGGGCCGACGTCCCCGGCGGTACCGACACCATCGTGCCCTACGACAGCGCTCATCTGGAGGGGGCGGAATCCGAGCTGATCGTACAGGGCACCCACAGTTGCACGGCTGATCCGCTGGTCATTCGCGAAATCGAGAGAATCCTTCTGCTGCATGCGCGAGAGTACGACAGCTCGCACACTCAGGTGCCGGCACCGACAGACTAGACATCGACATCGTCGCTTCAGTCCCCTGCCGCGCGCAATTGCGCCACACGGGCGGTGGTCCGCTGAATGTGCCCAGTTGACGCTTCGGGAAGTCCGACAATGATCTGATGGGACTCCATGATCAAGGGCCCTGCCGCGCTGTTGTGTCCTTGAGCCAAGAGGCTTGCCCCCAGACCGCTTCGCGTCATGGCGTGGGACAACGGTGCCACATCCTCGATTGCGGATCGGACCTCGAGTGATTCGAGGTACAGTACCTCGGCGGTCCGCGCATCTCCGCGGGCCAATGCGACATCGCCCATGTGCGTCAAACAGTCGGCCAGGTCGATATTGCGCGATCCGTTGTCCACCAGAATGTCACGGGCTGCCTGCAGGACGCGCCATGCCGTCTCATCGTCACCGCAGACATGGGCGACGTATCCGCGCGATACCATCACAGCGGCGGTCCAGTCATGGCGGGCCCCCGAGACCTCCCTGTAGATTGCCACGCCCTCCTCGGCCAGCATATTGGCCTCGTCGCCAGCACCCCGCTCCGCGACCAACACGGCCAGTGGCATGAGCGTTCGCGCTGTATACGGGTGCCGTGGTGGCAATGCGGCCCGCAGAATGGCAAGGGCTTCACGGTACTCTGCTTCGGCTTCGGCCACCGCGCCCAGACGCCGCTTGATGTTGGCCCGTGTGCCCATGGCCAGAGCGGTGTGGAACGAATCGGGACCGCGCGCTGCCCGCATCGCCGGAACCGCTTCTTCCATGAGCCTCAGCGCCTCATCGTACTGCCCAACGCGTGCCAGGACGTTGGCCAGTGCGATCATCGTGCCCGCGGTTAACGGATGCCCTTGCGGATGAGTCGCCCGTTTCATGACCAACGCCTGCCTCAGGGCCTCCTCAGCCGCGACATACTTGTTTTGACGGGACAGCAAGACCCCCAGATTGGACAGCAACCCGGCAACGTGGGCGCTGTCGGCACCGTGGACGTCGGCGGTCACATCGATGGCGCGCTCCATGTAGTGCACAGCCTGATCGTGGTTGCCCATGCGCGAATGCAGCGTGGCCACCTCACCCAGATCCCGCGCTGCCGGCCCCAACCTGTCGATGGCATGGAACCCTTCAACCGCACGCGTGAAGTATTCGATCGCTCCAGCGTAATCCGAAGCCTGCTTGGCCAGGCGCCCCTGCAGCGACAGAACCCGTGGTGGTAGATCAACCTCATCGTCCCCCAGGGTCAACGACTGCTCGTACAGACCCTCGAGCAACTCCAGCGCCTCAGTAGCGCGTTCCATCTGAAAGTAGTGGTTGGCCAGGTCAAAACGGGCCCACAGGGTGTCAGCGTGTCCCGGACCTGCTAACTCGAGGGTGATTGCGTACGATCTCTGCAGGTGATGCGTGGCCTCGTCGTAGCGGCCGATCATCTCGTAGGTCCGCCCGATGGTGTCGCGAACGCGTGCTTCCACGCGACGATTGGCGGGGGGTCGGGCATCCATCTCAGCAGATGCATCATCGAGCAACTGCCGCAGGGTCAACTCCTGGCCTTGTGCACTGGCCGGATCGGCGCGCCACAACATGTCCTTGAGAAACTGATTCGTCGCTTCGGCTTCTGCGCGCGCATCATCCGCGATGCCCAAGCGCTCAACCGCCAGCGCTTGAGCCCGTTCCGCATCAGAACGCGCATCGTTGGCATGGCGCAAACGTTCGATGGCCAGCGCCTGGGCCGCTAGAGCAGCACCGCGCGCCTCATCAGCGATGATCAGCCGCCGCTCGGCCAGGTCCCGTGCGGAGCGGGCCTGGAGCATGCCATAGGAGGTCGTAATGATCCCGCCAATCAATGCGATTGTGACCGCCACGGCGCCGACGACCGCGGTCTGGTTGCGTCGAGCAAATTTGCGCAACTGGTACAGGGCGGTCGCCGGTCGAGCGACGATGGGTTCATCCGCAAGGAACCGCCGAATATCAGCGGCGAACTGCGCCGCGGTGGCATACCGTCGCGAGCGTTCCTTTTCCAGCGCTTTGGCTACGATGGTTTCGAGGTCACCCCGCCACGCTCGATCGAACGATCCAAGCCGCGGGGGCTCGATGTCGCGAATGATTTCGGCTGCACGAACCAGAGCAGACGCGTCGAGCGCGTAAGGCAGTTGCCCCGCCAGAAGCTCGAACAAGACGACGCCGAGGGAGTAAACATCGGCCCGAGTATCGACGGCATCGGGATCGCCGGCGACCTGTTCAGGGCTCATATAGGGCAGTGTACCCACCAACTGTCCCGCCTCAGTCTGCAGAGTACATACCTGCAGATCGGCATCCGTCACGCGTGCGACACCAAAGTCCAGGATCTTTGGATAGCCCCTCAAGTGGGTCATACTGGAACGCATCCCGGAATCGCGACGTAACCCGGTCGCCGCATTGGCGCGCGGCTCATCATGCGTTCCGCTGTCGGCCCCCTCATCCTGGACCAGGATATTCGCTGGCTTCAGATCTCGATGAATCACGCCTTTCGAATGGGCATGCTGGACAGCGTCGCACACGGCGGCGAACAACTGCAGCCGATCTCGTGTTCCGAGCTCGAGCCGGTCGGCGTAGTGGTGAATCGGTGCCCCGTCGATGTACTCCATGGCCAGGTACGGCTGCGGACCGTGATCGGCCGTGTAGGTTCCGGCCTCGTAGACACGCGCGATTCCGGGATGTTCGAGCTGGCCCAGGAGATGGCCTTCCAATTCAAACCGGCGCAGCATCTGCTCCGGCGCACCGTGCGTTCGAATGACCTTGAGTGCCACGGTTCGACGGGGATTGGACTGGCGCGCCTCGTAGACAATGCCCATCCCGCCCGCACCGATGCGTCGCACGATAGCGTAGTCGCCGATCCGTGCAGGTAATGCGTCGATCCCTGCGGCAACGGCTGCTGCAGCTACGCGCTCCAGGACTGCAGAATCCTCGAACGTATTGGAGGCCTTCTCATGGTGGGCGAGCAGGGCCTCGACCTCGACACGCAGATCGGCATCATCACCGCATACTTCGTCGAGCGCCGCAACGCGGGCCGCGGCAGTCAATCCACGCGTCGCCTCGAAGATCTCGGAGATGCGTTGGAACCGTTCCGGGGTCATTCGTTCTCGTCACTCATCGCCCGACGCAACCAGGCTCGGGCCATGTACCAGTCCGCCTCGGTTGTCTTGGGTGAAACGCCAAGGACTTCGGCCGTCTCGTTATTGGTCATCCCCCCAAAGAACCGCATCTCGACGACACGGCACTTCCGTGGATCGAGCTTTTCGAGCTCGGCCAACGTGTCGTCCAATACGAGGAGATCGATGTCCTGTTGAGCGGTCGCGGCCCGATCGTCGAGCGTAACCTTGAGCGCTCCACCTCCGCGCTTCGCCGCGCGTTGAGCGCGGGCGTGGTCAATGAGGATCTGGCGCATGGCCCGTGCAGCGATGGCCATGAAATGCTGGCGATCCTGGTAGTTCGGATTGGAGCGTTCGAGCAGTTTGACATACACCTCGTGGACCAGTGCGGTCGGTTGTAAGGTATGGCCGGCCCGCTCGCGGTGGATGTAGCGTTGCGCCATCCCTTTGAGCTCATCGTACACGAAGCCCCACAGTTCATCATAACCGCTTGACTCTCCAGCGGTTAGGCTACTGACCAGCTGTGCGATGGACGTCTTGTCGGGCTTGGGCACCGGTCACTCCGATCACATCGAATCCTCGATTGACTCGCACACTCGATTCTCGCTTGCTCGCGCGCCGAACGCAATGCAGGAGCGGTCTGGAGGGCTTGGAGTGATCTATCCCGATGACTTCACAGAGCAGATGCTTGACTACGCGCTGCTGCCGACGAGGAACTGATTGTCCAACACGACAGTGTGCAGCCAGCGATCGACGATGGGAACGCCATCCCGGATCACGACCCCGCGGCCGCGGCCTCCACGATTTGGGCAAGGAATTCTGCAACCACGTCGATACCGGCCGTCGACCAGTGGCCGTCGAGATTGAGGTAGGTGCCGCGGGTGCCGTGCAGGGTGTCGTACAGGTCGATGCACGAGATCCCCGCAGCGGTCAGTTCTGCCCGCAAGGCGATCGACACAGCGCGGCGCTCACGCGCCAGCAGCGTCATATCGGCCAGCGGCAGCCACTGTTCGAGCATCCTGGCATCGACCTGAAAGGCTTCCGGAATGATGACGACGGTAAACGCGATGTCGTTCCGGCGGCAGGCCTCGGCGGACCGGCGAACCCAGTACACCGTGGGGACAATGGTCAGAAGCGGATCCGTGGGGACATAGTCGCCGAACATGAGCGGGATGCCATGGTCGAGGTAGTAAGTGCGGAAAACGCCCTCATCGGGATGGCGCAGCATGTCGTAAAACGTGGTCATGTCACGGATGTGCAGTTGCTCACGAACGTTGGGCGCCATTCTCGATGAGGCCAAACCGACGAGCAGTTCGGCCATCTCGGCATCACTGGCTGAGCGCATGCGTCTCTGGAGCAATCGTGCGTCCCACACCATCGACATACCGGCGCGGCCCCCCCCGCCGAGTACCGGTCGACGATGATTGGTCAGGTGGTGATTGATCGCGTGGAGGCCACAGCGACTGAGCACTGCAGGCCGCGGGTACACCGCCGCGATTCCGAAGAACGAATCCAGAGTGTGCTGGCGGATGTAATCATTGCCTTCGAAAATGAACATGATGCAGTGGTCGATGTCCAGCGGCAGCGCGATCTCGACCAGGCGATAGTAGTATTCGTCCGGCGCGGTCGCGGTCACGCCCAGATTGATGAACTCGATGGCGTCGTTGGCCGTAGCCTGTGCCAGCGCGCCCCCCAGAGGATGCGCCGGCGGGACCTCGAGAAACGAGTCACCGATCAGCGCAATCCGCCGTGTATCGCCTTCCGGTTTCACGGCATGTTCTGAATCGAGCTGCCCCCAACTGTTCAGCTGCAGGGCAGGCCCGAACGCGGCCTGCCTCCAGCCCTCACGGGTGTCATCGACTGTCACACCGTGGAGCCCGCGTGCAGGCCACTGCGGCGTCGCGTACGACAGCACGAGCTCCGCCCCCGCGACGGTTGTTCCGATGATGATCAGGCCCTTCAGGTGACCGAACAGGATGCGCCTGGGGGCGGCCCGTCGAAATTCATCCGCGCAGCGCCAGGTCACCAGGCCAACCACGACGAGCGCGGCCACTGCGAATCCGCGTCGAGCCGTCCAGCTGTCCCACAGTGGTAGTCCTGGATGCCCCTCGAAAGCCAGCAGTAGCACACCACCAGTTAACGCGACCAGGCTGAGCAGTCCCACAGCGTAGACGGGGACGACCAGCGTCTGAAGCCACGGGCCACAACGCTGTACCCCAGCGTGGGCCAGCTGTGGCCGCCACAACACCAACGCTGCACCGGGCAACGCCACCAGCTGGACGATCACACCGATCCACGCCCACACCGACACCTCGTCGTACAGCGCGACCGTCGGCAGCAGTTCGCTCAACGCGACCACTGCAGTCAGCATCACCGCCAGCGCACAACGCCTCACAAGACCCCTTTCACAGGGCATGCCGCAAGGCGCTGACCGCTAGAGAAAGGCGGCTTCGCTGATGGACACCGGAGCAACATCCAGATTGAAGAAATCGTTGAAGTACGGAAGAAAACCCGCGGCCAATGCGTTGAGCAGCGCCACGATCAGACCGACGAGCAGGACCGTGGGATCGAGTGGATTGTCGTTCATGTCTTGATCACCTTAAGTCTAGCGCCCCCACTACTATGCCTTCTTCGATGCCAGGAACCTATCGAGGGTATCGTGAATCTCGAGCACCTCGTGCAAACGTGTGATCTTGATCGTCTTGCGAATCCTTGAATCGGAGCAAATGATGCCCAGGCGCCGACCATCGAATTCAAAACTCTTGGCCAGCTTGACCAGAGCACCCAGGGCCACGCTCGGGGCAAATTTGACCGCGGTCAGATCCAATGCGATGGGCTTGCTCGGCACGTCGACCGCTGCAGTCAACACATGGTCCACCAGCTCGTTCGTCGTGATCTCGTCGAGCGACCGCTTGAGGACTGCGACGAGCAACACCTCTTCATGAGGACGAATCTCGGATGTATCTGACATGATCGACCCATTGTAGCCGCGTATGAGGGTGGATACCAATGCCGCAATCTATCCCCGCTCAGTAGCTGGTTTCGTCCAACTTGACCTTTCCGCGAAACGTCCAGTAGACAGAAGCGGTATAGACCAGGACACAGGGAATGCCCACTACCGCGATGATCAGCATGATTTTCAGCGTTCCCGCGCTGGACGGGGCCGACCCCGGCCAGATCGTCAGGCTCAGGCCGGGATCGTTGCTTGCGGTCACCAGATTAGGAAACAACGCCTCGCCGAGCAGAAAAACGAATGCTGCGATCACGCAGCACGAGCTGATGAATGCGTAGGCCGGACGACCACGGAAAATGGCCCGCGGGATATTGGCGATTGCGAGGACGTTCAGGACGGGGACGGTCCACGCAATTCCACTCTTCTTGAAGATCGCCGCGGCATGTGGCACGGATGACAATGTGAACAGCGTCACGGTGAGATACAACACGAGGAATACGCCGAACGTACGCCACATCCACGGCACCAGCCGCGCCTGCAGATCGCCCTCGGTCTTGAAGTAAAGAAAAATAGACCCGTGCATGGCGAACATGCTCACGGCCAGTGCTCCGACGAGCACCGTATAGAGATTGAGTTGATCAGAGAGCGTGCCTGAGAACTCGTGCATCTCATCAAGCGGCACCCCGATCATCGCATTGCCCACCGCGACGCCGAACAGGAATGTTGCCAAGGTGGACCCGACCGCGAAAAGTACGTCCCACACACGGCGCCAACCGGGATGCTGGACCTTGCTGCGAAACTCCATTGACACGGCGCGAAGGATGAGCGCGAACAGCAACGCCATGAAAGCAACGTAGAACCCCGAAAACACCGTAGCATAGGCCTCCGGAAAAGCCGCGAACAGCGCCCCCCCGAACGTGACCAGCCACACTTCGTTCCCGTCCCACAGGGGACCGATCGCATTCATGAATACGCGCCGATCGGTATCGTTGCGGGCCACCAGCAGATGCAGAATCCCGACACCGAGGTCGAAGCCGTCGAGAATGGCGTACCCGGCCAGCAGGATGCCCAGCAAGCAGTACCAGATGATACAGAGGGTCTCGTGATCCATGGGCTCTTTCTAAACCGTGGCCCGGCCCGAACCAGGCGCCATGTGTCCGCACTACCCCATCAACGACTCACCATGTCCCGGACGGCGACTGGCCACATCGAGAAAACCTGAATTCGGCCCCGCCGGCCCTGCAGGATCGTCGGGGCCGTGTCGAATCTTCTGGTCGAGAACGTATATCCACACTGCCGCCAACAACAGGTACATCAGGCCGAACATGATGATCGAGCCCAGGACTTGTTGCTCCGTGATCACTCTGCTGACCCCGGCTGTTGTACGCAAACCGAGCGACTCATCATATTCGACGGTTCCAGCAGGACCGACGGCCACATCGTCTCCCGCCCAGTGGACGGGCGCATGCACGATCCACGGTTGACGTCCAACCTCAGCAGCCACCCAACCCGCCTGATTGGCGACGATCGCGGGAAATACCCCCAGAACGAGCAGCCACATCAGCCATCGGTGACGAAAGAGGTCGCCGAACACACGCAGGACCATGGCGACCGTCGTCAGTGCGATGAAGCCGGTTCCAATCGCAATCATCAGACGGTAACTGATGAACGCCAGACGCACCGGTGGACGATCTTCCGGACGAAACCGATCGAGGCCGACGATTTCTGCGGTCGTATCGTGACGCAGCAACCAGCTGAGGCCGCCAGGCCACGACAGCGAGAACGGGCTCGGGCCATCCTGAGAAGGAAGCCCGATGATGGTCATGTCGGCCGGGCCAGTCGTGAAGTGTCCCTCGAACGCCGCCATCTTGGCTGGCTGAGTGCGATAAACGTTCTGCGACTGAAAGTGGCCGCTAACCAGACTCGCATAGCTGGCCAGCATCCCCAGCAGAAGCGCGCCCGTCAGTGAGCGGCGGGCAAAGTCGACGTGGCGTCCCCGCAAGACATACCAAGCAGAAATACTCATCACGAAGAACGCCCCCATGATGAAGCAGCCGATCAACACGTGCGTCAGGCGGTGCACGGTAGACGGGTTGAACACCATGGCCCAGAAGTCGGTAATCTCTGCACGCATGATGGTCTGGCCATCAACGACCCAGGGCGCGCCGTCACGCATCATCGGTACGATTTCGTGTCCCGCCGGAGTCTGCTGCCAGCTGTTGGCCACCACGATCCACACTGATGAGAACATCGACCCGAGCGACACCATGCATGTTGCGAAGAAGTGGGTCTTGGGCCCCACACGATTCCACCCGAACACCAGCACCGCCAGGAATCCCGACTCGAGGAAGAAAGCGAAGATCCCTTCGGCAGCCAATGCCGAGCCGAACACATCACCCACGAACCGCGAGTAGGTTGACCAGTTGGTCCCGAACTCGAACTCCATGACGATGCCCGTTGCAACACCAATGGCAAAGTTCAGGGCAAAAATCCGCGTCCAGAAGCGGGCTGCCGCGTGATACCCCGGTTCACGGGTCCACAGAAACATGGCTTCGAGATACACCATGACCACACCCAGACCAATGGTCAGAGGTGGAAAAAGGTAGTGGAACATGATGGTCATCGCGAACTGCACGCGCGACAAGAAGACGACATCCATGGTGGCAACTCCTGATCGGCCAGCCTATGGCGAGCAACTGTCCAGCTCAATCCCGCAGCGGGCAGACGGCAGTCGCTCCCCACCCCGACAGCAGGAGCGAGCCCGCCAGTGGTGATCGCCATCGAGGCACAGGTCAGTTTGACGAACGGCGTCATTCGGGCCATCGCCGCGCGCATTGGGCTGCAGGGTCTGCGTGTGCCGCCACGACGCACAACACCATGCACAACAATGTGCTAGGAGCAGAAGCCGCGTGTGGGCAGTGCGTACGGAAGCGTAGTGCGAATACCTGATTTGACGTTTGTAGTCCGTCTAGTGCTTGTCGGGATTACATGTGCAGCTATACTCACTATTGCTTCTTCTCCTCCAAGACCCGGTTCGCTCACGCCGGGTCCTTTTTTTTGCCCCCAGCAAGCCCATCTCACCCCAACAGACTATCGTAACTATTTGACACGCAACGCCATAAGTGTCCACGACACGGTTTCGAGGCGCCCACATGCCCTCAATCGTATGCTGTGAGTCATTCGACTCAGCAGTGTCGAAGTGCCTCGTGACTAAGACTTTGGCGTTAATCTCATGTATGCTAGCTGTCCGCATCCTTGGCAGATCTGAAGTCGCCGGGCACTCCCTGGAAGGAGTGTGTGGCGGTGGACGTCTCCAACGGTGAAATCGCAGATCTTCATCGCTTTGTCTGGAGGAGAATCCATGTTCCGTCGTGTCTTCGCGGTCGCCGTATACGCGGGCCTGCTCGCCGCAGCCGTGTCCCAGGCGTCCGCACAAAAGGAGCCCAGCGCTCAACTAAAGGGCTACTGCCCGGCCAGCTACATCTTGACCGGCCAAGCCGTCAAGGGCGACCCCAACCAGGCGGTCACGGTTGACGGCAAGCTATATTACTGTGCCGATGCCACCGCAAAATCCGCCTTCGAAAAGGACCCATCGAAGTACCTGCCGCAGTTCAACGGCGTGTGCACGACAGCCCTGGGCGGCACCTATCGCAACTGGATGATAGCGGATCCCACAGTCTTCGATATCTTCGAAGGCAAAGTCTACCTGTTCAGCTCCGCACGGGCGAAAGCAGCCTACGACCGCAGACCGAACAAGTATCGCAATACGGCCACAGAGGAGTTCAACAAGGAACGCGTGGTCGAACCGGTTCCGCGCCCCGCCGTGACGCGCCCAACGACCGTTCCCAAGAAGAAACCGGTCTACAGTCTGCTCAACAATAAGGTTCCCGAGGCAACCTTCACTCTCGTCGATGGCACGCCGGTCAAGACGCGTGAGATGAAAGCCAAGGCCAACGTGCTGATGTTCTATGCCACGTGGTGCTCGGCGTGTAAGAAGACTCTGCCCAAACTGCAGGAATGGGCTGACACGCTGGAGGGTGACGGTGTCAAGATCATGGGTGTCAGCATGGATCGGTTCAATCAACCCGGGCAGAACGGGGGCAAGCGGTCATTCACCAAGGCCCAGGTAGTCGACAAATGGGAAAGCCTCAAACTGACGCTGCCGCTGTCGCTCGACCTGGACAGTGCCGGTCGCCGAGATTTCTCCGTCTTCAGTTTCCCAACCTTCGTGATGTTCGATCAAGAGGGCATGGTGCAGCGCGTGTATGTGGGTGGCGCAGCCGTCGCAAATGGCCAGTTGGCTAAAGATGCCACTGCCCTGGTTCAGGGTGGTAAGTTGGAGCCCCAGAACATCGAACCAGTCGCCAAGAAGGTCAAGCGCAAGGCTACTGAGATGCTCAACAAGCTCGTGCCCGATGGCACGTTCGAGGCTCTTGACGGCTCATCGGTCAGCCTGAAGGACCCGACCAAGAAGGCCACCCTCGCTGTCTTCTACACGTCGTGGTGCAAGTACTGCAATAAGTCGATGCCACAGCTCAGTGCCATGGCGACCAACTACCGCGACAAGCCGGTGCGATTCCTGGCCATCAACCAGGAGAATATCAAGGACCACCCCAAGACGGGCAACAACCGTTCGACGACCCGGGATACCATTACCCAGTACTGGCAGGCAAAAGGTGTCAACTTCGACACGGCCATCGACCCGGAGAAGGTCGGGCGCGACCAGTTTCTCGTCAGCAGCTACCCCACCATGATGCTGATCGATGAGGGCGGTCGTATCATCAATGTCTATATCGGGGCGCGAGCACTCAACAGTGGGCAGATCGATCGCGAAATCCGCACTCTGCTTGGCGAGGAATAGGCCTTCGGCGGAGGCGACGTTCGCCGGCCGCGAAATCTCGACAAGCCGTTTCCGATGAGTATATTTCACAGTCTGCCTCCGGCATCTCCCGGAGCAGGCTGTGTTTTTTGAACGAGATACCCCCTGGACGATGCGATCGTCCGTTGATGGAGAAGAATCATGCGAATCCACTTGGTGGTCACTGTGCTGGCCGTGGCAGCGGCAGTAGGCGGCTGCCAGCCAACCCGAACCACGCCGGCGGAACGCCAGACGAAGGGTCGGCAGCCGAGCCGTAACACCCCAACGCGCAAGACGCTGACCCTGGAGTTGCCCGACGGCCTCACAATGGAACTGGTCGAGATCCCGGCAGGCACCTTCAAGATGGGTACCCTTGATCCGTACGGTGAGGGGGAAGAGGACGAGATCCCTCAGCATGACGTGACGCTGTCCAACAGCTTCTTCATGGGCAAGACCGAGGTCACCCAGGAACAATGGGCGGCCGTGATGGGAAACAATCCGTCCGTGTTCAAAGGCGAGGGCTCGCCTGTCGACAACATGACCTGGGAACAGTGTCAGCAGTTCTGCATCGCTGCGTCCAAACACACCGGAAGGGCTGTGCGTCTCCCCAGCGAGGCCCAATGGGAATACGCCTGTCGCGCAGGGACACAAACCGACTACAGCTTCGGCAATGAGATCGAGAAGCTGGATCTCTACGCGTGGTATGGCAAGAACGCCGGCGACCGCTCCCATGAGGTCGCCACCAAGGAACCCAACGCCTGGGGTCTGTATGACATGCATGGCAACCTATGGGAATGGTGTGCCGACTGGTATGACCCCAACTACTACACATACTCGCCGTCGGAAGACCCGCGGGGTGCCGAGGACGGCAGCGAACGCGTCATTCGCGGCGGGTCGATGCTGTTTCAACCCTGGCCACTTCGCAGTGCCTATCGTGCGAAGAGCAAACCGGCGAATTCCAGTGGAAACGTTGGTTTTCGGGTCATCGTCAATCCGGCCCTGGAATAGGCCAGCACGGCACAACCGATCGATGAACAAGACGCCAGAACGCGGCCGCAGCCCGTTCTGGCGTTCTTCTTTGCAGCTCATGAGCAAATCTGTAGAACGCGTGAGGCATCGCTCGAAGCATAGAGTGTGGTCCTGAAGTCGCGCAAGTGGCCAACCATCACGGGCGTGAAGAACCAAGAAAAAAGCCGGGAGCCTATGTGGCTCCCGGCTTTAAAAATGATTGGATCAACCGACCGGGGGATCAGGCCTCGATACGGCGACGGTTGCCGCGGATAATCAATCCCATCACCAGCACCAGGCACATGATGATCATGCCCCAGCGCCCGACGGTTGGGACCGGCGGAACTTCTTCGCACCCCTCGATCGGAGTCCCGGCACACAGCCCATCAGGCGTGCACACATCATTCTCGGTGCACTCGTTGAGGTCATCGCACGCCCCGCCTGCATTACCGGGCTGGCTCATGCATGAACCGCTGGCCGGATCACATACGCCGACCGTGCATATGCCGTCGAGGAACGAACAGTCCGTCGTCGCGCCCCCACCGCACGTGCCGCCGGAGCACGTCTCGCCGCTCGTACAGGCATTGCCGTCGTCGCACGGATCGTTCTCGCCGCGTGCGGTCTCTGAATCACAGTTGCCCTCGGCCCCTGCCGGGTCACACGCGAGCACCGTACACGGATCACCGCTGTCCGGACATTCGACGGGGGCACCACCACCACAGGCGCCGCCGGTGCAGACCTCGCCGACGCTGCAAGCGTCGCCATCGTCACATGGCATGTTCTCGTTGGCCGGCTGTGCTTCGCACGCGCCGGTCGTCGCGTTGCACACGCCGACATTGCACTGATCGTCGAGGTTCGAGCAGTCCACGGGTGTTCCACCGCCACAGGAACCGCCCATGCACACCTCGCCGGTCGTGCACGCATCGCCGTCATCGCACGGGTCGTTCTCGCCGCGCGGGCTTTCGATGTCGCAGTTGCCTTGTCCGCCCGCAGGATCACAGCTCAACTCCGTACAAGGGTCTCCGCTGTCCGGGCAGGTCGTCGGTGTATTCTGGCACGCACCCTCTACGCAGGCGTCAGTCGTGCACGCATCGCCGTCATCGCACTCGTCGTCACCGCAGCACTCGTCAACGCACGTGTCGCTGGCCTCGCAGCAGATCTGGCCGGGGCACGGATCGCCGCCCGATGTGCACGAACCCGTCTGCGGATCGCACGCCTCGGGGCCGTTGCAGAACAGGCCGTCATCGGGACAATCGACCGGCGTATTCTGGCACGAACCCTCTACGCAGGCGTCAGTCGTGCACGCATCGCCGTCATCGCACTCGTCGTCACCACAGCACTCGTCAACGCACGTGTCGCTGGCCTCGCAGCAGATCTGGCCGGGGCACGGATCGCCGCCCGATGTGCACGAACCCGTCTGCGGATCGCACGCCTCGGGGCCGTTGCAGAACAGGCCGTCATCGGGACAGTCGACCGGCGTGTTCTGGCACGCACCCTCTACGCAGGCGTCAGTCGTGCACGCATCGCCGTCATCGCACTCGTCGTCACCACAGCACTCGTCAACGCACGTGTCGCTGGCCTCGCAGCAGATCTGGCCGGGGCACGGATCGCCGCCCGATGTGCACGAACCCGTCTGCGGATCGCACGCC
This sequence comes from uncultured Planctomycetota bacterium, assembly GCA_942492115.1. GTDB lineage: Bacteria > Planctomycetota > Phycisphaerae > UBA1845 > CAIVHJ01 > CALODL01. The sequence goes on from CALODL010000010.1 coordinate 256,625, forward strand.
TCGGGGCCGTTGCAGAACAGGCCGTCATCAGGACAGTCGACCGGCGTGTTCTGGCACGCGCCCTCTACGCAGGCGTCAGTCGTGCACGCATCGCCGTCATCGCACTCGTCGTCACCGCAGCACTCGTCAACGCACGTGTCGCTGGCCTCGCAGCAGATCTGGCCGGGGCACGGATCGCCGCCCGATGTGCACGAACCCGTCTGCGGATCGCACGCCTCGGGGCCGTTGCAGAACAGGCCGTCATCGGGACAGTCGACCGGCGTGTTCTGGCACGCACCCTCTACGCAGGCGTCAGTCGTGCACGCATCGCCGTCATCGCACTCGTCGTCACCGCAGCATTCTTCAACGCAGGTGTCGCTGTCTTCACAACACACCGGGGTCGAGCAGGGGCTGCCTGTTGAAACGCATGCACCTGTTGCCGGATCACACAGTTCGTCACCGTTGCAGAACAGGCCGTCATCGGGGCAATCCACCGGGGTGAAAATGCAGGCACCGGCAGCACACGCGTCCGTGGTGCAATTGTTGTTATCGTCGCAGTCGATATCGTCCAGACACTCGACGCAGTCGCCGCTGGACGGATCGCAGAACGTGCCGCGACGCGGGCAGTCGACAGGCGGGTTCTCGCATATGTTGTCGGTGCACAGGTCCTGGGTGCACAGATCGCCATCGTCACACTCGTCGTCATCCAGACATTCCCGCAGAATGAACCTGAAGTTGTCGAGGGCGCCCGAGCCGATGAAGGTGATTTCGACGCTGATCACATTGTCGATGTCGAAGCCAGGATCGGTTGCCACTGTGGTGAACAGGCCAGGAATGTTGGGCGATTCAGTCGGGGCCCCGGAGGACAGGTCGACCGTGGCCACGCCAGGATCCCCATTGCTGATCTCGCCCGTGAAGTCCGCCGGAACCGTGACCGTGCGGGTCAACGTGTTCTCGTCCGTCAGCGTGATGATGTTACGGCCGTTGACGTCGCGATCGACGATATCGATTTCATCGACGAACACGTGGAACCCGGCGGTGATTGCGGGACTGAAGTCGTAGAGCATCGCCCCACCGGCCGCCGAGTCGTTTGGTGTATCGAACACATCGCCCGTCATGGCTGGATTGGAACTACTCTGCATGATGGCGACGTTGCCCTGATCAACGAGCAGATCGGGATCGGGGCCGGGATCGTTCGGGCCACCCGGCGTCGAGTCGAATGCGGCGGCACCGAGGCTGCCACCGGTGGTGGTCAGCGTGAAGTAGGTTCCGAACACTGTTCCGGGCGGCGATTCGATCTTCTTTCCGTTGACAATGACGCCACCCACGTCATCAGTTTCGAAATCGATGAGAATCATCTGCCCACTGACGGTGGTGGTCAGTGAGAGAGCCGCCAGTAGTCCCAGGAGCCGCGCTGTCATTCCCGTCCCTCGTTTCAAAACAAACTGTCACTTCAAAATTATTGGGAGAGCTGCAAAGCAACTGATGATGAGATGCTTCTTCCCATCCATCCAAAAATGCTTCTTCTGTTGTGATTATAAGAGTTCCAGGGGAAGGTCGTCAAACATCCCCTGGCCAGAGAACAAGTCGTATAACTCTCTTGATTTGAAACACTTAAGTGCCCGGGACACGAAATGGCACGATCATTCGATCGCCGCGGCGAAGAAGACGGACGAGGCGTTGCCGGTCCGCCTCCGGCGGACTGCGGCCAACGGCCGGTCCCGCAAATCCGTGCAGAACCACAGAAAAGGGGGGCGTGCGCCCCCCTCAGTTAACGATCTCGTCAGTGCAGCCTTACGCCTCTTGTCTACGGCGGTTTCCGCGAATGATCAGGCCCATGACGAGGGCCAGACACATGATGATCATTCCCCAACGCCCTACAGTGGGAACCGGTGGTGTTTCGGAGCAGCCCTCGATCGGCGTCCCAGCGCACTCGCCATCCGGAGTGCACTCATCGTTCTCGGTGCACTCGTTGAAGTCGTCGCACGAGCTGCCAACATTACCTGGCAAAGACACGCAGCCCCCGGTCGCCGGGTCGCAGACCCCGATGCGACATGTGGTGTCGAGAATCGAGCAATCGGTCGGTGTGCCCCCGCCACAGATGCCGCCGGAGCACACTTCGTTACTCGTGCAGGCATCGCCATCGTCGCAGGGGTCATTCTCACCGCGGGCGTTCTCGAGGTCACAATTGCCTTCACTGCCCGACGGGTCACACTCGAGTACCGTGCAGGGATCGCCGCTGTCGGGGCACTCAACCGGCGAACCGCCCTGGCACGTTCCGGCAACACAGAGTTCTCCAGCATTGCAGGGATCACCGTCATCACACGGCATGTCTTCGTTGGTCGGCTGGGCCTCGCATGCACCCGTCTGCGGGCTGCACACGCCAACCGTGCACTGGTCATCGAGATTGGAGCAATCGACAGGTGTCCCGCCACCACAGGTACCGCCGGAGCAGACCTCGCCCGTGGTACATAGATCTCCGTCGTCGCACGGGTCGTTTTCGCCCCGCGGTGTCTCGAGATCACAATTGCCCTCATCACCGGACGGGTCGCATGCGAGAACCGTACAGGGGTCACCGCTGTCCGGACATTCGACCGCCGCCCCACCTTCGCATGCTCCGGCAACGCAGATCTCGCCGACGCTGCACGCCTCACCGTCATCGCACGCCATGTTCTCGTTTGTCGGCTGGGCCTCACACGCACCCGTATTCTCGTTACACACGCCGACGTTGCACTGATCGTCGAGATCCGAGCAATCGGTCGGCGAACCGCCTTGACACGTGCCTGCAACGCACACCTCACCGGTGTTGCATGCCTCACCGTCATCGCACGGCATGTTCTCGTTCGTCGGTTGTGCCTCGCAGGCACCCGTCCCAGGATTGCACACGCCGACGGTGCACTGATCGTCGAGATTTGAACAATCCGTAGGAGTGCCTCCACTGCACGTGCCACCCGAGCAGACCTCGCCGGTCGTACATGGATCACCATCGTCACACGGATCATTCTCGCCGCGCGGGCTCTCGATGTCGCAGTTGCCCTGCTCGCCGTTCGGATCACAGGACAGCTCAGTACACGGGTCGCCACTGTCGGGACAGGTCGTCGGAGTGAATGAACAGACGCCCTCGACACAAGCATCATCCGTACAGGCGCTGTTATCGTTGCACTCGTCGTCCGAGCAGCACTCGTCGACGCAAGTATCGCTTTCCTCGCAGCAGATCTGACCTGCACACGGATCGCCCGTGGAAGTACACTCGCCGGTATCCGGGTCACACAGTTCTGTTCCGTTGCAGAAGGCTCCATCATCAGGACAGTCGACCGGCGTGTTCTCGCAGACCCCCTCGACGCACGCGTCTGCCGTACAGGTGTTGCCGTCGTCACAGTTCGCGTCGTTCGGTGTGTTCACGCACGTGTCGGCGTCCTCATCGCAGGAATCATCCGTGCAGTCGAACCCGTCGTCGCAGTTCGGTGGCATACCGGCCTGACAGTCACCGACCGCATCGCACGTCTCGACACCGTTGCAGAACAGGCCGTCGTCGCAATTGCCATCGTTCGGCGTGTTGTCGCACATGTCCGTGGTTTCGTTGCACGAATCGTCCGTACACGCCACGCCGTCATCGCAGTTCGGCGGCGTGCCGGCCTGGCAATCGCCCGTCGCGTCGCACGTCTCGACACCGTTGCAGAACAGGCCGTCGTCGCAATTGCCATCGTTCGGCGTGTTGTCGCACATGTCCGTGGTTTCGTTGCACGAATCGTCAGTGCACGCCACGCCGTCATCGCAGTTCGGCGGCGCGCCGGCCTGGCAATCGCCCGTCGCGTCGCACGTCTCGACACCGTTGCAGAACAGGCCGTCGTCGCAATTGCCATCGTTCGGCGTGTTGTCGCACATGTCCGTGGTTTCGTTGCACGAATCGTCCGTACACGCCACGCCGTCATCGCAGTTCGGCGGCGTGCCGGCCTGGCAATCGCCCGTCGCGTCGCACGTCTCGACACCGTTGCAGAACAGGCCGTCGTCGCAATTGCCATCGTTCGGCGTGTTGTCGCACATGTCCGTGGTTTCGTTGCACGAATCGTCCGTACACGCCACGCCGTCATCGCAGTTCGGCGGCGTGCCGGCCTGGCAATCGCCCGTCGCGTCGCACGTCTCGACACCGTTGCAGAACAGGCCGTCGTCGCAATTGCCATCGTTCGGCGTGTTGTCGCACATGTCCGTGGTTTCGTTGCACGAATCGTCCGTACACGCCACGCCGTCATCGCAGTTCGGCGGCGTGCCGGCCTGGCAATCGCCCGTCGCGTCGCACGTCTCGACACCGTTGCAGAACAGGCCGTCGTCGCAATTGCCATCGTTCGGCGTGTTGTCGCACATGTCCGTGGCTTCGTTGCACGAATCGTCCGTACACGCCACACCGTCATCGCAGTTCGGCGGCGTGCCGGCCTGGCAACCGCCCGTCGCGTCGCACGTCTCGACACCGTTGCAGAACAGGCCGTCGTCGCAATTGCCATCGTTCGGCGTGTTGTCGCACATGTCCGTGGCTTCGTTGCACGAATCGTCCGTACACGCCACACCGTCATCGCAGTTCGGCGGCGTGCCGGCCTGGCAACCGCCCGACGGATCGCACGTCTCGATACCGTTACAGAACAGGCCGTCGTCGCAAATGACCGGCGTATTCGAGCAGGCTCCCATGTCACAACTGTCGGTCGTGCAGACGGTACCATCGTCGCAGTCATTGTCATCGACGCACTCGACACACATTCCGGTCGCCGGATCGCAGAACGTCCCGCGCCGTGGACAGTCAACTGGCGGATGTTCGCAGAAGTTGTCCGTGCAGACGTCCTGAGTACACAGGTCGCCGTCATCGCAGTCACCATCGACCATGCAGTCTCCAATGATGGCACCGGCCGACAATGAGCGGTCCTGGTTTCCGAGGTTGTTGAGGTTCCAATCCTTCAGCCTCATATGGTAGGGCGAACCACTGATGCCACCGGCCGAGTTGCCGTCGCCCCACACCAGCGCAGTCGCGATGTGCCCGCCCCAGGCCAACACGACCGTCGGCGTGGTGGCGGTGAAGCTGACGAACACAGTCTGTTCAGACTGCGCAACCGTCAGATCCGCCTGGGGACCGTAGCTGATCGGGCCGGTTGCCATGCCGTCGGAGTCCAGCGCAGAGAACGTCCCGTTCCAGATCGACATGACCCGCTCGCCGGCCGGCAAGGCCAGGAATGCCGCGGTGGGTTCGCCGGGAACCGGAGATCCGGTCGATGTCGGGGCCGGAATGGCAGCCGTGTCGTCGGCAGCTGACCCATCCACCACACCCGACACACCGTCGGTCGGATCGATCGTCTCGGCGACGTGGCCGAACGGTGCATGGGGTTCGAGTCGATCGTAGTGCGTCAGGAAATCAATCGCGTGTGCGCTGTTATTCTTGACGTCGTAGCCCAGCTCAAGGGTGATCACCGTACCATCGGTCGGCAGATCGGTCATGACCACCCGATAGGGAATCGAAAGCCCCTCGACATAGTGCGCGTTCGAGCTACCCGCATTGCCGTTGACCCATTGGCCCGGATCGTTCGGCGATGCCGCCGATCCGTTCCTGACCTGGTCGAGGTTGGCGGCCGGTGGGGCAAGCAGCACGTTCTGACCGCCATCGTCGCGAACCTCGTGTTGCGCAAATCCGACAGTGCCGATCAACAGGCTGAGAAGCAGGTAGCGGTGGGAGCAGGACATTTCGATGTCTCCTTGGGGGACCAGAAGACGGGGGGATATCCCCCCTAACCTTGGTGTGGGCGTTCATGTCGCCCGTAAATGCATACACATATCAAGAGCAGCAGGCACATCACCCACATCCCGGTCCTTCCGAGGACCGGCACGGGGGGTATTTCGTCACATCCTTCAATCGGGACGCCTGCGCACACGCCATCGGGCGTGCACACGTCGCGACGGGTACATTCGTTGCCGTCGTCACATTCGGTTCCCGGGTCGAACGGGCTGATCTCGCACAAGCCGTTGCCCGGGTTGCACACGCCGCTACCGCACACGTTGTCCAGGTGGGTGCAGTCGACGATCTCGCCAATCATGCACAGACCGCCTGAACACACTGATCCGATCGTGCACAGATTGCCATCATTGCATGACTCGCCTTCGCCGCGCGGGGATTCCACATCGCAGTTGCCCTCGGCACCTGCCGAATCGCAGGCCAGCACCGTGCACGGATCGTTACTGTCCGGGCACACCACGGGCTCTCCCCCCCCGCACGTCCCGCCGGCACACACTTCGCCGACCGTGCAGGCATCGCCGTCATCGCACGGGTCGTTCTCGCCACGCGGAGATTCGAGGTCGCAATTTCCCGGCGTCCCGGCCGGGTCGCACTCGATCACTAAACATGGATCATTGCTATCCGGACAGCCGACCGCTTCGTTGGAACAGATGCCCGCCATGCACGCATCGATCGTGCAGGCGTCATCGTCTGCACAATCCTCGTCGATGCAGCATTCGGTATTACATGCCTCGGTCTCTTCGCAGCACACCTCGCCATCGGCACACGGATTCCCGCCCGAAACACAGTCGCCCGTCTCAGGATCACAGAACTCCGGCCCGTCGCAGAATGAGCCGTTGTCCGGGCAGTCGGGAGGCGTGTTCTGACAGACACCCTGCACACAGGCATCGGTCGTACACTGATCGCCATCGTCACATTCTGAATCCTCGCAGCATTCAGGATGACATTGTTCCAGAACCTCGCAACAGACATCGCCGGAGACACACGGGCTGCCGGATGAAGCACACTCTCCAGTCGCTGGATCACATGCCTCCTGGCCGTCACAAAAGACGCCATTGTCCTCGCATTCCGTTCCGGAGTACTTGCATACCCCGTCTTCGCACGTTTCGAGGGTACACAGGTCGCCGTCGTCGCAGTCAGTGCTGTCGATACACTCAACGCACATTCCCGTGTTCGGGTCACAAAACGTTCCGCGCCGCGGGCAGTCGACGGGCGGATTGCTGCAGATGCCTTCGATGCACAGGTCATCCGTGCACAAGTCACCGTCGTCGCAATTCTCGGGTTCGATGCATTCACCAACGAAAAACTTGAAGTTGTCGATAGCGCCAGACCCAATGAAATTGACTTCCGCGGATGCGATGTCGGTGTGGTCGAAACCAGGCTCGGTGGTGACCGTGGTGAACAGCCCTGGAATATTGGGAGATTCGGTTGGGGCACCCGACGATAGATCGACGACCATGAATCCGGGTTCGGGCGGATCGTTGATCTCGCCGGTAAACTCGTTGGGCACTTCGACGATGCGCGTCAGGCCAGCGCCGTCGGTCAGCGTGATGATGTTGCGACCCGTCTCATCGCGATCAACGACCATGATCGAATCAGCCAACACGCGCAAGCCCATATCCATGGCGGGCGTGAAATCATAAACCATCGTCCCGCCCGTCGCCGCGTCGTTCGGGATGTCGAAGACATCGCCTGTGAGGGCCGGATTGGAACTGCTTTGCAGGATCGCGACATTACCCTGATCGACCAGCAGATCCGGATCAGGACCGGGATCGTTCGGGCCGCCGGGAGTGGTATCAAACGCTGCAGCTCCCAGATTCGAGCCGGTCGTGACCAGTGTGAAGTAGGTTCCAAACACTGTTCCCGGCGGCGACTCGATCTGCTGCCCGTTGGGAATCGGCGCTCCATCGTCGTTCGTTTCGAAATCGATGAGGACCATCGTCTGCGCAGACACCGCACCGAGCGCACTGAAGTACGCGAATGCAAAAACTACGCATCGCCGTGTCATGCAGCTTCCTTCCGACGTAGATAGCTAAATCTGCGCCGTCGTATCCCCGTTCCACGATCGCTATGGAGAAATGCGTTCAGTTGAGCGAAAACGCTCAGCGAGTTGTTTCTTCTTTCCGCTTCCCCGACGATCAATGCCACGAACGTGCGCTCGCTCCGCCCGAGCATACGCCGCTAGTGCAATATAGTTGTGTGTACCGCCAGGTGTCAAAGGTCGATTCACCTAACCCTGTCGCACCCTTGACACTGCCTCACAAGTCCTGCACTCACCTGCACATAGGCGCACGCGTAACACTCATCTCGAAACGAAACTAATCCTGCATGACCGGAACGTGCTGAGCTGCGTACAATCCTGACAATTCAGGAGGAGAATGAGCCATGGTTCAGCACGCCATCATTTTGGAAACCCTCTTGGGTCTGGGGGCCACGGGTGTTTTTGCGCACCGCCTCATGACCGCAGGAATCGATACGCCGGGATTACTCCTGCTGGGACTGATTCTCGCCTGGGGTTCCGTGTCCACCCGCTCCTTGCTCGACGCAGGACTTGTCGGTAAAGACGGTGGATGACCCGCGCCGCACTGACGATCGCTGGATCCGATCCAATTGGGGGAGCCGGCCTCCAGGCCGACCTCAAAACCTTCCATCAGCATGCCCTGTATGGCATGGGTGCCGTCACCCTGCTGACCGCCCAGGATTCAAGCGCGGTCCTGACGGTATCCACAGTGTCCCCGACACTCGTTCGTCACCAGATCGAAGCCGTGCTGGCCGACTGGCCTCCTGATGTCATCAAGATCGGTGCGCTGGGTCAGGCTGCGACCGTCCTGGCCGTGAAGGCCGCCCTGCATGACTATGACGGCCCCATCGTGCTCGATCCCGTGTTCATGAGTACGTCCGGGTGCGTCTTCCTGGACGCTGAGGGGATTTCGGCCATGGGCGAGCACCTGCTACCCCGTAGCCGAATCGTCACCCCCAATCTGGCTGAAGCGACGGCGCTCACCGGGCGGACCGTTCGCGGCCTCGACGACCTCGAGCGAGCCGGCCGCATTCTCTGTGCGCGGGGCGCACAGGCCGTCTTATGCACGGGCGGCCATCTGGATGGCCCTGCAATCGATGTGCTGTGCCTGGACGGCGCATGTCACCACCTGGAAGGCCCCCGTCTGCCCCACACGGCGCACGGCACCGGCTGCATGTTCTCAGCCGCGTTGGCGGCGGGCCTGGCCTGGGACCACGACATCCTGACCGCCTCTATGGCTGCCAAGCGTTTCGTGCACGACGCCCTGAAAAACGCGGCGTCCCCCACCACGGCGACCCGCCTGTTGGATTTCTTTACGCCGCCCGATCTGCCTACCCGCCAAAAATAGCTCCAAATTTGTGCCAATTGGGTTGAATCCGCACCGATCTTGTACTATATAGATCTGCTCAATTGATTTGGAGTATGCGTGTGTTATCGCTGTCCAGAAAAGTCGACTACGCCTTGATCGCCCTGACAGACCTTGCGGCCCAACCGGATGCGACAGTCAGCGCCCGTCACCTGGCGGAGAAATACCGCATGCCGGTGGCCATGCTGACCAACATCCTGAAGGAGCTGTCCGCATCGGGAATCGTGATCTCGACCCGCGGGTCCAAGGGGGGCTATCGCCTGGCCAACGCCGCCGAAGCCATCAGCTTCACCAGAATCATCGAGTGCCTCGACCACTCGCCCCGGCTGACGCCGTGTTGTGAAGCGGAGGGCGATACGGGCCAGGACGTCTGCGATCTGGAGTCCCATTGTCCGACGAAGGTGCCGATCCGCAAGGTGCACCGCATGCTGCGTGAGTTTCTGGATCAGGTCACTCTGGCGGACATCGCCAGCGACTGCGTCCAGATCAGTGTCTCAGTACCGGTTAAGGAAGTGCTACCCAGCTAAAGGAGTTTGTGATGTCCGTCAGCCTTACCGAACGCGCTGCCGAGGAAGTCAAGACCATCATCGAGCAACAGGATCTCGCCGGAGACATCTATCTGCGTATGGGCGTCAAGGGCGGTGGCTGCAGTGGGTTCAGCTATGCGCTCGATCTGACAGAACAGAAGAACGAAACGGATGAGGTCTGGGACATGCATGGCATCAAGGTCATCTGCGATCCCAAGAGCTTCCTCTATCTCAGCGGTGTGACCGTCGACTTCAAGGACGAGGTCATGGGCCGTGGGTTCGTGTTCAACAACCCCAACGCCTCTGGAACCTGCGGCTGCGGCAGCAGCTTCACCGTCTAAACGAGTCGATCGCCATCAGCATTGACCACAGGAGTTTGTAGCGTGTCCGTTACTACCGATCCCATCGAGTCGTGGGCCAATCAAGATTACAAGTACGGCTTCGTCACCGACATCGATGCCGACACCTTTCCCCCCGGACTGAACGAGGACGTCATCCGCGCCCTGTCGGCCAAGAAGAGCGAGCCGGAATTCATGCTGGAATGGCGGCTGAAGGCCTATCGGCAGTGGCTGACCATGACCGAGCCCAAGTGGCCGAACGTCAATATCGAACCGATCGACTATCAGGCAATCAGCTACTATTCGGCACCCAGGCAGGCCAAGGACGCGCCCAAGAGTCTCGACGAGGTCGACCCCAAGTTGCTCGAAACCTACGAGAAACTGGGCATTCCACTTCATGAGCGCGCCCGGCTGGCAGGTGTCGCCGTCGATGCGGTGTTCGACAGTGTCTCGGTCGCGACGACCTTCAAGGGCCAGCTCAACGAACTGGGCATCATCTTCTGTTCGTTCTCGGAAGCGGTCCAGGAGCACCCCGAGCTGATCAAGAAGTATCTCGGGACCGTCGTACCGTACTCGGACAACTATTACGCCACGCTCAACTCGGCGGTCTTCAGTGACGGTTCGTTCGTCTACATTCCCGAGGGCGTCCGCTGCCCGATGGAGCTGTCGACCTACTTCCGCATCAACGCCGCCTCGACCGGTCAGTTCGAGCGCACGCTGATCATCGCCGACAAGGGCAGCCACGTCAGCTACCTCGAAGGGTGCACCGCGCCGATGCGTGACGAGAACCAACTGCATGCCGCCGTGGTTGAACTGGTCGCCCTCGATGATGCGACCATCAAGTACTCCACCGTGCAGAACTGGTACCCCGGTGACGAGAACGGCAAAGGTGGGATCTACAACTTCGTGACCAAACGCGGCAAATGTGCCGGGCGTAATTCGCACATTTCGTGGACGCAGGTCGAAACCGGCTCGGCGATCACGTGGAAGTACCCGAGCTGTATCCTCCAGGGCGACAATTCGGTCGGCGAGTTCTACTCCGTAGCCTTGACCAACAACCGTCAACAGGCTGACACCGGCACCAAGATGATCCACATCGGCAAGAACACGCGGAGCACGATCATCTCGAAGGGTATCTCGGCCGGCTTCGGCCACAACACCTATCGCGGTCAGGTCAAGATCAACAAGGGCGCCGACAACGCCCGTAATTTCACGCAGTGCGATTCGATGCTCATCGGGGACAAGTGCGGCGCGCACACCTTCCCGTACATCGAGGTCAAGAACTCGACCGCGCACATGGAGCATGAGGCTACGACCTCAAAGATCGGCGAAGACCAGATGTTCTACTGCAACCAGCGGGGGCTCTCGGAAGAGGATGCCCTCAACCTCATCGTCAACGGCTTCTGCAGAGAGGTCTTCCGCGAGCTGCCGATGGAGTTTGCCGTCGAAGCCCAGAAGCTCCTCGAGGTCAGCCTCGAAGGCAGTGTTGGATAACGAACAACGGGAAGCACGACCACGACAGCTTCCATCACCGAAGGAAACGAGCACAGCGATGTTAGAGATCAAGAACCTCCACGCCAGAGTTGAAGAACACGATATCCTCAAGGGCATCAACCTGACGGTGAAGCCCGGCGAAGTCCACTCGATCATGGGGCCAAACGGCTCGGGCAAGAGCACCCTCGCCCAGGTCCTCGCAGGACGCGACACCTATGAAGTCACCGCCGGCGAGGTCACCTTCGAAGGCCAGGATCTGCTGGACATGGAACCCGACGAACGGGCCTGTGCCGGCGTGTTCCTCGCATTCCAGTACCCGGTCGAGATTCCGGGCGTCAGCACGCAGTACTTCTTGAAGGCCGCCGTTAACGCCATGCGCAAAGCCCGCGGCGAAGACGAACTGGACGCTATCGAGTTCCTCAAGCTGGTCAAAGAGAAAGCCAAAGTGGTCAACGTCGACGACCACCTGCTCAGCCGCGCAATCAACGAAGGCTTCTCCGGTGGCGAGAAGAAGCGCAACGAGATCTTCCAGATGGCCGTGCTCGATCCCAAGCTGGCCATCCTTGACGAAACCGACTCGGGCCTCGACATCGATGCGCTCAAGACCGTATCCGAGGGCGTCAATCAGCTGCGGGGCAAAGACCGCGGCATCATCGTGGTCACGCACTACCAGCGCCTGCTCAACTACATCGTGCCGGACTTCGTGCACGTCCTGGTCAATGGCCGGATCGTCAAATCCGGCGGCAAGGAACTCGCGTTGGAGCTGGAAGACAAGGGCTACGGGTGGATCGAGGACGAGATTGCCGCGACCGCATCCTGAGCGGTGCACGCGTCCGCGGACTCCGCTGGAGATGAATGAACGTGCCGGTGACCGCACCGGCCCTCAAGGAAAAAACGATGGCCGATATTGCTCAACACACGTACGAACCTGCTCTCGAGCAGCTTGAACAAACGATCGGGTCCAATGGCCGTGGATGGTTCGGGCCAACGCGCAAGGCCGCCCTGGCCCGCTTCGGACAACTGGGCTTCCCGACCACACGGCACGAAGAGTGGTGCTATACGAACTTGGCTTCGCTGGCCAAGGCTGAGTTTGCCATTCCGGCCAGCCCGGCAGCCGTGTCGGCCGAGCGCCTCGCCGAGGTCGGCCTGGACGACACGTGGCGCCTGGTCTTCGTCAACGGCCATTTCAGCGCGGACCTCAGCGACTGCAAGGATCTGCCAGCAGGCCTGCGCTTGACCAGCCTGGGCGCTGCCCTGCAGGACGATCGTGCCACCCTCGAAGGCCACCTCGCACGGCATGCGTCGTTCGACGCCGACGCGTTCACCGCGTTGAACACCGCCCTGTTGACCGACGGCGCTTTCATCCACGTCGAACGCAATACGGTGGTCGACAAGACGATTCAGCTCATCTTCGTCTCGACCGGCGCGGACGCCCCGCTGATGTCGCATGTGCGCAACGTCGTGATCACCGAGGACAGCAGTCAGCTGCGCATGGTCGAGACCTTCCTGGGACTCGAAGATAGCGAACACCTGACCACGACGGTCACCGAGGTCGTCGTCGGGGCCAACGCGACGTTCGAACACTACAAGCTCGGCTGCGAAAGCCTCAAGACGTTCCACATCGGCAACCTGCACATCAATCAGGCCGCCGACAGCACGGTGACGTCACACACGTTTAATTTCGGTGGCCGACTGGTCCGCAACGATTTCAACGCCAACCTCGACGGCACGGGCTGCCACTGCACGCTCAACGGCCTGTCGATGGTCAACGGCACCCAGCATGTCGACAACCACCTGAACATCGAACACGCGCACCCCCACTGCAACAGCTGGGAGTATTTCAAGGGCATTTATAATGACCAGGCACGCGGCGTGTTCAGCGGCCGCATTCACGTCCACGAGGACGCCCAGAAGACTGACGCCAAGCAAACCAACATGAGTCTGCTGCTATCGGATCAGGCCCTCGCAGACAGTAAGCCACAGCTCGAGATCTTCGCCGATGACGTCAAGTGCACACATGGAGCGACCATCGGTCAGCTCGATGACGAAGCACTGTTCTACCTCAAGGCCCGCTGCCTCAATGCCGACGCGGCCCGCAGCCTGCTGGTCTACGCGTTTGCCGGCGAGGTCATCGACCTCATCGGGATCGACCAGCTGAAGGACCAGGTTCGTAACCTGGTTCTGGATCGCCTGCCCCAGGGCGAAATGGTGCGGGAGGCGCTATGACCGTGGCCACACAGGCCGGTGACACGACGGGAGCGGCAGCCGTGATCTATGACGTCCAGCGGGTCCGGCAGGATTTTCCAATTCTGCATCAGCAGATCAACGGACATCCTCTGGCTTATCTGGATAATGCTGCGACCACCCAGAAACCGCAGTGCGTCATCGACGCGGTGTCTGACTTCTACCGGCTGGACAACGCCAATATCCATCGCGGTGTACACGAACTCAGCGTACGATCGACCGAGCGCTACGAAGGTGCCCGCAATACGGTTCGGCGGTTCATCAATGCCGCCGCGACCGAAGAGATCGTATTCGTCCGCGGCACGACTGAAGCGATCAACCTCGTCGCCCAAAGTTACGGACGACCGCAGCTGCAGCCGGGTGACGAGATCATCGTCACGACCATGGAACACCATTCCAACATCGTGCCGTGGCAGATGCTCTGCGAACAAACTGGCGCTGTCCTGAAGGTCGTTCCGATCAATGACGCCGGCGAATTGTGCATGGATGCATTCGACGCTCTGCTCGGCCCCCGAACGCGCATCGTCTCGGTGGTCCACGTCTCCAATGCCCTGGGTACGATCAACCCGGTCAAAGAAATCGTTCAGCGCGCGCACGCGCAGGGCGCCGTGGTGATGATCGACGGTGCGCAGGCGGTCCCGCACATGGCGGTTGACGTCCGCGACCTCGGCTGCGATTTCTATGCCTTCAGTGCCCACAAAATGTTCGGGCCGACGGGAATAGGTGTGCTGTACGGTCGGCGTGAGCGGCTCGAGAATTTGCAGCCCTACCAGGGCGGCGGTGACATGATCGCATCGGTATCGTTCGACGGTACGACATACAACGATCTGCCCTACCGCCTCGAGGCAGGCACGCCCAATATCGCTGGAGCCGTCGGACTGGGCACGACCATTGACTACCTGAATGCTCTGGGCCTCGACCACATTGCGGCCCACGAGGCTGATCTGCTCGACTACGCGACAACGGCCATTGCGGCGCTACCGGGTATCCGAATCATCGGCACGGCTGCGCACAAGACCTCTGTGGTATCGTTCGTCCTCGACGACATCCACCCGCACGATGTCGGCACGATCATTGACCAATACGGCGTCGCTTTGCGGACCGGCCACCACTGTGCTCAGCCAGTCATGGAACATTACGGTATTGCGGCGACAGCACGGATTTCAATCGCGTTGTACAACAATCGGGCCGACATCGATGCCGTTGTAGCCGGCCTCGAACAGGTCAGGAAGGTCTTTGCCTGATGGACGATCTACGATCGCTGTATCAGGAACTGATCCTCGATCACAACAAAAACCCACGCAACCGTGGCGCCATCGCCGATGCTGGTCATGAGGCCAAGGGTTACAATCCGCTGTGCGGCGACCGCGTAACCATCTATCTCCGGGTGGTCGACGGCGTAGTACAGGAAGCGAGTTTCGATGGTTCCGGATGTGCGATTTCGACGGCGTCGGCGTCGCTGATGACCGAGAGTGTCAAAGGCAAGCCGATCGAAGAAGCGCGGGCCATGTTCGAGCGGTTCCACGGCATGATCACCGGCCAGTGCACGCCCGACATCGCCGAGATGGGCAAGCTGGCCGTGTTTTCGGGCGTCGGACGCTTCCCCGCGCGGGTCAAGTGTGCCACGCTGGCATGGCATACCATGTGTGCCGCACTGGAAGGCCAGGACGATCCCGTCACCACCGAATGAGAGGTCGACATGAGCACCGACGCACTGCGTGAACAGATCATCGAGGCCTGCAAGCAGGTCCACGACCCCGAGATCCCGGTCAACATCTACGACCTCGGCCTGATCTACAAGATCGATATTTCGGAGGGCAACGACGTCCGCATCGACATGACGTTGACCACCCCCGCGTGTCCGGTCGCCGGCATCCTCCCGCTGCAGGTCGAAACCAAGGTCAAGGTGCTCGAAGGAGTCAACTCGGCGAAAGTCGACATCGTGTGGGATCCACCATGGACCCAGGACCTGATGTCCGACGCAGCCAAACTGGCCCTCAACCTCGATGCGCCGGCTCCGCGCCGCGAACCGGGGCAGAAGTACGTCGGTTTGCGGACGCCCGATCAGCGCTAACGGTTGGCCGGCGAGCACCTCATTTCGATACCGGATTAGGGTCACGAAGAGCCTGGCCGTTCAGTAGCACACCCTGGCCGCCTGACGTCGTCCGCCTCGCACCGTTCGTCCTGCTCATCTTGGCTGCGATGCTAGATACGCGTGCGACCGCCGAGAGTCGGCTGGCGCGGCGCCTTTCCCGAACCGTGCTGTGTCCCAACGCATTGCGACCAGAAAGGGCTCCTGACCCCTTTTTGGCAGACTGGGTAAGGTGACGGGGACATGTGCTTGCCTGGAATTCGAATCGGGGGCTACTTCAGGAAATCCTTCTCGATATATTTTGCCGCACGCTCGAACTGCTCGGCCGCCGCACTGAAGTCGACGGGCATGGCTTTGATGTCGCGCGGGGTCTTGACCCGGACTGTACCCGTGAAGTTGTGGTTCAGTGGGATCTGGGCCGAGGGACCGGCAGCCAGGCGGGCTTCGATTTCGGGGCTGAGCAGGTAATCGATCAGCGCCACGGCCGACTCGATGTCATCGCAGCCCTTGATGATCGACAGGGTGTTGGGGATGAACAGCGTGCCCAGCTGGTCGGGCTTGCTGTCGAGGTAGACGATGGACACATCGTGGCCAGCCTCGAGTTCGATAATGGCGTCGTCGGTGTCGGTGAGTCCGCAGGCCAGCTGACCGCGGGCCACGGCCTGGGCGCATGACTTGTTGCCGCTCATGACCTGCACGCCGTTGGCTTTGAGGCCACTCAACCAGCCTGCAGCCCGCTCTTCACCCAGGTCGGCGAACAGACAGGCAACGTGTGACGCGGTCGTGCCGAACAGCGGCTTGGCGATGCCGATCCTCCCCTTCCACGCAGGCTCGACCAGATCGAACAGGCTCCGCGGCGCCGTCCCGTCAGCCACGAGCTCATTGTTGACCAGCAGCACGCGCGCCCGCGCGGCAAAGCCATACCACATGCGCTCGGGATCGCGGAACTGCTCGGGGTACTCGGCGGCCCGCACGGGCGAACAGGCCACCAGCAGGCCCTCGCGCTTCAAGCGCAGCGTGTTGACGATCTCGTTGTTCCAGAACACGTCGCAGCGCGGCCGGTTTTTTTCGGCGCGGATGCGGTTGACCAACCCGACCGTCTTGGTCGACTCGGTATCGTAGACCGCCTTGACATCGATGCCGCTCTTCTGCTCGAAGGCGTCCAGGATAGGCTCCGAAAACCCGCGGTCGAGGGCCGTATACACTACGAGAGTACGCTCATCCGAGCCGCCCTGAACCAACACCACCATTGAGATAAGCAGAGTCATCATAGTCAGTTATCTTATTCGGAATCCCGGCCCGAGACAGCCCGCAATCAGCACCTGTCCAGGGCGGGCGGGGTGGGCTGATCGCGCGTTGAGCAACATAACAGACGGGGCCACTCACACCTGCACTTCAGGCGCCAGATGGAAGGAGAGTACGCACGCCCCGCGGGGATCCAACGGGGCAGAGCCCCTTGGCAGGGGGCTCGGGGGACGGCTGTCCCCCGAAGTTCAGTCCCAAATCGGGCCGCCCATGCGAGCAGCAACCCTCCCAAGCAGACGGGGCGCTAACAGAACAACAGCACTCAACACGATTGCTCCAGCGCAGTCGAGCCCCGCGGGGATCCAACGGGGCAGAGCCCCTTGGCAGGGGGCTCGGGGGACGGCTGTCCCCCGAAGTTCAGTCTGAAATTCCGGGACCGTAGTACCAGTCGCACTCAGGATGCCCCTGACTGGTCACGATCTCGTGGATATAGCTCTGGTGGTCGGCGTCGAGGTACTCGCCGAAGCCGCCGACCTTGCCTTTGCGGGTCTTGAACGACTCGGCGTCATTGGGATCGCCCGGCTTCATCACGTCGCGGTTGAACGTCTGACCGCTCTCGAGTTTGCGCATGTTGTTGAACGACGCATACTCAACGGCCAACGCCGCTGCGTCAGCGAACGGCTCGGCTACGCCGAGAAACCGTAGAATCTCCTCCAACTGGCCGATCGTGTCGGCATGCAGATCCTCGTAGCGCCGCAGCATGAAGGCCGCCGGCACGTTGCGATTCTCGAACCACAGAGTGTAGTACCGCACGATCTTCCGGACGCCGAACTGCGGATGGCGCAGGAATGTGGCCATATCGCCCTCGAAGATCTTTTCGCGTTTGCACACCTGAAAGTAGTAGGACACCAGCGTGTCGCGGACGTCGCGAATCAGATGAACGACCTGCTTGCCGCGGTACAGATCACGATCGAAGGTCATGTCGGCATACGATCGCGGATCGAGCAGATACAGTGGGCCGCCGTGAGTGAAGCGGGCGGGGCCCTGCGGCAAACCGTCGGTCACGCGGTAGGTGTCGAGGACGAGGTCCTCGGACTGGCCAGTACGGGCCGCGACGGCTCGGCCCACCATGACGCGCAGCCACGTTCGCCCGGTCTTGGGGAACGAGACGAAGAATGTTCGTGTACGCCGGTTGCGTGCATGATAGCGCAATTGCTTCACGGCAGAACTGATACTGCGACGGACGCTCTCGATGGGATTGGCCTGAGGTGACACGACTTGAACCTCACCCGTTCGTTGCATCGGCGCCGGATGTCGGTGAACGCAATTCGTTGACCAGTCGCTGAGCGCCGTAGACTTTATCCAGCGCTTCGATGATCGCCGATACATGAACGCTGACCGATCGGGCTTCGCGATCGGTGAACGCGATGTCCCATACCAGCGACTGGATATTGCCATCAAAAACAATACCGACGACGTTCCCGGATCTGTCGAATGCGGGACTGCCGGAATTGCCACCGATGATGTCATTGGTCGATACGAAGTTGAACGGTGTATCGAGGTTCATGCGGCTCTTGTTCTTCATCCAGCTGTCGGGCAGTCTGAACGGATCGACGAAACCATGTGCCTTCGCGTGCTCGAATGCCCCGCTCATCCTGGTCATGGGCGGGATCCGCAGGTCATTTTCTTCATAGCCCTTCACCGTTCCGTAGGACAGCCGTACGGTGTAGGTGGCATCCGGATAGACACTGTCGCCATGAAGATCGAACGCGGCCTGGGCAATGCGGGCATACGCGGCGGTCTCAACCGCGGCGAACTGCGTGTCGTACCGATCTCGCAGCGTGCGGGCCATGGGTTCAAGCGCCCGCGCGAAAACAATGAGCGGATCGCCACTGGCGGCCACTGCAGAAGCGCCGCCAGCCCACAATTCGCGGCGGTACGATACGTCGGCGAGACGGGTGGTCTTGAGGACATCGGCTGCGCGCTGAGCAGGGCTCCGACCAGCGAGCGCCGTTCGCACCACTGGATGGTCGCCGCCCAACAGGCGCGCCATACGGGTCAGACCGTCGGTCAGCAGCAGCCGCTCCAGGTTCGGATAGACTGGGGCCTCGGAAAACAAGCGCCCCTCCAGACTGGGTAGCTGGGTGGTGCGGTATTCGGGCAGCCGCGCGGCATCGCCTTTGGCCAGCTCGCCTGAGCCGCGTACCAGCATCCGGGCCACCCCAGCCAGCGTGCCGAGTGATGACCGTCGGTTCTCCATCAGCCAATAGGCCGTGTAGTAACCCTCGAGATCGCCGATGGCCTGCTCGAGATCAGACCACGCCGATCCGTACCGCGTTTGTCGCGCGGGATCGGCTGCGACGAATTCGCGCAATGTTTTCTCAGCGGCACGTTTGCCGTCCATGATGGCCGGATCGAGTAGTCCGCCCAGAATCCCACCGAAGGCCTTGCGTCCATTCTGAGTGCCGAGCAGCGGCTCACGGCCGATGCGGCGGTTCTCGGCGCTACCCATGACGAACTGTCCGAGGGCGACCTCGCGCTGGTTGTATACGCTCAGCGTCAGCGGCAAATCGATATCACGCAGAAATTCGAGATGTCGAACACTGTAACTCCTGCGCGTCCGCGCAGGATTCCCCGACATGAACACGAGATCGTTCTCAGCAAGTTGTCCATCACCGAAGGGCAGGAAATGGGGAGTTCTGGCAGGCCGGCCATCCTCGTAGGCTCGAAAGAAGGTGACGTCGAGGTTGTACCGCGGGTACCCGAAATTATCGACGTCCCCACCAAAGAAGCCGATCCCCGCTTCCGGGGCCATGGCCAAACGAACATCGTCATAGACCTTGTAGAGGTACAGGTGGTAGCGGGCTCCACGGTAGAGCGTGACCACCTCCGGCTGCAGACCGCTGCGCGCTTCGGCGGCCGACTGTATTTCGCTGATGTGTTGCTCACGGACCCCTCGGGCCGCCTGCGGGTCGGTCGCAGCGGTGATGCCCGCGTTGACCCGGTCAGTGACGTCCTCGATAGAAACCAGGCGGTAGAGCTTGAGATTGTGACATTTCAACTCATCGTCAACCGTCTGTGCGACATAGCCATCGGCCATCAAATCGCGATCTGCAGACGACAAGTCGGCGATGGCATCGGACGCAACGTGATGATTCGTCATGACCAGACCATTCGACGACACGAACGACGCCGATCCCCCCGTGCTGACGCGCAGCGATGCGTTCTGTATCCGTTCGATCCAGTCGTCCGAAGGCTTGAACCCATAGGTGCGCTCGAGATGCTCCACAGGCAAGTGGTTCAACGGCCACATGCCTTCGTCGGCACTGGCAACGCCACAACAGCACAACAAGGCAATGACGAGACAGCGACGTGTCGCACGGGTGGTTCGCATGACGGCATCCTCGTGTAAGCGGACTTGATCCCAATCCAGGAACGCGCCACGATATCGTGCCGTAGACGATTGAAAAAGGTCAACCGGGCGTGTTTTTGGCCACGGACGCCAAAAACAGGTCCTGCGGCTCACTGCCGCTTATCAGGAGCACTCGTTATGGCACACCCCGTGACACCGGAATTGTTCGAACGCCATCCGGACAACCCACTGCTCAGCGCTGCGATGTGGCCTTATCCGGTCAACACGGTGTTCAATGCTGCAGCGGCGCGCATGCCCGCAACGGGCGAAACAGTCGTACTCTGCCGGGTCGAGGATCGTGAGAGCATTTCGCATCTGTGTGCGGCACGATCCGCAGACGGTGTCAGCAATTGGACGATCGATCCTTCGCCCACGCTGCCTGCCGCGCCGGAGACGCACCCCGAAGAGAAATGGGGCATCGAGGACCCACGGGCGGTGTGGATCGAGGAGCTCCAGCAGTTCGCCGTCACCTACACCTGCTACTCGACCCGAGGGCCCGGCGTGTCATTGGCCCTCACGCCGGACTTCCGCAGCTTCGAACGCATCGGCAACATCCTTCCTCCCGAGAACAAGGATGCTGCCCTGCTGCCCCGCAAGATCGACGGACGCTTCGCCATCGTCCACCGCCCGGTACCGTACTCCGTCTCAGGGGCCAACGTGTGGATGTCGTTCTCGCCGGACTTGCGTCACTGGGGCGACCACCGACCAATCCTGGAGGCCCGTGGTGGCCCCTATTGGGACGGCGGCAAGATCGGCATGTCGCCACCGCTGATCGATACACCGGCCGGCTGGCTCATGATCTACCATGGTGCGCGCGGAACGGTGTCGAGCACGAACTACTACTGCGGATTGGCACTGTTCGACCGCGACGATCCCACCCGCCTGCGCAAACGTGCACGCCCATGGTTCCTCGGACCTGTCGCAGCGTACGAACGCAGTGGTGACGTCGACAATGTCGTCTTCCCGTGTGGATGGACGATCGCCTCGGACGGGGACACCCTCAACCTGTACTACGGTGCAGCTGACACGTCGATAGGATTGGCCCGCTCGAGCATTACGCGCATGCTGAAATGGCTGGATGACAACACAACCTGAATTGTACCGCATGATCCGTGTATACCTGGTCTCCGAGCGCTGAAGACAAGACGGCACTCGCCGACCAGCTGGAGCTCCGGTTCGTTGGGCGCTTAGTGCCCCATTTCACAATTCTTTGTAGGGTTTTCCGGACGCTTGCCGCCCTGGACTGTGTTGCTCGTCGTCAACGATGTCAGGCATCGCCTCCTCCTCGCGCCTTGCCCAACACGACAATCGCCGCGGAAAACCCTACACCCAATTATGAAAGGGAGCACTTAGAGGTGGATTTGAAGGACGTCTTTGATGTGCACGCCAAACTGTTCTTCGTCAGGGAAGAACTTTGATTGCTTGGGCACGAGGCCCATGACCATCGAGGTGAAACAGACAGCGTCGCCTATCGCTCGCAGGAAGTTGGGATCCTCCGACTTCTTGTTGACGAACGCAGCTGCGCCGAGCTTGTAGAAATCCATCGCGTTGGCCGAGTCCTGCTCAGAATTGACGATGATCGAAACACCATGGGCCGCCACAGCCTCGTGGATGGCCTTGATCGCGTCGGAGCCCCGCGTGTCGGCAAGTGGATCGGCCAGGGTGATGATATCGGGCAGGGTCTTACGCCGATCGGACAGCGTGCCGGCGATGTAGAACAGTGCCTGCACGACGGACAAGGCGTAGGTGATCTTGGCCCCGAACTTGAGCTCGCGAACACCTCGTGCGGTCAAACCCGCACGGGTGATATTGCTATCGACAACCATGACGCGTATCACGTCGGCTCCCCCCTGAGAGTAATCTGAGTTCTGCTCGATTGTAGGCCACTTGTCTCGAACCTGTCCGTCCCGCGCTGTTATCGGAGCCTTGTTTCGAGGGTCGTTGGTAATTGAGAGAAAGTGTTGCGCATGTGCGGACCCGCCCCGTCTTGGATGTTGAGAAACCAGCGGTTCAACGAGTGAGAATGTGTTAATGACTGAGCCGGCCAGCGCGGAGGCAGTGAAGTACCTCGGGATGCACCTCATCGACGGGCTGGGGGCGCTGGGGTGCGCACGGCTGATCGATCACTTCGGGGATGTCGACCGTATCCGTGGCGCGCCCGTTTCCGAACTTCGCGGATGTGGCATCAAGGCAGGCAGTGCAGCCGCACTTGGTGTTGATAACAGCGCGGTGGTCGCGGCTGAACTACGGCGCGTCGAAAAAATGAATGCCCGGGTGCTCTGCCGCATCGACCCAGATTATCCGGCATTGCTCAAAACCATCGCCGACCCTCCGGTATGCCTGTATGTGCAAGGTCAGCTCGATGCCGCCGCCCCCACCCTGGCAATCGTCGGTTCGCGCAAACCGACATCCTATGGCCTGGAGCAGGCCTACCGCCTGGGGATGGAGGCGGCGCGCACCGGGCTGGTCGTGGCCTCGGGCCTGGCGCGCGGCATCGACTGCCGTGCACACCAGGCCACCATCGTCGAACACGGTCGCGCCGTGGCCGTGCTCGGTTGTGGCTTAGCGGAACTCGCCGCCCACCCCAATCGCCGTCTGGCCCAACAGATCATCGACTGTGGTGGGGCGATCATCACTGAACTGGCGGTCGAACAAACCGCCAACAAGGGCACCTTTCCGGCGCGCAATCGCATCATCGCCGGGATGGCGGCGGGCACCATTGTGGTCGAGGCGGCTGTGCGCAGTGGAGCTTTGATTACCGCGCGGTTGGCGGCCGAATACGATCGCGAAGTCTTCGCCGTACCTGGTCTGGCCGACAATCCTGTCGCGGCAGGTACGCTGCAGCTCATTCAACGCGGTGAGGCCAAACTCATTACACGCCTCGAACATGTGCTGGAGGAACTCGGTCCCACCCTACCCGCAATACGGTCCCGGTTCGAGCAACGGGCCGAACGGATCGCGGCCCGCACGCTGCCCGCGATGAGCGCGGACGAAAGAGCAATCTTCGACGTGCTCGACCGCTGCGGTGTCGACCTCGAGCGCATCTGTGAGCACACCGCCCTACCCCCTGCACGAATCTCCAGCTGCCTGGTGACCCTGCAGCTGAAGGGGGCCGTGGAACAACTGCCGGGCAACCGCTTTGCCGCCCTCGTGTAACCCCTCCGCGAGGGTTATCAACCCTGTCGGAGAAGAATCGAGCTGCACGAGAACAACTGCCCGCACATAATTCAACATGATGCCGATAATGCAATCGGGCGGACACCAGATGTCCGCAGCGCAGCCGGAGTCATTATGGAACCGCATCCTGCCTCGACATCCGAACGCCACGCCATGGTCCAAGCCCAGCTGCGCAGCCGGGGCATCACGGATGAGCGGGTCCTCGCAGCAATCAACGCTGTACCGCGCGAAGCTTTTGTGCCTTCCCCGCTCAGGGAGCATGCCTATGCTGATCGCGCCCTGGCCATCGGTGCGGGCCAGACGATCAGCCAACCATACATCGTCGCATACATGAGCGAACAACTCCGGCTGCTGCCCACGCACCGCGTTCTCGAAATCGGCACCGGTTCTGGCTACCAGGCGGCCATTCTTGCACAGTTGTGTGCCGAGGTGCGAACCATCGAAGCTGTTCATGAATTGGCCACTCGGGCCCGGGCGCGTTTGCGTTCCATGACGAACATCCATTGCACTGTTGGTGATGGCACGCAAGGCTGGCCTGACGCAGCCCCGTTCGATCGCATCATGATCACGGCCGGCACACCAACTATTCCACAACCGCTGGTCGATCAGCTCGCCACGGGTGGCCGGATGATCCTGCCGCTCGGCAACCTCGAACAACAGCGGCTGATCCTCGTGGACAAGCGGCCCGATCGCATTATTGAAATCCCCTTGATCGGGTGCCGATTCGTAAAGTTGATCGGAACGTTCGGTTGGCCCTCTTGAGCCCAGCCGTTCAACGGGTCTCAGAATGCGGGGTTGACCAACCGGGCCCTCAAGGACAGATCGGCCTGCATCGGACGCTCACACTGGATGCAGCGAATCTCTCCGTCAACATCCTGCCACGCTCCTCCGGGAACACGCACCTTGCGAATTCTTGGCGGGGTTCCGTCAGCATAGCGCAGTTGCAGCACATAGCCACCATCTCGCGAACACTGATAGGTCCACACCGGCCATGACCGTTCTTCGCAACCCTCGATGGGGCACAGCAACGAGCGCGGACCCGCTGGGGCTTCGTGCATGTGACCTGCGCCGCACAAGTACGGCGCCTGGACTTGATGCAGGAGCCGCTGGCCGATGACCAGCGGATGGTCGAACGACCACAGCAGCCACGCAACCCAGATCAGCGCGGCGGCCGCCACGACCACGGCGATACTGAGGTGCGGTTTGCGATCATGATCTTTGATCTTGATTCGGACCATGGCAGATCGTCAGTCCGTGGCCTACGGCCCGGGCAACATGGCTGCAGTATCCGGTGCGTAGTATGGTCCGGTCCAGAAGAACAGCCCTTTTGAAGAAAAATCGTAATGCGCTGCTTTGAACACGTTGCAGAACGTGCAGTTCTCGGTCGCGCAATCGTCGTAGTAGGGTTCGGGCGGCCGGCCGGCGAGACGTCCGGTAGGCTGCGTGTATTCTTTGCTGCCCATCATGGTCATGAGATTGATCGACCTTCGATGGCGCCCGGTCAACCAGTTGCGCGGCGGCTGCGCGACACCCAGCCGGAAATCATCATCGGCCGGCAGCCGTCCCGCGTCACGTGCCAGCTCGAGAACCTGCCGCCTGGTGCTGCCCTGCGAGGGTAAGTCGCTGATCGGATAATCCGGACCACGGTCAGCAAGGAGAATGGTCTTGTGTGTATCCACCGGAACACGCCGAAGCCCCGGATCATCGCTGGGCGCAACGCCATACTCGCGCCAGGTCAACTCGTTCAAGCCGTAGCTCGGTGCATAAGCCACCGCCCTGCGGAAAGACTCGGTGGTATGATCAGCCGGGAGTGGCGCATTGATGTCACTCGGACAGATGAAACGATCAGGCTCTCCGATATAGGCATCCTCGAGAAGCAAGTCGATCCACACGTTCTCGTCCTTGATCAGACCGGCTTGAGTCACCACCTGACGCTCGGGCCACCACTGGTCGTTGGCCGAGACGTACATGGCCAAAGCGCGATGGATCAGGCTGAGATTGAACTGGCAGTGGGTCGAACGGGCTCGCGCGATCTGGTTGCGGAGCGCGGGAACCACCAGTCCGATGGCCGCAAGCATCACGAGAACGGTGATGGTGAACTGGATGAGAGTGAAAGCCCTGCAGCGCTGTCCCATAGCGGGAATTTTACCCCAGATGGACCCGCGTATCAGCGGGCGTCCGGCCATTGTGAGAAACCGCCACGGAATGCGGTGCCATATCGCTCAAGTCCTTCGCAGAGTTGCCCTGAGTAACCTCTCGCAGGTATAGTTGGTGAACTTCGACGAGAGGATTAGAGAAGAATAACATGATTCAACCTATCACATTGGCGGAACGGATCAGCTCAGAACTTCTGCCGTGGGTCGAGAAGCCAGGGCAGTACATCGGTAGCGAGGTCAACCAGCTCGTCCAGCCCGGCGACTGGGACGCCGCTGAAGTTCGTGTGGTCATCGGCTTTCCCGACACCTACGCCCTGGGCATGAGCCATCTCGGCTGTCAGATCATTTACTGGCTGTGCAATCATATGCCCGGTGTTTGTGCGGAACGCGTCTACAGCCCGTGGTACGACGCCGAGGCGGTCATGCGTCAACGCAAGCTGCCGCTGTTCACGTGGGATACCCGCCAGCCGGTTCGTGACGCCGACATCTTCGCCATTTCCCTGCAATACGAAATGTGCTTCACCAATGTGTTGGCGATGCTCGATCTCGCCGGCATTCCGCTGCGCAGCAGCGCGCGCGACGACAGCCACCCGCTGGTCATCGCCGGTGGACCTCAGGCCGACAATCCGGAACCGATGGCAGAGTACGTGGATCTCGTCGTGCTCGGCGATGGCGAAGCCTCGATGACCGCGATCCTCGACCTCGTCAAAGAGATGAAACGCAATGGCATCCGTCGGCGCGACATGATTCTCGAAATCGCCCGGCGGTTTCCCTGGGCATACTCCCCGAATGACTATGATGTGCGCTACACCGCTGACGGGCTCATCGCGAGCATACAGCCGCGTGACGCAGCTTTGCCCACAACCCTCGTGCGCTGCCAGACGCCGGAGTTCGAAGAGGCGCCGTTCCCGACACGGCCCCTCGTTCCGCATGTCGAAGTCATTCACGATCGGATCAGCATCGAGATCATGCGCGGCTGTCCGCAGCGTTGTCGGTTCTGCCACGCAGGCTATACCAAACGCCCTTTGCGTCTGCGCTCGGTCGACCGCATCCTCGAGATCGCCGAAGAGACCTATCGCAATACGGGTATCGACGAACTCGGACTGCTGTCGTTGTCGACGGCCGACTATCCCGATCTCAAGGAGCTGTCGGAACGAATCAATGCACAGTTCAACTCACGCATGGTCAATATTTCAGTGCCCTCGCTTCGCGTGGACAAGATGCTCGAAAACATTCCGTGGATGGTCAACCAGGTCCGCAAGAGCGGCCTGACCATCGCGGTCGAAGCGGCCAACGATGACATGCGCGCTGCGATTCGCAAGAAGGTCACCGATGGGCGCCTTCTCGATGGCGTACGCCAGGCCTACAAGGCCGGATGGCGTTCGGTGAAGCTGTACTTCATGTCCGGTTTCCCAGGCGAACGCCCTGAAGACATCGACGGCATCTGGACCCTGAGCAATACTATCAGTCAGGCGCGCACGGAGTTTGGCAAAAGCCCTGCGGCTGTCGCTGCGTCGGTCGGCTGGCTGGTGCCCAAACCGTTCACGCCATTCCAATGGGCCGGACAGCCACGGGCGGAGTACTTCCATGAGGTGCGGGCACGGCTGTCAAGCCTGGTACGCAGCCAGCGGAGTGCCGTGCGCGTCAAGATGCACAACATCGAACGGTCGATCCTCGAGGGTGTTTTTGCGCGTGGCGACCGCCGTCTCGGCCCAGTCGTGGAGCACGCCTTTCGTCAGGGAGCGCGCTTCGACGGTTGGGACGAAGGCTTCAAGGCCGACACCTGGCAGCGGGCCTTCGATGCAACAGGAGTTGATCCGGATTTCTACGCTCACCGGGAACGTGGGTACGCCGAAGTCCTGCCGTGGAGTCACATCGATGGCGGTCCATCGACCCCCTATCTCGAGAATCAGTACGAGGACGTCTATACGCACATCGGCGTGAACAAGCCATTGCCGGTTCTCGTATAAGCGTGGCCGTGATGCACATGATGCCGACAGCATGGGCGCTGGCATGGCTGGTCGTGGTGGTCGGCAGCGGACCGCCGACCGGGTCCGTGGAGCAGGTTCAGAAGTGGATCGCAGAACTCAGCGATCCAAGTTTCGAGCGTCGCCAGGCCGCAGTCGAACAGCTTTATGGCGCAGGTCCGAAGGTCCTTGATGATCTCACTGCCGTGCTCACCGGAAACGATGCAGAAGCAGCCCTCCGCGCCCAGCTACTCATCGAACGCATCGGCCGCCTGTACCTCGTCGGAGCAACGGTCCATCTGGCAGTCGATCCGCCCGCAGCAGCCTGGAACGAGCCGGTTGCCGTTCGCGTCGACATCGTCAACACACAGGACTTTCCCATCCATCTTCCGTTCCTGACGAGCGACCGCCAAACGCTCGATGTCGACCGTAACGCGGTTCAGGTCGGCGCCGTCCTTGACGTGGCCGATTTCCTCGAAGTCATCGGCCCCGATGGGAAGCGCATCGACTTGATGATCGATGACTACCGCGGTTTCCGTGGTGTCGAGCACGCCGTTGATGCACGCGTTCACCTCGAACCGGTCAGCGACCTCCCGGCAGGGCAGCGGTTCAGACTGCAGATTCCCGCATTCAATCGCGGCCCAGCCCGCTGGCGTCTGCTCGAGGCCGGAACGTATCGCATTCGATTTCACTATATACCGGAATGGGAAGAGCCGGACCTGATCGCTGCCCGCACGGGCGAGATCATCAGCAACGAAATCAGGGTCGAGATCACAGAGGCTGCTCCAGCGATAATTGACCGTGGATCACGCATCATCACGGCACGGGTCGAAAGCATGGGCGACACGTGCATCGCGTCACTGCGTTCCACGCATGACCGCCCCATCACAGTGAACCTCAACATCGGCGGCCATGGCGACCGTCTGCTCGCACAGTTGCAATGGCGTGTCCAGCGCTTCTCGCCGGATACCGCGGTGGTCGGCGAACCGGTCATCGTCGTCCGTGAGGCCTCACCAAACCGCATCGTGTTACTCGAGCCGGGCGAAAGCGTCGAGATCCACCGCGCGTCGATCGCAGCTCTGAGCGCCCAGCATCCTGGCCCAGGTCGACTGCGCATTTCCGCGCGCTATACCAACCTCTTCGACCGCACACGTGATGTCCCTGCGGGCGATCGTTCCGCCGCGTGTATCAAGAAACTGGGCATGCCCACTTTCGTTGGGTCGATCTACAGTGATCCGATCGAGGCGCCTGACCCTCGTCCGACGCCTGCTCCCCTGCCATGAAAGAAACAGTGACCGGATGATGGGCCGGTGAGTGTGGTTTGCGGGGGTGGACGTGGACGTGAGACCGGAACAAGACAGTTATCAGCTGCTGTGGGCCGCCCCCAGGGAACTGATGATCAATTGATAACTGCTCTCGGGAATAATGCCCAGTTGCAGCATTCCCGACAGATCGGCCATGTCCGATTCGACGCCTTCGAGCATGTGCTCCAGCGCGTCGAGGTCAAGATGCAAGCGTTCGGTTGCGCGCTGGCATTCGGCCTGGATCTCAGCGGGGGCAGGACTTCCGCACAGCAGCCGGGCAACCATGTCGGCGCTGCCCACGACACGAGCGAGCTGTTCGGGCACGCCGATCGGTTCAACGTGATCCTGGTGGCGCCGCACGGTTTCACAGATGAGTTCCGGAAGTCTCCAGTGCTCGAGAACCGCGGCCGAGACCTCCGCATGCGGAAAGCCCAGGACTTGCCTCTCCTGTTCCGCCATGTTCCGTGGCATGCTGTCCTGATAGGCCGTCAAAATGGGCCCGTAATCCTGCGGCATTTCCTGAGCCAGGATGGTCACGCCGACATCTGAAAGCAATCCGCTGATAAAGGCCTCTTCGCGCAAGCGCGGAGCGAGCACTTCGGCCAGTCGTGCGGACAGAACGCCTGTTGCCAACGATCGTCGCCAGTAATACGACGCGTCGATCGCAGTGGTCCAGCTCTCGACGGCCTCCACGAGGTAGCGTCCCAATACCAGTGAGCGGACACGGCGCGGCCCCAATAGAGTCAGAGCGGGGCGCAAGCCGGTGATCTTGCGTGACACACCGAACAGGGAGGAATTCGCCAGACGCAGAATCTCGGCCGCGGTACCCGGATCAGAGGACAGGACCGACACAATCTCGTCGTAGCTGAAATTCGGATCCTGGATCACATCCAGGAATCGCGTCACGACCTGCGGCATCGACGACACCGCCCCAGCACGCTTGACGGCTTCCAGTAGATCGCTGTTCATCATGAGCAGATTTCCCCGACGTTGTGGCGCATTGATCTCAGTGCTACGCATCGGTGATCTGTACAATACGGTCCAGTTCCGAACCCTGCGGTGGGGCTGGTCACCACGGTGCGATTGACTTTTCGGACGTTGCCCAATACAACCATTCGTGGATGGGGGCATAGCACATGGTCCCCATTCTCGAACTGATCGCTAGGGGCGTCCGGGCGAACCACATGGCGTGGTCTCGGGCTGAGAAGACCCTTGGAACCTGATCAGCGCAAAGGCGCCACGGCGCTCGAGGCTGCGTAGGGAAGCGATGACCGGCCCCCGCTTTCATCCCTCGCCCGCGCAGCTCGCGCTGATTGATATTCCCAGCAGGAGTGACCCATGACCCAATTACAGGCCGCGCGGAAGAATATCGTCACACCAGAAATGATGCGCATCGCCGTACGCGAGAACGTCACTCCGGATTTCATCCGGGACGAAGTCGCTCGTGGGCGACTGGTGATCCCCGCCAACAAACGACATCTCGCCGGCAGCGCAGGTCACGCCTTCGAACTCAGTGGAACCAACGGCACCATGCCATTCCACGGACTGCCGTACGACACGACCGCGCTAGGCCATCCGGGGGCCCGTGCAGGTGCCCGGTTCTGGGTGAATCAAACTGTGGCCGAGCGCTCGAAAGTCATTGCCGACGAGACATTCATGGTTGGTCAGAGGGCTCCCAAACGCCTTGACCCCATGGCCATCGGCCGCATGGTGACAACCAAAATCAACGCCAACATTGGCGCAAGCCCGGTGAGCAGTGACACGACCGAAGAGGTCGAGAAGCTGCTGTGGGCCCAGCGCTTCGGAGCGGATACGCTCATGGATCTGTCGACCGGGGGTGACCTGCGGGTCTGCAGGCAGGCGATCATCGACCATTCGACCATCCCTATCGGCACTGTCCCGATCTACAGCATGATCATTGATCGATCGATCGAGGACCTCGACTATGACATGATCCTCAACGAAATTGAATCACAAGCGCAACAAGGGGTCGATTACTTCACCGTCCACGCCGGGGTACTCAAGGAACACCTCGGGCTCATTCGTCGGCGCCTCACAGGCATGGTGTCACGTGGCGGCTCGTTGTTGGCCAAGTGGATGATCCACAACAACAGGCAGAACCCGATGTACGAGCTATTCGACGAAATCACCGCCATCATGCGTGAATACGACGTGACCTATTCGCTGGGTGACGGCGTGCGCCCGGGATGCCTGGCCGACGCAACCGATGCCGCACAGATTGCCGAACTCGAGACACTCGGCGAATTGACCGCGCGCGCCCAGGAGATGGGTGTACAGGTCATGGTTGAGGGCCCGGGACACGTGCCGTTGAACGAAATCGCAACCAACATGCAGCTGCAACAGAAGGTGTGCAACGACGCTCCGTTCTACGTCCTGGGGCCACTGGTCACCGATGTATTTCCAGGCTATGACCACATCACAAGTTGCATCGGCGCGACTGAGGCAGCCCGCGCCGGCGCCGCCATGTTGTGCTACGTCACGCCGAAGGAACATGTGGGATTACCCAAGGCGCAAGACGTCAAGGAAGGCTGCATCGCCTACAAGATTGCGGCCCACGCGGGCGACATCGCCCGAGGCGTGCAACACGCCCGTCAGTGGGATGACGATCTCAGCAAAGCCCGCGCTGCCCTCAATTGGCCCAAGCAGTTCGAACTGGCCTTCGACGGCGACACCGCCCGAGCACTGCATGACGAAGATCTCGATGTCGATACCGACTTCTGTGCGATGTGCGGACACGACTGGTGCAGCATGCGTATCAGCAAGGAAATCCTCGAGTTCAACAGCGGCAAGGACGCCGAGTTCCAACCGCTACGGGAAGCCATGCAATCCCCCGGGGTCAGTGCAGAAGGACTCGAGCTACTGACCCGCCGTGGCTCCAAGGCCGATTGCCACTCTGACCTCGTCGATGATGTCGACGAGGCCCGCCGCGTGCAAGAGCAACTGGTTGAACTATCCGTTCAGCAGAAGAAGCAATAAGCGCCAGCCTCATCGAGCATGGGCCAGCGCAATGGTCGCAAGCGTCGTCGCCAGGATCGGATCGTCCTCCTTCATGAGATGGCTGAGGTCGTTCTCGAAGTGGCCGTCCTCGTGCTGGGCCGGCACGAGGATACTGCGGAGCCCGGCCCGTGACTCCGGGGTCCAGCCGAGACGAGCATGGACCTCGGAACGCACCGCGAGGTGGTAATAGTGCAGGGCCGCGCCCCAGGCATCGGGGTGGTCGCGCGGTATTCCCGAGGGATAGTCCCACTCGGGATGCGCGACCAGCCACGCAACCCCTGCCTGCACGCGTGGATCCTGTTGATCGACCCCAGCTGACAACAACGCCAGGAGGCCATCGCAGGTCGCTGTGGCATAGCTTCGAAAGTGTCGCCCTCGATCGTCGTCATGCTCGCGACCCTTGTTGGCCGCCACGACGACCGGTGAGAAGTAAAAGCCCCCATCGAACGCGCCCAGCGTGCGGGGCCGCGGAGGTGTCCCGCAGCGGGTCGGCGTGAACCGCTGGACGACGCGTAGAAACTGGTGCGCGCGGTGCATCACCTTCGACTCGGCACCATTCGCAGCGCGCAGCGCATCAAGCACACGCCGTGTGTGCGCAACATCGAGATGTCCGATTCCACCACCGATGCGATCGCCACCAAAACCCCAGGCACCATAGGCCACGTGGCCGGCGCTCAAGCCGTCGTTCGCGCCGTACTGCTCATTGACCAAGTATCGTGTCATGCGACCAATCAACGCGCGATCAGCGTCATCGCCGTGCTCGACGAAACACTGGAGGGCGTAAGCCGTCGAGTAATTGGGATACTCGAGGAGGTCCGGGTCCGCGACACCGAGAACGCCGGCTGGACTCACGTGTCGTCGCATGAAACCAAGCGCGCGTTCCACTCCACCCGCAGGCCGTGGGCACACGGTTTCGGGAACCCGCATGAGGGCGTGCAATACGATGGGCGTGTACGCCTGGCCCGATTCGAGCAACCCATAGTGCATACTGTGCCAGCCACCGTCACGGCCCTGACGGGCCCACAGCCACGCCGCGGACCGCGACAAGGCCTCGTCGGTGGAATCGACGGCCACAGGCCGGGATTCCTGCTCAACCCGCGAACGATCTGCAACCGCCACAGTGCTGGTCATACACAACAAAGCCAAGATATGCTGGCATCTCATGCGTCGTCCTCCTGTGATGACTTGGGTCACATTCCACCATTCGACGATGCCGTGGCGCGCTCGGCCATTTCGAGCAGTCGGACGCCATCCCGATCGGTGGTCATGCACTGCACGACGGCTGCCGTGCAAAACACGGGACTGGTGATGCAGTGGTGCCCGGTCCAACTACCATCCTGACTCTGGATCTTTTCCAGCCGGCGACTCATCTTGCCATTCCATTCCGTCCAGGATTCGATGTCCGTGATAATCATGGCCTCGCTGGTCAGGAGGTAACTGAGAAACTCCTCGCCGCCATTACTTCCGAAGCCGCTCAACAGCTTGTCGTCGCCTGCCATGGGGGCAGCGGCCCCGATCGCTTCCGCGGCCAGGGCAAGTTTGCGTGCCTCGTCGCGCCGAATGCCCAGTTGGGCCAGCGTGTCCTCGTCGACCTCAGCGGCTTTGTCGAGCTTCCCCTCGGCCTTGGCCTTGTTGACGATCTCCCGAGCCTGACGGGCCTCGACCGCATTGGCCCTCTGAGCCCCGGCGAAGGCATACAGCGCTACACCGGCGCCATCGGCGGCGTTGATCCGGCCGGACTTCTCATCGAAGTTGCCCTTTTGATAACCTCGGGCGCGATCCAGCGCCTCACCGTTGACGTCCTTGCCAGCAGCGGCGGCCAGTTCGAGCGCGGTCATTCCAAGTGAGGATTGCAACACGGGTGCCCAGCCACCGGCCACGTTCCAGCTGCCGTCCGCAGCCTGGTTGGACTCGAGCTTGTGGATACAACGCGTCAGGGCTTTGTCGACCCGCGCGTGCAGCGGATCGGTCGGGGGAATCACGGGGAGTACCCGCGCGAGGTACTGCGCGGTCATGGTCGTATCGATGAGTGGACCGAGTTTGGCTTGTGGCTGAGTGCCCGCGAGATCGGTAATGCGCGGTCCGTTGGGGTCGGCTTTCTCGACGATCGCACACAGATAACGTGTGGCTTGGCGAATGGCGCTGCTGTGTGCTCCGGTG
Organism: uncultured Planctomycetota bacterium; assembly: GCA_942492115.1. GTDB lineage: Bacteria > Planctomycetota > Phycisphaerae > UBA1845 > CAIVHJ01 > CALODL01. The sequence goes on from CALODL010000010.1 coordinate 290,894, forward strand.
GTCGGCGTATGTCCTGCCCGCAGGAGTGCTGATGCGACGAACGAAGTCGTGGCCGGATCGACGACGACACCATGCGGGTCGCGCAGGTTCTGGTTCGCGCTGGAGCCCGCACCCCACCCGCCATTGCCATGCTGAGCTGCGATCAACCACGCGATGCCGCGACTGACGGACTGCGGAATGGGTCGGGGTCGTGGAAGACCGCTTGATTCCAGTACGACACCTTCGGGTGTCGAGGGAGACTTCGGAGTCGTTGGTTTGGGCGGAGTGGTGGGAGGTGCTTGGACAGGTTGCGGAGTCGGGCGGTCGACCTGCTGCCACCCGAACGCCAGCGCACACGACGACAGCAGTACAATTCCAATCCTTCTCATCGCGGGTCCTTTCCGTTAGTGGTCCTGTTCATGGCCACCATCGGATAAGGACGGCAGCCAGCTGATGACTCAACAGATGACGTCACGTGGACCGCGAAGTTCCTGAGGATTACACGGATCTTACAAGCCGGTGTTCGCCGGTGACATTATGGGAAGGAGTCAGGTGGGCGCGGAGTACTTCCAACTTGGGCAGGTGACGGATGTTGTGATTCTGGCGATTGTCGTGCACCGCGAAGGCTCTGAGGAGCGCACGTCCGGATGCGTGACCGGGTAGGACGGCCGCCGGCGAGCCGCGAAGTGGGCTATTCGCCTGAACCCCTGGGTGGACGTTCGATGGTTCTAATCAGCAGCCGCGGCCAAATCCGCCTGCCGCTCATCATTGATGCGGTTGCAGTCGATGGCATGCTGGATCGCGACAACGGGAATAGGTTGGTGACACTTGGTGCACACGTCGCCTTTACGCAAGGCGCGGCGCGTCAGAAGCATCGAGTTCCCACAGAAACAACGCACCTTGACCTTCTCGGTAGACCACAACAAGCCCATCGTTGCACCTCGATCGCTGGAGGATGACGCACGGGCCGTCAGTGACGACCCTTCGACAGGCTCTATCGGCAGTGTGAAATCGTTGAGATGAGAGGATCCCGCAGCTACTTCCGCCGGAAGAGTTTGGAGAAAAAGCCCCCGTCCGATTCGCCAGAGCTGCTGGAGGACGCAGTTTGGCCGCGTTCGAGATGGTAGCCGCACTTGATGCACAACACGGCATCCCGCTTCATCTCGCCATTGCACATCGGGCACAGCTTTCCGGTCTTGGTCTCGATGGGTTCTGGCGGCGGCGGCTGCTCTTCAAGAGCAGGGGTATTGGATTCGCCGTCGCCGAGGGCGCACAGCATCCGATCCATCGTTGATCCAGGATCGGGTACGGTGAGAATCTTCGAACACTTCGGACAGCGTACACGTTTGCCAACGGCCTTCTTGGGCGCCTTGAGACTGGCTCCACATTGACAAGATACGGGAATGCGTTCTGAATCGGCCATCTGTCACTCGTTAAGGTTCAGGAAACCCGGGGCGGGCCCGGGGGAATACCCATGGGTGAGGCCCGATTCATGATAGCAGCTGGCGGGCTCAGTCGGCAACCGGTAACGACAGCACGGCGTTGAGGCTCCCGGACTGCAGTCCACCGATATCAATGGTGACGTACAGGAAGCCCAGGGCCCGGAAACTGATCTCGATGTCGGAACGTAGGCCGGCATCGAGCAGTCTATGCACCTCGTCGGATGGAACTTCGATTCGGGCCAGATCCTCGTGGTGCCGCACACGGCAGTCGCTGAAGCCCCGGTCACGGAGCAGGGCTTCGCCACGCTCGATGCGTTGTAGTTTCTGGGGCGTGACGGTTTGACCGTAAGGCACCCGGCTCGACAAACACGGGCTTGCCGGCTTTTCAGCAGAAGGAAGATCAAAGCGACGGGCCAAGGCGCGCACGTCGCTTTTGGTCAAACCCGCCTCGCACAATGGAGCTCGGACACCGTGTTCTTCCGCAGCTTTCAGGCCGGGGCGCCAGTCACCCAGGTCGTCAGCGTTGGTACCGCTGAGAGTCGTATCGTAGCCATGTGCTGTGCGGTAGGACGCCATGATTTGATACAGTGTCGTCTTGCAGAAGTAGCAGCGATTCTGTGGGTTGGAAACATAGTCGACGTTTTCAAACTCGTTGGTATCGAGAATGACGTGACGGGCTCCGATGCACTCGGCAATGGCGCAGGCATCGGCATACTCGCGATCGGCCAGGCTGGCACTACGACCGGTGACCGCCACGACATTGTCAGGGCCAAGGGTCTCGACAGCAGCCTTGAGCATCACTGCCGAATCAACGCCTCCGGAAAAGGCGACTGCCACGCGGCCACATGACCTCAGGATGGTCTGTAGGTGATCGTAGCGGGCCGCAACACCGGAACTGAGTCTTTCGGGTCCCATACGCGCATTGTAGCCCTTGTCGCGCGCTTCGGATACGCCCGTGCTAGCGGACTGTTCACGCAAAGTCTAACATGTGCACCGCCGACGCAAGATCCTGCTGCAGCTCGAAAAGGAGCCTGACCCAATGAAATACTGCCTGGCGCTGCTCATGCCCCTGACTGTGTTGAGCCCCCGGAACACGGCCGCCGAGACTGCCCTCCTCGACGTCATACCGGCCGACTGCTTTGCCTACGTTGCAATCGAGAACATCGAGAAGCTCGACACCGGCCTCGCCCCGCTACTCGAGAAGATGAACGCCCCGATGTTCGCCCCCAAATCCCTGATCCTGGAACGGCTCAATCTGGGCCCACACATACCGGCCGACAGCCCTGTCGCCGCGGTACTCATGCCGGCCTCCAGCGTACCGGAACTTGGAGCCGTAGCAGTCCTCGTGCTGAGATGCCCCGACGTCGAAACGTGGTTGCGTGATCATGACCCCGAGAAAATAGACAGCAAGCTGTGGGGCGCGAACCTCGTTTGGGGCAAGACCTTCGTAGCCGAGCACAACGGCTTCGCGCTGCTTGGCAGCTCGGCCGATGCCGTACGGGCGGTGCGCTCGTCAACACAGTCCATCGCAGAACGCGTACGCCGGGCTGCACCCGCGGGCAACGCCGCGTTACACGGATGGATGAACGTCGGGGAAGTCATTGATTCACCCATTGCGGCCTCCTGGATCGCAGGCATGACCCCGGAGAATCCCTTGCTGGGTTCAACGATCCTCAACAATCGTGCGGAACTCCTTCGGCAAATCGAGGGACTGTATGTTCAGATCCGCGTCTCGCCGGATGGTGCACAGCTGCATCTCGCGATCGCACCGCGTGCGGACACACCCCTGGCGGGCATGACCGCGTTCACTGAAAGCGGTGCAACACGGCTGACCAAGCGTCTCGCGAAGCAGGATGCCATACTCCTGACGGCCGCCACCACCGTGACTGCAGGACAGGCCAGCGCACTGCGACAGACCATGCACCAGCTCCTCGACGCCCCATTGCTCAACGCCTTGAACGCAGAAGTTGCCAAGACCTTTTCCGGACACGTCGAAACACTTGCGGGACAGCTTCGCGGCCTGGCCACCAGCGTGACAGCAACGCCTCCCGGCCCGCATGGCGTTGCCGTCGCCAGCGGGCTGGTGCAAGTCGAAGACGCCAGCGCATGGATGATGGATTTCGAAGCAGCGATCACGCTACTCAAGACACAGCTGGTGCCCGAAGGCCACACCAATCCGTTGTTCGATTCACTGCAGTTCACCCCGTCAGCGGAGCTGCTCCACGGCGTCCCCGTGCATCATGTAGCGGTACGTATGCACGCGCCACCAGGCGGGCGCGAAAACCTGTCCTGGATGGCGATGTTTGGCGACCCACAGCGCATGCTCCGCGTGACCATCGCCGATCCCTTTACTGTTGCGTGGACCCTCGGCGGTCAGGCACGTGACATGGACCGGCTGCTGGCGGCTGCGATGGGTCGTGCTGAGGGAATGGATCCGCCCAGCGGCACGGCTCAAGTACCGGCAATCATGATGTTCTCCCCGACCGCGATCGCGGACGTCGGCCGCACACTTGCCCGCGTCCAGCACAACATCAACCAGGCGCCGGCGCGGACTCCCCCGGCCCCGACAGTTCCGGCGACCATCAGGTGTGCCCCCCCCCTACGTGCACATCGACATTCCTGTGACTTTCGAGGCGCTACTCGGAATGCAGGCGCTGATGAACCCGGGAACGTCAAACGAAATCATGATCCTCCCACAAGGATGAGTGATGTTCGTCGCTATTCTTCGAGTTCGCTCTGGAGCTTCTTGAGAAATGCCATGTACAGGGGTGGGGGTAGGTCGCCGAGCTGAGGCGGCGGCATGGCGTCGACCATCATCTGCTGGATACGATTGAGCGCCTGGGGCTTGGCGCGAACCAGCTCGGCCAGGATTGCGCCGCTGTCGTCCAGCTTGGATTCCTTGATCGCCACCAGATACTGAACAATGCCGGTGGACACATTGATTGCCGGGGCCGGCTGCTCGTCGCGCGGTGCGGACGGGCCCGAGGAACCACGTCCCTTCGAATCGGGAGTTCCCTTCTCACGCAGCAAATCGGAAGCCAACGCCGCCGACTCTCGGAGCAGCTCGTCGCTGTTCTCCTCGAGCGGTTCGAGCGGAATCTCTTCCAGTTCATCGTCGGGCGTTGGAACGTAAACGGGGTTGCCGCACTTCGGGCACTTGCCACGTTTTCCGGCTGCTGCCCGGGGCGCGCGAATGGTGCTGCTACAACTCGTACAGGTGACTTTGATTCGATCATCGGACATCGGTCGATCTCAGGTGTCAGGATGACCGCCCGCCAACGCCCCCGTCATCGGCGCCCTTGCGGTGCGATCTGAATATCAATCTTATCGGGATTTCCTCGAAGGGCAATGTTTCGCGCAGTCGGTTGAGCACGAAACGACGGTACTCTACACGGATCAGGGCCGGGTTGTTGACGAACAGAATGATGGTCGGTGGACACACCGACACCTGGGTACCGTAGTAAATCTTGACCGCCTGAGGTCCGCGCAGCGATGTCGGACCGCGCAATTGCTGGATGGCTTCGATCGCCTTGTTCAATTGGCCCGTGGTCACGCGCTGGACGGCCTGCTTGAACAAACTCCGCGCCAGATCCACGGTGGCGTGTACACCCTTGCCGCTTTCAGCCGTGATGACCGAGATCGGAGCATAATCGAGCTCGGGCAAGACCTTGGTAAAGTACTCCTCGTAGGCACTGGTCTCGGTCTTGCCTTTCACCAGATCCCACTTGTTGATGACCAGAATACATGGCTTGTCGTTATCGGCGATGAACCGCCCAAGTTTCTTGTCGACCTGCCCCACGTCGACGGTCGCATCAATGAAGAGCAATACGACATCGGCGCGAACGATGGCCTTCTGTGCCCGAACGAAGCTGTAGTACTCGATGTCGGTGCTCATCTTATTCTTCTTGCGCACACCCGCCGTATCAATAACCATGAACGAGTGCCCGTCCTTCTCGAAACGAACATCCACCGCATCACGCGTCGTCCCTGGAACCTCGCTGACAATGACCCGCGGCTCACCGGCCAGCGTATTGATGAACGTGCTCTTGCCGGCGTTGCGCTTACCCACCACGGCGATTTGCATCGTGGGGTCGGGAGGCGGCGGGCTAGACTCCCCGATGTGCCGGCCAACCTCGGCCAGAAGCCGATCACGTCCGGTCCCGTGATGTGCTGACACGGCCACCGGCTCGCCGAATCCGAGCCGGCAGAACTCACCTATGAACGGCTTGATATCAGTGGTGTCGACCTTGTTGGCGACCAGCACGACGCGGCGATCGTAACCGCGCAACAAACGGGCAACCTCCTGGTCGAGGACCACGGCGCCTTCGCGGGCATCGACAACGAACAGGACCAGAACGGCCTGATGGATCGCAAAACGGATCTGTTCTTCGACGTGCTCAGTAAGATTGTCGTGGTCTTCGATTCCAAATCCGCCGGTATCGACGAGTTCGAAGTACTTGTCATCAACCTGGCATACAGTGCTGATGCGATCGCGCGTCACGCCAGCCGTTGGATCGACAATCCCAATGCGCCGGCGCGCAATGCAATTGAGTAACGAACTCTTGCCCACGTTGGGCCGACCGACAATGGCGATGATGGGCAGATCGGACATAGGTAACCATCGTTTCTTCACAGGGCGCCTGGACGCCAGGGTATTCGGTGCAGCAAGTATCCGGGATCGGTCCACCGGTATCCAGTCTGGAGGGTCGAATCACAAGAATCGCTGAATCGCATCGTGCACCCGAGCCAGAACCTGGTCACGGGGTCGTGCGTGATAACGTGGATCCGGGGCAATCGCGATATGTTCCTCAGCACCCCCCGGTGTTGCGACACGCCGAGCCATCGAGGTGTCCGCCTCGACGAATTCGCCACCAGCGAAGCCGACCGCGTTGAGCCAGCGACCAACGACTTCGGTCGCGTGGGCCTCGTAGACCAGCACCGCACAATGCGACCACTCGGCCTCGGACACGATAGCGCGGTACCAGTGAAGCACACAAGGTGGCGCGTGGTTTCGTGCCAAGTCCTGCAACACGGCGTAATCCTCGGCCGCTGCTTCAAGTGTCGAATGATAAAACACCAGGGCCTCGGGCACCGGGATCCCCAGGTGATCGATGCCCCTCAACAACAGCTGCCCGCCGGGATCCGCGCGGTAGATGAGGTAGGCTGTGCCGGCGCCATGCTCGGCGCTGTCCTGCAGCATGCGTACTTCCTCAGCGGTGTAGCCGACGGCCACGTGCTGACCGAAATCGTAAATGTACAGGCCGGTATAGCGCTCGGGATGGTTGAGTCGGGGAAGTTTCATGCGCGATCAACAACGCCTCAGGCCCCGATGGAAATCTTAAGAAACTTGCGTTTGCCGCGCTGAACGATGTCACCGTCCTTGATCGTCACCGAGGCACTCGGATCACTCAGTTTCTCCTGGTTGAGCCGTAGCCCGCCCTCATTGATCAAGCGCCGTGCCTCGCCGTTCGATTTGGCAAATCCGCACAGGACCGCCAGACGTCCCGCCGCAATTTGCCCATCAGCGAGTTCGGTCGGCGCTATGGCGTGGGCCGGAATATCACTGGGCAAGTCCCCGCGCATGGCCTTGAAAAACTCTGCCTCGGCCTGCGCGGCGCTGTCTGCCCCATGGTACTGCTCGACGACGAGCCGCCCGAGAGCGACCTTTGCATCACGCGGTTGACTGGCAATGAGTGGCTCGAACGTCGTCGGTGCCTCGGCAGTCAACAGCGTGTAGTAGTTGGCCATCAACTCATCGGGGATGCTCATGATCTTCCCGAACATATTTACCGGCGCATCGGTCACTCCGATATAGTTGCCGAGCGACTTGCTCATCTTTTCGGTGCCGTCGAGCCCCACGAGGATCGGCATGATGAGCACGACTTGCAGCGGCCGGTTCTCAATCTTCTGCAAGTCCCGCCCCACCAGGTTGTTGAATGTCTGGTCGGTTCCGCCAAGCTCGATGTCAGCGTCGATCATGACGCTGTCCCAGCCTTGCATCAACGGATACAACAGTTCGTGAATACCAATCTCCTGCTGAGCCTTGAACCGCTTTTCGAACGTGTCTCGTTCGAGCATGCGTGCAACTGTCTTGCGGCTGGCCAGACGCAACACGTCTGCGAAATTCATCTGCCCCAACCATTCGCTGTTGTAGCGGATTTCGCACCGCGCCGGGTCGAGGTCGAGCACCTTGCCGGCCTGCTGAAAATAGGTCTCGGCGTTGGCCTTGATCTCATCGGTAGTCAGCATCGGCCGGGTCTGGCTCTTCCCTGTTGGATCCCCCACCATCGCAGTGTAGTCGCCGATGATCAGTACCGCTGTGTGGCCGAGGTCCTGGAATTGCCGCATCTTGCGCAATTGGACGCTGTGCCCCAGATGGATGTCCGGTGCAGTTGGGTCCATGCCCAGCTTGACGCGCAATGGCCTTCCACTATCTGCCGATTTTTGCAGTTTCGCGCGCAGCTCGTCAACGGAATACACCGCCTCGCTGCCGCGGATCAGATGGGTCATCTGCTCGTCGATGGTCATAGGTCGCAAGGTACTCAAAATAGCAGCCTGGAGCCAGCAACCGTGCTCAGTCTTCGGTTCCTGGCTACTGAATTGTGCTAGAGGCACGTGAATAGAATCATGGTCTTCAAATTGAAACAGACGTGCATGGTCATCGAGGCCAGCAGGCCGCCGGACCGTTCATAGAGCCAGCCGAGAATCCCCCCGAGCAGAATCATGGGAACCACCGCCTGGGGCTGGGAAGCGTGAACGGCTCCGAAAATCAACGCGGTCAACAGAATCGCCCAACCGCGGTGCCCAATGGCGTGCTTGAACGCCGGTTGGCACATCCCCCGAAAGAACATTTCCTCGACCACCGGGGCAGCCACCACGGCGTTGACCCACAACAAGACCGGGAGCCAGACCGGGCCGTCCCCGGTCCCCAGCATGTCGAGCACCTGGTGCGCAGGAAGTTCGGCGTCGGGATCGAACAAGCCAATCATACGGGAGGATATTTCGACCGCTCCCCAGCACAGCGGAATCGATGCGCTAAAGCCCGCGATACCCAGCAGAAGATGTCGGCTTGGCGTTGTCCATCCGCACAACAGACCCCGCACCCCGCCGGGCCGTTCACGGGCGTTGATCAACAGGATGGCTGCGGTGACCACGACCGCCGCGATGGCGGATGCGACTTGAGCAACCACGCCCTCTGCCAGCCGCGACTCGAGGATGAGGGCCACGCCGCCGTGAATGAACATGAACAGTGCCAGCGGCACGAGAACCAGTTCGGCGGGAAACTTGTCACTTGGCTCGGGAGCGGCAGGCAGCGCCCAGCCACGAACCAGCCATCGCCGACAGGTGGCCATGATGACGATTCCACCCACCGCGCTCAGGATAGCGTCGACCCACAGGCGCGTGTCGACAGATGATGCCCCACCTCCGGCGGCAAGCAGCCCCATGATCAAGGCGGCACTGCAAACGCTGGAAGGACATATCATGCTGATTGTCGGAAAAGAAACGCCGGCCCAGCTATACGTCGGACCGCTAGCTGAGCTTGGCGAGCGCCTCGGCGAAATCACCTTTGCTGCGCAGGCCGACCAGACGCTCCTTGACCTCCCCCTGATGAAACAGGATGACGGTGGGAATGGAGCTGATGCCGTACTGTACGGAGATGTTCTTGTTGCTGTCGGTGTCGACCTTGCCGACCTTCACCTTGCCAGCGAACTCGTCGGCGATCTCATCGATGACGGGCCCGAGGGCTTTGCAGGGTCCGCACCATTCGGCCCAGAAATCGACCAGAACGGGGACTTCGGATTGAACAACCTCTGAATCGAAGTTGTCGTCGTTGAATTCGAGTGTGTTTACGCCTGCCATCTGATGTTCTCCTGTCTTCGAACCTTGGGGTGGGATTGTAGAGAGTCAGTTGGGTGGTGTAAACCAATCCGAAATGGCGAACCGCAGGGCAGACCGGAGGCCCCATCAGGTGGAACGCAGTTCCGCGGGCGGACGGGTTTTCCACCGCCGATGCGTCCACAGGTACTGCTCGGGATAACGACGGACAACCCGTTCGATCGCAGTGGTGTAGGTCTGAGTAATCCAGTGGACAGGGTCATCCTGGTTCTGCCATTCATCGGGCCGAATCACCTGTTCTACCCCCAGTTCGTGCCGAAAGCGTCGGCCCATACGCCGACAATAGCCCACCACGACAGGAACCTCATGCTGACAGGCCAGAACGGCAACAGTCTTGAACGTCGAAGCCGGGCGGCCGAAAAAATTAACGAAGATGCCACTCGAACCGGCGTCTTGATCCGGAACGAAGCCCACGAGGTGTCCCTCGCGCAGGCGCGCCTCAGCCACCCGGACCGCCCCCTTCTTGGCAATGAGCTCGAGACCGGTGTGCCGTCGAGCGGCAACGAGGTGCTCATTGACCAACGGGTTGTTGAGTGGCCGCATGACCGCGGCGAAGTTGCCAAAGAAGCAGGCCATCAACTGGCCGAGCAGTTCGAAGTTGCCGAAGTGCCCGGACACCAGGATCGCCCCACGCTGCCCGACGGCCAGCTCGAGCACCTTTTGGATGTTGTTCAGCTCGGCGTAGCGCGGCCACGTCCAGCGATCGACCAGGCGTGGCGCCTGCAGCAATTCGATCCCGGTCATGGCCATGTTCTGCATGCTTGCCACAGCCAGGCGTTCGATCTGGGCCGGGCTCAGCTCTTCGCCGAATGCCTCCGCCAGATTGTTCACTGCCCGTTGCCGCGCCTTGGGCACGAGCTTCCCCCACATCCAGCCCAGAAACTGAGCACTGCGCAAATTGAGGTCGATGGGAAATGCCAACAGCGCAGAGCGGATGCTGTGAAACAGCATGAGCTCGGCACGATTCTGAGTCGGCGTACGGGGCATGCGGCTATCTTAGAAGACTCGTGGACGGAAGTCAGGAGGGGAACACAAGACATCCGGATCAGGAGACAGAGGTCGAGCAACGGGTGCGCTGTCACCACGGCAGCCGTGCCTGGGGATAATGGGGATCAATGCGACCTGATCCGGATCATGCAGTCTGCGTGATCTGCAGCGGATCGCAGGATTGTGAGTTGTCAGCCACCTAGTTCAGATGCAGTTTTGCAGCCACCAGGATGTGCCGCAGATGCTCGACCGACTTGTCGGCGAGGAATTGTTCCGTGAAGTCCAGCGGAGCGCTACCCCTGAAGTGGAGCAACTCGTAGACCAGCCGATCGCGGCCCATTCGGGCCACTTCCTCGGTGATGCGCTGTTCGCTCGTATCGCAGATCATCGCAACCTCCGCTTGAACTTCGATCACCCGTTTTGTCGGTTCACAGCAGCAGGCACGACCACTTCTTTTTTGAGGATTTCACCCTCCGGTGAAGATTGAGAGGGGCGCACCATGGAGCTAGGATGCCAGGGTGCGCAAGGAAGAACTCCACTATGATCTGCCCGCGGAACTGATCGCCCAGGTGCCCACCACGGCCCGGCGCGACAGCCGGCTCCTCGTCGTCGATCGCACCGCTACCGCGTTCCGGGACACCATGTTTTCAAGCATTTTGCAGGAAATCCGTGATGACGATGTGATGGTGTTCAATGACACACGCGTGGTCCCGGCGCGTGTGCAGTTGCGTCGAGAATCGGGTGGGCGGATCGACGGGCTGTGGGTGGCCGAGGATGCCCCGGGTCGCTGGCGTCTATTGTTGCGCGGGGCCACGAAGGTCCGAATTGGTGAAACACTGACCTTCGAACCCACCGCGGCAGGTTATCGGGCGACACTGGTCGAGCGCGGCCAGCGTGGGGCGTGCACCATCGAGCTCAGTCCGCCGGAATCAGCCGCTGTAGCCCTGGGGGCTGTGGGGCGGATGCCACTCCCGCCGTACATCAAGCGACCCGATGCCCGACATGAACCCCTTGATAGCACGCGCTACCAAACCGTCTACGCGTGCAAGCCGGGCGCCGTGGCAGCGCCGACAGCCGGCCTGCACTTTGACGATGACCTGTTGGCCACACTTCGCGAACAGAATATCGAGCAGCTCTTCGTCACGCTGCACGTCGGGCAGGGCACGTTCTCGCCGATCGAGGTCGATGACCTGGCCGCCCACACAATGCACCGTGAACGCTACATCATCGACGACGCAACACTCGAACGCCTGGTGGCTGTCGTCAAGGAAGGACGCCGGATCATCGCGGTCGGAACCACGGCTGCCCGCGTTCTCGAATCGGTCGCCGCCTCGGGCCACCCCTCCGGGGAAACGAACATCTTCATCTATCCGCCGTACACGTTTCAATGGACCGGCGCCCTCATCACGAACTTCCACCTGCCCGAGAGTACGCTTCTGGCCATGATCTATGCATTTGGTGGCACGGAATTCATGCGTACGGCCTATGCACACGCAATCGCCCAGCGCTACCGTTTTTTCAGCTACGGCGACGCAATGTTCATTCAATAGCCGTGGTCGAGCCCCAACCTCCGGCCAGGCGTTGGTGAGCCATGTTCGACAAGACGCAGCGGTCGGACGGGCGACCTGTCGTGCGAGACTACACCCGGCCGTGAATGTAGTCCTGCAGGTACTGAATTGTCGTCGTCTGGTCCGTGACTTCGCGGGCCATGATGTCCCCAACCGACACCATGCCTACCAGTTCTCCATCTTTTACCACGGGAAGGTGACGGAGCTTTTTTCCGTCATCACTGCCTTGCACTCTGGAACGCGCGTCTCGGGTTGACAGCAAGCCACGGGTGACGACATCGCCTCCCCGACCGTCACGCTTTGAGGATCCATTTTTACGGCCACGACCCGGTTGAGCACGTCCCGCTCGGTGAAGATCCCCACGACCCGTGCTCCCGAGGTCACGACCACGGAGCCAATGCGTTGCTCCGCCATCAAGCACACGGCGTCGAACACCGTCGACTTGGGAGTGACCGTTGCAACAGAACTACCCTTTTGTGCCAGAATGTCCGCGACTGTGGCCATGACGCTCTCCTGTGGTTGGACGACCGATGTGTACTGCAGCAGGCACCGCAATGTCCGTTTTCATTATGAATGGCCATGCGGCACAGGGCCAAAGAAAAATCGTTCGTGAGTTTTTTCACGATGTTGTGCTTTTGACCGATTCGAGTAAGGCATGTTCACGATCCGCTCACACATCTTCGCCCTGCTCGTCGTATGCGCCTGCACTCCGTCCGCGCCGCCGCCGCCCAAGCCGATCAGTGGCCATCCGAGCGAGGTCATCCCGACTGGTGTCATCTCGGGGCGCATCACCGTGGCCATGGCGGACCGCCCCATGCGGATCAACGAACGCGAGCCCAATAACGATTTTGATGGCGCACAGCGCGTTGAGCCGAGCGTCATGCGGATTGAAGCGCTCGGGACGCTTGGGCCTGCTGATCCCGTGGACGTTTATCGGGTCACACTCACCGAACCCGTCCTGGCCACCATCATCCTGTCCTTTGACAGCATCGCTCAGGAACAGGACTTCGGGTTCAGCCTCTACGATGGGCAGCACGTCCTGTGCGCAGGCCCATCCGGACTTGATGCGACCCACTGTGTCGATAGTGGCCATACGCCCGAGACGGGCCGCTTCGAGTTCGATCACGACTTCATGCTCATCGTCGAAGCGGCGGTGGGGGCCGGCCCTTATGAGCTGGGACTGGAGTTGACGCCGTTGGCCGTCACACCCGCCACGACGCACTTCGTGCCCGGCGAGGTCCTGGTCAAGTTCACACCGCGGACGCCCGCGTCCACATGTCGTCAGTTGCTGAACAGGTGCGGGTTCCGTGAAGCCGCACGGGGGGCCTCAGGTGTATGGCGCGCCACGTGTGCCCCACACATTTCGCGACCACTGCGAACAAACATGACCCACCACGGCATGCGGTGGTTGAGGCGCCAGAATCAGGTCGTGTTCGCCGAACCCAACATGCTCTTCTATCCCGCCACGCTGCCGAACGACCGCTTCTTCGAAAACCAGTGGCACTACGATCTGATCAATCTCGAAGAGGCCTGGGACATCACCATCGGAGATGAGGACGTGATCGTCGCGGTCATCGACACCGGCATTGTCGATCACCCGGACATCGCAGAGCGCATCGTTGATGGGTTTGATTTTATTACGGAACCCGCGACGGCGCGAGACGGGGACGGTATCGATGACGATCCGACCGACGAGGGCGATCTCGCCGGAGGCCCGACGCTCAGCACCTTTCACGGTCTGCATATTGCCGGAACGGTCGGGGCGACCACCGACAATGACTTCGGCATATCGGGTGTCACCTGGGCGACCGGGATCATGCCCCTGCGGGCACTCGGAGCGGGTGGCGGCACGTCATTCGATCTCTCCGAAGCAGTGGCCTATGCCGCAGGCCTGAAGAACGTCAGTGGAACGGTGCCAAAGCAACGGGCCGATATCGTCAACCTCAGCGTGGCGGCCCCAGGCGGAATGGCGCCCTCCGAAACATTGGGAGCAAGCATTCGCTCTGCCGCAGCGGCGGGCGTGATCTTCGTGGGCGCGGCCGGAAACGACGGCACCGAACAAGCCTCATTCCCTGCTGCGTATGACGATGTGATTGCCGTCACGGCGTGTGATCCGCGCCTGGAGCGTGCAAGCTACTCGAACTACGGTTCGACGATTGATATCACGGCCCCCGGGGGCGACTTGAGCCTCGACATCAATGGGGACGGATTTGGTGATGGCATCCTCAGCCTGGGTGTGACCCAGGACACCAACGTACGCGACCCCATTCTCACCCTGCAACAAGGAACGAGCATGGCGTGTCCACACGTGAGTGGCGTGATCGCCCTGATGCTTGCGGCCAATCCGACCCTGGAGCCCGTCGAAGTCAGAGACATCCTGTTCGATACGGCGTTCGACCTTGGTGATCCGGGACGAGATGATCATTTCGGTGCAGGACTGGTCGACGCAGCAGCTGCCGTGGCCCAGGCCGCCGAGCGCGGCGGCGACGGTGTGGCCGATCCGCGCCTGAGCGTCAGTAGCGCGTCGGTGGACTTTGGTCGGTCCCTGGGAGAGTTGACCATTCTGCTCGCCAACGCGGGAACCGGCATGCTCGAAATCGAAGACATCACGGTCGTGGAACTCGTGGGCTCCAACTGGCTTGAAGTCGTCCCCGGCACGGGCAACGAGCACACTTCCGTAGCCTCCCTCACCGTGCGCGTCGAGCGCGGAACCCTCGAGAACGGCCGCTACCACGGAACCATCACGCTCACAAGTTCTGCTGGAGGCAGCCGAGTCATCTCCATCGCAATGACCGTGGGGCGCGCGCTGGAACTCGAAGAGTCGATCTTCGTCGTGGTCATCGATGACGACACTCGAACCTCGGTCGCGCAGGCCGAGACCTCACTCGCTCGAGAATTCGACTACCTCATCCGCAGCCTGCCTGCCGGGACCTATCAGCTCTATGCAGGCACCGATCGCGATGACGATGGGCTGATCTGCGATCTTGGAGAGTTGTGCGGTGCCCTGCCTTCCCCGATCGAGGCGACGAGCATTACCTTGTCCGCTGGGGAACATAGCCAGAACGTCGATTTCGCCGTGGGAGAGTTGATCTTCCAATCGCAGGCGACAACCGCAGGCCCACTGCAAGAGGGTATCCCGCTGGCTCACTTCGGCACCCGGGAGTAGAATTCTCCGGACCGTCCCCTAATAATCCCGGAGGAGATGTCCCAACGAGTTGGGCATCATAGACTACTGGGGGATCAGGCCGCTGCTGACCATTGGCCTGACGGGGGCAATCAAGCACAACACGTCCACAGGACATTTTCTCACCGATACTATGAACGTGAATATGCGACACACATTCAAATCCTCCTCCCATATCGTCCAGAGCCACCCGATTCTGTGTTGCATCATGGCATTGATCTGCCTGTATGGTGGATGTTCGACCAGTGGACCGCCCAATCCGCCACTCATTGACACCGATCAAGACGAGATCGCCAACGCGGACGACAACTGCCCGTTCATTGCCAACGCAGATCAAACCGACACCGACGGCGATCGGCTCGGCGATGCCTGCGACAACTGTGCCGACGCCTTGAACTCCGCTCAGCTCGACCGGGATGACGACGGCGTTGGAGATGTTTGTGACAATTGCCCGGATACGCCCAACCCGGATCAGCGTGACTCCGATCGTGACGGCACCGGGGACAGCTGCGAACCCATGTCGGGCTCGATCAGTGGACAGATCACGCCGGTGACGACCATGCCACTCTCTGTCGTGCGTGACGGACAGCGCGTACCGACTTTCGCGGGAAACCGAACGGAGTGTCTCGATGGCGAGATTCTCGTCATGTTCAAACCCGAGGCACCCGAACACAAACGACGGGATATCCAGAACAGTCGCCGGCTCGCACTGCTGCGCAAGGATCCCGGGGGCATCTATCGATTCAAGTGCCCCGATCGACCGTGCGGCAACACCGCGCAGCGGCGCTACCTGAATCTGCTGCAGGAGTGCCGGGCACTCGCGCGCCATCCTGAAGTGCACATTGCAGAGCCCAACTACCGACGACACGCCATGCGCGTCCCGAACGATTCGTTGTACGACACACAGAAATGGCATTACGAAGACATCAACCTCCCCGCTGCGTGGGACGTGACCATAGGCTCCAACGACATCATCATTGCCCAGGTCGACACGGGGGTGCTGGTCAACCATCCCGATTTCGAGGGTCGGCTGGAGCCAGGCTATGATTTCATCTCCAGTATCAGCACCGCCAACGATGGTGACGGGATTGACCCCAACCCCGACGATCCGGGCGATCGCGGCGGCGGCGGCGGAACCTTTCATGGAACACACACCGCGGGCACACTGGGCGCCACGAGCAACAATGGCATCGGTGTCGCGGGAGTGACCTGGAACTGTCGGATCATGCCTCTGCGGGCACTCGGTGTTGGCGGTGGTTCATTGTCCGACACGGTCCAGGCCATGCGCTACGCGGGCGGCTTGAGCAACAGCAGTAACACCGTACCTCCGAAACGGGCAAACGTATTGAATCTGAGCCTGGGCGGCTTTGCCGGCGAGAGCGAGTCAGCGATTGAACGGGAGACTATCCAGGAACTGGTGGCCCTTGGCGTCACGGTCGTCGCAGCTGCCGGCAATCAGAATTCGGGGCAACCGGCGCCACCGGCATCCTACCCGGAAACGATTTCGGTCGGAGCTGTCGATGGCAGGTTGCGGCGGGCCGGCTACTCCAATTTCGGAGCAACCGTGGATGTTGTCGCCCCGGGCGGTGACATCTCCGAAGACGACAACAACGATGGAATTGACGACGGTGTGTTCAGCACATTGGGACGGGGTTCCGGCGGAGAGATCGACAATACGTATGGATTCTTCGAGGGCACCAGCATGGCCTGTCCGCACGTGGCCGGACTCGTCGGTTTGATGTTGAGTGTTGATGACCAACTGACCCCGGAGGAAATACGCTCGATCTTGCGCGAGACTGCCACCGACCTGCCGCCCACGGGCGTCGACGAGGACCACGGCCACGGACTCATCAACGCTGCAGCGGCCATCGAGCGGGTCATGTCCAACGAGCCCCCAGAATCGCCGGTACTCCAAATCAGTTCGACGCAGATTGTGTTCGAGGCCAACGAGACCGCGGCGGAGATCCAGCTGTCGAACAGCGGAGGTGGATCGGTCAACATCAGCAACATCCTCGCGGTTGAGGATGACAACCTGGACTGGCTGAGCGTATCGACCGGTCAGGAGCCCGGGACTAACATCAACATCACGTCTTTGATCCTGGAAGTCGATCGTGCCGGATTACCAGACGGTGTATACGAGGCTACGGTGACCCTCGTCGCACCCGAGGTGCCCTCGGCCACCATTTTTGTCCAACTCCAGGTGGGTGGCATGACCTTCGAGGGCACTATCCTCATCGAAGCGCTCAATCCCGAAACCATGGATATCGTTGCGAGTACGTCCACGAGCAACGAGCGTAATTTCGTCTACGTTTTCAGTACGCTGCCGATCGGCGAGTATCTATTGATTGCGGGTACGGACAACGATGGCGACGGGTTGATCTGTGAGGACGAGGACGCCGACCTGTGCGGCGCCATCGAGGATGCCATCGTCGTGACATCGGGCGGCGTGACCAATAACGTCGATTTCGTAGTCTCACCCACTGGCCAATAGGCTGAAGTGGCCGCTCAATCCGGGGTTGACGCAGGGGCTCCCAGCTCACCTCCCACAGCCGCCCGGTCCTGGCCTCCAATTTATCATCCGGGCTCCTTCCGCCCTCCGGCTCGTCCCATTAGACTGCTGGCTTATGTCTATTGAGCAAAGGAATTCCCACTGATGCCTGAAAAGCTTGTCATCGTCGGTTCCGGTCCCGCCGGATGGACTGCTGCACTGTACGCCGCTCGCGCCAATCTCGAACCGCTGGTCTTTCCCGGCCGGGCCGTCAGCAAGGATTTACTCGCCGGGGGCCAGCTGATGCTGACCACCGATGTCGAAAACTACCCTGGTTTCCCCGAAGGTATCCAGGGCCCCCAGATGATGGACCTGTTCTATCGTCAGGCGATGCGCTTTGGTACGCGAACAGTCACGGATAAGGGCGTGACACAGGACGTCGAAGCCGGCGGACTGTATGCCCAGTTTCAAAGTGTGTCCGAGATCGATTTGTCCAAGCGGCCGTTCCGTATCACGGGCGATGGCGAACACGCACACGCATGTGAAGCCGAATCAGTCATCATCTCGACCGGGGCCAAAGCCAACTGGCTGGGCATCGACAATGAACTGCGTTTGGCAACGTCGGGCGGAGGGGTCAGCGCGTGCGCTGTGTGTGACGGTGCACTACCGGTGTTTCGTGACAAGGAACTCGCGGTTGTCGGCGGCGGCGATTCTGCCGTTGAGGAGGCGACCTATCTCACCAAGTTCGCCTCCAAGGTGTACATGATCCATCGCCGGGATGAATTGCGGGCCTCGAAAATCATGGCCCAGCGCGCGCTCGACGACCCGAAGATCGAGATGAAGTGGAACAGTACAGTGATCGACGTTCACGGAGACGATCACGTCTCCGGTGTCACCCTCAAGAATACGGTCACCGATGAGGAATCGCGTTTGGACCTCGGCGGACTGTTCATCGCCATCGGTCACACGCCAGCAACCGAGTTCCTCAACGGGCAACTCGAACTCGATTCGAAGAAGTACATCAAGTTGCAGGATCCGTACCGTTCGACGACCAACATCGAAGGCGTTTTCGCAGCAGGCGACTGCGTCGACAGTGTCTACCGCCAAGCCATTACGGCCGCCGGAATGGGCTGCAAGGCGGCAATCGATGCAGAGCGGTGGTTGGCTGACCAGGGTGTGCACTAGGCCTCGACCAAGCGTGATTTGAAGGGAGTTGGGCAAAAAAAAAACTCGAAATGCTTGTTTCCTAGTGTAAGAGTGCAAGTGCTAAACCAAACATTCTTACGCAAGGAGGCATTTCGAGTGAGCCAGAGTAGAACACGCAAGCTCCGGAATCGCAAGCGCAAAATCGACAGCCGCCTTCGACTCCGCAACTGGTCGGATCAGCCGACTCCGATGCTGAAGGCCCGCAATATCCATTATGAACTGAGCGAACGGTCGCACGGTTTGTGTGCCGGCGGCATCGGGGCGATGCACTTGCTGGCCAGGCGGACGGGCTTGATCGACGACTAGGCTCCGTGCCAGTCAGAGCCTGGCCGTGTGCGAGCGCGCCAGGTGAGTGAGTACGAGGCGGTGGGTCGCCGATAACAGTCTGACCCTCCCCCGCAAGGCCTGCAAACGCCGTCCTCTAATGTTCCATCGCCGCATCGATCGAACAGATCGTTGTCGTCCAGCTTTGTGCGACGTATAATCTGACAAAAGAGGGACCTGGAGTCATCACTGCGAGAGGGGCTGGTCTTCGCTCAAGCAATCAATCCGACATCTCAAGATCCAGTTTCAGGACTACAATGCAATGTCTTGATGCTCAACAAGCACTATCTCCCGGTTCGCGTGATAGCCGCCAAGCGGGCCTTCTCTCTCCTTTTTCGTAAACTCGCCGAAGTCATCCATATCGAAGATGGCAATTACCTGTCGTACAACTTCGACTCCTGGCTCGAGCTGAGCGAACTCAGTAAGGCCTTTGAACCCGAAGAACACGACTGGATTCGAACGATGCGCTTCGATATCGCCGTACCGCGTATCGTCCGGCTCATGGGCTACGATCGCCTGCCTCGCCAACAGGTCAAGTTCAATCGGCGCAACATCTATGCCCGTGACGGGTGTCGCTGTCAGTACTGCGGCCGAAAGTTTGCCAGCTCGGAACTGAGCCTCGACCACGTGATCCCGCGTAGCCAGGATGGTGGGTCAACCTGGGAAAACCTCGTATGCTGTTGCCTCAAGTGCAACGTCAGAAAAGGTGGCCGCACACCGGAGCAGGCCCATATGAGGCTCATCAGTAAGCCGGTCAAACCAAAGATCAGTCCCGTTCTGAGCATCAAGCTCTCTGACCACCGCTACCGCTCCTGGAAGCAATTCCTCGATCACGCCTACTGGAATGTCGAGCTGAAGTAGAGCGCCATGGAGCGTCGCTTGCGCTGCCGTGACGCGGACCGGAATCGGCGTCTCTCCCCTGCTTTACTTACCCCCGACTCCGCCATATAACCTTGCCCATCATGGCTATTACTACGATCGATCAGCTGAAGAACCACGTGGGGAAAGAAGTCACTCTTCAGGGGTGGGCCTACAACGTCCGCTCGAGTGGCAAAATCGCCTTCGTCCTGGTGCGTGACGGCACCGGACTGTGTCAATGCGTCATCGAAAAGAATGACGACACGGCGGCATTCTTCGATAGTGCGCGCAAAGCGCCGCAGGAATCTTCGCTGCGCGTCACGGGGTTGGTCAACGCCGAAGAACGGGCGGAAGGCGGTCATGAGCTGCAGGTCACAGGTTTCGATCTGGTGCATGCCAGCGGCGAGTACCCGATTACCCCAAAGGCCCATGGCATCGACTTCCTGATGCGTCACCGTCATCTGTGGCTGCGGTCGAATCGCCAGCACGCCATCATGCGCATTCGGCACACGATCATTGATGCCATCCGCCAGTTCTTCAATGATCAAGGGTATGTTCTCATCGACACACCGATTTTCGCGCCCTCCGCAGGTGAGGGTGCCTCGACGCTTTTCGAAGTCGATTATTTCGGCGAACCGGTTTACCTCGCCCAAACTGGGCAACTGTACGTCGAATCTGCGTGCATGGCCCACGGCAAAGTGTATTGCTTCGGCCCGACCTTCCGCGCAGAAAAGTCCAAGACACGCCGGCATCTCACCGAGTTCTGGATGGTCGAGCCCGAAGTCGCGTTCTGCGACCTCGACGGCATCCTCGAGATTGCCGAAGACTTCGTCCTCAGCGTCGTTGGACGTGTTCTTGCCGAGCGACGTGCCGAGCTGGAAATCCTGGGCCGTGACATCGCGGCCCTCGAGCGCCTGCAGAAGCCGTTCGTCCGCTTGAAGTACAGCGAGGCGGTCGACATCCTACACAGTGACCGGGCGCGTGAACTCCTCGAACAAGATCTCGTATCAAAGGAACAACGCATCAAGGAACTGAGTGACGAGATGATCGCGGTCACTGAAGATGCCAAGACAGCCAAGAAGAAATGGCAACAGGAAAAGGCGGCTCAGCGCGAAGTCGCCATTCGTGAAGAACTGGCCGAATTAAAGGAACAGGTCGGCAATATCCCCAACCATATCGAGCTTGCCAGGGACTTTGAATGGGGCAAGGATCTCGGCGGGTCCGACGAGACGATCCTCTCACGTCTCCATGAACAACCGGTGTTCTGCACGCATTACCCGCGTGAGGTCAAAGCGTTCTACATGAAGGTCGATCAGAATGATGAGCGACTGGTCAAGAATTTTGATCTGCTCGCACCGGAAGGTTTTGGCGAAATCATCGGCGGATCACAACGTGAGGACGACTACGACACGCTCGTCAAACGCCTCAACGAAGAGGGGCTCGCACAGGAGCCCTACGAATGGTATCTCGATCTGCGCCGTTATGGCAGCGTTCCTCATTCTGGATTTGGTCTGGGAATCGAGCGCACGATCTCGTGGATCTGCAACCTCAAACACATCCGCGAGACCATCCCGTTCCCGAGAATGCTTGGTAAGCTCTACCCGTAGCTCCAGCGTCAGGGTTCAAGGACTGGGGCGTCATGTTTGGTTCGTTGGCGTCCACCGACCGGCATGCGGAACCGGGCAGGACTGGCCTGGTCTCCATCGCCCTCCATGAGCCGGCGAGCGACCTCGTATTGAATGAAGCGATGGTTGACATAATCCGTGTGGGCCCCATTCCAACCCATGCGGCGGTACTTCTTGTCCCACCCGATATTGACGATCTTGTCACCGAACCGCTCTGCATCCTTCAACCCCACCTGGCCAGCTGCCTCGACGCCGATCTGACGATCGATCGTGCCCATTCCGAGTTGCACGAACTGGAGCACCTTGTCATGAGGTGAGTAGTAGTTGTAAAGCTTGCCCTTCACGCTACGCAGTGCCCGGCGCAACTCATATCCGTTGGATAATGATGAGCCCAGGAAGAACACGTTGTTGACCTGCGGTCGGCCACCAAGATACTCGAGCGCCCAGATGGCGACCCCCGTACCTGCCGACAGTGCAATCACATTGACCTCTTCATCGGGGTGTCGCTGCTTGTACTCGATGATCTTGCGGGCCAGTTCGCGGGCACTGATACGTGCCCCCACGGTGTTGACCTGATCCAGCGCCGGGTTGAAGGTGTGCGTCCAGTTGAAGACTTCGCAATCACCGTCGTAGCCCGCCCGGCGCAACCCGGTCGGCACGTCGGTCGTCCCGAATCCCCAGTTGCCACCACCATCCAGGTAGAACACTTTGCCGTACGCCTCGAGCGCCCGATCCGGACCGTGACATCCGGTCAACATCCCCATGGCCCACAGCAGCCCCACACCACCCCACCGCATCATCCTGGCGCGTCCTCGAGGACACCTGGCTTGACCGCAGTCGGGGATCCAGCTATAAGAGAGCTGCTGCCGGGGCCGTTGCGCCCCAACACCATTGGTTCTCCCTGAGGATACTGCACGTTGATCGTCGACACCTACACCCATGTGTGGGAATCTCCCATTCAATTGGGTATGCCCCCGGTTGCCGAAGGCGGTTCGGCGAACGACATTCCTTCGGCAGTGATCCCTGAGCATCGCGCTGCGTGTGAATGTGTCGATCGCGCCATCGTCGTCGGTTTCCGCAGTCAATACCTCGACGCCGAGATGCCCAATCGCTTCGTAGCCGAATATGTTGCGGATCATCCCCAAAAACTCATCGGGTTTGGAGGGATTGATCCCGGCCAACCGGCCGAAGCGCTCAACGCCATTTCCGAAAGCACCGATCTGGGCCTCAAGGGCGTCGCCATTGCTCCGTCAGCCCAGGATTTCCATCCCGCGAGCAGCGGTGCCTACAAAGTGTACGATCGGCTGACTGAACTCAAACTCCCTGTTCTGGTTCATCAGGGCGTCATTTTCTTGCCAAAGAGCAAACTTGAATACGCCCGCCCCATGCTCCTCGACGAGGTGGGACGGGATTTCCCCGGCCTGAAAGTCGTGATCGCCCATCTGGGCGCACCGTGGATCGATGAGACGATCCTTCTCCTCGCCAAGCATACCAACTTCTTCGCAGACGTCAGCAGTCTTCTGAGCCACCCGCTCAAGGCCTATAACGCCTTGCTGACGGCCCAGCAGCACGGTGTGATGCACAAGCTGCTCTTTGGCAGCGGATTCCCCTTCTCGACGCCCGCGAAAGCCATTGAGGCCCTCTACAGCATCAATCAGATTTGCCGTGGCACGAATCTGCCGCTGATCCCCAGGGAGCAACTGCGCGGAATCGTCGAACGGCCGACGCTCGAACTCCTGGGAATCCCGGATCCCGTGCCGTCGTCACCCACCGCTCAACCGGCCGCGCTGCTCGCTGAAACCGACGAAGTCTGATCGAGGCTGCGTCCACGACCGGCATGGTTATAGGACCAGACGCATGTCGTTGCGTGGCAACGCATTAAGAAGCCCAACGCCGCCACGGACTTCCGTCACCCGCCGATCGAACGTAACCTGCTGAAATGAATAGGGTTAAATTAAAATGGAGTGCACCATGAAGTGCGCCCGGAGATGATCCGCGGCCGCGGAGACCATCTTTTGTATTGGACGTAACAAATTGCAGCGGAACGATTTAACGAAGCAAACTACCACATCTGAGGGGGCTGCATCTGGTTGACACCGTCGAAGGTGTCTGCTAAAGTCATTGTGTCTGGAAGACGTCGAAGGGTCTCACCTGATCCTTTCTCGATATTCGGCTGATTTGGCCGTGGCGAACTTCCGGGGTTGGCCTCAAGCCAGCTCCGGAAGTTTTTTTTTGGGGTCCCATACTTGTCCGGTGGCCTGCCCCCCGCTTCACTGCACAATCGGATGTCAATTCCAACAAGTATGATCATATCGGGCATCGTGGCCGCCAATACTCGACTGTGTCGTGAGCATCTGTGCCTGACCGTGCGTGTCGCAGAATTCCCGACCGTCGTGCCGGGACAATTCGTCCACTTCATCCCCGAAGGCAACCATTCTGATTCGCGAAGCCACACATGGCCCGAGAATGCATGGCCTGCCATTCCGCCACGCGGTCTCGACTGCACATTGACCTACCGTCGGGCGTTCAGCATCGCCCGCGCCCGGCAGTGTGCGACCCATGTCGAACTGGATCTGATTTATCGCGTCGTCGGTCGATGTACGACCTGGATGGGCGGCATGCGTCCCGGCGACCACGCCAACATCCTGGGGCCCGTTGGCCGGGGCTTCGTCATCGCTCCCGAGATCCACACGGCCCTGCTGGTGGCGGGCGGTGTCGGCCTGCCGGCAGTCCTCATGCTCGCGACCACCCTGGCGAGCCACGGCATTGACACGATTCTGTTCTGCGGTGCTCAAACCCATGACCTCGTGCCGCTGAGAATCGCGACACCGGAAGCGCTGTCAACGAATGCCACCGTAGCGCTTCACAGCGGGACTGAACTGTCCGAGGCCGGCGTCGGTCTGATCATCAGCACTGACGATGGGTCGCTCGGCTTTCATGGGTACATCCCGGCGGCGCTCACCGCATATGTCAATGCTCAACGCATCGACGCCCGAACAACCACGGTCTTTACCTGCGGCCCGGAGATCATGATGCGGTCAGTCGCCGACCATTGTGCAACGTGGGGGTACGCGTGCCAGGTGTGCATGGAACGCCCCATGGCCTACGCGAATGGGCGTGTCAATCGTGCGTGCTACCCATCGACGATGCCACTGCGCCTGACTGCTGGCGGTACAGTCTGTGCTGCCAGGAGGGTCCGGTCTACGACGCACGACACATCATCTGGGATTGACGCTCTATCACCCCAAAAAAAAGCCGGACACCCTCGAGGGATGCCCGGCGTGTGAATCGTTGAGCAAGTCGCCGAGGTCAGATGTTGAAGAAGAACTCCCGAAAGTTCACGAAGTACTTGAAATCCAGTGTCCAACGCAACACCATCTTCAGTGGGACGATCGCCAGCCAGGTAAACAGCAGCATCATCGTAGCGTAGCGCGCCATCCCCATCTGCTTGTACATCTTCTTGAACAACGTCCTGGCCAGAATCACGGGGATAACGAAGAAGTAGAAGATCAACGACAGAACACCGGGCGCCTCGCGAACCCACTGGTTGGTCGGCTCGCCACCACCGAGTAGCTTCACCCAGATCAGCTCGTACATCTGGACGTTGACCAGGGCCACCGGCTTGTGTGGATCCCAGTATTCGTACGGTCCGAAGAAGTTCCAGTTGGGGCCGCGGAGAAACGTTCCGAAGACGATTAACACGACCCACAGAATGACGAACCCGAACATGAACATCGTGATCGCAAAGGGCCGTTCGGCAAACGTGTAATAACCGTTGCCGCGCGGATTACGATCGATGTAGGGCAGAGCAATCAGCCCGAGAATGATCAAGCCCGGCAACAGGACGCCCGCGATCCACGGATCGAAGTAGACCAGGAGTTCCTGCAGCCCGAGGAAATACCACGGCGCCTTCGATGGGTTCGGAATGGTAACTGGATCCGCTGGCTGCTCCAACGGAGCCCGCAAAAGAATCGCCCATGCAATCAGGACCGCCGTCCCGACGACCATGGCAATCAGTTCCGTGTAGACCAGGTCTGGCCACACGAGCACCTTGTCATCCGACCCCGCCTCGAGCAGCGGCTGACCACGTTTGGTGCGATC
Source organism: uncultured Planctomycetota bacterium (assembly GCA_942492115.1). GTDB lineage: Bacteria > Planctomycetota > Phycisphaerae > UBA1845 > CAIVHJ01 > CALODL01. The sequence continues at coordinate 316,552 of CALODL010000010.1, forward strand.
GTCGTTGATGGCGGCCTGTCGAAATGCCCACCATGAGCAGAAGCCCACGGTGTACATCATGATCAGAATGGGGACGTTGTCCGCTTTGGTCACGATGAGTAGGAAATCGTGATCGAACATACTGATCGCCAGCGCACCGGTGAACAATATGGTGAACAAGCCTGCGACGCTCGGCCGTGTCCAGAACTTATAGCCAACCAGGAAAATCAGTAAGCCGAGGCAGGACAGCACAAAGAACGGTGCCGGCTGCAGAAGCTGATTGATCAGCCCCTTGATCGCTTCACTGGTTGAGTCCTGAGCAGCGGATGCCAGAATCTGATTCATAACCTCTCCACGCGCCGCTTACAGCGGTCCACTGATACCGCCGTCTTTGCGGATGCGCCAGAAGTGTATCGCGATCAAGACCGCAGCCACGATCGGAATGAACACGCAGTGCAGGACGTAAAACCGCAGCAAAGCTGCCGGCCCAACGAACGTGCCTGCCAACAGGCCGAACCGCGCGTCATCGCCGCCGTGCACAAGTGGCACGTCGCCCAGTACGAGCAGAGCAGCACCGGGTCCTTCCTGCCCCACGAACGGGGTCGCCCTGGCCATGTTCGATCCCACAGTGATCGCCCACATGGCCAACTGGTCCCACGGCAGGAGATAGCCGGTGAACGACAACAGCATGGTCAGGACAAGCAGAATGACGCCCACGCCCCAGTTGAACTCGCGCGGAGGCTTGTAACTGCCCGTCAGGAACACGCGCAACATGTGTAACCATATCGCGATGATCATGGCGTGAGCCCCCCAGCGATGCAGTTCGCGGAGCAGCCCGAGAGTGACATGGGCACGCAAGCCTTGAATGTCGACATAGGCGTACTCGACGACCGGCCGATAGTAGAACATCAGCAAAACGCCGGTGACGACCTCCACGAGGAACAGGAAGAACGTCAGCCCTCCCATGCACCAGGTGAAAGATATCTTGATCCCGCTGCGGCGAACCGCGACGGGATGAAGATGGAGAAACACATTGGTCAAGACGACCATGGCCCGCGTTCGACGGTCACGGGGCACTCCGTGTCGGAAGATGCTGCCCCAGATCTGCGAGTTGCGGACCGCATCGCCGAATCGGCTGAATACGCTCATCGCTTCAAGTCTTTCGATCTTGCGGTAAGTTTGCGGGATTCTGACAAAAACGGCCGGTGCCTGCAAGGCTGAGGAGGCCCGATCGTGGTGCCCGATGCCGGAGCATCACAGCAGCATGTAACTGTCGGGGTTATCCCATTGTCCCTGCTCCTGCAGGAACTTGACCTTCTTATCAATGATCAGCTGGCCATCGACCAGGGAGATCTTCAGCCGTTCGAGCGGCCGTGGTGCCGGTCCCTCGAAATTGATGCCATCAGGCTTGAATCCGGACCCATGGCATGGACACTTGAACTTACGGTCGTTTTCTAACCAGCTTGGAATACACCCAAGGTGGGTACACGTCGTCGACAACGCCGCGACACGATCCTCCAGGCGAATCATCCATATGCCATCAAGCTTGTAGTCTTCATTGACGTCCCCGGGGGCCAGGGCAGCATACTTCTCGCGGGGCCCCACATTGACCTGGGAGCCGGGCTCCTCCAGGACGTTGGGCATCATGAATCGCGCGAACGCTCCGGTCGAGGTCAATGTCGTCACCGCAACGCCACCCCAACCCGCTGCGAACATGGCCTTATTCATGAATTCACGGCGATTGACGTCGTCGGCCTGGGCATCTTCGTCAGCCACGACTTTGGCCGACTCGAGCACACGTGTGAAGCGAGCATCGGGCGGCAATTCATCGAATGTCCGCTTGCCGAGGCTGTTCAGTGCCCCGATCGGACTGGTACTTTCGGCGGTGATGCCGTCACGACCACCCCGTGCGGTCACAGCCTGAAGCAATGCATTGATCGCAGGATCGACTGGTCCGTCGGGAACGTCCGGCCCCTTCCTGGCGATGACCGCAGGAGCTGTTCCGGATGCCGGAGCGGCAGCGGCATCCGCGGTGGGCGCGGCGTCGCCGGCCGCGACTTCGCCGGCTTCGGTGTCGAACTTGATCACATCGACCGGACATTCTTCGGCCGCTTCGATGATCGACTCGGTCAAGGGTTTGGTGAACTCGGCATTGAGCGCGTCGGGACGAATGATGCATGTCTCTTCGAGAACCTCAAAGACTTCGGGACATGCAGTCTCGCAGGCATCGCACACGATGCAGCCTGGATCGATCCAGACTTTGATCACCTGTTGTTTTGTAGCCATTAAGCTCCACTCCCATTCGAGGGATCGGTCTCAGTGCGGTTCATCGCACGTCGCGCTGCACCGGCGACCCGCAGCGAATTATCCTTGGCCAGCTGACCTATCCGGGCCCATATGCGCTCGTCACGCAGATGCTCGGCAGCACCGATCGCCGCCACCAGCCGCTCATCTATTTCGGGTGTCGTGAAGGCTCGGTCGATCTCACCCGAATCGGAAGTATATTGCACTCGTCGGGAATCCCAAAAGGTCCGATCCAGAAGTTCCAGAACCTCGCCGACCACGATCCCTCCCGGATCCTCGTAGCCAAGCCGGGCCAGTGCCAGGGCCGCGTTCCACCGCACCTCAGCGCTGTCGTCGATCCGACCGCACGCTTCGAGCAGAGGCAGGGTCACCGCTGGATCGTCGGCTTTCCCGATGTTGGCCAGAACCGCGCTCGTGACCATGCGGATTTCCACGGTCGGATCGCGCAATAGACCGGTGAGCGCGCCGGCAGCGCGGCGGGCCTCGGGGACGTTGGCCATTTCCGCAAGTGACCTGAGAGCCTGCAGCTGCGTGCCCGCTTTCCCCGTGGTGGCCACATCGACCAACAACGGAACGGCATCGGCGGCGCCGGCCTTGGCCGCCGCCAGCATGGTGAAATAGACGACCTGACGTGAGGTCTCCTCGCGCAGATCGACGTCTGCCAGATCCCGCTCGAGCAGACTCACCAGACGCTGTTGAATCTCAGGGAGCTCATCCGCATCGACCTCGCTATCCAGGTCTTCGAGGCGCATGGCCAACTCGCTGGCCGCCTGCCACATCTCTTTGTCGCGCGGCAACAGCATGCCGGCCTTCCGACTGCCGTCTGAAGCCTCGAGCCGAGCGAGCAATGCGGTGACAGGCACGTCCTTGGGACTGGTGATGGCGCCAAAGCACAGGACGACGATGACCGAACACGCAATCATCGACGCGACGATGAGCAGTGGAACGATGAACAGGCGCCCCAGCGAGGCCCCTGCAGCAGGTTGGGGATTTGATGAGTCCATACGTGACTTCGTGATAAATTTCACTAAGTATTGTACGGCTGGTTAGTCTTTCCTGCAACGTGGGTTAGTGCCTGACGCGAACGATCCCAGAAGCCCTGTGCGGGATCGACGGGCAGGGCACGGCATGAGTACTCGAAGTGCGTGAGGCCGGATGGTGAAGTCGACGGGGACGCTGCCGGAAGGATCGCCGTCGGCCTGCATCGGAGGGGCGTCAGGTGAGGATATCGTCACTTTACGCCCCTGGGCCCGGAGCGCACCGCGATTGGCCCGGAGGACGGTCAGGATGGCGTGAACGGTGAGTTGCATTGGGTTACGGCATGGCATGATGCTCACGTCCAGCAACCCGTCATCCCACTGTGCGTCCGGACACGGATTGATGTTCGCGGCATACCGCGGCATGTTGGCTACGAACGCCATGGCCTGGCCTTCGAAGAATGGAACATCATCAAGGGCCACTGACAGATGTGGCCACCCATGACCCCAGGTGGTTCGCCAGATCGGCCAGAAATAGTCGAGTCGGGTGATATGCCCTGAGCGCATGCGCGAGACGCGCTCGACCACCTCGGCATCGAACCCGATCCCTGCGATCACCAGGAATGGCTGGTCTCCGGCCATGCCAATGTCCATGACGCATTCCGTGCGATTCAACAGCGTGTCAACCAGGCTGGCTGGTCGGGCTGAAAACCCGAACTGCTTGGCGAAGAGATTCTCGGTCCCCGCTGGCATAACGGCCATGGGCACCTCGGAGCCGGCCAGACCCGTCGCCGTTTCGCGGATGGTTCCGTCGCCACCCACGGCGACCACCACTTCGGACGGTCCCCGGACCGCTCTGGCCAGCTCCGTTGCGTGTCCCGGGGCAGCGGTGTGCAGCACCGTGGCCTCGACGCCAGCGTGGCTCAACAACCGCCGAGCCACGCCCAGCCGCGCAGCGACGCCCGCACCACCGGCCCGCGGGTTCACGATGAAGCGAACCTGGCATTCCTCTGAAGGTGGCAAGCTCATTTGTTCCCCATCGGCGGGCCGAGCTCTGGACTTGCAATTGTTAAGAAAATGCCATAATGTCTTACAGCTTATTTGATTACGCGATGTGTACAGTGGTCAGGCGGCCCCGGAAGGTTGTTTCGCAACCATCCCCGATACTCAATCATTCACAACACGAGATGGCATCATGTCAGTGAACGTTTCGGAAATCTCGGATCTTATCAACTCCGGCGAACTCGAGCAGGCCAACGATATCCTCGGGACCGATCCCGGATCCCATCCGCCCGCGGAGTGGCACCTGCTCAAGACGAAGGTGTTGACCCGGCTGGGCCTCTTCGATGACGCCGAGCAATACATCGATCAAGCCATCGAGCTGAACGAGAATAACAAGGAAGCCAGTTTCGACCTGGCCTACACCCTCGACCTGCATGGCGAAGATGAACGTGCCATGGACCTGTACGAGGCCTGCATTCAGGATGTCCCACTCCCGGTCAACGCCCTGATCAACCTGGCGGTCCTGTATGAAGATCACGGCCGCTATGAAGATGCCGAAGCGTGCCTGGAGCAGATTCTGACCGCCTACCCCAACCACAAGCGTGCCGCGCTGTTCCTGCAGGACATCCAGAGCAGCCAGAACATGTATTACGACGAGGATCACGAGCGCGATATGGAAAAGCGCAATGCGATCCTCGATATCCCCATTTCCGATTTCGAGTTGAGTGTTCGCAGTCGCAATTGTCTGAAGAAGATGAACATCAACACGCTGGGCGATCTGCTGCACACCACGGAAGCGGAGCTGCTGGCCTACAAAAACTTTGGGGAAACCTCACTGAATGAAATCAAAGCCATGCTCGCCCAGAAGGGCCTGCGTTTGGGACAGGGCCTCGAAGAGAGCAAGTCCCGGCCGCAGCCCGCACTGGCCCCTGGAACGAGTTCGGTCGATTCGGCCATTCTCATGAAGCCGGTCAGCGAGTTGGAATTCTCAGTCCGTTCGCGCAAGTGCCTCCATCGCCTGGGCATCGTGACCCTGGGCGACCTGGCATCCAAGACCGAAGCGGAGCTGATGGCGTCGAAGAACTTCGGCCAGACGTCGCTCGACGAAGTCAAGCAACGACTGGCCGAGAATGGTTTGGCACTGCGCGAGGTCGAGGGCCGCAGACGCGTCTGATCTCGCAGCATCCGGGATGCACCCCGGATGCGCCCAGTGCGCAGGCTTCTGCCGTGACCGGCTCGACGGTTCGGCAGGCACGGAGGCCGAGCCTCCGTGAGCAATCAGCAAGGACGCACCCATGATCGACCGCACGCTCCCCCCCTGTCGTATCTTCGCCAGCATCACACTTGTCTGCATGCTGCTCGGTGGTTGTCAGCAACGAAAACAATCGCCATTGGCGTTGTCCATCGACCCGCCACACGCCGACATTCCCGATGCCCTGCGTGACCATGGTGCGCCCATGATCCGGGTGCTGCTGGAAACGAGCCAGAGCGAAATCACCGTGGCCATCGACGGGCCTTACTCCATCCGCCAAAACCACCAGCAACTGGCCAAAGGCCCCATGCTCAAGCGTACGGCCGTACGGATGGCTCCACAGGGTGCGCGAGTGATGGTGGGCAACCGCACGTTCCAGGGTGGGGATGTCCTCGTCGTCCCCGAGAACGCGGCGACACTTCGGGTATTCATCACCAGCAATGGCCTGACGACCAGTCGACGCTACGACGGCTATGCCGTCATCAAGCCTTCACCCGCCGGTGGTGTCGATTTGATCAATATCGTGTCAATCGAACGCTACCTGCCCGGGGTTTTGAGCAAGGAGCTCTACCCGAAGTGGAAGAAGGAAACGTACAAAGCTCAGGCCATCGCGGCTCGCACCTATGCTCTATATGAAATGATGACCACAGGGCACAATCGCCCCTATGACGTGAAGTCCACGGAAGCGTCTCAGGTCTACGGCGGAATCGATGATATACAACCGGGATCCAAGCCATACCAGGCAGTTGAACAAACGCGCGGTGTCGTGTGCACGTGGGCTTCGCCGCAAGGCCCGCGTATCTTTTCAACTTATTTCAGCTCTGCATGTGGCGGTGGCACAATCGACGCCTATTCTGGACTGAAGGTCAAGACCATCCCGCCCCTGCGTGGAGGTGTCCCGTGCAACTACTGCGACATCGGTGGCACGGCGTATCGCTGGGGACCTGTGATCATCAGCAAGTCCGAAATCACGCAGAAGGTCGTCGACCGTTTTCCTGCTTACAAGGCACTTGGTCAGATCTTGACGGTTCGCATCAAGGACCGCACTTCAGAGGGACGACCCCAATCCGTCGAACTCGTCGGCGAGCACGGCCGAAGTGCTGTACTCGACGTCTACAAGTTCCGTCTGGCCCTCAACGGCCACCGCATCCGCAGCACGCAGTTTGATCTCGTCGATCGTGGCTCCACCGTCCGTTTCGAAAACGGGCAGGGTTTCGGCCACGCTGTCGGCATGTGCCAATGGGGCGCGGAGGGCATGGCGCGCCGCGGTGCGAGTGCCGGCCAGATCCTGAACTTCTACTACCCCGAAGCCCCATTGGCCCGCGCCTATTGAGCATACGGGGATGTCCAGGAACGCTCATCCGCTACCCGGAAGAGGACACCTCCTGAGCGCCGGTCGCCCCGTTTTTCCGGACCCAGATTAGACGGAAAGACCATCTGTCCCCCACCCGATACACAGAATGTGCAAATCCAAACCACGTCACGAAAGTTTGTCGAGAGCCCTGTGTTCCTGCTGAGCGTCCAGGCATTGGGCGCCGTCTCAGCCATGATCGTTGGCGGCCTCATTGCCACCGGAACTTCAGCCTGGGCCTGCCTGCCCTTCGTGCTGTTAGCCATCGTCCCGCTCGTCGGCGTTCCCGCCGCATCGCTGGCCCATCGCCTGCGCTTGCGCCGCTCCAACTCTTCACTGACAAGCCGACTCGAGGACCGCTCACACGAACTGGAAAGGACGCGTGACGCCGTCATTCTCGGGCTGGCGCGCTTCGCCGAATTCCGCGATGGCCTCACCGGGCAGCATCTCGAGCGCATCGGTGCGTTCGTCGAAATCCTCGGAAAAACTCTGCAAGAAATGCACGGCAACCGCCACACGGTGATCACCGACGCGTGGATCCACGACATCCGGATCGCCTCCGCACTGCACGATATTGGCAAGGTCGGCATCCCTGACCAGATCCTGCTCAAGGATGTGAAGCTCAACCCACGAAGAACGGCTGCTCATCGAGGACCATCCCATCATTGGGTGCGAGTGCCTGAGCCTCGATGGCCGAATCGCTGTCCGATTCGCAACTCATTTCGCTGGCCCGCGACATCGCTTTTTCGCATCATGAACGGTGGGATGGCACCGGCTATCCGTTCAAATTGCAGGCCGACAGCATCCCACTGGCCGCCCGAATCGTATCGGTCGCCGACGTCTACGATGCCCTGACCACCGCCCGCACCTACAAGGGTGCCATGCCGCACGGTGAAGCTTTGAGCATCATCGTGGAAGGCAGTGGTACTCAATTCGATCCCGAGGTCGTCGATGCCCTCAAAGCGTGCCACGAGGAATTCCGCCGCGTTGCTGTACAGCTCCGCCGCAGCGACCTAATGTTCCTCGCTTCAGGTACGGCAGTATCCCTGACACTGCTGCACCCCTTATGCTGCTGTGGCGAGATGGTGTTCATGAACACGACCGTGATCATCTTCGCAGCCATGTGGACCAACGCACAAGGGTAGACGGCCTGGCATGTCTGCGTCAAAGCGATCCACTCCATCACGAGCGTAGGGGAGTTCCTCTTACATTATCATTAGCGGATTCAAACGAAACCTCTGAGAAAGCAACACGTGTCGAACGACTCATAACCTTTCTTTCGAAGATCGAAGAGAACACTTTTTAGAAGATCGAAGACAATATCAATCGTACCAAAAGAACACTCGCTTTAAAACTAAGCTCACAATTTCAACAAAGGTGTCACAGCTACTCACGTTAGCTAGGTACAGATACTTTTACCTCCAAACGAGAGGATTGTCACTTGTATTACCGACAACTTGAACAAACGCTTCAGTTGTTGCGGCAAATCAAACAAACGCTTTACTTGTCGCTGTACCAACGTACTTCTACTTTTATAACTATTCTAGTTGGGTCCAGACGAGACTCGACACTGATAGAGTACTGTTACTAACGTTAACAGAGCTACTATCCCACACGCTTCCTCTGCGCAAACGACGCAAACTTACTGAATCTCGACCGATTCGTAACAAAACAAGATTGTTGAAACTCGATCCCAACGCGATCAACGAGAAGCCGCACAACCACCAACGATGGATGCAGCTCAACTTCAACAACTACTCAACCAGATGCAAGCTGGACTAGCACAACTTGCACCTCAGCCGCCTCAACCTGGCGCATTCGCTCTGACTCCTGGTCAAGCAAACCCAAACCTACCTTTGGACTACACGACCTCGAGTGGAATCAAGATTTGGAATGAAGCGACAGCTCCACTTCCATTCAAGTTCAACGTCGAAGGAAAAGACGTCAACGCTTTCTGTGAGAAACTTTTGGAACAAGCAGAAAAGTCAGGTTGGAACCATACCGGTGGTAAGTCCAAAAACAGTCAAGGAGAAAAGGCAAGGGTAAACAGAACGACAAATGGGCCTGGAAGAAGGTAGCACCAAAGTCTAACGAGTCGAAAACGAAACGATTCAACAACAGGACTTATCATTGGTGTAGCGCCCACCAAGGATGGACCGAACATCCTGAAAATGAGTGCAAACTGAAGAAGAAACTCGAAGCGGAACAGCAAGAGGACAATTCAGACAATGCAGACAACAGTCGCCAAGCCAACACTGCATCATACGCCAATGCACTTACCGCAATCATGTCCGACCTCCAACAGGAATGACTGTCCTTCGGGCTTCGCCCGTGCTTACACAGCCTTACGGCTGCGATGCCTGTCATCATTGTAAGCACACTATGGGCATCACCTTCCGTCCTGAGTCAATTCCTTCTCAACATGTACCTCATTGCAGTCCTAACGACAGTAGCGACGGTATTCGTCATGAGATGGATCCTACGAGTCAACAAGACATTCAAGGTTAGTCGACGCTTCAAAAAGGCCGTAATGACGCTTTGTATGTGGATCAAATCCCATATTAAAGCTGACAAGGTCAGATATGGCAAGCGAAGACACAAAAGGACTTACCAACGACGAACGCAGTCTCGATACTGCAAGCGTTACTACATCTACGCCAGCAAGACTCGGCCGACAAGAATTGCTACAAAAACGGCAAGATACGTAGTCAGACCAAGACTATTCGCAAACAGCTCCCAAAACGTACCTGGTAACCGTCGGGACAGACCCCAGGATGCAATATTTGATTCCGACTCTTTCCTGATCCAAATCGACAGCGGTGCCTCACGCAGCATCTCCAACAAGAGAGAACACTTCGAATCAATCGAACCGCTCGACGTAAACGAACCGAACAGGATATGCGGTCCGACAGGAGAGGAATCACCTATCAAAGGAAAAGGGACACTCAATTGGAAGATTGAGGACGATGATGGAGTGGTGCACACAATCAAATTGAAAGATTCGCTGTACGTGCCAAACTTCACCAACTGTCTGTTATGCACTCAACATTGGAGCCAAGTCGCAAACGATCATTTCCCACAACGAAATGGAACCTGGCAAGCCTCTTATTCCGACACAATCGTCCTACACTGGGATCAACGTCGATTCAAGAGAACAGTCCAATGGAGTCCAAGGACAAACACAGGATTCCTCAGGTCAGCCGCAGGTGCAATCGACTATCGAGTCTACTCGGCTGCAATTGATGCAGACAATGAGGTGGAAACACATGAACATGTTTGTTATCAATCACATTTTGACGATGCGCACCTTGTTTCAGACGACGAGCAAGAGGATCCGTCACGAGGTCCCGGAGCTCGTTCTCCAAGGCCAAATAACTGTGACAAAACAATTTCGCCCATGTCAGAAAAGATTGAAATCTCTTCTGACAATCGGCATGCAAAGTACAACAATGACGAAATGAGGGAGGAGAATCTTACCGATTACTTCACAAAAGAATCGAGCAAAGAACCAACAAACATTATCGACGACGAAGACGAGCCTCTGGCCGCCGATACTCCTCAAGCTGAACTGCTGCGATGGCACTACCGATTGGGACACTTACCATTCGCGCGCCTTCGTATCCTCGCCCTACTGGGTACCATCCCAAGACGTCTAACGACTGTCAAAGCACCAAAATGCGCAGGTTGCATGTACGGAGCTATGACCAAGCGACCCTGGAGAACGAAAGGAGCTCAGAACAAGAGCAAAATTCGGTCAGTTACAAACCCAGGCGATTGTGTCTCTGTAGACCAATTGGAATCCCCGACACAAGGATTCGTTGCACAACTCAAGGGAAAACTTACCAAGAAACGATACGGAGCTGCTACTATATTCGTCGATCACGCAAGTAGACTCAGCTACGTTCACCTTCAGGGACGGATTACCTCTGACGAGACCGTCCAAGCCAAACGAGCTTTCGAAGCCTATGCTCGATCCCATGGTGTCAATGTCAAACATTACCATGCCGACAACGGAAGATTTGCAGACAATGCCTTTTTAAAGTCAGTTGCTGAGTCGGGACAGACTATCAGCTTCTGTGGAGTCAACGCTCACTTTCAAAATGGAATCGCTGAAAAACGCATTCGAGACCTGTCAGAACAAGCCAGGAAACAACTCCTACATGCAAAAGCGAGATGGCCGTCAGCAATCGAATTAAATCTCTGGCCTTATGCACTACGCAATGCGAACGACATTCGTAACACACTTGCAGACAAGGAAGATGGGAGCTCACCTCTCGAGAGATTTTCCAGATCTGAGATCCGACCAAAGCTTCGACACAACCATACCTTCGGATGCCCCGTCTACGCGCTACATGATCAACTTCAGGGCGGTAAAGGATTACCCAAGTGGAATCCAAGAGCACGGCTTGGCATCAATTTAGGTACATCACCACGACACGCAAGCTCAGTGAACCTGGTACTGAAACTCGACACAGGACTTGTGTCTCCACAGTTTCACGTACAATTCGACGACTTTTTCGAAACAGTTCGACCATCGGCAGGCAACCCACGCACCTTTTCGCAATGGCAATACATTTCCGGACTCAAGACACGAAGAGAAAGGGACATAATGCCAGCCTCTGAGGGAGTCTCATTACCACTCGAGCCGGATCCAACGATTCCGCAGAGCGAGATGCAACCAGACGAGTTCAATCTACAAGACGAATCTGAACCAAACGAGTTAGATTCAGGTGACAATACAGCCGACGCTGCAGGTACTAACGACTTACCTGACCGATCCGACGATCAACAACGGGACGATACCGGAACAGGTGCAACCCCGAACGTTAGCCGCTATGGCCGCATTCGCAGACCTACGGAGCGAATGAGGGAGAGTATTCAACAACGAAACGTTGCATTTCAAGCCTACTATGAAGCAATGCATGAAGACGATTACTTACTCCAGGATGAAATGATGAATCCAATCGCATTCATGGCCAACAGCAATCAAGACACAATGTACTTCCACCAAGCCATGAAAGCTCCAGACCGAGAGCAATTCACAAAAGCTGTTGTAAAAGAGGTAAACGACCATATCGACAACAAGCATTGGGAGTTAATACCACGTGAAGCTGTACCAAAAGGAATCAAGGTCTTACCTTCCGTCTGGTCCATGAAACGCAAGCGTGACATCAAAACTCAACAAGTTTACAAACACAAGGCAAGATTGAACGTACATGGTGGCAAACAAGTCTACGGCGAGAACTACTTCGAGACGTTCGCTCCCGTGGTTACCTGGTTCTCAATCAGACTGCTTCTCGTCCTTTCCATACTCAACAACTGGCACACAAGGCAGGTTGACTTCGTATTGGCATACACACAAGCCGACATCGAGTTCGACATGTATATGGAACTTCCGCACGGAATCGAGACGAGATACGGCAATGGCAAGACACACGTACTCAAACTCTTGAAGAATCTCTATGGACAGAAGCAAGCAGGACGAGTATGGAACCAACACCTTGTCAAAGGTCTCAAGTCAATCGGATTCAAACAATCCACTGTCGACGAATGTGTATTCTTCCGCGGCACTGTAATCTTCATTTGCTACGTTGACGACGGAATATTTTCATCACCTGACAAAGATGAAGTCGACAAAGCAATCAGTGAGATGCAAGAACACTTCGACATGGAAGACCAAGGCGACATTACTGATTACCTTGGGGTGAATGTGGAACAGCAGCCAAACGGCGACATCAAGCTTACGCAACCACATCTCATCAAACAAGTCATTGACGAAGTGAAACTTTCGCTACGAGTTGCAGGAAAACAAACTCCAGCCGCTTCTACCAAGATTCTCCACCGAGACGAGAAGGCGCCGGCTTTCGACAATCGATTCAACTATCGGCGGGTTGTTGGCAAACTGAACTTTCTCGAGAAGTCAACTCGACCCGACATTGCCTATGCGACACATCAAGTTGCAAGATTCTGTGAAGATCCCAAGGCTACGCATGGTGAAGCAATTGAACATATTGCTAAGTACTTACGTGACACTTCCAACCAAGGGATCATCCTGCGCCCAACGCCTAAAAGGTCCTTCGACGTTTTCGCTGATGCCGATTTCTCCGGAAACTGGTACAAAATGACAGCGTCTGATGACCCGAGTACCGCCAAGTCCCGCTCTGGCTATGTGATACTGTATGCAGGTTGTCCTATCGCTTGGGCTTCCAAGTTACAAACAATCATTGCACTATCTTCTTGCGAGGCCGAATACGTTTCTCTATCAGAGTCCCTACGCGACACCATTCCTCTCATGGATCTGATTAAGGAATTCAAGGAGCACGGATTCTCAGTCACGAGTACCGAACCAAAGGTATTCTGCAAGGCTTTCGAGGATAACTCCGGTGCACTCGAACTAGCACGTCTACCAAAGATGCGACCTCGAACCAAGCATATCAACATCAAGTACCATCACTTCCGTGAACATGTACGACTTGGTTTAATCAAGGTATATCCCATTACGACAAACGATCAACTTGCGGATATTTTCACCAAACCACTTGCACAGAACATCTTTCTGCGATTACGAAAGATCCTGTTGCATTATTAGTAAGTATGCACCTCTCATCAATTTCTATTGAATGAGGGAGTGTGACAATATATGTATACCACATTATCATTAGCGGATTCAAACGAAACCTCTGAGAAAGCAACACGTGTCGAACGACTCATAACCTTTCTTTCGAAGATCGAAGAAAACACTTTTTAGAAGATCGAAGACAATATCAATCGTACCAAAAGAACACTCGCTTTAAAACTAAGCTCACAATTTCAACAAAGGTGTCACAGCTACTCACGTTAGCTAGGTACAGATACTTTTACCTCCAAACGAGAGGATTGTCACTTGTATTACCGACAACTTGAACAAACGCTTCAGTTGTTGCGGCATTTCAAACAAACGCTTTACTTGTCGCTGTACCAACGTACTTCTACTTTTATAACTATTCTAGTTGGGTCCAGACGAGACTCGACACTGATAGAGTACTGTTACTAACGTTAACAGAGCTACTATGGGACGCAACGTTCAGACTGCCGGTGTCGCTCCAACGGATGATGGCTTTACAGTTATTGCTCCAGGGCCAGAAGATATCGACCAAGATGGACCCGCCTTAATTGGTGACCCTGACATGGGCTTTGGAAACTTGAGACAGTTTGGTCCGACGCTGATTCATCATACGCAACTCAAAGTGCGAAAAAATGTCGCCTCGTCGAATTTCATGCCAGTGGATAGCCCCGGTATGATAGGATTCTCCAGTCATCTCAGGAAATGGATCGAGGATATGACTTTAAGGGTGTGGTCAAGTACTTTTGCAGATCGAGCAGATGTGGCATTGCTCTTTCCGGATCCCGACAACCAGGAACGACAGGAGAGACCTTGTCTGTTCTTTTACACTCTTCTGGTGGTATGGATCACAAGCTACCGATTGTCTTGAACAAGGCGGATCAGTTTAAAAAAGTACCCGTCGTTACGTATGCATGAAGACGCTTGCCGACTTGTGCATGACTAACACTGAAACACCTGGTTTTACTTGTAGATTCACGACTTTGCTCGAGCAGGCGGCTCTCTTTTGTTGGAATCTGTCCTATGTGATTGCTCGCAAGGACTCGCCTCGTATCTACACTATGGTATGTATCGCGGCTACTGACGAAAAAGCATGTCTGCCTTGTCGTCTTGTCTAATAACGAACCTCGGCGCACACTCATTCTAGTGCTCGCCAGTAAAAGAGTCGTCTCCTGCCATTGACAATAACGGCTTACCATCGTATCAAATCCTGTAAATATGTGGTGGTTCAAGTCATGAAGGCTCCCAAACTACGAATTCGACAATGTCATTACGTACTTGAATGATTCCATCCATCTATTGTTGATGCATGCCAAGATTGTACAAGAAACGAATCGCTTATATTCAACACACGAGTTAGTGGAAGGTCGAATGCAAGAAGGAACAAGTCTTGTAGCAGGAATGGGGCTGACGGCACTTGGTATTCTACACGAGCCTACCCATGCAGTTTACGGGAGGGGTCGTCGCAGCGACTGTACTCGGTGTAGGGGGCTTGTCTTGGTTTAATCGGACGAAAATGGCGGCAGTTGAACGACAGCTCGTTTCGCCGAAGAGTCAAGGGGTGCCTTTCAGAGAACACATGCACGTGAAGTGAGTGAAGCAGATGAGTTTACAGCCAGTGTATGGCAACGAATTCGAGATCCGCTGCGAATGTCACTACAATCTTTGGGACTGGCAAATGCTTCTACAGTGAGTCAAGCCGACTTGAATCAGCTACACGATATACTGGATAAAGATATCCCCGCACTGCGCCGAGTGGCTTCGCCGACACACTTTGAAGCAAACAAAGTGATACAGAGTATCTACACAGATGACAGCTCAGAGAGAGAATGGCTATTGAAAGTGCACACTGACAAGTCCTTGTCTCACGTGTCTTACTGCGATGATTCTGAAAAACACGGATTCCCACCACAAATTTATTTCAACGAAGCGATTTTAGCAAGACCTCCTCTCAATTGCAGAACCATATGAATAGTGGCTCCCGCTTGAATGTTGTAAGACTCCAGCGTCTTGTCAGTTTCAACTGAAAAAACAAAAGAAACTCGTAAGTACAAAGCTGGGCATGTGACCAAGAAATCAACACTGTATAAGTACATAAAACGTACGCTGCTTTCCCGAATGAATACAGATGAATCTGATCGACTTGAATACCCTCCTTTTCTTGAAGTGCCTGTTTGACAGCAAGCACTTGGTTTTCGGGTTCAAAATTGAATGCCTGTTTGCGGCCAGTAAGTGTCTTGATGAAAATCTAGTGCAAAAGAGAAAATCGAATAAGATTATGACATGTCCAGATGAAAACATTCTGAGGCTAATGAGAAAGCACTCCGGCTGCATATGCTTGAGCAATGGCACCTCAAACGCGCCAATTCGGCATTTTTCTCCAGTCGGCTCTCGATCTCGTGGCTACTATATGCTCTTCAAACGCCTACCACGCTTATCTTTTTCATACTCACTTGCATATTGTCTGAAAAGCTTATTTGACCTTGTCGAGGATCGATTAAAGTCAAAAGCTTGCTCTTTCATGCTGCAATGCATAGTGAAGACAAGCGTCGTTGCGTCGCGTCCGCGCCTCGGAGGCAGGTGATGGTCGAACGAGTCGATTTTGTCATTGGTTCTCATTTTCATTTTTGGCGGGCGAAGACCACTTGTTGAATGAAGCAATCGGATCCTATGCGACTAAAATTAGTGAGAGATATTCTACGTTTCCCTCCGATCTATTAGCGATAGCGTTAGCGATAGCGTCTGTCTGTCTGCGCATGACTTTTGTCAGTCCCCTCAAGCAAATGGGATTTAATCGAGTAAATAGCGTTTGGTTGCAAAGTCATAATGTATGTTTCGGTTCGATTGATTGTTTATATCGTCACGTATCCTGATATTTAGTCACACAGTGACAAGGGAACCTTATAACCTGCGATAACCCGGGCGAGGGGGAGGAACAAATCAGGGACGATCGGTAATGTCATATAAGACTAGACCAACAAGGTGGTCTCGTTTCATACCACCGGGAATTACCTTTGTAGCAATATCCGCGGGGTTGTTATGCGTTGAAACGTGGCCAGTGAGGGATTCGCCCATCGCAACTGACTCTCGTACGGCATGATAACACACCGAGTTAGACTTCTTCTTCAAAGTCGATTCGGGTCGTTGGGTATTATGTACAACGGACATATTATCCCCATATATATATGATGGTCCAGAGATTGGAACGCCCATCATTCGCAGCTTGTAACGTAAGCCTCGCAAAGCTTCCATGCCTTGCTTCATTGCAACGAACTCAGCTCCAAAGACACTGGTTTCAATAGTTGCTTGTTTCTTCGAATGCCAAATAACCAATGACATGTTGAGGAATATAAGAAATCCGGTGCGCGATCGTCGCGTCAACTTATCACCGGCGTGATCGGAATCAACAAACATTCGTAAGTCGATTTC
This sequence comes from uncultured Planctomycetota bacterium, assembly GCA_942492115.1. Classification (GTDB taxonomy): domain Bacteria; phylum Planctomycetota; class Phycisphaerae; order UBA1845; family CAIVHJ01; genus CALODL01. The sequence goes on from CALODL010000010.1 coordinate 333,447, forward strand.
TTTACCTCTTGACGGAGGTGCATTAGGTGGGATTGCTTCGTGCACATCACCATAGAAATGTTTCCAATCGCATTCTTTGAATGTGGTCATATCAATCTCGGGATACGATGGATCAAATACGATTCGTGCATTGTGCTTCTTCTCGATATAAGCAAACAGATGAAATAACGCTTCCAAATGTCCCTCACGGGGCAACGCTAAGTGAGACGATAGGATCGAGACTTCAGTAATGATGTCGACTCGACCTAGCTCGACACACCAACGCAACACACCAATTTGCGATTGGTAGAATGTCGCATCCCTGTCGTTGAGCTCTGGGGTAGTATCTAACTCAGGGAGGTAGTTTGACGGAAAAGGTGCAGTAGCACGCTTCATCAATTTGGAACCAGGACGTGTCTTGTCGATATAGTCCTTGACGTTCCGGACAGCTGCTTGGATATACTTGCTAGAGCTCATGCCCCATGCAAAGACTCCATTCGGTAGCCTCGTCTGTCGCAGTTTGGCTCCAAGATAGAAATCTGGATCACCAATCGAATTCGGCTTCATTTTGAAGTACTTGTCGATCTGACGTAAACAAAGTGTAGCATCATGATGAACGACCAAAATATCGTCAACGTAAAGTAGAGCATAAGCATAATACTTATGTCCATCGCTCGGGCGAATCTCAGCCTTCATCCATAGGTCTTGGTCGGCGATACACGACTCCCATCCCAGGTGTCGCATGCAATCGGCTAGATGATTCCTAAAGGACGCACCAGCACTTTTGAGTCCATATAGTGATCGAACTATAATGGCTCGCTTGCCAGCGTCGGAACCGAACTCAGGCCCCAAGACGCACCAAATCTTTTCTGCAACCGGAGCAGTAAGATAGGCATTTTCGATATCGGCAGTCTTAACCTCAAGATCGTTGAGAGCTGCTAGAGTCAATGCAATTCGTACAGACTCTCGTGACACAACACTGGCGTAAGTGATTGTAGAAGGGGCCTCAGTCATGTGACCACCCGCAACGTATCGTGCCTTGCGTCGGAAGTCTTCCATCTTGACATCGAATATGAGGTGACCGCGTATCTGTTGATAAGTCGGAGGAACGACCTCACCGTCTTCAAGCGTGTGAAAGGTGATGCACACCTTAGCCATTTCGAGACGGACGGCATCTTGCCATAAAGTTTTACCATTCTGTCGGTCAAGACGGACACAATTATCATAAGTCTTGGGGACTTTGATCCCATACTGTGGTCCCGCTTGTGATAATGCCGTTTATTGATGGTTGAAATGACTCCGTTGCGCTTTGCGAGTAATAACGGTACCCACCATGCAAAGGCTTTGTCGTGTATGCCATGGGCGACGGCAAATTCAGCAACTTCTATCGGATACGATTCCTTTAGATCTGCAAGTCGTTGCCACGATGTAGAGCCATCTCGCCACCTGGCACAGAGCTTTCTGCGATCGCATCCAGATCGACAATCACGGTCTCGGGTCGACGTTGCTGCCCACAACGCAGAAGATCTTCATAGGAGCTAAACCAAAGCACCCGATCGCAGAAAGGCTTGAGAGCCTCTTCATAACCGCTGCGGTTATTCTGAGTCTGATCAAGAAAGTGGATCGATCTAGGTGATGAATTCTGTGTGAGTTTGGAAAAACTATACGTTCCGCATAAATTCCTTCCAAAATCTTTACAGGCTTATTCTAACAACGCTTCAGGTCATTCGCCCACCCCCGTAACTCATCACTCACCCCACACCGAGTTAACCCCTTTGAATTTTCATTCAAATTGAAGACGCCGTTCGAGAATCTTTCGCTTTTGTATGAGTTAGCCTCAAAATGCTAAGTCTTTGGAATAATGCAGATTTCCCCGCGGTTTTTTTCACTGCGCCCTCACTTTATTGTCCAAAAATGCCGATCCTATACTGGGCAACCCTAGTCAATGAGGTTTTGGTGAGCATTTGCTGGATCACAGACAAATCTAAGGATTTCGAAGGCCACGCTGCCGAGCTTAAAGCGAAGGGTTTCGACAGCGTATGGAATTCTCCCCCTCCTTCCGACTCCAAAAAGCTGGGAGACTGGTTTGAAAAGAATGTCCCGCCGACTGCCAAAGCGATCGTTCTAGACGAAGGCGGTCAAAAATCGAGCCCCTTGTCAAAGCCATTCGGACCAATGCTCCTTTGCGAAAGTCCGCGCTCTTTTTGACCTATTCAAAGAGCCCCGATCTTCAGAGCCTCTCAGCCATTCCCTTTGATGACTATCTCGCTAAAACTGCGAGCGTTTCCGAGTTCGTCTCCCGAATCTTAATTGGACTGGAGAAAAAGCAGCTACTGACCCAACTCGATGAACAGTTAAAAGAGGAAACCAAAAGAGATATTGCTATTACTCAACGAGAGGAATTTCTGAGCATCTGTGCCCATGACTTGCGGTCTCCCTTGGGACTCATTTCTTCCAGTTTATCGCTGCTGCTAAATAATAAAAATGAATTATCTCCCTTCGTAACAGAACTTCTCACGCGAGCACAAAGACAGTCAGCAAATGCCATCGTCTTGGTCAATGATCTTTTAGATGTGATGAGCTACGAACAGGGCCTCAAGCCAAAATACGATCTCATCGTGCTTGACGGTTTTCTCAGTGAGTTCTACCAAGACTATAAACTACAGGCAGAAGAAAAAAATATTAAATTTCACTATGAGAATCCGGTTCGCCAATGGCGCGTCTTACTCGATACAGATAGGATTCGACAACTTTTTGCACAAAACCTTTTTACAAATGCAGTCAAGTTTACCGATCCAAACAAAAATATTTTCCTGAAGGTCACTCCATTCTTTGGCCGAAGGGCAAAGGACCCCCCGTACCCAATGGTAAAAATCAGCATTCGCGACGAAGGTCCGGGAATTCCAAAGAATGAGATTCAAAAAATATTTGACCGCTTCAGTCAGCTGAAAGACCAGTCTCGAGCCCAAGGAAGGGGCTTGGTTTGTCGGTCGCCAAAGAGATTTCAAAGCACCACGGCGGAAACGTTTGGGTGGATAGCCTCCCCAATCAGGGTTCGACCTTTCACCTCTTACTGCCTCACGTCATCAGTCAGCCTATGGAATTTTCTGCACGAGATGGAAACAAGCTTCAAATCGTGGTCGCAGAAGCCAATGAAGACAAACGAAATGAGCATTTCGACATATTAAAAGAGTGGGGCTTTGAAGTTCACTATGTTGATGACGGCGCCTCGGCGCTGGCTTTGGCCTATTACCTTCAACCCACCCTCATCGTTTTGACAACAGGACTTCCCAGGATCGAAGAAGTCGAGGTGACAACCTATTTGAAGGGCAATCCCGAAACTCAGCATATCCCAATTTTGTTGGCCACTGAGACACCAGAAAATTATGACAGTGCTTTATTAGTGGATGAAGTGGTAGCCCTTCCGCTGAAGAAAAACCAATTTAATAAGACCCTAAAGAAAGCTGGATAATGAAAGCAAAACAGGAACAAGCAACCGAACTTCAACTCGATCCTGGAGATGTCTACGGAAACCTCTTTTGAATCAGTACCCCTCGACATGCCTCTTCCCTATCAGTCTTCATCAATTTTTCTGGAAAGTTTCTACTCTTTCGAAGCAAGAGCGATCTTCTCTCTCAGTCTCGGGCGCAGGGACTGACGGACAAGGGAGTCGACTCAGTATTCATTCGAAAGTCTGACTGGATGTCATATATTGAAAGTATTGAAAAATTCATCGAGCCTTCCATTAACACGAAAGAGTATGTCCAACACATAAGAGATGCGCTCAGTGCTTATAGACAAGTGCTCGAAAAGAAAGAAGATGTCAAAAATAGGGATCCTAGGGAAAGGAAAATCAATCTCTCAGTGAAACCCTGGTGAACTTAATCGCCTCGACACCGGAACTCGCCACAGCACTTCTGAAGCGATATAACTCTTGCCAACCTCTACTACACCAATCACAATGTAAATGTTTTACCATCCGGGTGCTTTAGGGGGACAGCTCAACCTATCCAAAGCTCAGATCCATTCGCTCGCTTATTGCGCGCTCCTACACAACGTGGGCAATCTCAGCATTCCAAGAGAGATCCTCTATAAGCCAAAGACCCTAACTTCTGAGGAATTTGAGATTGTTAAAGCTCATCCGCTCCATGGGTCAAAACTAATTAAGTCTCTGCAACACCCAGAGAAACCGTCCTGGTCGCGCTACAACACCATGAGTGGTTCAATGGAAAGGGCTTATCCCAATCGCCTGGACGGAAAAAAACATCCACTTGTACGCAAGAATTATCTCGGTGGCAGATGCCTACGACGCGCTCACCAACAACCGCCCGCACTGTCCGGCCCACAGCCCCAAAGACGCCATTAAAATAATGCAACAAGATCGCATTAAGTTCGATCCCACCATCTTGAAGGCCTCGCATCTAGAAGATAACTAGTTTGAACCTAAGACGCGTTTTTGATTTTCTTGGATTGAGAGAGGGATTGGAGAAGGGATTTTGCTTCTTCGTTGGACTTATTCATCTGTAACGCACGACTGAATTCTTCTTCTGCCGCCACAGCATCCCCACTTTGAAGATATATCTTTCCCAGCCGGGTGCAGGTGTTCATCATCTAATCCGTGGCTTTGGAGATGCGTTTGGAAGCAGAACAGCCTTGTTCTTTCGGCCCATCGCCGTGAGAACTTCGAAGTTTTTCAAGACGAGTGTTGTCTTTCCAGGAATGCGATTGAGAGCCTTTTCATAAGCTTCAGAGGCTCGGTGCAAAGAGGTCAAGGGGCCGGTTTTGTCCAAACTCAGAGCACAGTAGGCATCTCCTAAGACTTCGTCCAGCATAGGAAGTTCGGAAACGACTCGTATTCCTTCTTGCAAAATATCGATCGCCCGATGTATTTCGTTTCGCCCCAGAAGGGTCCTGGCTTCTACCACGTACCGATCCGTCCGCCGGCTCAGCTCAAGTTCGTTGAGAATCGTATCCATCTGAGATTTGAAGCTATTGAGATTGAATGGTTTCAATAGATAGCCATTGACTCCGGCTTGAGCAGCTTGAATCGTTTTCACCTGCTCAATCGCAGTTTGCGAAGTCGCAATCACAAAGGGTAGGCTCGGAAATTCTCTGCTTGCCCTGACATTTCTTAGAAATTCAATTCCGTTCATCTCTGGCATTTCCCAATCACTCAAGACGAAGGCAATCTCTTCCAGTTTTCCTGAACCAATTTCAGACCTTCTCTTCCGTTCTCTGCTAGGAGAATGTTCTGAAAACCACTGGCAGAGAGAAAACGGCTGAGAACATCCCTCGCATCTGGATCGTCTTCAGCAAGAAGAACGTATTTCTTCGAACGGATTTCTCCAGTGAAACTCTGTCTGGAAATTCGATCAGACGTTTCTGATTGGAAAGGTTTCTTAAAGGCCTCTTCGCACACCGCCGCCTCTGCGAAAAGCCCCCTTCATCCAATGATAATCTTCGGGAGAGGCCACCATGATCACGAGAGATCCTCGGGTGGCTTCATAACTTCGAAGCATTTCAACGATGTCCCGATTGAGGCTGCTCAGTTCCCAATTTGCAAGGACAATGTCAATTTCTCTCTTAGAACGCGACAACGATTTCTTACACTTCGCATCGGATTCAAATTCAATGAACTCGAACTCCGCTAAGGGCTCCAAAAAGGCTTTCATAGAGTTCCGACGTCTTTCATCCGGATCGATAATGAGAAGAGTATATTTCATGACTTCGGAATCTCGATTCTAAAGGTAGTTCCTTTTCCTACTGCAGATCTCACTCCAATTTTTTCCACCATGACTCTCGATAATCTTACTGACCACAGAAAGTCCAATACCGCTGCCCTTACCCCCCTTTGTTGAAAAAAGAGGCAGAAAGACTTTTTCAATATTTTCAGGTTCAATCCCACACCCGTATCTGAGATCTCCAAAACCAGGCAAGAGCTCTCTTCCTTCGCGGAAATCTTGAGCTCTCCCCCCTTCGACTGCATCGCATGGGTCGCATTGATGAAAAGGTTTAAGAAGACTTGTCCCATTTCAATGTCATTAATTTCCACATCGCTCAATGGATTTGAATAGTCTTCTGATACATTGACTTTCCATCGCTTAAATTCATGTCTTATGAGTTCAATAGAAGATTTTAGCGGAATCAGTATACTCATCTTTTTCTTCTGTGTTTGAACCTTCACCAGACCCTGAAGATTTCGTACAATTACACCGGCTCTTTCAGCTGATTTATGAATAATCCCCAGGGACCGTTTCATTTCTTCCGGCTCCAGGGATTGCAACGCTAACTCGGCATTTCCAATGATGCTTAAGAGAATGTTTCCAAACTCATGGCCGATCCCCCTGGCAAGCTGACCCACGGCAGCCAACCGTTCTGATTGAATCAATTGTTCTTGCTGTGTCTTGATTTGGATAAGATGAGCCTTCTCTCGCTGCCGTCGATCCCAGTCTGCAGCTAAATTATGAGCCATCTGTAGAATCTCGCCTGATGTAAAGGGTTTGGGAATGAAGTTCCAGCGATCGGAAAATTCCACTCCAAAAATCTTAGTAATGTCTTCCACCGAACGGTCCTGATATGCCGTCACTACGACACAGAAGGTTCGGGTCTCGATCTTTCGCACGGCGGATGGTCTCTATCCCATCGATCCCCTCGCCTAACTTCACGTCAAAAAAGCCTCCGACAAAGGGGGCCTCTTCTTCAAGCGCCTTTTTCGATTTCCTCTTTGAGGGCTTCCTCCCCTGAACTGACACAGACAATCTCAAAGTCGGCGACCTGAACCGAGGGGGAACCAAGGGTTACGGCACTCGCCCCCCGGTCCCCCCCGTGAAGATCGAATGACAGGGGCTTGGGATTTGGTGTGGAAGATAGATCGGTACGCCGCCAGAATTCCCGATTCGTCGTCACAATGAGACAGTTTTTCGATTCACTGAGTGCATCTCGTCATCTCTTTATCGGTATAGATGAGGTAGAATTAAAAACATGGAGCAGGTCGCAGTGCGCCAAAGAGATTTCTTGCTGATCACTGTCGTCTTCATGGCCCTCTGCGTCGAAACTGTTTTCCTTTTACATTCCATGAGGTGGATACAACTCCCTTTCCTGCCGCAGGAAACGACTCAATCTCCTCAAATTGGAAAAGTCCTCTCTAAGTCCCGTTCGCTGAACCAAAGGGGCTTTGGAACTTTGTCCTGTTATCCTCTTGCCCAAAGGAGACACCGTCAAACTGCAAGACACGTTGATCTGCGGGACCTAAATCGAGCGCCACTATTGTCCTCAATGACCGAAGCACAATAGAACTCTCAGAAAACACCTTGCTCCGGATCTCACCCCCAGAAAAATAAGAACGATGCCGCTGTGACGTTTGAAATCACACAAGGCTCTGCGAAGATCAAAAGCGTCAACCGTTCGACTCAAGGTTCAAGACAAAACCATCAACTCAGTCAAGACGTACGCAATTTAGTGAACACTCCGGTTTTGGAAATGAAAGCCAGCATTGATCTTGTAGAAGGGAATGCATACAGGTTCTTTCGAACCTCTCCTCCAATCAAATCAGCGAGGCGCTCAAGGAAGGCAGTCGCTACGAACTCGACTTCCAAAGCGAGAAGTGGCGCAAATCCCTCGCAAGCTGAATATTGAAATTCAAAGTCCTAAACCCTGCTCAATATTTTTCCCAGACTCGAACGCTGTGGAGCCAAATTTTTAAATGGTCGGGGGATCAAAATGGGACTGTTGGAACTCTCAGAGTCCAGAGACTTCCGACAACCGCGCCTATTGAAACCGGACGAACGGATCGCTTTGAAGCCGGGAAAATACTTTTGGAGAGTCCGGCGCGATCTTTCGACAAGTTCCCCCAGTGATTTTACTGTCATGCCTCCCATCCGCTATGTCTTCTCACCCCACAAAACAAGGTAGTTTATCGAAAACAGAAACTCACCCTAGAGTGGAAGGAGATTTGGGTGCGAGTCTTACCGAATCGAGTTCAGTCGATTTGAAGATTTCAGAACTAAAATTGAAGTCCCAAACAGTCCGTTCCACCCAAGTCAACTTTCCGACTCTTCAGGCCGGCGTCTATTTTTGGAGAATTCAGGCACGACATCCCACTCTTGGAGAATGGAAACCGTCTCATCCCTTTCGGTTTCGAGTTCGAAATCGCATTGCGCCTCCGAAAACAAAGGGCGTCACCATCCTCCCCGACGAGTCGGCTCTAACCCCTTCCTTCAGAAGCCGGATGTTTGCGAAATTGCTTTTCCTCTACTTAACCGAAGCCCAAGCCAAGCCCGCAAACTCCAAACCCAAGCAAACGCTCAAATTACTCTTTGAATGGGATCCTGCCCCCGGGGCATCGTCTTATCGACTCGAAATCAGCTCCTCAGAAGATTTCAAAGAGCTCATACACACCGAAGAGGTCAATGGAACCGAGAAGGCCGTGACAATCCCGCGACTCGATAAGATCTACTGGAGGGTGCGCTCCAAAGATGCCCGGGGCACCTTTGGTAAAGCGAGTCCCATTGAAGAAATTGTTTTAAATGAAAAAACAAAACCCTCCGCAGAAAAGGCAGCCCCCGAAATTTCAAAAGTAGTCCCGCCCTCTGCTCAGCCAGCCCCTCAGATCCCCCATTCAAAAACGCCCCAGCCTCTCAAAAAACGTTCGAAAACTTTGGCGGGAGTGGCGCTTGGGTTAGGAGGCCTGTATGGTTTTGAAAATGCGGAAGCCTATTCTCAGGCGGAGGGATTTCGGGCCGAAATCCGAGGTTTTTCTTTTAACCGCTACGTTCTTGACGCTCATATGAGGAATGATGATCTTCAATTCCAAGCTCAGATCCTATTTCAGCCTCTGCGTTACAACAATGACAATAGCGTTCTGGCGGATTTTCAAGGATCTCTATACTACAATTACTGGGCCTTTCGCCTCTTAGCCTCCCATTTTTCTGCATTTCCCCTCACGATAGGCCTTAGCTATAGCCAAGAGCCTTTCTTTTCCCGCCTTGCCAATCAAGCGATTTTCATTAAGCGCATTCACCTCCCTCAATTTGTTTTGGGAACCACTCTCACGCTCCCTCAGATCGGATCGTTTGCTTCCAAAATCGATTTTTCCTTGCTCTTGGCGCCCTTCGGCCAAATGCGGGGACTTTCCATCGATTCGAAATGGCGAGTGCAAATCCCCCCTTACTCGCACGCTTTATTCAGAAGCACAGCTCTCGTTTCGACCAGGCTATTATGTGATCGCGCCCACGGATCAAAAGAGCTACTTCTTTCAATTCATGGCATCCATCTTGTTTGGGTGGGGCGCAACATCGTAGGAAGACAGAGAAGCAGGACCAAGTAGGCAAACGTCCAAAGCGCACGCCCCTTCCAAAAAGGATCTTGGCTTGCATGAACCGACGCGCAACTCGCTAATTGGAAACTGAACTTTTCAATCGTGTTGTCAAAACGGATGGCGATACTAGTCACTGTGGGAGAAACTTCGCGATCGGTCGTTGCCAGAGTCACGCGATATTTGAGATACCGTTTTCCATTGAGCAAAGAAATATTTGATAAAGACACAAACCCAGAATCGTCGGCAACAAAGTTGTCTGAGCTACCCGCAAATTCGTAGGTGATCGAAGTTCCGGCAGGGGTTGAATCCACGATCGCGGGAGAAAGGTAGTCTGGAAGAGCAGACTGAGTATCATAGCTCTTAGACGTGATCGTATAAGTCGTATCATCGGCATAGCCTACTTCATTGAACGGCGGGCCTGCCACAGAAGGAGGAGGATTGCCGGCAGAGAGGGTACCCACATTGAGGGTATAATTATTTGTACTTTCCAAAAACAAAGTTCTCCCGCTTGCTCCGATTCCCCCATCGCCTCCGGCGGAACCGGAGCCCGCCGCGCCCCCGATCGCAGTCACATTCACGGAGGCTAAGGTAATGCTTCCTCCCGAAAGAAATCGAAGCGCCCCTCCGCCGCCGCCGCCGCCGCTACCGGCTTTCAATGCCCCATCGGCAAACCGCCACCCGGCTCCGCCATCAGCCTTCACCACACCGGCTGCATTGATGCGAATATTTCCTCCCGCCACTAAGAAAATGACGCCCCCTCCGCCACCCCCGGCCGCGCCCGAACTGTTTTCATTGAGCGGGCCCTGAGTGAAATCCGCGCCGCCTCCTCCGCCTGATCCTCCGAGAAAGTCAGTAATCTCCGCATCTCCATAAAGAGCGCCCCCCGCTCCGCCGGCTCCGCCTCCGCCCGGTGTGTTTCCGGCGGCACCCGCCGATCCGTGGCACCGCCGCCACCACCCCCAGCACCAGGTCCCCCCGATCCTCCCGCGCCTTCGGCCCCGCCGCCGCCGCCCCCGGCATTTCCCAAATCAGCACCCGTTCCCGCTTGATCTGAATCTCCACCGGGCCGCTCCCGCAGCGGGCAGCCCCCCCCATTCTGGGTTTCAGAGTTATCGCCACTTCCATCCTGTCCATCGCTGCCCGAAACATCCAGCGTTCCATTGATCGTGACATCTCCCCGCACACGAATTCTCAAAGGATCGGTTCCGAACCCCGGAACGGTCACACCTGAATCAATGGTCATCGAAGTAAATTGATAAATGCGACTGCTATCTAGCGTCACCAAGCTAGCGGTTGCGCTGGGATCAAAATCCAAATACGTATTTGAAGAAAAAGCCCCATCCGATCCGTTCCAATATTCACCGCTTCATCGGCAGCATTGACGGTCACGTCTAAGGGCAGCTGAAGACGCCCTTCCTCAAATTCCACACGGCCGTACTGTTGTCCGAATCGAAAAAGGTGAGATCAGAAAAATCTTCGTCAACGGATTCGATCGCACTGGCCGACAAGCAGATCACAAAAACAAGGAGAATTGCCTTCATGCACCCACCGGCAATTTGATTCTAAAGATCGTGGCCTCCCCCGGTTTAGAAGAAAGCAGATCAACATCCCCTCCCATCGCACGCGCATAGCGTCTACAAATCGCTAGCCCCAGTCCGGTTCCTTCGGAAGGCGCCTTCGTCGTAAAGCCCTGGCCGAAAACTTTGCCTTGGTTTTGCTCACTAATCCCCACTCCGTTGTCTTTGATGTCGAGGTAGAGCCATCCGTCCGCGTTACTGGTTTCAACAGCGATTTCGCCCTCACCCCTTGCTCGCGTCGCCGCCACGGATTGGTAGGCATTTCGTAGCAGATTCAAAGTGATCTGAATGAGTTCATCGCGATTGGCCAATACTTGATCCTGTTCCGCAAGAAATTTTTGTTCAAGCTGAATCCCCCCTTTTTCAAGAAGATCACTCAACGTGGAAATGGCTTCTTCTTTAAACACTTCATGACAGCTCACCTGTTCCCGATGGGTCGATGAACGCACGAGCTTACGCATTCCATCGACGATGCGTTGAATGCGCCACCCTTGATTTTGGACGAATTCGACATCGCCCCCGATTTGAACTTGTTGTTCTCCCCAAGTTCGGGCCAGGGTCTTGAGATTTTCCAAATCCTCTTCAAAAAGCGTTGCCCCAGTTTTCACTTGCGAGGGTACTTGCCAGGCAGCCAGTAACTTTTCCACTCCCCGGCCTTGTAGTCTTTTTCCCAAGCATCCAAGATCTCGGTAAACTGTTGGGGCAACGCACGGTGCACTTTTGAAAGCTGATCGTGACTGACATGTTCGAGTCGAGTTAAGGCTGCAGTTAAGGGATTCACGACTTCATGGGCTGTTCGCCCAGCGACTTCACCAACGGCAGCAAGTTGGGTGCTGCGGATTAGTTTTTCCTGCATTTCTTCCAGGGCGATGTTCTTTTCCTTCAACTGCAGTGTTCTTTGCTGAACCTTGCCTTCTAGCTCTCGGTTATGTTTTTCGATTTTATCTCGAGACTCTTTTAAGGAATGCATCATAAAATTAAAGGAAGAGGCAAGGTCCTGAACTTCATCTCGGGAGTGCACCGAAATTTCCGTGGTGAGATCCCCCTCGCCAAGTGCCTGAGCCCGAACCGTCAACCTTTGTAGATTTTGGGTGATTCTCCTAGAGAAGAGAATACTGGCTAGAAAGGTTCCGGTAATCACCAGCAACCCAAAGAGCAGAGACTGATGCACGAGCTTCGTCGTCGCCGCCGTCACTTGAGATTCGTGCGCTTGGGTCAGAAAAAACAGGCTCCCAATCCCAAGAGGAGCATAGGCCCCATACCACTTTTGTCCGGAGAGTTGGTAACTAGACACCCCACTGTTCTTTAGGCTAATCGCCCGGCTCAATAGCGGATGGTCGGTAATGCTGGCGGGCGCGCGGGCCGAGCTCTTATCGATGTGCACCAGGACTTTCCCCGATGCATCGACAAGATAGGATTCAAACAAGCTGGCAGACTGAAGCAGATCCAAAATGGGCTCCGCCGACTTCTGCTACCGCAAGATAAGAAAGGGGATCCCTCTCTCCACTTTTAACATCGATCTTTGTCGAAACAAAAAACCGATCCCCGCCGTCCGAAGCCCAGAAGGAGTAATCTTGAGAAAGCGCGTCTTTCAGGACTGCTCCCTCCGGAGCTCATCTTTTGAAATGCCCGATAACTTCCTCCCAAGTTCAAGGGCTGAAGATGGGTGCCTTGTTTTTTGTAAACCAAGATCCCTTCACTATTTCCTTCTCTTAAAAAATTCTTTGGAAGAACCATCTGGCTATTTTTTGTCAGGATATTTGAAAGAATGAAAAGACGAACCTGATATCCAATTTGCCTGACCGTCGATCGCAACTGGGAAGCCGTGTTGATTGCAATACTGTGATTGATGTCATAGAGAAGCCGAGTTTTCTCATCTTTAAAAATATTGGAGGCCAAAAGCGTGTAGAAAGAAACGGCACTAAACAACAAAATTCCAAGGACAGAAAGAATTTTATTGCGGAGCGAGAATCGGAAACCACCCTGCGTGTTCTTTAAAATGGATTTCGACATGGGAATTGGATTTCGGCCTAAGGCAAGATTATCACGGCACTTTTTTCAAGTCGAAACATTGCTGAGAGTCTAAGTCCTTGTCTGACAGGGATTTTTTATAAGTCCCTGAAAACACGCTGTGAATTCGATTTTATGCCCCGAGCTAAACTCAAAGCGTTATAATGAAACCATAGTTGTCAAGCGACTCGAGGGGTAATCATGGAACGTTTGCTCACCCATAGAGAGTTGGCTCGATTTATTTGCCTCATCCTCGTGACGGTTTCTCTGAGTGGGTGTCCCGTTGCTGACGAGGAAGATTTAAATCCAGAAGCCGAAGAAACGGCTTCTTCTGAAAACGCGAATTCTGAGGGGAATAGCGACGAGCCAAGTCTAGTTCGTAGTTTAGGATCCACCGATCTGATCCAGGTCGGCGAGATCTATGAGCACAATCGCGTCAAATTCGAGACGATCCATCCCGATACGTTAAATAAAGACGGCGATTACCACGTTTATCTTAGAATCCAATTCAATCACAATCTCTTGTTTTCTGGCAGGCGCCTGCAGCTTGCGCTCAACGGTATTGTCGGAAGACATGGGACGTTCTTCGATTTGGAACCACTCAGCCATTGGGAAACAGAAAACGGAGCTTATTGGCTCTGGGTCGATGTAAGCGATCTGAAATTTGAAGACGATTCCTCGGTTTGGGAAAAAATACTTGAGACTCAAAATCTAAATGGCAACGCGCGCTTCTGGATTCGCAGCCCCTATGGACTGAAAAAGGTCCAGCTCGTTTTTATCGATAAGAATGAGGATGAAAAGCAGGTCGAAAACCCTTCGGTCGTGCTTGACTCGGTCAACCCATCCGGTGCTTTAATTCGAGAACGACAAATCGCTTTCCGGTTTCACTCTCCTGAAGGTTCGAACACCTTTCTCTGCCAGTTTGATGAAGGTAGGTTTCTGCCCTGCCAATCGCCTAAAATTTACGCCACTCTTCGAGCTGGAAATCACCAGTTCAAGGTGAAGGCGCTCGATTCAAATGGTGAAAGCGGTGAATATATTTCGCATACTTTTGACGTCGTTCCTACCACGAACGGAGTAGAGATTACCCAGGTGACTCCAGATGCAAATCCGACTAGCAGTACGGAAATCACTTTTGACTTTGAAATGCGACTGAGTTTTTGGGCGAAGATTCTAAGTGTTTTGTTTAAGCACTTCTGGCATCCGGAGACGTATTGCCGAATCGACGGGGGAAGATATGAACAATGCCAGTCTCCCATCACTTACTCAGAACTCAAAGATGGCGAGCACCAATTTGAAGTGCAGCTCAATATCTTCAATTACTCCGAAGCGGATTCCTATTCTTGGGTGATCGATTCTAAAGTGCCCATAATCCAGTGGGACAAAACTCCCAATGAACTGACTGGTATCGACAGCCACCTTCGAGTTTCGATCGACCGAGGCCGGATCTTTTGAATGCGATTTAGACGATTCGGGGCCCTTCGATTGTGAAACGCCTTTGATTCTAGAGAATCTGGCAGAGGGACCGCACCAGTTGACCGTGGTCGCCATCGATGAATCTGGTACTCGTTCCACTCCCTTGACCTATGTGTGGACGATTGACCAAACAGCGCCCATCCTTGAGTTTGCTCTCATCCAGCCCGATTTGATGATTACGAATCTCGATTCCCTGACTGCCAGCTTTGATTCGAACGAATCGGTCACTCTCGTTTGTTTTCTAGATGACCTAAAAGTAGAAAATTGCACTTCTCCCCTTCATTTCACTCAACTCGAAGAAGCAACCCATCTGCTTTCCATTGTAGGAACGGACAGTGCCGGGAATGAAAGTGACGCTCTCGAATTTGAGTGGACCGTAGATTACACTCTGCCGCAGGTCAGCTTGATCATGACGGCCCCGACAAACTCTCCGACTTTTCAGGATCATGCCAGGTTTGAATTTAGCTCGGGAGATTCGGTCGCCTTTGACTGTCGGATCGATGGGAGCAATCCCTTGAATGCAACTCTCCCTTTACTCTGAGCCATCTCAGTGAGGGAGATCATGACTTTGAAGTCGTAGGCGTCGATCTCGCTGGCAATATTAGCGAGGCCGCTCGCATCGAATGGAGCATCGACCAAACCCCACCGATTCTTACTCTCACCGAGGCCGTTCCCGATGAATCTCCAACGGCAAGTCAGAGTGCCGAAATTTACTTCCAAGTAGATGAAGTCGCCACCGTTAGCTGCGAACTCGATCTTTCAGGCGCCACGCCTTGCGCCTCACCCTTCGTCGCGAATGCACTGGCCGATGGCGTGCACACTCTTGTTCTCCGAGCGACGGATCTCGCTGGCAATTCCGCAGATCCGCTTACCTATGAATGGGAAGTTTCAACTGTCGTCGAGGTTGAACTCGGTACGATTGTCCCATCGGAAACCGTGACCTCCTCCACCCATATCGCGATTGATTTCAGTTCAACTCAAACGACGTCTTTTATTTGTGCTTTGGACGGGATTTCTTTTGGTAGCTGCAACAGCCCTTTTGTCAGAACTGCACTCAGCGACGGCTCGCATGTCTTTGAAGTCAGCGGACTCAATGCCTTCGGGGTTCCTGGTGAGGCGGCCACTTATAGCTGGGAAGTCGATACCCTCGCTCCGACCCTCACGTTGGGCCAAAGCACGCCGGCATGGACTCCCACGGCAAGCACAGATTTCTCCATCGCATTTAGTGCAAACGAAAGTTCCACTTTCCTTTGTTCTCTGGATGGCGCGCAGCCAACCCCGTGTTCCTCGCCCCTTTCTCTCAGCCTCTCGGCAACGGAAGCCATACGGTGAGCCTAAGTGCAACGGACTCCGTGGGGAATCAGAGTCCGGCGAGCTCGTACCAGTGGGAGTAAACACAGCTCCTCTTTCCATCACAGGCTTGGCCCTATCAAACCTAACGAACCATTCCGTCACAATCTCGTGGACAACCAATGTGCCCGCAACCAGCCAGGTGCTATACGGCGTTTCTCCTTTGATGGATCAGCAAACTCCGAGGAGAACACCTACAAAACCAACCATTCCATTACCCTCGTCGGACTCAGTCACTTCACTCTTTACCGGATAAAAGCCAGATCCACCGATCGAGACGGCCGAATTACCGAGTCCTCGCCCTTGGATTTTAGAACACTTTTTTAGCTTCTTGGCCTAAGCCCCCCCTATGCTGTATAAAAACCGTTGAGGGGGGAACGCAGTTGAAAATTAGAACATCAGTCACACTCATTGTTTTTTTCGGATTGACTCTTTTGGCTTATGTCGCAGGTTCAAAACTTGCGGTCATGGAGGGACAAGCTCCCCCGTGGTTCAGCGTCATTCCTCCCCTGCTTGCCGTGAGCATCTCCGTTCTCACACACGAAGTTCTGATCAGTTTGTCTGCCGCAGTCATTGCGGGAGGTTTTTTGAAATTGGCCTACACGGCTCCCGATCAACCCAGCCAGTGGTTGGGTTTGAAGTTTATTTATAGCGCAGCGACGGATACCACAAACCTTCAAATTTTGGCCTTCGTCATTTTCGTCATGATGATGATTGGCGGAATGATCGCAAGCGGTGGGCTTCGGAATTGTCCAAATGGCTCATGAAGCACGCAAAGTCCGTGCGCTCAACGAAACTCATCACTGCGCTGATGGGACTCATTTTGTTCATTGACGACTATGCCAATACCATGTTGGTAGGATCCACCCTCCGCCCCCTGACCGATCGCCAAAACATCAGTCGGGAGAAACTGGCGTTCTTAGTGGACGCAACCAGCGCTCCGGTCGCAGGCGTTGCATTGATCAGTACGTGGATCGGATACGAAGTCGGGTTGTTTCAAAAAACGGCAGAGAGTCTTGGGATCGCGACTGACGGCTATTCCATGTTTTTCGACGCCTTGGGATTTCGTTTCTATTGTTTCTTAATGATCGCCTTTGTTCTTATCAATGCGTTCACCGGCAAGGACTTTGGGCCCATGGCGGAAGCGGAAAAACGCGCGCGCGGGGGACGTGGGTTGACGGAGAAACACGCAAAACCGATCACCTCGAAAGGTTTTGCGTCTGCGGAGGCCCATGAGAAAGCACGAATTCATGCTTTTGCGGCGATCCTGCCGGTCTCAGGATTGTTTGCTGCCCTCATAGGAGGGTTGTGGCTTGATGGGGGAGGCGGCGACAAGTTTGCTCAAAACCCCTTCTCCTTTTTTTCTCTCTCTACTTGGCGTGAAGTCTTTACCACCTCTGAAAACAGCATCATGCTTCTAGCCTATGCGGGGGGGTTCGGAGCCTGGATATCTATGATTTGCGCCCAGTGGATTGCCAAGATCCTTTTCAAGCAACGCTGAAGCCCTGGGCCGCGGAGCTCGGGCGAGTTTGCTGCCTTGTGCTATTTTGATTTTGGCCTGGTCGCTGAAGAACGCATGCAATAGCTTGGATACAGGGAAATTCTTGGCCGCAACACTCGGACAATCCATCCCGGCTGTGATCTTTCCAGCGCTTTTCGTTGTTGCAGGAATCACTGCCTTTGCGACAGGAACGAGTTGGGGAACGATGGCGATCTTAATTCAGAACGCGATTCCAGTCGCCTTTCATCTCGACGGGGGGATCTACGGTTTGACGACGGTAATCTCAT
>CALODL010000011.1:0-222783 GCA_942492115.1 uncultured Planctomycetota bacterium
CTCATGTACATGGATTTCCGGTGCATTATTGCTGTATGGACGCGGTTCACAGATGTCAATGTCTTCGAATTGAATCTGGTCGGCGACCTTGATGCTCTGGGCGCGGTCGTCTGCTGGTGGCGTGAAATAGAAATCGAAGATGACCTGGCAGCGATCCGCCGCGCGGGGCAGGATGATGTGTGTGTCCATGTACCCTTCGTACCAGTTGAACATGAAGTTCGGATACAACCAGTAATAGTAGGCACGGTCGCCGCCGCGCACCGCCGAGGTGGCCGCGTCTGCGCCGGCCCGTTCGATCGGACTTGATTGCTGGCAGAACCGGTCGCACGTTTCGATCGTGTAATCGGTGTGGCTCAGCACGCTGCCCAGGCCCTGATGGATGAAGGGGACGTGATACCCGCCATCCAGATAATTGTCGACGAATACTTTCCAGTTGCACTTGAGTTCGTAGCTCCGCCGGTCAACCCATTGTAAACTTCCAAGGTTCAGCGTGGCAGCACGCCCGGCCAGTTCGCCCAGATGGGCCATCATATCGGGAGGATCGTCTGCGAGGCATACGAAGACGAATGACTCCCAGATCTGAACATGGACGGGCACGAGACCGTGATCCGCCTTATCGAAGTTCTCTACGCGATCGAACTCGGGTGTATTCTTCAACGCACCGTCGAGACCATACGTCCAGGAATGGTACGGACAGCGCAGTGCCGTTGCGTGTCCGCAGGCCTGCGGGATCACTTCGGCCGCGTGATGGCGGC
Source organism: uncultured Planctomycetota bacterium (assembly GCA_942492115.1). Classification (GTDB taxonomy): domain Bacteria; phylum Planctomycetota; class Phycisphaerae; order UBA1845; family CAIVHJ01; genus CALODL01. The sequence continues at coordinate 756 of CALODL010000011.1, forward strand.
AGACGTTGAAGAATCCCCGTAGCACGCCATCGTCTCCGCGGACGACCACGATCGGTTGCCCGGCGATGTGCGCAGTGATGAATTCACCGGGCTTTTCGACCTGGCCCGCGCCGCCCACCGCCTGCCAGGTGCCTCCGAACACGTGGTCACACTCGAGGCGGGCGATGGCCTCGGAGGTGTACCACGCAGCCGGTGGCGTGCGGGCACGGTCCAGCGGCGCGTGCGGATCATATTGCTCGATACTCAGACGCTCGGCTGACGACATGACCGGATCCTCCAGAGGCAGATAACGCAGGCCTGATGCGTCCATCCTACAACAATGGTCCCGGCGAACCCAATGTGTGCGGCCGGGCGGTCTCGATTACTTCTGGTCAAACGGTTTGCCCTTGAAGACAATGGGAACGTCATGTCCACCTGTCTCAGTGATCAGCAGATCGAACAGATGTTCACGGGCGCGCTCGCGGATGCCCATCTCGAGGACTGCCTGGCGCATATCGCATCCTGTGCAGCATGCGCCGCACGACATGCGGCCTGTGAGAAATCTATCGGGCTGCTGTACGCCGACCTGCGAGAGATCGGTGACGCTGCCCCGGTCGAGCCGGCGAAAGAACGACCTGGCGGCGGCGCCTGTCCTGACATCGACGGTTACGAAATCGAAGATGAGCTCGGGCGGGGCGGGCAGGGCATCGTGTACCGCGCGCGTCAACGACATACGCGACGGCTGGTCGCCATCAAGATCCTGCGCGAGGGGCCCTATGCATCGGCATCGGCGCGGCGGCGGTTCGAACGTGAAGTCGAGCTGGCCGCTCAGCTGCAGCATCCCAACATCGTGACCGTGTTTCATTCCGGGATGACGCAGGATGGTCGACAGTACTGTGTGATGGACTATGTCGAGGGGTTGCCATTGGACGAGCACGTGTTGCGGCAGCAACTGGCGATCGATGTTGTTCTGCGGTTGTTTGCCGAGGTGTGCACGGCCGTCAATTATGCCCATCAGCGGGGGATCATTCATCGCGACATCAAGCCATCGAACATCCTGGTCGATTGCCGCGGAACGCCTCGGGTCATGGATTTTGGTCTGGCCAAGATGACTGCGGACGCTACGGGGACCATGGCGTCACTGAGCGGTCAGATCATCGGGACGCCGGCCTTCATGGCTCCCGAACAGACCACCGGGCGTCCAGGCGACACTGACACCCGGACAGACATTTATGCCCTGGGCGTGGTTCTCTTCCGCCTGCTGACGGGCGTCTATCCCTATCCGGTCGATGGTCCGATCGGCGAGGTCGTACACCACATCAACGAGACGGAGCCGGCACGATTGCAGCGGGCCTGGTCGCCGGGCAGCGGTGTCGCGCGCTTGCCGACCCAGACGCGCTGTCCGATCGAAGACGACGTGCAAACCATCGCACTCAAGGCGCTGGCCAAGGAACCGGACCGACGCTACCAGACGGCGTTGGACCTCGCAGCGGATGTGCACAGATATCTTGCCGACGAACCCATCGCCGCCCGGCGCAGCAGTACATGGTATGTGTTGAGCAAGACCGTGCGCCGTCACCGGGTGCGCTGTGCGTTGGCCATGGCCCTGCTTCTGTCGATCATTGGTGCCACGGTGACCCTGTCGATCATGGTCCATCGGCAGGCGCAGTTGCTCGAGGAAATCAAGACCCAGCGCAGTCGTGTCCTCGACATGGCTTCGACGTTCGTGACCGACCTCAACAGCCTGATCGAGCCGTTGCAGGGCGCGACCGAGGCCCGCAAGTTACTGACGACGACCGCGGTCGAGTACCTCGACAAGCTGGCCGCGGAGTCGGCTGATGACGACGACGTCATCCTCAGCCAGGCGCAGGCCTACTTGCGCATTGGCATCGTGCAGGGGGGACCCAACTACGCAAATCTCGGGGAGACTGCGGCAGCGCGGAGCAGTCTGGAGAAGAGCCTCGAGCTGACCAAGCGCCTGTTGGCGGTGGATCCGGACGACCCGCGGTACCTGCGACTCGAGGCGTCCGGGCTCGAAGGTGTCGGTGATCTGTTGAGCGTGTCCGGGGACACTGCCGGGGCCCTGGAGAGCTTCGAAAAGGCCGCGGAGATCACCGCGCGATTGGCCGAGCGTCATCCCGGGGATCCGCAGGTATTGAACATGCTTGCCTGGCAACGTGACAAGGTCGGGGACATGTACAAGACGCGGGGAAATGTCGACGGGGCGGTGGCCCATTATACCACCAGTCTCGAGGGCCGCCTGGCACGTCTGCCCCTCGAACCCGACAACCTCGAGCTCAAGCGCAGTGTTTTCATCAGCTACGTCAAGATCGCCAATGTCGAACGCGATCGCGGTGCATACGCGGCGGCGCTGCGCGGATATCGTGCGGGGCTGGACATTACGCTCGAGCTGGCTGCCGAGCGGCCCGATGCGCTGCGCAGTCAGCGCGACCTGTACATCATCCACAGTCAAATCGGGTTTACCCTCCTGATGGACGGGCAGATGTCCGCAGCGGTCGAGAGTTACGCGGCATGTGTGGATATCGCCGAGCGTCTCGCGGCCACCGATGCCAGTGATGTTCGGGCGCGCAACGACCTGGCGACGGCGCTGGTCCTCCTGGCCGATGCCGAGCTGCAGCTCGAGGACCTGGAGTCTGCTCTGCACCACTATGAACGCTGTCGTACTCTCCTGACCGAAATCATCGCCGCCGATCCGCGTGCAGCCGTGGCCCGAACCAACCAGGCCGCGTGTCACAACAAGATCGGGATCATTCTGGCCCGCACCGGCCATACCGAGGACGCGATCATCAATGTTCACCGCGGCCACGAGATGTTCCAGACGTTGTTCGACGAGCACCCTGATCACGTCCGTTTCGAACGCAACCATGCCGAGTCGCTCTACGACGCAGGACTGGTTCATCTCGAATGTGCCGAGCGTCTGTCGCCATCCGACCTCCGGCGTGACGAGCTGGTGCATCAGGCCGCTGCGTGGCTCGAACGCTCGGACACCGCGTTCGAGGCCATGGTGTCGTCGGGTCGCTTCCTGAAGTCGGACAGCGCCCTGCACGAGACGATTCGCGCGGCCCGGGCACGCTGCAGCAGCATGCTCAGTGCGGATCCCTAACCGGGACGGACACCTAGGTCTCCCCATGCGACCAGTTCTGAATGGCTCCTAATCCGTTGCGACCAAGGCACTTGAAAGATCGGTCGGTTTTTCTTGGATCGCGTGTAGCGCGCGGGCCGCGCCCGGGTACTCCCGGCGTACGGGAATCCACAATGCCATCGGGAGGACGGGTCCATGAACCGAAGAGAGAATCAGCGTTGCCCACGCCGGTACCGCGGTCTATTGCTGGGGGCGACGGCAGCCGTGGTCCTGGCCGCAGCCTGCAACGTTGCGATCGAAGAGGGCGATGCGCCCGGCGAGGTCGTCGTGCGCATCAGTAACCAGGTCTTCGGAATCGAGTTCGGCATCGTGGGCGTCTTCGATGTCGCAGGCGGCAGTGCGGCCATCAAGCGGGCCGCATTCATTCCACTCTTCGACCAGGACCCCGTGGATCGGCCGGCGACGGCCCAACTCCTGCTCCCGCCGCAACGCGTGCAGGCCGTGGCCATCGGGAGCGACCGCACGGCAACCGGCCTGGGCACGCCGGCGGGGACGGCAACGATCCGCGTGGGCATCGCGGACGGGGCCGCCGAGGACCCGTGCGCGACCGCGACGGATGCCGGAGCTTTTTCCGTTACCTTTGGCGGCGGTGACGTCGAGGTGAGGCCGGCAGGTCTGGATGTACCGGACAGTGTGTTGCCTGCCTTGATTTCAGGCCGATTCACGATGTGTCTGGAGGTCAGCAGCACGGTCGATGTGCAGGTCGTGATCGAGGGAATCGACATATCCTTCGGTCCGGCCATCGATGACTTCCAGCCGGATTCACCGGACGACGGTGCCGGGGACCCAGTGGTCGGCGACGAGCCCGGTACGCCGGGCGATGACCTGCTGATGGTGCCGATCGATGAGCTGGGCATGGTCCGCACAGCCACCGAAAAGATCGACGGTATCGATTACGCATTGTCCGGTGATGTACTCGCAGCGCACACACCTGATGCGCCGACAGCCCTTGTGCCCGACCGGGTGCCCATCGATCTCATGGCGCTCGGGCTCGAACACGTCGCAGTGTTGTACTTCGGAACGCACAGCGCCTGGGCCATGGATCTGCCCAACGGCCTGACGGTCGCGACGTTGACGTGTGAGTATGCAGAAGGCGGTCCGCCGACGACGCTCAACCTCGTGACCGGTAGCAATACTGCGGAGTGGTCCTACGAGCGTATCGAACACACCGAGTTCTACGGTGGTGTTCAGCATGCCCGTCCTCCCGAGTTGCTGTCGTGGACATCGACCGAGAGTTCCCGCGCGGCCTACACCGGCTATACCTACGCGGGCATGCTGCGTCTCGATACCTCGAGAACGCTGACATGCGTCAGGTTGGAACTGGATCCCGACGTGCCATACATCGACCTGCGCAACGTTGCGGTCAACCCCGTGCCGACGTGGTTTGGCCACGCCATTTCGACCATGACCCTCGCGGGGCCCGCTGGCGTGCCCGCCACTCTATCCAGCGGATGTTCCGGCGCCGTGGACGATGACGGCGGCCGGCGCGAGGTGCCCATCGACGAGTTCGGTTCAGAGATCATGCCCAACGACGAGATCGCCGGCATCGACTACTACGTGACGTCCGACGAAGGCATCATGGAGGTCACATCTTCCGACGCCACGGCCGCGCGGTGGCCCGACATGATCAGTATCGACCTCGCCGAGCTCGGATTGGCCAACGTTGAGGAGGCCTACTTCGGCACCTTCAGCTCCTGGGCCCCCGATCTGCCTGGTGGGCTGACCGTGGCGACCCTGACATTCGATTACGCCGAAGGCGGACCTGCGACGACCGTCGACCTCGTAACGGGCAGCACGACGGCAGAGTGGTCCTACGGTCGCATCGAGCACCTCGAACTGCTCGGTGGCGTCCGTCACGCACGCCCATCGGCGTTGCTGGAATACACCAGTTCACTGGGCAGTCGCGCGCCGTATACTGCATATGTCTACTCGGGGCATGTCACACTCGATGCCCGCCGCACCCTGACATGTATCAAGCTGGCCCTGGCTGCGGGGGCGCCGTTCGCGGGCGTTCGGGACGAGTCCAACCCCGTGCCGACGTGGGTGGCCCAGACCATGTCGGCCATCACGCTCGTCGGGCCGGAAGGGTCTCCGGCAACACCCGCAGTGCGTTGCGACGGCGCCGGTGAACAGACCGACGACGGGTTTACCGTGGCCGAGATCCTGCGTGCGGGAGCGGAGCATGTCGTGGCCGGCGCGGCTGTCGACCCCGCAGTCAGCGCTCGGACACCCGCCGGTTATGGTCCGGTGGATATTGCCGTCAGCGGAGATGGCCAAATCGTGTGGTTCGTGCTGTACGATCAGTTCCCCGATATCGAAGGTGACCCGATCGTTCAGTTGTGGTCAGTGCGCTCGGACGGCACCGACCTACGGCGCGTGAGCATCAGCAACGAGGATGCCAACCCCGGGACCGACACGCGCTTCGTACGCTTCATCGAAACCACCCGCGACGGTGATACGGTGGTCATCAACGACAGTACCGGAACGATCTTCTGGCAGGCAACACAGGGTGGCGCGACAAACGTGATCTTCGACAGTGGAGATGCAGGGCCTGATCGGGTGTGTCCGCGGGGGGCGTTCAGCCTGTCCGACGACGGCGGAACCATCGTCTTTTCCGACTTTTGCAACTCGCGTGTCGGCACGGCCGCGACCTCGGGCGGTGGTTGGAGTTTCATCGCCGATCGCGAGGCGCTCGGATTCGATGGGTTCAATGCCAACGGTTGGAGCGAGTTCTCCATGGACATGGCGGCCGACGCCTCGAAGTGGATGATCGTGCCGCGCGTGCCCATTTCCGGGGCGTCGGTGAACCCGATTCTCATCGGGACGGGCGTGTCGTCGTCCCCGGCGATCGAACCGCTCAATACCCCGGCGGACATTCAGATCACCTCCTGGAACATGACCGATGATGGAAACACCGTGGGCTACTGTGAGCTGGAGTCGATCTTCGACGTCAGCGACTGCTACGTCCAGGACGTCGGGTCGGCCGAGCGCCAGGTGGTCACCGACGGGCTGAGTGCCCTGGGCAACATGGTTCTGGCCGATGATGGCTCGAAAGTATATGCCCGCGCCGGCTTCGGTTTCGATGGTGGGTGGGGCTTCATGCAGGACCTGGCTACGGGGCAGACGTGGCCGTCGGGAAGTCAGCGGTTTTCCGGGAAGCCGACGCCCGTATTCGTCGATGCCGAAATGAGCGACGACGGCACGCTGCTGGCCGCCCCGGTCGTCGCCGGCGTTTACGTGCTGCACGACGACAATCAGGTGCCGGCCGGGTTCCCGACGCTCGAACGGATTCTATATCGCATCAACGAGGAGTCGTGCTCGATGACCGTGCGGGTCGAAGTCAACGCTCCCCTGGGGGTCGAGAGGATCTTCACGCTGCCCATTTACGAGGGCTTCGAGCCGACACGCACCCTGGAGGAGGCAGACAATCCGCTATACGGCGAACGCAGCGGCGGCGGTGTGAATCTCTCTACGGTGTTCACCGACCTCGGGGGCGGCGTGTGGGAGCGTGACATCGCTCTGCAGACACTGTCCGGCTGCAAACGTGGCCTGTTGGATGACGCGTTCCAGCTGCGGATCGTTCTGGTCGAAGCCACCGCCAGTCGCACCGCGTTCTATGATTTCTCTCCGGTCCCGTAGTAGAGGTTCTTCCGCAGAATCTGTGCCCCCGCCATCGTCGGCCAGGGCCCTCCGGGCGCGACCGACGCTGACGGCGACTGAGCTCCAGGGGGCATCGGCGATCGTGTTGTGGGATGTCGTTGCAGGCCCTCCGGCGTTGATGTGGGAATCCCAACTTGCAGGCGAGGCCCAGGGCGCCTCGGGGGCTTTGTTCGAACTGACATGGCGCCCGTTTTCGGGCACAGCCTATTCATGGTCAGCGGGTAGTGGTACTCTCGGGAGTACAGCCCGATGGATACCACCCGCCCCAGCTTGCTCTTGCGCCTGAAGGACCGCGGTGATGATGCGGCCTGGCGCGAATTCGACGCCATCTACAGGCCGATGCTGCTGCGCTTCGGTCGGGCCATGGGGCTGGATGCTCATCAGTCCGAAGAGACCGTGCAGCAGTGCATGGGGGCGATTCTTCAACATATTGAGAGTTTTGACTACGATCCAACGCGCGGGCGGTTCAAGTCATGGTTGCGCACCATGATTAACAACCGTATTCGCAACCTCTATCGCGACCGCCACGAAGTACAAGCCGTGACCCGTGATTTCAACAGGGCCGATACGGCCCAGGTGTCTCCTGATGAGTTGTTCGATCGCGTGTGGCGCCAGGAGCACGTCCGCTATTGCCTCGACCTGATCAAATCGGAAGTCACCCCGTCGACGTACGAGGCTTTCGTGGCCCTGGTCGTGGAAGACCGCAGCGTTGGCGAGGTGTCCCAACGGTTCGACATGACGCCCAATCACGTGCGGGTGATCAAGGCCCGCATGACCCGCCGATTGCGCGAACGCCTGGCCGATCTCATTGGCGAGTCTGACACTTGAATTCAGCTGACGGTCCGGATTCCGCGTGACGCATCGATCTTCACGGTTAGCGGACGTGCGCCGCTCTGCAGCCGGTTCCATCCTATTGAATAATGTATGTACCGTACGCAACTCGGATGAGACTGGCCGTGCGGCTCCCACAAATGAACTCGACTCGATCGCCATGCGCGATATCGCGCAGAAAGTTGATGTCATGGCTACACGGTCCGGGGCGCTAGGGCTCATCGCAATCCTGGTCACGTTGATGGTGACCGTGGTCCTGCTCCAGCGCGTCCCCACTGGTACGGAATACGGTGATACCGCGGCGGGCGACATACTCGACGAATTGGCCCAGGTGACCCTGGCCAATATCGAGCGGGTCGTCCAGCCGGCCATCGACCGTACGCGGAAGCTCAGTCGCCACACGCCCGTTGCCGAGGCGCTGCAGCGTAAAGATCGTGATGCCCTGACGCGCATCGCCAATGAAGCGGTTCAGCACGCCACCGAGATCGATGTCGTGGCCGTATTCGATGCCGCCGGCAGTATCGTGGCCATCAACGACACGTTCAGCGATGGTCAGGTCATCGATGCCGAGCGGGTCAATACCGTCATGGGCCAATCGTTCGACGGTCGAGATATCGTCCAGAGCTGTTTGAACAATAGTGCGGCCACCGATGTTCTCGAGTTTCAAACGGATTGTGATATCACACCTGCGTACTTCGATTCCACCGGCTTGTCGGTGGCCTATTCCGTCCCGATCTGGGCTGCTGAGAGCAGCAATCCGATCGGCGTAATCAGCACGCGGTTGCGCTTCGAACGGTTGATCAACTTGCTGGGTGATGGCGAGTTGGCCGGCGGTTCAGGGCGGTTGTACTTCGTTTCCGATGCAGGCGTGTTCTTCGATGAACGGATCAATGGTGGAGAACTCGATGCGCCGCTCCCCAAGGACCAGCTGATGCATCTGCTGGCACCGCTGGCGCGCGGAACCGCCAGCGAGCAATACATTCGGATGAGCGGCGCCGAGAAGTCAGTATTTCTGGGCATGTACCGCATGAACGACCTCCACACCATGGATGGAGGCGGTATCAGTCTGCTGATGGTAGCCGATCCGGTGTGGTTGTCGCAGGAATATCGTTCCGGCCGCAACGCCAGGTGGGCGATGGTCGCAACGGTCATTGTACTCGGGCTGTCGTGTATCGGTTTCGTGTGGATGAGCATGGTGCTGTGGTCCAGGAACCAGTCTTTGTGCGCGGCCCGTCAAGTCGCTCTGGATGCGAGCAACACGAAGTCCTCTTTTCTTGCGAACATGAGCCACGAAATCCGTACACCGATGACAGCCATTCTCGGGTTCGCGGAAACTCTCGGCGAGAATGTTGATGACCCTGAGCAACGTGAGGTGATCACGACCATCCAGAGAAATGGTCGTCACCTGCTGGAGATCATCAACGACATTCTCGATTTGTCCAAGATCGAGGCAGGACAAATGAGTATCGAACGGGTGTCCTGTTCGTCCATTCAACTCATCAGTGAGGTCGAGTCGTTGATGCGTGTCCGTGCCGATGCCAAAGGATTGGCTCTGGGGACGACTTACGATTTTCCCGTCCCGGGTGTGATCGAAACCGATCCCACGCGGCTCAAGCAGATCCTGGTCAACCTGGTCGGGAATGCCGTCAAGTTCACGGAGGTCGGCGGTGTGCGTATTCTCGTTGGATTCGATCGTCCCGGGATGCTGTTCATCGAGGTCAGCGATACAGGCATTGGCATGGATCCACAGCAACTGGAGCACTTGTTCCGGCCGTTCGCCCAGGCCGATTCGTCCACGACGCGCAAGTACGGCGGAACCGGTCTGGGCCTGACGATCAGTCAGCGCTGCGCCGAACTGCTCGGGGGCACGATCACCGTAACCAGCGCGCCGGGGCAGGGCAGTACTTTCCGTCTGTGTCTAGCTGTCCCGCACATTGATGAGAAAAACATGATCAACAGCGCCGCAGAGTTGCGTCCGCCGATGGCTGTGCCCGCGGCGGCGAATGCCTTGCCGGCGGATGCGTTGGCAGCCTGCCGCATCCTGCTGGCTGAAGATGGCCCTGACAACCAACGGCTCATCTCTCATGTGTTGCGTAAAGTGGGGGCGGAGGTCGAAATCGTAGACAATGGTCGTTCGGCAGTCGACGCGGCATGTCATGCTCTCGAGGATGACGTGCCGTTCGATGTCATTCTCATGGATCTGCAGATGCCGATCATGGGTGGCTACGAGGCGACGGCGCAGTTGCGTGCACGTGGCTATGATCGACCGATCATCGCGCTGACGGCCCACGCCATGTCCGGAGATCGTGACAAGTGCATTGAGGCGGGCTGCGACGACTACGCAACCAAGCCGATCGATCGCAAGATTCTGGTCGAGATGATCAGCCGATATGCGACGGGCGCACAGCCCGTGACCTCATCATGACCGCAGGCCAGCCGGAATGTCCGTTAGCCACCCGATGTGCCAGACCGCCCACAGCCCGACAAGGATCGCTTCGGCCGTGTCGTGACGCAGCGCCGTGGGGCGCGGTCGGCCGGACCATTCGATGACCCGGCGAGCCAGCACTGTGGCGCGGCCCTTGGCCGTCCGGCCGGTACGCTGGTCGCGGCTCGAGCAACAGTTCGGCCCGCCAGGCTTCGGCGGTGACCTGGGTGACAGGAATCCCCAGGCGCGCCGCTTCGACTGTCCACACGTTGGCCAGCGCGCCGCCGCCTTCGACCCAGAGAGAGCACAGGCCGGGCTCACCCAACAGGCTGCGCGCTGCCCGGCGTAAAGTCGAGTGATTGGCCAAGTGTCGAGAGCGGTACCACCTTACACGGCCATCCCGACCATAGAGGGCCAGACCCGTCGTCAAGCCGAGGTCCACGGCCAGCAGTACGGGCTCGGGCGACGCAGCGGCAGTCATCGGCGCTCAGGCGGATTGCACGACCGGCAGCGTCATGATCGTACGCTCATCGTGGCCATTACACGGGGCGGCATCGACGGGCGGACAACTGTGCGGCGTGCCGGGCAAGGCGTGCTCGGCACGGTGACCGGTCGGTGCACGCATGGGGACAGTGCTCATCGGGGGCGCGCTCTTGCGCTTGATCTTGCAGAAGCGCAGGCAGAGCCCAGCCGACGGTATGGCGCGCCGTTTGGGCCAGTCCGTACATGCCGACGACTTGCCACAGCGCCTCCGTGAAGTAGGGCTTGGAGCGGCCGCGCACGAGGGCGACGAACAGCTGCCACGGATTGTAGAAATAGAGGTACGCAATCAGAATATTGAGCTGTTTTCGCCATGGTTTGTCGTGGTTCGAGGCGACGACGTAGTTGCCGCCGAGCATGTGTTCGACAACTTTGCGCCCTCCGACGCTGTCGTACGCCATTCCAGAAGTGTACGTTCCGACGAACAGCTTCGAGCCCGTTGCCGGGACGAGCATGAGGACCTGCATGCTGATAGCACCCGCTTTGCGGAGGAGCTTCAATTGATTGAGCAGGCCGTAGGGTTTGGGGCCTCTACTGATCAGCGGCTGCTCGTCGTGGTGCATCATCATCGGCATCGGGCAGATGCCGTTGGACAGCATCAGACGGAACGACTGGCTGGTCTTGTCGACACTCTGGCCCTTCTTGACCAGAGTTGCCGTCATGTCTTCGACACCCAACCACAGCCAGCGAATGCCTGCCTTGCGCGAGCGGAAGGTACTCTTTCAGTTTGAGCGTGTCATGGACCGTAACTTCGGTGCCCCAGCGGAAGTGGTGGCTCTTGTTGTCGACTTTCGTGCGGGCCAGCGTTTCGAGAATGTCGAGGGTGCGCTCTTCATAGTTGAAGAAGTTGTCGTCTGCTCCGAAGAAATGGCGGATACCGAACTCCTCCTGCAGTTTGGTCATTTCGTCGGCGATGCGGGCCCCGCTCTTCACCCGGTGTTGGCGCTGATTGTACGCCGGGATGGGGCAGTAATTGCAGGCGAACTTGCAGCCGAACGTCAGGACCAGCGAGCCGATCGGAGTCAGTCTGCGGACCCGATTAGCGGGCAAGGCTTGTGCACTCAGCGTCGACTTACGGCTGGGGGGCTCGAGCAGCCGGTAGCCCAGCGTCGCATGTGGGAGTTCGTCGAGATCGCCGACCAGGCGTTGGACGCCCGTGTCCACGAGTTCCTCGGCGATCTCGCGACGGTCGGTACGTGCGTAAGTCAGGCCCGGGATGCTGTCGAGAACCCCGGTTGCGCGGGCGCGCAGAAATGTCTGGCGCAATGATTCACCCGTTGCCCGCATGGCCAGCAGTGTCTCCATGAGGCTGAGCAGCACGTACTCTTCGCCGGTCACTGCGACATCGGCACCCCACGGCCGATCCGGCCCCGACGAAAAGACATCCCAGGGTTCGTAGATGACCTTGGGGCCGCCGGCAACGATCAGGGGCCGCTTCGCGGGATCGATCGTGCAGGCATCGCGAATCAGCTCATCACAGGCGGCGGCGTGGATCTGCATGCTCGACACCATGAAGAGGTCGGGGATGCGGCCATCCAAGCGCATGTGGGATGGGCGGAACTTGCGGTTCCACTGTTGTAGAACAATGCGGGTTTTGTCGAAGCCTGCATCGAGCATGGCCGCGCCAATGGCGCGGACCCCGGCGGGGGCCATGCGGATATCGGCATAAACGAACGGCAGCATGCGCGTGCGATGATCAAACGCGCAAGTGATGACGCTTGTCAGGTCGTGGTGTGCTGCCGCAGAGCGCAGGCGATTCCGCAAGTCGGTGAGTTCGCCTGGTTTGAGGAGTTCGTCGCCGCGATCACGACGCGGGAGTTCCATGGTGTTTCCCTTCAGGTCCCGGGGGCGGAGGTCCAAGTGGGCATGCTGCCCAAGGGTTTAATCGACAGGTTGCCCGCCTCTGGAGCAGGTATCTTGGCAGCGCCGGCCCGGTGGGTCAATTGCGTATTGTAGAAACCGGTTGTTTCGCCGCCCCGACCACCTCCGCCAGCATCACGTAGCCGCCCCGCGGACGCCAGGCAGGCGCAGTCTCGGGCAATGCGGTATAGTCTGCGATCATGAGAATCGCATGCGTCGAGTTCCCCGAAGGTCTGGATCATTCGACCGGTTCCTGGGATCAGCTCGCCTCCTCCATTGCTGCGGCCCGGGCCGACGTCGCGGTAACGAATGAGATGCCGTTCGGTGCCTGGTTGTGCAGCGCGGCCGAGTACGACGCGGCGCGGGCGGCGCGGGCGATTGCAGTGCACGACACAGGGATCGCGGCCCTGCGCGAACTGGCCGCGCCCATCGTGATTTCGACGAGGCCGGTGTCTTGCGGTGCGCGGCTGGCCAACGAGGGGTTCGTCCTCGTCGAGGGCGATTACCACCGGGTTCATCACAAGCAGTTCTTTCCGAATGAGCCGGGCTTCTATGAAACCGCATGGTTCCAGGCCGGCGAGCGCGGGTTCCAGCCGGCCACGTGTGGTCCGCTGGCCGTCGGTTTCATGATCTGCACCGAGATCATGTTCAATGAATGGGCCCGGCACTATCGCAGGCAGGGCTGCCACATGATCGTCGTCCCGCGCGCCAGCGGGGAGTCGCACCATCGGTGGTTGACCGCGGCGTCCATGGCGGCCATCGTGTCCGGGTGCTATGTGGTCAGCTCGAACAGGGTGGGCCCGATGACGACCGCGATGACGTTCGGAGGGAAGGGCTTCGCGTTTGCGCCGGACGGGACTCTGCTTGTTGAAACGACACCCGACGAACCTGTCGCGACCTTCGATCTCGATCTGGAGTGGGTTCGGCGCCAACAGCGCGCCTATCCGTGTTATGTCCGCGAGGACTGACGGCAGGTCAGCACAGCAGGCGGCACGATGTCCCGGGCCAGGCGTTCCGGCGTGACGGTTGGTGCATATCGCTGCACCGCGCCGGCCCCAGGCGTTGGGCACGGCTTCTGAACACTCGGGCTGGAGGATGCGGATGACCGATCACGCCATCACGGCGGCCAATCGTCTGGGGCTTGATTATGCTGCTGAAGCCGAGCGCATGCCTGCACCGGTTCCGATCATAGACGTGCACACCCACATCACCGGGCCGCGCGCTGCCCGGGTCTACGCCCGGGTCGCGCAGCTGTATGGGGTGAGCATGACCTACTCGATGACCCAGCTTGCGCATCTCGACACGGTACGCGAGGCCATGGGCGGGCGGATTCGCTTCATCGCCGTGCCCAACCACCGCAGTGACGATCTCAAGCATGCCGTGACTGACGGGTTCCTCGAGCAGATCGAAGCATTTCATGCGCGTGGCGAACGGTTGATCAAGATCTGGGCCGCACCGCGCGGTCGTGATATTGGCGACGAGAAAGGGTTTCCGTCGGCCTTTCGTTTCGAGGCGCCGCACAACCGCGCAGCCATGGAATTGGCGGCTCGTCTGGGCATGGTCATCATGGTGCACATCGGGGATCCCGACACGTGGTTTGCGACCAAGTATGCCGATGTCGCGCGCTATGGCACCAAGAAGGATCAATACGCGCCGTTCGAAGCCGCGCTGGATGCGGTTGCCACCCCGTTCATCGCCGCCCATCTGGGCGGATGGCCGGAGGACCTCGAATTCCTTGCCGGGTTGCTCGAACGTCATCCGAACCTGCACCTCGATACCAGTGCGACCAAGTGGATGGTTCGTGAGGTCAGCCGCCACGAGCGCGAAGCGGTCATGGAGTTCCTCACGCGGTGGAGCGGACGTATCCTGTTTGGCTCGGATATCGTGGCCAGCGACGAGCATCTGGGGTACGCCGGGGAGGGGGATCCTCCGGTCGCCCAGATCAGCGGGACGGAAGATGAGATCTTCGATCTGTATGCCTCGAGGTACTGGGCGTTGCGCGTAATGTGGGAACAGGATTACGCCGGGGCCTCGCCGATCGCCGATCCGGATCTGGCGCTGGTCGATCCCAAGCGCCACGACGAGATGGACGCACCGACACTTCGCGGCAAGCGCCTGCCCGTGGAGTTATTGCGCGTTCTGTATCACGATGCGGCGGAAGCGCTGCTGGGGCCGCCTTATGAACAGGGGAGCAGTGAGTAGACGGGGTAAGAGGACTCAGTAGCGATCCTGTTCGGCCGAACTGGAGACGGATACGTTTCCTTGTGGATCGAGGGTGACGCGGATGACGTTGGGGCGGCAGCATATCGGGCAGTCCTCGACGTACTGCTGGTCATGGCCTGCCGAGATGTCGAGCGGAATGACGATGTCCTGACCGCACCCGTCACAAATGTAGCTGGCGTCGTGCTCGAAGGGCTGTTCCACGGAGATCGGCCTCCTTCATTCCGGTTTCACGTAGAGCTGCTGCGCCTGGGCGCGGAATGCGCGGGCCCTGGGGGTGGGTTGGACGAACGCCTCGGCGTCGACGAACCGCAGAATGGCCAGGGCGGCCATGATTGCATGTTGCGTGTTGTCGCAGCGTAGGCGATTGTCGACCACGGTCGTGCGAATGCCGCCCATGACGCGGTCGGGTTGCGTGACGAACATCGTGTTCTCCGGGCGGTACTGCAGTTGTATCAAGCTCCGCACCCCCCAACGGATGGCACTGAGGTACGCTTGAGCGCGGTCCGCATCGCCCGCACGGCGCGCCAGATCGTACGCGTAGGCCAGGCCCTCGACATAAATGCCCGTGGATGATGCGTGCGGGACGCCCTGGTTGCGCAGCGCGTCCACGTAGAATCGCCCGAGGATGTCGGGCTGGTCGGTGGACTCCATGTCCTGCAGGCAGATGAGCCAGTCGTTCATCTCGTAGATCGCGTCGCTGTACGCAGGATCCGAAGTCAGCCTGAACATGCGCCAATAAGCCATGGTGTGCCACGGGACGAACGCCGCAATGCGTCCGGATGTGCGATACCACGGCATGTAGTAATCCCGTGATTGTGCGATCATGCCGCGCAGTTCGTCGGAGGGGTTGGTTTCGAGGTACATCGCCAGGGCCACGAGTGCTTCGCCTGAGTAAAATGCTTCGTTCTCGTGCATCTCTTCAGGGGTCAAGTGCGTGGCAAAGCTGCCGTCACGCTGACGCAGATGTATCACCAGACGCTCGAGTTGATCGAGCGGTTTACGATACGACTCAGGGTCGGGTGCATGCAACAGGGCCATCATGGCGCAGGCTGCTGCGCCGAGCTTGGCCTGACCCTTATGGTGGATCGCTCCGAAGGTGCCGTGATCAGTGTAGTATGTCTTGAGGTTGTACTTCACATTGCGGGAGAACGCGGATGCATAGTCGTTGTCATGGGTGTGGGCGAACAGTGCACCCAACGCGTGGGTGCCCATCCACTGGCGAATCATGTTGGTTTGAGAGTGGTAACGGTTTTCTTCGGGATGGTACATGTACTCCATCCGCCCCGTTTCACGCACGTTGCGGCGCAACCACTGGCCCATGCCGTCAAGCCAGGTGCGCACCCGCGGCATGGTCACCTCCGAGATGGGTACGGCCCGATCCCCGCGCGTCAGCCTGACGACATCGGCGGCGCTGTGGCCCTGAACGAGATGGACGGTCTCGAAACGCCACAGGGTCGTGGTTGGCTTGCGGAACGCGTCGGCCGGTTGGCCCGTGGACATCGAGAGATTCTGCAGAAACTGGCGCACGGTTTGCTTGTGCCGCAGCCACTGCGCGCCGGGTACGAGTGCGGCTCGGCCGTCAACCCACAGACCGGCACCGTGGACTCCTTTAGAAAAGTCATCGCGCAGTGCGAACAAACGACGGTCATCGAGCGCTTCGGAGTCATAGAACACGGACACTTCAAGGGCCACGTCATTGTGGACCGCAGGCGTGAGGGGCGGGGCGTTGCGGGTCTCTGATTCTGCAGCGGCCAAAGCGAGCGCGCGACCGAGGGCACTGTTGGCGTTGGCCATGAGGTCGGCACCCAGGCCGACGCCTTCACCCAGGATGCGACCCTCCAGACGAATGGTCACGTGCAGGGCAAAGGGGGGCAGTGGTGCAAGCGTCCAGGGTGGCGCCTGGGCAGTCGAGGCCACAACATGGTGCATGCGGGCCCTGATATAGTTGACTAGACTCGATTCCTGATCCGGGGTGAGTGTGTAGGTCGCCGGTACGTCCATCGATGGGCACGCGACGGTGTACAGATCCGAGTGTCGCGCGGTCAATGAGTTGGCGTACGCGGAACTCCCCCACAGCAACAGAGTACAACAAGTCATGATGCGACACATGTGGGGGCTTTCTTCAATTTGAGGCTTCGATCCGCGCCGAACGACGGATGTACGGCATGACCACCATTCTAGACGTTCGTTGCGCGCGTATTCAAACTCAATTCAGCTCTTACAGGGGCTGCCCGGCGGGATCTCGTGCGATGTTCACGGCAGACTGCCCAGGAACGCGGCGATGCCCTTGAACAGCATCTCCACGGCGATGGCGATCAATATCATACCCATGAGCCCGCCCACTGGGGGGGGCAACCGCGAATTGTGGACTCTGAACCGACTTCACGGGTCCGAGGCAATATTCAGCAGCCGCCGGCGTTGAAACCAGGTTCACGAACGTTCATAGTGCATGACTGATCCACCCGCAGGCGGTGGCTCCAGCCGGTCGTCTCAAGGCTACCGTCCGCCCTCACACAAAGGAACTCAAGCAATGCTCACACGCACACTGGTCAGTGTCCTGATCGTCAGTGGTGTCATGGCCACGGCCGCTTCGGCGGATTGGAGTCGTTTCCGCGGGCCCAATGGATCGGGGGTCGCCACCGATGGTGCGTCCACCCCGGTCACCTGGGGCGCGTCGGCCAACGTCAAGTGGAAGACGGCCCTGCCCGGCGCCGGGGTCTCGTGTCCGATCATCGTCGGGGATCGCGTTTACGTGACGTGCTACTCCGGATATGGCCTCGATCGCGAAAACCCGGGCGACATGAGCAAGCTCAAACGCCACGTCGTCGCAGTCGATCGGGCCACCGGCAGCATCGCGTGGAACAAGACCATCGATGCAGTTCTTCCCGAGGACCCGTACGAGGGTATCGGTGTACCGGCCCATGGCTACGCGTCGAGCACGCCCGTGTCCGATGGTCAAAACGTCTATGTGTTCTTTGGCAAGACCGGAGCCCTGGCGTTCGATCCGTCTGGCAAACAACTGTGGCATACCAACCTCGGCAAAGAGTCCGATCCGCGCAAATGGGGTTCGGCCTCCAGCCCGATCCTGTACAAGAACTACGTGATCGTCCCGGCGACGGCGGAGAGCGAATCCCTGGTGGCCCTCGACAAATCCACGGGCAAGGAAGTCTGGCGGGCGGAGGCCTCCGGCTTCGCGAACTCGTGGTGTACGCCGATCCTGGTCAATGCTGGCGACGGGCGCACGGACCTGGTGATCGGGGTCACCGATGAGGTGTGGGGCTTCAACCCCGACAATGGCAAGCTGCGGTGGTACGCTGAGGGTGCCAAAGCCGGCTCGTACTGCTCGAGCCTGGTCAGTCAGGATGGCGTGGCCTATTCCATCGAGGGCCGCAGCGGAAAATCCATGGCGATCAAGGTTGGTGGGAAGGGTGACGTGACCACGACGCACGTCGCGTGGACCGGCAAGGACTCCGCCCGTTTCGGTTCGCCGATCATCCACGAGAACCGCCTGTTCAGTTGCGCGAATGGCATCGCGACCGTCATCGATGCAACCACCGGCAAGAAGATCAAGCAAGCGCGCATGCGTGGCGGGCAGGGCGGCGCGGGGGGCCGGATGGGCGGCGATTACTCGTCGCCGATCCTTGCTGACGGCAAGCTGTACTATGTGCGGCAGTCGGGCGATTTCTTCGTACTCAAAGCCGACGATACTCTCGAGCAGTTGGCGGTCAACCGTCTGGCAACAGAAGACGAAGAGTTCAGCGCGACCCCGTCAGTCGCCGGCGGAGAGCTGTTCGTGCGGTCCAACAAGACGCTGTACTGTGTCGCCAAGATGGGCCAGACCGTTCCGGCCGGGGAACAGGTGGCTATCGCCGAGGTCGCGGACGATGACGGCGAAGGCGAACGAGGCGGCCGGGATGGCCGCGGTCGAGGGGGACGTCGCCGGATGGATCCTGAGCAGATGTTCAAAGATCGCGATACCAACGGTGACGGAAAACTCAGCCGCGAGGAACTTCCCGAACGTATGCGTGGGGCCATGGACGACATGGATAAAGACAAGGACGGCAGCCTGAGCAAGCAGGAGTTGACCGACGGCATGCGCAACTTCCGCGGTCGCGGCCGAGGTGGGCGTGGCGGTCGCGGTGGTGGCGAAAGTGACAATCGGCCCAAGCGTCCGGCGCGTCCGGCGCTCGAGGTGTGAGTCACAGCGTTGCCAATCACGGTCTTTCGAGTTCACCGACCACAGCGTGTGTGGCTAAGCGTTGCGCTGTCGCCTGGGTATGAAGCGGCCCGTTGTGGCCATGTAGTCCTCGTATGCCGCACCGAAGCGTATGCACAGATTGCGCTCCTCGATGGTCGTCCGCTTGACCAGCAGGGTCATGGTGAGCAGGCCGCTCAATCCGATGACCCAATTGGCCGTGACCAATGTGTTGGCGATGACTGCCAGCGCGCAGGCCACGTAGAACGGATGGCGTACGTAACGGTACGGGCCGCTCGTAACCAGTGTGTGCTGGGCGCGGGTCACCACGGTATCGGTGATGTTCTTGCCCAGCGCCCTGAAACTGAAGATAAACAGCAGGCCTCCGAGAACGCCGATACCCACCCCGACCCACCGGACAGCGGCAGGCAGTGGCAAGGCTGACCAGGTCATCCACGCCGGACTGATGGCAAATGCGATGACCCCCAGGATTCCGACGGCGGCGATCGGGCGGAGCGTCAACAGAATGAACAGGCCTTCTTCCCGCCGATCGATGTGGTCCCCCGCCGCGTGGGCCTTGAGTCGGTGGTAGAGTCCGAAGGGCATGATCGTGACCAGTCCGACGACGATGATGAATCTGAATGTCTGATCCTCGGGCATGTCGCTATCCTGAATGAACTGTTGTGGATTCCGATGGTCGCTGCGGAACGCGCACCGCCAGGCCGGCGCAGGCGACGGGCAGGCTGAGCGCCGCGAAGACCCACAGTGCGCCGGTGTAGCCGATGTGCGTGGCCATCCAGGCCGTGAGAAACGGACCGACGGACGTGCCCGCAACCATTGTGAAAGTCAAAGAAGCACGGATCGAACCGTGATGGGGGCGTCCGAAGAACCGGGCGAAGAATGTTCCGGATGACACGAACATCAGCGCCTGGCTGATGGCCAACAACACGACAGCGGTCCAGGCCAGGGTCTTGTCGCTGGCGATTGCAAAGCACGCACACGCCGCGCCCAGAAACAGTGTCGCCGGGGCGATGATCCAGCGCGGGGTGAGTCGATCCGTGAGGATGCCCGCAAGCGGTACACAGACAGCTGAAGCCACCCCGAACAGCGCCAGCAATTGATCGTCTGCACCGGGCCCCAGGCCCGCGCGGATCGTCAGTTTCCCGAGAAGAAACACGAACGCCGTTCCGACCAGCGCGTTGAGGGTCATCGCCAGCGTGACGAGCCAGTAGGCAGATGTCCGCATGGCCTCGGTACGGGTGAAGCAGATCTCGTCGTCGGCCGCCGGTGGGTCGTCCACCAGATCGATCGGCTGGGGTTGCTCGAGAGCCGCGCCGGCGATCAGTTCGGCATCGGGGTGCGCGTGTGGGTGGCGGATGGCCGGGGGTCCATCAGCTGGAGGTACCCCATCGACATGCTGCCCGATTTCTTCGGGATAGTTGCGATGGAAGATGATGACCAGCGGGAGCACGGCCGCTGCCACGCCGGCCCCGAGGAGGCCGTAGGCGACGCGCCATCCGGTGTGGTCGATGAGCTGGGTGACGATTGGTGGTAACAGGAGGATCGCAATGGGCATGGCGAACGATTTGATTCCGGTGGCCGTGCCGAGGCGTTTTTCGAACCACATCGCCGTTGAATGACTGGCCGACAGGCCCAGCACGCCCTGCCCGGTGAACCGCAGGCAGAAATAACACATACCCAACGTCATCGGTCCCGAAGCGAAGCCGATCAGCCAGCAGGACAATCCCAGGGCGGCGGCTGACAGTCCCATCACGATACGCGGCCCGAAGCGATCTGCGAGCGGGCCAATGTAGAGCAGCGGGATCGCGGCCAGAAAGGTAGCGATGCCATAGGCCGCCGTCAACGTTGTATCCTCGAGGCCAAGATCAGCTTCAATCGCCGAGCTGAACTTGCCCACGAGGAACGACTGTCCGGGGGATGTGGCGATCGTGGCCACCATGCCAATGATCAGAATGACCCATCCGTAGAACACTGACGAGAGTGTAGCCGAACCGTCGCGACGCGACGAGACCGGCTGCGCTCGCGATCGAATTGGGGTATACTGCTGGATTGCATTGTGGTCCTGGAGCGTCGCCCCGATGACATCGATGAGCATGCAGCACAACATGGGTTCCACCGCGACCATTCGCGTGGCGGCCGAGGCCGATATTCCGGCAATGCACCGAGTCCGGCAGAGCGTGCGCGAGAATGTTCTCTGTGAACGCAACAATGTTTGCCCGGACGACTATCGCGGATTGCTGCGCGACCACGGCCGGGCCTGGGTCTGTGAGCTGGGCGATCGGATTGTCGGGTTCGCAGTGGCCGATCGCCGCAACAACTGCGTATGGGCGCTGTTCGTCGAGCCGGATTACCAGTGTCGGGGCATCGGCCAGAATCTGCATGATACGGTGGTGGGTTGGATGTTCGACGACGGCGCGGATCGCCTGTGGTTGACCACCGCACCGGAGACCCGCGCCGAACGTTTCTGCCGGCGGGCCCAATGGGTCCGTGCCGCTGTTACACCACGTCGTGTCGTGCGCTACGAGTTGACCCGTGAGGCCTGGCGTGGCGGCGGCGTGGTGACCGGCGAGTCGGTGGTCAACATTGCGGCCTACAAGTTCGTGGCCCTCGATGGTCTCAAGCCACTGCGGGACAGGTGGCTGGTCCTGACGCGGCAGTTGGGCTTGCGTGGCACCGTGCTCATCAGCGCAGAGGGTATCAACATGTTCGTCGCGGGCAGCCGTGCGGCTGTCGACACTTTGCTTGCAGAGGTCCGTGGCGTACCGGGGCTCGCCGATCTCGAAGTCAAGGAGAGCTACAGTACCCATTTGCCGTTCAATCGCATGCTGGTCAAGATCAAAAAGGAGATCATCGCCTTCGGTGTCGACGACATCGATCCGCGCGAACGGACTTCGCGTCGCGTGTCGGCCGACCAGTTGAAGGCGTGGCTCGATGCGGGCGAAGACCTGGTTTTACTCGACGTCCGCAACACGTTCGAATATGAGGTCGGTACGTTCGAGTCGGCCGTGCCAGTCGGCATTGATGATTTTCGGAATTTTCCCAACGCGGTTGGCCGATTGCCCGAGGCATTGAAGCACCGCAGAGTCGTGACCTTCTGCACCGGCGGTATCCGGTGTGAAAAGGCCGGCCCGCATCTCGAAAAACGCGGGTTCGAAGAGGTCTATCAACTCGACGGCGGCATTCTCAAGTACTTCGAACAGTGCGGTGGGGCCCACTATCGCGGCGAGTGCTTCGTGTTCGACAAGCGCGTGGCCCTCGACAGCGCGCTGCGCGAGACCGATACGATTCAGTGCTACGCATGCCAGGCGCCACTCACATCGCATGATCGACAATCACCACGTTTCAAGTACGGTCGATCGTGTCCCCATTGCTACAAGTCGGAAGCCGATTGTTGGGCCGCGTTGCGTCCCGAGCGCCACGCCGCCATCGCGCACGTCACCACACCACTGCCTGGGAGTGTTCCGTACGACAACCACCGACCAGTACATGTGGCCTCGAAATTCGACGGCATGACGGTCATCGAATTTCTGGAAGCCGTGCGCACGCGGTTGACTCGTGCGGACTGGGCACGTAGCGCCGCCGCCGGTCAGTTGCACCTCGATGGTCGCCCGGTTGGCCTCGACGATGTGGTGGGCGCTGGCCAAACACTCGTACACACGATGCCAGGAACCGTTGAGCCAAAGGTGAACGCGGCCATTCGCATTGTTTACGAAGACGATGCCATCGTGGTCATCGACAAACCGGCGCCGTTGCCCATGCATCCGTGCGGCCGATTCAATCGCAATACACTCAGTTGGATCCTTGAAAGAGTGTATCAACCACTGAAGCTGCGAATCGCGCATCGGTTGGATGCCAATACGACCGGCGTCGTCGTCATGAGCAAGACGCGTCGAATCGCCGGGCAACTGCAGCCACAGTTCGAGGACGGCCACGTGCACAAACGATACATCGCGCGCGTTCACGGTCGCCCCGGCGCGGAACACTTTACCTCGACCACGGCCATTATGGCGTTGCCCAATCCTCAGGGGGCGCGCGTTCCCGAGGAGGACGGTCTGCCGGCCCGCACCGATTTTACCGTGATCGGAGAATGCGCCGATGGGACCACCGTGGTCCAGGCCCGGCCGTTGACGGGGCGAACCAACCAGATCCGCATTCATCTGTGGGACCTCGGTCACGCAATCGTGGGTGATGAGCTGTACCTGCCCGATGGTCGGACGGGGACTTCTCAAACCCTGTTGCCTGGGGCTCCGCCGATGTGTCTACACGCGGAACGTCTCGAATTCGACCATCCGGTGACTGGGGAACGGGTGTCCTTCGAGGTTCCCGCGCCGTCCTGGGCGACGCCCTCCTGACCTCCCCGGTGGACACCGGCCGGATCAACCATCGTAGCGATAGCCTACCCCATGCACCGTACGTATGATGACCGGTGACTTGGGGTCTCGTTCGATGCGCTTGCGCAACTGCGAGACATGCTGATCGAGTGTTCGACTGCTGGCGATATACAGATCGCCCCAGCAATGATCGAAAATGACATTGCGCGACAGCGCTACACCACGATTGTCGTGCAGCAGACTCAGGATACTGATGTCGCGCAGGCTCAGCTCTATGGTCGTGTCGCCGCGCCGAGCGCGCAGTTCGTGCGGGTAGATATCGAGGTCGCCCATGTGTAGCACGGTTGCGGTGGTGGACTCATGGGTCGCTGAAAAGCATCGGCGGGTCACGGCGCGGATTCGCGCGACGACTTCCTGCACACCAAAAGGCTTTACGATGTAGTCGTCGGCGCCCAGCTCGAGGCCCACGACTTTGTCGATCTCCTCGGACTTGGCGCTGATGAAGATGATCGGCACGGTGGGCCGGGCAGCGCGCATGGCCTTGCATACTTCATAACCGCTGGCCTTGGGCATCATGATATCGAGGCACACGAAATCAGGGGTTGCGCTGCTGAACAACGCGAGCGCGGCTTCCCCGTCAGCCGCGTGAATAACCTGGTAGCCTTCGCGCTCGAGGATCTCGGCCAGGCCATCGCGAATGAGTTGATCGTCTTCAGCCAGTAAGACTTTCACGTCGTTGCCTCGATTGATGTCAAGGGCGTGTGCAATGTAACCTCAAAACGGGCGCCCGTTTCCGATGCGGTCAGGCAGACGTCGCCGCCGTGCAACCGCGCCAGTTCCCGGGCGATCGGCAGACCGATGCCCGTGCCCGGTGCGTCCGAGATACGATCGGACACGCGGTGGAACGGGTCAAAGATCCTGTCACGGTGGTGCCCGGGGATGCCCGGGCCGTGATCGCACACCACGATCGTCGTCGTCGCGCCGTCTTGACAACTGCAAATCTCCAGGCGCTCTCCGGCAGATGCATATTTCTCGACGTTGTTGATGAGATTGCCCAGAATCTGTTCGACGGCATCGACGTCAACCTCGACGAGGTGACCGGCGCCGGCGTCAACGGTCACGTCGATTCCGCAGCGGTTCAGAGTCGGGCTGAAGTGCGTGACCACTGCGGTGATGATGTCATCGACCACGGCCGGTCGCGGGCGGACGCTCAGCTGTTGACGCTGGGACTGCGCAAACGTCAGGACGTTGCCGATGAGCCGGCTGAGTCGCTGACTCTCATCGACAATGATTCCCAAATGCTTGCGGTGCGCAGTGTCATGCGGGCCGGCCGCTGCCAGGTCGCGCTCCAGCAGTTCTGCGTACATACGTATGTTCGTCAGCGGCGTCTTGAGTTCGTGTGACACCTGGTTTACGAAACTGACCCGGTGTGTGGCTTCGCGCGTCCGCCGGTTGTACTCGCGGCAGAACCATGCTCCGCCGATCACCATGACGACGACCGTCGCAGCCAGAGCTGAGAGCATACTGAGGTAAGTCGTTCGACCTACCGCGGTCAAGGCAGTCGTGTCCCCGAAGTGTTGCAGTCGCCATGATGCGAGCGGTGGATGAGCCACCCATTCCTGCAAGGGGGTCTCGTTTTCTGCGGGTTCATACATCCCCCAGCGATACACGGGTCGGCCGGTCGAGTCCACGAGGCATGTGCACGCGCTGGGCGACATTCCACGTGCGGCGCTGACCTCCGTAGTCGGAAGACGTTCAATGAGGTCGGCCATCCACCGGGCCCGAGGTAGCAGCACGCCCCTGACCACGCCATCGTTATTTCGCTGGTAATAAATCAGATGCAGACCTGGGCCGTGGAAGCGTTCGAGCCATCCGGTCGCCACAGTCGCCTGCCTGCCTTCCCGGGTACCTGCGTGTATGAGGCTGTTGTCAACGAACAACGCGCCAAAGTCCTCGAGGAAACGGCGCTCGGAATCATTCAATGGGCCGCGGGTGTCCGGATGAAGCAGCGCGCCGCTGGGATGAATGACGAAGATCTGGGCGACCAGCGGGTGATCACGTACGGTCTCGCGGATCGCCGCCGCGTCGAGCGGCATGGCGTCCAGGAGCCGGGCCAGCGCGACCTGCTGTTCATCGAAGTAGGTGCGGAGGATACGATCGGAGTCCTGCAGTCGGGCGGACAGCAGGTTGCGCATGCGCTGTTGCGCCATCGCGTGCTCGTCGCGCGCCAGCCGCCAGCCGATCACGACGATGACGGCCAGCGGCAGGCACACGAACAGCCAGAACATCACGAGACGCAGCTTACTCAGAGCCGTCCTCCTTGTGGGTGGGCTTTTGCAGGCGGCCGGAACGGTCCTGGTATTGCTTGTCACGCATGCCCTTGCGTGTTTTGTTCCACGCCGTGTCGTCGAGTTGGCCAGCCTGCGAGCGGTTATCCAGGGCCCGCTCCTTGAGCTCCTCCGACTCGAACTCCACCGCATTGATCATCAGGAATGCGTCGTTGCCATCGAGGACGCTCTGGGCCTCGGTGATCTTGCCCGCGTCGCGCAGAACCACGGCCCGCTCGTTCTCGATGTTCGCAATCTGGAGGACCGCCTCAGTCATGACCGGCACGTTGACACTGTTCTTGACTGCTTCACTCGACGCGTCGAACTGCACTGCTACTGAACCGTTCAAGCGATCGGTGATGCGGGTTTGCATGTTGGCATAGGTCACCTCAACATCGGCGACGGGGCGCGACACGGGCTCGGCTACGCCAGGAACTTCGATCTCGAGGAGAATGTACTTTTCCTCGGCGCTGTACAACTGGTTGAGCTGAACCACGACGTTCTGGCCGTTGATGTCGCCGTCGACGCCAAGCAGGCGGACGGGCCTGACACCGGGGGCGCAACGGATGGTGATGGCGATTTCCTGGGCCACGACAGACAGCACATCCCCGAATTCGCGCTTGAACACGGCGGTGAGGTCGGTGGCCTCTTCGACGAACACGTGATTGCCATCGCTGTGGCGCGCCAACTCGAACATGAGGTCTTCGTTATACCCCAGGCCCAGCCCCAGAGTGGACACTGCAATTCCTTCTTTCATCAACGACCTGCCCAACTGCGCGAGGTCGGCAGGCGCTGAAGGGCCCACATTGGCCAAGCCGTCCGACAGCAGGATGACGCGACTGACTCTGTTGCGGTCGAGAAACTTGCGCACCTCGGCGGCCGCCTTGCTGACGCCCGCGAACAATGCGGTGTTGCCGCCGGCCTGGATGCTGTGGATGGCGCTGCGGAACATGGCTTTGTCGGTCAGCCTGGTTGCCGGAACAACGACCTGGACGGTGCTGTCGTACGCGACGACCGATACGATGTCGCGGGTGTCGAGGCGGTCGAGAGATTGGATCGCAGCCAGTTTGGCTTGTTCGAGTTTGTGGCCTGACATCGATCCCGACTTGTCGAGGACCAACGCAATATTGATCGGCGGCCTGTGCGTTGGCGCGGGGATCATCGGGCCCGTCAGGCCAATTTTGACATAGGTGCTGTGCGGCGCCGATCAGCAGGGTGGGATTGGCCAACGAGATGTCGAGGTTGGCCGAACGATTGTCAGTGGACGGCTTGGGCGCTCCAACGGCAAGAGCCGTCAAGGCCAGAACCAGCATCGGGCTTGCACTTCGAATCATGATTCACTCCTTCATGTTCATCGTCAGGTCGTTCAGATGGCTACACACCCAATCGTATGATGGGCCTGTCACGGAGTGGTCAGATCGGTGTCACGGTCTTGTAAGAACTTTGTAAGGCACCTGAGCGCGGCAGGATCAGTCTGTGACCTAACCCTGCCGGCCCGGCGGTTGGGTGTCTGAGTAATGATGTCCGAGGCGAGCTGCAGCGTATTCGGACGGCAGGAGGCGACTGCAAGTGGGCATTGCGCCGTGTCTGTTCAAGCAGGGTGGCGGTGATAGATCTTGGCCGCGATCTTCCACCCGCTGTCGAACTTCAGCACAGAGAGGTAATCGGTGTAAATCAACTGACCGTCCTTGCGCATTTCGACCTTGGCGCAGGCGGCGCCACCGGTGACGTCGAGCGTCACGATGGTGCAGTCCATCTTCGTCGAGTTCGGATCGAAGTCCGGCTTGGACCGCCGAGCCTTGATCCCTTCGATCCACGTGGCGATTTCATAGCGACTCAGTTCGTCGCCCTGCGGCGAAAAAATAGCGAAGTCCTCATGGAAGCCTTGGGCCATTGCAGTGGTGTTCTGCTCATTGAATGCGCCATGGAAGTATGCACTGTCGATGACACTGCGCACGGCCTGTTCGTCAGGCGTGTCGCCCATCGTCGTCAGCGTGCCGTAGGATGCCGTAGCAATGATGAGTATGGCGGCTCCCGTTTTCAGGCCACCTGTGGCAAAGGGGTTCGATGTCATGGTCGTGCGCTCCTGTTAAGTGGTGTCATGTGGCTCGAGTGCGCTGCCCGGCACTACGGGGGTTCCGTGTCGCCCGGCAGAGTGCCCCGATGATCTTGCGGGCCGTTGACTTCGGTGGCGTCCTGTTCATCGACGATATCGTATGGCGTCTGCGACATCCCGGGCGTCATGATGACCATGTGGCGACCGACGTAAGCTGAAACGCGACGCTGCAGTATTTTGCGCACCGGCGGGATCAGCATCGCGAAGCCGAGTGCGTCGGTGATCAGCCCCGGCGTGATGAGTACGAGACCGGCGATCAGGATCATGACACCCTCGACCAGCTCGTCCGAGGGCAATTCGCCGGCCTGCGACTTGCGTTGAATGGCCATCCAGGTCTTGAACCCTTCGCGGCGGGCCAGCCCGGCACCGAGAATGCCAGTCACCAGGACCAGGGCGATGGTCGGACCGACACCAACGGATCGGCCGACCTCGATCAACAGAGCGAGTTCAACGATCGGCACGCACGTAAACAGCAGAAGGAGTGGGAAGAACATGCTGGAAATATTCGGTCCTGGCGCGCAAACATTCGTGATCAGCCCCGGCCGGCGGCGCTGGCTTCCGGTGGGGCGCTCCAGATGCGATAGCGCAGCGTACACCCCTCGGGCAGGTACACCACGATCGGCAGACGACTGTTATAGCGGATGTGCAGCGGCGTGCCAGCAACGAACCGGCGAACCGGCTGCGTACCCGGCGGAACGGCCATGAGTGTCCCTGCGGTCAGCTGATTGCCCGTGGCGGTGTAGTAGGTGTAGCCCCAGCCCTCGAGAGGTGTAGGTTCCAGCAGCAGGTCGAGCCGCACCTGATTGACGCCGTCCGTGTCCATGATCTTTCCGGGAACAAGTTCCACACGAAACGCGGTTTCTTCGTCGCGGTTCTTGTCGGGCAGAGCGATTACGAATCGTTCCATGCCCGGGTCGGCATCCGGAAAGGCATGCAGCTGGTCATGCGTCGTCGACGCGACACCGCTCGGCTGGACGGTCGGGGTCGCGCAGGCGATGACCCCCAGCATGGGGATGAGCGTCAGGAGTCGGAGGACAGGGTCACATCGTGTGTTTGGGGTCGTACGGGTCATACGCGTATTCTAGCGGCGGCGACTGCCGATGGCCCGTCGCGGCGCATCGGCCTGGCTTACCGCTCCAGGAACGCCACCAGATCGAGGATTTCTTCTCGGGTCAGGATGACCAGCTGGCCAGAGGGCATGGGCGATATTCGCGACGGAATGCGGCGGACGATGCGGTCGCGATCGACCTTGAGCCGCCGGTCGGGCTGCTGGAGGTTCTCCATGAGTTCGAGGGTCGAATCGTCTTCGGACACCACGCGGGCGAAGTACTCGGTCCCGTCGTCGAGCACGAACGTGTAGAAGACGTACTCTCGGGCAATGATTCTTGACGGCTCGAGCAGGTGTGTGAGCAGGCCGCGCCCGCGGTACTGTGCATGAATGTTCGTCAGGTCCGGACCGCCGACCCCGCCCGCGCCGTTCCTGACGTGGCAGCGGTTGCATCCGATTTCGCAGAACAGTTGTGCACCGCGCCGCCGCGAACGTGGCGTCGTCGTGAAGTCGGTGTCGCTGAAATCGTCGAGCGTCCAGTTCTTGACGAATGGCCGCATCACGACCGTTTCGACGTTCGCGGTTCGCTCGAGCACGGTGGGGCCCGAGACGTTGTCGACCACCCGCATGATGCCGTTCATGCGCATCCAGTGTCCCGGGAAGGTGCACACGAACGGGTAGTCGCCCGGGACAGCCGGGGCGGTAAACGTCAGCCGCTGCGTGTCGCCCGGCTGCAGCAGGCGGGTGAAGTGCAGCACGTCGGTTGAATTGGGCACATAGTTGCTTGGCGCCATTGCGCCCGCTGCGGTGGCCAGGTGCTCGGCCGCCATTCCAATGGCTGACAGCCGTCCGGGCCGTGTGATCAGCAGGTTGTGCGGCATGAGGTCGTTGTTCTGCAGGATCAGGGCGACCGGTTGGCCCGCGGCGACTTGGAACGCCGTGACGTCGTACAGCATCTGGTGCGGCACGGTGCGGATCAGCACGACGGTGCCACCCAGACCGTCGAGCAAGGCTTCGGCCTCGGTACGGGCTGGGGGTGCCAGTGTCGCAACCAGGCGTCGTGCCAGGGCCAGGGCGGATTGCGCGGCGGGGCGTGTCCGTCCGTCGGCGTCCAGCCCGGCCAGGTGCGCGGCGATGGTTTCAATCAGTGGGCCGGCCGCGTCGAGCGACCACCATGCCTCGGGAACGCTTTCGACCAGCGCGACCGCTGGCTCGACGTGGCTGCCGGCGCCGAGCAGCAGGGCGGCGTCGCGCAGTTTCTCCGCTTCCCGGCCCGGTACGCTGGCCATGGCCCGGATGGCGGCCGAGTGGACGGCGCCGTAAGTGTCGGCCGACAGCACGGTCGTGGGGATGGGTTGCTTGGCGAATCCGGGGCCGGCCCACGACACGATCAGGCCGTCGCCGCCGCCCTGGTCGTAGTACGTGACCAGCAGATCATGGTCGCCGGCGCTCAGATCGATCGTGCCGCTTTTCTCGACCATGCCGTGGGGGCCATCATTGTCGACCACCAGGTGGTCGTCGACGTACAGTCGCGAGCCGTCGTCCGAGTTCGTGTAGAACGTATAGGTGCCGTCAGCCGCGACAGTCAGGCCTCCACTGAACCGCAGCCCGAACTGATCGCGCCGGCTGATGAGTGGTATGTCGAGCCCGATGCTGGGACTACTGCCGGTGGCCACCGGTGTGTGCGTGTCGAAGACATCGCGATCGGCGCTGGGCGGATGGGGCAGATAGTAGGCGACGTTCATTCCGGGCGTGCGTGTATTCTGGAGCGCCGTTGGCAGGGCGAACATCAGCGCCCGGATGTCGTCCGCCAAGGCTGCGCGCAGGGCCGGATCGGGTAACAAAGGCACACATACGAGCAGGTCGCGGAGGTGGGCAGTTGAGGTCAGCGCCGCCGTCCACACGTCCGGGATCGGTGTATCGAGCACGAGCAGCAGCGCGAAGCCGAGCTGCCGCGCCGGCCCCTCGACGTCGAGGAGTGGATGGACGTCCCGTGGGGCGATGGTTTGCCCGGCAGCCAGATACTCGAGGAGCAACTGGCCGAGTTCGTGCACGACCGTCGCCGCATAGCTGGCAGTTTCGGCGCCGACCATGCGAATCATATCGAGCACGATGGCCGGTGGCGTGGTGCCGGCGTCTCGGGCCAGGTGTCGAGCAGCGTCACGCCGGCGGCCGAGGGGAATCTCGGGTCTTGTCAACCACGCACGGTACACGGCCGATGACGGCGGCAGCATGATGAGCTCTGCGGCGTTTACCCGCGCCAGCAGGTCAGCCTCGGCTGCCGGATTGTCCACGGCGAGCGGTCGTCCGGCTCGAATTGCCGACTTCCAGATCGGCATCAGCGCGCGCATGGTCTCTTCGCGGGCGTAATTCAGCGTGCGATCGCTGTCATGGCGGAGTGTTTCCAGTACAGCGGTCACCGCACCTGGCTCGTCGAAGAAGCTTGCGGCAACGATGACTTCGAGGCGAACGCGCGGGTGCGGGTCGTGGGCCATGCGTTCGAGCGTGGCGACTGCGTTGGGAATCTGGCGGCGCATGTAGCGCAGCACACGTACGGCAGCTGCGCGGGCACGGAAGTCGCGGGCGACCAGCAGTTGTTCGAGCAACTCGAGGTCGATCCGGTTGTGCTGCTGGTGCAGCCACAGGCCTTCGAGCAGGTGATGCTCGTATTCCTGAGCGGATGGGTCGAGGTCGGCAATCCACCGGCGCGCTGCGCCAAGAACATCGTCGGTGCTGCGGGCGCTGAGTTCGATGCGCGTGCGGTAGCGCACCCGATCGTTGGGGTGGGCCAGTAACGCCAGGAGGTGGTCGAGCGGCTGACCGGCGATGCGTGGTGGTGTGATCAGCGGTCGGTCCGTGACCGTGATGCGATAGACGCGGCCGTGCTCGTGATCGCGGCTCGGGTCGCGCAGATGATGCTGCATGTGGCCGATGAGCGGGTTGGTCCAGTCGAGAAAGTACAGCGCGCCGTCGGGGCCGACTTCGATGTCGCTCGGCCGAAACGTCGGGTGCGGGCTGTGTACGATC
The DNA here is from genome assembly GCA_942492115.1 of uncultured Planctomycetota bacterium. Lineage (GTDB taxonomy): Bacteria > Planctomycetota > Phycisphaerae > UBA1845 > CAIVHJ01 > CALODL01. The sequence continues at coordinate 32,502 of CALODL010000011.1, forward strand.
GGCGTGGTCTCGGTGGCCCCGAAGCCTGAGCCGTCGTCGTGAAAGCGGTACTGCATCAGGCCCTTGAATTGAATGACGTCGGCGATGAGCAGGTTGCCCTGCATGTCATCCGGAAAATGAGCGCTCGACAGGATCTCCGTCGCGGCGCACGGCCGGCTGCGCTGCTTGAAGTAGGTCGGGTAGCCGCGGTGCTTGTCGGGGTGGGCGAGGTATCCGGAGAATCCCAGCGCGAAGTAGTTGCTGTTGCCCGTGCCGTCGGTCACGAAGTTCTGGCCCCAGCGGTCGAACACATGGCCATGCGGGTTGGCGAAGTCGTAGGGGATGAACCGTTCGACGCGGAACGTCCGCGGCTCGAAGCGCCATACAGCACCGTTGTGGTTGCGCATCGGGCCATAGATCGTTTCGATTTGTGATTGATGAAACGTGCCCTCCTGCATGTACAGCGCGCCGTCGGGGCCAATGACGAAGCTGTTGATGCTGTGGTGCGTGTCGGCCGAGCTGAAACCGTGCAACAGGCGAATGCGCTCGTCGGCGACGTCGTCACCATCCGTGTCACGTAACAACAGCAGGTCGGGCGGCTGGGCCACCAGCACACCGCCCATCCAGAACTCGAAGCCGGTCGGATTGTGCAGGTCACCGGCGAACGTCTTGCAGGTGTCAGCTGCGCCATCGCCGTCGGTATCCTCGAGGATCAGCAGCTTGTCATTCATCGGCTGGCCAGGCGCCCAGTGCGGATAGGTCGGCCACGCCGCGACCCACAGGCGATCGCGCGTGTCCCAGCTCATCTGGACGGGGTTGACCAGCTCGGGAAAGCGGGCTTCGTCGGCATACAGGTGCACGCGCAGACCCTCGGCGACGTCCATGTGGTCGATTGCTGCCGTACCGCTGGGGAACACATGGGCACCAGTTGGTGCCGGACCCGGCTTATTGGTTGGTACAACGATCGACGGTGGGGCGTTGCTGTCGTCGATGCTCATGTCGCCGCCGGCCGCGATGGCCCAGATCCGTGCGTCGCGGTTGGCGACCATGACATCGAGGATCTCGAGCTCACGTTGCAGAACGGTGAAGTTGGTCATGCCGTCGGTGTACTGCAGTGACGATCGTCCGCCATAGACGTTGTACCCATCGGTCGCCCGATAGCGGTTGAACCACAGCAGGTTCTTCTCCAGCACGGCTGCGCGGATGTTCTCGAGTCGTGAAGTGTGGAGTGGTGCGTCGTCTGGTGGTAACAACACCGCTGCGATGTGCTCGGCGATCAATTGGTTGCCCGTGCTGTTGAAGTGCGCGCCGTTGATCGTCAGTGGCTCGTCGTTCTCGGCGTACAGGGTCAACGTCGGCCGAAACAAGTCGATGAACGCCACGTCACGAGCGCGCGCGACTTCGGCCATGACCGAGACATAATCGGCCAGCTGGGCGTTGATGTCAGCCCCGTCGGGAAGATTGGGGTCATTGAGGTTCTCGTAAGCAGTGGGCGAACAGAGCACGAGCCGCGGCGGACTGGTCGCGTTGTAGCGCTGGCTCAGTGTGTGGTTGATGAACTCCGTGAGGTCGTTCTTGAAGGCGGCGCGGCCGGCGCGCCCGGCGAACGATTCATTATATCCAAAGAACGCGAGGATAACGTCTGCTGAGCAGCGCGTGAGGTGTTCATCGGGCGTCCCGAAACCGGTTGTGCGCTGGCGGACCGTCAGCGTATCGGCGGCGAACCCGAGATTGCGGACGGTCAATTGGTGTCGCGGCAGGCGCGCCTGCAGCGCGGTCTCCAGCCAGCCGTCATGCTGCATACGCTCCGCCAGCGCACCACCGACGATGCACACATGATCTTTCGGCCGAAACACCCGCGCCTGCCCCCGACAGGCCTCCCCCGAAACCCCCGCCAAAAACAGCATCAAAAAAGGGGTCAGGAGCCCTTTTTGTGCGTAAAGCAATGGGAGAGTTGTGGATGGCAACTGGTAAGGCTCCTGGCCCCGCTATCGGGGACGTTCATGATTCGATCATGGTGATGAGGCGCTGGACCGCCTCTTCGACGAATGCCGGATCCTCGGCGTGGGTTTGGCGCTCGACGATTTCGATGCATTTCGGCAGACGGGCCTTCAACTCGGCAAAGAACACGCTGTCGCCCTCAGGATCATGCAACGGGCCATCGATGCGGGCGTAACTGCCGGTCCCGCCGAGTGGCAACATGAACACGGCTCGTCCGGTGGTGTGTTGCAGGCGGGCGGCGATGTCGCGCGCGACGTTGCGCAGCTCCTCTGGGCGCAGGCGGGGCACGAAGACGACCGGGTTGTGAAACACATAAGTGTGCTCACGATAAAGTTCGGGCACGCTGTTGGGTGGGTCGACGAGCAGCCCGACGTGTTCGGCGCCGCCGGGACACAGGACCTGCGGCAGCCCCAGTTTGCCGGCCACGGTCAGGCGCTCGGGGCCGCCGGCACGCAGGCCGCCGTAGATCTCGTCGGCGATTTCACCCATGGCATAATCGAACACGCCGCGAATCAGGCCGTCTTTCATCATTTGTTCCATGGCCCGTCCCCCCGACCCGACGGCGTGGAACACGATCACTTCGTAGCCGGCTTGCTCAAAACAGGTGATCGCATGTTGCGCGCCCTGGGTCAGTACACCGAGATTGGTCATACCGATGACCGGCCTGTCGCTCGCGGGTGGTAGTGTCTCATCAACGAGAGCCATGCCGTAGGCCGCGCCGGCCGCGCGGGCCAATATCGTGCGGATGAAGGGATTGAGGCCCAGGATGTCGCTCACCGAGAACATCATGGTGATGTCCTTGATGTCGACATACGCCGCGGTGTTGCCGGACGCAACAGTCGAGACCATGACCTTGGGAACGCCGTACGGCAGGGCGCGCATGACTTCCGTACACAACGCAGTTCCCTGCAGGCCGCCGAGCCCGATGACACCGTGTACCGTTCCGTCGTTGAGCCAGCGTTGGACCACGGCGATCGCGCCTCGGGCCATGACCGGCGCCGCGTGTTCGCGCGTGCCATCGGCCCTGAGCGTGTTGAGGTCGGTTCCGCCTGCCTCCGCAACCGTTTCACGGCTGACTTCGGCCGTTTCAAGAGCGGTCCCCATTACGCCGATGTCGATCAGTTTGGCGGCTCCGCCCAGCGCTGCGAGTTGATCGCGCATGAACCTGGCTTCGTGCCCCTTGGTGTCGAGAGTCGCCAGGACTGCGATGCAGGGTGTCATCTTCGACTCCATCACTTGCTCGTGCGTCGCAGGGCCGCAAATTGGGTGGCGGTCTGAAAGACGGCCCGTTCGATCGGGATACGCTCCGTCGAGGAACCGGTCCAGATTCCATGACACGTCGTGTGGTCAAGGATGTATTGGGCGTCTTCAGGCGTTTCCATGGCCGCACCATGCGCCACGAGGATGATGTTCGGATCGACCGCCAGCGCCATCTGGTTGACTGCCTCAGTACGCGCCGCGGTTTCGGCGATGGTCTCGCCCGAGTCGTAGCCTTTCAGCCCCCCCTTGGTCGTGCCGGCGTGAAAGCAGAAGATATCAGGCCGTGCGCCCTCGACGAGGCTGCGACTGTCATCTTCATCAAAGGCCAGTCCGATGGTGACCATACCCATGTCGCGGGCAACACGGAGCATGTCGATCTCGTGATCGAACGTCACACCGCTCTTGTTCAAGACCCGGTATATCTGGCTGTCCTTGTCAACATAACTGATGGAAGGCCCAATGTTGGAAATCGAAAATACACCCATGCCTTTGAGCCTGTTGATGACCGTAACCATGTCCTTCAGCGGGTCGTTGGCATTGACGCAGGCACACACGAAAGCGTCGCCTTTCAGTGCCGGCATGATGTCCTGCTCGGTATAATCGATCGTTTGTTGATTCGAGTCGAGGATGGGCCACAGCATGGCCATCGTGCCCATGCCGTTGGCCCGCAGGCGGGCGCCTGAAAACGTATTGATGCAGTCCGCTCCAGCTTTCTCGAGTAACTGCGCAACCAGGCCACTGCCGGCGCTGGCAATGAAAACAGGCACGTTGCGCGCGATCTTGGCTTTCAGTTTGCGGAGAATCTCATCTCGCGTAGTGCGCGGCACGATCATGGGCGCGGGTCCTTCAACTGTATCATGGTCAGGATCATGGCCATCCGGAACACAACCTCCGGAGTCTCGCATTATGGCCCTCTGAACAGGGGTTGCCAAGTTTCACGGATTCGCCTGGCAGCAGGCGAGCTGCTATCATCGCGGCACTTGACATGTCACCCGTTCTTGCGGATGGAGAGTACAACATGATGTCCAAAACAACACCCACGGGTATGGTCGCTGTGATCGTGTGTGGCATTGCATCAGCTTCCGCCGATGATGCCTGGGTGACCTACATGGGTGCCAGTGGCCCCGGTCAAGGCAAACATATCGTGTTCGTGACGGGCGACGAGGAGTATCGTTCCGAAGAGGGCATGCCTCAGCTGGCCAGAATCCTCGCTGAACACCACGGTTTCCGTTGCACAGTTCTGTTCGCTATCGATCCGCAGACCGGCGAGATCAATCCCGATATTTCTGACAACATTCCAGGCCTTGCCGCACTCGATGCCGCCGATCTGATGGTCATCTTCACGCGCTTTCGTGATTTGCCCGACGACCAAATGAAACACATCGTGGATTACGTCGATTCTGGTCGGCCGATCATTGGCTTGCGCACCGCGACCCACGCCTTCCATTTCCGCAAACACAAGACCTACGCCTATTATGACTTCGGCAGCAAGACGTGGCCGGAGGGCTTCGGTCGCCAGGTGCTGGGTGAGACGTGGGTCAATCACCACGGCGGTCACGGGACACAGAGCGCCCGTGGAATCACGGCTCCCGGGGCCGCGGATCATCCCATCCTTCGCGGTATCAAGGATGGCGATGTGTGGGATCCTGCGGACGTGTACGGCGTGCGTTTGCCCATGCTCGAGGGAATCACGCCGTTGCTCATGGGCCAGGTGCTGGCCGGAATGGCTCCCGACGACAAACCGCTGCCGCCGCGAACCACCTCAGAGGGGCAGGTCATCGACAAGAACAATCCGATGATGCCAGTCGCATGGGTCAGGACGTATGTTGCCAAATCAGGCAAACCCAGCCGCGTTTTCGCCACGACCCTGGGATCTTCACAGGCGTTCAGCCGCGCAGGCACGCGCCGCCTGCTGGTCAACGCATGCTACTGGGCAGTCGGTCTCGAGCAGCACATCAGTGCCGAATCCAGCGTCGATCTGGTCGGTGCTTATGAGCCCACATCGTTTGGGTTCAAAGCCTTCAAAAGGGGAGTCAAGCCTCGGGACCATCGTGTGCAGCAGTAATCATGCCGTCGCGGGACCGGCAGATGACCACCTCTCTCTTGAGGTCAATTGTTTCATGAAGAGCTCGGCCAAGACCGTCAAACAGTACCTGGCAGGTTTGCCCGAGGACCGTCGCGATGCACTTGAAGCCATTCGGGCGGTTATTCTGAAGAATCTTCCCAAGGGGTACGAAGAGGGCATGCAGTACGGCATGATCGGGTACTACGTGCCGCATGAGATCTATCCGGACGGGTACCACTGCGATCCGAAACAGCCGTTGCCTTTTGCTGCGCTGGCTTCTCAAAAGAACCACATGGGTCTGTATCTGATGTGCATGTACAGCGGTACGGATGATGATGCTCAGTTCCGTGCCGAGTGGGCCAGCACGGGCAAGAAGCTGGACATGGGCAAGTCCTGCGTGCGGTTCAAGAAGCTCGAAGATGTGCCGCTCAAGGTCATCGGTGCGGCGATCCGGCGCATCTCCGTCAAGAAGTTCGTCGAGCGTTACGAGGACGCCATCAAACCCGGCGGCAAACGCAAGAAGGCTGCGACGCGCTCGGCTGTTTCGAAGAAGGTCGCGTCGAAGAAAAAAGCGTCGGTGGGCACCCGGAAGACCGTGCGCACGGCGGCCAGCGCAACGAGGCGGCCTTCAACAACCGCGCGTAAGAAAACGGTCAGGAAGAAGAAATAGCCGCAGAACATTTCGTTGGGGATTGCCTTCTGCTTGTGACGCGGCTCCCCCGGATCCCTTGACGGCGTGGGGTCAAACCTCGGTTCGAGGCTGGTTGTGGGTCATTCTTGCTGGCTGTCGAGCCGAATACCATGTGGAGTCGATCACAAGGTCACTGGTGGCCAGAGGGGTACCGTGGCGCACAGCTTGTACTGTTTCCGTATATTGAATTGAGGCGGGTTCTCCAGTCCAGGACGCCCGTGATGACCCTGGCATGCCTTTGCGGAGCAATGCATTCAGCTTGATGAACAGACGATCTGAGAATCACATCCTGGGGGACTTCGAGATCAGTGGTGAATTGGGGCGCGGCGGCATGGGCATCGTTTACGATGCCCGCCAACGGTCACTCAATCGTCGGGTCGCGCTCAAGGTCTTGCCGATGAGCCTCGGTATGACTACGCGGGCCGTCGTCCGGTTTCGCCGTGAGGCTGAAGCCGCAGCCAAGTTGCACCATACGAACATCGTGCCGATTTACGCGACCGGCGAACACGACGGCACGCATTTCTACGCGATGGAACTGATCGACGGGCCCTCGTTGAACCTCGTCATCGGGGCCATGCGCGTTCAGGCTCCCGGGCTCGAGTCCACACCTGCGCCCCATGTCGGTGAGGCCACGCGCACGCATGTGAGCGCGGCTGATCCAGTCGAGCCCTGTGCGGAGAGCGCTTCAGCGTTACCCGATTGGGTCATGCCGGCCCTGAGTGCCGGCAGTTCCTTGGGTAGTGGGTCAGGTGAAGGGTCGGCCACGTTTGCTCAGGCCACCAACTATGTCGACACGGTTGCGCGTCTCATTGCCGAAGTTGCCGACGCGCTGGACTACGCGCACAGTCACGGGGTCGTTCATCGTGACATCAAGCCGTCGAATCTGCTTCTCGCACCCGAGGGGCGGCTGAGCATCAATGACTTCGGCTTGGCGCGCATGCTCGAGCAACCCGGTATGACCATGACCGGAGAGTTCGTGGGGTCCCCCCTGTACATGTCACCCGAACAGATCGCGGCCGGACGGGCCGCACTCGATCACCGCACTGACATCTATTCGCTGGGCGCAACGCTCTATGAGTTGCTGACACTCCAGCCGCCGTTTCCAGGTGAGCGCCGCGATCAGATCATCGGGCAGATCCTGCACAAGGAACCCGTCCCACTGCGGCGGATCAACAAACGCATCCCGGTCGATCTCGAGACGATCTGTCTCAAGGCCATGGAGAAGGATCCAGATCGCCGGTACCAAACGGCCGGCGAGCTGGCCGAGGATCTGCGGCGCTTTGTCAACCGCTTCGCCATCTCAGCCAAACGGGCTGGTGTGATCGGGCGCACGGCCAAGTGGGTGCGCCGGCATCCGTCGGTGGCCGCGCTGGGCCTGGCCGTGTGTCTGATCGGGATTGCTGCGGGCGGGCTCGCGTGGCGTTCGCAGCTCGCCGGTCAACGGATCGTCGAGCTGGAGCTGGCCGCGGCCAAAGAAGATGCCCTGCTGCACGCCATGAGCGGCAAGTTCGAGCAGGCCGAGGACTACATCAAGAACGCCGAAGCCGCCGGCGCTTCGGCCGGTTGGGTCAGATTGCTCCGCGCCCAGGTGGCCTATTACCGCGGCGAGGCCGAGGCGGCGCTCGAGCACTCCCGGCAGGCCGTGCGCCTCATGCCCGACAGTGTCGCGGCCAACGGCCTGCTGTGCATGACGCTCGTCGCCGTCGAAGGCCCCGACAGTCTGTATGCGATGCACGAGAAGCTTCTCGACATGCAGCCGGAGTCGTTCGAGGATTATTTGCTGAAGGGGCTCGGGGAGACATGGTTGTCGCCACGGCGCGCCGTCGCCGACCTCGACCATGCCATCGACCTGCAGCCGGCAAGCCCGGTCGCCCGGGTTATCCGCGCTGAAGCGCTGCGTTCGCTGGCCATGCACACCGGCGAGTTGCGTCACGCTGAGCGGGCGGTGGAGGATGCCGCCGCGGCTACCAGTTTCCTGCCGGGCAATGCCCTGGCCCTCGCATGTCACCTGGAGACCCAGGTCGTGCGGGCCAACCTGCTCCGCGAGGCCGGGCGCGATGCCGAGGCCGATGCCGCCGTGGCGCGCGGTGCGGAGCTGGAGACGCGTCTGCGCCACTTTCCCAAGGACGCCAATGCGGTGTGGGCCCGGGTGAACTTCTATCGTATGACCGGACAGGACGACGCGGCCCATGACACCATGTGTTCGGGGAGCCAGATCCTGATGTGGAGCCAAAGCTACATGGCCGCCTGTTGTGCCAACGGCTGGTTCGATCGCTACGAGCCGGACAAGGCACTGGCGGCGTTCTATGACGCCCGTGGTCCGGAGGGACAGCTGCTGTGGCTGATCCCCGTGTTTCTTCAAATGGAACAGGTCGACGATCGCAAAGCGCTGCTCGATGAGATTCTGGCCAACCACACCACACGCGCATCGTCCTCGGGCTTCTTCGAGATCCTCGATTGGGCCACACTTCGTCTCTTGGGTGACGAGACGCGAGCGGCCGCCATCGGTGCCCAGTGGGCCAAGTACAACGTTCCAGGCGACTTCAGCGCGCAGTGGGACGCGCTGGCCGAATACATCGCCGGTGGGTCGACCGTCGAGGAAACCGTCCGGCGCACCGCGGGGGCGCGCTTTCCCCAGAGCTATGCCCACTATGCCATCGCGATCGATCTGTTGGCCCGCGGTGACCGCGACGCTGCCCGGTACCATTTCAAGGCCAGTGTCGATCTGAATTTCTTCAACCTGTTCAGCCACTACTGGAGCCAGTCCTTTCTCAAACGTCTCGAGGCTGATCCGACCTGGCCGCCGTGGATCCCCATGGCAGCTGATGGTACCGAAACGGGCGAAGCAACAAGGAGGCCACATGGCGCTTGAGGCCGGTCAGCAACTGGGTGTGTACGAGATCATCAGGCCACTTGGCGCTGGCGGCATGGGCGAGGTCTACCTTGGCCGTGATCCCAAGCTCGATCGGTTGGTGGCGATCAAGGTGCTGCCTGAAGTCCTGACCCGCGAACCCGAGCAGGTCGCGCGATTCGAGCGCGAGGCCCGTCTGCTGGCCACGCTCAACCATCCCAACATCGCTGCGGTGCACGGCTTCGATGCGCTGGACGGTGTCCGCTTTCTCGTCATGGAATATGTCGAAGGAGAGACGTTGGCCCATCATCTGGCGCAGGGGGGGTTGGCCATCGACGACACGCTCGAGATCATGCGGCAGATCGCGCATGCACTCGAGGCCGCCCATGACAGCGGTGTCATTCACCGCGACCTCAAACCGGGCAACGTCATGGTCGACGCAGATGGTGTGGTCAAGGTCCTGGATTTCGGCCTGGCCAAGGCGGCCAGCGATGATCCGTCGGGCTCGATGCTCGCGGATTCGCCGACGATCACGGCCCACTACACGCGGCCGGGAGTTGTCCTGGGAACCGCGGCATACATGAGTCCGGAGCAGGCCCGTGGACGAGCGGTGGACAAGCGGACCGACATCTGGTCGTTCGGGGTCGTGTTGTATGAGTGCCTGACTGGGGCCAGTCCGTTCAGCGGTGAAACGGTCAGCGATTCGATCGGCGCGATTCTGCACAAGGACATTGACCTGGCCGATATCCCCACCGCGACGCCATCCAACGTTCGCCGGGTTCTGCAGCGTTGCCTGGAGCGCGATCGCAAGGCCCGATTGCGTGACATCGGTGACGCGCGCATTGAACTTGAACGAGTCGACGTCGTGGCCCCCGCGGTTTTGCCCACAGCCAGTCGGGGACCCACCTGGCTGCTGGTCGGCGGTCTGGTGCTGATGGCGCTCGTTGTTGGTGTGGTGGCCGGTTGGCGGACCGCCCGTCCCCAGGTGCCGGCTCTGCGACACGTGACGGTCGAGCCGCCGCTGGGCAAGCGCGTGCATTTCTCGGGCGACCTCGCCGGCCCGCCCGTGGTGTCACCCGATGGCACGATGGTAGTATTCGTGGCCTCGGCACCCGGCGAGGACCGCATGTTGTGGATCCGGCGCCTGGACGAGCCGGCGGCCGGGGAACTGGATGGCACAGCGGGCGCATTGTTCCCATTCTGGGCTCCGGACAACTCCGCCGTAGCGTTCTTCACAACCGACACTCTCCGACGTATTGACCTGGCCAGTGAAACGGTCATGACCGTGTGCTCCGTCGACGAATCGCGCGGCGGGGCCTGGACACGGGATGGTCGAATCATTCTTGCCCCGGGGTTCCGTACCCCGCTGGAGCTGGTCGACGTCACCACCGGTGCCCGTAGCCCACTGACCACGCTCGACGAAGCTCTGCACACCACGCACCGCTGGCCCGTGGCTCTACCCGACGGTGAGCACTACCTGTTTCTCGCAGCGCATCGTGACGCTCAGAAACGGGAGAACAACGGGTTGTACCTCGGACACTTCGACGGTCGGGCGCCACGACGTATCATGCGTGCCGACTTCGGTGCGGCATACGCTGACGACTGGCTGTTGTTCGTCCGCGAAGACGTGGTCATGGCATCGCGATTGGATCTCGAGTCCGCGCGGCTGACGGGCGACACCCATGTGATCGCGCGCGATGTGGCCGCCGATCTGTCCACGTGGCACGGCCAGTTCTCGGTCAGTGACGCCGGCGTGATCGTATTCAACAGCACGGGCGACGCCACGCCGAACACGGAGTCCCTGCAGGCCGTCGTCGGTGGCTACGAGGGCGATCGCATTACGCTGATGGGGCCCTCCGGGCGCCCACTGACCCACTACGCCGATGGCTGGCCGATCATGGACATGCGCGTGTCGCCCGACGGCAGCCGAATGATCATCTCGGCCCACTCGAAGAACGGCTCACTGGACCTGTGGCTGCACCCGACCCGGTGGATCGCGGACGCCGACGACACGGCTGCACAGACCGCGTTGGCCGAACACATGCACAGCAATCCGACGCGTTTCACATTCCTCGAAGGTTCGGAAGATACCCCCATCTGGTCGCCTTCCGGTGACGCGATCGCGTTCTCGTGGCACGACAGTCCGCCCGGCACCGCGGGCATCTATCGCAAGCGCATCGGCGGGGGCCGGGAGGAACTGCTGCTGCCCGCGGGGGAGCGGGCCATCTTCCCGCAAGATTGGAGTCCGGACGGACGGTTCATCGTTTATGTCGACGGCCCGTATTACCTGTCGACGGGCAACAGCGACATCTGGGCGTTGCCACTGGAAGGCGGCGATCCGGTGTCGGTGGTCCAGTCGGAGTACACCGAGTATCTGCCGGCCTTGTCACCGGACGGCCGCTGGCTGGCTTACACCATGACCCGCGCCGGGCAGGCCGAGGTCTATGTCGTGCCGTTCACGCCCGCGTGGCCGGAGGCGGCGCCGACCGGACAATGGCAGATCTCGATGTCCGGCGGCCGGCACCCACGCTGGCGGCCCGATGGCCGGGTGCTGCATTACATTTCGCCGCGCGGGCTGTTGATGTCAGTCGCCGTGACATCGGGGGATGATCGTTTGCAGTTCGACAGCCCCAAGCCCATGTTCCAGACCCCGTATGACACGGGTTCGTCCTATGATGTTTCACCGGCGCGCCTCGACGGCACGCACCAGTACTACTTTACAGATACACAGAAGGCCCCCGACGCGCCCATTTCGGTCATCTTGAACTGGCAGCGCCGGCTTCCCGATTAACCGAAGCGATGATGAACCATTCACTGTACCTCGTATTCGGCGCAACACTGCTCGTTGCGGGTGGATGCCAATCCGCCGGGCCGGCCCTGTCCCCGACCGACATTCGCGCTCATCATGCCATGTCGCAGAGATTTCTCGAACATGTCCACGCTGCAGATTGGGCGGGCATGAGCGCGATGTACGAAGAGGATGCCGTGGTGACGGCATCACGGGGCAGAGTGATCTGGCTTACGTTCACGGGCGTTACTGGCTGACGTTTGCTGACCCGAACCTGCTGCCGGATCATGGCCAATACCTCGATGTGCGTAAACACCAGGCGGATGGCAGTTGGATGTACGTCGCCGAGACGGCCAACTCGAGTCAGCCCAAAGCACAACCGTGACGGTGGTCTCGTGGACTGCCTACCCTGAGAAGGTACGCTCCACGGCCCAGTACAGTCCCATGCCAGCGATAGCCAGAGACAGCGGCCACACGATGCGGGCCCGGTACCACGGTCGATCCCGAAACCACCCCAGTGTCAAGAACGCCAGGCCCACGACGGCCAGCTGACCGAGTTCGACTCCGCCGTTGAAACTGAGCAGCGCGGCGGTGAATTGTCCTGGCGGCATCCCCAGCTCCTGCAGAACGCCGGCGAAACCCATTCCATGCAGGAGGCCGAAGACAAACACCAGCGCCGGGCGCCAGGGTTTGAGCTCGCGGACGAACAGGTTTTCGATGGCCACGTAGGCAATCGACAGGGCGATGAGGGGCTCGACAACGTGCGCCGGTAACTCGGCGACGCCCGTCATGGACAGCGCGAGGGTGACCGAATGGGCGATGGTGAACGCTGTGACTTGCCACAGCAACGGTTTGATGCGCGCACTGAGTAGAAACAACCCGAGGACGAACAGGATATGATCGAGTCCCTTGGGCAGGATGTGTTCGAAACCGAGCGCCAGATAGAGTGCGACCGCATTGGATTGTGCAGGTGCGGGGTCACCTGCGAGCGCATAGGGTGTTGAATCGGATCCTGGAGACAGCAGCTGTTGTCGCCCCGTCATGCTGGCTGCATGCAGAATCGTGAGCTGAACGGCCTTGAACGCGCGTGAGGCGCCGAACGTAACGTAGGTTGTGTCGTCAGGGATGCGGCCCACGAGACGCGCAGTGGTGCCCAGCACAGTCGGTTCGTCGTCCTGTTTCGAAAGGAGTGAAGCATGCTCCGGGAAATCGATGACCGGCGTGGATTTGGTTCTGTCGAAGCGTATCCGGAGCCGCCGGCGCAATGTGTCACGGGCCTGCTCCTTGGCGAGCTCGAGATCGGCCGCGGACAGGGCGCTGAGCGCATCGGCGATATCCTCAGATGGGATTTCCGGCGACACGCCGAGGGCCAGGGCATCGACGTCGATACGCAAATCGATCTGGTAGGTACCATCCTGCTTGAGGATCATCAAGGCTTGCGTGATGTCGAAGTTGTGCGCGGCTGCAGGGCGCGGATCAGCGGCTAACACCACACAGCTTGCCAGCAGCACACAATACAACCATCTAATTTTTGAAGAACGCATGATTCGATTCTTGGACAACAAGGCCAAACTCCGCAGGACTGGGGAACGTTAGCACGACCGGCGACTGTGAGAGAATCTAACACGTTTGGCCGCGCGGACGAAGCGCCCCGTGGCAGATCGTGGCATGCGGGCACATGGCGACACCTGATGACGATGCCTGAGCGCGGGATCCTCCACGAACGACGGTTCCTGCATTCATGGGGCGGTGTGGTTCAGCCGTTGACCATATATCCAGACGCCAGGGAGGCGAACGTCCTGATTTGCTCCGCCGACCACGCGTCATCGCGGTCCAGTTCCTCTGCCATCAATCGGGCCACGAGCGGGGCCACCTCGATCGCGGCGCCGGCATCGAACAGCAGGGTTCGGGAACGCCGTGCCAGGACGTCGTCGACCGTGCGGGCCATTTCGTGGCGGCAGGCCCAGCGCACCTCACCGGCGGTCAACGCCAACCGTGCATGCAGGGCGGTACCATCTGGCCCGTCCAGGAGTTGTTCAATCTTGGGTGCATCCGAGCCGTAATAGGCCAGGCGTCCGAACCGCTCAGCGTTCTGGTGGTAACCATGAATGTGCAGGTCTGCGGTGCCACATGGCTGGGGCTCGAGATCGCCGAGCGTGATGGCATGATCGACGACATCCTCGGCCATTTTGCGGTACGTCGTCCATTTTCCGCCTGCTACGGTGAGCATTCCGGAGTGCGGATCGATGAGGATCGTGTGGTCACGCGACAGTGCGGCGGTATCGGATCCGTCGCCCAATTTGACCAGAGGACGGATGCCGGCGAAGACACTGCGGATATCGGCCGGGGTCGCGGGCCGGGCGAGATACCGATTTGCAGTGTCGAGGATGAAGGCGATTTCTTCATCGAGGGGACGCGGTTCGAGGTCGATCTCGTCGACGGGCGTATCAGTCGTGCCGACCACGGCGACGTCATGCCAGGGAATGGCGAACATCACCCGGCCGTCATCCGTATGCGGGACCATGATGGCTGACTCACCCGCGATGAACGACGAATCCAGGACCACATGGACACCCTGGCTGGGAGCGATGATCGGTGAGATGTCCGGGCGGTCCATGCGGCGGACGGCATCGGAGAATGGGCCAGTGGCGTTGATGACGACGTGGCCCCGTATGGAGAAGCGCTCATCTGTTTCGACGTCGAGCGCGCCGACGCCGTCAATACTACCTTTATCCTCTTTCAACAGGTGCGTTACACGGACATAGTTGACGACGGTCGCCCCCTGTTCAAAAGCGGTCGTCGCCAGATTGATGGCCAGGCGTGCATCGTCGAACTGGCCATCGAAATAACGCGTCCCCCCAAGCAGCCCGTCGGTCTTGATCGAAGGAATCTCCTGGATGACTTGTTCCCGGGAGATCATCGACGATTTTCCAAAGCCATAACGGCCGGCCAGAAGATCGTAGACTTTGAGGCCGATACCGTAAAACGGCGACTCCCACCACGCGTAGCTCGGCACGATGAAGGCGACATCATCGACCAGGTGGGGCGCGTTGTGCAACAGCAAGCCGCGCTCTTTCAAAGCCTCCATGACTAACGTGACATTGCCTTGTTGCAGGTAGCGCACGCCGCCATGAACCAGTTTGGTCGACCGGCTCGATGTGCCTTTGGCAAAATCCGCCTGTTCCAGCAGGACGACATCGTATCCACGTGCAGCAGCATCGACGGCGGTTCCCAGGCCGGTGGCTCCACCGCCGATGATGACGATGTCCCATGGGTCTTGTCGTTCACGGATCGTATCGAGCATCTCGCTGCGCTTCATGTCCGATCCTCTCGGGCCCAGCCTCGGGCCCGCTCGACGGCTTCATGCCAGCGGCCCAACAAATCACGCGCGGCATGGTCCGGGATTTGCGGCTCGAATCGCCGATCAACCGCCCAGTTGGTGGCGAGGTCAACCTCGGACGCCCAGTATCCAACGGCGAGTCCGGCCATGTAGGCGGCCCCGAGCGCCGTGGTTTCCAGGATCCTGGGACGCACGATCGGAATCTGCAGGAGGTCGGCTTGAAACTGCATGAGCAGGTCATTCGCCGATGCACCACCATCGACGCGCAATTCTGTGATGGGCGCCCCCGCATCGTCCTCCATGGCCGTCACCAGGTCGGCGACTTCGTAGGCGATGCCTTCCAGGGCGGCTCGGGCGATGTGTGCGTCAGTGGTTCCTCGCGTAAGCCCGATGATCGCGCCGCGGGCATAGGGATCCCAGTGGGGCGCGCCCAGCCCGGCGAGGGCCGGAACCAGAAAGACGTCGCCGCTGTCCTCGACGCTGCGCGCCAAACGTTCGACTTCCGCCGAGTTGCGGATGATCTTGAGCCCGTCGCGCAGCCATTGAATGATGGCGCCACCGACGAAGACGCTGCCTTCGAGGGCGTAGTTCACGGTGGCCCCGCGCACCCAGGCAATCGTCGTCAGTAACTTGTTCTTCGAGGCTCGGGCCTGCTCTCCGGTGTTCATGAGTAGAAAACATCCCGTGCCGTAAGTGTTCTTGGCCATGCCCGGTGTCGTGCACATCTGTCCCATGGTGGCAGCCTGTTGATCGCCGACGATGCCTGCCAGCGGTGCGCCTTCGACGGCCAGACTGGTCGTGATTTCACCGTAATGCTCAGAGCTGCTGCAGACCTCCGGCAACAATGCCCGCGGTATGCCGAGCATGTCGAGCATGTCGTCATCCCACTTGCGCTCGTGAATATTGAACAGCAGGGTTCGGGATGCATTGCTGGCATCGGTGATGTGCCGTGCGCGGCTGGTCAGCTTATATGCCAGCCAGCTATCGACCGTGCCAAAGGCGAGCTCACCGTTCTCAGCGCGCGCTCTGGCGTGGGGCACGTTGTCGAGGATCCAGGCGATCTTGGTGCCTGAGAAGTAAGGGTCGAGAACCAGCCCGGTCTTGTCACGCGCTGTGGACACGTGGCCATCGGCAATGAGCCGTTGGCACATAGGGGCGGTGCGCCGATCCTGCCAGACGATGGCGTTGTAGATCGGTTCGCCCGTCGCTCGGTCCCAGACGATCGTAGTTTCCCGTTGATTGGTGATGCCTACGGCGACGACGTCACGTGCGCGGGCATGGGCCCGGCCGAGGGCTTCGGTCGTCACGCCGGCCTGGGTCGACCAGATTTCATTGGGGTCGTGCTCGACCCACCCCGTCTGGGGAAAAATCTGCCGAAACTCCTTCTGGGCGGCTGCGACCACGGACCCGGCACGATCGAACACAATCGCGCGCGAGCTGGTCGTGCCTTGATCCAGTGCCACGACATAGGACATGCTGAAACCTCCCCGCGAACGTCCGCAACGAACACCAGTCTACCCCAGACCCCCAAAAAGGGGTCAGGAGCCTTTTTGCGTTGTAACATGATGTCCTGTTTACTGTTGGGATCGATCGCGCCGAATTCTTGGGCCGGAGAAGCTACCGCGGTCGTTTCAAGCCCATCCGTTTTATGCGCGAGGCCAACGTGGTCGGGCGCATGCCCAGCAGTTCGGCAGCACCGCCAGGCCCGTGGATCTGCCAGGCCGTGTGCTCGAGTGCGGCGAGCAGGTTGTCACGCTCCAGGCTCCTGATCTCCGATTGCGGAACGACACCGAGCGGTCGGGCCGACGCACTGGTTGACTTCCTGCGCGGTCCACTGCGTGGCAGCTCAATCCGCAGCCCCCGACCACGTGCCGTGATCACCGCCCGTTCGATGACGTTGATCAACTCGCGGACATTGCCAGGCCAGTCATATGCCTGCAACGCCAGCATGTTGCCCTCGGACAGCTCGCAGCCAGGACGATTGAAGCGGTCCATGGCCCGTATGAGAAACGATTGGGCCAGGAGCGGAATATCTTCAATGCGGCAGCGCAACGGGGGCACTTCGATGGGAAAGACATTCAATCGGAAGAACAGGTCCTCTCTAAAACGACCCGCTTCGACTTCTTGCTTGAGGTCACGATTGGTGGCGGCAACGAGGCGCGCATCGACTTGCATTGTACGGTCGTCGCCTATTCGCTCGTACGAGCCCTCCTGCAGCACACGCAGCAGCTTGCTTTGCAGGTCCAGTGGGATTTCA
The DNA here is from genome assembly GCA_942492115.1 of uncultured Planctomycetota bacterium. GTDB lineage: Bacteria > Planctomycetota > Phycisphaerae > UBA1845 > CAIVHJ01 > CALODL01. The sequence goes on from CALODL010000011.1 coordinate 49,734, forward strand.
CCTACTTCGTCGAGGAACAGCGTTCCGCCGTGGGCCAGTTCAAAACGTCCGACGCGATTACGAACTGCCCCAGTGAATGCCCCTTTCACGTGACCGAAAAACTCGCTCTCGTACAATTCACGCGGAATGGAAGCGCAGTTGACGCGAACAAGTGCCCTGTTGCTGCGTCGGCTGTGGCGGTGAATTTCCTGGGCGACCAGCTCCTTGCCGGTTCCCGACTCGCCAAGGATCAAGACGTTGGCATCGGTCGAGGCGACCAGTTCGATTTGTTGGATGATCGTGCGCAAGGCCGCACTCTGTCCGATGATATCACCGATCGCTCGCGCGTCGCATACCTCTTCTCGGAGATACGCGTTCTCCTGTTCGAGCTGCGTGCGCAGTGACTCGATCTCTTCGAACGCCCGAGCATTGGCGATCGACGCCGCGGCGAGATCGGCGATCATCCGTAGCCAATCCACGCAGTTGGGCGTTAGAGGAGCTCGCGTGAAAATGGCCAGGACGCCGAGGACCTCGCCTCTGAAGATCAGGGGTTGGCCGACGAAGCCACGGATGCCTTCATGGTGTGCCCAGTCCGGATGCGCGATCCATGTTGCATCATGTGCGATGTCGGGGACTGCGATGCACGTGCCACTTGCGCCAATGCGCCCGACCTTGCGCACACCGAGTGGAAAGCGCATGAACGCGCCTGACAGTCCATCCCACGTTGCGCCCGCATCGGTGCGTGGTGCGCCGGCACTGGCGACGAGGTGCAGGCAGTTCGTTTGATCGGGGCACTCGCCGCGCATCGGGCAATGTGCGCACACGTCTCCGGGGCGGATGAGCCAGATGCGTGCGAGTGCGACATGATCCTGAGCAGCCAGTCTGCGGCAAACGGTGTGGGGGACCGCCTCGAGCGAACGGTGCTGACCGACCTCGATCAGCAGGTCGCGGATGGCAGGCGAAACGGCGAGTTCTTCACTGAGTGTGGCCACGACTTGGCACTATACAGCGACGATGACGCATATTCGCGACGAAAAATCGTTAATGACGCATTTGCGTTTACGGGCATGTTTGTCACGTGTTTCGTAAGTACTTGTCAAGAAGTGGTTTGTGCTGTCCATTGGCTCTGGCCCCTCGTGTGCTATGCGGTCAGAGGAATCGCAAACAATCAACCACAAGGAGAACGCAATGCCTCGAATGACACCCCTGACGACGAAGGATTCACGTGGGGCCGCCCGCACACTGCTCGAAGGTATCGAGAAGAAGATGGGTATGGTTCCGAACCTGATGGCCACGATGGCCCAATCTCCGGCGGTGCTCGAAGCCTACCAGGGGTTCAGCGCCAAGTTGGCCCGCGGTGCGCTGTCCGCGCAAATCCGCGAACAAATCGCCCTGGCCGTCGGCGAGGCCAATCAGTGTGCGTACTGCGTGGCGGCACATAGTGCGCTCGGTCGCATGGCCGGGCTGAGCGACGAGGAGATCGCCGACAGTCGGCGGGGCAGCTCACCTGTGCGGCAGACAGAGGCGGCCCTGGCTTTTGCGCGCAAGATCGTCAGTACCCGCGGTCACGTCACTGATGCCGAAATGGCCGCTGTTCGTGACGTGGGCTTCGATGACGGGGCGATCGCCGAGATCGTTGCCAACGTCGCGCTGAACATATTTACGAACTACTTCAACCACGTTGCTGAGACGGAGGTTGATTTCCCTGCCGCGGAACCGCTGGCGACGAACCCGGCGAGTGTGAGCTGAATGACGACGGACGAGACTGGAGCTGAGAGGAGGTCAAGCGACATGAGTTGCACGTGCACGCCCGCAGCGATCAAGCCGCCTCTCAATGCCGATAGGGCTCGTGCCAAAGTCCAGGCCGCCGAAGATGCCGGGCCATGCGAGACGGACGGATGCGTCGGCGCGACGCCAGCATCAACGATGTAACCGATTGCGGCCAGCGAGCGCAGGGTCAGCCCAACCGGGGCAAGCAAGTAAGCAAGTACAGAACTACTAACAAGAGGTCTATGAGCATGGCATCCACATGTAGTATCCCGAAGACGATCGAACAGGAAGCAACCCCCGTCACGACCAAAGCAGCGATTCTGATCATGTCCGATCCACGATCCGGTTCGGATGAAGCCCTCGGGCGGTTGTTCAACGGCCTGGCGGCCGCGTACGACTTCACGGCCCAGGGTGTTGAGGTGTGCATCCTGTTTCATGGTGCCGGCACTCGGTGGGTCGGAGCTCTGGCGGATGCAGCGCACCCGGCCTACACGTTGTTCCAAGCGGTCAAGGACCGTGTCAAAGGTGTGTCGTGCGGATGCGCCGACGTGTTCGGAGCGAGCTCGGAGGTCGAGACATCGGGTTTCGAGTTGATCAAGGATAACGCGGTTCCGGGGACGTCTGGTTTGCCAAGCCTTCCGAAGTTGATCGGAGAAGGCTACACGGTGTTAACGTTCTAATTGTTCTGCGGGCATGGGGCGCGTCAGGCGGCGTGGCGTCGTCCGTGGCGCGCCCCAGGCCAAGAAGCTCGAGGAGAGCCGATTATGCGTATCGTTGAGGCCTATCATGACGGCGAGCTTCTCGTTCAACAGCGCACAGGCGAAACGAGCACCGGCCAGCGCAACGCGGCGGCGATTTCCGATTCGATCATCGCCGGGGCGTTGAAGTTCATTGGCCAGCAGTCCATGGTGGTGCTCAGCAGCATCGACACGGACGGGGCGGTGTGGGCATCGGTTGCGTTCGGTGCCCCGGGATTCATGCAGGCGCCGGATGAGCACACTGTGCTCATCGACACCCGCGAGGCTTGGCTTGATGCCACCGATACGTTGTGGACCCGCATCAAGCGGGATCCGCGGATCGGTATGCTGGTGATCGAGCTCGGCTCGCGGCGCCGCTTGCGCATCAACGGTCACGTCCACCGTGTCGGTGACGATCAATTGCGCGTCAAGGTCGATGAGGCCTATCCAAATTGTCCGAAGTACATCCAGCGCCGCCACCTGGTCGGTCACTGGGGTGCCGGCCCTCGAGGGACCGCTCCCATCAGGCAGGGAACCACGTTGACGCGAGATCACAAACAGTTGCTCGACGCAACCGACACCTTTTTCGTGGCCAGTGCCCATCCGCGCGGGCACCTGGACGTATCACATCGCGGCGGCGCCCCGGGCTTCGTCCAGTTCGTCGACGACACGACTCTGCGGATTCCGGACTACGAAGGTAACGGGATGTTCAATACACTCGGCAACTTCGTCGTTCATCCACACGCCGGGCTGGCGATCATCGATTTCGCCGGCCGGCGACTGTTGCAACTCATCGGACGTCCGGTGATCCACTACGAGATGGATGACCCGGGCAACACCACCGGCGGCACTCTACGGTTCTGGGACCTCGAGGTCACGGGTTGGGTCGAGCAGGATGTCCCATTCGACCTCACCTGGGAGTTGCAGGACTATTCGCCGCACAATCCGCAGCGGGACGCTTGATTTCCCGAACCGCTGAGGCTGGGCCACAGATCCGCTCGATCGGTCCAGTCGCGCCGATGTCGCCGTCTATGCGGCCATGGAGAGAGGACCCTGGGGTCAGGACTGTTGCATCGGGAGGAAATCTTCTATGAGCTTGGCGACAAGCGGTCGGGCCGCGCGGGCCGCATCGTTGCGGTCGTGGACCTGGCGTAGCACCAGTGTTCCTTCGAACAGCATGGTGTAAGCGTCGGCGAACGATTGAGCGTTGGAGGAGCCGGCCCGTTTAGCCATGTCCCGCACCATTTCCCAATTGGCCCGCTTGTGTGCAGCGGCCGCCTGATGGATAGGGTCACGCTGATCCGGGAACTCGGCTGCGGCGTTGATGAACTGACAACCCTTAAAGCCCGCGTCGCAGAACAACACGTCCAGGATGTCGATCAATCCCAATAGTTGAGCCCGCGGATCATCGCCGGCCATCACGTGCACGGCCTGTGTCCACGCATCCATTTCCCAGCGGTCGCGCTCCTGCAGGGCAGCGACAACGAGGTCCTCTTTACTCTCGAAGTGTTTGTAGAAAGTGGTCTTGGAGACCCCCGTTTCCGTCAGGATGCAGTCCAGGCCGACAGCATTGATCCCGTGGCGATAGAACAGGTGGATGGCCACGCCAATCAGTCGTGCGCGCCCTTTCTGGGGAATGTCCGGTAGGGCAAGGAGTTGGCTTACGGTGCGTGTTCGCTCGTCTTGCGTCATCTCTACTGGGGCTACCTCGGGTCAACGGTGACCTGTCGTGCACTACCGGGCCAGCGTACAGGGTGAATGGTTTATCAGCGGGCACACCGGCGGCTTATGCAACCAGATTCAGCTAAATTAGACAGGAGGCATGCCATGTCAACCAAAATCAGCAACTGTGTCTTGAACGGAGTCAATGTGACGGCTCTCAACGCTGCCGTGGTGGTCCAAAGGGTTCTCACCGATTCATGACATCGTGACGCGGCCGGTGTCGGTGACGGTCTCACCTGCGAAGTAGTTGTATGGGGGCAAAGAGCGGGCGGCGCCTGGGGCGGATTGTGGTAAGGTCACGATTGTGTCACCTGATTCCGCTGACTGGAGACCACCCATGCACCAACACATGTCCCCGTTCATTCGAGTACTTCCGGTTTGTGTTACAGCATTGTGGATTCCAACCGTGAGTCTCGCCCAGGGCGCACGGGGTGAGTATGACGATAATCAAACCATGCCGACGGGCTATGTGGGTGAACGCATTCAGGAGCTGCTGTTCTCAGTGAACGCGAATGATCCGGAAGTGGCCCGGGCATTTGTTCTCAACGCCTGTTCGCCCGAGTTCCAACGGATCGCGACGATGGCCGAACATCAGGCCGTCTTCGCCGAGGTGTACAACGAGAGCCGCGGCTTAACGTTTCATAGCGTGCGGACGTACACGGGGGAGGTCCCGCCGAACGAGACAGTGATCATCGTACGGAACAAGCTGACCGAAGGGTGGAACGCATTTGTATTGACCATTCAACCGCAGCCGCCGCACCTGATCTCGGGGATACAGTTTGCCCAGGCGCGCCCGCCCAGGGGCAGCGCACCGTTGGCCGTGCTCAGCGATCAGGACATGGCCGTCGAACTCGAGCGGTTTGCCAGTGACCTGGCAGCCGCGGATGCCTTTTCGGGTACCGTATTGTTTGCCAGACATGGCCGCGTGCTGTACCAGGGGGCCTTTGGTCGGGCCAGCAAGCGGTTCAATGTGCCCAACCGCGTCGACACTAAGTTCAATCTGGGTTCGATGAACAAAATGTTTACCGGCGTGGCCATCGTTCAGCTCGTTCAACGGGGTACGGTGTCGCTGGACGATCCGTTGAGCAAGTACGTTTCGACTGACTGGTTGCCCCGGACTATCACGGACACAATCAAGATCAAGCATCTTCTGACCCATACCTCCGGCCTGGGCAGTTACTTCAACAAGACCTATATGGAGTCGTCCAAAGCTCTGTTTCGTGAGCTCGATGACTACAAGCCTCTGATCTCGGGATCGACCCTGGCGTTCGATCCGGGGACCGGATGGCAATACAGCAACACGGGCATGTTTATGCTCGGTGTCGTTATCGAAAACGCCACGAAAGAGAACTATTTCAACTACATTCGTGACAATATTGCCAAGCCGGCCGGGATGATCAACACGGATTGCTACGAGATGGACAAGCCGGTGCCCAATCTCGCGATCGGCTACTCGCGATCGGGCACGACCTGGACCAATAACTTGTACAAACATGTGTTGCGCGGCGGTCCAGCAGGCGGCGGGTTCTCGACGGTCGAGGATTTGTTACGTTTTGACCGCGCACTGCGTGGCAATGTTCTGCTCGACGCCGAACACACTGCGATGGTATGGTCGCCCAAGCCGGAACTGAATGCACCGAACTATGGTTACGGCTTCGGTGCGGCTGGAACGGGAGACGATCGCATTGTGGGGCACGGTGGCGGTTTCGACGGCATCAGTTCGAACCTCGACATGTTTCTGGACTCAGGTTATACGGCGATCGTCATGTCGAATTACGACGGGGGCTCCGGTCCGTTGCGTGAGAAGATGCGCGAACTCGTTGGGCGTCGACAGGTGCGCTAACGGCAAAGCCACCCGAGCAGTCCGAGACGGTTGACACACCTTGCGCCGGGAGCCGAGAGCCATGACCAACGTTTGCTGTCGAATTTCCGTTACCGTGCTGGCGCTGAGTTCAGTATTCAGCGCCAGCGGCCAGATCGTCGCCGTGGACCTCGCGACGGTACCTTCCTCGGACGCCCAACCGGGAGGCCCCCTATACAGTTTCGGCGTCGCGACCACCGAGGTCACCAACGCGCAGTTCGTGGCATTTCTTAACGATGCGCAAGTCCACAACGAAGATGAGAATCCAGGGTTTGGAGATGAGCGTGGTGCGTTCATGGCTTTTCGCCCACCACCATTCGGTGGAGATGTCGGCCTGGTCTCTGGTGATTCGGGCGATGTGGATGCCATCTTCGACATATCGCGCAGCTTGATCCAATACAACGAAGGCCTGGTTCTCGGTTCGCGTTTCACCGTGGTCGCGGGCAAGCAGGACCATCCTGCTGTCGGCATGAGTTGGATCGGTGCAGCGAAGTTCTGTAACTGGCTGACCATCGATCATGGATTCGGGTTGGGTGAACGGTGCTACCACGAGGGTAACTCAGAGCTCGACTGGTTTCCGGTGACGATCGGTTCAGAAATCGGCGGAACACAGCAAGCGACCAACGCGGCGCGAGATTTGAGTAGTGTTGAACGGGAAGCACTCGTGACCGAATACAGTGGGTTCCGGTTGCTCATGGATCAGGGGGGCACAACCGTCGGCGCCAGCAATGCCGTGCCGCGCCCGTACAACGAATGGTACAAGGCCGCAGCGTATGACCCCGGGGCACCGGATATCCCGCGTATCGTATTCGCAGGGTTCCCATTCGAGGAACACACTGTTCCGCCTGACCATTGGGTGCATGGCTACGGTCGCGATCCGCTGACGGATCCGGATGCCAACTACCGTGACAGTGGTGATCCATTCGACGATCCCGATCCCGCCGTGATCGCCACGACTCCAGCGGGCTACTACGACGGCAGCGACCACGGAGGCTTGTTTCAAACCACAGCAAGTGCCAACCACTACGGGTTGTTCGACATGTCGGGCAACGCCTGGGAATTCCTCAATGATCAGGTGACGATCACTGATAGCCTTACGCCGGATCGGGCGATAGCAGGCGGAAGTTACCGCTCGAACGATCGCCAGGTCAGTTGCGCGAACCGGGGTGATATCGGTCCCGGTACAACGCGACCGGTTGTGGGGTTTCGCGTCATGCGCGTTGCCAACCCGGATGAAGTGCCAGTCACGAGCGTCTGGGGGATCATGTTCCTCGGCTTGTTGACCGGTGTCTGCGCGGTCATACTCATTCGCCGTCGCGCGAATCCTGCGTCATGAGGCTACTGCACTTCCACGGTTACGGCCGTGCTGGCCCGTCAGCTCGGTCGAATGTAAATGCTCAATCTTCTGGCCGATTGTCAATGTACGGATCATCATCGAGCGCCTCGGCCTCCTGCGCTCGTCCGAGGTCGCTGAGCATCTGTCGTAGTGCAGCGCGGCAGAAGCGCGGCCATTGCTGGTTTGGCCCATGGGCCTGCTCGAACAGTACGAGCTGATCGCGCATGAGATGCAAACCCTCGTCGACCTGGCCTTGCTCGATCAGTGTCCGGGCCAGATCCCGAGTCGGTACGAACGTCCAACCCGATGCCGCACCGGCCCGTTGGATTGATGCCTCGCGAACAGTACGCAACAGCACAATGCGCTGATCATGGAATTCAGGAGTGCGCGGCAGTGCACGGCTGAGCGCCATCCTGGCCATGTTTGTAAAGAAGTGCCGGGTTCCCAGGATGTCCTCGAGTTGCTCGAGCGCCGGTTCAATCAGGGCGCGTGCTTCAGCTCGGTGCCCTTGCATGGTCAAGGCGAATCCACATACGGCGCTGGCCTTCAGTCCCAGGATGCTGCCTGGCATGGTCCGCTCGGCGGCGTCGCCCACCGAGCGCGCCAGTCTCTCACTGTCTGCGCCGCGGCCTTGCCAGCAGCAGGCCCCGGCCCATTCGAGTGACGTCCACAACGTGTGCGGGTGTTCCTGACCCAGTTGTTGTGCCTGTCGCGCTGCTGTGTCGCGGAACAAGTGTTCACTTTCATCGAAATCGTTGGTCAGAACGAGCGCTTTGGCTAGGCAGGCGCTGGCATTGAGCGTGAGTGGATGATCGGGGCCAAGTGTGTCGAGGCTGTTGAGGCGCACTTCGCGCAACCGTTCGACCGCGTCGCGTTCAGATCCGCTGGCGAGGTGTGCCAGGCTCAGCTTCAGTTGGACACGCATCGTTGCAGGCGCTTCCCGGCCCAGGAAGGATGTGCGCAACGCAGTCGAACGCTGAAAAGCGCGCACGGCCGGGCGATAGACGCCCAGGCCCATCAGCGTCGTTGCGATCTGCTCGTAGGTGTCCGCCTGCAACTCGGGTCTGCCATCGAAAGTGGCATCGACGTGGTCTAGCGCATGTCTGAGCATATCGCCTACTGTCACACGCGTCGTGGCCATGGGTGAGCCGGGAAACCGCGGCTGTGGTACAAGAGGATCGCCGACGAACATATCAACCTGCGTGGGGTCGGCGGCGGTCAACATGGCAGCATAGAACTCATTGATTGATCGTAACGTGTACGCCTCCTCGCTCGCGCGGGCGTGCAGTTGCCGGGCCTCGACGAATCCGGCGGTCGTGCCGGCGATACCGAGGATCAGCGTGGCCAGCACCGTGATGCCGGCGGCGACAAGCGTGCGCTGACGCCGCACGAACTTGGTCACCCGATACAGGGCGCTGGGAGGCGAGGCCGAGACGGGCTCATTGTTGAGGTACTTGTCGATCTCGACCGCCAGGCCATTGGCCGTCTCGTACCGCCGGGAGCGATCCTTTTCGAGGCACTTCATGACGATCCAATCGAGGTCACCACGTAGCAGGGCGCGCAGGCGAGCCACATCGATGCCACGTTGGTGGGCGATCTCATTCAACGCGTCGCCCATCGTGCTGACGCGGGTCGACGGCTTGAGTGGCTGCTGCTCACGAATGATCCGCAACATTTCGTTGTAGCCGGCCTCGCGAAGCTGGCGCGGCGTAAATGGCGGTGTGCCGGTAAGCAATTCGTAGAGCAGAACGCCCAAGGAATAGACGTCGCTGCGCGTGTCGATATCGAGCCCACTCATTTCAGCCTGTTCCGGAGACATGTACGCTGGCGTGCCGATGATCTGCTGGTGTTCGGTGAAGAGTGTTCGCTCTGTCAGTTCAGCATGGGTGGCCTTGGCGATGCCGAAATCGATGACTTTGGGCACGGGCACGCCATCGTGGAGGGTCACGAGCACATTCGTGGGTTTGATATCGCGGTGAATGATGCCCTTCTGATGAGCATGCTGTACGGCGCGGCAGACATCCATGAACAAACGCAGACGTTGTTCGGTGTCGAGTTGCTCGGTGTTGCAATACTCGGTGATCGACATGCCACGGACCAGTTCCATGACGAAATAGGGCCGGCCTTCGGCGGTGGCCCCGGCATCGAGCACCTTGGCGATGTTCGGGTGATCCATCATGGCCAGTGCCTGGCGCTCGGCTTCGAACCGGGCAATGACCTGCTTGGTGTCCATGCCGAGCTTGATGATCTTCAGAGCGACGCGGCGTTTGACCGGCTCGCGCTGCTCGGTCATCCATACGGTGCCGAAGCCGCCTTCACCAATTGGTTGCAGAAGTTTATAGCGATCGATGACCAGCCCAGCCTGTTCCTGCCCGCCGTGAAGGTCGGTCGTCGCGGCGGCATCGACCGCACCCGTCGAGCGCTCTTTCAGGAATGTATTGGCCTGGACATCGGCGCGCAGCAGGGCCTCGACCTTATTTCGCAGGGCGACGTTGCTGCCGCAGGCGCCTTCGAGGTACGCATCCCGTTCGCCGCGGTCGGTTTTCTCGCGTGCCGTGTGAAAGATCTGTTCCGCAGAGAGTTTTGGGTTCATCAGTTCAGCTCGCATATTAAGGATCTCCGGGCTTGCCAACCGGCCTGCCATGAGGCCGTGCATGGATGCATGCGCAGGGTGGCCCCGGGATCCGCCAGAATTGTGGAGATTATTCGGCAGCCTCGCCTGGCGCGAGTATCGCAAAAAGCCACGCGCGGGCGTAAGTCCAGTGTCTTTCGGCGGTGCGGATGCTGAGCTTGAGGGTTCGTGCCGCCTCGGCCATGTCGAGACCGGCATAGAACCGCAGCCTGACGAGTTGTGCTTTGGTCTCGTCCTCTGCAGCCAGACGCTCGATTGCGTCATCGAGGTCGAGAACTTCGTCCCACACCGCCTCGGCGCCGAGATCGGCATCGACCAGCGCGACGCGCCGTGACAGACCGCCGCGTTTCTTGGCACCGCGGGCGCGGGCATAGTCGATGAGGATTCGCCTCATGGCCGCGACTGCGGCGCCGTAGAAATGGGCCCGGTCGTCCCAAGGGGTACCACTCGATCCGAGCAGGCGCAGGTAGGCCTCGTTGACCAGGGCGGTTGCCTGCAGCGTGTGATCGTGGCGCTCCCCGAACATGCGGGCTCGGGCGATGCAGCGCAGTTCATCATAGATTCGTTGATAGAGCGCCGGCTCGGCCACTCGATCGCCGGCGCTGACCGCCGCCAGAAGCCGGGTCACGTCATGCGTATCGGAATTGACGGCGGGGTCGCACTCGTCCATCCGGTCATTGTATCGCAGCAGTTCGGGGGAGTGGCATGTCCTCGGGCGGGCCAGCGACCGTACGGCTGTGTTCGCCACGACGGGCGGACGTCGACAGCGTAAGTCCATGGCCGCGGACCACCGCACAGCTCCCGGTCAAGATGCCGTTCATGCGCTCAGCCACAAAATTCTTTCGAACCACGCGTCCGGATTCCCATTCTGCCAGCGTGTGCTTTGCGGACGCCTCGGACGCGGTCATGATCGGGGCCTCTTTCGTAATATGTTGTCTGCCAAGTGCATAATTTCATTGCTGCCCTGTGTGAGTCCCCGCGATGCCCGGTCGATCTTGACCGGCCCACTGCGTTTCCGGGCTCAGGATCGCCCACATAAATGCTTATCAGCCACAATTGAGATGACATTCGCATCAGGGCTCGGTATGATTCTCCCGGTTATTACGACGACCCTGGCCTAGAGTGGCACTGTATCTTGCACGCCCCACTTCCAATTGCCTTGATCGCTCCAATACCTTCCCTGACCGGAATGACGGTCACTTTCAGTTGTGATCCTTGAAAGTAAAGTTATGGATCATGCCCCCGTCACAGGAGACTAGATATGGGCAAAAAATTGTATGTGGGAAATCTCAGCTATGACACCAGCGCCTCCGATCTGGAGCAGCTCTTCTCGGCCCATGGCACCGTCGAGAGTGCTCAGGTCATCGAAGATCGCGCGACCGGCCAGAGCAAGGGTTTCGGATTCGTAGAAATGGGCTCCGATGCGGAAGCTCAGGCTGCAACCAGCGCCCTCGACGGCCAGGAGCAGAATGGTCGCACCATCAAAGTCAACGAAGCCAAGCCGCGCGAACCGCGTAGCGGTGGCGGCGGTGGCGGCGGCTATGGTGGCGGCGGCCGTGGTGGCCATCGCGGCTACTAGGCCCGGGTGATGCGTGGCTTCCCGCGCTTCGGGAGCCACCAATCGCATACGAACTTCTGAGCCTTCCCGGCAACGGGAAGGCTCTTTTTTTTGGGTTCTTCAGCAGAATCTGTGGAAGCCCAATAGCTCTCTCGTCTTCTGACTCTGGAGCAGGCCAGGGAGCCCCTGGCGCTCCGCCCCCGCCATCGTCGGCCCCAGGGCCCTCCGGGCCGCGGCGGGCGCGACCGACGCTGACGGCGACGGAGCTCCAGGGGCTCATCGGCGATCGTGTTGTGAATGAAGCAGCGCTCGATGCTGGTCTGGCGGGTTATTCCCCTTCGAGCATTCGCCGGATCAGTTCCATGAGCAATTCCTCTTCGCTCAGTTCGCGAACACGGCGGCCTTCTCTAACGATCGGGGCATCGAGGTTCCAGGCATCGACCCAGATGATCTCCACGGGCTTGAGCCCATAGTCGGTTACGAGCCGGCGGTGGAAGTCGGGGTTGTGGCCGGCGCCGTAAAAGATCCCGAAGTCGGCCTTGTTACCGTTGATTTCACGATCCAGGACTTCGAGGCAGCGTTGGTTCCGCGCGTTGATGAGGTAGCGGTCAAGAACGGTGATGCCTTCGAAAATACCGCCCTGGGTCTGGTTAGCCAGCTGTTCAGCCAGCGTGATTTTCATTTGACGGGGGTCATTGCTCAGCGTCGAGAGCTCCGCGACCTGGGCGCCGCTGTTCTGTCCGGTCCCGAGCAGACCGGCCATCGGATCATCGCCGCGATTGATCATGCGCTGCACGTCGAGCAACGTTTGCGTGGTGATCGTCAGGAGATCCTCGCCCTCGGATTGAGCGTGCTCGACGAGGTTCATGAGCGGCATGTCGGCGTGGACGAAATTGGGGCGCTCATAGTCAATGGCGTCGAGTTGTTTGGTCAGACCGAGGGATTCACCGAGATCCATCTGGAACATCGAGAACATCCCGGGTTCATCACGATGCCGATCCTTCAGTCCCTGCGGATCACTGGCGAGTTCATAGAGCACCGCGTCATGTTGGCGGAAGTTCTTGTTCAGCTGGTCGTAGTATGCCGCATCGCCGACGTGAACTGCGCCGTACAGCGTGACGCTGAGATCGCTGCCATCCACCGGGGTGTAGCGCACGTTGGCAACTTGCAGGGCGGCAGGTCGCCCATTGTCACTTCTGCGGATGCGGACGAACGACATGGGGTGCGGCTTCGTGTAGGCCCGGCGGGCAGAGGCCGCAGGCCTGGCCCGGGCATCTTCGGCCAGGGCAGAGTCCGGTGCGCTCGAGGCCACAATCAACACGGCGAATATGATGGGCAGTGTCTGACGCATACGCGTGCTCCTGAAACGAGAGGGCCGGCTGCCAGAAAAAGGTCCGGGACACCGCTGTGTTCGGGCCCCATGCGTAATCATGGCCTATTTTTTGTGAATTGGCAGCAAAATCAGGGGTGTCTAACGCCGGCCCGTCTGTGGCCGACCCCCGTGCCGTTCCGCGGGATGCGGCGCCAGCGTGCTTGACCTTCGAAGGGGACTGCGGCATAACATAACCATATGGTTATGCATACATCGGATCTCGATCACATCTTCGGCGCCCTGGCTGACCCAACGCGTCGCGGCATTCTCGAGCGGCTTGCGCAGGGGCCGGCCAACATCAGGACCCTGGCCGCACCCTTCAAGGTGTCTCAGCCGGCCATTTCCAGGCATGTTCGTGTTCTCGAAGGCGCCGGATTGATTCGTCGCCGCAAGCGCGGGCGCGATCATTATATCTCGGTCAAAACCGAGGCTGTCGATGGAGCCCGAGGCTGGATCACGCACTACACCCGATTCTGGAAAAAACAATTCGACGCCCGGTGACGCACCGGACATGAAGGCGCGCTGTACTCGGCGCCGATCGCGGATCAGGGCATCAGCAGCGGCAGGGCGGCAGAAGCCATGCTCAACAGCAGGAAGAAGCCGCACATGTCTGTGATGGTGGTCAAGATGGGCCCCGAGGCGAGGGCCGGATCCATGTGGAAGCGTCTCAGCAGGAGTGGCACGACCCCTCCGATCGAAACTGCAATCATGGTGTTGAGTGCCATGGCGGCGCCGACCACGGCACCCAGGTATGCATTGCCCTGCCACGCCCAGGCGGCACAGGCAAGCAGGCCTCCCAGTGCAATGCCGTTCAAGAGCCCCACGATGATCTCTTTGAACCACACGCGCAGCATCTCGCCTGGTCGTATCAGGCCAAGCGTGAGTTCACGCATACTGACCGCCACCGCCTGACTACCTGAACAGCCGCTCATGTCGGATATGATTGGGAGGAAAACGGCCAGCGCCAACACTGATGCCAACGTCTCCTGGTACAGGGCGATGATGCTGGCCGCCATGATGTTCAACACAACGTTGATGCTCAGCCAGGCCAGGCGTCGCCGCGACCGCAGGAGAATCGGCATCGAGCGCAATTCTTCGCCGCCGATAATACCTTGTGATTTGAGATAATCCCCATCGCTACGTTCTGCAATCGCTCTCTCGACCGCGGCCCGCCGCACGACACCTACAATTCGATCCTGCGAATCGACAACAGGTACGCCGTAGAAAGGATAACGCTCAAAAACGTCATGGACATCGTCCAGCGGCATCATGTCGACAACGCGAATCGGGTGCTCGATCATGAGGTCGCGAATAACATGCGCTCGCCGGGCCAGTAGCAGGTCACGCAGGCGCAGGACACCCACCAGCACGCCGTGTTCTCCCGTGACGTAAGCGTATTGAACGTCGTAGTCCCGATACTCATCTGCATGGGTTCTCAAGTCGTCGACGACATCCTGGACACTGGCCCCCTCAGAGAAGTCAACGTACTCGGTCAGCATCAGGCCACCGGCCACATCGGCCGGATACTGCGCCAGCGCTCGCGCCTCCTCGGCGTGTTCCGGTTTCATGTGCGCGAGGATGGCCTCGGCATCGATATCGTCCAGATCGTTGAGCAGATCCGCCTGCTCATCGCTGGGGAGTTCCTGTACGATCGCGGCCGCGGTGTCCACGTCGAGGTGCTCGATCAAATCGGCGGCCTGCGTTTCGGGTAGCCGGTCAACCAGGTTCGCTGCGCGCGCCGGGTCCAACAAGCCCATGACGCGCACCCGGGATTCGGATGAGAGGTGGTCGAGGGCGCGCTGGGCCTCGCCATGAGGGAGGCTGTCGATGAATTCGGCAAGCCTCTCCGGGGCGGCCTCGGCAGTCAGGCGTTCGAGCTCGAGCCAGGGCTGATCGACACTGCTGATAGTCATGTGGTCTTCTTTCCACCTTCACGGTGTTCCAAGGGATCGGGGTGACCGTTGTTTACCATGCGCAGATTGTATGGTAGTAGAAGACGCTGTCGATGCAGGGACTTTCAACAGCTGGGCAGAACAGAAGTGAATTCATGGTGATGACCCAGATCAGTACGAGCAATCCGGTCATGATCACGGGCGCCACCGGCTACGTCGCGGGTTGGGTGGTCCAACGGCTGCTTGCCGAGGGTTGCACGGTCCACGCGACCGTGCGTGACCCGACCAACCCCGAGAAACTCAAGTACCTCGATGCGCTTGCCCAGCAGACACCGGGATCCCTGCGGTATTTCAAGGCGGACCTGCTGACACCTGGGGCTTATGCCGAGGCCATGCAGGGTTGCACCATCGTTTTTCATACGGCATCACCCTTCGTGATTGGTGTGAACGATCCGCAGAAGGATCTCGTCGAGCCGGCACAGCTCGGTACCCGCAACGTCCTCGAAGAAGCCGCCCGGACGGACTCGGTCAAACGTGTCGTCGTGACCAGCAGCTGCGCCGCGATCTACGGTGACAACGCCGATCTGGCGAATTCAGCGAATGGCCGGTTCTCGGAGGCCGACTGGAATACGACTTCATCAATTGATCACCAGCCATATTCCTACTCGAAGGTCCTGGCGGAGCGGGAGGCGTGGAAGATCGCGGAGGCCCAGAGCAACTGGGATCTCGTGACGATCAACCCGTCGCTGGTCGTCGGGGCCGGTATCAATCCATTCGCCACATCGGAGTCTTTTGCACTCATCAAGCGATTTGGCGACGGCACGCTGAAACTCGGTGTCCCCGACTATGGTGTTGGCATTGTCGATGTGCGTGATGTGGCCGAAGCTCACATTCAGGCGGCGTTCAACCCGGTCGCGCAGGGCCGCTATATCGTGTCGGGGCACGATACGAATTTCCCAAGAATTGGCCGCATTTTGCGCGAGCGGTTTGGGACGCGCTATCCATTTCCGCCGCGCACCATTCCGAAGTGGTTCATCTGGCTCGTCGGACCGGCATTCGACAAGGCGCTGACCCGCAAGACCGTCAGCCGTAACATCGGGTTGCCCTTCAGGTCAGACAACAGCAAGGGGATTCGGGACCTGGGTCTGACTTACCGACCTCTGGAGGACTCGATCGTCGAGCACTTCCAGCAGTTGATCGATGCCGGGAGATTCAAGAGGCAATAATCGCCGCTACACGCGCGAGCCGGCACTGGTCAAGAGCAGCGTGAAGTCTGTAGAACTGTTGACCCTTTGACGCCTGCAAGTGTAAGAGCTCCGGCTCATGCTGTTGCCGTCCTCCTGCCGATTGTCATGACGTGGTGAGACTACGGTTTCCTGTTCACTGGAGAAAGCGATGACGCGGATGGTCCGGCAGGTGGGATTGGTCACGATGGTCACGATCGGTATGGCGCATCTCGGTTGCGGCGGGGGGGCGCCGATGGTCGCGGACAGCGCGGACGACTCCGCAAGCGACACGGCGACGCCCAGCGACGTCTTACCCGCGGATCTCCAGGAGGCGGCATCCGAATCGGCGATGTCGCTGGTGTACATTCGTGTGGAGGGTGGCCGCGCAGCGCAGCAGACCGTCGAGCCGTGTCCATTCGGCGGCTCGCGGGTCAAGAACGCCGACGGTTCGTATACGCTGACGGAGTGCTCGATTTTCCCCGGTATGCCCATGACGGGTGGCCTGCGCCTCGAGACCGGGATCGACGGCGGGCCATTCAGGATGGTGGCCGACAATCTGACCGGCCGGAACGGTGACGTCGAATACGAGGTCGACGGCTTCATCGAAGAAGTCGAGAACGACGACGGGTCGTCAACCTTCAGCATGGATTTCTATTCGGTGACCACCACGCTGCGCTGTGAGTTGGGGATGTGTTTTGCGAGCGACGAGCCCGACGAGTTCAGCCTCGCCGGCTCGATCAACATCGACGAGGATTTCGTGGTCACCGGCAACTTGACGAGTCGGGACGGATCGGCGTGCAGTTTCGGGGGCGAGAACCTCCTCGAGCTGGTCATGGCTGACGAACCGCTGGGGCTCGACCGCGTGTGTTTTTATCCACCACTCGATGATTGCGTGGCCGACGGCAACTGTGAGATCGAATGCCGGCCACCGTTTGCGGATCCGGATCCGGACTGCACGTCCGCCCAATTGTGCACGGCCTACGATCTGTGCGACGACGACGGTGATGGTATGGTGGTTGACAACGAATCACCGACGATGGGTGAATCGTGTGCCGATGCCCCGACCAACTGGGGCGGTTTCGGACCGGCAAACGTTGCGATGTGTTTCGGATCCCGGGCGGATTTGACCATCGAACGCGGCGGCCTCATCAGCGCGGATGAAGCCCGGATCAACTTTCCGGTTACCATCAACTTCTCATTCACGGAATTTAACTTAGCTGACTCTTCGGTCGAGGATGACGCCGCGGTCCTCAATGGCCAGGTCCTCGTCCTGACCGAGGAGAATCTTGTCAGCGTCGACGATACCGACGATACGCTCGTCCTGCCCGATGCCCTGTCGTGCCTCGACAGCAGTCCAGGCGACGATGCGTTCATTGTGCGCTACCAGCTGCGTGTTACCGATCGCTGTGGCGTCGTGCTCAACGAACGGATCTATTCGACGACATGCTGCGGTGAGGATGGCGGAGTGCTCTGCGGCGACTTCTGCTCCGCACCGTAGCCTGCGGGCTAGCTCCGTATCACCCCCTGCCGGCCAATTCGCGTGAGGCCTACCCCCCGCGGTGATCGGCCGCTCGACTGGACAACCGCGCCATTTCGTTTCCACGGCTACGACAGGTGGGTGAGACGTCATCAGGGCAGCCGTATGTTGACTCGAAGCGGGTGAAGAGACTCGAACTCTCGACATTCAGCTTGGGAAGCTGACGAGCCCCTGCCTAAGCGACTGTGCCGCAAGATCCTGCGAAGAGACGAGCCACACACCCCGCAGTAGTCCCAGCAGTTCTCCCATCGACCCGTCTGTTTCCCCCGACCTGGCCAGCGTGATTGCCGCTTGGGCACATCTGCCGCCGCCAGTCAAGGCAGGCATCGTCGCCATGGTCGAGGCGAGCGCCGCGGCACAGCACTGCCGCGATGAGCCGGCAACGCCATGAATACCAAAGGCAGCGAGCGTGACCGTTGCCGGAGCCGAAGCGCAGGGCCTGAGAACCGCATTATGCCCGGCAGCGGCAGGGGCCGAAGACCCCAAGGCAGCACCACATTATGGGAAGCCCGCGCGCAAAAATTGACCTGTTTTTTTTCGATGATTTTGGGGGAGCGCCGTAGTTGCCCCCGACTCCCGACCTCTTACAGGAGATTCCGCATGACCGACAATGAACACATCCTGTCCGATCGCAACATCGCCGCCTTCATCGCCACCGACGCCCCCGAGGCCCAGCGCGCGGCGGAGGACCTGGCTCGCATGGTTGCCGATCCGGTGATCATCTGGGGCGTGCTCAAGAAGCTGAACATCACGACCGAGCTGATGCTCTCGGTGCTCAAGTCGATCGCCACGGACCCCGGCGCGTCGGCCAGTGGGCGCATCTCGGCCATCCGTGAGATTCGGGCCATCGCGCGCTCGGCGGGGCTGTCGTGGGGGCGTTTGACGAAGCACTACAAGCTGGAGGAGGCCGTCGCCGATCTGGTGATGAAGAAGAGGCTTGCAGAAACGGCTGCGCATCCACCGCAGGACGACGAGGAGTCGCGGCGGATCAAGGCCCTGCTGAACGAGCCGATCCGCCTGAACGGGTTTTGAGCGGAGCAGGTGAACTGCTGGTGTGCAGCATCAGGGATGTGGCTTGCTTTGGATGATGGTTGTCGCTCGAAGGGGTGCCGCATTCGGCAGACTGACAAGCCGGTGACGCTACAATTCCGTTCCGCATTCGGGGCATTTGTGTGGCGTTGCCCGGAACCACACGACGGCGCCACAGAAGGCCATCACGAACAGTGCCCTCGGGCTGACCAGTGTTGTTGCGGACTCGAACCGCATTCAATACTCCACAGGTTCTCGTGCAGCTGACGCGTTCCCGCATTCCGGACACCGCTCAGGTGTCGCACGTATATCGTAGCCACAGTTCGGACAGCCTACTCGCGGACTGCTGTACCAGCGGATCAAAGCGACGGTGGGCCAGATGGCGAAACACAGAGTTGTCATCCACAGAGGGATCGCTACAACCCACTCCATACGATTCGAATACCAGATGCCCCACCAGCGAAGCGGCTTTGTGGTGGCCTCCATGAACAACCCCGCCTCCCACGTTCCATTGTCTGGCTTGAGCCAGTTGACACCGAACAGTCCTTGCTCGGCGAAGAGGGCCAACCGACCTTGGCACGAACCAACTTTGTAGTACGCGTTGAGGCACCACAGCCCCACGCTGGCCACCAGCGCAACGAGGCATGCGATGAACAGTGGACGCTTGGTCATGCCACCTCCACCTCGCGCCCGCACTCAGGACACCGCTCGGGCGTCGCGCGCACATCGTAGCCGCAGTTCGGACAGCCACCAGCGGGACGGCGCCAGCGACGGATTAGCATCCAGGTCGGCCAGATGGCTAGAAGAATTGTGGTAAGAAACAGTGGTATTGGTCCGCTCGTCGATGCCCACAGCGCCTGCCAGTCACGCTCCAACCTGGCCCGCGTTCCAGTGACGCCTGGCACCCAGCCTGATTGGCCGTACAAGAAATTGAACTGTGTTCCAGCGGACCTCTGGACGCCAACATTCACGGCGCCACCGTCCAAGAGTACTCCGCAAGTCGCAGACTGCACAATTGCCCCGCGCTGACTTGCGATCCACATCGATCCACTTGCCACGCAGGCGGCGCTACACATCCACAACAGCACCCGCCTCAGCCCGCTCATGGAGCAAGCCCCTCCTCCGGAATCCCAGGCACCGCCTCCAGCTCGCGCCCGCACTCAGGACACCGCTCGGGCGTCGCGCGCACATCGTAGCCGCAGTTCGGACAGCCACCAGCGGAACGGCGCCAGCGACGGATTAGCACCCAGGTCGGCCAGATGGTGAAGAGGAGAGTCGGGATACGGGTACTTCTTGGTCGCATGCTGGATCGGTAGCTCATTTATGGCCTGAAGTATGATCTCCCCCAAACGTCCACGACTCCCGGCGGAACAGATGTTTGCGGCTCAGCCAGCGTTGCCTCCTCAATCTTTGCTTGATGCAGCGACTCTCTGGTACACCATTGCAAGGCAAGTTTCTCGGCGGCCTCGCTCGAATCGGCGGCGACCTCAAGAGTTTGTAGGAAGCTGCCACTCTTGTCCTGGCTCTCGATCATTACATTGAACAGTTTCATGGCTGATCATCCCTTGGATACCACGCATGTGATGGGTTGTGATTCTTGCGATTACCATTGTACTTGGACCCGTGGAAGTTCGCAGTCAGGGCACGGATCCGGAGTTGCACGCAAGTCGTAGCCGTTCGACAGTAGGCCAGATGGCAAAGAGGCGGAGGCAGGTCTTAGAGCCCTCCTGCCCCGCACAGCTCAACCGCCTCGCAGCCCGGCACAGCCACCGCAGGCCCGGTCACCGCCGCATGGAACGCGGCCACGTCGTCCTGGTCCACATCACCGTCGCCGTCGAAGTCAGCGCGGGTGCAGTCGGCCAGGAGGCCATCGGGTGGGCCGTTGTCGGGGCCGGTGTAGCAGTGCTGCATGTTGAGGAAGTCGGTGACATCGACATGGCAATCGTGGTCGAAGTCGCCACTGGGACCAATGCGCCGGACTAGTAGAATGATTCGCTCAGAGCTATCCTGCTTGACCGCCAGCCACGTCAACTCGCCGCAATTATTGATGCTCGTAGGTGCACCATGCGTCAGGCCCAGATGCGGTAACTGGTAGAGAGCCTTGTCTGCGGCTCGGTAGTACCAGTTGTCATTGAGGCCGCGAGTCTCGTTGGCTCGCAGGTAAGTAACATCACCGTTGTTGCCTATGCTCGGCCCCGCAACCGACCCTTCGGCAATCGCAACGGCTGTGCCCCCTTGCCACAGCATGATGCGACCATCGCTACCGTCGAAGTCCGCCTCTGACCACACTATTTCTCCATCATCATTAATACTTGGAGCAAATCGCGCCTTGTCGTCATCGGTCAGAGCTTCCTCAACACCGCCTTCAAACAGAATAATCTTTGACGGCCCCCCAAGTCGATTAATGTCCGTCTCGTCGTAGACTATTTGCCCGACGTTGTTTATTTGCGGCGTGTGATAACACAGTCTATTCGAGGTAATCTGCTGGACACTTTCACCATCAAACAAGAACACCGGCTGATTGTCCCCATTCTCTGAGAACTTGTCGTTCCACACGATACAGCCTGCATTGTTGATACGCGGATGGGCGTTCGCTGCGTTCATGGCGTCATGAATCGTCGCCTCTCCTCCGATTACCCATTTGACATCCACCTCGCCAAAGAAATCAGAGGCTATCAGATAGGCGTAATCGCCGTGGTCATTGATGCTCGGGGCGACGTCATAGTGTGTATCATCTGTCAATCGCTGAACGATGCCGCCGCTGTATAGCATGATGCGCGACACACTCGGCGGACTAGCCTCCGACCAGATGACGTCTCCACGATTATTTAGTACCGGCCTACTAAGCGACTTCTTCAATGGGGTGATTCGCACCAGCTCATATCCCGCTGGAACCTGAGCGGAGGATGGAATCGGAAACACCGTCAGGCTTGCCAGCGCCCACATGGCAGTCAGCTTAATTGGGCGACGTGCACACATCCTACGGCTCACACCCATCCACCATCCCCTCAACCCCCGTCACCACCGCTATGAACGCATCCACGTCCGCCTGGTCCACATCCCCATCCCCATCGAAGTCCGCCCGCGTGCAGTCCGCCAGCAGTCCACCCACTGGCCCGTTGCCGTCGCCGGTGTAGCAGTTCTCCAGGATGGCGTAGTCGTAGGCGTTGATGCGGCAGTCGTGGTTGAAGTCGCCGTTGGGGGCGATTCGGCGGAGCATCATGATATCCGTTTGCGACGAGTCCACGATACCTCGCCAGGCCAGTTCACCTACATCATTGAGGTCAGCCCCAACACCCGACAGGCCAAGACTCGGAATAGCCCACGTAGTGCCATCCGAATCTCTCAACACGTTACCAATCGCACGCGTCGCCTCGTTGAACTGACTATAAGACATACCACCAGTGTTGTTTATGCGCGGCCACGCAAGGCCAGGGCCATCAAGAAGAATCGATATCTGACCCTTCTCCCACAACACTAATCTGTCATTGACTTCATCATCTTCATCTAAGTCGACCCATACTATTTGGCCGCTCTCGTTGATGTCTGGATGAATCGGCTGCATACCGGCAGTGCTTATTAGCTCCAGCTGGATGCCATCGAACAGCCGGACCTCACTTGTAATAGGTGACACGTTAAAGTCGCGCGACACCAACACGACCCACCCATTGCCAGACAGCCGTGGGCAGGCATGCTGTAGCTGTCCTACCGTGGCGATATGCTCATTGCGTGTTCCATCGTAAAGGACAACGTCGGTCTCCGTACTATTTCCGGAGACATCCTCAACCCACACGACAACACCAGCATTATTGACGTCCATCGTATTAACTGCATCGATGGCATCGATAGTAAGTGACGAACCTTCAGCAGAATAAATCCCCACATCAAATGGGCCGTCGACGCTGTCGCTACTCCGGACCGCGAACATTCCCGCGTCATTCAGTGCTGGCCTAGATTCTACTGATGCTTGCCCGCCCACTGTCCGAATGATTCCCTTTGAGAAAAGGAATACGTCTACCTCGGCACCAGACACCCGCGCAGACCAGATAACATCTGACTTGCTGTTGATGTCCGGTCGCGACCTTACAAACGGGCTGTTCGTAACGCGCACCACCTCATACCCAGGCGGCACCTGCCCCAACACCCCACCGGCCCAGCACAGTCCCAGCATCACGACCACAACTCCCCTCACGGCACACACCCCGCAACCGCGTCTGTTGGCCCGGCCACCACAGCCTCGAACGCCACGAAGTCGTCATGGTCCACATCGCCGTCCTGGTCGAAGTCGGCCCGATTGCACCCGGCCAGCAGCCCGCCCCCAGGCCCGGCATCGGCCCCGGTCCAGCAGTTCTCGAAGATGGCGAAGTCGTAGGCGTCGCGGTGGCAGTCGTGATTGAAATCGCCGTTGGGGGCTGTACGGCGGAGCATGAAAGTAGCGGTTTGGCCTGAAACTACACCGGCGATAGCAACTTCGCTTCTATCATTGATCTCCAACCCGTTGACACTTCCTCCGAAGCCCGGAAGGACGTAAGTAGGTCCATCTGCCGACCGAACAACAGCATCTGCCATACGAGTCTGCTTATTCAGCATTGCATAGACGACATCGCCGCTGTTGTTCATACGTGGCATCCCAACAGTGCCCTGTGCCAATACAGTTTCTTGGTTATTATCAAGAAGGATGATTTGGCCAATCTCTCCGGACGGAAACGTCCAAACGATTTGGTTGTTGTCGTTGATGTCGGGCGTGTTAGACAATCCATTCGGGTCAGTTAGGATCGTAAGCCTCCCGTCAAATAGCTGAACAAAGCACGCCGCTGAATCAAGGTCTCTCGCGTATAGTACAACGCTCCCGTGGACATTAATTCGCGGTCGCTGGCTTTGTAGGCCGTGCATCGATAGTTGTTGGACGTTGCTGCCGTCAAATCAGAACACTTCTGTCTGAGTCCCATTACCAGAGAAGTCTTCAACCCAAACTATCTGAGCATCGTTGTTTATGTCCAACGTGTTGACGGCGTCCACATCAAAAACTTCGATGGTGCCATCTGCCTTATGCAACGCCACGCCAAAGGGGCCACTCGATCTGGATCCTGTTTTCACTACGAAGTCACCTGAGTCGTTGATAGCAGGATTCGAATTGAAGGATCCATTATCGAACCACACTTGTAGGATGCCGTCCTTGAATACCTCGATGACAGCATGTGTGCTTGAGAGGCGTGTTGCCCAAATGACCACCGAGTTGTTGTTGATGTCTGGCCTACTCCGAACCGCTAACTCCGTGACCTGGATCAGTTCGTACCCAGGTGGCACCTGCCCGAACGCAACGGCAGCACACACCAGGATGTTGACCACGGCAACGAGCTTCACCGCACACCCCCACGCCGCCCACCCACAACATCCACAACGACAGACTCCACCTTCAGCTCAGTCACAGCCCGCGCATCCGTCCGGAACACGAACGTCCGCTGCGCTGCATCCGTCACGTCCGCCAGCAACTCGACCCGAAACGGGCCTGCCGCATCACGTGACGCCCGGTAGGTGAATGTGGCCAGGTAGGCCCGGCTCTTCGTCCGCACGCCCGCCGTGTCCAGCCCGGCCACCATCTGCTGTGTGCCGACGTTGAACGCCGCCCACGGGGCCAGGTCGGCGAACACGGCGTCGTGGCGGCGGTCGATGCTGATGTCGACCAGGTCGAGGTGGCCGCGCGTGCCGCCAGCACTACCGAGGTGCAGCTGGTAGCCGCGCAGGTCGTCGAGCGGTGTGGTCAGGTAGGCTTCGATGGCGATGGTCTCGCCGGGGCGGAGCTGCTTGCGCGTCGGGCGCAGCTCAATCGTGGCCGTCCCGGTGACGACCGGCTGCTCAACCTCGGGCATCGGTGCCCCGTCGAGCGGGCAGGTGCAGGACGACTCCCCGGAGAACGCGTTGAGCGCCGCGAAGGCATCGTTGCCGTCACACACACCATCGGGGTCGCAGCTACCGAACGGGCCACCCGCGTCGAGGTTGGTGGCGTTGGGCGGGTCAGGCTCGCACTCACCGTTCTGCCAGCCCTGCCCGGCGAAACAGGTCAGGGCCAGGAAGCGGTCGTTGCCGTCGGCGGCACCATCGGGCGGGCACGCGCCGAACTGGCCGCCCATGTCGGCGAAGACGATGTCGGTCGATTCACAGAGCCCGGCGTTGCAGGCCCACCACAGGCAGGCGTCGTCGCGGATGCCGTTGTCGTCAACATCAGCACAATCTTCAGTTGATACACATGGGGAAACTGCATGAATCATTAGGGGTTGCAGTTCGTCAACGTGGTATTCGCATCCAGCAAAATCGGCCAGAAAAGTTTGCGGAGGCATTGCCGACATATACAGCAGATGGTCGCCCAAAGCATCGGATGAAGCCGCAAGTTCAAACTCGGCGAGGTAGTGAATGCCTCCCATGATGCCGGGGTTGACTTGGTCCTGCGGAATGGCGGTGAGATAGATCACCCCGAAGACACCGGCATGCTCCTCTTCATACAACGGGGGCGTTACACCTATCGAGTCTTCAAACGGCCAGTCTGGCCGGCCTTGGTCTATTAGAATTGAACCAGGTTCTCCTGTAGTGGCGTACGACACGACTCCTTCTGCATCCGCGAGTGGACTCGCCGTCGTCTCGAAGATCAGCTGGTACGCTCCTAGGCTTTGGCTTGCCGATGTATCCTCCAGCCATACGTTAATACGCCGCGTACTGCCGGCGGGCATCATGATCTCGGTGTACCCTTCTTGCGACACTTCAGATGCCTGCCCTTCTGCTGACATAAACAATCGAACTGAGCCCGGCTTCTCATTCGATTTGCGTGGAACGTCTTCTCCAATGCCTTCTTCGTGCGGACTCGCCGTACGGACAGGAGTATGGTCTGCTTCCGCCACTTCGATGATCGTTGACTGAGCAGATGCCGCTATTACAACCGAGCCCGAGTCAGATGAACAAAATAAGGTCCGCCCCTGGGGTGCCCCGATACGAGCATCGACGAGAAATGTCCCCGAAGCATCCTCGGAGGCTTGATATACAAATGTGGCAAGATATGTTTGGGGCTTGCCGCGAACCCCACCGCGATCCAACCCAACGACCATCTGTCCGGTCATTACATTGAAAGCTGACCAGAAGGGCGTTCCGTAGAATGCGTTGCTTCTGTTTCTACGGCCACCGCGAACATAAATATCGACCAGGTTCAATTGGCCGCTTCTACCCCCGCGCGGCTCAAGGTGCAGCTGATAGCCTTTGAAGTTCTCAACGCTATTGTCCAAGACGGCATCGACTTCAACAATCCCGCCAGGGCCGATTGTCCGGGCTGATTCGAGCCGCACAACGGCGTACTGCACGGCAGATGGCGGATATGTGGGCATAGGGTCGCCCAGGCAAGTGCACGCGCTCTGCTGAATGAATATTCCTACGACTTGAAACGCATCGTTGCCATCACAATAACCATCTGGGTGACAATCGCCCAGACATCCGGCAATATCGCCATTGAAGGCGATCGGAGGAGATTCCTCGCAGGCATATTCCGCTTGCGAACACGGATCGGTATTCGTGAAGCAACTGAGGGCCTGAATGCGGTCGCCCATGTCAGTAGCACCATCGGGTTCACAAGCGCCATTGATGCTGCCCATGTCGCCGTATGTTGTCTCGATGGATTCACACTGTCCATTGTTGCACGCCCACCACAAGCAGGGATTGTCTCGAATACCGTCACCATCGAGATCAGCACAGTCGGCAACGGACAGGCACTGCGGCCCAACGAACAGTTGCAGTGGCGTGACCTCACCCTCGAAGGCCCACTCCGTCGCCCAGATCTCACCACTGCCATCGTCACCTTGTTCGATAACGCGGCCCAGCACCTCGGAAGCGGTCAGTGTGTAAGCGCCATCAGTCATCGGTGCCGTCAACGACCCCGTCGCCAACACGATCGGCCTATGCCCCAGCCCCGTGATCACCGATCCGGACATCAGTGGACTCTTCAATGTGTTCTGCGACCCGCCGACCTGATGCACGACGCCATCGATCACCGCACCGCCGAAACCTTCAGGATTGGTGAAGCCCTCGGGTGCGGTGAAGTTGGTCAGGGGCATGGCCGGCGGGTTGTCCGCAGCATCGAGCGGACCGCCGTCGAAGGCCAGGTCGAAGAGGAAGTAGCTCAGGCCCTCGTTGTCGGTGTCGGTCAGCACGCCGGTGACCTCATAATCCACCGTGGCTCCCGGTTCAACCACGATCGTGTCCTGGTCGTTGCTGGTGATCGTGATGTTCAGTTCGGCGGCCCGGGCGGTCGCGAGGCTCGATGCCATCAATATGAATAGTGCAACTGTGAGTCGCATGTCAGTGCTCCTGGCCGGATAGAAGTGCCCCTCGGTGCTGGCTATTTGATGAGCCGGTCCCTCGAATCCGTCATCCCATCACACGTGATGGAGAGACCGACGCCCCCAAGAATAGACCACACCTAGGAGCAAACAAACAACTAAGACAAGGACTCCCGGTGATGACAATGCGGGCACAGCGATCGCCTTCAGGCACACACTTGGCTGTCCGCTGCATACGTACCCTGCCTCAATTGTGCAATCGTGAGCGCATCCGTCACCACCCATCTCGTTGCCATCATCGCATTCCTCGAAGCCTACGATTATCGCATCACCGCACACCGTCTCGCATTCAGACGGACCGGGACAGTTCCACCCGCATTCTTCGTTCACAGGAACGTACGATCCGTCGCATACTTCGATGCAGTCAGTCGCGGGTATCGATGCGCACACGAAGCCGGGTTCAACGACACAGCCGAAGCACCCATCTCCATCCCAGTTGTTGCCGTCATCACATTCCTCATCGTCTACAAGCATTCCGTCACCGCACAGAGGCGCGTTACAGTCGCCCGCACCAATGACGAAAGGATATACTCTTCCGTCACTTGCTCCACTAAGAGGTGCTCCAACCAGGGTAATTGCACCGTCCGATGCAACCGCTACACCGAAACCATTGCCAAAGACAGGATTGGGCTCAGCCAGCTTCACCTCTTCAAACCACCGCTCTCCAGAGTCCCGAAATACATACGCTGCCCCACCGATCCCATCGCCAGGTACCCCGATGACAATCGCGTCCAGCGACAGCGCGACCGTTGTCCCGAAGTGATCTCCCGCTTCTTCATCTGAGGCCTTGAGAGTATCCTCAAACTCCCAGCTAGATGTCTGAATACTGTAACGAAAGACGCGGGCCCGCCCCGAAAAATTTGCATCCTTGGGGCTACCTACTACGAGGCGCCCCCGATCCACACTCACCGCAGAACCGAATGCGTCTCCAGCCGTGGTACCTATCGGACTCAATTCCTCCTCGAGCACCCAGTGGCCCTGGTACTCGAACGTAAAAACGGAACCAGAGTTGACTCCCGAGGTGTCACGCTGGGGAGCTCCAATCACAGCCAGGTTTCCTCGAAGGCATAACGCATTTCCATAGCCGTCCTCTTCATTGAGTCCAGGCGGGATCAAGGCGCTTCGCAGGGTCCATTCCTCTAAGACTGCAGAATACTCGAACAGGTAGGCCGCGCCAGGACCTTGTGGTTCTCCAGCGCCCACGAGAAGGCGCTGGTTGTGCACGGATAGCGCCTTCCCAAAACGATCGTCAGCGCCACTCTGCGGCGACAACAGCACTTGCTCCTCTTCCCAGATCCCGTCCCGTTGTCGAAACAGGTATACCTGTCCAGGAAATGAGAAGCTAAATGGATGAGGCGCTCCAATAGCTATCACGTCACCGTCAATGGACACTGACCAGCCAAACTGATCAGAAAACCTAGGGTTGGAGGCAAACAACTGTTGCACCGTAACCCATTCAGATTGCTCTGCATCATAGTGCAACACAAATGCTGAGCCAGCATCGTTTGCTAAGGTGTCCTCGCCAGGGACTCCCACAACCGCCGTATCGCCGTCAATGGACACTGACCAGCCAAAGCGGGGCAATCCGCCCTGAACGCTTTCCTCTAGCTGCCCCAGCGGGCACTGAGAGTGCGCAGGCCCAGGAACCGCGACCAGCACAAGTACTGACCAGCCTACGACGTTGGGGGCGAACTTTCTTGTCATGGCAATATCTCTAACGTGCCGATGTTGCGCCTTCGTCTTAACATGAGCACCTGTCGCACGAACGTACGCGAACCATCGTAATCACCGAGCCCGTCATCAGCGAAAATCGCATGTCAGTGCTCCTGGCCGGAGAGAAGTGCCCTCGGCCTTATGATACCGGATGGCCTGAACCTGGGCGGTGAAGTTCCTGCACTGGTGATTGCGACGTTGGGCAGGTGGGACCGACATCGGGCCGGGGCAAGGCGGGGTGGATAGGCGGTTGGACTGAACCAGGGATGGCGGCGTACGTATTTCGGCGTAGTGTCACGGGCCTGCCAACTTGCCGGTAGCATGGTGTCAGAAACCGATCGCTGGACAGGCGTTGGGGTAGGTCACGATGCTCCAGGGCTCGTAGGTATCCGCCCCAGCCAGCAGATCAATTGTTCTCAAGATATCAAGCGGATCGCATTGTCCTGACCGGTTTGTGTCACACTGCCATATTGGGAGCGGTGGGTTGAGCACGCCGTTCAGATTATCGATCAGCACTAGAATGTCGTTCACGCCACTATAGTGATTCGCATTGATGTCAGCCGGAAAGTGCATCAGCCGGACGAACGTTTGACTTGGCCGATGCTTGATCAGTGTGCACTCACCGAGTGGTATTGCACTCTCAAGCGTAATCAGTGCTTTATCCTCCGCAATGATTTCGACGCCGATAACGGAAGGTCCTGACCCAAAGGTCGATTCGACGATGAAATCCTCTGCCCCAACGACCGAGACATTCCCACAGAAGGTCATGGTGATCTCATCCCATCCCTGCCGAAGCGTGCCTTGTGGAGTGGACGGTTGCCTCGCATCTATCGCCAAATCCGGGGGCATTGATGCGATTATGGGGGGCCGACATTCATCGAGCCTGAAGTCACCGTTGCAATCGTTGCCGCTGCCCTCCAGGTACTCACAATGATCGGGGATCTCATTCTCGTTGCAATCAGAAGGCACGAGCGATTCATACCCTCCGATATCTACCCGACAGAACTGCACCCGGTCTTCTCCCGCTGCGTCCGTTGCACCCTTCATGATCGGCGACTCTGGGTCACCCGCATCGATGAGGGGCGAACCAGGAAGTGGTGCCCACGTTGCTTGATCGAGTAACGGATCTTCTGTGGTATTGCCTTCGTGCCAAGTCATGCCACCAGATCCTCCAAGAGCACCACTGGCAATGGACGTATAGGCCACGGTCACTTGGGAAAATTGATCAACCCAAAAATTAGGAGTGCCTCCGGTGTTCTTCCAGAATACGCAATTCGCGACATTGAGTTCGCAGAACTCAGCATCAATTGCACCCGCGGTGAATACAGAGCTGTTTCGTACCAGCGTCGTGTTCATGAGGCTACACATGGAACGATTGATATATACTCCTCCGCCGCTGTTCCCTGCATGATTGCTGTCGATCACGCAGCTAGACATGACAATGTTCGCCGTGAACTCATGCCCAACAAACAGAGCACCACCTCTTCGTCCAGCGATGTTATTACGCATGACGCAGCCGGTGATTGTCATATTGCTGGTTCCTTCGACGTACACTGCCCCTCCATTGCCATCGCGAACGTTGACATTTAGTAGTGTGTCGGAGTCGTTGTCTTCCATGATGCACGCCGCAATGGTCGGGCTACTATTACGAACGTACACCGCTGCTCCGCCACCGCCGTTGTTGCTTCCGCCGGTATTTCCGATCAGGTAGCCCCCTCTCAGGGTAAAACCTTCGATGCGACACGTCGGGGGTTCACCGTCAACGGCGATGAAGGAACGGTGCGGCTCGTGTCTTGTGCCTTCTACATCCAAGACGGTTACTTCTGGACCCGAGACCGACCTCACGACAATATCCTTGCCCCATAATCGTATGTCGCGGTTGCCGTCGCCCGTGTACCTGCCCGGAGCGACCATGACCGTGTCGCCATCTTCAGCGGCGTTGATGGCAGCTTGAATCGTAGGGTAGTCGCCTGGGACATGTCGGTCCGCTGAGTAAACCAGCGAGCACAATGCCAGACAGAGGATCGAGGACTTGATAGATATCATAATCACTATGGACACGGGGCAATCTCCGCACCCAGCCACACATCATACCCGCCAGCCCCGTTGAGCAGATCGATCAGCCGCAAAATGTCGAGCGGGTCGCATTCACCAGACCGGTCGATGTCGCACTGCCAATCGTTGAGGGCAGCAATTCCATTCAGGTAGTCGATGAGGACAAGAATATCGAGTGCGTTCGCGAGACCATCACCGGATACGTCACCCGGAAGAAACCCCAGATGAATATCTGTGTCCGTAGGGAGATGACGAATTATCGTGCATTCGCCTGGGGGAATGGGCGACGATAGCGTGAGCGAGACCATTCCATCAGTTATCAGCACGTCGGTGACGAATAGTGTTGTCCCGGCTGAGAAAACATCAAAGTGCTCAGGGCGGACTATTTCATCAGCCTCAGCACACATCGACAACTCTATGGACGACCAGCCGGTTGGCTCGCCGGAGTCGTTCGACGGAATTCGGGCATCGATACTGTCCGAAGGTGGAATCATGTCAATAATGAAGCATTGGCACTCGTCAGGAACACCATCGCCCTTAGTAGGAATTGAGTCCAGTGATATTCCCGTTTCGGAATGTGTCAAGCTTTTTGAGACACCTAAACGACTCAGTTTAGGGAGCAATCAATTCCAGCGCCTGCGCATCTGGCGCTGGTGGATTGATCCATACGGCCTGCGGCAGAGCCGGTATGACCGGCGGCTTCCGGAAGCGTTGTGGGTTCCGCTGATAGGCCTCGAGCATCACATCTCTCCGTTTCTCGAGCACGTCCTCTGCTCCGCCGTAGTGCACGGTCTCAGGCGTCAGTAGGCCAATGCCGCTGTGATGGTGCTGATTGTTGTACCAGTCGAAGAACACCCGGCAGAATGCCCGTGCATCCTGAATCGAACCGAAGCGATCCGGGAACGCCGGTCGGTACTTGAGCGTTTTGAACTGACTCTCCGAGAACGGATTGTCATTCGAGACATGGGGTCGGCTGTGCGTCTTGGTCACGCCAAGATCTCCGAGCAGATGCGCCACGGCCTTGGAACGCATCGATGGGCCACGGTCCGCGTGGACCGTGAGTCGCCCGGGCAGGATCTCCTGCTTGTGGTACGTTTCTTCCAGGAGACGTGTGGCCAGGCTGGCGCTTTCACGATACGCAACGGTCCAGCCGACCACGTAGCGACTGAAGATGTCCAGGATCACATAGAGGTGGAAGTAGGACCACTTCGCCGGTCCCATCAGCTTGGTGATGTCCCACGACCACACTTCGTTCGGAGACGTAGCCAGGAGCTCCGGCTTGCGATAGGTCGGGTGACGCAGCTGATTACGCCGCTCACGTATGTGGTCTGATTTCCGCAGGATTCGGTACATTGTGCTTACTGAGCAGAGGTAGCGCTTGTCGTCGAGCAGTTGTGCCCAGACCTCGCGCGGCGCCCTGGTCTGCGAAGCGCTTCGAGTGCAGCACGTCCTTGACCTCCTGCGTCTCCGAGTCCGACAGCGACCACGGCGGTCGAGGCCGCGGCCTTGGACCCGAAGCTGGCGCCAGCCAGCGATACAAACCGCTTCGTGGTAAGCCGAAGGCGCGGCAGGCTTGGGCCCTGCCCACGGTTCCACCGAGTTGATCACAGGACCGCATCATTCGTTCTCGTCGCTCGGACTGTCCTTCAGTGGAATGCCCAGGATCTCCGAGACTTTTTTTTGGAAGTCGATGATCGTCTCGGCCTGTTGCAGACGCTTGCGCAACCGCTCGACCTCGCGTTCGAGTTTCGCAACTTCCTTGGCCATGCGTTTGTCAGGATTCGGCGCTGGCCCACGCTTCTTGGCTTGCAGACCCTTGAAAGCACCGCTGCGAAACTGCTCGCGCCCACTTGCCGAGATGGGATGAATACAAGCCCTCACGCCGCAGCAACGCACCGATCTCGCCGTCTTTGCACGCCTCAGCCTCCTGCACGATCCGCAGCTTGTACTCCGCCGTGAACCGCCGTCGCGTGGCACGCTCGGGAACCTCTGGATCGGGTCGATCCGAGCCGTCACCTTGGATTTCTTGTGTCACCGGGGCTCCTGCCTGGTATCTGTTGAGCATCGCTATCCACCAGCCGCCCTACATTAAACTCGATCAACAGGGTGTCTCAAAGAGTGTGACACAGAGGGTTTCGAGATCACACTCATCTGGGCTGAGGTTGTTATTGCAATCGTCCACTAGACGGTCAGTGGCGTCACACGCATCGGGGCTCCGGTTGTCATCGCAATCGGTGAAATAGGGAGATTCGTACGCTCCGATCTCAATTCGGCAGTTCTGGATTCTCTTGGCTCCATCCAAGTCGATGAGGGGCGTGTTGTCGTCACACTGGGTTCCAGCGTCAATACATGGTGACGCCGCAAGGGGGCGGAAGTCGTTCTGCTCCGATGATGCAAACATAGGGTCATCATTGGAGACCGATGCATCCAGTCGAATTGTTGGAGATTTGTCGACAAGTATGTCGAAAGGGTTCTTCTGGATAATAGAATGTGACACGAAAAGGGTGCTTTCTAGGCCGACAGCAGGAATCTCATCAGCTACGATTTGTGCTCCTTCACTCGATTCATTGCCCCAAAAAACGGAATTCCTAATGGAGACGTTGCCAATCATGTAAAGGCCACTGGCAAATCCTCTTGTAGAATTGAAAGCTACGGTAGTGTTTTGAATTCGACCAGACCCAACATAGTATAGACCCGCCCCTAAGTAAGGCCAGAAGCACGTGTTTCTTGTGATAAGACACCCGGTGAAATCTACAGATGCATCCATGGTGGTCGACATGAAACCACCACCACGCTTCTCAGAGACATTGTTGGCTATCGTGCAGTTAACGAGACGTGCATTGCTAATTTCATTGACGTACACTCCTCCGCCTCTGCCATCCCTAAGAAATGGAACCGAGATAGTTGCTGAGTAATTGTCACGGATAATACAATTGCGAACGACAGGGCTACTGTTTCGAAGGAACATGCCAGCACCGCCACCGCCGCCAGACGGACCAATTCCTCCGGTATCTCCCATAAGATATCCACCAGTGATTGTGAACCCATCAATTACGGAATCGTGGGTCTCGCCGTCGATCAGGTTGAACCCGCGATGCACGTTCCCCGGACTACCCTCGGCGTCGATGATGGTCTGCTCAGGCCCGGCCTCGGACTTCAACGTGATCGCCTTGCCGAGGAGCCGGATGTCACGATTGCCATTCCCCGTGTACGTCCCTGGAGCGACAAGCACTGTATCGCCGTCCGCGGCAGCATCGATCCCGGCTTGGATGGTTGGCTGGTCGGCTGGAACGTGGATGATGTCGGCCCGGACTTCGAAAGCCATGGCAGTCAGGAGGAGGGGGATGGCCAGGGTGGATCGCATCAGAAACATTATACCGCCTACGGGTATACGCGGATTGTGCAGGTGAATCGGCTCAGGCAGGGACGATAGGAACTTGATCTGGCATGAGGTGCATCCGCAGCTGACTACGTTGCGGGCTTCGACGTCAAGCCGAACCACGGTCCAAGTCTGTGCCACATCATCAGACCCAGAAGCGTTGTCAGTACGCCAAAGGCTATCAACCACCCCTGATGTGTGCCATGCCGCAACAAGTCACCTGCGTCTCCTACACCCTCGAAAGATCCCACGCCCACATAAGTCCCGTTGGCAATCAAGCAGAACCCCGTGAAGAAAACAAAGGACTTCCAGTACTTGCTCTTCACCGCACGAATAATGCCCAGCAGGCCCACCGGCAGGAGACATCCCCACACGGGCCCGCCCCAGGCGACGAAGAGCGGCCGGGGATTGTCCAACAACTCGGTGCTCGAAAACCTGTCACCGAGCGCGTCAAAACCGTCACCCAATGAGCGCTTCAAAACCGTCAGTTCTGTGAGTTCTCTCATACCAGATCACGTTGTTTCCTGACAAGGGCTTTCTCTGTGCCCGTGTAGCTCCGTCGCTGTCGGCGTCGGTCGCGCCCCGCGGCCCGGAGGGCTTCCAACCGTCGTCGATAGCAGAGGAGCGTAGCGGGCATCCGTGGTAGCTCCAGAGTTCGAGGTCGAGTGTTGTCATGGGTTTTGCCCTTTGCCTTTAAGTCTGTAGCTCTTTCCCGTGATCGTGATCGTCTCCGCATGCTGCAGGAAGCGGTCGAGGATAGCGCCTGCTGCGGGTACGTCACCGACGAGCTTGCCCCAGTCCTCGAGCGGCCTGTTCGATGTCATCATTGTTGAGCGTTTTTCGTGGCGCCTCATGATGATCTCGAAGAGATACTCGCCAGATCTTTTCGGTAGCTGCTTCATGCCCATGTCATCGATGATCAGGAGATCGGGCGCAGGTACTTGTTGAGGACCTTGTCCTGCCCGTCGAACGCTTCGTCGTGCAGGAAGTCGCGCACGAGGTCGAAGATCGAGCGATACATGACGTGGAACCCGGCCTTGATGGCCTGATAGCCTATTGCTTGTGCCAGGTGGCTCTTGCCCGTCCCGGGCGGACCGAGCCATAAGACGTCACGCTGCTGGTCGATGAAGTGACACGCGGCCAAGTCACAGACCTGCTTCTTCTTGATCGACTGGTTGAACTGCCAGTCGAAGTCATCGAGTGTCTTGAGGTCACGGAAGTCGGCCGCGCGCAGCCTGCGATCAATGCGACGCTCTGTTCGTACCGCAAGCTCATCGTTCAGGATGAGCTCGAGGAACTCGACATGATTGAGTTGATTGCCGGTCGCCTCCTGCAGGCGCACTTCGAGAGATCGAGCCAGTCCGGACAGCCTCAGGGCCATCAAAGCCTTGTGCAATGCGTCTTTCATAAATGGTCTCCATTTGACAAGGCGGGCATGAGCGCGCCGTATTCAGACATGTCGCGAATGATGCTGTGTTCCTGCATGAAGTCGAACTGTTCTTGTTTGCATTCCGGTCGCTTGAGGAGCGCCCGAATAGTCTTGAGGTAGTAAGCTGCCGTGGCTGCGAGCAATCTCACACGCCAACTCGATCGCTTTGTGGCGATGGCGTTTGGCCAGGCTGTGCAAGCCCGCCAGGATACGCAATCCCTGAATACCCCGTGTTTCGAGCACGCCCTGAGACCACTGCTCGGCATGGCTGCCAATCCGCCTCGAACGGTCCAGCAAGTACTCCGCGCCGCGTTCGACCCCCGAGATCTTCTCCGACGCGATATGTTGATCATGCGTACTGAAGCGCCCGGCCTCGTGCCGTGCATGTACGGCGATGAGGTTCAGACGTGTGTCGAAGATGCGAACGATACGGCTTTCCCAGCGCACGACGACCTCATTCCCGAGGTATTCAGGAGGTACCGAGTAGTATGCCTTGGCCACCTCGACATGGGCATCACGTTGCACGCGCCTCCGGCCTTCGCGGAAGCACGGGAAGCGGTCTACGGGCAAGGGCCCGAGTGCTGATCGCTCAACCTCTTGGAACACCTTGCCCACTTGCTTGCGCGTCGTGCCGTG
The DNA here is from genome assembly GCA_942492115.1 of uncultured Planctomycetota bacterium. GTDB lineage: Bacteria > Planctomycetota > Phycisphaerae > UBA1845 > CAIVHJ01 > CALODL01. The sequence goes on from CALODL010000011.1 coordinate 85,975, forward strand.
AATACGCGTATCGGCAATACGTTCCTCCCAGTCACGCAGATGGCGGTTCTGCGATTCAAGGCTGTCGAAACGATGACCTTTCAAACCGTTGTCTTTGACATAGTGAATGCTGTTCTCGACCTTGCCCTTGTGCCGAGGTGTGTATGGCCTGGTCGGAAGCATCGCTGTGCCGTAGTGCTCGCAGAACGATCTGACCTTGGGAGTGAGTTCCGGGTCGTACCAGTCGGGATTGGTTACCGCAGCCTTGAGGTTGTCTGGAACGAGGGTCTGTGGAACACCGCCGAAGTGCCACAACGCGTTCTCCAGGCAGCGAATGAATTCGTCCGTCGTCTGACGGTAAACACATTCGCTGTACGCCTTTCGCGAATGGCTCAGCACGATGCGAAAGACCCACGTGCGTCGACGACGACCGTCAGGCTGAACGATTGGCGCGCCGCGACCGAAGTCGATCTGGGCTTCTTCGCCGGGAGCCGCATTCCATGCGGCGGAAGGGCAGCGTGCGTCCACCACTCAGACGACGAACGAAGCGCCGCACGCTGTGGTAGCTGACGGTGGAGTCCGCAGCACTGAACAAGTCCTGGTAGATACGCTGAGCCGTCAGGCCTGCTTCAACCTTCGTGAGAATCTCCTCACGAAACGGCTCGCACCGACTCGGTTGACCACCGCCAGGACCCGCGCGCGAGTCGCCGGACCCGGGGGGCGCGTCTGTCGGTTTTGACTTGCCTAACTTGACATAACGGGCCACCGTCTCACGGTGGATCCCGAGAGCTCGCGCAATGCGACTCTTCGACCAGCCAAGGTCAGATAATACATGTATCCTGCTGATATCGGCCATCTTAAGGTGGTTCGCCATCCGCTCGATCCCTCCTGGATCGAGTCTAGGCGGCGAACTTCCGCCTCCTTAAGACTGCCGGTTTTCAGGCGCTCATGAACTGCTGGTTTTGGGCGCTCGGCGACAGAAAACCCGACAACTGGAACCGTCAGCTTCGCCACTTCACCTCCTGAGACCCATGCATGCAGGACATGTCCGCACTCATGCAGGGCCATCATCAGATACCACGAACAGATGATGACACCGATGGCGAAAAGGATCTTCTGCATGCCCAACTTCACCCGAGAAGAATGATGGCCGACTGGTTCTTGCTTGCTTGATAGATACCCGAGCAACGTCCCTCCGTTCCTAATGACCCTGTTTGCGGTCGTCGCGGCTCCGTTGCCCAGGCTCCTTCATGCCCCGATCTCTTCGCGGCCACATTCGGGGCAACGCTGCGGAGTCGCTCGAAGGTCGTAGCCGCACGTCGCACAGTACCCCAGTGGCCATTTGGGAAGAAGTGAACGCAGACACGTTGTAACAAACCCAAACAACAGACCGAGCCAGAACGCCACAACAAAGTTGGACCGATAGCCTTCCCAGAATCCAATCATCTCCTTCCGGTTGTCGCTGAACATCGGAATCATTGCACAGAACAAGATAATGCCTAGAGCGATACGCCCCAGCATGTTCGTCTTACATGTAGTTGCTATGTACAGACCGGCTGCGATAGGAATGAGCATGAGGCCGTGTAGTGCATGCCATCGCCAAGGAGTGAGTCCCGGATTGAGGAAAAAGGCCATGAACCAGGTTGCCCCGACCAAGTAGACCGTCGCTCTGTAGAAATCTTTGGGCATGTGACTCCAGTGAGTGAAGAATCAGCCAACCGAATGGATCACGTGCACGACGCTCTTTTCTCGATCCCACACTACGCGAGTTCTCTTCCACCCACTGTTCTTCTCATATGCGACCAGATCATGGGGCGGTTCGAGCGAATGCCATCGGTGGTTCTTCGGAAGCAGGCCACCGAACAGGCGAAGCCACAAGCGATAGTCCAACGCTTCCGATCGATTATCAACTGGTGGCAGAAAGTACTCCAGTGGGATCGCCTCAAAGCCACCTTGAGCGAGGACAGGCAGCAGATTGGACTCGCCCGCTCGAAACTGCATGATCAGTACCGAATCACCGGGACCACCGGCGTAAACTCTGTCAACGTCGACCTCCGATACACCTGGCGGCCGCTCAACATCGAACACCATTTCGAAGGCCCGGGATTCTGTCAGCCGAAAAGCGAACCCTAGGCCAATCCCAATCAGAACAGCGGTCATAATCCGAGGCTGGATGGCAAGACGCGGACTTGCGTAGTCGATTCCGACAGACAGACCTATTCCAACCACGATCCCGCACACCATGGCGGTGAGGGCACCGAAGCACCAGTCGTTGGAGAATACGAGATTGCTAACAAGGGCAGTCGAGGAGGTGCAGGCCACGATCAGGCCGCGTGTCTTCCGGGTGGGTTTGACGTCAGCCTGATTCATGCGGCCTATTGTGCCCCTCAGAAACGTACCTATCGACCCTGCTCAATACCCGGGGCCTGTATCCTACGCCTTCGCACGTACCATACCGCCGCCTCCACCATGACGGCAAGACACGAGGCTTTCCAGACCAGCAACCACCACGGCCGCCACCAGGCCCCGGTCTGAACTTCGACGACATCCGATCCGCCGAAAGCAATGAACACGATTCCCAGGAGCACGCAGCGTGAGCGATACTCGGAGCGGCGAGAGGCGACTACCAGGAAGCACAGGCCGATGATATCCCAGAGTGCAGCCTCGATGTAGTTGATCGTTTCAAACATCGTCCGTTGCCTAAGCTATCCTCCAATGCCGTCCCAATCGCCCCTTATGACCCTCCCGCCTGAACGGACTTTTCCTCTTACAATTCAGCACCGCACTCCGGGCACCGTTTGTGTGGAAGACCTTTCATTGGATAACGACAATGCGAACAGTAGCCAGGGGCGATGCGTGAACGGTTGCGGAACCAGGACCACCCAATCGTACCTGCGGTGAACAGCACGAGGAGTGGAATCGGGAAGTCAAAGGTGGATTCCCCGAATGTTCGTTCGCTCCCCATCCTCCACCAGTCCGTCCACAGTCCACGATACCCTTCCACATGCCATCCTTCATGGCCGCCGACGACTCCGAAGCACATGGAGCCAGACACAAGCCGCACGGTTAGTATTCGGGAGTAGTATGCCACATCCCAGTAACTGACCGTCCACGCAACGATGCAGACCACAAGGGTAGTCCAGAGAATCGCCTTGAAGATCCGGTCTATCATGGTGAGCATCAGTGTGTTCCTGCAAGGTCGTCACGTGATCTGGAGTTCGCTGTGCCCTTCCCACATTCCGGGCATCGCTTGTTCACTTGACCCTTCAAGTCGTATCCACAGTGCTCACATTGGTTATTCGCACGCCGAGTGGCTGCCAAACGCGTTGGCCGATGCACGTATCTCCACTGAATCACGAGAAGTATTGCGAGCGGAATCCACAGCGGCAGCACGAATTCGCGAGTACTTGGCCTGATCCGTGGGATGAGTTTCAGGCCAATGTCTCCCAGGTATCCAAACGATTGCAGATGAGGGCTGTTGAGTTTGTTTTCGTAGTACTCAATGCGTGCGGTATTCGGAACTTCATCGTTCTTCAGTTGTTGCACGTAGTAGTCCAGCTTATGTTCAAACCCTGTATGTTTGATGTGGTACAGAACGATGGCCCCATGATCGATCCCGAAGAACAGAGGCTTGTGCCGGTAGCCGACCCGGAGGAAACTGGCTGCGAAGACCGCCAACGTACCTACGATCATGGTCCGTACGATCCACAAGTCACGTCGGTTCTTCGTTGCCATGTACCTTCCCGAGGAACGCCCCTATCAACCTGACGACTGGGCTGCCCAAGTATACCCCCGAACCCCGTCCATGGTCCTCATGTCCCTGCCCGCGAATCGTACCAGCCGAGGAGCGGGTATAATCAGCAGGTCGTCCACTCGAACCGGGAGCCGCACATGTTCCGCCAGACGCTCGCAGCTGTCCTATTGATCATCGGATTGGTAGCAAGTGTTGGCATGTGGCTGCTCACGATCAGCACGAACGCATCTCATTTCTTACACGTGGGTACAGTCACGTTGTGGTCCTATGGAGGATCGCTGCACGTCTACGCCGAGAACTACGACGGTAGCGACGCGTTCTTCGGATTGTCACTGACGGGATCATGGTGGGGTCCCGCCTGGAACGCGTATGGCGATAATTACGGTGTCAGGCTTCCGTGGTTGTACGCGGCCGGCCTGTGCCTGGTCACATTGATCCTGTTGCGACGTAATCGCCGCACACAACGCGGCATGCTCGGTTTGTGTACGTCATGGCTACGACCTCCGCGGCTCTGATGGTGCGTGTCCGGAATGTGGTCACGAGGCACCCGCCGGACTTCATGATTGAAGTTGCCCCGAGACGGGGTGGAAGTGAGTACACAAGTCCTCCCGCAGAAGCTACCTCAAGGGACCCGTCGGAGAAGAGGCGGGGCGTGATAAAGACACTCGGGGTCGGCTAGGGTCCACAGGCCCGGAGCACTCAGGCCATCTTCCGAGCCTGCATCACGACACCCATCACCAGGCACCCGAGGAGTAACAACACGCCACCCCGTGTCAGGGCCGGCAGGCTGGCCGCTTCCAGTTCACACAGGAACGAGCAGCCGTCGCCGTTGATCAGGTTGCCGTCGTCGCATTCTTCTCCGACCTGAACGACGCCGTTGCCGCAGACTTCGATGAGGCAGTCGCTGTCGCAGCCGTCAGCGGAGCGCTGGTTGCCGTCGTCACAGGTCTCGCCGAACTGCACGATGCTGTTGCCGCAGACCTCAAACGTGCACTGATCGTCGCAGCCATCACCCTCGTCAGTGTTACCGTCATCGCACTCCTCACCGGCCAGCGGGTTGAGCGTTCCGTCGCCGCAGGTGGCCAGTGTGCAATCGGCATCGCACCCAGCCGTCTCGCCGCCGTCGTCACAGTCTTCGTTCACCTGCACCACGCTGTTGCCGCACTGCTCCACGATGCAGTGCTCGTCGCAGCCATCGCCTACCTGCACATTGCCGTCATCGCATTCCTCGGCGAACTGAACGACCGCATTGCCACACTCCTCCACAATGCAGTTCTCATCACAGCCGTCGCCTGGTTCCAGGTTGCCGTCGTCACACTCCTCCTGGCCGACAGTCAGGCCATCACCACAGATCGCGCTGCACTCGCTGGGCGCGCCGTCACACGCAAAACCGGGTTCGATTGAGCAGGTCGCCGAGCAACCGTCATCGTCGGCGGTGTTGGCGTCGTCGCACGTCTCGCCAAACTGCACGAGGCCATTCCCGCACTCTTCGATCTGGCAGGTGGCATCGCAGCCGTCGCCATCCGATGTGTTACCGTCGTCGCACTGCTCAGGAGGCGGCTCAAGAACGCCGTCGCCGCAATCGGTGACGATTATGGTGAGGTTCTGAAATTCGAGCAGGGGATCATACTGGTGCCCGCCCTCGCGGAAGAACTCCGCATAAGGCGGAGGACCCTTGCCGGATTGCATACTCCAACCGAATGCGAAGAGGCCACGAGCATCGCCCGACACGAAGATGTCGAACTCGCACAGGTAGCTCAGTCTGTCTGGCGTGACCTTCGTGTCAAAAACCGCATTATGGAAGATCACACCGAACAGGCCAACTTCGGAAGGCTCGTTGTATACCGGCGGAAACAGGGCGGCAAAGGTGTTGGCGAACACCCAATCATCCCGAGTTGTGTCAAGAAACACCGAATCCCCGCCTCCTTGCCCCGGGTTGTTGTCCACGTAGGTGATCGAACCACTGTCCCCTCCCTCGGCCTGGTCGTGAAACATCAATTGATACGTTACAAGTTCCGGTTCCGTGCGTGGGTAAGGACCGTCGATCCATACATCTAGATGAAGAGTTGTGCCAGGAGCAATGATGACGGTCGTGTTGCCAGTCGTCGGCGTGTCGAACTGCTGCCCCAGTGGGGCCATGAACGCACGTGACGCCGCACTACTCGGGACAAGAACACCTGCCAGCAGGACGCTGAGTACGATCGCTGAGAGTCGATGGGGCGGGTGCAACAACATGCACGATACTCCTCAAGCGGATGATGCGATGGGCACTGAATCATACCTCATCACACCAGGTGGGTGCGAGGTCGCACAGTTGATTGCGACACCCAATAAGCCAAGACCGACAGGCGGGGTTGTGTAGGAGGCCGGAGAAGCCTGTTCCGGCAAACCAGCCCATCGATCCGTACCATCAGAAACACCCGTCGTACCCCGGGATGTGCTCGTCGGCCTCGAACTTCTCAGCCAGCCGCCGCAAGTGGTACGCCGCTTCCTCCGGATCCATAGGCAGTACCGCCGAAGTGCTCGCACATCGGTCGCAGGGACATCTTGTACAGGTCGAACGTGCTCGTGTGGGTGCCGTCGTAACGCCGGTACTTCTTGTCGGCATATTCCATGAACCGGGCGATCAGGCCGTTGACATTGAGCGACTCCGCCTCAACCACGGGCAGACAACCATTGGTCAACCACTCCGACACCAGGCAGCGATATTCCTGGATGCTGCTTTCCGAACCGTACGGTCCGAGCGAGTGGCGGATGCCACTGAGTTGGACATAACTCAGGTCATTGTTGCGGTCCTTGCGACGTTGGCGGCAGTACTTGGGGATCCTGGTGCTGCGGGCGAGTACGCACAGGCTGTTTTCGGCAGTTTTCAGCCGAGTTTCAAAACGGGATTGTTCGGGCATGGGAGCGGGTCCTTTCGAACGAAAGCTATACCGGTATAGCTTGTTCCGAATGGTTCAAACCGCTCCACCGAACGCCGGTGGGTGCCTAAGTACAAGGCTCGACGAGTGAATTGTGCACTGGGCGATGCCGGACTCGAACCAGCGACATCAACTCCTTTCACTGCAACAGCTTCGATGCGGAACTGCGAAGTGCCTGGTGCAGAATCCGGTGCACTCGCTGCAGACCGGGACTTGAAACGCCTCGTTGAAGCCTGGCCGCGGCTGTCAACAGGTCTTCGTGGTCGCATCCTGGGACTCGTGGCGGATGAACTGGCGCAGGTCGACCGTGCTGGTGAGGCGGCGTCATGAAGTCCTGGACAGCCTGCTCTTACCCGTCACGCCGACGGTATGGCCCGACAAGCGTGTTTCGCCCCCGACCTTGGCGGCTTCGGCGACCCGCGGCGCAGCGGATACAGGTACCGACCGCTGACGGCGTCCTGGCCCGCCCACCGTGTCCAGCCGCGCCCGCGTCCCAGTGGTGCGCCTGCACGAGATGCCAGTGCCTGGCGCGGGCGGTGTGCCGGTGGTCAGCGCCAAACCGTTGCGCTGAGAACCGCATTATGCCCGGCACGTCGGGGGGGCCACAGACCCTGAGGGCTTCCCAATGTCAGGGAAACCCACGCGCAAAAATTGACCTGTTTTTTCTGGTGGCTTCTGGGCCCGCTTCGGCTGCCCACACACCGCATCAAGGAGACTTCGCATGACCGACAACGCACACATCCTGTCCGATCGCAACATCGCCGCCTTCATCGCCACCGACGCCCCGGAGGCCCAGCGCGCGGCGGAGGACCTGGCTCGCATGGTTGCCGATCCGGTGATCATCTGGGGCGTGCTCAAGAAGCTGAACATCACGACCGAGCTGATGCTCTCGGTGCTCAAGTCGATCGCCACGGACCCCGGGCGCGTCGGCCAGTGGGCGCATCTCGGCCATCCGTGAGATTCGGGCCATCGCGCGCTCGGCGGGGCTGTCGTGGGGGCGTTTGACGAAGCACTACAAGCTGGAGGAGGCCGTCGCCGATCTGGTGATGAAGAAGAGGCTTGCAGAAACGGCTGCGCATCCACCGCAGGACGACGAGGAGTCGCGGCGGATCAAGGCCCTGCTGAACGAGCCGATCCGCCTGAACGGGTTTTGAGCGGATAGGCGAATTGCTGTGGACTCAAGAGGGTGGAAAGTTGTCATGTGGCAAGAGGCCAAAGCGGGCAAGTGCACAACTCATCCGGGTGTACTGTAATTTGTGCATTGCCGCCTGAGTACACCTGCCTCTTTGAAGCTGGTGGGACTAAGCTAGAATACGCAGCGAGCCGTTGATACTCATCATGTCAGCCTGTAGGTTCACCTAGCATGTGAGCAATGAGTACACCGCAAGGCCCAGCTTATCAGCGTTTTGCGAGTCCTATCGTGACATCTGTTGCACTCGACATTCCTAGAATCAACGACCTCAGCCCCGCCGATTGGGACATCCTATTCGGGCTGTGGAATCGAGCCGACGGCGACTCACTCGACGTTGCCTTTAGTTTTTCGCAGTGTGACTTCCTTAGGCAGAACGCGGTCGCTTTCCTGGGGGGTCTTGCCCGGCTCATAGAATTGCGAAGAGGGCGCGTCCAATTCGACTGGAACACCCTCCAGAGCGATGTTGCTCTCAATCTAACAAAGAACGGATTTCGGGACGCCTTCGGGGACGCGCCGCAGTTAGGGGTCGGGCATTCCATTCCATACCTTGAGGCCACAGCAGCCACAGACGAAACCGTAGTTCTCCAGTATTTACACTCGATGCCGCTGTTGAGGATGCCGCCCTGACGCGATTCGAAACACAATGCTTGGATGGCTACGACCTCTTCATCCTAGAAGCGATGCGTGGGACCGGTGTGACCCAGGTGCTCACGGATGACGGCGATTATTGTACGGTACCAGGCATCCAGGTTTTCACGGCCAACAAGAACGTAATAACCGCAGCTCGTAACCAATCCAAGCTACTTACTCGCTAGCTCCTAAATAGTCTTGGGAAGCCTGTTTCATTACACTAGGGCCATGAAGCGATACTGCGACAAGTGCGACCAACTGCGTCCCTTTCACGCGCCGGTCGGGGCAATATTCGCTTTCCTTAGCGCTAGTGCTACTGTATTTTGCGTAGCCCTGGCGTTCAGCTATCACATCCTGGGTGCCATTGGTGTTGGGTGCCTGGTGTTGGTTCTTGCGTGGGTTACGAGCGTACTGGAGAACAGGAGCTTGCAATGCCCGTGCGGAGGCTGGTACGTGCTCTACCATCCTCCTGTCTCGGCGGATACGACCCCGCCCGAGCCCATTGCTCCGCCATTTGCTCCGAAGGCACTTGACGAAATGCGATGCAAGCACTGCGAGTGGGAACCACGCCCGAGCGCTAAGTTCTGCGCCGTATGCGGTGCGCGCGTGAGGTCATAGAGCGGCGGAACCTGAGCCTCTGCGCCTCACGCGACCAACCGGAATCCGTCGAACTAAGGGCCATTGACGTGCCCCAGAGCTGCCTGAGCTTCGTTGTATGCGATCAATGACCGCGCGGCATGCTCGCGCAGCGCTACATAGCGATCGTATGTCTGAATACGGGAAGCCTCTTTGATCTCATCAAGAAATGTATCACCGTCAATGCCGTGTCCCAAGAGGGCTTCTGTGGCGTTACTGAGTCGCCGTTCATGTGATGTAGTTATGTTTCCGAGTTGCTCCCCCCTAGAGATAGCTGCGACTCGCTTGTCGTTCTCGCCGTACTCACCCAACGCACAATACTTACACACACGGTTGATGAAACTAGTGCCCCTCGGGTCGACGTTAGTCATCGGATTTGACCCAAACGCGTCATACAGATTCATCCCATCGACATAGCCCTTGGGATCCCGCTGCATGAAGCGGCCTTGGGCCGGGTCGTAGGTGCGGGCGCGGAAGTCGTAGAGTTGGCGGATGCCGGAGAAGTCGGCTTCGGTCAGGTCGGTTTGGACGCAGTCCTGGGATCCGAGCAACTATTCGTTGTAGATATCGTGCAAATATTCTTTGTCCCCGTCGTTCAGCAACGTTCTACCGGCCTTGCCTATGTGGTGAAGCTCAAAGTAACCACGGGAGTTAGCATCTTCGACAGCCCTGACCCCGTCGAGAACGCAGAGCAGGCCAAACAAAGCCTCATCTACTGCCTCACGGATGATCATCTTGAGAACGACTTGCTGATCTGTGGGCAAGCTGGAATGCCACTCTGCCATCTTCACGCGGTCATCAGACGGGCTTCTTCCCGGAGGCGACGAGATCACATCCAGAGTGCTAGTGATCGCCGCTTCACGGACATATTCCTTGATTGCTTCGATGAATGACTCACTGTTCATATTGGACTGCTTCCTATCTAAGGAATGCCTCGGAATATACGTCCTTGTTCAGGTTGATCAGTTCACGCAGAGATCGGTTGGGAGCATTTGTGTTTTGCCTCAAGAGCTGGATGTCTCTCGCCAGCAGATCACGACTAGAACCTCCATACGGGCCCCTCAACGTTGGAATCAGGCGATGTTCGGCACTGGGGATGACGATTGAAGGTGCGTACTGTCGATTGTAGCCGGGGATTATCTGGCCCCCGGGGTGTTTCTGCACAACATGGTGCACATCCAATCGATCCCCGACGACGGACCGAGCTTGTAGATCATCGAAAATGCCAACTTCATAAGGCCTGACACTCCTAGCAGTGTGTGCCGGCCTAGCCCACCACCAGCCCGCAAGGAACACCGTCCCCTCGCCCCCCAGGAACTTACTCGCCTCATGCGTGCGATCCGATTCCGCAAGGAGGAGGCCTCTCGACCAATCAGGTGACAAAAGCGCCACATCCGAGCCCACAATATATAGTCCCAGGTTGGCGAAGTCGACGGCAATGTCCTGCACGCCGTTCACGGAGTTCAGGGATCCTTGCCCTGTCCCTAGATACGTTAGATTTGCTCCCTCGGTCTTTAAATGAGCAGCCAGAGCGGGATTACTCGTTGACAGAGCGGCCTCGTACAAGCTGTTGTCTGCTGCAAGCCTAAGCTGCACGCCCACGACCGAGTGTTCGATCTCGCTATCGAGTTTGCCAAGGTACAGGTCTCTCGTGGGATACTGATCGACATCCACAATCGTGCCGACCGCACGCTTCTCGATATCTGTCCACAGATAGTAATCGTCAACTTCGAAGTCCCCCAAGCCAGTTGCTCCGAGCAACCCCTCAGTGCCATCGATGAGCATTCTTTCGAATGGCGACAACCCCCTGCGCGGCTCGTTCGCCTTTGCCTGGTTGATCTTGCGGCGTATTTCACGGAATCCATCGCCGCTCCTGATTGCAGCATCGGTCCCCATCGGATCCAAAAACCGCATCGGATTTGACCCAAACGCGTCATACAGATTCATCCCATCGACATAGCCCTTGGGATCCCGCTGCATGAAGCGGCCTTGGGCCGGGTCGTAGGTGCGGGCGCGGAAGTCGTAGAGTTGGCGGATGCCGCCGAAGTCCGCTTCGGTCAAGTCAGTCTGGACGCAGTCCATGCGCCGGCCCATGAAGAAATACGGGTTGCGCGGGCTGTCCAGTTGCAGATCGAAACCGTCGACGAACGGGCAGCTGCCCGGTGGGTTGGGGTCGGGGGCGCCGTCATGGCGGACGTAGACGCGGACGTTTCCGCGGTCGTCGTATTCATACGCCTCTTGAATTTGACCCGCATCGTCGACCAGGCCGGCGATCGTGAACTGATCGTAGGTCAGATAGAAACTCGTCTCATCGCATGCACCGTTGAAACAGGTCTGCTCCGTATTGGTCACCGCGATACGTTCGTCGATGTAGTGCGAGCCATGGAGATAGCTGCGCGTGACGTTGCCCTGGTCGTCGGTTTCGCAGATCTCGTTCTGGCCGTCGTAAAAGTAGTGAGTGACCGTCGGGCCGGAACCGTCGGCGCCGTAACTCGAGCGACTGATGCGCCGTCCGAGCCCGTCGTAAACATACTCTTCGATCAGTTGGCTACCGTCCTTGATGCTGATCAACCGCTCATTCATGTCGTAGTCGAACGTCAACGCATCGGAGGGTGTAGCCGTATCGAATTGACGGGTGACGGAGCCATTCAGGGAGTGGTCCTGGCCGTAGGACGCTGCCGATCCGAATTGAATACCAGGCAGTTCATTCCTGATGGTCGGTGCATCGGGATCGACGTCAACATCACCACATTCTGAAGAGGTCGTCGTCAACTCGATTGGATTATTCAACAGGTCGCGCGGATAGTCTTCGATGACGCTACCGGCCGCTGATTGAGTAAGACGATCGAGGTCGTCGAACGTGCTTGTGCGATATTCCTGGAGTACCGGACTGGTGGCTTCGCCCAGCCGCCTGGTCCGCGACAGCGGGTTACCATTCGGGTCACATTCGGTCATGTGCGCCAACGACAAGACCGTGCTCTGGGATGTCGTCGTGAACTCAACGGGCCTGAAAAATTCATCCAGGCCGGTCGTACTGACCAGCGTCAGCGGGTTGGGACTCGGGCCGCCCTTGGTGGTTGTACGCGACAGGACCTGTTGGCCAGCCAAATCGTACTCGATGCTGATATCGCCCGATGTGATCGAGTCATTTCGCCCCATCCTGTCAAAGCCATACTGGATGTCTATTGGGGCGGTTGGCGAGGACAGCTGGATGCGATTGCCGCTCTGGTCTAAGGTCCTCAAGAGGTTGAAGGATAATCCGCCGGGGTGCGTCTGGGTCTCGAGAACAGTCTTATTGGCGTCATCGTACAGATAGTCGACCTTGCTTGTACTGCTCCCCGCAGAGCGTGTTACTTTGACCGGACGACCGGTGGCGTCGTAGGCGCGCTCGATCGCAGCAGCAAGTCCACCCAGGTCCAGAGTTTTGACCAGTCGACCACGCGGATCGCGGGTATACCAGGTCGCGATGCTATCGGCATCGACACGTTGACGGACTTGCCCCTTGCTATCGAGAATGAACCTGATCGCGTTTTGTCCTGGATAGGTTACGTCGATGCAGTTCTTGGCAGGAACGAAGTCGTACTTGGTTTCCTGAACGGTGTTGCCGAGGAACGCACAGGCGATTCTCTTACGGCCAATACGATCGTGTATCCATTCGGTTCGACGGCTCAGGCCATTGGTATCCTCGACCTGGGCGACCAGGTTGCCGATAAGGTCATATTCGAAGCTCGTCTTGTGGTTGGCCCCCTCGGCAATCTGTTTGGGATTCTGAACTGAAGCCACGCGGTGAGCGTCATCGTGCGCGTACGCTTGTGCAAGGTAGTCGCTGCCAGTCGAACTGGTCAATCGCGTTTCCCTGGTGCGACCGAATTCGTCGTAATAATAATCTACGAACGCGGCCCCCCGCGCATCTTGTCGCACCTCGTATAACAGCTCCCCGGTGTTCTGATCTATAGAGCGCCCATGCAAGCTTCCATCCGGAGGTTTGGTCCACACCAGACGACCGTAGGGATCGTACTCGTATTCCGTGACCAGTTCGGTCCCGCTGTTGCTGTTATAGCGGGTCGCGGTGTCCAACTGACCCAATTCTGTGTAGGTATACCGTTGCACATGGTCAGTCGTGTTATCCGGATCGAGGAGCGGTTGGGCTCCAAAACGCTCAGCCTGGCACGCAAGTCGCCCATCCGGCCCATACAGGAACAGTTCCTGGTGGACGATCGCATCGGAACTACCATCATAGCGGATGGTGCGGTAGAGGTTGCCCCGCGAATCATACTCCTGCTCTGAATAGTGCGCGACGAGAGGTGCCGGAGGTTCAGGCGGATGGACAGTAATATCTGCATACTCCGGCTCCGTAGTACGTGTGATTCGGCCCAAGACGTCGCGCTCATAAGACGTCTCCTCGTTGAGCACGTCAGGATCGGATACATGTGTAACGCGCTGATGAGATGCATCGTCGTATGTGAACGACTCCGTATGCCCCCACGAATTTTCGATCCGCAACACATTGCCAAGTGTGTTGTAATCGTATGTCGTGTACTCGTCGCCGGATTCAAAGGAGGGTTCGGCGTTCGACGCCCCCTTGACGATTCTGCGATACTCGAGCCCGGCGCTGTTGTACTCAATGATCTGGACCTTGTCGGCGAACGTGCGCCCGGCCAGATCCTCTATATCTGATTCCAAACCGTCAGCCGAGACGAGGTACCTGATTCTCCACGGCCGTCCATAGTCATCATACTCGGTGCGCACCTCACTCACGTCAGATCGCGCCTCGCGCGTGACGTGATTAGACAAATCATATTCGTACTCAGTTGAGATTGCGGCATCGGGGTTCGGGCACTCGGCGGCTGTCGGTGGGCCTGGTGCTACGGGTGGATCACCTGCAAGCAACCCGCATTCGTAGCGTGTGGAGACCCGGTCGCTTCCGTCGTACAAGTACCGCTCTGATATGCCGCGTGGGTCGACGGTGGCCAACAAACGGCCGGACCCATCGTAATACATTTCTGTAAGGAGGTTGGCGCGCTCTTGAGACTTAACAAGGCCACGGCCCTCATACTCGAACGTTGTGATTACGCCGGAATCGTCCCGGGTCACAATATCTCCTTGGTGGTTGTATGCGTACGTTGTTGTGGCTGCTGGAGACGATTCCTCGAGCAGCCATGTGCCCGTGGCGTCGTACTGCATATCTGTTGTCGCCCAGTCATCCGGACCTCCTGGGCGGAACGGCGCCGTATCCAGCGCGTCTTTACGCTGGATTACGGCCCCGGACACCTCATGGTACAAGTAAGTCTGCTCCGACAAGTTCGAAAAAAACTCATCATCAGGCGTTCCTTCATGTACTTGAGTCGCGGCAAGGCGGCCATTGCGCGGATCGCGAATGTGGCGCGTAGTCAGATGGACGCCAGACCCGCCAGCGTTCTGAACAAGCGTTGACAAGAGTGCACCGAACGAGTCAAAAGCGAAAGTGGTATGCTGAGAAAGCCCTTCTGTAGCAGGTACGATGCTCGTTGTGCGTGTACGATTGCCGCGCCGATCATAATCGTACTGTGTCGCCAGCAGCACAGAAGAGGCCGATGGCTCCGTCACCTCATGCAACCGCCCCGCATCATTGTACGAATATGTGGTCGTCGCATTGACAATGGGTGCAGTCGCGGAACCGCCGGGCTCTGTTGGGCGGATCACCTTATGAAGTAGGCCCGTTCCGGAGTGGTACTCATAGCCCGTAACCAACTCCGACTCCTGGTTGTGCTTGTGGAGGTCTTGAGTCTTCAGATACCCGCCGTAAGAACCGTCGAATGTGTGTTCCGTAGTCTGCACCTGCTCACCGTGCCGCTCGACCGTTGTAAGCCGCGTACTTCCGGCCACATAGGGCTCTCCTACCAATGTCCAACCGACTGACTCGCTGGCTCCCGATGGACTGATCGTCGTCCATGATTCTGCTATGATCTCACTGTTGGCGAGCGTGCTGCTCCATCCCTGCGTGGACACATAGTCGCAGGACATAGGCGACGTTGATGCCGCCCAGGTGTTGGCGCATTCTTCCTGGCCAATGAGGCGTTGATGCCCATCGTAGTGTTCGATCGACAGTCTCTGTTCTAGCCAATCTTCGCCAAGGCCACCCGTATCAGTGTCATGTGCGACACCCAAGCGTACGATTGCGCTATGTGGGCCACCCTCTAGAGGATGATACTCTCGTTTTTGGAACAAGATCATGTTGCCGGAGGCGTTCTTGCGTCCATGGCGGTCCAGTCTGTCATCGCAGTGGTCGTTGAAAGACGCCAGGCCGCAGCGTTCGTAAGTCAGGTAAGTAAACCGCTCAGAAACGGATTCGTTGGGATCTGGTTCGCCCAGCATACTGGGATCGAGCGCATCACGAGGCAGTGCCGGCACGACTGCAATAACGCGGCCGCGAAGATCGCGGGCGACCAAGGGAGCCGGCGTAATGTATGTACATTCATCCTCGGCGCACCCGGATACGATGCTTCCGGCGCACTTGCCGTATAGATAGATGCGCTCTTCTGTCCTTGGCACTTCTGGATATGATTCTGATGTGGTGACTGTGCGCACCAAACGATCCGAGGAGTACTCGTAGTTCGTGATCAGAGTCGGGACATCGCCACGCTCACCCAGGTCATACCACGTTGCACTCGTGACAATAAGCGGTTGCTCTGGAGGTCCCCCAGCGGCATATTGGTAGTCGACAATCACTCGGCCATCAAGAGTCTTGACATCGTAGGCGAGTTCTTTGCCTGTGGCCCATGGCCCCTCGTACACGAGTGGCCCCTCGCCCGACGATTCGACCCGTCCGGTAGATCCACTATCCTCGAGCTTCCAACCTACCGCGTGGCCCTCGACGACGCGCGACGTCGACGGATCTGTCCTGCCTACCATGAACGAATCCGTCAACCCACCACCCGTCGGCAATTGCATCTCGTACCCCACCACATCGGCTCCGGCCACGTGCTTTCTCAGCACAAGGCGATCGTCCGCGGCGGGCGTCACTGGCAGCGGTCGCACATCAAACGTTAGCGCGTGGGCCGAGGCGCACTGGTCCTTGTTGAAGAGGGCTACACGTACAACCGATTCGGTATCTGCGCGGTAGGCCCGCACGGACAAGCGCTTAGCCTGATTGACATTGAGGGCAAATGATTGAGCAGGCCCCGCCTCTGTTATCTCAGGACCATGCGCATTCCAGTCATCGAACACCCGAACGCTATCACCGCTGTTCCCCGACACACGCACTGTGTACTCGCCTGACACAGGTGCCTTGAACTCAATGTTGATCGTCTCACCCCATGTCGCTCGCCGATCAGTCGACGAGAGAGTATAGAGGCGGTGATTCAAAATGCCCCACTCGTTTCGCGGGCGTGACTTGTGTACAACAAATACACTATCCGAATCCGTCACGGAAAATGACGTGGTGATCGGATCCGGCTCACCATTCTGATAGAAGCGCAGCGTATAGTTTCCGCCAAGCAACTCGGGCGTGATGTAGTATTCATCCAACTCCGGATCAGTATCAGGAATATTGGTCACATCGATCCAGTATTCCTTGACGCGGCTTGTCGTATAGGGTGACTGTATGTCTTGAAACTTACTGATCGCATTCCAGGCAGCATTCCAGGCATCTCTCTCGTCCTGAAAGAACGTGGTGTCCATGGGGCGGAGAAACCCTGTCCCAACTTGACCGACAATCTCATACGAGTCGAAAGCGAAGGGCACATGAATGGGTATGCGATGAGGATAATCATCAGCGGAGTGCCATCGCCCCGTAATATACTCATCAGACTCCGGATGGCGGCGACCGGATCGCAGCGGGTTCGGCGGGGGTATCGCGCCGGCAGGCACGGCCTGATTCAGAACCTGTTGCCCTTCCGCCAGCCCAGTGGCAGACTCGTACTCATGCCGCTTATTGCTGGCTAGGTTTACATTCAGGTGGTGTATGTGCGGCTCCCAGAGATCCTCACTAATGATTACACTCGCCCCTCTGTGTCACACTCTTTGAGACACCCTGTTGATCGAGTTTAATGTAGGGCGGCTGGTGGATAGCGATGCTCAACAGATACCAGGCAGGAGCCCCGGTGACACAAGAAATCCAAGGTAACGGCTCGGATCGACCCGATCCAGAGGTTCCCGAGCGTGCCACGCGACGCCGGTTCACGGCGGAGTACAAGCTGCGGATCGTGCAGGAGGCTGAGGCGTGCCAGGAGGGCGAGATCGGTGCGTTGCTGCGACGTGAGGGCTTGTATTCATCCCATCTCGGCAAGTGGCGCGAGCAGTTTCGCAGCGGCGCTTTCAAGGGTCTGCAAGCCAAGAAGCGTGGGCCAGCGCCGAATCCTGACAAACGCATGGCCAAGGAAGTTGCGAAACTCGAACGCGAGGTCGAGCGGTTGCGCAAGCGTCTGCAACAGGCCGAGACGATCATCGACTTCCAAAAAAAAGTCTCGGAGATCCTGGGCATTCCACTGAAGGACAGTCCGAGCGACGAGAACGAATGATGCGGTCCTGTGATCAACTCGGTGGAACCGTGGGCAGGGCCCAAGCCTGCCGTGCCTTCGGCTTACCACGATGCGGTCTGTATCGCTGGCTTGCGCCAGCTTCGGATCCAACGCCGCGGCCTCGACCGCCGTGGTCGCTGTCGGACTCGGAGACGCAGGAGGTCAAGGACGTGCTGCACTCGAAGCGCTTCGCAGACCAGGCGCCGCGCGAGGTCTGGGCACAATTGCTCGACGACAAGCGCTACCTCTGCTCAGTAAGCACAATGTACCGAATCCTGCGGAAATCAGACCAAGTACGTGAGCGGCGTAATCAGCTGCGTCACCCGACCTATCGCAAGCCGGAGCTCCTGGCTACATCTCCGAACGAAGTGTGGTCGTGGGACATCACCAAACTGATGGGGCCGGCGAAGTGGTCCTACTTCCACCTCTATGTGATCCTGGACATCTTCAGTCGCTACGTGGTCGGCTGGACCGTTGCGTATCGTGAAAGCGCCAGCCTGGCCACACGTCTCCTGGAAGAAACGTACCACAAGCAGGAGATCCTGCCCGGGCGACTCACGGTCCACGCGGACCGTGGCCCATCGATGCGTTCCAAGGCCGTGGCGCATCTGCTCGGAGATCTGGGCGTGACCAAGACGCACAGCCGACCCCATGTCTCGAATGACAATCCGTTCTCGGAGAGTCAGTTCAAAACGCTCAAGTACCGACCGGCGTTCCCGGATCGCTTCGGTTCGATTCAGGATGCACGGGCATTCTGCCGGGTGTTCTTCGACTGGTACAACAATCAGCACCATCACAGCGGCATTGGCCTACTGACGCCTGAGACCGTGCACTACGGCGGAGCAGAGGACGTGCTCGAGAAACGGAGAGATGTGATGCTCGAGGCCTATCAGCGGAACCCACAACGCTTCCGGAAGCCGCCGGTCATACCGGCTCTTCCGCAGGCCGTATGGATCAATCCACCAGCGCCTGCTGCGCAGGCGCTGGAATTGATTGCTCCCTAAACTGAGTCGTTTAGGTGTCTCAAAAAGCTTGACACATTCCGCGCCCCGACGACCGCGCCTGCCGCACCCCCGGTCCCGCCACTTGCAAGAATGATGCCTGTTGCAGAACAGGCTTGCGTCGTCGTTGCGCAATCTCCCTCGATGTGGTCTTCGAGTGACAAGCTGATGTGCCCGACCGCGTCCGGCGAGATATCCTCCTGGATGAATACGTAGACGTGCACTGGACTGCATGCGCCCTGCGGAACAACTACCGCCCCTTGTGGATTAGTGATCACAAACCCCGGGCACAGGGCTTCGGCTTCCCAGTCATACTCCGCGCTATGGGCATCGTCGCAAGCGTTGTTGCAGACTTCGAACTCAACAGTCGCGATCTCTCCTGCCTCCCCATCGACGCACTGCGAAGTGGCGTCACACGGATGAGCAAGGTCATGTTCTCTGCAAGCGGCATTCACACAGCATTGGGCTCGGCACCCGTTGTTGTAGGCGGGGCAGTAGTCAATTGCTGTGCAGCCGCCCTCAGTTTCGACGCACTCGTAGCGAACACAATCCGTTTCGTCCGGGTCTTCGCATATGGTACCGACTGGCGTGCACGTGTCGCCTTGACAGACGTTCGTAATGCAGACCAAATTCGAATCGTTGCATGTGGGCACAGACTTGCACCCCTCCACAGCGTCGCACCACGTGTGGTGGCATTCCGGATCGTCGCAAGTTATCAGGGTGTGGTGGCAGCCGGTATTGTCATCGCATGAGTCCGCAGTGCACACGTTGAAGTCATCGCATGGGACGGGTTCGTATTCACAGTCTCCGGTATCTGGGTCACATTCGCCTATTAGGCATGCGGTACTCTGGCACTCGACAGGATGCGGAACACATTGACCATCTTCGCACGATTCCGGCCTGCACAGGTTGCTGCTGTCACAACCGAACACACACTCGTCGCCCTCGCAGTGGTAGCACCCGACGCATAGATCGGTCTCTTCGCACTGGTTGGTGGATGCGTTGCAGACGACAGACTTGCATTCTGTCGAATCCTCACATACATCAACGCACGTGCCGTCAACGCACTCCTCGCACGCCCCACACGGTATGGGCGTCGAGACACAGTTGTCATTAATGCATGCGTTTATCGTGCACGGGTTGTTGTCGTCGCAATCTACGGGCGTGAAGCAATCGGCGCAAGCTGCAGATTGTGCGCAAGATGAAGTGTCGCAGCAATCGCAAGTCCACTCGCACACACATTCAGTTATGCTTCCGCATGAATCACAAGCGTCGCAGTGGTACGACGTCATTTCGTCGCACAAACCTGGAGGATCTCCCAACGGAGCGTATCCGTCGATAGGAAGACAGCAGATGCACGTTTGCTGCTGTGGAATCCATGATTGTTGCTCTGGATCGGATGAGAACGTAAACGGGTATGGACCAAGCCAAAGCTGGACATGCTCACTCGGTAGCGCATACGGATCGACCCCTGAATATGCGAGCACCATGCTCAGGGGGCCATTTGCAAAATCAAGGGAATAGCCTTGGAGTTGTAGACTGAGCAGCCCGATCCCAGGTTCATCATGGTCAAAACGGAAGGAATCCGGTGTCGAGCCTGAGGTATCGTGCACAACTATGACCGAGAAGGTCACGTCATCCGGAAGCGGGATGTCCTCCGCCCACCAGTACACAACCGCAGGTTGCCCATCAGGATCTGTAATAGTGTGTGTGTCCCACTTGGCGTGTGCGTAGTTGCCTACACACAACCACACGGCAGCTACTGCAAGAATAGTACGAGGTGTCATGGCGTCTCTCCCCGGCGCAAGACAGGATCATTATCGTGATGCCGATTTGATGCCTGCGGGGCACCCGAAGTACAGGCAAATCAGAAGTAGCAAGCGTGAGACACCGCACGATGCACAATATCAGACGTCGTCAGAACCATCTACCACTGGTGGAGTATGTGTGCGAGCCGTTTCTGGTGACGGCGCTTTCTATCGGGCGCGAGGAAAGGTGGCTAGGGCGCGGCGCTTCACAGCCGAGCGACATGCGGAGCCGTGAGTGGGTTGTCTGGCTGCTCAGGAGCATCGCGCTGTCGACTCACCTTCGGTCTAACCAAAACGAGGTGGCACAATACGCACCAGAAATGCTCGGTCTCACAATGATCGACTCGCTAGCCGCTTTGCGCCTCGGATTGCTTGACCCCGCAATGCCCGCGTACCCCGCTCTCAATCTCCGAAGCATACTCCGCTACCCCGCCTTGTCTGCGCACCGACGCAACGTTGAGCGAAAGTGTTCACACGTCGCGGATGTGCAATAGCTTGAACCGTTAGGCCCTCGGGCGGAGTGAAGTGGGTGATGGCGGCGGATGCTGACAGCGCTGCGACGGTACGCCAGCATGTTCGAACGCCCGATCGAGTGGACGCAGCGTCACCTGGGTATCTTGGACGCCCTGAACAGGACACGCGTACTGGTCACCAGCAATACCTAGCGGCTGAACTGCTGCTCGACACAATGACCCTGCGTGGACCTCTTCAGGTCGCAGTGGCGCTCCGAGCATCGACTTGTTCTTTTTCGCATTGTACCCAGCCGTGTCCTCTTCCACCAAGAACTGTCGCCGGACTGCTGCTGATGTGCTCATGGCATTAGGTGGCACATAGGGCTCGAACTCTCCGCTATGGTCCTCTTCGCGGATCGTCTTCGTCACGGCTTCACACGAGCCAACAACAGACGATGTTGCTCTTGCTTCTTGAAAGAACACGCAAGACCACCCCTGCGCATGCGCCTGGCAGAGCAACAATGGCGCCGCTCTACATCTTGGCCCACGGTTCTTAAGTTCAAACCAGCTCCTCGATGCCTGAGAAGCGTATCCCAGCATCATCACCGGGGACATAAAGTACCATCCCGGCATGACGCGAATACAAATGACTCGAATTCCTCAGAGCCGCTCCCCAGGGCGCTACCTCCGGCGTCCAGGCTGTGACGCCAAGACTTCGATCACGACCGGACTGCTGACTCCACCCACGACCTCTTCGCTGATGTTCTCGGGAAAGAGGTACGTTCTGTGCGCTTCCTTATCATTAGCCAGAAGATCTATGAGGAATTGTCCTGCGGCTCGCGGGCTCGCGAGGTATGTGAAGGTGGCGAGGTATGACATCTCGTGTGCTGCTCGCGCACCGCTGTCGACACCTGCGACCATTTGTCCAGTTGCAATATTAAAGGCGGACCAATCGTGCTGCAGGAATGGCGATTCGGCCTGGTTGATCGAGATGTCGATGAGATCAAGAGAGCCGGCCCGTCCGGCTGAGCTGTCCAAGTGCAGTTGGTAGCCTCTCAGCGGGGCACCGGTTTGCACGAAGACATCGATCGAAACGACATCTCCCGGCGAGACTACACGTGCACTGGGAATCACGCTAAATTGGGCCGTGCCGGTGACTGACTTGCCAGGCATAGCGGGGGCCGGTCCGCCCGAGCATGAACACGGAGACTGCCTCGAGAACGCGTCAAGAACCGCGAACATGTCGTGGCCGTCGCACCTGCCGTCAGGAGCACAGGGCTGATCAGGGCCTGACACATCGATGTTGTAGGATGCCGGCGCGTTCTGTTCACAGGAATAAGGGGAGACTTCATCGGTTGATGTGTTTTTAAAACAGTTCAAAGCATGGAAGTGATCCTGGCCATCAGCCACGCCATCCGGAGAGCACCGGCCGAAGGGCCCACCGAGGTCACCGAAGACTCTCTCTACCGCATGGCAACCCCCACCGCTGCAGAACCACCACTGGCAGGCATCGTCGGTAATCCCATCTTCGTCAACATCTGCGCACGAATCAAAGCTGCTGCACATGGCCTGGTACTCAAAGGCTCCCATGTCAATGACCTCGATGCGATCACCATCACCATCGACCAGTCGAGGCAGCCCATCGACATCGGTCATGCCCTTTCGCGGAATCGTGCCGGGATTGCCCGTGTCGATGCATGGCGAACTTGCGCTCAGACGGTAGTCGTTGTCCTGCCATGTATCCGGGTCATTGTCCGGACCGTCGGGGTCCTCGAAGACTGGATCAAGGTGTATGACAGCCATACCCGGAATCTCTTCTTGGATTGTGCTATAGGACACTGTTGGGTTCGCTTGATTGGCCAACAGTTCCGGCTCGTTGCCCCAGATGATTGAATCGTCAATAGTAAGCGGAGAGGATAGGATTGCCCCTTGCGTCGTTCCGATGTTATTCGCAATCGTAGAGCTGGTGATCGTAGCGCTGGCCGCTCGAAAGGCGCTGTTTTGCTCGGCCGAGTTTCCGGCCAAGAGTGTGTTCGTCATAACAAGTGCGTTCGTAACCATTGTCCATGCTACGGAGCGGTTCCCAATGATTCGGCAAGATTCAATACGTGTGGTAGGCGCCGTTGACCTCAAGAGCGCCAAACCCTCATTGTCCGCCATAATGCAATCATGAATGTCTACTGGACCGGACCCGCACAATAAGCCGGCGAATCCGATAGCCCTATTGCCAATGAACTCACTATGCCGCACCGTCCCAGATTCGATTACCAGAGTACCGAAGCTCGGTTGATTGTTCAGGAATTGGCAGTACTCAACAGTTCCAGTAAGTTCGGCCGTATCAGCGTTATTTCGGAAGACTGTGTTTCGCACTGTGGCCTGGGAGGGAATAGATTTGAGCGCAAAGTCGTTGTGTTCGAACACACAGCCTTCTACGGTCAGCTCGCTATGACTCGCGAGAAGAGCCTTACCCGCATTGTTTTGAAACAGGCAACCATCAATGAGTCCAATAGACTCATCCAGGCTAATCACGCTGTCACTGACATGGTCAACGAGATTGTCTTGAATTGTGCATCCTTTCAACGCAACCGTACTTCCTCTCTGTGCAAAGATCACCGATCTTGAGTTGTTAAGAAAACCACACTCGTCGAACTGTCCTGTTGATTCGTCAAGGCACACATAGGTAGACGCCTGTTCGACGTGGCCAGTGAATGTGCACTTGCTGAACGCAGCCTCGGATAGCTTGGCCTCGATTGCGCGTTTGCGATTGCCGACGAAGGCGCAGCCTTGGAAGCTCGCGGTGCTCTCCTCCAAGATAACAGAATCCCGGACTTCATAGGAGAACGTCGAGTCGCTGATACTCAGTTCTGAACGCAGAGCATGGATACCAGGGTGCGAGTCATTGCCGACGCAATCTTCAAACAAGATCCGCTCTCCGTAGCACTGTGCGTCCTCAGCAATGATCGCCATGTGACACTCGAAGCGGGTATCGACCACCGTGGGACGACCGCCTGTCGCTCGCAGCCCGGGATGAGAGTGACGAATATTACAGGTGTCAATGACTGCACGGCTGTGCAGTGCTTCGATTGCAGGGCAACCGCTTTCGAAGAAGGAATTGCGGACTATTGGGGAGCCAGCCATCAAGACCAAGACCGATCCGTGGTGTCCATCCCTGATTGCGAAACCATCCAAGACGCTTGTCGATGGCAAGAACAGGGCATCAACTACGCGGTGCCGACCTTCTCCAGTCAGGATAGTATCCTCAAACAGGCCGGCGCGTTCTTGTAGAGTTGCTTCGTTTCCGGCAAACCCACCGTAAATGCCAATGTTCGATCGCAAAGAGAAGGCGGCGGCATCCGTGTCGTGCGTGGCCGCGTATGCACCGGCTGCAACCCATACCTGGTCGAGTACCGTCGCCGCATCAATCGCTTCTTGCAGGCCGGTGTACGCGTCCTTCCAGCTCGAGCCATCACCAGCGCCGGCTGCGTCGGCCTTGACGTAGTGCACGACGGTCTCGCACTCGTCGGGAACACGGTTGTTGTTGCGGTCCAGCGAGAGTCCGTTCGTAACGTCGCATTCATCGGGCGAATAGTTGCTGTTGCAATCACTGGCGCCGCCGGCGACGTCCAGATAATCGCAGACCTCGTTCTCATCGCAATCGATGTCCCTGGCCATCCCGAACAACAGGTACACAGCGGTTTCTTCTGAGAAGCCGTCTGCTGCCAGAAGCATGTCGGGGACACCGTCGGCGTTGTAGTCCCCGCGGGAGTCCACCTGGCGACCGAGAGTGGTCGCTTCGACGATGCCGGGAACGGTGAAGCCCTCGTGCGGTTGCAGGTTGGTGAGGTCAATATCCAGAGCAGTCAAGCCGGGTCGACCAAACAGCACATAGATCTTCCCGGCCCATTCCAGGCCGTTGGAGGGAGCCTTGTAGGCGCCAACTACGATGTCCGCCAGACCATCGGCGTTGACGTCGCCGGCCAAGGAGATCCCTCGACCGAAGTTTTCATCCCTTGGCCCGGGCAGTAGGGTCCAACGATCGTCTTCCAAGTTGCTGAGGGTGATGACCAGGGGCCCATCGAGACCATAGTCGGAACCTCCGCGCAGCAGCAGAATTGAACCGGCGCCGGAGTTTCCTGGAGAAGACGTGAACGGATCGCCCAGAACGAGATCATCGAATCCATCGCCGTCGAAATCACCATGTCCACCGGCGGCGTAGCCCAGATCGTTGAGTGGCGGTTGGTGCCCGTAAATGTCCGTTTCGATGAGAAACCCCTGGACAGCCTCGAGGTTGGCCAGCGTCATGACCCCGTCTCTGCCGACATCAGGACTCCCAAAGATCACTGCCGTCGCATAATCGGGAGCCCCGACGACGAAATCGTCAATGCCATCACCATTGAAGTCCCCAGCAGAGGCTACACACTCGCCAGTGTCGCTGCCCGATGGTCCTTCGATGACGAACCCGTTCGTTCCATCAAGCTCATCGACATGGAAGTCTCCATCTTTGCCTACTCCCTTGCCGCCAAAAATGGCGTAGACGCGATCTTCGAGCAGATTGCCAATCAATAGGTCAGGGCTGCCATCTGCATTGATGTCTCCAGCGCCGCCAATGCGCCGACCGTTGAAGATCGTACCGACGGCAGGCGGTGTGTGGATGGTGAATCCGTTGCTTCCATCTAAAGTGGCAGGATCGAATGAGCCGGTTGAGCCCAGGTTGGCAGCACCGAACAAGACATAGAATCTACCATCGTTCGTCGAGTCGCTTATTGATGCAATGAAGATGTCGTCAAGACCGTCACCGTTGATGTCACCAGGCCCGGCCACGCTGTAGCCGAAGATGCGATCGTCGGGCGTAGCATGGATTACGAAACCGTTGGTGCCGTCGAGAGAATCCGGATCGAGGGAGTTGGCGTCTGTCAGGTTCGGGCTTCCGAAAACGACGTGAGCACGAGGCTCATGATCGTCCTGATATGGAGCGCCCACAATAAAATCGTCGATACCGTCCCCATTAACATCACCGAGGTCGGCAACTGACGTACCAAACAGCCATTCGAGCCCGGGCAGGGTGACGCCATCCGCACCATCCAGGGAAGCCAGATCGACAACCGAGTCGTATGTTCCACACGGCGGTTCCCCCAGGGCGAGCATGCATATGGGCAGATACCATGCGATCCAAAGGGTCATTGTGAGCGGTCCTCAATAGAGATGCTGATCGGCCGTGTTCGGGGTGTCACATGTGACGCTTCGAGCATCCAAGTCCCCTCTGTCACATTGTACCGAGCCATGTCCTAATCGACCAACAGCTGTTGCGGGACGGGGACTGATGTGCTCGTGGCCCGCAGGGAGTGCCAATCGCACCGCTATCTATCAGCTTCGGCACGGTCACCTTGACAGGGCAAAGGCACACGGAGTACGAGAAGGGGTTCCAAGAGGGCTTCAGTCAGGCAGCTTGGGGCAGATGCACAGGAAGGACACGCAGCCGGCCGGATAGCCCCGCTGGCTGATTCCTCGTACTTTAGTCGGAGTCGTATGCGTGATCATCCAGTCATCGCCGCAACTGAGGCCGCGGTGGAGAATAGCGCTCATGTCCGACAAAGCATGCCTCCTCTGCGGTGAATACGCCAAGAAAGACGGGTTACCAAAATACCATACCATTGTTAAAAACCAGCTGCGCGAAGCCCGTGGTTTACACCTGCAGCAAGTCAGACTTCAAAGCCCGGCACTTCGATGTAAGCCAGATTCTGATGGTTGTGTGGGAGTCACCAGAGGATCTCGCTACTCGTCTTCGTGACCACATCAGAGGGACGATCGGCGAAGGCCCATAGTCGACGTCGATGGTTAAGCCTGAGCCACTCCAGATGAACGGCATACGGCAGGCGCATATGCGCAGGTTTTCAGGGGAATCGACGAACTCGATCCGCTCGGATCACGGCGGTACGATGCCATATTGTGGTCGACGATCTCACAACGCCACGGCCCTCGACGGCATTCTTCGACACATGCGGTGTCCGCGATAGCACGGGCGTACTCGTGCGCTGTGAACAGGCGGATCGTACTCGTTGGGCACGCGGGCCTGATCGGGCTGCGGCCGATTCAGCCCAGTATCATTCGCTCGATCTCGGCGATGTCTGGGCTGCCGTCGAGGCTCCGCGCCCGCTCGTGCGGCGGCTTGTTGAAAAACTCGCCGAGAGAAGTTCGCACGATCTCGCTTACTGAGCGCCCGAGGCGGTCACCCTCTCGTCGCAGCAGCGCGTCGAAGGTTTGTGTAATACGCAATTCCCTGCGGACGCTGTGAGGTTCACTGGTCAGGTTCATACGGTTCAATTGTACGGATGCAACTCAGCTCGAGCAACAAAATATGTTGGGGCTCTTGGTGCTCATTGCGTCCGGGCAAAACATTTAACAGTCCCGGCATGCGTTGAGTGCCTATCCAAACTTATCACCGCCCCATGAATCCCCGATAATCGTGGACTGCCAGGTCGGCGGTAGGCCACCGCTATGCGGATCGGAAGGAGCTGATGTACCTATCCATAGCTCCATCCGATCCCGACCTTCAGATAGGTAATTCATGCTTGAAGAACTCAGCACCACTCATTCGCACCACTCAGGTCCTACCTTCACCACGGTTCACCAAGACCTTGTTGCCATCGCGGACTTTGTTTGGATCTACATCGATCACCTCGAAAACCTCAGTCGGTATCTAATATCCAAAAAAAACCTGGGAAGTCGTAGGGTCGCGGAGGAGCGAAAAGGCCAGTTCAGAAAGAGCAAGGCGATGTGGATAGAACTCGTCAATCGCCACCTTACTCGACTTCAGAGCATTGGGATCGACACACCTCTACTGCTGCGAGTCTTGAGTGACGAGGAGCATCCAAGTCGCCAACTTAGGGACGCGGGGTTCATCGTCAGGCTCCAAGCATGTCATCGAACACTCTTGGACGATATTTCAAAGGCAAGAATGGTGGAAGCCCATGGCCTTTCTCTTGACGAGAACACTGAATCGGCATCCTATAACGGCCAACGCCTAGAGATTAAGTCCGGGGCTCAGTTTGGGGTACTGAAGCGTCTTCATCAAGACCTGGAAAGCGTAGTCTCCTACAGCGAACTCGATGAGGGCAGACCTTGCACCAGCGCATCTCCTGCTCTACGGGTCGCGGTCTCACAAATCAGGACGGCGCTGAAGAAGGTCTCGGTGCCGTTCTCGATCACGACCGCAACGGGCCAAGGGTACAAGCTGTTTCGAGAACCGATTAACACCGATTAACAATTCGATTAACCTTTTCCGCCAGCCTGCCTGATACGCTCCTTCTAGCGTGAGCAACGCATGCTGTTCATCGCCCTGCCGGGTGATGCAGCGCGATCGCAACCTACAAAAAAAGCCCGCCGGACGCATGTAACGTGCCGACGGGCAGGAATTAGATCACATGGCAGTATACGCGCAACCGGTCAACATTTCAACCACATCATCTTCACTGAATCCACCGCGGGATCCGTTCTTGCGTGCCATTTGGCTCATTGGCCAGGAGGCCGACCTTACGTACCAAGAAGGGCGAGCCATGCTGGCGCTGTGGCGATACCTCGGCGCCGACAAGAAACAAATAGGCGCAGCCTTACTCGGTCAGCTACTCGGCGTATCCACCAGTCGGGCGGGCGACATCTTCTCATCGCTCCAGCGGAAAGGCTACATAGCGTCCAACGGAAAATACCTCAAGGGTGGTGGGAATAACCGCCGGGCGACGCGTCGACTCACAGGAAAGCTGAAGCTCCCACAGATGACAAAGCCGTCGGGAAATCCAGACGGCCAGGCCGCGCAACCCCGTCGGGAAAACCAGACGGGTCCCTCAGTAAAGCCGTCCGGTTTTCGGGGGTCAGAGCCGTCTGGATTTCGGGGCACAGACCTAGGGGTCAGACAAGCGGCACCCCTTGGGGCCCGTAGTGGTTCCCAGGGGTCCGGGGAATCTGGGGGCCAGCGCCTCATCTCAATCTCAGAGTTGCTTCGCCCCCATGCTGACGCCGGTGTGGCAGAGGCTGGAGGCGCGGAATGAGCCTCGATGAACTCAAAGCCAGCAAGCAGGCGCTGATCGGCGAATTAATGGCCGCCGGCGCGAAGATCGGTAGCAATGGGAAAACCGTGTGGTGCCCGTTCCACGCCAGCGGCGGTCACACCCATGAGAAATCGCCGAGCGGATCGATCCACGAACACCAAGGGGCGTTTCAGTACACGTGTCACGGAGGTGGAACATGCGGGTGGAATGACGGCAAGATCACGGGGGATGTGATTGCTGTTACGATGGCCTATCGCAAGATGACCTTCGCTGAAGCGCTCGCGCATCACGGTGTCGAGAACAGAGGCGTCGTCAATCGGTCGCCCACTCCTTCGTCAGACGATGCGGGCACCGCTGCGCCCGGTTCTGATCCTGAGGAGATTAAGCAAGCCGAGGAGGCCGCCGCGCTGGGAGCACGTCAACTTCTCGATGACGGTGAGGCCCTGAATGACCTCTGGAAGTCGCGCGCAATCAGCCGCGATTCCGTGGAACAACTGGGCCTGGGCATCGCTGGTCAGCCAGACCGCTTGTACGTAACGATGCCTGTTCGGGACGTGGATGGCACATTCGTGGGGATTAAGTCTCACGCTCTGAACGGGCAGACCCCGAAGTCGTGGTGGAGGCCCAGGGGAGTTTCCAGCGCACAGTGCTTCCCTTTGGATTCTGGGGAGGATGGGATCGTTTTTCTGTGTCCGGGCGAGTTGAAGGCTGCGGCGGTGCATTCACTGAACTTGCCAGTGGTCGGAATCACAGCAGGCGAGAGTGCTGACCTACCTGCGTGGATCGTTGCAAAGCTCGCCGGTCGCAAGGTCGCGCTCCCCGCCGATGACGACACCGCAGGCAAAGCGTGGGGAGAGCGGATACAGGACCAGCTCAAGGACAGTGACGCCCGCGTAATCGATCTGGGCTTTGACACCGCCACTGGTACCAATGACATCGGCGACTGGCTCGTTCGTGAACTGGTGACAAGGAACAGGCCGCCAGAGGAAGTGCGCCAGGAGCTTCTTGCGGCGTTCAACGCAGCTCAACTTGCGCCCCATTGGGCTTCGTTCTCCTTCCGTGGGATTCTGCGGACCGCTGAGGCGTTCAAGCCCACGACGTCCATCGTCACTGGCCTGCAGCCCATAGACGACATGCTCGGCGGTGGACTCAGGACCGGCGGAGTTCACCTCATGGTCGGACGGCCAGGAGACGGGAAGACACAAACTGTTGCCCAAATCGCAAACAACGTGGCTGATCAAGGAGTGCCGACGGCTGTCTTCACGCTTGAGTTGAGCCGTTTTGAATTCGCCAGACTGATGGTGGCTCAACGTCTCAAAGTGCGGCGCAGTGTGCTTGATTATGGGAAAGTGGATGAGCAGCAAGCCTTGCAACTGAAAGCACTATCTGGGGCTGAGCGAGACTTATTTATCCTCGATGACGATCGATGGAAAGGTGCTCTTGATCGAGAGGCACTTGCTGAGCACATCGCCCGTGGCGTCAAGAGATTCCACTGGCGGCTGGTCATCCTCGACTACCTGGGCCTGCTGGCTCTGCCATCGGAAGAAAGTGACCAGTTCCAGGGGGACATGCGTAACAGTTCAGCCCTGAAGAGGATCGCTCGTCAGCACGACATCGCCATATTGGCAGTATCTGCTGTTCGGAAGCCGAAGCACGACAGCGACGGAGTTGAACTGAGTGATGTTCTTGGCGCGGGCCGATTAGTTTACGACGCGGTATCGGTCATGCATGTAGCGTGCAGTCAGAGTACGCAGGAGGGTGCGCAGATGCAGGTGCGATGCCTCAAATCGAGGTTCAGCGCAACTAGCGATGAGGCCATCACGCTCGCCTGGGATCCTGCATGTGGTTCAGTTGGAGGCGGCGATCGTAACGAGAGTACCATTCGGAGGCCGTCGGTTAGCAGAGATCGTGGTCCGGCTACGGAGAATCAGCAAAGTCACCCGCAAGGGGGCAATGTTACGGAGGCAGCACAATGAACTCAGGTGCCTCGCGGGAACAAGTGGACATTCACGATCGCCCTGAGCCACTGGCATATACCGCCAGGCAGGCCGCGGCGGCGCTGAACATTAGCGAACGCCTGTTATGGAGAATGACAAACGCAGGCCACGTACCGCACGTCCGCATCGGGCGGGCGCTAAGGTACCCGGTAGGCGTGCTGGAAGATTGGCTGCGCGAGCAGGCAGCAGCTGAAGGATGGCTTGGGTGAGGTGGTATCCATTGGGACGAGGCGGGGGTCTGGGAACGCTTGGCCTCCGAGTGCCAAGATGAACGCGAAAACTAACGACATATCTTGCGCGATGCAGGATCCTGCGGTATGTTGAGGGTGATATGATGCAAAGTTCGTTTCGACAGATTCTTCAGCGTGAGATCAAGAGACGTGGCCTCAGTGGCTACAAACTAGCAAAGCTCATCGGGCCCAAAGTCGCATCGACGAGGCTCATCCAGGCGTACCTCGCCGGTGAGTGTGACATGACGGGCGAGCGCCTCGCGCAGATCGCTGATGTCCTCGGACTGGAACTGCGACAACGACAATAAGGGAGTGTTCAAGATGGCCAGAAAGCAGAGACCACACGGCCAGGGTTCCCTGTTCAAGCGCAAGGATGGTGGGCCGTGGATCGCGTCCTGGTTCGACCATACCGGCCGCCGGCGCGAGCGGTCGACCCGGACGACGGATCGGAGGGCGGCTGAGCGCGTCCTCTGCAGGATCGTGTCGGATGTCGCGCTGCGCCGGGAGGGCGTAATCGACGCGCGACAGGATGGCTTCTCAACCGAGGGGCGCAAGCTGCTTCAGGAGCATGTCGACGCCTACATCTCCCACTGTCGACGAGCCGGCCAGGCTACACGACATGTCGACCAGAAGCTGAGCCACCTTCTCAGGTTCATGGAACACGTTGGGGCCAGTCGGCTAGCAGACGTCTCGGCCGATGCCCTGGAGCGCTACCTCTGGGCCCTGCGTGATGGCGGTTTGTCGGCCAGGACTGTCAACTTCGGGCGGCAGATCGCTGTTGCGTTCTGTTCCTGGTGCGTAAAGACCAATCGCCTCGAATCCAATCCCCTGAAGATCGTGCCCAAGCTGGATGAGCAACGCGATCGCCGCCGTGTCCGCCGTCCGCTGACCCACGATGAACTGTCTCGCCTACTTGGGGCAGTCGAGCCACTGGGGCGACGGGCATGGTATTTGACCGCCGCACTTGCCGGGCTGCGGCGCGGGGAACTCGAACGGCTGACCTGGGCCGACATCGACTTCGAGGACAACTCGATCACCGTTCGAGGTGGAAAGTCGGGTCGGACTGACATCGTGCCAATGCATCCGCAATTGAGGGATGAATTGAGTACCATGAAGGCCCACGCGAACCAGGGGAACAACAAGAGCATCAGGGCCACGGCCGACGACCAGCCGACGCAAAGGGTCTTTCCGTCTACCGTGACTAACCTCACACGTCTTAAGGACTTTCTCCGGGCAGGCATCGCACGCGAAGAGCCGGTCCTGGATGACCAGGGACAGCCGGTCATGATCGGTCGCGGTAAACAGCGTCGCCCCAAGACACAGATCGTCTCCATTGATGACGAAGGCCGCGTCATTGACCTGCACGCTATGCGCACGACACTCGGCACCAACCTGGCTCGGGCAGGCGTCGCTCCGCAAATCGCTCAGCGAATCATGCGTCACGCCGACTATCGCACCACGCTCGAACACTACACCGTCCTGGGGCTCACTGACACTTCGAAAGCGGTCGCGGAGCTACCCGGCATCTCATCGCCCGACCACGATGAGCAGCAGGCGGCCACGGGCACGTATGACGCTCCCTTGTCCTCCGGCCAGCGCCCGCAGTTGTCCCAGCAGTTGGTGCACGAAACAGTGCGAGGCGATGCGAGCAGGTGCGCCGAGTCTACTCCTGAGACGACGGTTGCTCAGCAGCGTAACTCAAAGGGACATGGGGATGAATACGGTGTGGTGCGACCACGTGCGACGGGATGCGAAAAAGCGGGTGAAGAGACTCGAACTCTCGACATTCAGCTTGGGAAGCTGACGCTCTACCAACTGAGCTACACCCGCAGTGCTCGAGGCACCATGACGACGGTATCCTCGATGCATGGCCTATGACGTGCCATTATAAGGGGTCAAGCCCGTCCCGCAATCCCGCCCAAGTGAACAGGCGAGCGGTAGGGACGTCGGCGGTTGCAGCGGATGCTGTGGCTGGCGGTGAGATCCAGTCGCGATGTCCAGGCTTCAAGGTGCCAGCCAGGGGTGCAGGATCGAGTACGTGCCGATGCGGGGGGGGGCGCGTGGTGTGTTGGTTGTCGGTACCGTGCACGAGTATCCGGCGCCCCGCGTCAGGACGGCGATTGGCGCGGCTTTGCGGGCAACGTCACGGAGAACGACTGGTTCACGAGTCGTCCAACGACGAAGTGTTCAGAGTGGTCGGGCCAATGCAGGTCGAGTGACTTGTTTGCGGGCGTGTATTCTGCGGTGTAGAGCGTCCCGCTGGCTTTGGCGTAGTCATGCCGCCATATTGGAGGCTCCAGGAAGGCCTGGCGGATGTCCGCGAGCGCGTGGGGTTGCCGAAGCAGGGACTCGGCCCGGTCCAGTCGGCGACCGCTCTCCGTAGAGCGCGCATAGGCGGCCCATTCGATCGCGCCCTGGTGGTTGGATGACGCCCGCCGGGTCACGAACGACGCCGGGCGGTCCGGGCCGAGAAACGCGGTAACGAATTCGCCGGACCGATCCAGCACGACGAACGTGTACGGCATGTACACGGGCACGCGCTCCAGAACATCTCGCGCCGCGCTCAACGTTGCACAGGTCTCCAGCACGTAGCGGCATATCAACGGCGCTGCGAACCCGTGCCCGACGACATTGCGGCCACCGAATGCGAGTGCAATCGTCAGCCCGTGCTCATTGATGCCGTCCAGGGCACCCCACAGGCAGTCGGCCATGACCAGGGTGTCCGTGCCATTCCATCGGCTGGACAGGATGAGACCATCAAAGAGTCGCGGGTGGTGATCATAGGTGCGCAGGAGGCGCGGCCCGGCAGCCGAGTCAAAAACCAGCTGAGTGCATGCGCGCACGATGCGCGGCGGATCATAGAGGGTTAGAAACCGCGCAATTTCGTCAGTCCCGCCGAAACGGGTATGCAGGCGCTCGCAGAGGCTTGCGATGTCCGGCATATGCTCGCGAAGTTGTTGTACGCAGCGCTGGGTGTCGTTGTGGATCGTTGACTTACTCATCCAACGCCGATACGCGGGCCAGTATTCTTCGAAGACGAGCTCGAGCGCTGTGCCCGACGGTTCATCCGAGATGGCTTGAAAGTCGAGCTCCATGGTGTCTGATGGTCTACAGTAGTTTGAATGAATTGTCTTCGATGCCGACGAGGGCGTGTTCGGAAGCCGGAACGGACTCGCAAACGTATTGCGACTGAATGCCCTTGATCCACGCTTTCGCCCTGTCAGTCAGCTGGAAGTCAGCGTCCATGAACCGCCCCGGGCTGACGAGAATGCCGAGATCAGCACCCTCATAGAAGTAATCACCTGCGCCGGAGATGCGCAGGAAGAACGCCCGATTCTCGTGCTGGACGGTCCGGCGATGCGTCTGTATACGCACGTGGCGGATGCTGCCGTCGTCGCAAAGTTCCCAGATGCCAGAGGGCGGGGCGGAGATGATGCGCGCGACCTCGTTGCCCGTGTGCTTCATGACCAACTGTGACCACGAGTCGATGTTGTCCGGGTTGGCCCAGCGGTTGCTCAGTTTGGCTGGATCGACGTGATAGTTGATGTCCATCCATTCGATCAGATGAAAGAGGAACAACGGCGCATCCGCGTGGGCGAATGAGGCGAGGTTGGTCATCGAGCTGGCACCGGTGATTCGGGGGTTGCACTCCCCGAGGTAGACTTCTCCGTTGTCCAGATCGGTCAGGAAATCGAGCTCGAAATAGCCGCGGTAGCCAAGTTCTTTGAGTTCGTCTCCGAACGCCATGGCGGATGCGCGGGCCCGCTCGCGGATCTCTGTGCTGAATGCACCGGCAAAGACCTCGTTGCCGCACCACCCCCCTTTGTAGGGCGTGAGTTCCTTGAAGCCGACGAGTTCAGTCATGAGTGGCCCGACGATAGTGCCCCGACGCGTCACGCACGCTTCCAGCGCGGCACCCCGGCAGCGGATCCGCTTCATCACCTTGACCTCGGGGGCGGACACGATGTCATGGGCATACTTCTCGAAGTCGGTCTCGTTCGACACGAAGAACGTCGTGTGTCCCGAGTCACCGTAAGCTGTTTGAATCACGAGGTCATCGCCCAGGCTTGCGGTCATCTTGCGCAGGCCCTTGAACGATTCGACCCGGCCGAGAACGTTGGGGACCGAATGCACACCGGCGCGATCGGCGATGCGCGTCGTCTCGACTTTGTCGTCGATCTGGTTGCGCAGTTCGGCGGCGGGGAAGCACACTTCGAGTCCAAGATTGCGGCACAGTTCTTCTGTCCGTTCGTCGAACATCAGGAACACGGCTTTGCCGCCCGGCCCACGTTGGCGGACCAGATCGGCAACGGCAGGATGGGCGAGCAGGTAGTTGTTGATGTCTTCGATCGACGTCCAGGGGGCGTGTTCGATTTCGGGTGGGACGAAGACGTTGGGGTGTTCTCCGTCGAAACAATCAATCGCATTGATGAACATGAAGCTTCGAACCCATTCGTCCATTCCCAGAAGATTGAACGGGGTGGCGCTGATGAAGTACACGGGCTCGTCGTTGTGGTAGAAGTAACGGCGGATATCGGAGACACCGCGGAGTGCCCGGGGGCGCTTCGCGGGGGATCGATCAGCGGTCAGTGGGCGGGCGGCGCGGGCAACCGCCGGCTTTGATGTGTTCTGCGATGATCCAGGTCGGGTACCACCCATGATATCAGGCCCTTTCAAGGTTCAAATTGCTCGCTTGTGCGGAGGCCGCCAGCGCCGAGTCCGTGAACACACGAAGGCCCTTGGCGCTGTCGTAGCCATGAATTTCTTTGACGTCGAGTTCCAGGAGGTATGCGATGATTTCGCGGCTGATCACCTGTCCGGGGACCAGCACCGGGAAACCGGGCGGGTACGGGGTGATGAACGCCGCAGAGACGAATTCCCGTCCGTCCTTGATTGCGCGAAGCAATTCGTGGTCCAACGTCACCAGGTCGATGTTGTTTTCGTTATAGGCGAGAAAGTACGCACGCCGGAGGTCGCCCTCGGCCGTGGGGAGTCCATCGGGCTTGAAGGCGGCGTGGAAGCGGCTGAAGTTCGGCAGCGGCGGGCCATCGGTCAGCGAGTCCACGCGGGCGGAGTGCCGCGACAGTCCGTTGCTGCTTTCCAGGGACAAGCGATCCGCAATGTGGTGCGAAATCTCGACGAGGACATCGACCAGGTAGGCGATATCACCGCGCGTGGTCCCGATATTGGGCATGAACAGGACTGTGTTGCGCGAGGTCTTGTTGATCTGGATGTCGTACTTGTCCATCAGAAGATGACGGAAACTGTCGCCGTCCATTCCGGTTGCGCCAATGTAGAGCGTAACCCGTGTCGGATCGAGTGTGAACTCATCGACGTGATACGCCTCGTTGAGCGGTCCCCAACCGCTGTCGATATCGTAGTAGAACTCGATGCCCGACTCACGGTGGGCATCGGGAATCATGTCCATCGGGCGCAATACGGAGAAGAAACGAATTAGATCAGGATGCTCGCTGATGCGCTGGCGCAGCGTCATCGCCAGGCCGATGGTTTCCTCGACCATCTCGAAACCCTCGAGTTCGACCTGGCGCCTGCCGACGTCGAGTGAGGCGATGATCTGGTAATTCGGCGACGTGGATGTGTGCGTCATGAACGCCTCGTGAAACGAGTCCGACGCCTTCTGCTCGAAATCCTCGTCATAGACGTGAATCATCGATCCCTGCCTCAGGGATGTCAGGGTCTTGTGCGTCGACTGCGTGGAGTAGACTCGGATGCGCACCTCGTCAGGATCGACGAGCGCGCGCCCTGTGGCGTCAATCCGCTTTCCATCGTGGTCGGACAGCGACTTGTCCGCGGCCTGGAAGGCTTCGCGATAGGCCGGCGACCGCAGTCGTGCGCGGAGGCGTGCCGCGGAGTCCATCGCCGTGCGCCGACGGAGCGTCGGACTGAACCGACCATACGCAAACCAGGCTTCGTCCCATAGGAAGACCATGTCGGGCTTGATCGCCAGGACGCGTTCCATGACGCGTTCCGGGTCGTAGGTCAGCCCGTCGAACGTGCAGTTCGTGAGGATGAGCATTTTGACCCGGTCCAGCTTGCCGGCTTCCTTGAGTTCCAGGAGTTGCCGTTTGATCTCGACCAGCGGGACGGCGCCGTACATGGAGTATTGCGGCAGGGCGTACGAGTCCAGATAAACCGGCATGGCGCCGGCGAGCACCAGGGCATAATGGTGTGACTTGTGGCAGTCGCGGTCGACGAGCACGATGTCCCCGGGCACAACGAGTGCCTGGGCCACGATCTTGTTCGCCGTCGACGTACCGTTGGTGACGAAGAACGTGTGCCGCGCTCCGAAGGCTCTGGCCGCGAGGTCCTGGGCACGCTTGATCGGGCCACGCGGTTGGAGCAATGAATCGAGCCCGCCGCTTGTGGCCGATGTCTCGGCCATGAAGATATTGGGTCCATAGAACTCGAGGAGGTCGCGTGCCCAGTGCCCGCTGCTCATCGACTTGCCGCGGGCAATCGGCAGGGCATGGAACACCCCGGTGGGTTTCGCACTGAACCGTCGGAGGGCGTCGAAGAATGGCGTCTCGTAGCGGGCGCGAGCCCACTTCAGGACACTGAGGTGTTGTTCCATGTACTGCTCGAGCCGGTAGAACACGCGACGAAAATCGGTGCCCAGATTCCCCGCTACGCGCTCCAACGCGGCGTCGGTGACGAGGAACAGATCGAGCTCCGGGCGCAGCTTGCGCAGCAGCGCGCCCAGCTCGACGCTGCGTTCGAGACCGAAGCAGACCGGCAGGCGTTCGCGGTTGATCGTGTTCAGGTAGCGCTTGAAGGCCGGATGGCGGTGCGGCGTTTTGAAAGAGTAATTGTAACGTAAGAACACCGCCTGAATGGTCCAGTTGAACTGCACCGCGATGACCGCGTCCTCGAGTGTCGGCACGGTCACGACCTCGTACACGAATTCGTCCGTCGATCGCCGACACGCCCTCAATCCGTCGCGTAGTTCGTCGCGGTCATAGGCATCGATGCCGTCGACGATGAGGACCTCGAAGTACGGCTTGCCGTCGCGTTGGGAGGGCTCGCGGACATGGCTGCGATGGTCGCGATGGTGGCCTGCTCGGCGGATGGCGTCGTCCACGTCGGATGGCTCGCGGACCCTGTATACATCGCCCACAAGTTGCCGCGCGAGTTCCCGCGACTCGCTGGCCAGATCGGCGTAAGCACCCCGTTCGAGCAGATCTCCGAGATGAGCTACCAGTTCCGCGCCCGGGAACGCCCAGTAGGTCTCGAATACCCGCAAGTGTCCGAGGCATTCATCGACCTGGGCTCGAGGTTCAGCGAGGTCGCGGTTGGCCCGTGCGAACTCGTTGAGCCACGTCGCACGCAGCTGAAGATCGTTCCACGTGTCCATCCGCAACTGCGGTACGGTGTACGGTCCCCATGAGGCGCCGCCCGCATGGGGGCTGGGTGGTTGCATGTCACTCATGATCCACCTGTCTTCGGAGGTGTGTCCAGGCTGTTTGCGGCGGCGGGAAGTGCGGCTGACATTGTTGCGTCATCTGCGGCAGATTCGGATGACATACCGGCCTTCGATCCGCGCGCCATTTTTTCGAGGGGGCCAAGTGTATCGAGATAGGCCGCAACGCCCGATGTGCGATCGTAAACCTTGAACTCGACCAGGCGGTCTCGAAAGCTCTTCAGTGGTTGGCCGAGACCCTTCAGCCCCACTTCACGCGATCGGCGGACGCGATCGAGATCAACCTCGATCGGCAGGCTCTCCTCGTTGGTTCCTGCCTGGTACAGCACATCGCCCGTCGGCGAAACCAGGATCGACCGACCATTGCCCCCATCGCCGATGCCATTGATGTCTATGACGAAGCACTGATTCATCGCTGCCGTTGCCCGCACGATGCTGAGCTCGACATCCCGGTCGATACTTGGCGTCAGCGTGGGGTGCAGGATGACCTCGGCGCCCATCGCTGCAAGGGTTCGCGTGGTCTCCGGAAACCACATGTCATAGCAGATGCTGAGCCCGAAACGCCCCGCGTCCGGGATATCGAAGACACAGAATTCCGTGCCGGACTCGACGCCGGTCTCGTAGGGCATGAACGGAAACATCTTTCGATACCGCGTGACCACGACCCCTTGCGGGTTGATCACTGGAGCCATGTTGAAAATCCCGTGGTCCGTTGTTTCATAGAGTGACCCGGGGATCAACCAGATCTGGTGCCTGGCGGCGAGTTCACAGTAGCGTTTTTCAGTATCGTTGGGCACGGGCATGGCGTTGCCGGTCCAGCCTCCGAACGTGGCCAGTTCGCTGGCCAAAACCATTTGCACCCACGGGTAGAGGTGCATGAGCATCTCGATCCGATCACAAATGTGGTCGAGGTTCGACTGACGCCCCGAAATATTGAGCTGGAGTCCGGCGATGGCAAATGGGCGCATTGAATACGTGCTCCTTCAGGTGGCTGTCGAAGAGGGCTGGGAGACGAAGGACACGACCGCATTCTCGAGTATGTCGAGGCCGCGATTCAGATCATCGTCGGTAATGGTGATGGGCGCCAGAATCCTGATCGCGTTGCCATACACGCCGGCTGGAATGATGAGCAGGCCGTGCCGGCTGCATTCGGCAATGATTCGCGCCACGAGGGCGGTCGCCGGCCGCGCGGGGTCACCGGCTTCGCACAGTTCGAGGGCCATCAT
Organism: uncultured Planctomycetota bacterium; assembly: GCA_942492115.1. GTDB lineage: Bacteria > Planctomycetota > Phycisphaerae > UBA1845 > CAIVHJ01 > CALODL01. The sequence goes on from CALODL010000011.1 coordinate 125,779, forward strand.
CGCGCCGAGGCCGCGGACATCTGTCACCTCCGGGACGCGTGCCGCGATCGAGTTGAATCGATCGCGGATCACATCACCGCAGTGCTGCGCCCGTGCGTTGAGTTGCAAGCTGTCCATGCGTGCGATGTTTGCCAATGCTGCGGCGCACGCAACCGGGTTACCACCATAGGTTCCGCCGAGCGTGCCCGGTGTTACTTTGTCCATGACATGGCCGGAACCGATCACACCGGAAATCGGGAGCCCGCCGCCCATGGACTTGGCCCACGTGGACAAGTCAGGCGTAACCCCATAATGCTCAAAAGCTGCCCAGCGCCCGGTGCGGGCGAAGCCGGTCTGCACCTCGTCGATGATCAGCACGATGCCGTGCTCGTTGCAGATCTCGCGCAAGCCTTCGACATACGCTTTCGGGGCGACATGGAATCCGCCCTCGCCTTGAACGAGTTCGATGATGATCGCGGCGACATCCTCGTGGGAAACTCGATCCAGAAAAGCGTTGCGCAGACGCGCGAGCTCTCGGGCGACCACTTCCGCTTCGCTCGGGCCGCTGCGCGATCTCACGACCGGGTAGGGCAGGCGGTAGACCTCCGGTGCAAATGGGCCACATCCGACCTTGTAGCTGACTTTCGATGTCAGCGTCGTCGTCAGGAGCGTCCGACCATGAAATCCGCCCGTGAAGCAGATGAGCGCCCCGCGGCCCGTGGCCTGGCGGGCAATTTTGATCGCGTTCTCGACGGCCTCGGCGCCGCTGTTGACCAGCAGTGCCCGGGTGTTCGGCCCATGGGGGAACAGTTCGACGAGCCTCTCACACAGTTCAACGTACGGTTCATAGGTCGCGACATGGATGCTTGCATGCAGGAGTTTGCCAGCCTGCTCACGGATGGCCGCGACGACTTCGGGGTCACCGTGTCCGATGTTCATCACGCCGATCCCGCCGGCGAAATCGATGAACGTGCGTCCGTCGGCGTCCTGGATGGTTGCGCCGCTGGCCGTGACCGCGGTCATGTCCGACAGTCGTCCGACGCCGCGGCAGACCACGCGGTCCCGGCGCTTGATCAGATCGTCACTACACGACATACGTGCTCCTTCCACGCGGCCCGTGTGGTTACAGGCGCCACGAGACGTACTTGATCTCGGTGTACTCGTCCATTGCGTAGCGTCCACCCTCGCGGCCGAAGCCTGAATGCTTCATCCCGCCAAATGGCGCCTGGGCTGTCGAGGGTCCGCCGTCGTTGGCTCCGACAATGCCGTACTCCAACGCCTCGGCCACGCGCATGAGCCGCGAGGCATCGCGGGTGAAGAAGTACGCAGCGAGCCCGTACTCGGACGCGTTGGCGAGTTCCAGAACCTCCGCTTCATCGCCAAAGCTGGCGACGGGGGCGACAGGTCCGAATGTTTCTTCGTGGCACAGACGCATCTCGGGTGTCATGCCGCTGATCAGCGTGGGGGCGTAGAAGCGATCCGCGAGTCCATCGACCTGGATGCGGTCTCCACCGGTTTGTATCTTCCCGCCCAGTGCCCGGGCGTCTTCGACATGCTCTTCGACTTTCTCGACCGCCGCATCATTGATGAGCGGCCCGATGTGAACGCCTTCACGAAGCCCGTCGCCGATGACGAGGTCGCGGATCGCCGCACTGAAACGCGCGGTGAACTCATCATGGATGCCGCGTTGTGCGTAGAACCGATTTGCGCAGATGCAGGTCTGGCCGGCGTTGCGGAACTTGCACGCCACGGCTGCGGCAACCGCCCGGTCCAGGTCGGCATCATCGAATACGATGAACGGAGCGTGGCCACCGAGTTCGAGGGAGAGCCTCAGCAGGTTTTGTGCCGCCTTGGCCATCAGCACGCGCCCGACCTCGGTGGAGCCGGTGAACGACAGTTTGCGAACCCGGTCGTCTGCCAGCAGAACATCTCCGATGATGGCAGCCTTGCCAGTGACGATATTGACGACGCCGGGGGGTATCCCTGCCTCGCACGCCAGCTGACCGATCGCCAGCGCCGACAAGGGAGTGACCTCTGCCGGTTTGATGACCACCGTGCACCCCGCGGCCAGCGCTGGACCGAGTTTCCGTGTGATCATTGCTGCAGGGAAATTCCAGGGCGTGATGATGGCGGTGACGCCCACGGGCTGCCGCAGGACGAGAATACGTTTGTCGGCGGCCGAGGCCGGCACGATATCGCCGTTGAGCCGCGCGCCCTCTTCTGCAGCGCCTTCCAGGAACGAGGCGGCGTATGCGATTTCTCCCTTGGCCTCGGCGAGCGGCTTGCCTTGCTCCTGAGTCATGAGGCGTGCAAGCGAGTCGACGTCTCTCCGCATCAGGTCGGCCAGCCGGGAAAGCATGGCTCCGCGCTCCGCCGCAGTTCTTGCTGCCCAGCCTGTCCGAGCGCGCCAAGCCGCATCGATTGCAGACGTGACTTCCGCGGGCCCGACGCGGGGGACCGATCCCACGACGTCGTTGTTGGCCGGGTTGGTCACCTGCAGTCGTGTTCCGTCCTGCGCTCCCACCCATTCGCCACCGATTAGATTTCCGGTCTGCTTCGTCATCTGGCTTCCCCGCAGTCCACGGCGCCGCAGCGCGTCAAATGGTCATCATCCGCACACGAGTATATACCCTGCGGTTGATTACCGCACGTCCCGCTCGCAAACACGCGATTCGATGCAGCGTGCAGTCGACCATGGGCGTCGCGGTGCACGGCGTGTGCGGCAACGTGTAGATTCAGGCGGCGGGCGCCGTTCAGTCAAGCTTGATCGTCACGGCATTGAGCGTCCCGTTGAATACGAACGGCAAGTCGTACACCTCGGCGATCGGCGTGCCGGTGTCGAAGCCGATGTCCAGGGTTTCGTCGAGTGTGACGCGGTTGGGGATACTCTTCTCGACCCGCCCCTGGCCGACCTGCTTGTCGTTCGCGTAGAGCGTGACCTCGGCACCTGCGAACGGTTTGTCCGCATCCGTCTTGTAGACGGCCTTGAGCGTGACGGCACCGGTTGGCAGTGGTTGGTTGGAGACGATGTTGAAACGCTCCACGCCGACGAGGTTGTAGTGGTACACCAGTTTGCCGTCCTGGGCGAACAGCGCGTAGCCGCCAAAACGCCCGCCCTGCGTCAGCAGCACACCCTCCGCGCCGCCCTCGGGCACGACCACGTCGGCGGTGATGGTGTGGTTCTTGTGCTTGAGGTCCGGAGAGGCCCCCTCGGGCAGGCGCAGCAGGTTCGGATAGGTGAACGACGTGCGGCCCTGCGTCAGACTCGGCCGGTTGTCGACGTTCAGCCGTGCCGTCTTGCGGTCGTCGAGTGGCAGCACGTTGTACCGGGCTGCTTCGGCGAAGAACAGTTTGACCAACTCCGCGAGCTTCTCGGGCTCCTGTGTGGCCAGATCGTTAGCCTGGCTGAAATCCTCATCGACATGGTACAGCTCCCAGGGCATGTCAAGCAGGTCGGCGGGCGGGTTCTCGCTGAGCCACGGTACGCCGCGGATGGCACTGGCCATCCACCCGTCATGGTAGATGCCCTGGTTGCCGAGCATCTCGAAGTACTGCGTCGTGCGGCGGTCCTCGGCCCCGGCATCATCGAACGTGTAGACCATGCTGATGCCCTCGATCGGTTTCTGGGCCACGCCGTTGAACTGGGCCGGCGCCTCGACGCCGACGACTTCAAGAATCGTGGGCGCGATGTCGATCACATGATGGAACTGGTCGCGGATTTCGCCGCGGGCCTTGATGCCACGCGGCCACGACACGGCCATGCCGTTGCGCGTCCCACCGAAGTGGCTGGCAATCTGTTTGGTCCACTGAAACGGTGTGTCCATGGCGTGGGCCCAGGCAGCAGGAAAGTGGTTGTAGTGCTTGTCGCTTCCGAGGGTGTCGATGGCGGCCAGCTTGGTCGCCAGTGGCTCGGGAATGGCGTTGAAGAAGGTCATCTCGTTGAGCAGCCCGTTCAATCCACCTTCGGCGCTGGAGCCGTTGTCCCCGGCCATGTAGATGACCAGAGTATTGTCCAATTCACCCAGAGCTTCGACGGTGTCGATCAATCTGCCGACTTCATGATCGGTGTGGGCCGTGAAGGCGGCGAACACTTCCATCATGCGGGCATACACACGCTGCTGGTCTGCAGGCAGCGAATCCCATGCGGGCAATGAATCGGGACGCGGCGTCAGCGTGGCGCTGCCGGGAACAATGCCCAACTTCTTCTGCCGGGCGAACGTGTCCGCGCGGTAACGGTCCCATCCGCCGTCGAACTGGCCCTTGAATTTCTCGATCCATTCGACGGGCACCTGATGCGGTGCATGGGTGGCGCCGGTCGAGAAGTACACCAGGAAGGGCCTTTGAGGGGCGACTGCCTTACTGGCGCGCATCATGCGGATCGCACGATCCGCCAGGTCGGTCGTCAAGTGGTAGGGCGAACCGTCCTCGTTGGTCCGCGGCGGCTCCAGCCGTTTCCTGTTCTCCACCAGTGCCGGGTGGAATTGGTCGGTGTCACCGCCCACGAATCCGTAGAAATAATCGAAACCCAATCCGTCGGCCCAGCGATCGAACGGACCGACAATGCTGGTTTCCCAGTCGGGTACGTTGTGGTTCTTGCCGAACCAGGCGTTGCAGTAGCCGTATTCGCGCAGCACTTCGGCGAAGGTGGCCGCCGTAGCGGGAATGATACCGGAATACCCGGGAAAGCCGGTGCCCGCTTCGCCGATCACGCCGCTGCCGACGGAGTGATGATTACGACCGGTCAACAGCGCTGCCCGTGTCGGGGAGCACAGCGCGGTGGTGTGGAACCGCGTGTAACTGAGGCCGCTGGCGGCCACGCGATCCAGTGTCGGTGTGGGGATCCCGCCACCAAACGTGCCCATCTGGCCAAAGCCACAATCGTCGATGAGGACGATGAGGATGTTCGGGGGGGCCTCGAGCCCGAAGGTTGCTGGGACCTTCAGCTCCGGCTTCACCGGCTCAGAGTCTTCGTAGGTCAGGCCGATTCTTCCCTGGAAGGGCCTGCCGGCACGCGGCAATACTTCTTCGGCGTGCGTGGCCACCGTCGAGAACACGACAAGAACAGCGAGCAGGGTGCAGGACTGAATGCGCATGAATAACCTCCTGATGGATGCAGGGAGCAGCAAAGACAACATCGGAATGGCCGCTTCGCGGTGAATCATACCAGAGAGGCCTGGAGGCGTGTCAAAGAAGGCTGCATCATTCCTCCGGTTGGTCAGCTTACGGGCGGAAGCGGGCGGATCGAGCCAGAGGCGGTGCCCGGTGCCGGCATGTGGCCCGTTCTGATGGGATCGCGCGGCCGCATCAAGTCGGCGGCTTGTCCGGAACTCACCGCCGCACCGCCCACGTGCCCGCGCACACGTCGTGCCCAAACCCGCAGGGCGATCCACACGTAGAGCGGCAACATGACAATCGAGCTGGCACGATTGAGTTTGGAATTCGCGTTGATGCGCTCAGGCGGCGTGCCTTCGTGGCAGCCCCGTATGGGTGTTCGCTATCCATGGCCCTTTCACCTATGCTGATGTGGCCCTCAGCTAAGGCCCGATGCTGTTTCGGGCCAACTCATCTCGCGGGCATCTCCCCTGATCGCTATCGGAGCTTCAAAGAATGTCAATGCACCCGAGGAACATGATGCGGTTTTGTCTGGGATCGGCCATTGGGCTGATTTCGTTGTTTGTGGGACAGGGCTGCGGAAGCAGGTCGACCGGCGATGCGTCTGACGAGCCGATCGAGATTCTCCAAACCTGGAGCGAATACCAATCCGGGAATGCGGGGGAGGGGTTTCTCGCGAGGAACACTGAAGTTGCGGTGTCATCGCTGGCCAGGTGGGAAGCGAATGTCGGTCGCGTCGGCTTCAGTTCTCCCGTGATCGCGCCTGATGGCACGATCGTCGTCGGCAATCTGAGTGGGGAGCTGGTCGCGATTAACCCCGATGGCAGCGAGCGCTGGCGAACAAAACCTTTTAACAACTCGACCATCATGAGCACCCCCGCCATTTCCGCGAGTGGTCAAGTCTTTGCCGTCGTGACGCGCGTCGTGGAATCGGAGCTGGAGTCGTTGCTAGTCATTGTCGGCGCCGACGGTGCGTTTTTGCAGTTCAGCCCCGCGATTGAATCAGGCAGAGTTACGACGGCGTCGCCGAGAATCTTTGGTGATCACGTGTTCCTTTACGTTCCCGCACAGCTGGCCGTGTACAACCTCTTTGGGGAGCTCGTGGACATCGGCGACAATTTCACCTGTGGCCAGACGGTTTGCGGCGGATCGCCAATTCTGGACTTCGTTACGAGTCTGCTTTCAACGATTGGCGGTGGAGTGCTTGAATGCACGTTGTTGCTGCCAATTTCCCCATCCGAGTGTTGGGACAATTTCGTTTTTGAGTTCGATGGGTCCGTCTCGAATAACTTGCCTCAACCAGATCCAACTGCCGTGATTTTTACCCATGACGACGGTGGACCGATCATCGTCGCGCTCGGCAACCGCTGCATGACAGGTTACCGATTCAACGCGCCCAATCTCGAGGAGTTGTGGCAACAGCCAGTGTACGGCGGGAACTGCGGTGACCGTCCTGTCCTGCATGGGTCGCCGGCCAATCTCGGTGGAGGCCTGTTGGTGATCGCGAGTGAGAAAGGCGAGGTCACGGCCTACGATCCGCTCGACGGTACTGAGTTCTGGAAATACGAAACAAGCGAGGAAGTGCCGCCAGTTCAATCCCCGTTTGGCCCAATACCTCAAGATCCGCTTCCTGGCGTGCCGTTCCTCAGTACGCCTGCTTCATTTGTCCGGCCGATCTTTATTGTGGGATCGAACACCGTTCATCTTCTGGATAACAATGGTCAGCTGATGAAGGAACACGAGTTGCTGGGCCGAACACAGGCGTCTTTTGCTCTCTCGGCAAATCACGCTTACCTCGGCACATCGGTCGGGCTCTTTACGTTTGATTTCGACATGAGTTCAGACTTCACGGTCGATGGCGAGGCGACTAGTTATGTTTCCACGCCCGCCGTCGGCGACGATGGCACGGTGTACGCGGTCACCAATAGCGGGACGCTTTCGCGTACAACCGACCAGCTCGTTGTCGGGACGGTCCAGTTCAGCTTTCAAACGGTGGTCTTCACCGAGCTGGACGATGGCGACGAGTTGCTTGCCGGCGATGACGCGGTCTTAGCGGCTGACGTTTTGTCGCAGTCGGCGGATGGCTTCGATGGGCAAACGACCTTCTCCTCGGACATCGACGGGGACTTGTGCCCGGTGCAGGCGCCGGCTCCGCATTCTCGTGCGCAGGACAGCTCATCACGCTCGGTCAGCACGTGATCACCGTAGTCGCCATCGATTCGTCCGGAACGGTGGCACTGACTCGGTTACCGTTGAAGTGGTCGAGGGCAACGGACCGCCCGTCGTCGCGATTCTCGCTCCGGAGGATGGAGACATGTTCAGGACGGATGACGTGATTTCCCTCGTTGGCGACGTGAGCGATCCGGATGAGACCATCCCCGACGCGCCATCTCCTGGACGTCTGACCAGGATGGCCTGCTGGGCTCAGGCGACAGCGCAACGACGACTTTGTCGGACGGTACGCATGTCATCACGCTGGCGGCCGTCGACTCGGCTGGCCTCGAGGCTGCGGCCAGCATCACGATCGAGGTGATTGCCGCAGCCGCGCCCACGGTCGGTATCGTGCGGCCTGACAGCGGTTCCGATTTTCCGGCTGACGAGCCTGTCGGCTTTGAGGCCCGCGCCTCGGACACACAGGACGGTACGCTCAGTGGAGCCAGTCTGGTCTGGGTCTCCGACATCGACGGTATTCTGGGCGTCGGTGAAATCGTGTCGCTGCTGATGTCGGAGGGCACGCATACGGTCGTGGTGACTGCCACGAACTCGCTCAACCTTTCGGCGCAGGATAGTGTCATGGTTCAAGTGGGCTCCGGCCCGGGTGTGCCCGTGGTGACGCTCTCGAGCCCGGCCGACAATGCGAGCTTCAGCCCGGTCGCGACGATTACCTTCGAGGGCTCGGCCACAGATGCCGAGGATGGTGTGCTGCTGGATTCCAACTTCACATGGTGCTCGGATCACGATGGCGTGCTCGGGACTGGCCGCACGCTCGAAACGATGCTGAGCGGCGAGCCCGATCCGTGTGACCTGCGTACTCACGTCATCACGCTGGAGGTGACCGACAGCGACGGGAACACCTCCAGCCAGGTGATCAGCGTCAAGATCCGGATTGTTTGCTGATCCGCGTGCGCATACGGCGCCAAACACTCGTCAAAGGTCAGCCACCGGAGGATTGCGCTGCTGACTGTGGTCCTCGAGGCGCCTCGGCCTCGAGGACGGTGAGCCGCGCCGGCCACTCTCGGCCTTGCGGGTGTGTCCAACGCTTCGGAAGAGCAGGGCCATCTGTCCCATCAGAGACTGTTGAGCACGCGGTCGAGCGGGCTCGGTCGTGCGTGCACCGCGCTTCGGGTGGCTGACGTTGCGCGCACGCTCATGTCGCTACCCGGTTCGTGCCGATCCACATAGGGCGTCGACTGCTCCCCGATCCGCGGTGATCGTCGCCGAGCGCTGCGGCGTTGTTCTGAGTGACCGGATCGTATCGACGACCTGCTGCAGTCCGAATAGCAGGTCATTGTGCAGCGACCTCTGCGTTGTGCCGTAGGTGATCCTCAGTTGCTCAGGCCGGGGGACCCGCCTGGCGGCCCATGGTCGTAGAGCGATGCAACAAATGATCCTGGACTGCGGAGGTGCTTACCGACGAACATGGGTATGGTCTCACCGTTGTGCATGTTTCAAACAACAAGGAGGATCGATTATGGGTATGGGTTTGATCACCGGAATCTCGTTGGCGCTGCTGGGTGTGCTCGCCGTACCGAACCTGCTCTTGTCCAAAAAGCCAGAGGCCCAGGCCACACTTGACAAGATCGCGCCGTATCAGGGCTGGATCGGAGCGCTATGTGCCGTGTGGGGGGCGTATGGGCTGATCTACTTCCTGTTTCATCTGTCAGTGATTCGTCACTCTCTCGTACTTGCCATCACCGTCCTGGCTACCTGCGGACTGCAATTTGCTCTCGGCATGATTCTTGGAATCGGAGTACTGAAACAGTTCATCAAGTCGCCAGCAGCGCAACAGAAGATGGATGGCCTCGTGGTCACGCTATCCGCAAAAAAAGGTGGTCTGGGGCTGGCCGCCGTATGTCTCGGTGCATGGTGTGTCATCGCCGGCCTCATCTATTAGCGCATGCTTCCTGGATACTTCGTGCGGCGAGTTCTTTACAGCTTCAGTGGGGCGCTCCCAAGGTTGCCTCGAATCTTTCTGTTGCCCGGGACGGTTAACGGCGAACGACTGCCTGACACACAATTCCAACGGGCTCGGGGCTCTATCTGCGCGATCGCAAGAGCGTCATGGCGTACGATCTCAGGCAAGGTGGCCGGACCGGGAGGCGCGTCAGTCCAGGAACAGGCTTGAACCGGGCAAGCGCAATGGCTACCCAATGCCCGAAGATGAACGGGCGTGTTCTGGCCAAGTGTAGAACGTGAATGAATTATCCGGTGATCGAACCCTGATCCTCGATACGTTCGAGCCACTCTTTGAATTCCTGGTAGTCATAACTCAGGAGCCGTGCTGTGAGTCCGGGATCATTGGCCACAGCCAGCAGGTTGTGCAGTGCGAGGAAGCTGGTCAGGCCTTTGTGCAGCGCGTGCTCGGATGCCGCGTGCAGCGGGTCTTGCGCCGGGTGGTTCGACAGGTGAGTCGAAATCGCCCCGTGAAGACTGTGCAGGGTTTCGAGCGTCCGGCGCAGTTTCTCTGCCACATAGTGCAGCGGTGGCCCCACACGTTCTTCGCGCTTGACGAACGCTCCATCGTTCGGGTCCCGGAACTCCACATCATCTTCTGACACAGCCACCTCCCGCGACATCTGTCTCAATCGAGGATTACCTTGCCTGGGGTGCATCCTTATCTCGGGGTTGGTCAGGCGCTTCCAATGGCATCGGCGCAGCCATTGAGCGAATATGGATGTCGCGTTGTGGAAAAGCGATCTCGATGCCAGATTTGCGGAACTTGGCGTCGATGCGCTTGTGCAGGTCATGCCGGGTCGTCAACAGGTATTCGTAACTCGGGATGAACGCGTGGACACGATACGTCAACGCGCTGTCTCCGAACTCCCAGAACATGACTTTGGGGGGCGGTTCACTCATGACATCAGACGATTCGCTGACTGCCTCCATCAACAACCGTTCTGCCGTGTCGGTGTCCGAGCCATAGGCGATTCCGACGTAGGTGATCAGTCGGAGTGTCGCGTCGGACAACGACCAGTTGATCACCGAGCCCGTGATGAAATTCTTGTTGGGGATAATGAGTTCCTTGCGGTCCCAATCGATGATGGTCGTGGCGCGCATGCGAATCTGAGTGACGGTTCCGCTGGTCTCGCCAACCGTTACGACGTCCCCGACGCGCAGCGGACGTTCGAACAGCAGTACGATACCGGATACGAAATTGGCAAAGATTTCCTGTAATCCGAACCCGAGCCCCACGATGACTGCCGTGACCAGCCACTGGACATTCGACCAGCCGATCCCGACCAGACCGAACGCCGTGACGGCGCCCACCACGACGATGGAATACCTGACCAGCGCCGTGAAGGCGAAGCGTCCTCCCTTGTCCAGCGGGAGCCGCTGCAGGATGGTGATTTCGAGTAGTCCCGGGATATTCCCGGCGAGGATGTAGGTGGCCACGATACTGAGGATTGCCAGGGCAATGTGTTTGAGTGTGACGTAGGCAATCAGCGGTTGTGCGGGTTGCGACTGGCCGTTCGCGTCAGTCGCCGTGGCCGCGGGAGCAGCGACGTGGTAGCTCCAGCGAATCTCGTCGAGAAAACCAAGGGCCGGCAGGATATCGATCCAGATCGCCCACATTCCGACAATGGCTCCGAAAGCGACCGCGGCGCTGAGTAGTTTACGGGTTTGGTCACCGATGACGACCAGGTCGAGCTTGGGATCTTCAACGACGACCGTGGCCGCATCGGACGGTGTGGCCGCAGCCGCAGCCGCGTCCGGTTGCGCTTCGGCCAGTTTGCGTGCCTGCTCGAGCGCCAGGCGCCGTTGTGCGACAAAGACCCACCGAACCACGAGGAAGTAGGTCAACAGCAGCAGCCACCACAATGCCAGCGTGAACAATGCCCGCTCGGACAACAGGACGGCCGTGTAGTGGTAGCCCACCACCGAAGCGCCGGCGAGCACTACCGGAGCGCCCCAACACAGTACGAACACGACATGCCGGCAGCGATAGATCCACGACGACTTGCTGCGACTCAAGCGGCTGATCACCAGCCCGTTCTCCGGGCGCAGGAAGCGCCACACGCACACGGCTGTCGACACCAGGGCGACAAGCAAACACCACCGGCCGATCGACTCGCGCCACACGCTTTCTGCATAATGCTCGGTGTAGGACACGACCAGGAGTGTGGGGATCAACAGCATGCCAAGCCAGCGCACATAGCGGTTGCATTTCTTGAGCGTCTTGGTGTCCCAGCGGAAATGACTATCGGCCAGTCCCTTGGCCCGACATGTGCGGTGGACGAACTGCAGCGCGAACACCAGAGCGGCGATGGCCATGAGGCTGGCACGCGCGGCACCGGCAGCACTGAAGTATTCGGCGTGGGCCGCCTCCCGCGCCCGCCACCCGATGAATGCCAGTGTGATGGGCATGGGCAGACAGCACATGACAGTGCAGAACAGCGTTACGATGGTCAGATGAAACGAATCGGTGCGGGCTCTCGATACCCGGCCGCTGATCGTCTCGATCTCGTGCACCAGCCGGCGTCTGAGGACCAGCAATGCGATGATCATGCAGATGACAAGGATGTAATAAGCCGGGACGACGCGCAGGTCCGCAACCAGACCCATCGCGACCTCGGCTACGGGACGCAGTGGACGGAGTCCGCCGCTGGGCAGGGGGGTCGCATAGATCGGGGGCGCACTGCGGATCCACAGGACGTGTCGACTGATGAACTGCCGCACTTCTTCCATGCGTGCCAGCAGTTTGTCGTCAGCTTTGGCAAGGTCGACCAGGGCGTTGTTGTAGTTTTCGAGGTCCTTCTTCAGCGGCTCGAGCAGCGTACGACGTGCGCTCAACAATTCGCGGACTTGAACCGTAAGCGTCTCCAGTTCATCGGCGGGGAGTGGCGTCGTTTCCGAAAGGGAGGACAGCGCAGCTTCGACCTCGCCCTCGATGCTGGTCCCGATGAGGCTCACCAGAGCGTCCTCGATCTCGACCTCTTCGAGTTTGATGCGGCCCATTTCCCGCTTCACGGCCTGCGATTCAAGAGCGTACTGATCGAGCAAGGTCGTGTCCGGTCGGATGCGTCGCATGAACGGTCCGATGTCCTCGGCCGTTCCACCACCACGGAAGTTGTCCTGGAGAAAGGTGAACCCCTTGTCCAGTCGTTCGGAGATGCGCTTGACCTCGGTGGTCCGGGCGTTGGTCTTGGACACGAGTTTCGAGATCTGCTGCCGCCGTCCGATGTAGTCGGCATTCTGTTCGGCCAGGGCCCGCAGTTGTGGGTGGGCTCCACGCAGATCTTCCGCGGCCTGCCGGCGTTGTTCGGTGATATCCGCCTGTCGCCGCGCGTCGGCGGCCCGGCGCAGGGCATCGGTGCGTGCCTGAGCATGGCTGAGCTCGATCAGCGCCGTTTCGCGCCGTGCGGCCAGCAGGTCACTGCGCGCGACGTAGTAGCTCAGCTCGTCGTCGTAGGCCCGCGTTTCATGCTCGACCGCCCTTTTCTTCAAGCGCAGCAGCATGCTGCGGGCTTCGATGAGCCGCGGCGAAGAACTGGCAGGTGGGGCAATGCCCAGTTCGCGCGAGTCCTTCTCGAGACGCTTGTTAGCCTGGGTGATGAGTTCGGTGATGACCTGTCGACGGTCGGCGCGGAACTCGGCCTTGGCGTTCAATTCGCGGACGCGTTCCTGCCGGCTGCGTAATTCGGTTTCGGCTTCGTTGAGCTTGATGTTGAGCTGCTCCAGGGTCAGATCGGGGGGCAACGCCGCATCGGGTGTCTTGCCCGAGAGCTCAGCCAGAATCGCGCGCTCCTCTTCCGTTAGCCTCGGGGCTTCTTCGATTCCAGCCTGATACTCGCGGATCTTCTCGCTCCACGCGGTGATCTGGTTCAACTCATCGATGGATTGCTGATAGAGGCCGATCAGCTCGGCGCGGCTCGCTTCGGGCAGGTCGGTCGTCGCCTCGTTGATCCGGCTGCGCAATACATCCACAGAGGGCTCGTCCAGCACGCCGGAAGCCGACCGATTGCCCTCAACGGCGGGGCCCTGGACGGGGGGGAGTTGGGCATCCTCGGTCGGCGGTTGTGTCGGGGGTGTTTCCTGTGCGCGGGCGGCCGGAGCCGGAGCCGTCATGACGAGTAGCAGCAAGATGATGCGTCGAACGACTGGCAAGGGCCCACTCCGTGGCTGTCGCGGCCGTCAAGTGAAGCGTCGGCACCCGTGGTCGACGCGTTGTGACCACGCCGCGGCACCGTGCCGCAGCGTCGAATGCGCACAATGATACTCCAGAACCTGACTCATGGGCAGCCGACGACAGCGGGGGGACATGGAAGTCGAGAGATCCATTCAAGAGCTCCGCAGGTGGACTCGAGATGGGTGCATCGCTCACCAATCAACGACGCCGCGCGTGTCCAGCGGTTGGACGCGGATCCAACGACCCACCCCGCAGGCGCGGGCCGGGCCCGGGTCACCCAGGCCAAAGAGTGATTGGGCTGGACGCGCCTAACCTGTCAGCTCTGCGTGGGCGCACTCGACGAATCCCGGGACTCGCCTGCGTGTTGCGTTCGAATCGACGAAACAAACGCGCTGACCTCAAGCACTCTAGCAAATGGGTTACCGGACCTGCCCGGCCCCCGCGACCACACGCGCGGACGAGGTCAACTCTCAACGCAGGGCAGGAATCAACATGGGCACCGTCCGACGGTACTCAGCATAGGCCGAGCCGTGTTGCTCGAGCAGGTTGCGCTCCTCGAACCTGATTGCGATGAGGATGTACGCTGTTCCGATGACTGCAAACAGCAGGTGTCCTGCCGACATCGTCGGAGTGGCCCAGAAGGCCAGGAGCCAACCCACGTAGAGCGGGTGGCGTACGTATCCGTAGAACAGCGGCTTCTCGAATGGCAGTGGTGTGTAGGGGCGTCCCCGAAAAAACAACCACACGTGCCGCAGCCCGAATAGTTCGAAATGGTTGAGCAGTATGGTGGCGACCAGCACGATCAGCCAGCCCAGATAGAACAGGCCGGTCAAGATTCCAGCCCCGAAACCATTCGTAACCTGCCATACGGAGACTTCAATCGGACGCCAGAACCAGAACAGCAGTGCCAGGGTCACATTCGTCAGCAGGACATACGTGCTCCGTTCAATTTCCGTGGGTACGAAGCGCGTCCACCAACCCTTGAAGGCGGGCCTGGCCATGATCGTGTGCTGCAAGCCAAACAGCGCCATGAGCATGACATTACCGGCGAGTGCAAGGAGCACGGGGGCCGTGGGGCCGACGTCGATGGATCGCGGAACGACGACGTTGCCAAAGAATCCGAACAGATATGCCAGCGTTGCCAGAAAGGTGAGATAGCAGAAAATGCCGTACCCGAGGACCAGTGCCCTTTTGTTCATCAGTGTTCTCCAAGACTCATGAAATCTCACACCCGGGTCCGAGTTACGCCGCCGCCCGACGATCGTCCCCCGGGATGTTCTCGGGTTGAGTATTCAACATATTTGGGCACAGACAAGTTGACTTGCGGTGCACCTTGAGGTTGACTTGAGGTCAACCCGTGCTGAGTGCCTCTCGATGCTGCGCCGAGACACAGGAGAGTACCCCATGGCCATGCCCACGCGCGATCGACTCGTCGAAGCGGCGAACAGGCGGTTCTATCGAGATGGCTTTCGCAACGTCGGGATCGATCAGATCCTGTCTGACGTGGGTATCAGCAAGACGGCGTTCTACAAGTACTTCGAGAGCAAGGACGATCTCGTACTCGAAGTCCTGCAGCAACAGGACCTCTGGCTTCGCGGCACATTCACCAGCCTGATTCGAGAGCGTGGAGGAAAATCGGCAGCTGGACAGCTACGCAGCTTGTTCGATATCGTTGAGGAGCTGATTGAATCGGACGAATATCGCGGCTGCTTCTTCGTCAACGTTGCCATGGAGTTTCCTCTTCCTCACGACCCCGCCCACCAGGCCGCCGCCCGGAACAAGGACGCCATCGAAGAAATCGTTCGCGACCTCGCCGAACGATCGGGAGCCGAGAACCCTGCGGCTCTGGCGGAAGAGCTGTGCATGGTCATGGAAGGTGCGTACGTGACCCGGCAGGTGACTGGCAATGAACGCACTGCGGAAATTGCTCGGCGCGTCGCCGATCGCGTCATTGCAGGCTATGTGTCATGCGGCTGACACGCCTCCCCCGGCGTCGCACAGTACGATGAGGCCACTCCGCAGCGCTTGGGGAGCGGCCGGGGTTCGCAGTCGGGCCGCAGCCACCACCTCGAGCAGGGTATTCAGCACATCAGAAAAAGATCCGAATGACGAAAAATTTCGTCAAACAGGGTTGGTTTGACGAAAGTTTTCGTGTATTGTGGCCGATGGCCGAGAAGGGTTCGAGGAGTTGCCATGGCGCGCAGGACACCACATAAGAAACCGACTGATGCCGAACTGGCCATCATGGGCGTGATCTGGGAACGCGGTCCCAGCACTGTTCGAGAGGTCTACCTGCACATGAGCGCGCGCCAGGAGATCGGCTATACGACCGTCTTAAAACTCATGCAGATCATGATCGACAAGGCCTTGCTCGAACGTGACACGTCGGTGAGGCCGCAGGTTTTCAGGGCTGCGCGGCCACAGCATCAGACCCAGCGGCAGCTGCTGCGCGATCTGCTCGATCGAGCTTTCGACGGGTCCCCGGGCAACCTCGTGCTGCAGGCTCTGGCGACGCGCAAATCGACGCCCGATGAACGTCGGGAGATTCGCGAACTTCTGGATCGCCTGGAAGGGGAGGATGCGCGATGATTGAGTCAGTCGCTGAACTTCAAGTGATTTCCGCCCTGGGCTGGGCCGTCGTCCATTTCTTGTGGCAGGGTTGTGTCATTGTTGGTCTTACCGGGCTCGCGTTGGCCTGCCTGAGAAAACATGGCGCCCAAGCACGCTACCTCGTCGGATGTGCTGGTTTGGGGTGTGCTGCCATGACCTTCGTGCTGACCTGGGTGCTGGGCTCCGTCGAGCGCGGGGTGGTGGCGCCGTCCACAGCCCAGTGGGCCACCGCGGCGCCACAGGGTGTGCTGAGCGCGCTGGTTCCATTGTTGGCGTGGTTATGGTGCATCGGCGTGGTCATGCTGTCGATGCGCTGCGCGCTGCAGTGGAAGTCCGCACGACGGATCAAGGGGGCGGCGGAGTCCGACGTGGCGCCCAGCGTATGGAGTACATTCGAGTCATTACGCGCGCAACTGGGGGTTGGCCGCCGCGTGCAGCTTCTGCGTTCGCGCCTGGCCGAGGTTCCGATGGTCATCGGCTGGTTGTCGCCGGTGGTCGTCGTCCCCGTCGCGGCCATGGCCCGGCTGGCCCCCGAGCAGCTCCGCGCCATCCTGGCGCATGAATTGGCACACATTCGCCGGTTCGACGATTTGATCAACGGGGTTCAGACGGTCATCGAGATCGTTCTGTTCTTTCATCCGGCCGTGTGGTGGCTGTCGGGTTCCATACGCAGCACACGTGAGGAGTGCTGTGATGATCTGGCGGTCTGCTCCGTCGGGAATCCAGTGGTCTATGCACGGGCCCTATCGCGCCTGGAGGGGCTTCGTGCCGAACTCCGGGAGATCGCCGTGGCTGCAAATGGAGGACGTCTCATGCAACGCATCGAACACATCGTGGGTGTACGGGGAACCATCAGACCGGATCGCGCCATATCGCAGGTGACCACGTGTCTGGCCATTGGGTTGGCGTTGGCGGCGGTCGGTATCGTGCATGCCGCGATTCGCGACGAAGCCAGGACATTGCTTCCACCGGGCGCCCAGCTGCTCCAGGAGGCCGTGGATGCGGGGGAGATGACCGTGGAAGAGGCCCGTGAAGTGTACTTCGGCGAGGTCTTTCCAGGATCACCGCTGGCGGTCCAGATGCAGGCTGCTCTGAGCGAGATCGAGCAGGAGTTGGATGAGCTGATTGCCCGGGGCCAGCTGGCGGAAACGGACGCCGAAGCCAAACTCGCTGCCGTGCGTCGCCAGAATGAGCGGCATGCCGAAATATCCTTCGCCATGGCTGTCCGAGGCCTGTCCAAATCGGAGGCGTACCTCGAGGTGTCCGAAGCAGAAATTGAAGCTGCGGTCGAAGCGGGCGAACTGGATGAGGAGGCCGCGGCACGCCGACGGGCGCAATTGCGTCGTCATGTCGAGATGAAAGCCAGCATGCGCGCGCGGTTGGACACGGTTGCTGCGAAGCTTGACGAAGAGGTTGCCGGCGGCAATCT
The DNA here is from genome assembly GCA_942492115.1 of uncultured Planctomycetota bacterium. Classification (GTDB taxonomy): domain Bacteria; phylum Planctomycetota; class Phycisphaerae; order UBA1845; family CAIVHJ01; genus CALODL01. The sequence continues at coordinate 143,256 of CALODL010000011.1, forward strand.
GACCGTCGAAGAAGCCCGGATCAAGCTTGCCGAGCTCGAGGGAGGTCTGGCGGTCAAGATGAAGCTCCACCACATCGAGCAGGAGATCAAGGCGGCTGTCGACGCGGGTGAGCTGACGGAGGAGGAGGCGCTGGACAAACTCAAGGCGGTGGAGCTCGAGTTGTTCGAGCACGACCGGCAGCGCAAGTGGAACGAGGTGGCTCAGCGCATCGAGGAGGCCGTCGAGCGTGGTGAACTCACGCGTGATGAGGCCGACAGGAAGTACGTTGAGATGAGGGCGCGCAAGACTCGGATGCGATCCAGAGTCCATCTCGAGGCGCTGAAGAGCAAGATCGAGGCCGCTGTGGCGCAGGGGCATCTGACCCGCGAGGAAGCAGACTTCAAGTACCGGCAGATTGAAGAGAGCATCGAGCGTGCTCAGAGCGAGGCGGGCCGCTAGGACCGTTGGCGGTTGGCCAGGTACGCGACCCGTGCTGCCGGTTGTGATCGACGGCGCAGTGGGAGTGACAGGATGAATCCCTCGGCCGATGTGCCGTCGCCAATGGACACGCACCGTTGCGGTACCGTGCAGATCGATCTGCCGAGCGACTGTCCTCTGGTCGAGCAGGCCGAGGAGACCTGCGCACTGCTGAACATCCCCGAGGCCGCCGTTCTCCAGCGAACGTGGCGTTGGCGCGGGCCGACCAGCCAGTTCTATCTCGAGGCCTGGACTGGTGGTGTCCCGCGGCCAGGAGAATCTGTCATGATCTTGGCAGAATGGGGTGTGGGTGCGGGTGAGCTTGCCGTCAGGATCGCGCGCTGTCGATCCGACAGTCCGGATGGGCCGACACACCACATGTGGTTCCAGCAAGCCGATTGCACGTACCACCTCACGTTGACAGGGGTGGAAGATTCACACGCAACCCGCATCGCACAGTCGATCCGTTAGCGGCCTCTGCGTACTTTAGACCCCTAGCGGGCCGCAAGCATGTGGTTCGTCAGCGTGGCCAATTCTGACGCGTTGAAGGGTTTGGGCAACAGCGCGGTTTGGGGATCAAGACGATTCTCGAGGACGACCGACGGATCGCCGGTGATCAGGATTACCGGGCAGCGCGCGTCGCGCTTCCGAATGTCGTCCAGGCAGTCCAAGCCGCTCCGTTTCGGCAGATCGATGTCCAGGATGACTGCATCGATGTGCTCCTTCTCGGCGTTGTACAGAATCAGCGCGCTCGCACCGTCGGAGGCGCGGACTATTTCGTAACCTGCTTCCTGCATGCTCTCCTGAATCAGTTCGCCGACCGTTGCATTGTCCTCGGCCAGCAGCACGCAACGGCCAGCCCCGCACAGCCCAGGGTTCGGCGGGGCAGCGCGGCGCTCCGGTTGGACGGCTCCGATGCGCGGGAACATGATGGTGAAGGTCGAGCCGTGTCCTACCTCGGACCGGATCGTGATTGTTCCCTGGTGATCGCGGACGATACCATGCACCACCGACAGGCCCAACCCGGTGCCCGCCGTCCGCGTCTTGGTCGTGTAAAAGGGCTCGAAGATACGGGACTGTTCATTGGAATCCATGCCCCGGCCGGTATCGGTCACGATCAGGCTGACGAACGAACCGTGCGGATCCGTGGGGTGGGCCAGTTCCCCCCAATCATCGTCGATGGTCGGTCGGACAGCGAAGTTCAGCCGTCCGCCCTCCGGCATGGCGTCGCGCGCGTTGAGCGCCAGATTCAGGACGATCTGGCGCAGCTGAGTGCTGTCGCCGAGGATCCACGACGGTGTCGCATCATCGACCTCGACCTGCACGTCGATGAGGGCAGGGAACATCTTGCGCAGGATTCGACAGACATCGGTAATCAACGCCTGCAGTTCGATGGGTTGTCGATCGCCTGCCGAGTGGTGCACGGAAGTCAACAGGGACCGGGTGACGTGTTCTGCGTCTCGTGCCGCTTGCGCGATCAGGTGTACTGCCTCGAGTAGCGCAGTATCGCCGTGCGCCTGCTGGCGCACGCGCTCGACACCTGCCCCGATGATCAACAACAGATTGTTGAACTCGTGGGCCACACCGCTGGCCAGCTCACCTACGGCTTCCAGTTTCTGAGCATGGCGAAGTTGCTTTTCCAGTGCGGCTTGCGCGGCCTCGGCGCGCTTGCGCGGGCGAACATCCCGTGCGTACGCGCAGTGATGGGCGCGTCCGCCAAACTCGAAGTAGTTGGCCACGATTTCTACGGGGACCTCGCTGCCATCCTTGAGCCGGAACGAAGTTTCGATCGTCATTCCGCCAGAGCGTCTGACCTCCGCCGACGTGTTCGGCCAGTCTTCCACCGAGATGCCCGTGTCGATGTCCGGTACGGAGAGTTGGAGCAATTCGGCCCGGCTGTACTGCAGGAGTCGACAAGCCGCCTGGTTGACATAGAGAAACTCGCCATCCGGCCCCACCCAGAATGCTGCTTCCATCGAGTGTTCGATGGCAAACTGGGTCAGACGCAGAGTGTGTTCCGCCTCCTTGCGCTCGGTGATTTCTTGTTCCAATCGGCGGTTGGCAGTTTGCAGGTCGGTGGTCCGCTGGTGCACGCGTGACTCGAGTTCATCGTGCGCCTGACGCAACAGGGCGTCATTCTGTTTGCGTTCGATCGCGATTCCGGCCAGGTTGGCGGCGTTCTCGATGAGTCGCAGGTCGCTCGCCGCGGGGGCACGGCAGGTTCTGTAATACATGGCGAACGTGCCCAGGACGTCACCTGCGGTCGAGAAGATCGGTTGCGACCAGCAGGCCCGCAGCTCGTGGGCAAGCGCCAGGTCACTGTAGTCGCGCCACCGCGGGTCAACTGAAATATCCGCGGAGACGATACACTCGCCACGATGGGCCGCGGTACCGCAGGAACCGACATCCTGACCAATGAGGACGCCGTCTATGGCCAGGCTGTAGGCTTTCGGCAAACTGGGGGCCGCCCCGTGGTGCAGCCGCTGCGTGTCCCTGTCCAGTACCAGGATCGAGCAGAGCACGCCAGGCACCTGTGTCTCGATGCCCCGGGCGATTTCGTTGAGCACCTCTGCGAGGTCTGCCCCGCGGGCCAGGCGTTCGAGCGCGGCGCTCTGGGCTCTTGGATCCAGCTCGTCCGGCAGCGGCAGATGATGTCCGGGGCCGGCGGTCTCGGGATGTGCGTGTCGCCGAGGTGTCATTCGAGTCATCCCCAATGAACCACATTGAATCCTACGACGACGGGCATTGACGAACAAGCTCAATCGTCGCCCGGCGCGCTGGCGTGAACGTTGGGCAGCTGGCGGTCGTCATCAAAGGTCGTCAATCGTCTGCATCGTGATGAGTGGCACAAGAACGGCAGAACCCTGCAGCGCCAGGGATGGTCCACACATCGCGTGAACAAACAGCGCCACCGTGCCGGCGCGGTGGGGCCGGCCGTGTCGATCAGCCTTTTCGATTACGCGTTGTCTCCATCACAGCGCTTCAACGCGTGGCCCGTCGACAGCCATGCCGTCGGGAACGCTGATTCTGGAGTACACCGCTGATCGTATGACGCAGTGCCCACCCTGACGGAGCCGGGTGTCACTCGAGGTCCGGCGCGGCGCACACGCAATAGAAAGTATTGCGGAATTGATCACCATACGAGCCGATGAGTCTTGTGGCTGCCGTCTTGACCGGGAGGAGAGCGCATGGCACAAGAATCGTCAATCAGCATCATCGACCACGAGGATGGTGTCGGTCGTCTGTGTACCGCGCTAAACAGTGGTGGCGCAAAGGCCATTGAACTCGCCCGCACGCATGTTGACGCGTGTGCACAGGCGTCGGACGACGACATTCGGGCAGCATACTTTACGATCGATGATGCGGCGACGGCCTATGCCCGCATGCACGGCTTTGACAGCTGGGCCGCGCTTCGCCTGGATGCACATCGGGCGGTGTACGGCACGGCGACCACGTCATACGATCGGGCAGTCGAAGCGGTGCTCGGTGGTTGTCCGGATGATCTGGCCGCGGTAATTGAAGCCTCTCCCGAGGCGCTCCAGTCGACGCCCTCCGGACGTGACCCATTGCTCCTGGTTGCGGTCGGCGCCCGTGAACCTGCTGCAGTTCGGGTGTTGCTCGCTGCCGGGGCCGATGTCCACGCCCCTGCCCACTGCGGATGCACTCCGATACACCGGGCGGCCTACGGTCATCCACCCGAACGCAACCCCGGATTGCAAGCGCGTCAGGCGACGATCCTTGAGTTCCTCCTTGCGGCTGGGGCGCGACTCGATGGTTGCAGTCACGGTCAGGGCGGCATCCCCCTGGCCATGGCCTTGTTCTGGGGTCATCAACCACAGGCCCGCATCATGGCGTGTCACGACCTGCCGGCCCTCAATCTGAGACTGGCTGCTGGGCTGGGGCGGATGGACGTGCTCGAGCAATTCTGTTCCGCCGATACACTGGCGCCCGCGGCCGGCACCGGCCGCGCGTTCTACCGACCTCACGACGGTTTCCCCGAATGGCAGCCCTCGGACGATCGTCAGGAGATTCTCGACGAGGCCCTGTCCTACGCTGCCCGCAATGGTCAGATCGAGGCGCTGGCACGCCTCCTCCACTACGGGGCGGACATTGACGGTCGCCCCTATTGCGGCACCGCCCTGCATCATGTGGCCCATAAGGGCCCATTCGACGTGGTGGTGTGGTTGGTCGAACAGGGGGCTGAGATCAACTCACCGCATGGCATGATCGCCGGCAGTACACCCCTGCATATCGCTGCGGCGGGGGGACACCTCGAGACCGTGGCGTATCTCGTCGCCCACGGTGCCGATCCCAGGTTGTGTGATCAAGCGTTCGATTGCCCGCCCATCGGTTACGCGGAATGGGCCGGCATGGAGGACGTGGTCGACTATCTGCTGTCTCTCTCCTGATCTGCCCCCGTGGTCCTTGATTGCTCATGGGCGGCCCTCCGGCCGGGGTACCGATGTCACACTGCTGGCTGGGTGATCGAACCGGGGCGGAGCGCGGACGTGTTCCGCACGGGCCCCGCGAGTGGAGTCCGGGCCGACACAACGTGGGCGCAGCGGCCGTCTTCCTGACGTAGATATGGATGGCGGCTCTGTGGTGTTCATCCAAAGGGATGAGACTGCCCTTACGAATCGGTCCCATGGTACCATTGTTACGGTTGTTTCTCGAACATGGAATTGACAGGAGTCGTACAGTGACCTTGGCGGCAGACACGGAGCTTGGCTCATACCGTATCGAAGCGCTCATTGGCCAGGGCGGGATGGGGCAGGTGTACCTGGCCCGGGACACGGCGTTGGATCGGCCAGTCGCAATCAAAGTGCTTCCGGAATCCTTCGCCTCCAATCCGGAGCGCGTAGCGCGGTTCGAGCGCGAGGCCAGGCTCCTGGCCACGCTGTCACATCAGAACATCGGTGGGATCTACGGGCTCGAAGAGGCGGATGGCATGCGCTATCTCGTCCTCGAACTGGTCGAGGGGCGGACGCTCAAGGACCACCTCGCCTCGGGGCCTTGCCCTGTTGAGGAAACCTTGCGCCTGTGCCGCCAAGTCGCGGACGCTCTCGCTGCAGCACATGACAAGGGCGTCATTCATCGTGATCTCAAACCCGGCAACATCATGATCACCCACGACGACACCGTCAAAGTGCTCGACTTCGGAATTGCCAAGGCCCTGGACCCGACCGGCAGTGCCACGAGCCTGGCCGAAGGGCGCACCTGGTCGGTCGACCACCAAACGGCCGCGGGCACCATGGTCGGCACGCCGGCGTACATGAGTCCCGAGCAGGCCCGCGGCAAGACGATCGACAAGCGGTCAGACATCTGGTCGTTCGGATGCGTGTTGTACGAATGCTTGACGGGCGAATTAACGTTCGGAGCGGAAACGGTGACCGATACGCTGGCGCGGATCCTCGAGCGAGAACCGGACTTCACGCGCGTGCCCATGGCGACCCCGCCGACCATTCAAACGCTCCTCCGCCGTTGTCTGCAAAAGGACCGCAAGAAGCGGTTGCACGATATCGCTGATGCCCGGGTTCAGATCGACGAAGCCATTGCCGACCCGCAGGGTTCCACCCTCGGATTGTCGGGTGCATACATGGCTGTAGACCACAAGGAATCCCGCTCGTCGAAGGCCCCCTGGATCGTCGCAGCCGTGTTTGCGGTGGTCGCGGTCGCGACGTGGGCGTGGCCTCGGACCGCGCGGCACGTGCAAACGCCTGTCAGCGAACCGCTGCGGCTCGCGTGGTTGACTCCGGACGTGGACGTAGAGTGGGACAAGGGTAATTGGGACCTGGCACCGCATGGAGCGCGGCTCGTGTACGTGGCCCGCCCGATCGCGGCGCCCGACACGGAGAAGCCGGTTCAGCGGCTGTACATACGTGACGGCAGCACATTCGAGTCCGTAGCGATTCCTGACACCGCAGGGGCATCCAAGCCGGCGTTCTCGCCAAGCGGTCAGTGGATTGCGTTCATGACCCAGGACAAAACGACCGGGCGCGTGACGCTCAAGCGGGTCGCGCTCGATGGGTCACCGCCCATTTCCGTCTTCGACGCGACCGACCGTATGATCGAGGGCTACGTATGGCTGTCTGAAGACGCCTTGATGGTTTCAGAGAATGGGCCGGCCGGTCACAAGTCGATCATCGCGGTGGAATCCGGCCGAGCGGACAAAGTTGAATTCGACACCTCCAGCCTCGGCGAGTTCGTCAACTATGAGATCACTGATGTCCTGCCGGGCGGCACGCACGCGCTCGGCAATACCTGGCGCGTGCTGGGTTCGCGCGTGCAGGTCACGGCGTTCATCGTCGATCTGGACAACTGGGCGTGCAGGAAGCTGCTCGATGACGCCGGAGTGCCACGCTATGCCGCCAGCGGTCATCTGGTGTTCGCGCGTGAGCGCAACCTGATGGCCGCGCCGTTCGATGCGTCGTCGGGGCAAGTCACCGGTCGAGTGCTGTCGTTGATTTCAGGCGTCGGGAGATTCGATCTGTCGAGCACGGGTGAGCTGGTCTATTATCCCGTCCTCGGGCGAGAAAACGCCCGTCGTCTGATGCGCGTCGACCCAGTCGCGGGCGCCACCCCCATGTCTGCGGTCCGGCGGCCCTTCCAATACAAAACCGTCGCATCACCGGACGGCCGGTGGTTGGCCCTGGTGACGTTCGATTTCGAGACCATGCTACCCCGCATCTGGATTCACGAGATCGACAGCGGTCTGATGCGTCCGCTCACGCCCTCCGACCAGGTCAGCCTGGCGCCGGTTTTCTCGAATGACGGAGAGCAGGTGGCATTCATGAAATGGGATCCCGCAACCCCGGGCATTGCCATCATGCCGACGAGCGGTGTTCAAGATCCGCGCACGGTGTGCAGCTTCGAGCTGGGGTCGGGATGGATCAACGTCAATGCCTGGCTCCCGGACGATAGCGGTATCTTGGCCACGCAGTTCAGCAATCACAACAACGACAGCAATATTGTCAGAATTGACATCGAGAGCGGCGCGATCTCACCGGTGCTGGCTTCCACGGCGCGCGAGCTCGATGCCCGCCTGTCCCCCGATGGGCGCTGGCTGATCTATTCGTCCAACCGCACGGGCTTGTGGAGCGTCCTGCTGCGGTCGTACGATCCGGCCTCCGATGCCGTTGGGCCCGCTACGGAGATTACCTCGAAGTATGATTCGATCGTCGGATGGTCACCGGATGGTACCCGGATCTACTATATCGACAATGACGAGCACCTCATCGCCGTGACCATTACGACCGATCCCGAGTTGGTGGTATCCGCGCCCGAGACGATTCTCGATATCGAGCCTCTGCGCGCTGTTGACGGTAATATCACGCTGCTGAGAGACGGGGGGTTCGCCATGATTCAGAAGGGCGAGCAGGAGCTGGAAGCCCGGCACCTCAACATTGTGCTCAATTGGTACGACGACTTACGTCGCAAAGTACCCGCACAGGATCAGGCCGTTGCCGGACGCTGATCACTCGACGTAACCCAGCGCCCGCAGACGCTCCATGTCGGCGCGGCTGGGCTGACTGCTGGGGGCCACGATTGCGCGATCGGCCGAGCCACCCCACCAGGCGCTCAGATCAGCCAGCAGGGTGTCGACTCTTTCCGGGTGCGCCGTGGACACGTCGATGCGCTCATCCGGATCATTGGCCAGATCGAACAGGAACGTTCGTTCCTTTGTGTGGTCCTGCACCAGTTTCCACGTGTCCGTGCGCAGACTCAACAATCGTACGCGCTTGCCGGTCTTCAGTTCAGCATCGGGCAGCCACACGGACGAATACGCGCGATTCAGGACCACGGCGTCGGCCTGCGCGTGCGGATTGGCCGGGGCCAGGCGCGGGATGAGGCTGGGACCGCTCTCCATCGGTGGTGCGACCGCGGCCCACTCGAGGATGGTCGGGAAGAGGGCACGGGTCTCGACCGTCGCGGCGATCGACCGACGCGCGGGCGCGCTGCCCGGCTCGACCACGAGCAGTGGTACGCGAATCAACTCGTCGAACAGCGAAATCGTGTGACCGATCCATCCGCGATCCATCAGCTCTTCCCCGTGGTCGGCCGTGACCACGATGATGGTGTTGTCATCGAACCCTGCAAACTCGAGGTGGTCGAGCAGACGCCCGATTTCGCGGTCGGTGTAGGCGACTTCTTCGTCGTACAAATCCGAGATGTAATCGATGTCGTCCTGTTCGAGCAGATGGCGTTTGTTGCGCAGGTTGCGCAGGTCGTTTTGCGGCCCGTTCAACCACCCGTGGTAATGATCGGCGTAGGCCCAGTCGGTGTGGTCTTTGAATTCAGAGTGCGGATCGAAATAGTGCACGAACATGAAGAACGGTCGGTCACCCTGGCGGTCCACAGCAGCGATGGCCCGGTCGGTGACGGCGCCGGCCGTGATGGCATCATGCCCGAGCGAGCAGGCCTCATCGAAGTGGTCGAATCCCTGAGCGAAACCATGAGCCGCATCGACGTAGATGTGGCTGACGACGGCCGCAGTGGCATATCCGTGCTCACGCAACACTTCGGCGATGGTGGTCTCGGCGTCCCGTAGTTTGCCGAAGAGCGAAACCGCACCATGCTGGTGCGGGTACAGTCCAGTCATGATTGACGAGAACGCCGGTAGCGTCCATGGTGCCTGCGAGATGGCATTGTCGAAGACTGTGCCGCGGCGGGCGAGTTCCTGGAGGCGCGGCGTGTACGACCGCGCGTCGCCTTGGGACTCACCGAGTGTCGTACGATCGAGTCGCAGTGTATCGATGCCGATGAGGACAATGTTGTGCGGCGTGGCCATCGGAGGCACTGGCCGGGCGCTGGCGGCCCACAGGGCCACGGCAAGTGGCAGTCCAATGGCCAGGGAGGCCAGGCCGAGCGTTGCCGTACGAGATACCGACCGTCTTCGATGATCATGTGCGAAGACTGGACTGAACGCGACCGTCGCGAGTACGCAAGCACAGGCAAACAGCGCCACGGGAACGTGCTGTTGTACGGCCGTGTCAATGAATGTGCCCCAAACGGTACTGAAAAAGAGTCCGGCGTACAACATCGCGGGCACGCGCGACGTTGCTGCGGATCGCCGTGCCCAGATGAACGCGACACACCAGCCGAGCGACCCGATGAGTACGCTCCACAGGATGTGATTGGCGACGTGTCCAATGACCAGCGATCGAACCATGAGCATCGCGGTGACGGCGATCATGCACAGGCCGATCGCGAAAATGCATGGTGCCCCGGGCGTCGCGCCACACCAGTCGCGCCAACGCGGGTGATCGCGAAGCACGTTCGTGAGCCACCACATGATCGCGAGAATGACTCCAGCTGCTGCTCCGGCCCACGTGCCCATCAGGGTGGCGTCGCGGATGACGAGTGCTGCGTTGACCCACATGCCCTGGGCGGGATAGCCGTGCCGCGCGATCGCCATCAAGCCGTTGATGAAGCCGACGACTGCGGCGCCACCGGTGCATATCAGGATCAGATGGATGGACAGGGCATAGCGCTCGGCTCTCGAGGTCATGGCTGTGGTTCCATTGAAGGTGGTTCACGCATCCGCACAGGAATGCTCGATGCAACGTGGTTGGAGCACGCTGCTCCATGTGCCATCGGGCGCCCCGCGGTGCATCTTGAGTCTGGAACCTGCGTCTTGGTCGCGTGGCATGGCGTCACCGTGAAACCGGGCTTTCCAGCATTGGCAGGGACCGTTTGAAGCTGGCGTTGGCCTGTACTACACTGGCCCACCAGTCATGGCGCGCCAGCAATCATCACAGCTGTATCAATCCGATCTGGCCCATATTCATACTATTGGCTTCGGGTTCCACTGGGAGGGGGCTGCAGCGGGTGTGCTGGATATCCTGAAGCGTGGCGGCATCGATCGGGGTGTCGTCAGCGACCTGGGATGTGGGGCGGGCATGTGGCTGGCGCATGTTCAGCGGCACGGTTACGATGTGTATGGCGTCGACGTGTCGTCGAGCATGATCCGTGCTGCCCGGCAGAACGTACCGGGAGCCCGTGTGGTGTGTGGTTCTCTTGCCGACACCGATCTGCCACGGTGCGCGGCGGCCACCGCACTGGGTGAGCCGCTCAATTACCTCGAGAACGCAGCTGCGATTCAACGGACGATACGTCGAGTGTTCGGGGCGCTGGAGCCTGGCGGGTTGTTCGTTCTTGATGTACGGACGCCGGCAGATCGTCCTGTTCCGCCCACGGTGGTGGCGCGGCGCGGCGCCGATTGGGCGTGCATCGCGCACATTTCCGAAGTGCCGTCCAAGAATCTTCTGCGACGTGACATCACGACGTTTCGTCGAGTTGGACGCACCTACCGCCGAAGTGATGAAATCCATCACTTGCGTGTGTACGCGCATGCGACGATGGCGCGGTGGCTCCGCTCCGCAGGCTTCAAGGTCCGGCGCTATCGCGGGTATGGCGACTATCGTTTGACCGCGCGGCAAGCCGTGTTCGTCGCGCGCAAGCCTGCGTGAAGCCTGCCTGCCGGATTGCACAACTGTTCATTGGGCAGTATTCTCGAATGCGTTTGATTCATACTGTACCCCAATTCGAAGTGGAGCTCGCTGATGAGATTGTGCTGGATCATATGTACAGTGGCACGGGTCGTCGCAGTGAGCGGTTCGGTGGCGTTGGCGGATCAGACCCTGCGCGTGCACAACAGTGGTTTCGAGAAGTTTGATCGTCGGGGTATGGTTTCGAGCTGGGAGCTTGACGACGACGCGTCTTCGGGTGAGTTTGCAATCGCGGCCCACGAAGCGATTGCGCACGGAGGCCGTGCCAGTTTCAAGATCGAGGCGGTGCAGCCTGCGACCGTGGTGGTCGTGTCGAACCCGGTCGAACTCCGCGTCGGGCAATTATACCGGCTCAGCGGGTGGCTGCGGTGCGCGAACGTGCAATCTGATCAGGCGGCCCGCTACCCCACTGCCGTCCCGGCTTGCCTGAGCATGGCATCCTTTCCTTTCACGAATCACTCCCCGGCGCTCGGAGGCACGGCGGAGTGGACGCGCGTCGAGACGCTGTTCATAGCAACCCGTCAAGAGGATCGCATCCGCTTGCACCTCGGCCACAACGGGACGGCCCGCGGGACTGCGTGGTTCGATGACATCCACCTCGAACGCGTCGATGACATTGCGGAATTTATACCGCTCGATACGGTCAAGTGGTGCGGCAACGGTTATCGTTACGATGACCGCGGGTGGATCTTCGTGCATATCGAAGGCGCGCCCTACGAGCGTGGTTATCAATACGGCGCGCTGGTTGCCGACGAGATCGTGGAGTACATCCGTAAGCTCAGCGTGCAGCGCAATGGTGACGACTCGGATGATGGCTGGGACAGCCTGCGCTTCGAGGCAGATGCACTGTTCTTGCGCGGTTATGATAAGGAATACCTCACCGAGATGACCGGCATCGCCGACGGGGCGGCGTCCACCGGGGCGAAAGTCAACGACCGCCCGGTTGACCTCGTGGACATCGTCACGATCAACTCCGTGATCGATCTGGGACAACTCAAACGCGCATTGCAAGTGACGCCACATGCCCTGACTGGCGAGAGTTTCCTGGAGGCCCGGGAGGAAATGCAGGTCGCAGCCGAGGACCACAAGTGCTCGGCCTTTGCTGCAACCGGACCGGCGACCGCGGGTGGCGAGGTCGTCTTCGGACAGATCTTCATGTGGGGCGGCTATACCGGGGTACACTGGAATGTCATCACGGATATCGTGCCCACCGACGGCCATCGATTGGTCTATCACACGTTCCCGGGCGGCATTCACTCCGGGGCCGATTTCTACATCAATGCGGCCGGAATCATTATTGGTGAAACCACGGTATCGCAAACACCGTTCGAGCCGGATTCGACCCCGCAGTCCAATCGCATCCGCAAAGCGGCCCAGTATGCCTCGACGATCGATGATGTCGAGCGCCTGCTGTGGGAAGGCAACAACGGCATGTACACCAACGACTGGCCGATCGCGGACATCAAAACCGGCGAAGCGGCGATTCTGCTGCTTGGAACGCAGCGCAAGAAACTGTGGCGCACGAGCGAGGACATGGCACCGTTCGGCACGCCCGGGTTTCTGTGGGCCAACAACAACAACCGTGACCGGGAGGTCCGCAAGGAATATCTTGCACAACCCGAAGACCGACCCTTCGACCTCGTCTTTTCACCGTGGAACCGCGACGTTGCCTTTTGTCAATTCTATGACCGCTACAAGGGGCGTATCGATGCGACGACCGCGGTGAGGATGTGGGCATCGTCGCCGATCAATCGCGCCCACGCCTGCGACGGGAAGATCACGACGACCGCAATGGCCCGCGAGCTCGCGTTTCTCGCACATTACGGCAAGGTCACTCTGCGGGAGAAATTTCCACAGAAGGGCTATCGCATCATGCCCGATCTACCTGGCGCGACACCGCATCTCAGTCACGGATACGCTGTGGCGAGCCCGATCTTCGTGACCGATCAACTCCAGGCGGCCCGCGCGGCCGGACGTTGCCCCCCACGGGTCGCTCCGCCATCACATCAGCTTGACATCAATGACCTGGCCGGCGACTTCACCATCGATAGCAGGCAGCTGTGGCGGCGGACTGTGTTTCCGGCAACCGCGGCCGAAAACTGGTTCGTCAGTGCCTCGGCGGCCTACTGGCGATTGTTGAACAGTGTGCATGAGGAGTCGCCCGCGCAGGCGGCTGCGCATTTGTCGGACGAGCTCGCCAGCCTGAATCGACGGTACCTCTATACGGTCGCACGCGAGCGTGACCTGCTGCCTCTCGAAGCGGACCGCGTTTACAGTCAATTCGGGCCGTATCAGATCCCGCGGATCAAGGGTACCTTTGCATTGCACCAACTGCGCTTGCACGTCGGGTCTGAGACGTTCCTAAAATTGATGCGCGCTCTCCATGATCGCTTTGCTGAACAGGAGATGTCGAACGCTCAATGTACTGCCATGATGAGCGAAATCGCCGGTGGCGATGCGGTCTTGATCACACAACAGTGGCTGGAGCGTCTGGGGCTACCGGAGCTCGAACCCACGATGTCGATCCACGAAGCAACAGATGGCCGGTGGGAAGTCAGTGTTCGCGTTGTTCAGGGAGGACGACCCTATCACCTGATCACCCACGTTATCGTCGACACGTCGGGGGGGCGCCACGTGCGGCGTATGGCACTCGATGGACCATCGACTGTAGCCACGTGGTCATTTGACGAGCATCCGACGCGGATCGAGTTCAACGCTTTGAATGACATCCCGACAGCCCATGACAACATGTACACCTGGAGTAATCTCATCGATGACTTCCACGACACGCTGATTGTGTACGGTACCGCCCGGCAGGATGAAGCCAACCATACGTTGGCCCGGCGGTGGCAGGAGACAGTAGCCAATGCGTATATCGAGTTCTTGCCACCGTTGGTGAAAGATTCCGAACTGACCGCCGAGCAGGCGGCGGGGCATGATCTCATCGTGATGGGCACGCTTGACGACAACCGGTGGTTGAACAATCTCGAACTTGCAGTGCCCGTCGAGTTCGGCAGGAACCACTTCACGTGGCGTGGCGTGACCTATGCCGCTCCCGAAGACGGCATATTCCTGGTCGTGCCCAATCCGTACAACCGGGATCGGGTGATGTACATCGTCGCCGCCAACTCGGCCCTTCAGCTCTATCACATGACCGCGCGATACGAACGGGCCATTCCTTCGTGGGCCCTGTTCAAGGCTGCAGAGATCGTCGAGCAGGGGTACCATCCGCCGGCGCGATTCGTTCTCGAACCTCCGGTGTCGAATCAGCAAGCGGCCCAGAGTGATTGAGCGGTCAAGTGTTTTGTGAAGATCGTTGTGCCGACTTCTTCGAGTACTTCCAATTCCGCGGTTTGCCTGCGGCCAACCACTCCAACGCTGTGGCAATGCGCCGGGCGCGCGTGTCGTCGCGCTTCGCCTCAGTGATCCAATCGATGTATTCGTTGCAATGGCTTGGGCTGAACGCTTCGAATGTCGCACGTGCGGTCTTGTTGCGCGCCAGCGCCGCCGCGAGATCCTGTGGTATCGCTCGATGCGCGCGTGTCTTACGGGGCGTGCGGACGGACGGCTTCCGGGACGCGGCGTTGAGTGCCACGGCTTCCTTGATGTATGAGACCAGGATGCGCTGTGACGGTAGATCCTTCATCGTGCGCAACTTCAGAGCCGTCATCTGCGAGCGTCCCACGTCGCTGAACAGTCCGTGCGAATCACGGAGTTCCATGCCGCGCCAGAAACTCAGCGTGACATGATTCTTGAACGCCGCCATACCACCCACGAGCCCAGCGTGTTCGAAATGCGGGCAGCCCCACTTGATGGTCTCTTCAATGGTTGGGCATGCTTTGTGGAACTGGGCGCGGATGTGCTGCAGGATCGGCCGCGCGAAGACTGGAGCCGCGGCGATGTAGCCGGCGGTGTTGTGTTGTGTCGAGTTACAGGCCATGGCCATTCTGGCGTTGATGCTACTTGACTTGATCCAGTTCAACGACTTCGACGTCAAGTCGTTTGCCGTCAGTCATGCTGGCCCCGCCAAAGATAAGCAGGTCGTTCTCGTAGGGCAGCATGCGGTGAAAAAAACGATCATCATCAAGTGTCTTGAGTGTGCGCCATTCAGGCTGCCCAGGATCGAGGCTCAAGAGGTGACCGCCATAGGTACTGACGAACAAGCGTCCCCGGGCGTTGAACGCCGAAGAGCCGAAGCCCTCCATGCCTTCGCCCGGCATAGCCGGGCCGGTCGACCATTTCGCAGTGATGGGATCGAACATGTCGACGCGCGTCGTCGGATCGTTGTCGCTGTCCATTCCGCCAATAGCGTAGATCGTGCCGTCGAGGTGCCCGAGAGACAACGCCCGGCGCTTGAAGTTGGGTTTTGGGAGGGGCTGCCATACGAGCGCCTTCTGTGACAGGTCCGCGCGATAGGCCGTCTCGTGCCATCGTGGCGCGCCATCGCCCAATTGCCACCCGCCGACGACATAGAGCATGTCATCGACGACCACGGCGTCGAATGATGAGCGCGGCTCGGGCATCGGGGTCAGCTCGGTCCAGCTCATCGTGCGCGGATCGAAGCGTGCGCAATCAGCGACGGACAGCAGGTCGTGATCTGCGTCCTGCTCATTGCGCGCCGTGAACCCACCCAGGCGATACAGCATGCCGTCGTGGGCCACCATGGCCAGGCCTTGCAGGCGCGGTCCGGTGCCGACAACTTCCCAGGCGGAGGGGCTGCGCAGGTCGAGGCGACTGAGCTGATTCGACTGACTCGTGTTGTGGTAATGATGGGCCTGACCGAGGTGCCCGCCATAAACGTATACCCAGTGCTCGATCACGGCCGCACCGAAGCTGGTGATACCCTGCGTGAGAGCCGTATGACGGGGCGTGTTCATGGATGTCGTGTCCTGTTCTGCAGGCTTCGTCTTGTCGGCCCATACGGAGCCCGCAACCATATACACTGATATCATGGTCAAGCCACAGCCGGTTCGCGAAAGCGTTGTTATCACCTCATGCTCCTGTCTTCGAGGCCAATTGAGACCAGGTCTCAATAGCGGAGACCTTAATTAACTGATTCACGCACGCGAAGCAAGTCGGGGGGGCAAGCGGCGCCTACAGTGGCCGGATGCTACGGGACGACCAGTTCTTTCGATCCCGTGGTGTAGCTGGCAGCGGAGATTGAAGGGCGAATGAGGCAGGGTGGCCCCCGCACACCCATTCGGCGTGGTGTCGTCTTCACGTCCCGTGATGGGAGAGTAAGCCACTATCCCAGGCTAGACCCGTGATTGAGTTGCGTGAGTTTGACCGGTCCAGTCGCGACGATCGTGTTCCTGCCGCACGCCGCATCGAGTGCCTGGCGGCGCTCTTGCGTGTGCACCTGCGCGTCAGTGGTTGTGCACACACAGACAGGGGATCATCGGCCAACCAATGGTCAACATCCTCGGCGGCGCACGTGACCGTCGGATAGCGGTCCCCTGGGTTCTCTGCCAGCATCTTGCGGCAGATGGCGCTCAGTTCAGGTGGGGTGTCGCAAGAAAACGCTTCGAAATCAGGCGGCTCGAGCCGCAGAGGTGCGCTGGCGCGGGATTCCAGGGTCCACGTCGAAGGCGTGTGGTGCTGAGTCGACCGTGTCCCATGTGGCGGCTGCCCTGTCAGAATATCATATAACACGGCCCCCAGGCCGTAGACGTCCGTCCAGCGATCGATGTGCTTGCTACAGCCCGCCGCCTGCTCAGGAGCCATGTACGCTGGAGTTCCGACGATGGCACTGGCATGTTTCTGATCGTCAGTTTCGAGGTCGAAGCATGGTGCATGGGGCTGGTTCAGGATCTTCGCAGAGCCCCAGTCAAGTACGACGACCTCACCGAATTGACCGATCAAGATGTTCGAGGGTTTGAGATCGCGATGAATGACTGCACGGGCATGCGCGTAGGCGACAGCGCGGCAGCATTCGATGAAGGCCTCGAGTAAACCCCGCAGGTGACGCCGATTACTCAACCCCATGGCGCGTTCAAGATGAAACTGATCAATGCTCTTGGACAGCGGTGCACCGCGAACGAGACGCATCGTGTAATACGGACTTTCCAATGAATTCGTGGCACTCTGATCGTAGACGGGCACGATGTTGGGGTGCTCGAGGTGGCTCGTGATGCGCGCCTCACGCAGGAAGAGTGACCTTGCAAAGTGATTGGCGTCGTGCTGCGGGCGCAGCTCCTTCAATGCTACGTCACGCTCCAATACTCGATCGTGCACGACATATACGCGTCCAAGGCCGCCTACGCAATGCAGGCGGATGAGCCGGTAGCGCGACGCCCACCGTCGGGTTCGCCGCGCTGTCAGACCTGTGACAGGTGTGGGAGGCAGTTCGAGAGGTTCGCAACCTGTGGACATGATGGGTCGTTTCTGGATTGAGTATCTGTCGTATCGCAGGACGCTCCGGCGTCTGCGTGCCGGTGTTTCTGATCTCCGGCGGCTCTCCCATATACAGTTACCTCGAATCCCGCCGTCTCTTACCGACTCCTTCAGGCAATGCTGCCGATTGTGTCAAACAAGGCTTTCACATTACTTGCTCCCGCGTAAAGGAATGGCACGCAAAATGACACAGCTGGGAATTCCGCATACGAAGTTGGAGTGGCATCGGTAATGAGTCCGTCAGGTCGTGGCGGTCTTGCGTTAATCTTGTTGAGTGATATGGGAGACCGTTCGAGCGGCCCGGAGGTCATCATGGATACACGTGTCAGCCTGTTATTGCGGATCAGAGATCCTCAGGATGTCTCGGCATGGACTGAGTTCGACGAAATGTATCGGCCACTGTTGTATCGCTACGCCAAGTCGCAGGGGCTGATCGACGCCGATGCCGAGGATGAGGTGCAACGCTGCATGACTGCGATCCAGCAAATCATGAGCGACTTCAACTACGATCCACGCAAAGGGCGCTTCAAGAGTTGGCTGCGGACCATGATCAACAATCGCTGTCGAAATCATCGTCGCGATGTCAAGGCGCGGATGGCCCGCATGCAAGCGGTCGGTGAAATGCAGGATTCTGGTCAGGAGTCCCCTGAAGCGGCTTTCGAACGCATATGGATGGAAGAACACCTGCGGTACGGATTGAGCGCGATCCGTGCGCAAGTCGGCGAATCGAGATTCAAGGCGTTCGAGGACTATGTCATTAACGAACACCCGGCAAAAAAGGTGTGCACTACACACGGTTTGACTGCTCCGCAACTCTACAAGCTCAAGTGGCAGGTAACGCAGTTGTTGCGCGAGCACATGTCGAATGCACTGCACAGCCGCAGCGGATGTCTGGCCCTGGGCGATCTGCAGCGCTACCATGCGGGCGAGCTGAACGATCAAGATTCCAGGCAAATCGAAATGCATCTCGAGTGTTGTCCTGCCTGCGGTGAGCGCAACGATCATTTGCTGACCAAGTATGAGCGCGTATGCACCGCACTGCGCTGTCTCGATCGTTGACTATGGATCGTCCCCGTAACAGGTCCAGGAAAGAGTACACCTGGAGTGTCTTGTGGAGGCTCGACTCACCAATAGCCCTGATGCGCCGGTTGAATTGTAGATTGCCAGATGTTTCGAGGTCCGCGTGGGAGTCAAGTGAGTGAATTTCATTCAGTCAGTCATTGCCGTTGGCCTGGCGCTTGCTGTGGGCGCCTGTGTTCTCAGTCCCGATGATCCGTTGGATGACGCTCAGTTGGTGATGGCCACCGGTGTCGATTGTGCCACGGTACCACTTGACTATGACACCTTCGGTCGGCAGTTTCTGTCGAATTACTGTCTGCGGTGTCACGGCGCAGCGCGCGTCAGCGATGTGCAGCGCAGCGACGCGCCGGTCGGTATCGATTTCGATACACTCGAACAGGCCCAACCGTTTGCCGCACGGATTCGACTGCGTGCGGGCGAACTCGGCGACATGCCACCGGCCCTGTTGGGTGGCCCGCGCCCATCCGATGCCGAGCGCATCGAACTGCTGCAGTGGATCGACTGCGGGATGCCCTGAAGCCGCTAGATCCAATCCCTTCTCAAACCCCTGGTTGACATAACGTTGTATGTCCCGGCCGCCCGGCCGCGCTGGTCTCTTGCGGCCACTGCGGGTATGCTGCGTACGCTCTATGGAGGAGTACGCGGTTTACGGATAGCTTGCGATGCACATCACGAAGGGGCAACGTTTATGGTCACCCTGAGAATCAACGGGGAAGTCAGGAAAGTGGATGTTGATCCCAACACGCCACTGTTGTGGGTGTTGCGCGATACGCTGGGCATGACCGGCACGAAGTTCGGCTGTGGCATGGCCCGGTGCGGGTCCTGCACCGTCCACGTCGATGGTAAGGCCACGCGATCGTGCGTCATGCCCGTCGGCTCGCTGCAGGACACGCGCATTACCACGATTGAGGGGTTGTCGAAAAACGGCGATCATCCAGTCCAGAAAGCGTGGAAGAAACACGCAGTGCCTCAGTGTGGCTATTGTCAGGTAGGCCAGATGATGTCGGCGGCAGCCCTTCTCGAGCACACGCCCAACCCGACCGATGAACAGATTGATTCAGGGATGGCGGGCAATCTGTGCCGCTGTGGAACATATCAGCGCATTCGCGCAGCCATTCATACGGCAGCGAAGGAGAAGTAGGCCATGATGACACAAACACCCTTCGATGTCGGGCCTCTATCACGTCGTGGTTTCCTTGCCAGCCTGGCCTCCGGTTCACTGATCCTGGCCAGTCGGGCCAGCGGTGCAGCCATGATCGCTCGGCTGACCGATGCGGACGACAGTGCCCTGCCGTGGGAACCGGATTTGTTCGTGGCCATCGCTCCCGATGGCACTGTCAGCATTCTTGCTCACCGTTCAGAGATGGGCACGGGCATTCGGACCGCACTACCAATGGTCGTCGCCGATGAGCTGGGCGCCGACTGGGGCCGCGTCGCAATCCGTCAGGCCATCGGCGACAAGCGTCTCGGCTCACAGAATACCGACGGGTCCAAGAGTGTCCGTCAATTCTTCGAGCGCATGCGCGTGGCTGGCGCGACCGCACGCACGATGCTGACCCGCGCGGCGGCTGCGCAGTGGCAGGTCGATCCATCCGAGTGTTCGGCAGCCCGGCACCACATCGTATGCACAGCCACCGGCAGGAAACTGGGGTTCGGCGAACTGGTCGCGGCGGCCAGCGCCCTCGATGTCCCGGATCCCGATTCGTTGAGTTTTCGCTCGCAGAAAGATTGGACCATCGTAGGACGTGACATTCCGCTGACCGACATGAACGAGCTGTTGACCGGCAAGGCCGTTTTTGGAATCGATGTGCGCCGCGCCGGGCAGTTGTTCGCAGTCATCGAGCGCCCGCCGGTACTCGGAGGCAAAGTCGATACCTACGACCAGGATGCAGCCAGGGCTGTGCCGGGTGTCGTCGACGTGATCGAGATTCCCAAGTTCGAGGGACCGGTGCCGGTGTACAACCCGTTGGGGGGCGTGGCGGTGCTGGCCAACAGTACCTGGGCGGCCATTCAGGGACGAAAAGCGCTGAACGCCACGTGGACCGATGGTGATCACGCCAGTTTTGATTCAACGGCCTATGAGGTCGAGCTCGGTCAGAGTGCTCGGAAGCCCGGAAAAGCATTCCGCAAGGTGGGCGACGTGAGCGCGGCCTTTTCTGACGCGCCGGCCGCACAGGTTTTTGAGGCCGACTACTATGTTCCCATGCTGGCGCATGCGTCTATGGAACCGCCTTGTGCTGTGGCCGAAGTGACCAGCGATTCCGATGGCCAGGTCGTCAGCTGTGAGGCGTGGGCACCCACGCAAAACCCGCAGGCCGCCCAGTCACAAGTTGCTCAGACGCTGGGAATCGATGAAGCCAAGGTGACCATCAATGTGACGTTGCTCGGCGGTGGCTTCGGCCGCAAGAGCAAACCTGACTACGTCGCGGAGGCTGCGCTGTTGTCTCGCGAGGTCGGTAAGCCGGTGCACGTCACCTGGACGCGCGAGGATGATATCCGCCACGATTTCTATCACGCGGTTGCCGCGTTGCACATGCGCGCCGCAGTTGACGAGAAAGGAAAGCCGACCGCCTGGTTGCAGCGTTCCGCCTTCCCCTCGATCGGTTCGACGTTCAATCCCGCGGCCACGTCGGGTGGTGCAGGCGAGATGGGCATGGGCTTTACCGATTTGCCCTTTGACATACCAAATATTGTGGTCGAGAACGGACCGGCCAAGGGCCACGTGCGCATCGGCTGGTTACGATCGGTGGCCAATATCTATCACGCCTTCGGTATCGGATCCTTCGCCGACGAACTGGCCCACCGCGCGGGCCGCGACCCGTATGAGTACTTGATGGAGCTGTTGGGGGCGCCGCGACAGGTGCAGATCGAGGGCTACGGCAACTATGGCGAGACGCTCGAGCGTTATCCTCTCGACATTGGCCGCTTGCGGCACGTGACCGAGCGGGCGGCCAAGCTGGCTAACTGGGGCCGCAAACTGCCCCGCGGCAGCGGCCTGGGAATCGCATGTCATCGCAGTTTCCTGAGCTACTGCGCCAATGTGGTCGAGGTCAAGGTCGAGAAAGACGGTACGGTGTCCATGCCCATGATGAGTGTCGTCATCGATGCGGGGACCATCATCCACCCGGATCGAGTGCGGGCTCAGATGGAGGGGGCGGCAACGTTCGGCGCCTCACTCACGATGCACGGCGAGATCACGGCCAGGAACGGCCGCATCGAGCAGGGCAACTTCGATACCTATCCAATGGCCAAGATCTACGAGACGCCCCGGGACATCAAGGTCGAGGTGGTCAAGAGCACCGCGCTGCCGGCCGGTGTCGGCGAGGTGGGCGTCCCGCCGTTCGCGCCAGCGCTGTGCAACGCGATTTTCGCGGCGACCGGGAAACGCATCCGCCGTTTGCCGTTGGCCAAACATGACTTGTCGTGGACTTGACGATTCAGGATCCCGCCGGCCACGTCGCGGCGAAGATCATCGCAGTGAGCAGGCCGTAGACCACGCCGTCGGCCAGATCGGTCATGACGAAGCGCGTCGGCTTGCCCATGAACAGGGCGCCGGGAATCTGGCCCGCGCAGTAGCCGAGAATGGCTACGACTGCGGTGACCTTGAAGACCGCAAGGAACTCCGCGTCACGCTCGACGGCCTGGGCGGTGACGAATGCGACGGCCACGCTGAGCACGATGTAGAACGCGAAGGTCAGCGTCAGGTTCATGCCGAAGTTGGGTTGCTTGGCCTGGACGTTGATGCTGCCCCACGGCCCGGCCGCATACCGCGCTTTGTAGGCATCCGAATTCATCGACTCACCGCTGCGACATCCCGGCCACATATAGGTTCCGGGGGCCGGCTTGAGTCGTTCGAGCAGGTCGACCAGCGCCTGTTCCTCCGGCAGCGTCTTGATATCGGCCTTGTGATGCGGCAGAACCATCCAGGCCAGGAAACTGGCCACGAACACGACGACGGCCGACACCACGACCGGGATCCACAAAGCACTGAGTTCCATCATTCACCTCGATGATCGTTACGGGTTCGACTGATCACTGGCCCCTTGGCCAACGAAGACCAGTGCGCCGCCGGTGTTGGCGACCCTTCACGAAATTGCGGAAGCCCCAGGGGGCAGGAATCAACTGGTTACTGTCCGTCACGAGGGGAGAGCCGGGTGCCCCGTGCCGGGTCTGGTTGGAGCTAGGGGTAACGGGTGGTGCCCTCAAATACGTTGCGAAATCAAAGGGCGCAAGACCCCGGGATAGGCAGGTTACGCGTCGAGGAAGTCGGCCACTTCACGCAGCCAGCGGATGCGGGCGCGGGTCAGCAGGATGCCATTGCGTACGGCGAGGTGGGTGAACCTCCCCGGATCGCGCGGGTTGCGGTATTCGGCTTCCTCCGTGCGCAGGTGGGTGTGCAGTTGCTCGAGGGCTGTGGCCACGAACGTGCGAGCCTTGGCGGGGGGTAGAAGGTCCAGGAAGAACAGGCGGGCGCGGAGTGGATCGTAGAGCAGGGCCGTGTCGCTCTCGACGTTCGGTGTCGCCAGCCAGTGAGACAAAATGGTCTTGCCCGGCGGTGCGATGGAGTAGTCGAGTTGGCGCCGACGTCCCGTGGCATTGGCCGTGGACTTCACCCACCCCCGATCTTCGAGGCGCTTCAGGAGTGGGTAAATTGCCCCCGCACTACCGCTCCACCTGGGTGCAGGCGACTCGCGGAAGTGCTGACGGATGGCGTAGGGCGTACACGGCCCGTCACGCCATACGACACCCAGCACGACCGCTTCGAGATCCGTGGCCGCGCTGCGCGGTAGTTGTGTGTTGCCCATGGATGCAGTATAGTACGAATCGTACTATATGCAACTCTCTTCACGAAAGGGCTTCCATGCGACTCATCGATCTCCGTGCATTCGTGACGCTGTGTTCGATCGTTTGTGTTCTGACAGTTGCGGAAGCGGGCGCACAACGTCGTGGTGTGCCGGCGCCGGAGAAGACGAACCTGCCGGATGCGGCGGTCGTCGTTCCGTTGGATCGCTTCGTGGAACTGCCCAGCATCGCGGCGCGGATCAACGGGCAGGCGCCGTTGCGGTTCATCGTTGATACCGGGGCTGCCGGGATTGTCTTGCACAGTAAGCACGCCGACGCCATGAAACTGCCGAGCCCTCCCGGGATGCCGGGCGCAGTGCGCGTGCAGATGGCTTCGCCGAACGGCCCGGGCATTCCTGCGACGTTGGTGTATGCCGACACTCTGACGATCGGCGCCGCCGAGTTCGGCGGGATCTGGACCATTGCGGCCGACATGCCGTTCGGTGACGGCATCGACGGCATCATCGGCATGAACGTATTCAAGTCGTGCCTGCTGACCTTTGATTATCCGTCGCATCAACTGCGTATCGAACACGGCAGTCTGCCCGCGGCGAACGGCCGGGATATCGTGGCCTATGCGACTCCAGATATGCCGGACAGCCATCCGCAGGTCGCGGTGACCATTGCCGGAAAGGACATGCCCTTTATCGTCGATACGGGGTTTCGCGGGTGGTTCGGGGTCGAAGAGAATCAGGCGACAGCACTGGACATTATCGACGGACCACGGCCCGGGTTCATGTCGCTCGCCATGGATCGTGCTGAACGCTCGACCGTGGCGCGGGTCAATACACCGTTCGTGATCGGGGACTGTCGCGTCGAGCGTCCGATCGTGCGTCTTGGGGGGCAGTTCGGATCGATTGTCGGCGCGCGTTTCCTGGAAAACTTCATATTCACGATCGACGCGGCCCAGCACACGATGCGGTTCGAGCGCGCGGCCCGCACGCCGTTGGTGCCGTCAGCTCTGCGTTCGCCAGGATTCGAGCTGAAGCGCGCCGGTGCGGATATGGTCGTGTGGGCGGTGTACCCTGATTCTCCGGCGGAGTTGGCGGGCATTGCCGTTGGCGATGTCATCGTGACCATCGCCGGGCGCCCGGCAACGCAAGTCTTCGGTGCGGCAGACTGGCAGGACCTCCTGGGTCGTACGCCGACGCTCGTCGTGGAATACAGACGTGCCGGCGCGACCGTGCGCAAGATCGATTTGCAGCCGGTCGTCCTCATCGCCGACTGAGTGGGGCGTACGGATCACGGCTGGGGGTATGGTATCATCGTGGGCCCGACCAATTCTTGAACTGGAGGAGCCCATGAATTCGATGCCCGCCACCGTCCACCGCTGGGAGACCATGTCGTTCGACACGCCCATGGCGTTGCTCGAACGCAAACGGATCATCGGGACCCAGGCGATGATTTCCCACGTCGTGCTCAGGAAAGGCTGCTTCGTGCCCACACACGCCCATGATAACGAACAGTTCGTGTGCATGCTGAGCGGTGCGCTGCGTTTCAAACTCGGTTCCGCAGAGGGACCGCGGGACGAGCTGATCGTTCGTGGCGGCGAGGTGCTGCATTTGCCGCCCCAGGTGCCGCACGAGGCCGAGGCCCTCGAGGATACTGTGGTGCTGGATGTGTTCAGCCCGCCGAGCGCGACCACCGGCATCGATCGATCCTGAGCGGAGCGCGTATCAGGCGCTGCGTTCGATCATGTCGACGAAGCGCTCGACACTGCCGGGTCCGTGGTCGAAGAACAGCGACGGTTCGATCAGCTCCAGCTCCGACACGACCGGATGGCCATCATGGAGCACCAGGTCAGCTCGGGCGTAGGCCACGGGCCAGGGGATGGCGGCCACAGCCGTGCGGGCCACGTCGAGCTCGGCCGGCGTGGGCGGTTCACCACCGTCGACGCGCTCGACCTGGTCGGCGAAACGCGGATGTTTGCGGATCGCGTGCGTCCATGTACCTGCGATGCATACGAGTGATCGTTCCCCCGGATCGCAAAACCCCTCGAGATATGGTTGGACGATGACGTCGCCGTTGAGCGCCAGTGCTGCGGCATGGGCCCGCGCGGCGTCGCCCTGCGTCGGCAGGAACTGCCGCGCGCCGACGGACCCGGCTCCAATGGCGGGCTTGATGACCACGGCGTGGTCGATGGCCATATCGGCGAGCTCGTCAGCGGCCACGATTTGCGTGGGCACGATCGGTGTCCCGGCCGCGGCCAGCGTACACAGGTAGCCTTTGTGCGCATTCCACGCGATGACCTCGGGCGGGTTGATCACCTTCGCGTGCGCGTGAGCACGGGCGACCCACTCCAGAAACGCCGACGGGGCCGCGTGGTAATTCCACGCCGAACGCATGACGAAGAGATCGAAGCCGTCCAGCTTGAATGTGTCATCGTCCCACGGGACCCACGTCGCATCGTGCCCGCGGCGTCGCAGGGCATCCTCGAGTGGGGCGGCATCCGGATCGGGTTCGGGGAGTACAGCGCAGGTGACCAGGCCGATTCGCATCGCGATGTTCTCCCGTTCAGCTGCGCTGATGGTAGGCCTGTAGCCCGGCGTGCAGGACGGTCATGGCTTCGTTGAGGTCGTTCTCGTTGAGGACGAACGCGAGGCGCACCTTGTTGGCGCCACGCCCATAGCCCATGTAGAAGCCCGCTGCCGGCGCGAGAAACAGCGTACGACCATCTACGTCGAAGTCTGACAGCAAGAACGATGCGAAGCGTTCGGCATCATCGACCGGCAGCCGGGCAATCGTATAGAACGCCCCGCTCGGCAGGTGCGTCGCCACGTCCGGGATGTCGACCAGGCGCGTGTACATGGCGTCACGGCGTTGCTGGTAGGTCCGCGCGACGTCAGCGACGTAGTCGACGGGCAGCTGTTCGAGCATGTGCGCCGATGCATGTTCTTCGAGCGTCGCAGACGACAGTCGGGCCTGGGCGAGATTCAGCGACTTGGCACGCAATTCGGCATTGGGCGTGATCAGCGCACCGATGCGCGCCCCGCACAGGCTGAAGCGTTTTGACAGGCTGTCGACAACAACAACGCGTTCGCTGGCTCCATCGAGGTGCAGGATTGACAAGGGCTCGCGACCGTCGAAGACCAGCTCGCGATACGTCTCATCCACGACCAGGAATATGTCAGCGTCTTTGCAAAGTTCGAGGAGCATTTCGAGCTGCTTGCGGTCGTAGACGGTTCCGGTGGGGTTATTGGGGCTGCACAGCAGGATCGCGCGTGTCCGCGGGGTGATGCGATCGGTGATCGCCTCGCAGGGGGGGAGTACGAAGCCCTCGTCGAGACGGCTCAGGATGGGGATGAGATTGATTCCCGCGATGGCAGCAAAGCCGATGTAGTTGGCATAAGTCGGGTCGAAAACAATCACTTCGTCTCCCGGATCGCAGCAGGTCATGAAAACGAAGATCAGTGCCTCGCTCGCGCCGACGGTGATGAGGAATTCGTCGGCCGTCGTGTTCAACCCCAGAGTGTGGTTCATGTAGGCTGACCATGCGTTCCGCAAGCGCGCCGAACCTTCGGACGGACCATAGGCCACGACCTGGTCGCGATAGGATCTCAGGCCCTCGAAATAGGCCGGCGGGGCCGGTACGTCGGGCTGTCCGATATTGAGGCCGTAGATGTGCTTGCCGGACGCGCGCGCCTGCGTGGCCAGGTGGCTCAGTCGGCGAATGGGTGACGGTGGCGTACGCAACGCGCGCGTGGATAGTGAGGCCATGCTCATGAGTCCTCCATAATGAACCCGGTCTCATCCGTGAACGAGCTGGGCATCATAACAGGTCGGTGCCTTTAATGAAGTGTCACTTAAGGTTGAGGAGTTGTCGACCAGGTGCGGAATCGTGCACAATCTGCGCGCCCCACAGAGGAAGGGAATCATGGCATTCATGCTCGAATTGGTGCTAGAATAGGCCTTGGGTTTACCCTCACAGGGCTAGAAGGGCAAAGGAGTTTCTTGGATGAGAACCAGTTTCGTTCGTTCGAAG
Source organism: uncultured Planctomycetota bacterium (assembly GCA_942492115.1). GTDB lineage: Bacteria > Planctomycetota > Phycisphaerae > UBA1845 > CAIVHJ01 > CALODL01. The sequence continues at coordinate 170,518 of CALODL010000011.1, forward strand.
GGATGGCTGTGCGCCATCATGGTGGTCGTGTCATTCGTCGCTGCGATTCCTGCCGCGCACGCGGTCAGTGCTGCCAGGCGATGGAATGAGGAAACGCTCAACGCCATTCGTGGTGACTTTGCGCGGCCGACGGTGCATGCACGCAATCTGTGGCATACATCCATCGCGATGTGGGACGCATGGGTAGCGTACGACACCGGCGTGGCCCAGCAGTACCTGCACCACGAGAAAGCGACGGCCGTCGATGTTGCTGCGGCCAGGGATGAAGCGATCAGTTATGCATGTTACCGCATCATCACGGCTCGGTTCGTGAATTCACCTGGTGTCAAGGAAATTCAGGCATCCATCGAAAATGCAATGACCAGCCAGGGGTACGACTTCAATATCGACACCACCGTGGGCGACACCCCGGCGGCACTGGGCAATCGCATTGCGGCGACGGTCCTGGCTTTCGGCGCGAGTGACAACTCGAATGAAGCCAACGATTACATCAACCAGTTCTACGAGCCGATCAATGAACCGCTCGTTCCGGCCTTGCCCGGCAATCCCGACATCACCGACCCCAATCGATGGCAGCCGTTGGCGCTCGATTTCTTCATCGATCAGAATGATCAGGTCGTCCTGGGTGGTTATCCCGAATTCCTCAGTCCGGAATGGGGTCAGGTCAACGCTTTCGCCCTGTCCCCCGAGGACTTGACGATCTACAACCGCGATGGCTTCGACTACTGGGTGTTCCATGATCCGGGACTCCCACCCCACTGGGGCACGGTCACGCAGGACGACTACAAATGGGGCTTCGAGCTGGTTGCAGCCTGGTCGAGTCATCTGGATCCATTGGACGGCGTCATGATCGATATTTCGCCCGGTGCCATCGGCAACGCACCACTGCCTGATGTGAATGACTACCAGAGCTTCTACAACTTCACCGACGGTGGCGACTGGGGAACCGGCCACGCGTTGAACCCGGTGACCAACATGCCATATGCGCCCAACATGGTCCCACGCGGCGACTATGCCCGTGTGCTGGCCGAATTCTGGGCCGATGGTCCCGATTCCGAGACCCCGCCCGGCCATTGGTTCACCATTGCCAACTACGTCTCGGACCATCCGATGACAGTCAAGCAGCTCCAGGGCGAGGGGCCTGTGCTCGATGAGCTCGAGTGGGACGTCAAACTGTACTTCACCCTGGGCGGCGCGATGCATGACTGTGCGGTCACGGCCTGGGGCGTGAAGGGCTGGTATGACTATTTACGGCCGATCTCGGCGCTGCGCTATCTGGCCGATCTCGGGCAATCGTCTGACTCGAATGCTGATTCTTATGACCCCAATGGCATCTCGTTGTATCCGGGATTGATCGAACTGGTCACCTCAGACACGACCATGGCAGGGGAGCGTCATGAACATCTCGCCGGAGAGGAAGGCAAGATCGCCGTCAACGCCTGGCGCGGTCCGGACTACATCACCGTACCGGAAACCGACGTAGCCGGTGCAGGCTGGATCCTGGCCGAGAACTGGTGGCCGTACCAGCGGCCGACGTTCGTGACCCCGCCGTTTGCCGGCTATGTCAGCGGACACAGCACCTACAGTCGCGCCGGCGCTGTCGTCCTCGCAGAATTCACCGGATCGCCGTTCTTCCCGGGCGGCATGGGCGAGTTCTTCTGTCCCATGAACGAGTTCCTCGTGTTCGAAGACGGACCGAGCGTGGACATCACGCTGCAGTGGGCGACCTACAATGATGCATCGGACCAGACCAGCCTGTCGCGGATCTGGGGCGGCATCCATCCGCCGGCTGATGACATTCCTGGTCGCTATATGGGACAGCAAATCGGTGAGGACGCTGTCGCGTTGTCCCTGGGTTATTTTGGTGATCCGGACGGTGTGCCGACGATGTCGGAATGGGGATTGATCGCGATGGGCCTGGGGCTGCTCGCCGTGGGTGGTGTGGTCATTCGCCGCCGTCAGTTGGCCACGCTGGTTTGAATCGATTACGGCGCCTCGATCAGGACGACGCCGGCGGCGCGCATGTCGGCAATGGCCTGCGCGCAGTCTCCGGGGTTGAGCTCGACGCCACGTATTCCGGAGAGGATAAGGCGCGTACGTAACCCGATTTTGCGGGCATCCAGCGCGGTGAATTTCACACAATAGTCCGTCGCCAAGCCCATGATATCGACTTCGCTGACCGTTCTCGAACTCAACGTCTCTGCCAGGGCGGTGGCGTGTGCGCCTCCGTTATCGAAGAAACCGCTGTAGCTGTCGAACTCGCGATGCGTGCCTTTTCGCACGACGTGGTCGATTCGTGTGCGGTTCAAGGCCTCGCACAACTCCGCGCCCGGCGTAGTCTGAACGCAGTGATCTGGCCACAGGATCTGTCTGAGCCCGTTGAGTTCGACGATGTCTCCGATGTTGTGGCCGGAGTGCTGGCTGGCGAATGATTGATGGTCCGCAGGATGCCAGTCCTGCGTCGCGATGACCAGGTCATATTGCGGCATCAGTGCGTTGGCGACGGCGATCACCGCGTCACCATCCGGAACCGCCAGCGCGCCTCCGGAAACGAAGTCGTTTTGAATATCGACGAGCAACAACGTTCGCATACGTGTTTCCGTATCAAAGGCCCGGTTGCGGTAGGCGCTCGCAAGCTGCGACGAGGACGAACGTTGCGAGGGGGCCCAAGAGCACTGAAGCGAGGAACCATCCGAATCCGCTGCGGTTCTTACTCTGGGCCAGGCCCGCGTTGATCAGGGCCAGTGATCCCCAGCCTACCGCGTATTCAGTCGAATACTCCATTGTGTACTCCCATCATTGTAAGCGGGCAAGTGCCTCGATCGTGTGACAACGGTCGACCATAACGCAACCGCAGCAGTGGCCCAATTACAAGTCAGTGACGAAATTGTAGCGCCGCTTCACATTGCAGTCCTGCCATCAGGCGCGCAGCTGTTTGCGCCACCGCGCCCAGAACGGCAGGATGAACAGATAGACGCCGGTGATCCATAACAACAGAAGCCCGCCTGCTGTTGGCAAGAAGATCCAGAGTTTGGCGGCGTCATGAAAGAAACTGCCATCATGGATGTCCTCTATGAAGTCACTTCGGCGATAGGCGGTCTGCAACACGGCACCTGTATCGTGGTCGAGTTGGATTTCCCAGCTGCTGTGGGTCCTGATCTTGATAAGCCCACGCTGCGGTCGAACGTCCAGGCGGTCGATGTCGTCCCAGCTGGACACGTTGGCCTGCGGTACGCTGCGGGCAGACTCGAGGATGCGGTCGAACGATACCGTGGGGATTGTTGCCTGCCCGCGCTGGCTGGGCGGTTGGATCCAATTGATCTCTTTCTTGAGCTGGAGCAGGAGGCCGCTGCAGATGATGACCAGCGTAGGCACGGCGATGACCGCTGCACCCCAGTAGTGCGTTTTCCGCGTCCACTTGTTCCAGTTGAAAGCCATCGCGCTGTGCGTACTAGAGGTGCAGGCCCATCCTCAAGAGGTCGCCGTAGGAGCCATCGGCCCGCAGGATATCCCCACGCGCCCGCCCCTCGAGCTCGAATCCGAATGACTTGTACAGGTGGATGCCGCGGTCGTTGTGGTCCATGACCTGCAGCCATGCCTTGCGTAGCTTTCTGGCGCGGCAGTGGTCGATCAGGCAACCCAGGATGTGGCCGCCCAACCCTCGGCCCCAATATGCCTGGCGAACCGCAAGGGCCAGTTCCGCGTGATGAGCGAAGCGTTTGAGGGGGCTGCCGCTGAGGTGACCGTTGCCCGCAATGCAGTCGTCGATCTCGGCCACGACCATATGGTCGGTGGCGGAATCGATCAGCGCGGTCAGAAAGTCGCGCTCCTGCTCGACGGTTACCTGGAATTCGCCCGGGAAGCGATTGAGGAAGTCACTCTCGGAGTCAATGCCCTGGACGAACTCAACGAGGCCCGCTGCGTCGTCCGCCGAGGCGTTGCGCAGGACGGCAGATGACCCATCCTTGAGTTGGACTGTCCGAGGCAGATGATCACTGAGCATAGCGTCGAATGATAGCACAAAAGGGGGAGTGGTACAGACAGGCTCTTACTCGCGCGGCGGCAGCACGTCGCGCAGTGTGGTCGTCATCGTGCCTGAGCGCGGTCAATCTGTACGGCACGCACCGGAGGTCAGGTCCGACGGCAGGACCTGTTCGATGATCTCCGTTTCGATCCACTCATAGAACTGCTTCGCGCCGGCCAATTGTGCGATGCGATCATGATCGGTGGCCATCCATGTCTCGTACGCTGCGCGTGACGCCCACAACAGTGTCATCTTGACGATGTGCGGCCCGGCCTGACCGCAGAACCCACCAATGTATCCAGCGCTGCGGGCCATCTCGATATTCCACACGCGTTGCGCTGCCAAATAATCATCGAGGTGGCCGGGTTTGATGTGGACCGTGATGAGCTTGGCGATCATCGGCGGCGAACCGCTCGTCGGCGTGCTCATGAGAAGGCCACATCCAGATACGCACCCAGCAGCTGTGAACTCTCCGGGCTGTCAACGAACCGTTCGACGACACGGGCCTGCTCCTCGGCACTGATGATGGTCCGAACGCACTGTGCCGTGCCACAGTCTCGTCGACGTGGACCTCGATCCCGTCGGCCTGGCAACGCGCCAGGAATGGTGGGATGAACGTATCGGCGATAGCCTGGTGGATGAGCACCGCTTCGGCCGCATTGCACGTTGCCGGTGCCGAAGTCTTGGCCGTTGCACAGATGTCGATGGCCGATGCGATGTCTGCGGCCGCGTCGACATAGATGTTGCACACGCCACGAGGCCAGGTCGGCAATGGCCCGGGGACGCAAACGACTCTTGCCCGAGATGACGCCACTGCCCACCTTGACGACCACTCTGCGCGCGTCCCGGGGCCAGTGTTCTCGAATATCATGGTGGGTTGCCGAAGGCACGCGCTGCTCCGCACACCAGGGAAGGACGTATGGACCTAGACCTCGACCGGATCGCCCAGAGGCGCCGGCATCAGATGCGGTTCGTATGGCTCGACATGGACCAGCACGTCCGCGACCTCGGGATGCCGAGACATGATGGCGTCCTTGACGTCGTGGGCAATCGTATGGCCGTCCCGAACCGACAACTCAGGATCCACCTCGAGATGAAGATCGGCGTAAAAGAACGGTCCGACCTTGCGAACAAGTACTTTTTCGACCACGAGGGCGCCCGCAACGCCTCGCGCTTCGTCGGGTATGACATCGATCAGATGTGTCGACGGCGCCGTGTCCATCAACTCATGAACCGCTGAACGGCAGAATCGGATGCCGTTAACGACGATGACCACGCAGGCGAACAGCGCGGCCCACGCATCTGCAGATGCATATGCCGGTCCGCCGACGACAGCGATGGCAACACCGATGATCGCCGCGATCGAGGTCAGGGCGTCGGTGCGATGATGCCAGGCATCTGCAATCAGTGCCATGCTGCCAATCCGCCGTCCGACGCGCACGGTGTACCGGTACATGAATTCTTTGACGACGATGATGCCAATGAGCACGGCCAGCGTATAGGGGGCCGGTTGCAGGCCGGGAGCGATAATGCGATCGATGGCCTGCACGGCGATCAGGGCTGCGGCGGCGAGTAGCATACCTGCAACGACCAGGGTTGCCAGTGGTTCGGCTTTGCCGTGGCCATAGGGATGGTTGGTATCGGCGGGGCGGGCAGCAATGACCAGGCCGGCGCGAACAATGGCCGATCCAAATGTGTCGCCCAACGACTCGACCGCATCGGCAATCAATGCGTACGAGTGTCCCACGATCCCGCACGCCAGCTTGAGCACGGCCAACCCGGCGTTGACCACCAGGCTGATCGTCGAAGCGCGCTGTCCATCTAGTAGTGCATCCTGCATCCGTTTCGTCTCGCCAAACGGTCTATTGTACTGACTCGGCATGTGCGACGGAAGTATGTGCTGACCCTTGTCGCGGGCGTCCCTTCGGCAAGGGCTTGGCGGTGGATGAGTGAGTCGGAGCGCCCAGCTCATGAGGGTCGGCGACGCGCTGTACCGAGCCATGCCGCGTACAGATCAGGGCGGCGATCCGGGATGAACAGTCTCCTTGCATGGCTCCGTCCAACCGCAGCGAGATCAAGGGTTGCGTGCAGGATGTGATCCGCGATCTGCGGCGCGCGGGCAACGACCGAACCGTCCGGGGCACAAACAAAGGACTCGCCCGCGAATTCAAGGGCGTCCTCGCGACCCACACGGTTGCACAATGCAGTGTAGTATCCGTTTTGGAACGCGGCGACGCGCATCTCGGCCTCGTACAGCCCTTCGGGCCACTCTCCGACCGCGCCGGCCTGCGGAACAACGACGAGCTCGGCCCCGCCCAGCGCCATGGCGCGCACGTACTCTGGATAGTGACGATCGTAGCATATGCACACGCCGAGCCGGCCGATCGCCGTCTCGTAGACCGGGGCGCCCACGTCGCCCGGTTGGTAGTACTCCCGTTCATGGAAGGCCTCGAAATCGGTAATGTGCACCATCCGGGTCACGCCGAGCAACGTGCCATCGGCATCGATGACCGGCGAGCTGTCGAACAGCCGCGCGCCGTCACGCTCGTACAGATTGATGACCACCACGACACCGCGCTCGGCGGCGAATTGCTGGAAAGCCGACGTGATCGGACCGCAGAGCGGTTCGCTGAGCGCTGCCGGATCGGCGGTGGCATGATGCTGGGGGTGGAACCATTCGAACGCCAGTTCAGCGAAACAGACGAGCTGGGCACCGTCGTCGGCGGCCTGTCGTGCTGCACGAAGACCTCGACCAAGGTTTTCCGCTTTATTGCGCGTCGCGTGCTGTTGAACCAGTGCGATGTGGATCGAACGGTCCGTCATGGGTGTTCCTGCCAGGGCTGGAGGCTCTTTCTCATGAATGGGCAACAAGCCACCAGATGCCCACGCCGATTGCTGCCGTGCAGCTGCCTCCGGCCAGAAGACGGTACGCCCGCTGGGCCCGGTGTTCCATACGCGTGGCCAAGGCGCCCATCATCCAGCTGAACGCACTCATGGCGACGATCGAACCTGCCCCGAAGCTGATCAGGTAAGCCATGGCCGCCGCGGCAGAGGGTAGGCCGATGGCAGGCAGCACGCCGATGAGGTGGGCCGCTCCGGCCAGGCCATGGAGTGTGCCAATGCCCAGGGCACTGTGCATGTGATTGGTGTGGTGTGCCGCTTCGTGGTTGGGCTCGATAGGGGTTTCGTGGACGTGGATGTGGGCATGTTCCAGGCCATCGTGGGTATGGACGTGGGTGTGTACGCGCGTCGACACCAGGCGTCTGAGGCCCCACAGGCCCACGACAACGAGCAGCAGGCCGATCAACCACTCGCTCGCGCTGCCCAGCCGGTCCAGCGGCAGAGCGTCGCGCAACAGCCAGGCGAGTACTGCCAGCCCCCACACGCCCATGGAATGCCCGGCCCCCCAGGCGAGACCAGTGGCCCATGATCGTCGGCGACCCGCCACGGCCAAAGGGGCAATCGCGGTCAAATGGTCCGGGCCGGCGAAGACATGGGCCGCTCCGACCAGCATTCCGGTCAACAGTGCAGTGAATACGGTCATTTCGAGTGCCATTCTGATGTATCGCGGCGGGCCTGTCACGCCTCTGATTCTGCGGACATCCCGGATTCCGATTGAGCTGAGCCACTGGGCCGAAGTACCATGGGGGAGAAAAGTCGAATCGCCCGGCGCAGCGCCGTGGCGGATCTCGTTGGATAGGGTAGCGGGGCATGCGGGCCCCGAATGTCCACCGGCTGACGTACAAGGAGCACGCGCAATGGCAACCCTGGTCGTGATTTCTGGCCCAGGAGAGGGGCAAAAATTTGCTCTCGAGGATCACCGTCTGGCCATGGTCGGCCGCGACCACAGCTGTACCTTCCAGATTCTCGATAGACGCATTTCGCGGTATCACCTCCAGATCAAGTCCAGCGACACCGGCCACGCGGCCATCGACTTCGAGAGTTCGAATGGCGTGTTCGTCAACGGCAAGAAGATCGACGGCGAGCAGGGCCTGGGGAATGGTGACATTGTCACCATCGGTGACACAGCCATCATGTACACAGAGACCGATGAGCCAGATGCCCAGACGATTTCTCAGTTGATGCGCAAACACGGCGAGGGGCGCTGTCAGACCGAAGTGCGCCGCGCCAGCGACATCATGGGTCTGTAGGCCCACGAGCGGAGGGGGTTATCGGACACCTTCGTCTCAGCACGACCACCGGCCCGAGCGGATACCTCGGGCGTCCTCTCCAACCGTCGATTTCTCGACGATCCCGCCTTTGTCACTCCCTTTGTCAAGAAATCATGTAATCATCCTGGCGTCGCGAGGCGATGCTGAGGATATGCGAAATGCTCTTTGCAATTGCTCGAACGGGTGTTAGTTTGACGTGCGGGGTAGAGTTTCTCGGTTATTGCGGGCGCCCCAGCCCATCAAGAGGGAACGAAATGGCTCATCTACTAGAGGCTCAGAGAACTGTGACTGCGTCAACACCCCATGGCAACAATGCGAATCAGGCGGTGCCGTTTCCGCGGATTGACGAGGTGTTCGGCTGTGACGTGTTCAGCCTTCGGACCATGCGTGAACGATTGCCCCGCGACGTCTATGATCGGCTGATGAAAACCGTCCAGCAGGGCCAGCCCCTCGACTTGCAGCTCGCTGATGTCGTGGCATCAACGATGAAGGACTGGGCCGTCGAACGTGGTGCAACGCACTACACGCACTGGTTCCAGCCGTTGACCGGCTCGACTGCCGAGAAGCACGACGCGCTCATCGTACCCGACCACGAGGGTGGGATGATCTATGCCCTCCGGGGTAGTGAGCTGTGCCAGGGCGAACCGGATGCTTCGAGCTTTCCCTCGGGCGGCTTGCGCGCGACGTTCGAGGCCCGCGGTTACACCGCGTGGGATCCGTCCAGTCCGGCGTTCCTCAACCGTGGCGAGAACTATGTCACATTGTGTATCCCGACCGCATTCGTGTCGTGGACCGGGGCCGCTCTGGACAAGAAGACCCCTCTGTTGCGTTCGATGGATGCACTGTCGGTCCAGGCCATGCGCATTCTCAAGCTGTTTGGAACAGATCAGGGTGTCAGCCGGGTGTACACCACCGTGGGCGCCGAGCAGGAGTACTTCCTGGTTGACGGCGACCTCTTCCATGTGCGTCCCGATCTGATGCAGTGCGACCGGACCCTGTTCGGCGCGCAGCCGCCCAAGGGCCAGCAGCTCGAAGATCATTACTTCGGTGCGATCCCACCCAACGTGCTGACATTCATGGCCGAAGTCGAGCACGAGCTGTACCGTGTCGGGATCCCGGTCAAGACCCGACACAACGAGGTCGCGCCTTCACAGTTCGAGATCGCGCCGTTGTTCGAGAATTCCAACATCGCGTGTGATCACCAGATGCTCCTGATGGAGACGCTCAAACGGGTGGCCAAGCGTTACGGACTCGAGGCTATCTTGCACGAGAAGCCTTTCGCAGGAGTGAACGGTTCCGGCAAACACAACAATTGGTCGATGGCAACAGATACGGGCGTGAATCTGCTGGATCCCCAGGATGAGACGCATACCAATCTACAGTTTCTCGTATTCCTGTGCGGCGTGATCCGAGCGATCGACCTGCATGCTGATCTGCTGCGTTCGTCCATTGCGTCGTTGGGCAACGACCACCGTCTCGGTGCCAACGAGGCGCCGCCAGCAATCATTTCGATCTTCCTCGGTGACATGCTCACGGACATCATCGAGCAGATCGAATCGGATTCTCCGGGGCGGACACTCAAAGGCGGGGATATAGATCTCGGGGCCACGACGTTACCGCAGTTGCCGCGACACTCGAGTGACCGCAATCGGACATCGCCTTTCGCATTCACGGGTAACAAGTTCGAATTCCGTGCCGTCGGCGCTTCCGCGACCAGCGCCTGGCCCAACACGGTGATCAACACGATTGTAGCCGAGTCATTGGATTACATGGCGACTGCGATCGAGGACAAGGCGGGCGTAGCACCCAACGAAGAGCAGCTCGAGACCGCGGCCCGAGTCGTTTTGCGTGAGGTCATCGCTCAGCACAAGCGAGTCGTGTTCAACGGTGATAACTACTCAGAAGAGTGGCAGAAAGAAGCTGCCAGGCGTGGCTTGCCCAATCTCCGGGATACCGTCGAGGCCTTGCCCGCCCTCGGAGCGCCCAAGGCGATCGATCTGTTCGCCCGATTCAAAGTCCTGACTCGCGAGGAGGTCGAGAGCCGCTCGACGATCTTTGCCGAGAAGTATGCCAAGCAACTTCACATTGAATCCGAGACCATGGTCCTGATGGCCCGCCAGAGCGTGCTGCCTGCGGCCCTGGCTCACCAGCGGAACGTAGCCGAAACGATCAATGCCACGGTCACTGCGGGCGTCACGCCAAAGAAACAACAGAAGATGCTGAAAGAATTCGTCCTGCTGTGCGAGAAGTTTTCCGCAGCGATCGATGAGCTCGCGATTGAGCTCACCGCTGGGATGACGGAGGACCCTTTTGCCCGCGCCGATCATCTGCGAAACAAGGTCGTGCCGTTGATGGACAAACTGCGCGCGCTGGGAGACGAACTCGAGATCCACGTGACCGACGAGTTATGGCCGCTGCCCACCTATCGTGATTTGTTGTTCAGTCGCTGAGCGTCCGGACACAGGATGTCGGGCTGTGACCCTGATCCACTGCATCAATCGAGGGCCGGCACTGAACACCCAGTGCCGGCCCTCTCCTTGCGCGGGGAGGGGCGCGAGAGTGGTGTGCGATCCGACGGTAAGCCTCAACGCATTCGGTGGGGAGCGTGTACTGCGATGCGGCCGGTGTGGGGATAAAGAACAGCGGCCTGCCCCCGCCAGTAGGGGGAGCAGGCCGCCGCGCCATAACTTGATGAGTCTCGCTCAGCCTTCTAGAAGAGGCCGCCGCCTGCACTCTGCGTCACGGAGAGCGGAAGCAGCTGACTGATGATGCTGATTCCGAAGCCGCTGGCAACGCCAGCCAGAACGAGGTTGAGGCAGCCGCCGAACTGCAGCAGGGTGCCGCCGAGAATGAGCAGAGCGAGTCTTTTTGAGTTTCTCTTCATGGTGATCTCCTGTGAGAGTCTTCCGCCTCTTGAACGGCCGGTGTCCGTTCAGCCGGCACGTGGAGCATTCGTGGACGGTTTTGTTCGCTGCCTGCAGCTTGTACGGCGACTCTGACTGGGTGCGTGGGTCGTCAGATCTGAGCCTCGCCGTCGAGCTCTTAGCACCATCGGCAAAGAGGCTGGCAGTGGCTTCAGCGAAAAAGGTATTTTCCAGTGCTGGTGGCTGCCGCGGGAAGGTCTGCGCAAGAGAAAAGCGGCTTACTCCCGAGGAAGCAAGCCGCCTTTCCGTCTCAGTCTTGAATCAGTCGCCTAGAAGAGGCCGCCGCCTGCACTCTGCGTCACAGAAAGCGGAAGCAGCTGGCTGATGATGCTGATGCCGAAGCCGCTGGCGATGCCGGCGAGAATCGGACCAAAGCAACCACCAAACTGCAGGAGCGCGCCACCGGTGACGGTGATCAGGGCAAACTTCTTGAAATTCTTCATGGGTATCTCCGTTTCAATAAAAAGATCGCGGGAATTCGCTTTTAGACATTCGTAACCGAAAGAGGCAGCAGCTGGCTGATGATGCTGATGCCAAGGCCGCTGGCGACACCAGCCAGGACGAGATTCAGGCAGCCCCCGAATTGCAGCAATGCCGTACCGGCAATCGTTGCAAGAGCGAGCTTCTTGAAGTTCTTCATTTCTGTCTTCTCCGTTTTCAAACGCCCACTCCTGTACGACGTCCTCGATTGCGACCCGATCAACCGATTCGCGGACTGACGTACTATCTGGCAGAGTGCTGAACGAAGTGGGCAAGTGACCACGTCCACAGGGTCGAATATAGCGGGAGAGGATACCGATCTGTCTCCCGCGATGTCAAGTGTCTATCGGCACAAACTTTAGTTACTTCTGGAGTCTGATTCGATAGTTTCTTTCGTCACGGAATCGTGGCGTTTTGGTGTGCGTAATGCATTGGTGTGCAATCTGTTGCGTCTGACGATCATCGGGGTCTGCAAGGGCCAGGGTGTGTGTCATTCCTGGTCGCGATAGAAAAAAGGCAATTTCGCAAAGACGACACGTGAATCTTCGATCGTTTGCCTGTGCGCCGCTTCCTGGTCGCATGCACGTGAAACATCATCAGTGCGCGGATCTGGGGCGTCTGCGTGCGACGATGCGCCCGGGCCGGACGCGTGCCACACGTTCAGCTTTGCACGGTCAGGATGGCCGCCCTCGAATAATATCAATGGCTTCATCGACGGAGTCGGTGCTGTGGACGAGGTCGAGGTCCTCGGGACTGATCGTTCGTTCTGCGATCAGGGCGTCGCGCACGAAAGTGCGCATGGTGTTCCAGTACTGGCTGCCCATTGTAATCACCGGGAAGGACTCGATCTTGCCGGTTTGAATCAGGGTCAGAGTTTCGAATACCTCGTCGAGTGTACCGAATCCGCCTGGCAGTGCTACGAACGCGCATGAATACTTCACGAGCATGACTTTGCGAACGAAGAAGTGGTCGAACTCGACGAAGAGGTCGAGATACGGGTTGGCCGACTGTTCCTGTGGTAGTTCGATATTGCATCCGATGCTGAGACCACCGGCCTCTTTGGCCCCGCGGTTGGCCGCTTCCATGATGCCCGGCCCGCCACCGGTCATGGTCGCATACCCGGCTTCGGCCAACTTGTGACCCAGCTCGCGGGCCATGAGGTAGTACGGATGGTTGTCCTGGAACCGCGCGGACCCGAACACGGTGACGACCGGCCGGTCCACATTCAGCGATTCGAACCCGCGGATTATTTCCATAAAGATTCGAATGGCGCTTTCGAGTTCGTCGCCGCGGCTGTGACGACCGGCGAGAAAGACCTTTTCGACATCTTGAGCGCGATCGAGCAGCGAGGACCGGGGTTCATGTGCCATGGTTGTTCCTCCAGGGGCCATGATAACGTGATTCGGCGATCAGAGTCAGTCTACACGCCATGCTGTGCAGACCTGCTCAGAGTGGACAGAACCCATCGGGGCTGATGATTGTGGGGGCTGTGCTTGCTGGGACCTGTGGTGACCGGTGTGTTTACCGTGGTGTTCGCGGACCAGAGTTGGGCTCAACGGCCTTCAGTTGCCTGCCCGACTTCGTATACGTGTGGCAGGGGCGCGTCGCGGAGTTCATGAGCCAACTCGGCAAATTCGCTCTCACGTTCGAGGAAGGCATCGACGACGGCCGGGTCGAACTGACTGCCCGAGGCGTCGACAATGATCGATACGGCCTGCTCGTGGGGATACGCGCGTTTGTACACGCGTGAGGTCGTCAGCGCATCATAGACGTCGGCGAGGGCAGTGATGCGCGCAGCCAACGGGATCGCGTGCCCCTTGAGGCTCAGCGGATACCCCGTTCCGTCGAACCATTCGTGATGTGAATGCGTGATGGCCGCGGCCATGTCGAGAAACGAGGTGCCGGGCGTTGCTTCGATCACCGAGCGAATCGTTTCTGCTCCGATTTGAGCGTGGGTTTGCATGATGGCCCGCTCCTCGGATGTCAAGCGTCCTGGCTTGAGCAACACGCTGTCGGGAATGGCCACCTTGCCGATGTCATGCAGGGGGACAGCGCGGACGAGGTCGCGCATGAATTCCGTCGTGATCTGGAAGCGGAACGAGTCTCTGCTGCGTAACTGTTCGGCGATGATATGGCAGTAACGCGTGACCCGATCAACATGGCGTCCACTGTCGTTGTCCCGATGTTCAGCCAGCTTGGCCAATGCAATCATGACCGAATCACGAGCTGCCTCGCGATCGCGACGTGAGGTCACGCTGTCGATCACAGCGCCCGCGATATTGGCGACAAGATCGAGATACTCGAGTTCGTGTGGTTGAAACGGCATACTGTTGCGCCGTTCCGTAATGTTGAGCACGCCCACCACATTGCTGGCACTGCCCAGCGGCACGACGACCAGGGGTAGACTGGCGAAGAACTCCGTCTCGTAGTCATGCGTAGCCGGAGGTTTGGGCTCGTCACCATTGACCACCAGCGGTTGCCCGGACGCGAAGACCTGTCCGGATACGCCTTCACCAATCGGGACGCGAATCGCGTTGATGCTTTCAACCTTCAGCCCGCGCGCGTGAGCCACGGTCAAGTCGCCCCCTTCAGCAACCATGATCGAGACCCGGCCACACCGTGAGATGCGCGCAGCGACCGCAACGGTGGCTTCATAAATGCGTTCGAGGTCCGTCGCCGTGCTGACCGTGCGGCAGTATTCGAGGATCTGTTGCAGGCCCTTGTTCTGTTGTTCCCGAACCTCATTGCTGCGTATCAGGCGAATGCACTTGTTGCGCAATTGAACCATCGAGCGAACGCGCAGAGCCAGTTCGCCGGCGACAATGGGCTTGATGAGGTACTCGTCTGCGCCGGCCTCGAGGCCGGCCTGAATGTCCTCGGGCTCGCAGCGAGCGCTAATCATGATGATGGGGATATCCGCCGTGGCCGGATCGTTTTTCAATTGTCGCGTGCACGCCAGGCCGTCGAGGACCGGCATCATGACATCCATGAGGATCACTGCCGGGTGCTGCTGGCGCACGAATTCGAGAGCCTCCTGGCCGTTCGCGACCTCGTGAATGTTGTATCCATCCTTTTCGAGGCATCGGCGGCACAGGGTCCGGTTGGTCGAGTTGTCATCCGCGACCAGGATCGTGGCTGGGGCCAGGCTGGGGTCCTCGGTAACGTATGTGTTGGCGGTCGAAGCGCTCTCGGCTATACAGACACGGTTGCGGCCACCTCGTTTGGCCGCATACAACGCATCGTCAGCCCGTTCGATCACGTCGCACAGCGAATCATTACGCCATTCGACGACGCCGAGGCTGGCGGTGATCCCATCCGAAATCGGGCTGGTCGGGTGGGCAATGTCCAGGTCGCATATGGCCGAACGAATGCGCTCGGCAAGCTGACGACCGGCTTCCGCGTCGCTCTGCGCAGCCATGACAATGAATTCCTCACCGCCATAACGGCCCACCAGGTCGTACGGCCGACAGACTGCAGCGATGCGCCCAGCCACGCGCCGAAGACAATCATCACCGGCCGGATGGCCCATGGAATCGTTGAATTTCTTGAAGTAGTCGATGTCGATCAGCAAGATGCAATAGGTCTGGTCAAGCCGTTTGGCCCGCTCATGTTCCTGGCGGGCAAACTCGTCCCACGCACCGCGGTTGAGTAACTGGGTCAGCGCATCGGTCCTGGTCTGCTGGGCCAATTCGGTGTTGTCGCCAGCAAGGCGATGGGCGAGGTCCAGCAACTGAGCATTCTTATCCACCAGGCTGCGTTCGGCCTGGCGCAGGCGAATATGCACCGACACCCGAGCCAGGATTTCCTCGATCATGAACGGCTTGGTGATGTAATCACAGCCACCTGAGGCGAAGGCACTGGTGATTTTCTCTGCGTCCGAATGCGCCGTGACGAAGATCACCGGGATGTCCGCTGTCGCCGCTGTCTCTTTCAGCGACTCGCAGACCTCCAGGCCGCTGCGATCAGGCATCATCATATCCAGCAGAATCAAATCCGGAGTCCGTTGTTCGGCGATGTCCATGGCCTGATCGCCGTGGGAGGCGGTCAACACTTTGTAGCCCGCCTTGGTCAGAGCGCGTGCGACGAGGAGCCTGCTGGAGGATTCGTCATCGACGACCAGGATGGTGGGGACGTGCTGCATGCCTATTTCAAGCTCATCTCTGCGGCAAATGCGGTCAAACGACGGATTTCATCCGCCAGTTCGTCGAGCAGGGCCGTGGCCTGTTCGAGGCTGTCTCGTGCTGCGATCAGTTCAAGGTCCTCGGCGAGGCGACGGATTTCCTGAGCGCAAATATTGGATGCAGCCCCTTTGAGGCTGTGAGCCGCCAATTGCAGGTCTGCGGCGCTGGCCGAATCGACTGCCTGGTGCAGACCCGCGAGGGTCGTGGCGCTGTCCTCGACGAACATGTGTACGACTTCTTCGTACAGCTCGGCATCGCCACTCAGTTGACGCAGGCCGCGTGGGATATCGAGTGGTTCGGCGACGGCATCATCCGGCTCTGGATGCAGCGTCAGGGTCTGCGACTCCTCGACCTGTCGATCGTTGAGCCACCGGCCGAGCAACGCGCCCAGGGCGGCTGCGTCGATCGGTTTGGTGATGTAGTCGTTCATGCCGCCGGCGATGCAGCGGTCGCGATCGCCGGCCATGGCGTGGGCTGTCATGGCGATGATCGGTAGATGC
Organism: uncultured Planctomycetota bacterium; assembly: GCA_942492115.1. Taxonomy (GTDB): domain Bacteria; phylum Planctomycetota; class Phycisphaerae; order UBA1845; family CAIVHJ01; genus CALODL01. The sequence continues at coordinate 186,799 of CALODL010000011.1, forward strand.
GCAAGGGTGTCATTCTCGCGGATGCGGGCTGTGGCCTCGAGGCCGTCCATCTCGGGCATCTGGACATCCATGAGCACGAGGTCGAACGAGTCGGTGGCCAGTCTTTCGAGGGCGACGCGGCCATTCTCGGCGGTTTCCACGGTGTACCCAAGCCGAGTGACGATCCCGCATGCAACCCTGCGGTTGATGGGGTTGTCTTCCACGAGCAATAATCGTTGGCCGTGCCCGACGGGGGATCCCTGCGTATTCGGTGCGGCGATTCTCCGGGGCTGGCCCGTCACCTGCGGCTGCGCCAGGAGCTCAACGAGAGCGTCGTGCAACACAGCCTGTTTGATCGGTTTCGACAAGTAGGCGGTTCTGGGTTCGCCGCCGGCGTCACGTTCGAAGAGGTGCCCGATCGAGCTGAGGAACACGATGAATGGATCACCCAACGTGCGATCCTCTCGAATGGCCCGCTCGACCGCGAAGCCGTCCATGCCGGGCATCTGCATGTCGAGGACAACAACGTCAAATGGAACCGCGTCCCGCTGCGCTTGCTGGAGGCATTCGAGGGCCTGTTGCCCGTGGGTCGCGGTGGCCGTTGCGCAACCCCAGTTACTCAGCATACGCGTGACAATCCGAAGATTGGTGTTGTTGTCATCCACGATCAGGAAACGATGTGACGAGAAATCGTGGGCTGGCCGTCGTTGTGGCCGACCGGCGTCATCGGTGACCATTGGCAGTTCAATCTCGAAACCAAAAGTGCTACCTTCGTTTTCGGCGCTGTCGACCCACATGCGCCCGTTCATCAAGTCGACCAACTGTTGAGAGATAGTCAGCCCGAGTCCCGTGCCGCCGTACTGCCGCGTCATAGCGCCATCGACCTGCGTAAAACTGTCAAAGATATGGTCCAGTCGATCGTGCGGAATACCAATGCCCGTGTCACGCACAGTGAACTTCAGCCTGACTGCCTCCGTATCACGGTCCTGCACCTCGCAGGAGAGTACGATTTCACCCTGCTCGGTGAACTTGATCGCGTTGCCTACGAGATTGATCAGTACTTGCCGCAAGCGATGCGGATCACCCAGGACTTGTCCAGGAAGAGTTGGGTCGAAGTCTCCAATCAGCTCGATCCCTTTGCCGGAAGCCTGCTGATTGAGCAGGTCAACAACTGATTCTGCGGTTGCCGTCACATCGAACGGAGTATGATCGAGCGTCATCTTGCCCGCTTCCATCTTCGAGAAATCGAGGATGTCGTTGATCAGCGTCAGCAGCGCTTTGGCACACTCCATGACGGTACCGAGAAACTCGTTTTGTTCGTCGGTGAGCGTTGTTCCGAGAGCCAGCTCGGTCATGCCGATGATGCCGTTCATGGGTGTACGGATCTCGTGACTGACGTTGGCCAGGAACTCGCTCTTGGCTTTGTTGCCCGCTTCGGCCTCGTCTTTGGCCCGCCGCAACTCTGCCTGCGTCCGTTGACGTTCGTTTGATTGAATGGCCAGAGACACGAGATCTGCGATGGATCCTGCAAAGTTTTCTTCGTCCGTGGTCCACTGACGCTTACCACCGACATGCTCATGGCACACGACCCCGAGGACCTGCGTCCCAATGCGAATGGGCGCGTCGAGCATGGCGCCGATTCCGTGAGTCGGGAGGTAGTCTCCGGCGAACTCCGCGGTCCGTTGATCCTGGCCTGCATCGCAGGCAGCGATCGCGCGGTCGGTATTCAGTGCTTCGAAGTATGCAGGGTAATCGACTGCGGCGAAGGACGGGCCGGAGATGTAGGCGTTCGATTCTGTGTCATACAGTGTGATACACTCGATGGCCGTGTGATCGTGGTTGAACAGCCATGCGCTGACACGGCCGACATCGAGGGTGTGGGCGGCATTGTGTGTAATGTGACGCAGGGCTGCGTCCAGATCACCGGACATCAACTCGGGGCTGCAGGTCAACTCGACGAGTGTACGGTTCTGGCGACGCAGTCGAGCCTCGTTGTCGCGCAGCGCGTTCTCGCGTTCAATGACCGCTTGCGCGGTTCGCCGATGTTCGCGACTCTCGTGCTCGAGTTCGCGCTTGCGCCCTTCCAACTCGCCAGTCCGCCGGCGCACCTGCTGCTCGAGATTCGTGGTGTACTCTTCCAGGGACTCGGCCATGTTGTTGAACACCTGGGCCAGGACGCCAATCTCGCCAGGAGCTTTTTCCGAGGCACGCTGGTCGAAATTGCCGAGCTGCAGTTCGCGTGCGCTGTCTACGAGGTTGGCGATCGGTCTTAGAATCCCGCGAGCGAAGCATACGGTCATGAAGAGTCCACTGGCGAGTACGACGATCAGGATGGCGATGCTGGTGACGACGTCATCGCGCAGATTGGCGTGCAGGGGATCCAGCGAATAGACCAGGCATGCGTACCCCAGCAGGTTCCTGGGCAGTATTTCGGGTTCCTCATCAAGCAGATCGAATTCCAGTGTCCCGGGTGAGCGTCTGATCGGTGCAACGGCGACGAGGTGGCCACGGTGCTGACTCACCACGGGTAGCCGTGGATCACGTTGGACCGGGCTGGACAGGGTGTCTTCGAGCGGATCGGCGCTCTCTTTGAGGAAGCGGGTCAACGGAGTCCAGCTCGTATCGACGATGATGCCAGCAGACACCGCCTCGTGTTGTGCGGTGCCTTGCAGCAGCCGCGTCAGGGCGTCACGGTCCCCGACGAGCACGTGTGGTTCGGCGTTGTACGCGATGGCCTGGACATAGCGTGCCGCGTCATCGTGCATCTGTTGCAACGCCCCGTCATATGCCCGCCACATCAGGCCCGAGGCCAGTGGGACTGCTGTCACGAGCAACAGAAGGACGCAGAAGCCGACCAGACGGGCGTTGAGGCCCCGTCGGCAGCCGGTCGCGGTTTGTGCGGGCATCGGTGAGTTCATGATCCGTTACGCAGCTAGACCCCGGGCGCGCACCCTGACAGTGCGACCCCTCCCGGATACGCCTTGCATCGGCGCGCGCAGCCGATGCGATGATCTCGGCTCCGGTGGTGTCCGATAACGGCCCAGCGCAGGTCTGGTCTCACGCGGCTACAAGGCGATGACGACGGCATGAACGGGCCCGCGGCAACACGGGCGATCCCTCGTCGGCATTCGATGGACACGATGCGGAGTAACTCTGAACACGGAATCCTCCTCCTGTTCTGGGCTGGTCTTGTATGGCCCGCCAGCGCTCAGGCTGAAGATCCTGCGCGCGTGACCATCATCCATGGCGCCTTGGCGTCCTATCGCCAGTCGGTCAACGCAGCCGTTGACGTCCTGCAGGCCGCTGGTCATGTGGTCACGACCATCGAACACACACGTCACGTCGACAGCACGGCGCTGGCAGAGCGCATCACATCGAGCCGCCCCGACGTGATCATGACCGCCGGACGCAAAGCCACCGAATGGGGCATCGAGGATACGTTCGACGTCCCCATCGTGTTCTTTATGGTTCCGAACATTGCAGATGCCCCGTTTGCGGCGCCAGATGGCCCGCTGCGTCGCCGGGTATGCGGGGTCACTTCGGATATCGACCCTGACATGCTGTTGAACTGGATTCAACAGCTCGCTCCGAGTGTCGACCATGTCGCAGTACCGCACAGCCCGGCTACACGGGCCACGGCCCAGCGCTTGCAGGAGGCCGGGGTCCGGAAGGGAATTCGCATCACGCCGATTGCCGCGCGCCGTTCTGCGTTTCCCGAAACGCTCAAGCAACTCGAGGCCAGTGATTGTCGTGGGGTGCTCATGGTACTGGATGCGGGCGTGTACAACTCGCCGACCATCCGCACACTGCTGGTGTGGGCAGCGCGGAGCAAGACGCCGGTGTGGGCGTTCTCCGAGCGCGTGGTTTCAGCGGGAGCGTTTGCAGGTCAGTACTTTGATCCCGCGGCCCTGGGACGCCAGGCTGCGCGCATGGCCCGGCGGGTCTTGAGCGGAGAGGCGGTCGGCGAGATCGAGGTCGAATACGTCGATGAACCAGCCCAGGCGCTCAATGAACATACTGCAGAAATGATCGGCCTACATCCGCGCGCCAACGCCCTCGGAACGCGAACCATCCGAGTAGGAGAAGAGTGACATGTTCTCGAACCACATGCATCATCACGTGGCGTCGTGGCAAGGCGGGCAGCCGCAGGATTCTTTCGTGGGCCGCGCAGGTCTGTCTTGCGTGGGTGGTGTGTGAACATGGAGTAAATCAACGCGCTGCCGGGGCACAGGCTGGCCCGCCGGAATCGCCTACTATCGCGCCCGAAGAACCGGCTGCGACCGAGGGTGGGGAGACTTCGAACGAGGCCCTCGACGACCTCGAGCTATTCGAGCTCGACATACCAACTGTCGTGACCGCCGCGCGACACGAGGAGCGACTGGCTCACGTGCCGTATGCGATGAGTGTCCTGACTGCTGACGACATTCGACGATCCGGCGCACGCACCATCCCCGATGCCCTGCGACTTGTTCCGGGCGTCGACGTCGCCGACTTGACCTACGGTAACTATGCCGTGTCGCCGCGTGGTTTTCATGGGTTCATCGCCAACAACACACTGGTGCTCGTAGACGGGCGGCAGATTTACGACTCGTTGTTCGGTGGTACGTTGTGGGGCAGTTGGCCGTTTCAGATCGAGGATATCGCACGCATCGAGGTGATTCGCGGACCTGGAGGGGTGATCTGGGGGGCCAATGCGGTAAACGGCGTGATCAATATCATCACCAAGAACCCTGCGGATCAGCTTGGCTTGACCCTCAAGACGAGCATGGGTAACCGCGGCTATTTCGAGCAGTACTTCGGCTACGGCTACGAAGAAGAAGGCTTGAGCCTGCGAATTTCGGGGTCGTACGACACGAGTGCAGGGTTTCGGGACGGGGGTTCCATGCTGCGCAAGTTGGACGACGAGTTCAAGGCTGGCCGAATAGGAGTCCACGCGATCATCGATCCTGATGAGGACAGTACATTCACCCTATCCGCCGGCAGTGGTGTTGTGCACGGCGGTTTCCCGGCGACCCCATTGATCGGTATCGGCGCGGACCGTGAACCGGAGGCTCAGGCTAACTACATTCTGGGTAAGTGGACACAGCGGTTGGTGGACGACGGCGAAATGGTGGTCACCGGGTTTGTCAACGATTTCACTGCATCCCCAGGTGCTCAGCCGATCGATTATCGTTACCAACAGTTTGGCATGATGTTCTCGCACACCTTTGAATCTGGCGCCCACACACGCACGTGGGGCATCGACAGTCGCGTCGATCTTCTCGATGCGGGCAACTCGGATCCCTTCATGCTGTCCAAGAATCAGGTCAGCACCGGCATCATCGGATTGTATCTGCAGAACGACTGGCAATTCGCTGAAGCCTGGCAATGGAGCATGGGGGGACGACTGGACTACGAATTCTATGGCGGGTTTCAACCCAGTTTCCGAACCAGTCTGAGCTACGAGCTATCTGAGGACTCGGTCGTGTACGGTTCAATATCCCGAGCATTTCACATGCCGGCGGCTCCGGCACGGTTCCTGCAAATTCCCATGCTCAACGGCGCGGTCAATGTCACGACCAACCGTGATGTCGACCCTACGTCGCTGATGGCATACGAGCTTGGCTACCGTGGGCGTCTCTTCGATTGGGTCAATACCACGGCCAATCTGTTCTGGCATCAGTACGATGAGCTGACCACGTTCAGAATGCGGCCTGGTCCGCCCGGGCTGATCGACGATCGACTCAACAATCGCAGCGGTGGGGCGGGGTTGTACGGCGTCGAACTGGAAGCCCGCGTGCAGGTGACCAGGCAATTCTCCTTGCTCGGCAACTATACCTACCAGCAGCTCAACTGGGACATCGACGATGCATTTACCGAGCGCGATCTGATTACACCTCCGCAGCACAAGTTTCACGTTGGCAGCCGATATGCAGTCAACGATGATTTCCAGTTGTCTGCCGACCTGTTCTATGTCGACGCCGTACGATCGCCGGATCCGGCCAATCCGTTCGCGGCCCGCAGGGTTGATCCGTATTTTCGACTCGATCTCAGGGCGGAATATGAGTTCTGGGGGGATCGAGCTTCCGTGGCATTGGGGGTACGCAATCTGCTCGACGAGGGGCACTACGAGGGCAGCACGCTGTTCCTCAATAGCGCCGAGGTTCCGAGGATGGTCTACGCGGAGTTACGCGTGAGTGTTGACTGAGCGATTGGACCGCCGGATGTGCCTCTTGCCGCCAACGAGGCCCGCGAGCATCAGCGTCAAGCTGAACATCGACAACGAGCCGCACAGAGCCGGTGAACGGCCGACCAGTTGGTCGCCGCTCGAGCCCGCGTCATTCGTCCCATCTGGAGCGCCGACGATAAAGACGTTATCAGCAATATCCGTGATGCCCGTATTGCGGCGGATGATATCCGCCAGGGTCGTGCTCTCCAGCTCGGCGATGTCCTCAGCGCTGAACGAATCGTCGAAGCGGTAGAAGAAGCGGTCGCCGTCACGCAACCGGACGAACTGGTCGATCATGACCGCGCCAACGAATGGCCCGACGCTGGCGTCCGGCATGTGGTCTTCTGCAAGTGCGCCGATCCAGGCGTCAATGTTATCGATGGAACCGTACAGGTACTCGAGGCGCTCCTGCAACCCGGGACTGAGCGTGATGTCGTCGAATCCGCTTACACGTGGCAGGCCAATCGTCGCGCGGGCCGTGTTGTAGTCGGCCAACCCGTGGTCCCGCCCGCGCTGAATGTTGAGTGCTGCCAGGTCCAGTCCGCCCGATCCGGGGCCGCCGAACAAGAAACTCCGCACGTCATCGACAACGAGAAGATCTATTTCCTGCATGACCTGCATGGACAAACCGAGCAGGAAGACCTCGATGCCATCGGGAGTCAGGAGATCGTATGGGCCGAAGTAGCCGTCGCGCAGGGGCAGGGGGCCGTCAGGATGGTCGCCACCATCTGGCATGGTGCGCTGGATCATCGGTGAGACCATGCTGTGGCCGAGGCGGTAGCAGCCGTTGGCGAACATGTTGCTGATCGAAGGATCGACCTCGGGATCGTAAGCCGCGTCGGCCGCCGAAGGCGCGTGCGGTCCAAGCAAGGAAGGGAGAAATTCCTGATAGGTGATGATTTGAATCTGGGCCCCGATGATCTTGCGTGCGCGTTGATACAACTCTTCATCGGACCAGTCCGGATGCTGTGCCACCAGCTCATCGCACAGCCGGTTGTGCTCGCGAACGAACAGTGTGTGAACCGCTGTCAGTCCGACCTGTTCCGAAGCCCGGACGTCGCCACCGACGAACAGGTCGAGAGCCAGGCTCTCGGCGCCACCGGGACCGGCGTTGGGTTGTGAGCCGTCGTTGAACGGCAGCAGGCCATTGGGGCTTTGCTTGAGTTTTCCGCGAATCCCCGTGCGCAACCACTCTGCCCGGTCCTGGTCAGAGCCATACACGTTGGACGCGTCGATGAAACTCGTGATTTCGTTCATCTGTTCACGGGGTGTGCCCGCGGCCGCACCCGTCTGAGGATCGTACAGCGACCGGACGAATGGAATGATCTGTTCGCCGGTTTCGGTGACGTCGAACCACGGGTCTCCCGGCGGAATGGGAATGTGCATCATTTCGGGCGGATTCATTCCACCGGTCAATGAGATGTCGTGGTCGAGGAACTGTCCCCATTGCCACACCCAGTCCGACAGACCACGGGCACTGAATACCGGATCCATCTGATCGCACAAGGTGTTGCTGATCATCCGCGGTCCTGGCCGTGTTGTTCCGCCAGGCTCCTCCATGCCATCTTCATAGGACGGTGGCATCATGCGCATCAGGGGAGTCATGGCTCGTCCCCAGTTCGGATACTGGGCATTGTTGCCAGCTCCATCAACGGTGCGGTCTTCCGCGACGACCATCGAGGTCGCCAGGAGCCCGCCCAATAGCGCTACGCAGATTCTCATGGGTTCGACCTGGGTCATGATGATGCTCTCAAGAAAGATACGCCGGATCCAAGCTGGAAACGACGATTATATGGTCACACACCCCTGGCTACCATGGGGATTCGCGAGAAATCCACCTGTTGTCCAGTGCCTCGCGGAGTATCTTTGCCCAATATGCCAGGACGTCTTCCGTATGACTCAGCTTATTGCGCTGTGGTTTGTAGCGGTTGCCCTGCTGTGAAGCAATCACGACTGCGATACGCTCGTTCGTGCCGGTGTCGATGAACTCGGCCTCCAGGTTCGCTCCGCCCAGCCCGGCCCCGGGTTTGGGCGTTGCGGGCGTGGCGGTGCTGGCGTTGACGCCGGTGATGGCGGAACGAATTCTCAACACGCCGGGCCCCGGGTTGGAGACGATGCGGTACTTTCCGGATGACATGATCTGGGCGGATATTTCCTGTTGGAAAAAACTGGCCAGATGGTCCAAATCTGCCTGCTGGATCCCCGCGCGGCGGCTCTCGGGGCCCACCATGACCGTGACCGCGTCGAGGATGAACGTGTCGTAGTCGCTGATGACCCGCGTGTCATGCAACCACACGTAGGCGCCGCGGACGCGGTTGCTCGGGACGAGTGGCGGATAGTCGTCGAGCCAACCGGAAGGATCATAGCCTGCAGGCTGTTGGCACCCGGTGAGAACTCCCAGCATGATCACACCAGCGGTCACACCCAATCGCGCTGTGGTCGTCGTGTTCATGCGGGGATCATACCGTGATCGTAGCGTGGGGCTCAAGGTGTGGTGCCGCGCGGCCGGGTGCCTCAACATCAGCAAAAAATGTCGTGCCATCGGCCTGTCAGGTTCTGACGCACTATTCTGACTCATCCATCCGGTTCCCCGCGAGGCCCCGCAAGCGTAGACTGATGTCCCGGGTCGATCCAGCATCTAGCAGGAGAGTGCACCATGAAAGCGGCTGAATTGTTTCTGCGTTGTCTCGAGAACGAAGGTGTCCAGCACATTTTCGGCATTCCCGGCGAAGAGAACATCGATCTGATGGATGTCCTTCTGGACAGCTCCATTCAGTTCGTCACCACGCGCCACGAACAAGGCGCCGCGTTCATGGCCGATGTATTCGGTCGGCTGACCGGTCAGGCAGGCGTGTGCCTGTCTACGCTGGGACCGGGGGCGACCAACCTTGTAACCGGCGTTGCGGACGCCAATATGGACCGCGCACCTTTGGTGGCGATTGCCGGGCAGGCGGCGACTACACGGATGCACAAGGAGAGTCACCAGCATCTCGACCTGGTCGGCCTGTTCAGGCCGATCACCAAGTACAGCACCCAGGTGCTCATGCCGGAAATCATCCCGGAAGTCGTGCGCAAGGCGTTCAAAGTGGCAGAGTCGGAGAAACCCGGTGCGACCTTTATCGATCTACCTGAGAACATCGCCAAAATGGAGCTGGACGATAAGGTGCCGCTGAAGGTGCAAAAGGCTGCCACTCCAGCCCCGCCGACGGTCAAGGTGCAGGAGGCCGCCGAGGTGATCCGACGCGCGCGTCATCCGATCATCATGGCAGGAAATGGCGTCGTGCGCGCACGGGCTTCCGATCGTCTCGTGGCCTTCGCAGAAGTCCTGTCGATTCCGGTGGCCACGACCTTCATGGCCAAGGGGGCGATTCCGTTTTCACATCGGCTCTCGCTGGGCACCGTCGGTATGCAGGCACGCGACTATGTAGCCTGCGGTTTCGATCGCGCTGACGTCATTATCTGCGTGGGCTACGATATGGTCGAGTATCACCCGTATCTGTGGCATGCAAGCGCTGACCGTCAAATCATCCATATCGATGCCACGGCCGCGGAGGTTGACGAGCACTACGTTCTGGCTGTTGGCGTAGAGGGCGCGATCGGCGAAAGCCTCGATGCCATCGCTGCCCTGGCCGAGTGTCGTCCCGAAGAATCGCCGACCGTGTTGCGTCAGACCATTCTCGACGATTTGGCGGAACACGCCGGCAGCACCTCGATGCCGTTGCCACCGCAGAAGATCGTGTGGGATCTTCGCCAGGTGCTTGCGCCGGATGACATCGTCATCAGTGATGTGGGCGCGCACAAAATGTGGATGGCGCGGCTATACCAGACCGAGCGCCCCAACACATGCATCATCTCCAATGGCTTTGCGTCGATGGGCATTGCGCTGCCTGGAGCCGTGGCAGCCAAGCTAGCCTATCCGCAGCGTACGGCAGTTGCGGTGACCGGGGATGCCGGATTCCTGATGAATTCACAGGAGATCGAGACGGCGATGAGGCTGGGTCTGGCCATCATCGTGCTGATCTGGACGGATAACGAGTACGGGCTGATCCACTGGCATCAGAAGAAACATTTCGGCCGCCCCAGTCACATCGAGTTCACCAATCCCGACTTCGTCAAATACGCCGAAAGTTTCGGTGCGCGCGGTTATCGCGTGGAGGCTGCGAGCGAACTCGTACCCATTCTCAAGCAGGCCATCCACGATGACACCGTCGTCATCATCGACTGTCCGGTGGACTACTCGGAGAACATGAAGTTGACCGAGAAACTCGGCAATCTGGTCTGTCCCATTTGATCGTCAGCCGTGAGTGTACGGCACCGTAGAGGATATGCACCCATGTCTGAACATTTCGAACTTCTGGTCCCAGGGGCTGCGGCCGCCGGGCGTATCGAGGTGCGGGCACCTTACGACGATCAGGTCATCGGCACCGTCGAGATGGCCGACGAGCACGGCGTCGAGCAGGCCATGGCCACAGCCTACGATCTGTTCCGCGATCGCGAAGGCTGGCTGCCGGCTGCGACCCGCGTGGCCGTGCTCGATCGGGCTGCCACGCTCATGGCCGAACGGCGCGAGACCCTGGCCATCGAGGCGGCCCGCGAGGGTGGCAAGCCGCTCGTCGATTCGCTGGTCGAGGTCGACCGGGCAATCGATGGGCTGCGCGTGTGCATCGAAACGCTGCGCACGCAGCACGGCACCGAAATCCCCATGCAGCTGAACGCCGGCTCGGTGCAGCGCCTGGCGTTTACCCATCACGAGCCGATCGGCGTCGTCGTCGGGTTCAGTGCGTTCAACCACCCGCTCAACCTCATCGTGCATCAGGTTGGACCCGCCGTGGCCACCGGCTGCCCGGTGATCATCAAGCCGGCCCAGGCTACGCCGCTCTCATGCATGCGTTTCGTGCGCATCCTGCATGAGGCCGGCCTTCCTCCGCAATGGTGCCAGGCGTTGCTCACCACCGAGCGTAGTGTATCGACCGCGATGATCGGAGACCGCCGGCTGGGGTTCTTTTCCTTCATCGGTTCAGGCACTGTCGGCTGGGCGCTGCGCGGGCAGCTGGCACCGGGAGCACGGTGTGCGCTCGAGCATGGCGGCGTCGCCCCGGTTATCGTCGCTGCCGATGCCGACTTGGATGATGCGGTGCCACTGCTGGCCCGGGGTGGCCTGTATCACGCCGGCCAGGTCTGTGTCTCCGTCCAGCGGGTTTTTGCGGAGCGGTCCCTGTCGCGGACATTGGCCGAGCGTCTGGCGGAGGCTGCAGAGGCCATGACCGTGGGGGATCCGACGCTTGCCGAAACGACTGTCGGTCCCCTCATTCGACGCAGCGAGGTTGAACGTGTCCACACGTGGGTCACTGCGGCCGTCGAGGGTGGGGCAGAGTTGTTGTGCGGTGGCCACGCGGTGTCGGAGAGTTGTTACGCACCCACCGTGCTTTTGGATCCGCCCGCCGATGCGCGGGTGAGCCGGCATGAAGTCTTTGGTCCGGTCATGTGTGTCTACACGTTCGACTTGATCGATGATGCCATTGCCGAGGCCAACAGTTTGCGCGACGCCTTCCAGGCTGCGTGTTTTACGTGCAGCCTCGATACTGCGTTGCGGGTCAGTCGGCGAATCGATGCATCCGCTGTGATGATCAACGATCACACGGCATTCAGGGTCGACTGGATGCCGTTTGCGGGGCTCCGCGAATCGGGTTATGGTGTTGGCGGCATACCTCATACGATGCACGATATGCAGATCGAAAAGATGGTGGTCATCCGTTCCAGGGAACTGTAATACCCGCACTCTTTCAAAGAGGCCTACTGCATCATGGCTGTTCATCCTCAGGCGGTCGTTGGAGCGGATGTCAAGTTGGCGAACAATGTCGAAGTTGGGCCGTTTGCCGTCATCGACGGGCATGTCGAGATTGGTGCCGGCACGCACGTGTACCCGCATACGTACATCACCGGCTGGACGAGCATCGGCGAAGATTGCCAGATCCATCCCGGCGCGGTGATCGGCAGTTCGCCGCAGGACCTGCACTATGGCAGCGTACGGAGCTTCTGCCGCATCGGCACGTCCACGATCATGCGTGAAGGTGTCAGCATCCATCGCGGGACCGAACAGGATTCGGTGACATCGATCGGGGATGCCTGCTTCCTGATGGCCAATTCTCACGTCGGACACAACTGCGTCCTGGGCAACAACGTCATCCTGACCAACGCGGCCTTACTGGCGGGGCGGGTGAGCGTGGGCGAGGGGGCGGTCGTGGGTGGGGGAGCCGCAATCCACCAATTCGTCCGTGTCGGGCGGCGTGCCATGATCGGGGGCCTCACCCGTGTCACACAAGATGTCCCCCCGTTCCTGTTGCTCATGCCCCCCCGCGGTCTCGTTGGCGTCAATCGAGTCGGAGCTCAGCGTGCCGGTATCGATGCCGGTGCGATCCGCGAACTCGGTCAACTGTACAAGCAACTGTTTCGTCAGGGGCTGCCGCTGGCGAAGGCAGTCGAGCAGGCGCGCGCATCCGTTCGAACCGCCGAGGGCCGGGAGTTTCTGGATTTTTGCGTGGCCGAGAGCACACGCGGGGTTGCGAGTGGAATGCAGCCTAAGCGCGCGTAATGATGTCGAGCTCGACGAGGAGCAACAGAGACGCGACCAGCGCTGCCAGCACTTTGAGTATCGTTTCCAAGTATACGCTCCTGTTTGGAGTGAGCTTCGACGCCCCAGCATGATCCGGTTCTAGACGAACACCAGGATCCATGCGAGCAGTGCTGCCACAAGGGTCAGGACCGTGACGACTTCATCTGCGATCGTAAACATCAGGAGACTCTCCATGCGGTCGTGTCGGACGGTTGGAAATGTGCAGCCCAACCAGTCGCGCCACCAGAACGGCAAGATAAACCTGCCCCAGTAATGCTTCCAGGGCCGAGAGCATCTTCGCGACATCTGCAGCCGGGGTGATATCGCCATAACCGAGGGTTGTCAATGTGACGAAGCTGTAATACGTTGCGGCCATCGCCTGCTGGCCATGAACACGCAGGGTGGCTTCCATGTCTGGTGATCCGCCCACGCTTCTGAAGGCGTCGGGGTCGACGAGATCGACGCACGAGTAGACCAGCGCCCAGCAGATGCCCATGAGCAGATAGGCGCACAGTGAGGCACAGATCATGTTGTAATCGACATGCGTGCAGTCAATGAGATACGCCACGACATTGATGATGACCATACCCAGAAAAAGCGCGGCCAGTAGATCGTGAACAAAATACACTTCAAGTCGTGGAGTCATCGACTTGGCCGCGGCCAGGGCCACTGCCAGGATCCCCAGGCAATAGGTCAGGCGCTGGGTTCTGCGGGTGTTGATCGAGAGCATCGCGCCAATCAGCATCACCGAAAACACGCAGTTGAGCAGAATGTCAACAAGTCGCCAGCTCGTCCATCTCACGAGCGGCTCGAGAAATGGCATCAGCATGAGGAAAGCCAGCAGGAAGCACAGCAACTGAATGAAGTTGCGGTTTGATTTCATATCTTTCGATTCAATTCGACGGAGCGCATGCGTGCATCCATTAGGACGCGTTCTACCCGCTATGGCGAGCGTCGACAAGCCGGGACGGGACTGAGCAGGCTCAGGACTTAAGATGGGTAAGCAAGTCTTCGACAGGAATGGTGGCGAATCCGGTTGCGAAGTCGCTCATGGCGTATGGTATGACCAGTTGGTCATGGTGAATCATCGCGCCGCATGAATAGACCACGTTGGGCACATAGCCGTCACGTTCGTCCTCGATGGGCACCAGCAGCGGTTGCGAGGTCTGGCCGATGATCCGCGACGGGTCCTCGAGGTCGAGCAGCGTCGCGCCCATGCAATACTGGCGCATGGGACCGACACCATGGGTCAACAGCAACCAGCCTTCGGGGGTTTCGAGCGGCGAGCCGCAGTTGCCGATCTGAATGATTTCCCACGGGAATTTCGGTGCCTGCAGGATTTCAGCATCGTTCCAGAAACGCACGTTGTCCGAACGCATCAAGTACAGGTTTTCGTTGTCCAGCCGCGAGACCATGACATACCAACCGCCGACTTTGCGTGGGAATAGCGCCATGCCCTTGTTCTGCGCGTTGCGCCCGCTGAGCGTGTGGATCTTGACCGTGCGGAAATCGGAGATCTCGAGGAGCTGAGGGAAAATGCGAAATCCGTTGTAGGCTGTGTAGGTTCCGTAATACGTTTGAGAGCCGTCGTCATCGGTGAACAATACGAGGCGGACGTCTTCAATGCCGTTGCTCTCGTTTTCCGACGATGGAAAGATGACGACTTCCGAGACGACCGCATCAGCGGGCATTTCGAGGTGATAGTTCGAGCGTGCCAGGGACAGCATGATCTCGGCCGTTTCCTGAAATGCACCGCTGGCGTCGACCGCGTGACGGGCGCGCTCGATCGCCTCGTTGAGTTCACGGAGCGTAAATCGTGGTCCGAGGCTGTCGAGCACGGTGTCGGCCAGCGGACTGTAGCCTCCGATCTCGATGAGCGTGATTATGTACACATCCCGTTCGAACGTGCGGTTCTCGATGACCTTGAGCGGACGGCTGACTGGACTCGGTGGATCGATTGTGATCTGGCAGTCGGCATTGATCACGCCGCTCCTAAAAACGATCGAGGAGATATGCCCTTCGCCGGTTGCCCGGAGGCTCATGACGAAGCGAGAACTACCGTTTGGGATTCCGGATTGATCGTGCGACAACACGATGGACGGATTGAACAGGGCCGCCGATTCGATCGCATATTCCATTGTGAAGTACGCCCCGATGAGTTTACGGCGCGACTCGCTCAAGGTTGCGGCACCGGAGACGAGCGACTCAACGGCGGTGAAGTGTTCGGAGAGGATATTATCGATATCGTGGTGCTTGATGGCGAAGTCATGGCGAATCCCATCGAGGATGGCTCCAGCCTCGGGTTCGGGAATGCTCAAAATACGATCTATGATTCCGCGGAGTCGGGTTTCGTCGCCGGGCCGGAAGAGCCGGGCAATGACCCTTGAAGTATCGGGCATCAGCCGGTGTGGCAGTCGAGTGACCTTCGGTGGAGTGTTCATATGTCGGGGGTGTACCATGCGTTCTCGATCCCCACCCACGTGGCATAACCAATGCCCCGCTGTGACACGGGTGCCGAATCGAGAGTAATCAGAATACATTAGTCACAATGCACAATACACCATAATACCAAACATTATGAAACTGTGGAGTCGAGCTGAGTCCAATAAGACGGGATCCGTGAGTCGGCGTGTTCAGTCATACTGCAATAAATAACTCACCGACGGCGCGCGGTTTTCTTGACCGGCATGGAACGCAGGATCTTGGCCATGATCATGGCGACGAGCTGTGCCCGGCTGTGCACATCAACATCGTAGTAGATCTTGCGGAGGTGGGTGCGAATCGTCGACTCGGTGATTTCCAGGTGGTGGGCCATTTCCTCAGTCGAATAACCGACCGCAATCAACTCGACCAGTTGCGATTCACGCGGCGTCAACCCGAAACCTCCAACCACCGTACGAATTCTGGGATCGATTCTTCTCATGAGAACATCCTTTTGTCAAATTCAGTTGGATCATAGAGCGCGGGTGTGTGCGTGTCCATGTGTTCATCCAAAAGTCTGAAGTCCAAAAAGATGTCATACTTAAGGGCCAGGATAGACCCTTACGTTCCCGATGGAGCTTGTCCGTCTCGATGCATTGACGGAGAGATGTACGCGGGATACCACACGGAGCGGCTCACGCGTTCGTCAATCCTTTCGTCAGGTATCAAGCGTCCGACGCCGCTGTCGCGAGCCGTTCGAACCACATCTCGAGCGATTTCGGCGCTGATTTCGCGAAGTTGCCCCTGGTTCGGATATAACGCGCCCCGGTCCAGTTGGTGCTTCGACGTCAGCCTGGACAGCGTGCGGGCTGACTGCAGGAACATATCCTCAGTGATCTCGTGGGCCTCGGAGACGATGGCGCCGAGACCGATGCCAGGAAAAACAAACACATTATTGCCCTGGCCAATGAGGCGACGTTGGCCTCCGAATTCAACGGGATCGAACGGGCTACCCGTGGCGATGAGCGCTCGACCGTCCGTCCACTTCAGGGCGTCTGCCGGCTGACACTCTACCTTGCTCGTTGGGTTACTGAAGGCCATGATGACCGGCGCGGGGTTCCGGCGGCCATGGTCTGAACGAGTTCGCGGGTGAACGTGCCCGGGTGGGCAGTCGTGCCGATGAGGATGGTCGGCCGATAGCGCGCTGCGATGTCCACGAGGTCGTTCACACGGACGTCAGTGAGGTTCACTGCTTCGAGCATGTCGTTGGACACGGCGAACTCGCGTTTGGTCGGTTCGAGCGCCGGGCGGTCTGCGTGGACGAGCCCCTTCGAATCGCACATGATCTGGGCGCAGGCGATGTCACGAGCATCCATGCCCTCGCGTTTCATGGCCAGTTGAGTCAGCCGCGCGATGCCCACGCCCGCGGCACCCGCGCCAACGTACATCACACGTTGAGCGTCCAGGGCGCCTCCCGTGATACGGAGGGCGTTCATGATGCCGGCGAGCCCTACGGCAGCCGTGCCCTGGATGTCATCATTGAAGCTGGGGAGACGATGGCGGTACCGTTCGAGGTTTTGAAATGCAAGTTCCTTGTGGAAGTCTTCCCATTGTAGCACGGTATGAGGATACACCTCGATGACTGCTTCGACGAACTCATCGATGAAGGCTTCATATTGGGCG
This sequence comes from uncultured Planctomycetota bacterium, assembly GCA_942492115.1. Taxonomy (GTDB): domain Bacteria; phylum Planctomycetota; class Phycisphaerae; order UBA1845; family CAIVHJ01; genus CALODL01. The sequence continues at coordinate 203,703 of CALODL010000011.1, forward strand.
CCGCGCATGCGCTCGTGCGGGTAGCCCAGGTACAGTGGGTCGTTGAGCAGCCTTGTGTTGTTGGTCCCGATGTCGAGACTGACCGGCAGGCAATTCCGCGGATTGAGCCCGGCGCCCGCGCAATAGAGTGCGATCTTGCCCTGAGGAATACCCATTCCGCCGGCGCCCTGGTCGCCGAGTCCCAGGATTCGCTCGTTGTCGGTCACGACGATCAAACGCACATCGTCGGACGTCGCACTGCGCAGGACTTCAGCCATGGTCCCGGTGTCGTCGGGCGTCAACCACAGCCCGAGCGGTCGCCGCATGATATGGCTGAACTGTTGACAGGCATCACCGACCGTCGGCGTGTAAACAATGGGCAACAGCTCCTCGAGGTGGTCGATGAGAACGCGATAATAAAGGGTTTCGTTGCGATCGCGTAGCGCAAACAGGCCAATGTACCGCTCGATATCCGTGGACTTGCCTCGCAGGTGTTCCATTTCTAGCTCGACTTGCTGTTCGATAGACAGCACGCGCCACGGCAGCAGGCCGTGTATCCCGTGGTGGCGGCGTTCATCGGCGGTGAACGCCGCATCCTTGTTCCTGCGGTGATCTTCAAGGAGATGGCGATTGGTCAAGGGCATGGTGGTTCTCCTGTGCAGCCCCGCGTCCGCCGGTGCGCGGTCGCGCCGTGGCTTACTGCATGTGTCGTTGTCGGGCGGCGGCCAGAATGATGTGGGTCGCCTCTGTCGTGGTCCAGCGATCAAGGTTGATGATCAGGTCGTGCCTCAATGGATCGAGGGCGTCCACGTGAAAATGCCTGGCGATGAACCGCGACCTTTCTTCGTCGATACGCTTGACCGCCTCGCGGGCATCATCGAGCGCGCACCCCTGACTGTCAGCATGGCGCTGGATGCGGCGTGGGGTGCTCGAGATCAACCGCACGCGCATGCCGTGGTCCCGTGGGAGTATCAAATCGGCCGCGCGCCCGAGGAAGACGACATTCTGGCTGCGGGCCAACATCAAGACTGTCTGACTGAGCTGTCGGAAGTAGTCATTGGCCGCGTAGCGATTGTTCGGGAGAGCGCGCATGGCCAGTTCGAACCACGAGAGCTCGCGTTCGTCCATCGATTCATATAGCCGTTGACGTATGGCATCGTCGCCAGCCATGGCCTGGAGGATCTCGCGATCGAGCAGGGGCCAGCCAAGTTCCGCAGCAACGGCGACCGCCAGGGACCGTCCACCGGAGCCGACCATCCGCGACACCGCGATGAAATCCTTGACCGCCACCGGTTCGCTTGCGTCGGTCGGGTGCTGGGCACGTGCGATCTCGAGATTCCTCATGTGCCTCTCGACCAGCCTCGACAGGACGGGTTCACGTGATGAGCTTGCGGTTGTCATGGCAGACTCCTCCGGGTCTGGGAGTTGTGACATTCCGCGAGATCACCGCGGATGTGTCGTTTGTGTGTCTTCTCCAGTGGGCCAAGGCAGCACTTCAGATGCCACGAATGCGCCTTGACCTGCGGTGCCCGGGCCACGGACGGGACAGTTTCCCGGCTTGCGCGGAAATCCCGGTGCGGTTGAGCAAAATTCCGCAGACCCCTGAGGCGTGACGCCGGTTTGCCAACTTGGATGTGTGTTGGCACGAGCTTTGCTCAAGCTCCGCCAATCGACGACGCCGTCGTTGAGTTCTCTTTGTCATTGAGGCTGTTGTGCCCATGGATCAGCAAAAACTCGCCGAAGCGGAACGTCTGCGTGCTGAACTCGCCGCCCTGGAAGTGGAACTGGAGGTCGAAGGCCGCGCAGGTTGGGCGCCGCGGGACTACTACGTGACCTACCATCTGCTTGCCGGCATGGTGCTGGGATTCGTGGCGTCGATGACCAGTCTGGTGTTCAACATCGTGGGGGCTGCGATGTTCGGCAAGCACCCACTCGAGCTCATTCGGGTCTACCTGACGTTCCCACTTGGTGAACAGGCCCTGACCATCGACAGCGGCTTCGTTCTCGCGGCCGGTTGTTGCCTGTACCTTGGGACAGGGATGATCGGTGGCATTCCGTTTCATATGATCCTCACTCGTTTCTACGCCAATGCTTCCACGCTCGTACGCCTGGGTGTGGCGACCGCCCTGGGGCTTGGCGTGTGGATCATCAACTACTACTGCCTGTTGGCTTGGCTTCAGCCGCTGCTGGTGGGTGGATCGTGGATCGTCGACATGGTGCCGCCGGTGGTGGCTGCGGCCACCCATGTCGTGTTCGGTTGGACCATGCTGGCGACCGAGCACTGGGGCCGGTTCGAGCCCCCCCAGGTCATGGAGGAGTCCATATGAGAGCGGCGCACTATTCTGCGATTGCAATCGGTTTGCTGCTGTTTAACGGCGGCTGCCGTCCGGGCGATCAGAGCGCGGATATCGATACCTCAAAACCGAGCGACTTCGGTTTTCAGTTGACCAACCAGGAGGCTCTGGTCAAAGAGGGCCGGTCGGCTTATGCGCTGTACTGTGCCGGCTGCCATGGAGAGCAGGGTAATGGCTGGGGGCCTTCGGCACGGTTTTATCATCCACGTCCGCGCAACTTCCAGCTCGCCAACTTCAAGTTCAGTTCAACGCGATCGGGGCAGATGCCAACCGATGCAGACCTGCGACGCACGATCACCAAGGGGCTCAAGGGTAGCGCCATGCCGCCCTTCGAACTGTTGCCTGCACGGACAGTCGACGCTCTCATTTCTTACATCAAGACTTTTTCGCCGAAGTGGGCGGATCGGGGGACGGTTTCTCCCATTCTGATTGTTGAGGATCCCTATCGCGCGGTCACCGACAAGTCTGCAGCGCGGGCGCGGGGGGAGGCGGTGTATCACGGGTTCGCGACGTGTTGGACCTGCCATCCTGCTTACGTGCCCGAGTCACGGATCAACGATCATCTCGCGACATTCGGGAACATGCGTCGAGAAACGTTCCGCCCGCTGTTGAGTCAGGGGGTTGGCAAGGCCACGAGTGAAGGGGATTTCATCTATCCGCCCGATTTCCTGCGCGATTTCACGCGTTCAGGGGCGACGCTTGACGATCTCTATCGCGTCATCGGCGCGGGCATCACCGGAACAGCCATGCCGACCTGGATCGACTCGATCGATCTGCCGGGAGATGGTCCAGACGACCCGCCGCTCGTGCAGCCTTCGGACATCTGGGCCATGGCCTACTACGTGGAAGACCTGCTTGCGCGCCGACCACAGAAACTCCAGCCGGGGGCCTACGAGATTCGCGATCAGCCGCGGGAGATCCAGCCCGCGGGCACTCCGCCACCGCAGCCGGTCTCCGACGACGATGGCGCAGAGGATGAAGACTTCGAGTTCGAAGAATTCGAGGATGAAGCAGAAACCACGGGTGGAGACGCAAAGTGACAACGGCTGCACAGGATATCAGGGTCGACAGGGTACCGGGTAGTGATGCGCTCATCGATCAGCGTATCGTACTGTGGTACCTGGTGATGAGTTTGACTTACGTGCTCGTGGGCATGCTGGCAGGATACTTTTACTCGTTTCAATTCCTGCAACACAATCCTGTGGATGGCATCGAGCTGTTCTCACCGGGACGCTGGCGAATGGTGCACACCAATGGCATGGCCTATGGGTTCATCGCCAACGCGTTTCTGGGCGGTTTGCATTGGGCCATCCCGCGGCTGACCCTGCATCCGGTGTTCAGCCGCAAGCTTTCATGGTTCATCTTCTTCGCGTGGCAGGGCATTCTGGTTGCGACGGTCGTCGGGCTCCTCATGGGCCAGGCCCAACCATTGGAGTGGGGCGAGACGCCTGTGTGGATCGATCCAGTCGCACTGCTGGGGCTCGTCCTCGTGGCAATCAACTTCCTCACTCCCATACTCAAGGCCAAAGGGCCGATGTATGTGTCGCTGTGGTATTTCATTGCGGCGTTCATCTGGACCGTCCTGGTCTATGCCATGGGCAACTTCATTCCACAGTACTTCGTGGGGGGCTCGGCGGCCGGCGCGATCGGCGGTCTGTTCATCCACGATCTCGTCGGTTTGTTCGTCACGCCGATCGGCTGGGGGTTGATGTACTATCTCGTGCCGATCATCCTGAAAAAGCCAATCTGGAGCCATGGTTTATCTCTGGTCGGTTTCTGGGGATTGGCGTTCTTCTATCCGCTGAACGGGATCCATCACTTCCTGTACAGCCCGATTCCCATGTTCCTGCAGTATGGTGCCATCATCTCTACGATTGCCGTCGAGATGGTCGTGACCACAGTCATCATCAACTTTTTCGGAACACTATGGGGCCGCGGGGACACATTGCGGACATCGATTCCGATCCGCTGGTTCTATGTCGGCATGGTGTTTTACTTCACCACGTGTCTGCAGTGTGCATTTCAGACGACGTTGTACTTTCAGCAGATCATTCATTTCACGGATTGGGTTGTCGGCCACGCACACCTGGTCATGTACGGTGTATTCGGATTCTGGATCATCGGGTTAATGACCTATCTGTTTCCACGTGTGCTGGGTGCATCCGACTGGTATAACCCGCGGCTGAACTCGTGGCATTTCTGGATCACGAGCATCAGTATGCTCGTCATGTTCATCGATCTCATGTGCGCAGGCTTGATTCAGGGCTTTCAGTGGCGTGACCTGGCGCCATGGGAAGACTCATTGGTGGCATCCAGGCCATTCTGGATCCTGCGCACGATCACCGGAACCGGCATGCTGGTCGGGATGAGTATTTTTGCGTTCAACGTGTGGATGACTGCACGGCATGGCGGTCCGCAGGATCGCGCCGCAGCCAAGGATTCGGCCAACCCGGCCCTGGCCCAGTGAGCGAGGCAGGCTATGTTTGAGTCAAAAAGTGGTGTTATTCTCATCGCGGGGCTGTTCTTCTTCGGTCTGGCGTTCGTGGTCATGGCCGTATTGCCTTGGACCATCTACATGAATGATCCCGAACAGACCCTCCCGCAGATCGCCGCAGATGGCATTGTGCATGAATTCGTTGAGCTACGTGAGAAATTCCCCGAGCAGTTCAAGGAGCACTACGGAGAGGTTTCGCAGGAGTCGTTCGCGCGGGCTCTGGCCATTGGGCATCGCGCCTATGTTGCCGAAGGCTGCTGGCACTGCCACAGCCAGCAGGTGCGTCCGGTGTCGGGTGAAGATCAACGATGGGGGCCCGTGTCTCATTCACGCGAGTATCAGAACGTGTTGCAACGTCCCGTGTTGTTTGGTACTCGACGGGTTGGTCCCGACCTGATCAGGGAGGGCGCGCGGAAGAGCAACGACTGGCACATTGCACATTTCTATGAGCCGACGAGCGTCGTGCCTGTATCCGTGATGCCATCGTACAAATGGTTCTACGATGACGAAGGGTATCCCAACGAGAAGGGCATGGCCATCATTACCTACATCCAATGGCTGGGCAGTTGGCTGGAGGAGTATCCGTATTACCTGGGTGACGGGCCCGGTACCGCAGCAGAGTCTACGGAGATCGGCGACGCCGAATCCGAGGATGAAGGGGCATCGTCATGAGCGTACCACGACCACGAGGCAAGACCATCGCCGTCGTTATCATCGCGCTCGCAGTCGTCATACCGAGCGCACCGGGATTTATCGAGAAGTTCATTCAATTCATCAAGATGTCTCAGGAGGAGGAGGGCGGCGGGTTCGCCCTGGTGCCGATCATGAACTACCTGCTTGTCGCCGTTGGATTCATATGCCTCATGGTGTGGGCGACAATCAATGGGATGTTCCGCGATATCGAGAAGCCCAAGTACACGATGCTCGAGCAGGAAGATGCGATCGATCGCGTCGATGGCCTGTCCGTCGCCGACACTCACCATCCCGCAGGGACTTGACATGACTGATACACAGCGCGAAGCGGCCGCAGAGGACAAACGATTCCACACTTATAATACGCATCACATACCCTGGTATGTCCGCGTATTGTGGATCTGTTTCTGGATCGGCGCCATTTGGTATATCATCGCTTACGCAATTCCGAACGCCAAGAATTACTTCTGATGGCGGGTACCGTCGCAACCGAAGCTGCCGCGCAGCACGTGCCGGATGGTATGGCCAGTTGCGACTACTGCCAGCTTCCAGTGCCAGCGGTCGTTGGCCATTCGCCAGTGCCCGCTTACTGTTGTTACGGGTGTCAGTTTGCCGCCCAGGTCGCCCAGGCCAGTGGGCCGCAGGCGCGACTCAACTGGCTCGTTGCCCGCCTGGGGCTTTCAATCTTCTTGTCGATGGCCGTGATGGTCTTCACGTTGTACCTCTACAGCCAGGTGTGGTACGGCGACGAGCGAGTTTCGCCTGCGCAATCGACGCTGACGGCCGTCATGCGCTATTGTTCGATGATTTTCGCGACTCCAGTTGTCCTGCTGCTCGGATTGCCGATCGCGGACAATGCCCTGAGCAACTTGCGTCGAGGGATTCTGTCCGCGGAGAGTCTGGTCACGCTCGGCGTGACCGCGGCGTTCATCTATTCCTATTACAATACAGTGATCAGCGACGGTGCAACGTACTATGAGACCACGTGCATGATCCTCGTGTTGTTCACGTGCGGTCGGTGGCTCGAAGCGAGTCATCGACTCGGGGCTACCGACACGTTGCGCGGACTCGCGGGGCTCCTGCCGGACCGTGCCGTCGTCCGTCGTGGTGACGATCACGTTGAGGTTGCTCCGGCTGAGGTCCGCGTGAACGACTGGGTCGTCGTGCAGCCTGGTGAGCGCTGCTGTGTGGATGGAGTCATCGTTGAAGGCCACGCTTATGTCGACACGGCGTTGGTCACGGGTGAGAGCCACACGACGGTCAAGGACGTGGGTGATTCCATCGAGGCTGGAACGGCCCCCCACGATGGTCCCCTGGTCGTTCAAGCGGAGCGCGTCGGACACTCGACTACGATCGGCCGGTTCGAAAAGCTGCTCGACGCCGCCCGATCCTCGCGTGGTCACTTCGAGCGCCTGGCGGATCGCCTGGCTACAGTTTTTGTCCCGTTGATTGCGGTCCTGGCTGGTGTGGGCGCCGTGCTTGGTTACGGTCGGGGTGGACTTGGGGAGGGTATCTTGACGGCCCTGGCTGTCGTTCTGATTGCTTGCCCTTGCGCTGTTGGCATTGCGACTCCGTTGGCCGTATGGGCTGCGCTGGGCCAGGCCGCCAAACGCGGTGTGCTCATTCGCAGTGCTACTGTACTCGAACGCCTTGCCGAGGTGCGCCATGTGTGCTTCGACAAGACGGGAACGTTGACCACGACGACTCCGCGTGTCGTGGACATTCACTGTGCGAGTGGAACAACCGTGCAGCAGGTCATGGGCTGCGCCCGCGGATTGGCCGACTGCTCGGCCCATGTTCTATCGCGGGCGATCGTGACGTGGTGCCGCGACCACGACGTTCCCACCTGCCCAGCTCGGGACATCAAAACCGTCGGCGGTCGTGGAGTCAGCGGCACAAGTGACGGGGCAACAGTCATGCTGGGGAACCGTCCGTTCATGCTGGAACGCAATATCACGATTCGCGCAGATGTGGACGAGAGCGCCGATCACTATCATGCTGCCGATCACACTGTTGTCTACATCGCTCACGACGGGCAGGCGATAGGCCTGGTGGCCTTCAACGAGTGCTCACGCACGTCCGCACAGCGGGCCGTGCAGGAGCTGGCGGGACTGGACTGTCAGGTTGCCGTGTTGACCGGTGATGACCCCCGGCGTGGCCAACGGCTCGGTGCGGACCTGTCGGTGACCGTCCATGCTGGATTGACGCCCGCTGATAAGATCGATCATATCAGACGACTTCAGCAAGATGGGGCCGTGGTCATGGTCGGCGAGGGACTGAACGATGCACCGGCGCTGGCTGCAGGCGATGTCGGCATCGCACTGGGGTGTGGCGCGGACCTCTCGCGTGATAGCGCAGACATCTGCCTTCTGAAGGATGACGTCGCTGCCGTACCCTGGTTGATTGCCCTTGCTCGCCGGACGATGTCCACGATCCGAGTGAACCTGTTCTGGGCTTTCGCCTACAATATCGTCGGGATTGGTGTAGCTTTGGCAGGCTATCTCAATCCCATTGTCGCTGCCGGCGCCATGGTTCTCAGCAGCATATTCGTTGTCAGTCATTCGCTGCGTATTGCCGCGCAGGAGGGGCGCCGTAGCTCATGAGCGTGTTGCTGACTGGACTTGTCGGCGGCTTGCTGGGATCGGCCCACTGCATTGGGATGTGCGGCGGATTCGCCATTGCGCTGGGAACCTCTGACTTACCGTTGTGGCCAATTGCGCGGCGACAGCTCATTTACAGTTGCGGTCGCGTGTGTACCTATTCATTTCTCGGTGCGGTCGCAGGCTACTGCGGTCTGCGACTGGGGGCGTTAGAGAATGGTTTGTTGACGGCCCAACAGGCCCTGGCGATGGTCGCAGGAGTCTTGATGCTTGGGATCGGTTTGGGGGCGCTCGGCGTGTTGCGCTGGCCCTGGCGGAGTGATCTCGGAATGGGCCGCGTCCTGGCTCCACTATTCAAGCAAGCGCTGAGCACCCGCGGGTGGGCCGGGTTTTTTGCCTGCGGGATTCTAAACGGTTTTCTACCATGCGGATTGGTCTACGCTTTCGTCGCGTTAGCAGTGAGTGAAGCAGACATGTGGCGCGGCCTGGCACTCATGGCCGCCTTCGGTATCGGCACGGGGCCTGCGCTGATCGCTCTCGGTTGCGGGGCCCGGGCCATGGGTGTCGCAGCACGACACCACATCCTACGCGTCGCGGCGTGCACGGTCGTTGTGCTGGGGGGGGTGACCATCTACCGCGCGGTGCCCGTTGCTGCGGAGCCTTGTTGCGCAGGTCACGCACCCGTACCTGTGGCCACCGGGCACGCGTTGACGATCCTGGGGAGGGAGCAGGATGACGATGACAACCGTTGAGGATCGCGAGGCGCCATCAAGCCGACCGGCCGCCAAACACATCTCACGAGCGGCCATCAATTTCGTGCTCGATGCGTGGCTCCTGGTCAATTTCGTCGCTCTCTTGTGGCTGATGGTTCTGCTGAATGTCGTGTTTCCAGAGGCGCAGGATTCGGTCGGATACACGCTGTGGGGGCATGATTATGGCTTCTATGCTCGGGGTGCCTTCGCCACGGTTCTGTTGCTGGCGCTCAGCCTACTGGTGCACATCATCCTGCATTGGAACTGGGTGTGCAGCTTCGTGCGAAGCAAACTGGCGCATTGGAGCGGGCGTCCCGCCGTTCACAACAAGGCCACCAATACACTCTACGGCGTCGGTCTGCTGATCATGATTCTGCTCTCCGCGGGCGCTGCGCTGGCCGTCGCCGAGATCACTATCACAGGACCGTAGGCCATTGCTCCGAGCCATGTGGCAGACGGCGTCGCGTGGCCATGATCCGCACGGGACCGGATTGGGAAGTTCAATGGCACGAGCCTTGCTACTCATGCATTGACAGGTGATGAATACCCGGGAGGTGTACCATGAGGATCAAACCGACCAAGATTCTGTGGCCGACCGATTTCTCCGACGTGGCGCTGGAATCGGGCCGCTACGCCGCGGCATTTGCCGAGCAGTTCGATGCTCAATTGCACGTGTTGAACATCGTTCAGCCAATGCCCCAGCCCGAACTGGCGGTCTACTTCCCTCAAGGCGTCGATTTGTCGGGGACCGAGAAGGAACTGGTCGACAGTGCCCGGTCCAAACTGCGCAGGGTCGTTGAGCCACTGGGGCTGACCGCGGACCGAATTGTCTGCCATGCCGAGGTGGGCTCGGTGTGGAACAGGATTTGCGACTACGCTGCAGAACAGGACATCGACCTGATCATCCTGAGTACGCATGGGCTGACGGGTCTGCGGCACGTCCTCATTGGCAGCATCGCTGAACGCGTGGTCCAGCATGCTCCCTGCCCGGTGCTGACGGTCAAGAGTGCCGGCCATGGCTTCGTCAGCGGCTGAGACCCGCCCTTCTGAAGCCGGGCTCACGGCTCCGGCCTGCTGGCCGTGTTCGTGAAATCTGTTGCTGCATCGACTGTTCTATCTGGACGATGATGAAGTCATGGGCCGCCTGGATGCCGACATCATCATCATCGGAACGGGTTTTGCCGGCGCGGCGACGGCCTATCATCTCGTGCGTCGCGGACAGGCCACGGTACGTCTGCTCGAACGCGAGGATATCCCGGGCGTACATTCCTCCGGTCGCAATGCGGCGTTCATTCGTGCTCATGCGGACGAGGCCGCCCTTCAACCCCTCATGTCAGCGGGAGCGGACCACATTCGCAGTGGGGTCATGGCCCCGTTCGGACAGCACGGCTCGATTCTACTGCAGCTGGGCGACGAACCTGCGGAACGCTACTGTGCACGGGCGACCGGTCGTGGTCGGTGGTGCCCCGAGGATGGTGTCGTTGATACAGCGGCGTTGCTCAACAGCTACCTTGCAGGGCAAATCATCGACTACGGTACTGCAGTAGAGCAGTGGACCCGTCGTGGCGACACCATGGTCGTCAATACATCGCGGGGCGCGTTGCGCTGTCGTGTCGTGGTCAATGCGGCCGGTCCCTGGGCCGGCGAACTCGGCGGATTGCCGTTGACGCCGATGAACCGTCATGTGTTCGTGACGACACCTTTGAGCTGGGTGGACCCAACATGGCCAACAGTATGGGATGGAACACGGGGGATGTACTTCCGGCCCGAATCTGGTGGGTTGCTCATGTCAGCTTGTGATGAAACCCCTGCTGAACCAGGCGCTTACCACGAAGATCCAGCAGTCATTCTCGATCTCGCGGACAAGGTCGAGCGCCTGCAACCGGGATTGGGTGAGCTGGCCATCCGGCAGGCGTGGGTGGGGCAACGTGTCTTTGCACACGATCGGGTCTTTGTCATTGGGTTCGATCCGCGCGACGATCATGTGTTTCATGTCGCAGGCCTGGGGGGACACGGCGTGACAGCATCCTACGCGGTTGGTGACCTGGCGGCCCGTATGCTTCTGGGGCAGGGCGACGTGGCCGGGGCAGACGTTTTCTCGCCGGCCAGACTCATTCAGAAATAATCCGTACCTGCGGGCGCGGCCAGCAACGCTGCTCGACTCCGCAGCACGCTGCGTACAGTCCCGCCCGCAAGCGCTTGTCAACCACACACGATGTCCGCAACGATGGGATCACACAGTCGTTCCCAGTCATCGCGGCGAATCTCCACCGCCTCATCATGACTGCCCGCCTGCATGACGATGTAGTCCTGCCCATGAAGCGAGGAGTCGATCACGGTCTTGAGATCGAACATCGTGCCGATAGGAGGCTCCGCCCCCAGCTCGCAGTGTGGAAACAGCCTGACCATCTCAAATTCAGACGCCAATCGAACGTCGAACACTTGCAGCACCTCGGCCACTCTGTGCAAGTCCAGGTGTTTGCACGCCGGGATGACACACATGGCGAATCCGAAGTCGGTATGTACGACGACCGGTTTGGCAACCTGGTAGCCTGAGATGTGTTCAGAGCGAGCCAACCCCTGAGAGGTATAGGTTGGCGGATGTGTGGACAACTTGTACTTAATGCCTTCACTGTCAAGCAGTGCTGCGAGGTTCATCATACACCTCCTCGCTGACAACTCGTCGCGGCTCGTAAGATTCTAGCGATGCGTGACACCACCTTGGTGCCAGAGTCTCCATCATGCGAGACAACCTGTTGACGAATTGGCAGTTTATGTGCCGTTCGGGATCGTGTCCGTGATTTTGAGACAGGCTCGCCTTCAGGCGTGATGTGATTGCGGCAAACCGCGCATGGTTTTCCGGGTAGTCCGCAATGTTTCCTCAGAAGGCCGCCCGAGGCACCACTGGGGAACCGGAAGGGAGGAGGGTGCAGCGGCGTGTGGCCTCGGGCGGTCGGCTTAGCTTGCTTTGTTTCTGGCGTGCAGCTCGTCCTCGAGGATGTCCACGACGAGTCCGAGATAGAGGTCAACCGGACAATCGAGATGATCGCGCGATGCACAGCGCCCGGTTTCATCCTGGGCGCACTGCGGGCACACGATCCCCTGAATGTTGTCGAGATAATCTGCGAGGCGGTCGCTGTCGATGTCCGAGACCAGGGCTGCCAATTCCATCGACCAGCGAAAGACCGGGCACTTGTCATCGTCTGCAGTCAGGCTGCACCCGCCGCCGGCCGTCCGATGTACACAGATGCGGCAAATCTCGTCTTCGAACCGTGTCGCCAGACGTTCCTGTAGCTGAGTCATCGCATTGGCCTCCCAAAGGAGCAGGAGTATAGGCTGCACGATCGGTGCCATGACGTGTCCACGCCCGCGTTTCGTGCGCGACACATAGGGAGGACATGTGGAACGCCGATTGCTCGTTGAATAGAGCGGCAGGAGGACGTGTGTGGCGCTTCCCACGTTGGCGGTACGCATGGCCACGTCTTCACGAGACCTGACACGGGGCTCGGCAGGAACGGATTGGTGCCTGCAGGGATCTGCGTGAGCCCATCATCCACGAATCCGAGATGGGCCTCGTGTCGTAGACGAGCCGCCCAAAGGAGTTGACCATGTCTGACCGTATCCAACGTGTCGTCATCCTCGGCGCTGCGGGACGTGACTTTCACGACTTCAATGTCTATTGGAAGAACGACCCCGGCATCGAGATCGTGGCATTCACGGCCGCCCAGATTCCCGACATCGCGGGACGGATCTACCCACCGCGCCTGGGCACGCTACGATCTGCGAGAGCACGAACCAGGTACGTTGTCTGAAGTCGTGGCGGAGGTTCTCAAGATGCACACGTGTGCATAGCACCCTGCGCCACGGGTTGCGAAAGGAGATGTGCTGATGTTGACCACTCCCGGAAACAAAGACCTCGACAGGGACCATGTACCTCCGTCGGGATCACTGTCACGCTTTCACATCGTGTTCATTGTCGCTGCGGTCCTGATGCTCGTGTTCCTGGGTGTGTGGGCCATTGCGGAAGAGCATATCACGGGCGGGCTGCTTGCCTTGTGTGCTGCGATCGGACTGATCGTTTACGAGCAATGGTTCGTTCACGAATTGGACGATCGCGGAGGTTCTCGAATGGGCGATCGGCAGGAGTAGCCGGTCAGTCCACGCGCGGCACACTCGCGGGAGACCGTGGTTCCTCTGGAACGGGCCACACTTGGAGCGGCCGATTCTGTACAGTGCACACCTCGCGAGCTTTGCCATGTGCGTTCCGCTGAAATCGTCGACCGGCCAATTGGTGGAAAATCGCGCAGGTTCGTGGGGCATTTCTCGCATGAGCCAGATCACAGGACGACCTGGAACAGCAGCATACCACAGAATCCCAATATGAACGCCCACGCAGCACCGGCCGGTCGTGTGGAAGACAACGCGTCAGGGATCATCTCCAGAACGACGAGGAAGATCATCGCTCCGGCGGCAAAACCCATGAGAAAAGGCATGAGTGGGGTAAAGAGCCACGAGACCACACTTGCAGGTGCGGCAGCAATGGGTTGTGGGAGGCTGGTCAGGGCCGCGGCCAGAAAACAGCGCGGGATGGATACGCCGGCGGCGCGCATGGGGATTGCAACGGCCAGACCTTCAGGAATGTTATGAATCGCAATTGCAACTGCGATGTAGGTGCCAAGGTGATCATCGTAGACCGCCTCCGATGCATATCCAACCCCGACAGCCACACCCTCAGGGATGCTGTGGATCGCCATGGCCAGGAATATCAACACCCCGGCCCGGCCGCCCCATGCCGACCATTTCTTGGGCAGATCGTGTTGAGCTCCCAGAAATTTGTCCGCGGTACCGACGAGCCCGGCGCCCAGTAGCATGCCGGCGATCACGTTGACGCAATGGGCGAGTTCAAGTTCATGCGTTCCGTGCGTCAGGCCAGGCAGAATGAGGTTGTACACGGATGCCGCGAACATCAAGCCGCCCGCGAACGCATAACCGAGCCCGGCATGCCGCGTCGGATCGATGCGCTGCCAGGCCAGCGGAAGTGCTCCGAGTCCGCAGGCTCCGGTTGCGATCAGCCCGGCGATGAAACTCTTCAGCACGATGTCGAATGGAATGTCCAAGTTCCGCCCTTTGTGGTACGCCAATTGCTACATGTGCTCGTGCAAGGGCGTGTGATCGAACCTTTGTGTGGGGGTTGCTGATCACGCCGTTTGCGACAGCCGGGCGCGCGGAGTTCCTGAGGGGACGGCTTCGTGGCCAGGGCACGTGTGCCCGGCTTTTTCCTTTCGAGGGCTGCGCGATTCATGCTGCCCGCCACGGTCAGGATCACTTCCGTCTCTTTCAAGAACCTGTCAAATGAATGGTTTCTGCCGCGTGATGCAGCAACCGCAAGATGCGTCGTCGTCGATCAAGGACACTGTTCAACGTGCCGTTGGGTGTGTGAGAGTTGCATGCACTTCGTTCATTCCCGCGTATACACAAGAATGCATTCCAGTCACATCGACACTGTTGGCGTAACTCAGGAGTCCTGATCATGTGATCGACGCGGTGCCTGGCCACGCGCCAGGCCGGCCTCCGCGACACGTCCTGGACTGCCCTCGCCACATCACGGTTCAGTCAGGACTCGCATAGGATAGCACCTGCGGTCCGCAATCTCTTCTTCAATTTTCCAGTTCCCTTCGCGGAACGGATATAGAGGATCGAACGCTTGGAGTCAGGCTGCATGCGCCCGGCGACGATGCTGAGAATATCGTCATCGGCAGTCGTATGTTGTAACGAATTGATCACGTCGGGGATGCCCTTGGGGATTGCGACTGTCAGGCTGCTGCCAAGCTGATCAAGTCCCATGAGGTCGTGCAGCGCACGGATCAAATCGAATTTGCTGAGGATTCCAACCAGTTTGCGGTGGGCCAGCACTGGAAATGCTCCGAAGCGATGGCGGCGGTGCAGCAGGATGGCATGCTCGATCGGGTCGGTTTCCTGGATCGTCATGGGCCGTGAAGTCATGATCCGGCTGACGCGAATGTGATCAAGATCGTTGTGGTCATCACGACCGATGACGGAGCGGAGGTCGCGGTCGGTGACGATACCCAGAAGATGGTTTTCGTCATCCACCACTGGAAGCTGGTGGAAGCCGTGCTGATCGATGATGTCGCGAACGTGATGCACCGAAGCGTGTGCCTCGACGGTCACCGGGTCGGGGGTCATGTGGTCACGGACGATCATGATTGAACTCCTATTGGGCGAACAGAAACAAATGGGGACCAGGCCCCTCATGGCTCCATGCAAGCCGGGTGCCACAGTCGTGTGGGATATCGATTTGTGTGCGTGTTGCCGTTGCGTGATCGCCGGGGCTCTGCTTACACTATGTAACTCTATCCGGTTCATGGGGGATGACGATGACAATGCGGATCAAGTGGACGACGCTCGGCACGATGATGATTGGGCTGCTCACGGCCGGGGGGACTCGTGCAGACAGCTGGCCCCAGTGGCGCGGGCCGAAACGCGATGGCGTCTGGCGGGAACATGGGATTGTGGACGACCTCGCCGCCCTCGAGATCAAGTGGCGCGCCCCGATTTCCGGCGGCTACACAGGTCCAACGGTGGCGGGGGGACGTGTGTTCGTCATGGACCGCCTCATTGATCCGACGCAGGTCGAGCGTGTGCTGTGTTTCGACGCCGACACGGGCCGGAAACTATGGGAGCATGCCTATCCCTGCCCCTATCGCAACGTCAGTTATGACACCGGTCCGCGTGCTGCCGTCGTGGTCGAACA
Organism: uncultured Planctomycetota bacterium; assembly: GCA_942492115.1. GTDB lineage: Bacteria > Planctomycetota > Phycisphaerae > UBA1845 > CAIVHJ01 > CALODL01. The sequence continues at coordinate 219,347 of CALODL010000011.1, forward strand.
GGATCGGGCGTTTGCATTCGGGACCATGGGTGATCTGTCTTGCCTGGACGCGTCAACCGGCGCGGTTCTGTGGCAGCGTGATCTGGATGCCGAATACGATGTCAACATGCCGGTGTGGGGTCTGGCGGCCTCGCCCCTCATATTCGAAAACCTGATCATCACTCAAGTGGGTGGTGAAGGTGCCTGCATCGTTGCCTTCGACACAGCCACCGGTCAGGAGGCCTGGCGGTCACTGGACGACCCGGCGTCCTATGTCGCGCCGATCCTGATTGAACAAGCCGGGCGACCGGTCCTCGTAGTCGTCACCGGTGCGACCGTGTCGGGGCTTGATCCGCGCAGCGGCGCGGTGCATTGGCAAGTACCCTTCGAGCCTGTCCGGATGGTCATCGTGACCGCAACGCCGGTGTTGTATAAGGACTATCTGTTCATCACCAGCTTCTTCGACGGCTCCCTGCTACTCAAATTGGATCAAGAGACCCTTGCGGCCCGGGAAGTATGGCGCCGCCGCGGTCGGAACGAGAAAAAGACCGATGCATTGCACTCGATCATCGCGACGCCGGTGATCAAGGACGATCACATCTATGGTGTAGACAGTTACGGCGAGCTGCGCTGTCTTGATCTGCTGACGGGCGATCGCAAGTGGGAGAGTCTCGATGCAGTGCCGAAGGCACGGTGGAGCACGATCCATTTTGTCGAGCATGGTCAGGATACGTGGATGTTCAACGAACGGGGCGAGCTGATCATTGCACGGTTGTCCCCGCAGGGCTACCAGGAGAGGAGCCGGGCCAAGCTGATCGAACCGACGACGGGCCAGCTCAACGAACGTGGCGGCGTGTGCTGGTCCCACCCCGCGTTTGCCGAACGCAGCATCTTCGTGCGAAACGACAAGGAGATCGTCTGCGCCAGTCTGGCTGAGAACCGTCGTGATATCGAGAACCCGACCGCGGCGGACCGTCGTGCAGAGCTCGAGGATCAGTTTCGCAAGACGCTGACCGGAGCGGTGCTCTCAGGGAGTTGGCAGATGATCAACCCGCCGGCCGGCCAGCCGACACTGACGCCGCCGCGCACCGATCAATACTCGATCACCAAAGCCACGAAACTCGTCGGTGATCAGTGGGCCATCCATGCTCGCATTCAGTATGCCGATAAGGATGTGACCATCCCCGTCGGGGTTCGCGTCGTGTGGGCTGGGGACACGCCGGTGATCACGATTGACAACCTCGGGCTGCCGTTTCTCGGAACATACTCAGCGCGGGTCATGATTCACCGCAATTTTTACAGCGGCACATGGTTCGGAACGGACTACGGTGGCGTGATGTCCGGTCAGATCTTCCACCCACAGGATGGTGTTGATCCCCCGACCGTCGAGATCGATGGCGCGCCGTTGAAACAGGGCGATTGAGGCCTGCGAGCGGTGAGCCACTACTTCGTGTGGCTGGCGGGCGGTCTGTTGCCCTTGCCCGCGAAGCAGTACAGCACGCCATCCTCCGCGCCGATGATCAGACAGCCTTCACCGATGGCTGGCGAGGCAAGAATCGGGGCGCCGAGTTCGAACTTGATGGCAACCTGACCGGTGGCAGTCTCCAGGCCGTACAGGTTGCCGTCAGACGCCCCGAAGTACACACGCTCCCCCGCGACGACGGCGGAGGATTCGACCCGCCCTTTGGTGGCGAATTGCCATACCTCCGTCCCGGTGTCCGGAGCGATACGTCGGAGACGCTTGTCGCGGCCGCCGATGTAGACAGCATCGGGCGTAACTGCTGCTGACGACATGAACGGGAATGCGCGGTCCGGGTCCTCGAAGACCCATTTGGTGGCGCCGGTCCGCCAGTCGACCCGGCGAACCTGGTTGCCATACGTTCCGATGTAAACATCCGAACCACGGATCGCTGCCGTACTGCCGGATACGGATTCCATCGAGATCTTGCGTACTGCGGTGCCGTCGGCAATGTTCAGCACGTGAACATACTCATCGCACCCCGCGACGAGCGCCATGCCCTGCGCGATGCCAACGGTTCCATGCACCCGGCCTTCGGTGGCGAACTTCCAGTGCAGTTTTCCGGTCTCAGCATTGAGGCAGTAGACATTGGCGTCGTACGAGCCTACGACGATGCTGGTGTCGTGGTAGTTCGGTGACGAGATGATCTGTCCTGCGGTTTCGTAGGTCCACCGCGCTTTGCCACTGTCTTTGTTGACCGCGTGCAATCGTCCATCATCGTCTCCAATACACACCAGGTCACCGATTACCGCGGGCGATGATTGAACGAAACCTGCTGTCTTGTAGCGCCAGCGGATGGCTCCGGTGGACAAGTCCAGTGCATAGAGGTGCTCGTCATCACAGCCGACGTAAACGATGCCGTTTGCGATGGCCGCTGTGGAAACAAACGCCTCATCGCGTTCGAATCGCCAGCGAATGGTCAAGTCCTCCGGTAATGGATCGTGGGCCACGCCGGTGCACTGCGCATCGCCTCGAAACATAGGCCATCCTTTGGGCGTTCCGGGAGCGTCAGCGGTGACCGGCGCAGCAATGCTCGCCAGGGTCACTGCGGCTATGGATGCAAATTCGATTGATCTCACGCGTGTGTCCTCGGCCGCTCGTTCGATCCTAGGGGGTCGGCAACTCAGGCGTCGCAGTCGCCGTCGCCGCAGCCGGAGCGTGGGGTGTGGCCACCGGTCTGTAACGCAAGGCCAGGCCGGCACCGACTGCCGCAAGCAGGATACCGACATAAAACATCATGTGTGGGCTCTTGCCGGGTTTGTCCATAGCCATCGACACGAACGTGTTCATGATCGGCGCTCCGGCGAAAACCAACGGGGCAACGATCAGCGGTTTTCCCCCAGCCTTCATCGCAAAGACGATTCCCAGGGCGCCGATGGCTCCCAGAATCCCTGCGACGAACGACAGGGTCGCGCCTTTCCGCGTGACCTCCATGGGCTCGGAGCGGGTCAGCAGTGCGTAGGCCAGCACGGCCCCCGAGACGGCAAAGTAGGCCAGGCCGACGAACAGGAACGCCCGCAGCGCACTGTTCGCACCGATGGCTTTTTGTCCGTTGTGTAGCGTGGGTACATAGGCCCCCCAGCTCAGCACGGACAGGACGACGAAGATCAACCACGACATCTTCACGGAGCACTCCTTATCTGACGCAGGCCGGCCGCGGTGCTACTCGAGAGCCGCGCGCAGGCGCTGCGGTATGGTGACGGTTGTGAACGAGCCCTGGCCAACTTCGCAGCACACTGCAGTCATGCGGCCGACTGCCAGCTGAAGCTCGTCGCGCTTAAAGATGAACTCAAAAGTGACGGATCGCTCCGAGATGCTGGCCACACTGACGCGAATGGTCAGGAGGTCATCGAAGTGAGCGGGAGCCTGGTAGTCGCAGTGCGTCGCCACCCGCGGCCAGCTGATGACCTTGTCGTCCTCTGTGGTCACGACGCTTATG
>CALODL010000012.1:0-367589 GCA_942492115.1 uncultured Planctomycetota bacterium
CTCACAACAGCCAACTACGAGTTTCAATGCAACTACTTGTGCAAAAGATCAAAGATTTCGGCCCGACTCAGAAACATGCAAGTTGACTCATGATTCTCCGCGTCACACAACAGCTAGGCACGAAGATCAAAGCGGGTAAGCTCGATAACGCGCGCTCAATGCAAATCCGTACGCGGATTCGTCGTGTTACCTGTTTACAGCGAATCGAGCCCAGTACATCACCCTCGGCAATACTGCTTCCCTCTACTCTTGCGTGATGTTCGGTAGAGGTATCACTGACGGCAGAGGATTCAATCCGCGTGCTGCGCTTGCGAAGAGATCGACCGCGAGGACCTGTCCCGGATTTCCTGGAAAGGAGGCCAATCTCGCCATGAACTCAATTGTTTCGATAAGCCGCAGTCGACTGCGATGGTTGCTCCCTGCTTTGGTCTTCGGTTTGATCATTGCCGTCGTCGCCGCGCTGGCGTTCTACCCTCGGTGGCGAGCGCAGCAGGTGGAAGAACGAGTTACAGACGACGTCTGATGGAGGCTACGGATGTCGTTGGGAAACTGCTGCGGGCAAGCAATCCCTATGCCGATGCCGTGCTGACGAACCTTTCGGAAGATAACCAGAAGGTCGTGTTTGCCAAAGAGCGCCGGGTGGTCTTGTTGTTTGATGCCGCAGACGGGCCAGCCGTTTTCCGTGACAGGTGGTCGTCAGACAACATGAGTCCAAATATCACCGCGAAGATTCGTGAATCCGGGGATTGTGGAAAACATTCGGAAGCCGTGACCTATCCGCCGCCACGAATGAGGTCAACGGCTCGACGTGTCTGTTCCTGTTCACTTACAACACAATGGCCACCTGTGCGACCTCTCCTCTGAGGACTCATCGAACTTCAAAGGGATGGCTGCTGGGACGAATATGGCGGTGGATGGGGGATCCGTGGCAAAGAAGCGGAAGACATGGATCCAGCCCGAGGAGGAATCGTGGCAGCGATGGAAGACATCTGTCGAAGCGGCGTTTGCGTCCCGTGTGACGGAGCAGCGGAAGTCGTCTCGTCCTTGACCAATCTTGAAGCACACGGTGAGTCCAGTGATCGGCGGCCAGAAATCCCAGTCGCTGCAAGCGACAGTTCGACGACAAGAAACTTTCGCTGTTGCCTTCCGGATTGAAAGTCACTGCAAGCCAAGCCGTCGGACTAACGGATCAGGCATTATCGGGCGTCAAGGGATAACCGACAGCTCTACGATATCGCACCTGGAATACGCAAGTTGAGAGGGTCCCCAAAATATGGCATTAGATCCGTACGAGCCGCGAAACCCATCGCGAGCGGCGTCGATGCCCCGTTCACTCCGCGATGGATTGTCTGGGGAACCGTTGTCTGGCTGCGATTGTCATTCCGACCATTGTTGTTGTCTTCTAGATTGGCGTCATAGGGAGCTACAACGACGACAAGGCACCGGCGGAATTATCGATTCGGATCATCGTCATTGTACTGATCACGGCTTGCGTTTAGTGTGGCGACTTTTGGTGTCCTGCTCTAGTACGGCTGGTCGGACTGCCCCAATTTTGCCTTCGTTTTCAAGGATGAGATGCTGTTCGATGAGAAGAGTACCGGCGGTTTACTCATTGTTGTCCTGGCATACGCGTAGATTTCCCGCAAAAAGGGTAGTTCACGTCCTCGATTGCACGAGATCACCTTTGGAGGGGATACGTCCGCGATTATTTCGCCTTTGTTTCGATTGGAGTCCAACTCGACCAAGTGCACCAAATCCCGCTTGCTACGGTAGAGGAGGTGATTGTCGACCAGCGGCAAGTTCTTTGTTCCAGGCGAATTTGACATTACGTACAGGTCATCAGATGGGACATCACACTCCGTTCGTTTGTGGGTCAGAAAACCATGAAGGAATTCTTATCTACCATTCGTGCCAATTGCCATCAGTCTCGCGTGAGTACTCTAAAGAAACGTTCACCGCGATTCGGATGAAGAGCAGCTTCATTCAGGTTAATTCGGCGAAAACAGTTGCATAAAGGAGCGGCTAGGCGTATCACAGGCCGGAGGCCGACGTTCCAGAACTTGCGATTCTCGAGGCGGTTGACGTGGAAGAAACGCATCGTAATTCCGCACACGAGCCATGGCATGCTTAGCTGATGCCAGGAGCATGATGCGCAAATTGCAGCATATTCTCGACTTGCGATTTATCCATAGACTTCCAACACACAACTCGCCCCTTTCCTACCATGCTCCCCGGCAGCGTTAACCATCGATCGCCACCGAGCGAGAAGATCTCTCTTTTCCGTTCGCTTTTTCGAGGCCGCGATGACGTTTATCCGCGCCGTTTCGAGAGTCGTGCTACAGGGAAAACCGGTTACTCGCCAGTGCAGCAATGAGTGGGTTTCGGGCATCTGCGAAAAGCCTCGGGTCAAGTGTGCCGATTGCCAGCATCGATCCTTTCTTCCGGTAACGGACGACGTGATCCGTAGACATTTGGTCGGATCTGACGAACGAGGAAACGACTTCATAGCCGGTGTCTACCCAATGCTGCTGGACGAGACCTGTTTTTTTCTAGCCATCGATCTTGACAAGGCCAACTGGCAAGACGATGCGATCGCCGTTCTTGAGACCTGTAGGCGGCTTGATGTTCCGGCCGCACTTGAACGTTCTCGGTCCGGAAATGGAGGACATATTTGGATTTTCTTCGAATCGGCGATACCAGCGTCGCTCGCGCGCCGTCTCGGCTCGTATGTTCTCACCGAAACGATGGAGCGGCGACCGGATCTCGGACTCGACTCGTACGACCGGCTGTTCCCCAACCAAGATACGTTGCCTCGAGGCGGCTTTGGAAATCTGATCGCTTTGCCACTGCAGAAGCGTCCGCCGTGATTGCGGCAATAGCGTATTCATCGACGACGATTTTAGGCCCTTTGATGATCAATGGGCGCTGCTGTCGTCCATCGAGCGGATGTCGCTCGTCGCCGTCGAAGAGTTGGTCAATCGGGCAAGCAAGAACGGCCGAGTGCTTGGCGTGCAGTCTCCCGCCATCGACGATGAACGTCAGCCCTGGTCAATGGCTCCATCGCGAAAGAGCCTCGATTTGATTCCCGCGGGGGAGCTACCGACCAACCTGGAACTGACGCTGAGCGATCAAGTCTACATACCGAAAGCGGACTTGCCGCCAACGCTGCGAAACCGCCTCATTCGACTCGCCGCCTTTCAAAACCCCGAGTTCTACAAAGCTCAGTCGATGCGATTGCCGACTTGGGGGAAGCCTCGGATAATCAGCTGTGCCGAGAATTACGACAATCATCTCGCATTGCCGAGAGGCTGCCTAGAAGATCTCCGGAGTTTGCTGGACGATCTGAAGAATCGAAGCCCGTATCTGTGATGAACGAGTTTCCGGCACGGCAATTGACGTGGCATTTCATGGCGAGTTGCGACCTGAACAAAAGGCGGCCACGCGGAAACTACTTTGCCACGATACAGGCGTTCTGGCTGCTACAACCGCATTCGGCAAGACAATAGTGGCCACATGGATGATCGCGGAGCGAGGTGTCAACACACTCGTACTGGTGCACCGTCGGCAATTGCTCGACCAGTGGGTGGAGCGGCTATCTGAGTTCCTCGGGATCTCGCCAAAGTCCATTGGCCGTGCCGGTGGTGGACGCAAGAAGCTGACAGGACAAATCGACGTAGCGATTATTCAAAGTCTTGTACGCAAAGGCGTAGTGAAAGACTGTGTCGCCGACTATGGGCACGTGATTTTCGATGAATGTCACCACTTGTCGGCGCGGAGTTTCGAACTCGTCGCGCGAAGGACGAAGGCACGTTACGTTTTGGGGTTGTCCGCGACGGTAAATCGAAAGGACGGCCATCACCCGATTATCTTCATGCAGAGCGGCCCCGTACGGCATCGCGTGGATGCGAAGTCCGAAGCCATTGCCCGACCGTTTGAGCATTCGGTGATTGTGCGGCCCCACAGCATTTCGTCCGGTTACCAGAAGCCAATGACGACCAGCGCATTCAGTTCCAAGACCTTTACCGCGAATTGATTCATGATCACGACCGAAACCGCATGATCTGCGAAGACGTCGTTCAATCGATTCGTGACGGCCGGTCACCACTTGTGCTGACCGAACGTAAGGATCATCTCGACGAACTTGCAACGACACTCGAGAATCATATTCGTCATGTCGTCGTCTTGAAGGGAGGAACTGGTATCAAGGAGTCACGGGCGATCGCCCAGCGCCTATCGGCGATCAAGCCTGACGAAGACCGAGTGCTGTTGGCGACGGGCAGGTACATTGGTGAAGGATTCGACGACCCGCGGCTCGACACTTTATTCCTAACGCTACCAGTTTCCTGGCGTGGTACGATCGCACAATATGTGGGCAGACTGCACCGGTCACACGAAGGAAAGACTGAAGTTCGCGTTTATGATTACGCGGACCTAAACGTCCCAATGCTCTCACGCATGTTCGACCGTCGGTGCGCGGGCTACGAATCGGTTGGCTACACGGTACTTCTTCCTGGTAGCGCCGTTCCTGGCTGGCCGGCGGAAATACCTTTACCCGTCGATCCAGAATGGAAGACCGATTACGCGGCCACGGTGCGGCGGCTTGTTCGTGACGGTGTCGACGCGCCGCTGGCGAAGTTGTTTGTGCATGTCGCCCGAGAGCTTGACTCGGACGCTCAGGGGCTCGACCGAGCCCGCAGTGCGAGTGAAGCGTTTCTCTTTCGCCGCCTCGAATCTCTTCCCGAAACGGCGGGCCGATTTGTGTTGAACGCGGCATTACCAATTCCCTTTGACGGCTGGGGCAACATGGAAGTCGATCTATTCGACTCGAGGTCCCGCCTAGTTATTGAACTCGACGGCGGCCAACACCTCGCAAATACCGACGCCTATCGCCGCGACCGCCGCAAGGATGCTTTGCTGCAGGAGCACGCATACTTTGTATTGCGATTTCTGGTCGAAGACGTCGGCAAGCCGCAGATTCGTTCAAGGATTTCGAAAACGACGGACCAGTAAATAAGCGTGCATTGAATGGACAGCGACCGCCAAAGAAAGCCTGGAAGAATGTACGCTTGTTCGTGGCTGATCAAAACCAGAGTCCGGATCGAGCACTCCAGATAATCAACCGAATCGAAGAAAAGTGCCGTTGATTTCGCAGTTCCCTGACGCCGGAACTGCCCGATTGGATCTCGGCAAAGACCTTCGGTCCACTATGGTCGACAGTTTCGTGATTATTTATCGTCCTCTAGAATATGGCATGCGAATCCTCCTAGTTGTTGAAGGTCATCAAGATCTCCCTTCCGTCCTGGCCCAGCTTTGGCGCTGATCGGTACAATCGGGAACTGAATGTTTTTCAGCGCCGGTTCGCTGTGGTAGGATGTACATTGAAACGTGTTGATTTATTCACGCGAAGCATCGAGGCCTAGTGCGTTATGAGTGCAACTCCATCCATTTTTGAATTGACACCGGCAGAGAAACTTCAATTGGTCGAGGATCTGTGGGACGACTTGGCGGCAACCCCGGAATCCATTCCGATCCACCAATGGCAAAAGGACGAGTTGGAATCTCGCAAAGCCAAGTTGGTCGCCAACCCAGACTCCGGTGTCTCCTGGGAAGCGGTCAAACAACGGATTCGCAATCGCCATGGCACGTAGCGACCCTGCAATGAGCGACGAAATCCATTTCAAGATTACCGGGAGTTACGTTATCCCAGTCGGCCCGAAGGTTTTGATCGCAACCTTGGCTCTAGCCTTATGCGTTGGTCGGCGGCGTTTCGCAGATTGCGAGTGAGAACGAATCGGGCGCAACAGACGATCTATCGTGGCCGCACTGACAACCAGCAAGCGCTCGCGCACGTCGACATCTAGATTCAATCGCTTGTGACTTTCAATGAAACAAGCAAAGACTGGAATGATTGCTTTTCAGGCGATTTCCGCAGATGCGATCGGGCTTCCCCAGCGCGATCAGCGGCTTCTTCACTGCGTCGTCATAGACTCTTTTGTGCGTTACCGACCGTCGCGGCACGCTTGCGGCATCGCTATCTCGCAAGATCCGGGTTGCGTACTTGCGGTGGAATCCAGTAATCGCCACAAATTCGTTAAGAATCTTAGATTTGTCTGACTTCGTTGACGCTTGGTACCGCTCTCGCACCGCCTGTGCAAGCTTCGTTCGCTCATTTCTATCCATCGGTCGCTCCTCATTTGGGTAGCATTTCCAATGAGGCAACGATAGCAGCTCGGTAACCAAAACCGTGAGTCAATGCGCCGGCAAATCTGGTTGTCGCCTTACATTGAACTGGCGACTACTGAGAGTTACGTACCAGGACTTGTTGAACGAGCGGAAAAACGGTTCCCGGTTGCCGCATGGCGAATCTCCCAAAAAGTTAACGATTTGCGAGTAGGGAGACTCGTATGGGAGCCAGGGATTGCCGTCCTGTGGGCTCCTTTTATTTACTATCGTACGTTCTGGGTTTCCGGCTTTAGGTCAGAATCGTTTGTTTAACCGTGAGCGTCCTGTGAACTGCATCTTGTGTCGTGGATTAGGTTTGACCCTTTGTTTCTTCACTTTCGTGAAAGGGTCAGCTAATGACAAATCGAGCTCGGCGAGGCGAGGATTTCTGGCGACAAGCGATTGCCGCCCACGTGGCTTCAGCGTTGAGCGTTGCGAATTTCTGCAAGGCGCATGAGCTGAATCAGGTCACATTCTACAATTGGCGGAGACGGCTTGGACAGCTGCCGCCTAACGGTGTCACAACGAATCGGGAATTGCTTTGCCTTGCGTTGCCAAGGCCAACACGGGCTGTCGCCAAGGCCCGACGGGTAGTCCAGAACAATTTGTGAGTTGGTCGACTCTGCAACGGATACTGGGCGACGTCCAATTGGCTCGGCCAGCGCGCCCCAGAGCCTCATCGAAATATCGCTTACGGGCGGCATGCTGGTTCAGGATATGGTCATGTCGATCCGGACGCGCTAGGCAGTATGGTGGCTTCAATCCGTGACGCGACTTGCGCTCAGGAAGGGGTATAGTCATGCTTGCGATTCATTCCAGCATGCGGATCTTCGTGGCAACGGACCCGACCGACATGCGTAAAGGATTTGACGGACTCTACGGTGTTGTCACAGGAGTGCTCGAGCAGGACCCGCTGTCAGGGCATCTGTTTCTCTTCCTCAACCATCATGTCGTAACCGACTCAAAATTCTATACTGGATCGGCGATGGATTGGCAGTTTGGTATGAGCGACTGTGTCTTGGTTCACCGGGAATTGGAATTCGAGGCGGCGTGAGTTAGCGATTGATGGAACGCATCCTGCGTAAGAATTGATCGCATCCATGCAGAGGTTTTTCGCTTTCGGGCAAAGTTGGAAGGGAAGGGAGTGACACCGACTCTGCTCGCGCCACTCCAGCTTCCAACTTCGCGATTGTGCGGCGCTCAGGTTGCACCTCTGCAGAGCCCTATCCTCCGCACAACTGCATTCGTTTGTAATCTGTCGTCATCGACTATGCAACTCGCGGCTGCGTTTGCCGCGCAAGTTCGCGGCGCTTACGCGCTTCTTCCAGCTTTCGATCGCGTTCGGCAGCAATCACACGTCCGAGGTCCGCCAGCTTGTCGGCCGGCGTGATATATCCGATCGCGCTGTTCAGACGCACGTTGTTGTAATGTTCAACGAAGTCGTGAACGCGACGCTTTGCTTCTTCCACCGTCGCTGGGCAACTAGGTCGGATGCACTCCTGCTTCAAGATCCCGTGGAATCGTTCCAGCTTGCCGTTGCTTTGCGGATAGTAGGGACTGGTCCGCACGTGGGTTATGCCCATCAGGCGGACGAACGTCTTGAAGTCCCGCGCGATGAACTGCGGCCCATTGTCGCTGATGATTCGCGGCTTGACACCTGGATTCTTTTCCAGTGCGCGAGCCACCACCACTTCGACGTCCTGCTCCTCCATCTTCTCGCGAATTTCCCAGTGGACAATGTAGCGACTGTAGCCATCGAGCACCGATATCAGGAAGTAAAAGGTACCTCCTAGATTGAGGTAGCTGATATCAACATGCCAATGTTTATGAGGCTTTTCGGGTTGTTGAAAGCCTGTGCCTTTCTTGCTCGGCAGATTTTTCTTGCGATCCAATCGCCGAGCAGCTTTTAGTACGCGATACGTGGTGCTTGGGCTGACTGCCACAATGTCATCATCGAGCATCATGAACGTCAAGCGTCGGTAGCCTTCAAGTGGATGCTGATCGTGGTAGTCGACGATGGCTTTCTTCTCCCATTCTTCGATCCACCAATCGCGTGGTATCTGGCCGTTGTGTTCATTGGCCATGCCATAGCGATGCTTCCAGCTGTGGAACTTGCTGGGGGCCAGTCCTAGCCAGAACAGCAAGCGCTTCGTCGGAATCTCAGCTCGATCGCTCCAGTACTTTAGGTAGTCAACGATCGAATCACGCGTATCGTGGGGAACCCAGCGTCCGGTCAGAGGTCCCCATTTTCTTTTTTTGCTTTGACGTTCTCCTCCATGAGCTCGGAGATTACCTCGTTCTTAAGCAGCAGCTTCTCCTCAAGCCGCTTGATCTGACGTTGCTTAGCATCTTCAAGTTTCGTGTTCGACTTGCGGCCACGACCGGTACCAACAAAGGCCTGCTCGAGCTGGCTAAGTACGGTTGCCACCCACTGATGAATCTGACTTGGCTGAATGTTCAGCTCGTCTGCCAGATCACTGACGGCGACCTTGTCTTTCAAATGCCGACGGACCACGTCAGCCTTCTGCTCTGCTGTGAAACTTCTTCGTCTTTGTCCCATGGAATACCTCCCAATGGTGAGTATGCTAACTCATCCATCAAGAAATTCCATTTCCATCAGGGAAGCAGACAACAGGAGCTGTTCGGTAAGGAGAGTTAGGTTCTCTGTGCCGTCATCAAGGCAGCAACCTGATTCGGCGGCTTCTTCAAATTGTCTAGCGAATACTCATCCCGGAGTAGTTCGGCAAGTTCGTCTTTGGCGCACACGCTAGGAGACATCCCAAGGTTCGAACATCGGATGCTCCTTATCGACTTGGTCGAATGCCCTTTCGACAAGAGTATCTAAGTCAGCTCGACCTTCCGTAGTGAGCCAGCGAAACAGGCAGAAGGCTTCATGGGAGCCAAAATCAAAGAATTCCATTGCCATATATCGTTTGCCCGAACGCTTTCGACGAGAAAAGTTCTTGCAGTAGATCGCAGAGCCTCGCCGCTGTGGGCAGAGTTAAGGGCAGAGAAAGCCAGTAAAAACGGCTCCGTCTCTGCCCTCAGTACCGAATTCGCTTTTCGACCTGAAAGGTCTCAGAAAACGGCTTTGTTTTCCTTAGTCAGGCCTCGATTGACGTACCTCTTCTCCCGAACGGAACCCAGTACAGCCAGAAACGCCTGTTTTCCAAGGGTTTTGGGGGCTTCTCCCTTCTCTGATGTCCATTAGATGCGTAGGGGGAGTTCGGCGCAATTTCGTGCAGTTATGACAGCTGCGATGACCATTCCATGCCAGAACAATATAGTGCGTATAACCCACTTTATACGAAGTAAGAACCCGCCACGAAAAAACCCGCTGCGTCGGGAACTAGGCGATTACCCCAATCAGCGGTAGTCGTGGGTGCTTATGGCCCTTTTTTCGACCAAAGGTGTCGCGGCTCCAGTCAGGCTTGATTGAGTCCATTTCAACGCAAGCTTGCGAGGCGCATTATGAAGCTGGAAGACCATTTCACTGCCGCAATGTTGGCCGCAGGAAACAAACGATCGTCAATCAAGTGTTACTGGCCGCATGTCGTTGGATTCATCCAGTTCACGCGCGAGCGACATGGCGACTGGGTTCATCCCTCGGAGACCAAGGTTGAAGATGTATATGCTTGGCGACAATACTTGGCCACTAAATTGCAGCTGTCCCCTAAGACGCAGAATCAGGCGGTCTCCGCGATCAAATTTCTTTTTGCGCGCGTGCTGGGGAAACCAATACCTGAACCCGATGGAAACGCACTTCGTGCAAAGGAATCCAAGAGATGTCGGCGACGGGTCGTCGCTAAGCCAGATCTGATCAGGCTGTTCAAGGCGTTTCGCCCGGTCGAGCGCCTTGTTCCGCAAATGATGTACGCCAGCGTACTGCGACTCTCTGACACAACTAACCTGCGAATCAAGGATCTGAATTTCGCTGATGAGCAAATCGAGATCGCCAGCACGAAGCACGACCACTTCCGCATCGTTCCATTCCCGAGATCGATTCACGATGCAGTGAGGCGGCAAATAGACCTGGCTGAAAGAATCCACAGAGGTGACACGAGCGAAAACCCCAATGGCGTGCCCGTGCCCCATGCTTTTGCTCGCAAATGCCCATCAGCTCCACTTGATTTTCGTTGGATGTGGTTATTCCCGAGCGAGTCACTCAGCCGTGACCCTTCCGATGGACGACTGAAACGTTACCATTGCGACGACGACCACCTGCGCCGGATATTTCGAGACGCGGTCCGGCGATCTGGAGTCCGTCGTCGGATTACGCCACACGATATTCGGCGAGCAGCAGCAACACACCTGCACCTGGCAGGTATGCCATTGAAACGTCTGCAAGACATTCTAGGGCACAATTCGCTTGAAGTGACACAACTCTACATATTGGAGGATGAAGCCAAAATCAACGGATCTCACAGCCCATTTGACCTGCTCACTGGGGTAGACTATTAATTATCCGGCGCCCTGCGCCGTATAATCTATAGTTCTGCCTAAGAAAATGGCACACACCGACGAAATAGCTCATCGCCTCGCGGAGTACCTTGACGACGACCTGCCTAGCTTCCGTTACACGCGTTCACGCGCACAGTTTTCGCCGTGTCGAAAAACCATACGTCGACGACATCATCATCAACGTCACGTTGCGAAGTGGCGGTTCCTACGCAATCGCCTTTTATGTGGGCGTCCAACACACGGACCTTGAATCCGCGATTGCTAGTCTCGAAAACCGGAAAACAACACCGTACGATCGAACGATCTTCCAGTATTCAGCAAACGTGAACAAGCAAACCGTCATCCCATTTGCTGACGCCTGTTGGTGGTACGGCCTTTCTCCCCGACATCCCGTGGGCCGAGATTGGCCCCGAAATAGGACACTTCATTACTTCATTTGCCTTTCCGTACCACGCCCGGTTCCACGATCTTCTGGCAATCCGGGAATCGCTGGAGCTCCGAGATGGTTTGTCATTGAATCAGATGGCCTTCAAACAGATTCTCGCGATTGACGCACTGCTGTCCGACTGGCAGCATATTGGCGAATACCTCACACGCCTGCAAGCAGAGACGGACGACGGTTACCATCATCGCCACGAAATATTCAATGATTTCTATCCTCGTCTTGCAGAGAAGTTCACCGAGATGCCAGACTTTCAACTTGTCCCCAAATTAGGCAGAACCAAGCGTTCCTGAAAGAGTTGAGGCGTAATAGTTGATATTGCGTCATTTTTCTGCCTTGTGGCTTGGTTGTGTGCGTACGGGTGCTGGAAGGTCCGGCGTGGAACTTTTTGAGTGCCATTTTGCGTTAGCCGGCTCGGGCTGTTGGAACAGAGTTTGTCTGGTCGTTTTGGTTGTTTTTGTTGTGGCTGGCAGCTACCGGCTGAATCTTTTGTCGGGCTCTTGCGGGTCGTTCTTTTCACTGCGACCGCACCCCATACATTCCTTCGTGGGTCCGGATGTCACTAGCGCAACTGTCCCTTGGCTCCAATTGGCCAAGCACTATTTATCGATGCGATTCGCTCCCCACACTCCGGGGCTCCCTAATCAATGAATCGTGCAACTGTCAGGCTGTGACTAAACACAACGAGGTTGGATCTACGCATGGTTGCGGACGATTTGGAGTGGGTGAGCGAGTTCGGGTGGCAATACATGTGGATCTCTCCAGTAGTGACCGTAGGCCGAACCGATGCCGTCACTGCGAAAGCTCATTGTCTTGATCGTTATGGGTTCCAGTGAATAAGTGAGTAGTTGTGTAAGTGGCCTTCTCTACCGGGCTATACTTTTGAGAGATTTGCTCGACTTGTCTTTGGGGGTTGTCGAAGCAGCGCGAGGGCCCCGTCTTGGATTCCAGTTGGCTCCTTCGGCGAGAGATCATGGCATCCCGGCAGACCTCGTATTCTTGTCCCTCTACGGAAACTGCATGTTACGAATAATGACTGCCATTCTTCGCATGACGGCTACACGCGCTATGCGACTACCGCGACGCGCACAGATTGGTTTGTACCATTGACGCATTACCGGATCGCGCCGCAGAACATGAAGGACAACTTGAGCGAGCAACCATCGGCGCGATAGGGCTGCCGGTCTTGGTGATGTGTCCTCTCGCCGTCCTTTGGCATCGCCACTATCACTTACACCCAGGTAAGTTAGCCCCAGTAGTGGGCTAAGCTCTTGCCGCGAGGAAATCGATTGGCGTCACCGATTCGGCAGCTCAGGGCCAGCGCCATGTAGTAGCCGCATCCGGGAATCGATCGCAGTAGTTCGACTTCGACCAATCCACGAGCTCGCGTGGTAATCACCGTCCTCGAGTATTCGCATGCGTGTGGTCAATCGTTCCAGGTCCAGCAGCAGATCATCCATCTCCTGGCGATCCCAGGTTGGCAGCTTGATCGTCTTGAGCCACAGGACGGCGCGTTTGGTTGGAAAGGTCTTGGTCGGCATATCCCAATTCAAATTGTGTCTTCGTAAGATGTGCTTGATCTGATTGGTGACGCGTGTGCGTTGGCGGCCGGCTTGCTGGCGCAAGAGCGTGATGCGTAGGTTCTCGGCATCCCGCTGCGAAGGGATAAAGACCTGACGGACACCGCGGATAGGCTGTTGGCGCTCGATACGATCTCGGTTGACCCACAACAGTTCACTTAGCGAATGTGCGTCGCGTCGATCGGTCTTAACTTTGGGTTTCTTCTCTGGCTGAATGAGAACGACTTGGCGAGCTCCATAATTGGGCAGCGCGGCCAGTAGCCAGTCGTTAAAGCCACATACCTCGACGACAGCGATATAACCTTCTTGAGAAGTCTTGTGCTGCAGCTCCTTAAAGAACTCGTCGAAGCGATGCGGTTCAGTGCTGACTTGGCGATTGAACACCACATCGCCAACTTCAGAGCGAAGCGAAAGCGTTAGCTGCTTTGCATGTTGATCGATACCGAGGTATAACACAGTGGGCTCTCCGAGCAGACGTGAAGAAACTATTTGGGCCGAAGAGACATCTTCGATCACCCGCCTTCCAGGATCTCGGAGAGCCCACTTTTGTGCCACCCACCTCTTTCATCGACATCGTTGAACGGCAGGATTGGTGCCGCTTTCACTTTGCACTTCCAACTCTAGCCCCAATCCGCCGTTAACGCGGTCGTTATTTGGCAAAGGCTGGGCTGAACCACATTTGACAGCGCCACTGGTTCGAGACGGATGCACTCACTCTACGCAACAACAACAGCTCGAATATGGGGCACGACCAATGCGTGGAGCGCCGCCGAAACGGCAGGCCCCGACCAACCCAATAGCGAATGCACTGTCGAATTGGAGATTCAAATCGACCGTCACGGATGCAACCTAGTGATGAGTCCGGCAGGATTCTTCACGGCGGACTCGTGGCATCCAACGAAACAAGACGCCTTGGACGCCGCGCACGAAATATTCGGTGTCCGCCAGAACTCATGGTCGGACACTCGCTCGGCTGAAAACACAAAAGGCACCAGCAACAAGTGACAGGAAAAAGACGCCCATCTCAAAGTTTACGGCGCTCGTGAGAATTGGCCGCGCCGTGACGAAGAACACTGGCGATTGGGATACAATGTCGAGCGGTCACGCAGATCGCCAAATAACCATCGCATGCACGGGAGCGGCGGTGGCCAGCGGATTTTGAAATCAACGTCAACTCCCGCCGCCCCGTGATGCGGGTCGTTCGTCGGGAAAGCATCCCCAACATGCGTGACGGCTATGGCACAATGGATAGGTCAATTCTCGGGCAATACTCACCGATCGAAGCTGTTCTCGATCGCGAAGGGCAATTGCGCCACGCGATCGAGGTCTATCGACGCATGCAGCCTCATGATGATCGAACCGCGCAGGGCCAAACTGTAAAGCGCCTTGCTGATCGACTTCTTGCGGCCCGAATCCGCGCATTGAAAGCAACATTGAATGCAATGGGACCGATGTCCCCTGACAGTTCGATCGCGAACTCAATGAAAACAAAGATTCAGCACGTCACGAACGCAGGCGTTCACGCGATACTCGAAGAATTTGACGCAACGGAGGTTCTCACGGATTGACAAATGCCACACAGCTCTTTCGGACCCGAGGAAACGTCAGATAGAATGGCGGGGCCGTTTCCCGCTACAATCCCGACGAACAATCGGTTGAACGTGAGCGGCGGTCCACGTCCGACTTGAAGCAACGGTTTCTGGCCGCCGCCACGTTAACCGAGTCGTTGAACTAAACCGCTTCACTTTCAATCTTCTCTTGTGTCGGCTTGAAGCAACCGAGTGTGGAATTTCAGTCGTCTGGGATCGGCAATGCTGCCCGGCTGTGAGCGTCTAAGTAGTGGCCGGCTGTAACGAGCTTTCCGGTTGTAACACTTGCGCTTTTTGAAGCCGGGATCATGCTGGATGCTCGGGCCACGCCATTGTGGCTCATTTGGCTTCCAGTCCAGCAAAGGTCCATCTCAATGCCGAGCTCATTCCGCAAGCGCAACAACCCTGTTACTCGACGCATGGCAGAAGACATGTTGCTGCGCAACATGGCAGTGCGAACCATCGATTCGTACACTTACCACGTCGAACGCTTCTCCAAGCACTTCGGGAAACTCCCCGAAGATCTGGGGCCGGAGGAGATTCGTGAATTTCAACTGTGGATGATCCAGGTAAAGAAATGCTCCTGGAGTTCATTCAATCAGGCGGTTTGTGGCCTACGGTTCCTGTACACCTTCACGCTCCCCAGGCCGTGGGTTGTGCAAATGATCCCCTTCGGCAACCGACCGAAGAAGTTGCCTGTCGTGCTGGGACAAGAAGAAGTCCACCGGTTGATCCAATGTGTGACGGTTCCCAAGCATCGAGCGGTACTGCTCACTCTGTACGCTGCAGGGCTGAGGCTCAGCGAGGCGACGAACCTCAAGCTGCCCGACATCGACTCGGAGCGAATGCAAATGCGGATCATCCAAGCCAAGGGACACAAGGACCGCTACGTACCGCTGTCGCCACGACTGTTGTCCGAGCTACGCGCGTACTGGAAACTCAACAGGCCGACACAGTATCTCTTCCCCGGCAAGACCGACCAAGTGCCGCTCTCGGGCGCGACCATTCAGAAGACCTGCAAGATGGCCGCCGCGGGGAGCGCATATCAAGAAGACCGTTACTCCACATACTCTGAGACATTCTTTCGCGACGGGATTGCTCGAAGCCGGGGTCGATCTCATGGCGATCAGCAAGCTGCTCGGGCACAGCAGCTTTACGACCACCATGATCTATTTACATTGTCGGCGGGAGCACTTGGGCTCGACGCCCAGTCCGATCGACTGGCTTCCCGCGCGGCAATGCCCACGCTGGATCGACCCGTCGCTGCAGAAACCGAGCAGCGACAAGACTCCGGCGAACGAGGATCAGCCCGAACCGGAACAGGATTGACCGTAGCGAACCTACTTAAACGCTACACGCCAGACTTCGTCGACATGTATCGCCCCAACATCTCGCGGCAAGTCGAAAGCACGCTGGCTCGCATCGGTTTCTGCCGCACTGCACCCTTGGGCGGCCGAACTTATGCGTGTCAGCAGTGTCAGACAAGTGTATCTGTTTACAACTCGTGCACCGACCGACACTGTCCACAGTGTAGCGGGGCTCGCCGCGGTGACTGGCTCGACAAAGCGGCTGAGCTGCTATTGCCGGGCGTGACCTACTTCCAAGTAGTGTTCACTCTGCCGGACAAACTCGCGTCATTGATCCTCGGCAATCGACGCGAACTGTATCGCACGCTGATGCATGCCGCGTGGGAATCGCTCAAGCAATGCATCGAAACTGAACTGGGAATGCAAGCCGCAGCCATCATGGTATTGCACACTTGGAACCAGCGGCTCGAACATCACCCGCACGTACACCTGCTTGTTCCCGGCAGCGGTCCATCGCTTGACGGCCAGCGGTGGATCGAATGCAAGCTGACTAAGGCTACTCGCAGCGAACCTGCCAAGCCATTCTTGGTCGACAACCATGCCCTTGGGCAGAAATTCTGCAAGCGATTCATGCTCAAGCTGAAGTCGCTGTACCGGCGCGGCAAACTCCAGCTTGAAGATGAGCTTGTGAGCATGCTCGACCCGATCACTTGGGCAGCTTTCACGGAGAGCCTGCTCGAACACGACTGGTGTGTCTTCATTGAGCGACCACCCCACGCTGATTCGACCCCCGAGCATGTATTGAAGTACCTGGCTCGCTACATGACTGGCGGACCTATCTCAGACCGCCGACTGGTCAGCTGCGAGAATGACGTCGTAACTTTCATGGCTCGTAGCAAAGATAAGACGAAGCCCAAGCAACAAACGCCAGTGAAGCTCTCTGGTGTCGAGTTTACGCGTCGCTGGTCGTTGCACATACTGCCCAAAGGATTCACAAGAACGCGATATTTTGGCGGCTACAGTAGTGGACAAGCGCAAGGCCTTCATAGCGTTATGTTACGAGCTTCATCCACAACCGCCAGTCGCTGACAACCCACCGAACGAAGCTCAAGAAGCTGAACACTCCGAACGCGCTCCCTGCTGTCCGAAATGTCAGCAACCGATGTCGCTCATCGCCGACACTCGGCGTCCCTCCTGGCGAGACCTCTTCTATGGTCCCGATTCTCATCCATGGCAAAGATACTGATGAGACCTCGCTCGAAATCACTCCCCGCCATTCCATTCAGAAACGCCAGCATGATGGCAGCGGGTGCGTACCTCAGAACTCACCTGTTCCTGCTCAAGGCTCGCGCAGCCGCGACAACCGCACCCGACAACTTCTCGCCGCCCAAGCCACAAACTGCTTGCCAACCGTTCAGCCGCAGCATTAAACTAGCTGAGCACGGCGCTTAGGCGATGAGTATCCGCAAAGGGCGCGGACAGCGAAGCGTCTCAGTTCAACGGGCAATCTATCCCTCCGTTCCCGCTACGCTCCCAGTTCGGGATAGATTGCTATTCGTTCTGTTCTGTGCCAGATTGAGCATTCACAGAGCGATGACATCTTCCAACGCATCACGGCTTTAATGCTTGCCTGACCGACTATCTCCGTGTCGTATTCTGCAAATGCCCGCGATGTACGAACCGCGCTGTGATACAAGCAGAATCACGCTATGCGATCCCGTGGCGTCCAAAAAATGTGACATTCACCTGTCCGTCATGCACGCTTCACCACGACTGGCCAGCCCCAACTTGGGAATCCGATTTCACCAACTTCGATCCCGCCAACTCACGCGAACCATACTTCGGCTACAAATCCATTTGGGCAGTCGGTCACATCGGCGGCAATGTATTGGCAATTCTGAATCATCAGCATGCCGGTGATTTGGCTGCATTCGTAAGCCTCAAAGATGACCACGCCCACAAAAAAAATGGTCAATGGTAAACAGACTTCCCAAAGGGTGCTGCTCGGCAAAAATCGGGAGCGTGTGATTCGGTTGATCGCCGAACTGCGAGCCTCACTCCAATAGAAAACAACAGAAAGGGCCGTGGGGGGGGCCCCGGGACTAGGCGGTTCCGCGAAGAGAAGCTAACTCGTACCAGAGTTGCTTTAATGACAATAAGCCTTGTTGCTCAAGCCACTTGTTGGGCATCGCGTAGCGTAGGGCAGGTGTGCGTGACATCCGCCAATACTTCTTGCGACTGATCGCGTGCTTGATCGCCATGTCGAGACTCACGCCGAGCCGCGACCAGCTTCTTCACCTTCGTGCGTGGATAGCGCCACTGTTTCCAGTAGCACATCCGCACGCGGCGTCGAATCCAACCGTCTAAATCAGCGAAGTCGTCGAACTGGCGAGCCAGACCGAAGTAACCTATCCAACCTCGCACATAGCGATTGAGGTCGGTCAAGCGACGTTCCATCGAGATCCCACGGCTGCGACCCGTGAGTTCCTTGATGCGCTGCTTGAAGGCTTTCAGCTTCTTCGGTGCGACTTTGATCGTCACACGCTTGCCAACAAAAGTGAACCCCAGGTATTCGCAGCCCAGGGCCGGTCGCACGCTGCTCTTCTCCTCGTTGACCACGAGTTTCAGCTGCGTGCGTGAGAAACCGCTTGACCGACGCGAACACGCGATGAGCGCTTCGCTCGCTACGCACGAAGATCTGAAAATCGTCGGCGTATCTCACGAAACGCAGTCCGCGACGTTCGAGTTCCTTGTCCAAGTCGTCCAGCAGCACGTTACTTAACAAGGGTGAAAGCGGACCGCCTTGTGGCGCGCCCTCTTCCGTCGGTTGCAATACGCCTTCGACCATCACGCCCGCTCGCAGGTAGCGGCCGATCAATCGCAGCAAACGTCGATCGCGAACCTTGCGGCTCACGCGGCTCATCAAAACGTCGTGTTGGCACTCGATCGAAGAATTTCGAAAGATCCACGTCGATACAGTAAGCGTGACGTTGTCGGATGATCCGTTGCACCTGCTTGGCGGCTCCATGGGCGGATCGGTTGGGGCGAAAGCCGAAGCTCGAATCCGAGAATCCCGGATCGAAGATCGGCGTTAAGACTTGCACGATGGCTTGTTGGATCAGGCGATCGAGCACGTTTGGAATTCCGAGCAAACGCTCGCCTTTGCCACCGGGTTTGGGAATGGTTTTGCGACGCACCGGCTGCGGCTGGTACGTCCCTTCCAAGAGCTGTTGCCGCACCAAGGCCCAGTTTTCATGAGCCCAATCCTCGAACTCGGCGATCGTCATGCCGTCGGGTCCGGGTGCTCCCCGGTTCCCTTTGACTTGACGCCACGCCCGCTGCAGATTGTTTGGCGAGACGATCAACTCCATTAAAGCGTCCTCTGGGGACACGTCCAAGGCTGGCTGATCGGTGTGCGCCGGATCGGTAGGTTCCGTTCGGAATAGTTTCGCGTGGCGTGCCCACCGTTCTTCGCGAGCGAATTCCAGTGGCCGTTGCCAGGCACCTCGATCCGAGTTCATCGGTAGCTCCTCCTTGTTCTTCACGGTTCGGTCCTTTCTGTCGTTATTGGTCTTAACGGGTCAGTACTACGACCTCTGCTGACTACTGTCGTCGCCCTCGGTCTTTCGATCAACGGCTCCGGCTTTCGAGCAAGCTCTACTCCCGGACCTTGGCATGCAGTCTTCCCTGGATAAATCGACTTACTTTCGCTGCACAAGCTCTTGATTTACCAATCCGCCCGAACGAGATGGTTTCGTCATGGTTGGCTGACTCACCTGGCCGAACCGGCCTTGTATCAAGTTTCTGTTCGTAGCCTCGCAGCTTTGATGAGAAGGCGTCTGAGTGGCGATAGATTGCCTTTCGACATATTCGTCGGCAATGACAAACTCAGCGTTTACGCACACCTTCGCGGGCTTCTTTCCCACGGTCGGTCGCCCTTCCGCAGTTGCCCTCATCTAGTACTTGCACCTTTCAGGAATCACATTTGGTATACTGCCTTTCCGTAAGGGTCTCGTTCTCGTACAGGGGACCGGTGGACGAGTGGTGGTGAATGCCGAGCGGTGGTGGTCGACCGAGTCCGCAACATCGCGTAGGCCGACCGACAGGGATGTGGTGGACTCGAACACGACCAACGGCTGGCAGATTCAACTGCTCGTCCACGGCGCTGGTGGGCCTTGCGAGGTAGCCGACCAGTCAAGCTCCCGTCGGGACGAGCCCGAAGACGGTGAGCATCGCGTGGGGAGGAGACGCGGTCTGCGAACTTGCTTGTGTGGCGATTCGGCTACGACTGCTTTCGTGGCCGGTACGCGCCTTACTTCACTATTCCGCACACTGTGGGCGCGGCGTCCACGGCACCCGATCAGCGAAGCCGCTTTCGTGGGGGGTACCGCCTACCCACTATCCGCAGCCTGGTGGGCGCGGCGTCCACGGCTACATCCGATTCAATGAGAAGCCGAAAACAGCCGACCACGACGAACACCAGCAGATTGGCGAACTCTTAGTTCACAAAATAGCAGCCGACCTAGGCCGAACCCACCAGGAGGTTCGTGCGTGGTTTGACAAGGTTGGTGTGAACAGTTGGTTTTGGGGCAACGACGCGGCACCGAGTGCGTCCGAGTGCATCCACCCGGCATCCCGGGACCTAAACGCCAGCGAACTCCCCGCTGCCCCCGCCCACGCCTAAGGTCGAATCACAGAAGGCCGAACCGGTTGGCGAAGAG
Source organism: uncultured Planctomycetota bacterium (assembly GCA_942492115.1). Taxonomy (GTDB): domain Bacteria; phylum Planctomycetota; class Phycisphaerae; order UBA1845; family CAIVHJ01; genus CALODL01. Next base: position 20,323 of record CALODL010000012.1, read on the forward strand.
CAGCTAGACTTCGCCTTGAGTGAATGCCTCAAGATCAAACCCAAGAAGGTCGAAAACGATGGTTCCAATCTTGGTATGGCAAGTATGTCATCGTCTCTTGGATGCAGGCATTACCGATTCTGCGCAAGCCTACCGCGTGTTCGCTGAGTACGCGAAAGAACATCCGTTCCCTAAGCACGATGACGGCATCCCGAGCGACGACTGGTTCGAAACGCGTTTCGACGACGCAAGTAAGGGCCACGAATCCCTGCCCGGTGGAGCATGGATCGCGCATGTCCTCCGCAAGAACAAGCAACAGAACATCAATGAACTGTTCGCGTTGGTCGGCGTCCGGGGTCGTCCGGACACATTTTACTTTTGCCCATACGGCAACGAGTTAGGCGAGACCAACAGAGGCGACGCGAAGGACTGGTTAATGGGCAACGTCGGCTACACCGATCGCGACGCCAAGAAACTGATGCAGCCCGACAGCCCTTGGACGATCACTAACATTGTATTCGGCGAAGAGTACCCCGAGCCCAATGTTTGGAATCCGTAGCACTCTCAAATATGCTGTCACTCCCAAGGAAGGAGCCGCATCCGCATTTCGACAAGATCCTTAGCCACCTTGGCAGGTCATTAGACGTTGGTGTGGCGGCGTGCGAGTTCTGCGAGCGGATCGGCATCACCAACGGCTACGATTACCTTTTCACCTGGAACGCCCTTGCATTTCAGCGGCCCTATCAACTCCTGCCGGGGCTGGGGTTCTACTCACCGCAGAACAACGGTGGTAAGTCAATTCTCGTCAAGGCACTTGGCTTGCTCATGACGGGCGGCATCTGTCGCACGATGCAGGCCATCGAGGGTAACCACAACCAACAACTTGAAGACTGTTTGATCTGGGATTTCGACGATCAGAACTTGCGGAAGCAGGGACAGCGGATTAAGCAGTTCATGACTCAGCGCGAGTTGGATATTAACCCCAAGGGTAAGAAACCCTATCAAGTTCGGTCTTGCCTGCACTTTGTGCAATCGACAAACAACTACCTCCACTTTCCAGTGCTCCCACAAGATGACCGTTGGACGCTCGCCGAAGTCGAACCGCTCTTGGACGGCGAGATAATTCCTGAGCCCATACTGATGGAGCGGCTCCCTCCGAGGCTCCAGCCTTCTTGCATGCGCTACTTAATCATACTTTGCCCAACCCCGTTGGCCGTCTGCACTTGCCGGTTCTTGAGACTCCACTGAAGACAAAGTTGATGGGTATCAATGGAACCGCTGATTCCGAGGATGCGCAGAAGCTAGTTCAGAAGCTGATTGAATTGGCACGCATCAACTTTTTCGATGACTGGGTATCGTGCAAGGACGTGGCAGCTAAGGTCGGGTTAGCTTCGAAGTCATTCGGCCAATCCTGGCGAAACGGCGTTGAAGACCAATTGAAACTGGCGGGCTTTGAAACAGCACACCGACCCAGACAGGGCGGCGGTCACGGGCGAGACTCAGCATACCGTGTTGTTGACCCGGCCTACGTATAGCAAGGTGGAGGCCATCGTCAAGCCTGACACAAGCTTGGCGGTGGTTGTCCACTGACTCACCCAACGCGGACCCCAGGCAGCATGGAATTACTTTCTCCAAAAGGCTGTGCTGCCTGGGCCGCCCAACACAAGGGACAAAACAAATGAACGATCGAATAGTAATCCACTGGGATGACAAATCTAAAACTTGGAACACGTGCATTTTGCATGCCGGAATCATTCTGCTGGAAATCGGAAATTTCGAATCGAAAAAAGAAGCCCGCTTGATGGCCTTATGTGCGTTGGAGCATCCGCACCGTTTCCCACCCGCACTCAGAGTATCAGAGCATCCACGCGTCGCGCGAGACGGTGACAAATGGATCGTCCGCGTCGAGGTAGACGGCTACCGCACTATCCTGGGACCCCTTGCGACCGAGGAAGAGGCAATCCAGGCAGCCTACGACTTGGACCAATTGACGCTATCCGACCCCAATGCCGTCGCGCAGCTAAAACGGTTGGCAGGGGACACACACACCACCCCCACGTTTACCACTAGCAGAGAGTCGGGTGAGCCATCGCTGGCTTGACCGCCGCCCGCTCGCTTGTTGCGGGCGGGCCATTTACATCATCACCAGAGAAGGACAACGAGAATGCGAATTGAGTGCAAGAACAGTTTGGGAAGTTTATGAATACGACCCCAATGACCCGGGAGTCCGAGGCGCGGGCGGAGGCAGCCAGCGGATTTCGAAGATGAACAATGGATGAAGCTCACCTGTCAAATCTTGAAGAGGGCACCGACGCGCCGGGAACTGCGGCAGAGGCACATGGAATGGAGCGACGACCGCACCACCCGCGAGCAGATAGAGGATCGCCACTGGCGACCAAAGGTCATCGACAATCGCAATAAATTCGACCGCGCGGTGGACGCTGCTCACGGAGGATGAGAAACTGAAAAGCCGCGATGGCTATTCGCGACCGGCCTAAGCGGTTAAAGGCGGTAGCACAATATCTCGCGGACAAACACAGAGCGGCGGAGGCAAAGGTCCTCGAAGACCGAGAGAGCAGCCTGATTGATACTAAGCAATATGAGCAGCTTGAGCTTTGGCTTGCGGAAATCGCATGGAACCCTGAAGCGGGCCTTCGCGAGGTGACCGCGCTGCGGCAAGCCATGCAGCAACATGAGGTAGCGAAGGCCTGCCCCGATGCCGCAAAGGCTTGTTTCGAAAAGGCCAAGGCCATTAGAAAAGAGCGCATCGCGGCCTTTGAGTCAAAAAGACAGGCGCGCATCGCTGCCCTGGAGAATGAGCTTGAGCTAGCACGGAGCCGCAGAGCAAGGGATGTGATTCTATGAAGACCGGAACCTACCTCAACCTAGACCGCCTGTGCTATCGGGCGCAACTGTCCCATGAAGGTCGCAGGCACTACGTGGGCCTGTTCCTCAGCCGACCGCTCGCGGACGCTGCGTATCACTATGCAACGTGGCTGATTGAATGCGGAATCGAGCCACACAAGGCAGCCTTGGACGCGCGAACACTGCTCAAAAAGAAAGAGACGGTTCTCCTTGGACTCTAAATACAACGGCCCCTTTAAGTGTTGCTCTAGTGCCGCATCGATTTCGTCCTAAGGAGGACGTACTACATCCTCGTTGACGGCCTGGGATGGAAAAAAATGCGCGTGACAAGGTCACATTTTGTTGACGTCTGCAAGGCTTATGGTTTGAGCGAGCAGGAAACCGCAGCCTATCTAACCGGGCTGTGGTCCAGCTACCCAACGATGGCCGATGCTGTCCCACGGGAGATACTGTGGTCGCCGACGATGAAAGTTGAAACATTATGATAACAGATCAAGGCATCAACAATCTGTTGAACACATGTTTTCACCAGCACCCAAAAGCAAGTTGGTACATCGGCCTGATCGCGAGCGGGACGGTTGCGGAGAGCGACACCATGCTTTCGAAGAGCTGGACGGAAAACGTCAGTTACTCTCAAACGACGCGCCCGCATGCTGCTGGGGGAGCGCGTCGTATTCACCCTTACAGACTTCAGCGAAGTGGTAGGCATCTTCGTTGCGAGCAACTCAGGAAAACAATCGACCGATGGGGTGCTCTTCGGGGCGGTGCTCTTCGATGAACCGACCGTCCCTGGGAAGGGCCGCCAATTCACAATCAGCTATGAGCTAAACACATGATCATAAAAATCACCCACCCCACCAGCAACCACGCAGCCGATTACCTGGGGCTCAGCCAAGAAGTCAGCTTGGCTGGAAGCATCTGGACGCGAAGCGTCACATCCTCACTTGGCCTACAGCAGCACTTCAGCGACTTCTACAATATCGAGGTCGAGTCCAATTTGGGTTTGAACGCAGAGCTAACAACAGATGCCCCCTTGGTGCTCGACGTTTTAGACGACCTGGCATTCATCCAGCTAATCACCCTCAGCGGCGGGCGCATCGGCAGCGCCGGTGGCGGCGACTCTTCCAGCAGCTTCACAATCAACTACAGCGGAGACCCCGCACCGAAGGGGCTTTGTGTCTATGTCAGCGGCGCTAACGCGCTGCTGGCCGATCACACCACTGCCCCCGAGGTCGCAGGCTTCTTGACCGAGGTGGTCACAGATGGGCGCGTCGACCACCATTCAGACCGAAGGTGAACTGTTTCTTGCAGACTGGTCGGACGTTGCGGGGACCGAATTCCTGACACCCGGAGAGACCTACTATCTCCACACCGATGGACAAATTCGGGTGACCCCGCCGAGCACTGGCTTTGCAACGATCGTTGGTCGAGCGATCACAACAACGCGGCTCGACTGTGAAATCCAAATCCCCATAGCCCTATGACAATTGAATTGAGCCGCGAGCTACTGCGCAGGTGGCGGCTTTCAGAGCTGCCGCCAGGCTTCCCAGAGCCAATCGCGGACGGGATGTTTGACGCGGTGGAAGTCGAGAACTGGCTTGCGCTGGAGCTGAGGGAGCTGGGTTTGTCGCTGGACAATATTGGGCGACTCTAGGTCGGCGACGTGCCCCTCTAGGACCCTGCCGCGTGGCGGCCTCCCAGGATCGCTCAGGATGCCCAGGATCGCGTTTGCTTGCTAATGGCTGGTTGGGAGGCGAGGTGCCGACTGCGTGCGCAGGAGGGCGCATACGGTCGCCGATCAGTTTGGCGCTGTCGCATGTCGAGCGCTGAATACTTCCCGGAGGAACTCATTTGAGGATCTTCGGCTTGTACGGTTCCTTGATGTTCAGCAGGGCTTCCTTCGGGATGCGGTACTGCGGACGTTTACCGGGATTGGCGACATTGAGAGCGGACAGCCTACCTTCGCGAATCCAAGCGTAAATCTTGTCCTGGCTGACAGCGAGCACCTTGGCGGCCTCCTGTGGCAACAGCCACCGTTCCGGTTCCATCTTGGATTGAAGCTGTCTCACCAGCGCGATCGCCTTGAGAGGCGAGCAAGCTCTAAAAACGACCACGGGTTCAACCCCGTGTTCGGCAGTAGGCGTTTGCCTTCTCGAACATAGGCCGCATTGCGATTCGGCAATCGTTTCGTCAAATTCGCATTCCCTCAAGTCCCTAAGCTGCAGTGATAGAGCCAAGCACGCACCACCTCCGATACCTTCAGTGAATCTTCGTTGGAAACCTGTTGCCGATAAACGCCGCTCATAGAGCCATCCAGGTGCCCCATAATCGACTTGACGGCAACCACGTCCAATGAGTCGTCTGCTATAGTCTGGAACGTTCTGCGAAGGTCGTAGAAGGTTTTAGATGACCCTAGCTTCTTGGAACTCCCGGCTGATCGGGTTTGAACTGTTGCCGGTTGGAGTAGGGGTTGCCGAATTTAGTCATGAACACATACCCGGACTCCCGGCTTCCTAGGGCTTCCTCCGTCTCTGGCCAGAGGGCAGCACGTCTGGGAATCTCGGTTTTGGGTCGCGGGTGGTTATGCCAACCGGGCTCAAGTGACTCGACCTTGAGCGTTGCGCAGTCTTCGTTGCCAAAGCCGCAGTTGATCCCAAGCAGGACCATTCCCTTGATGTTGGGCGGGGCCTTGTCAATCAGTTGGCGAAGTTCGTCAGGTTCGAACAGTCGTAGCGGCTGCTGGTTGCGATGCTTTCTGATCTGGCGCGCAGATGGTTTTCGGAAATCGTCCCCATAACTGAACGTGATGTTGTATTCTTCGATCCAACGAAGGCGACCATGCATCGCGTGACGCATCCTTGATCGTCTTGGGTTACCGTTGAACGATTTGTAAAGGCGGGTGAAATCGGCGGGGCTGATTGAATTGATTGACCGATCGCGGCTGATTACTTTCAGTAGCCGCTCAATCTGCCAGCGGTACTCGTCATAGGTACGGCGGGACAGCTCGTCTCGCTCCATTTTCTGGCGTTTGACGATCAGAAACTTGTCGAGGGCTTCGAGCAGGGTTACACCCCCGGAATCCTTGGGCGGCTCAAGCCCGGCTTCCAAAAATGGTCTTTGCCGGAGGTATTCCGTTACGGCGTCCGTTTCGCTACCATATCGTTTTCCGAAGTAGCAGGTTTTGCCATTGATCTTCTTGCACCAATAGCCGCGTTTGTGGTAGGTCAGTTTGAGGGTTTTTCATGGTACTGAAACTCTAGCTTACGGTTCCGAGGTGTAATCCACGGTGTAACGAGTTTCAGAAAAGTCTGTTTTCCTTTGGTTTTGGAGGGTAACCGAATGGTTAGGAAGCTGATTCGAAATCAGTCGCGGCTCTGCCGTTGCGGGTTCGAGTCCCGTGCCCTCCGCTTCGCACTCAGGTGCACTGAGCCGTGCAGAACCGCATGATCCCCCAGGGTTCATGCGGTTTTTTCGATCCTTCTCGATGCTCGCCACCATCTGGCTCCTGGGCTCTGCCTGGGAACGAGAGTCCCACCCCAAATTTCGTCGGAGACACGGATATGTTGAGGTCTACAACGTTCGCGGTGTGCGCGATCTTGGTAGCGGGTTGCTCTTCCGCAAGTGCGCAGGATGCTGAAATCAGCCTGTCGTACGCAATCGACGAAACTTTTGTTGGTGGCGACATCGTCGTTGATTTACGAAAGCCAGGAAGTCGCGCCGGAGTGCGGTATGAAGGTAAGCTTTCGCAAGTCACCAGGAAGGTGGCCATCGTGGAAATGCCGACGGTCATCACGACTCGCGCAAGGAGTATTCCTCACTTCAGCAAGATACCCTGGGTGGACTCGCTTTTTAAAAACCATTTTGATGAAGCCGCACAGATGCAGGGAAATCTGGTTCTTGTTCAACCGAGCCGTTGACGCAGCTTGACCAACGCTTCCGGTTTTGTAGTTCGCGAGCAGGAGAATGAGGGGCAGGAAGAGGAGAGTCGCGAAGTGGCGAAGCCACGCCAGGTGATAGCCCCGCCATGAGTCCGGGGTGGGGCCATGGAGCGAGCCGAGTCGCAAAGCGATGCAGGCGTTCTCCTAGATACTCCGGCAACGCTTGTCGTCGCTTCGCAAATTGCTTCGCGCTACCAGGACGAGCTTGGCGATGGGGCCGGGGAGGTGCTGCCGTTGTTTGAAGGTCGCACGACGTTTCGTGGCGCCGGCGATTCGAAGCTGGCCGTGGTGACTTCCGGCAGAGACGCGTGGTACCCAAACGGTCTTGAACCCCATGTCGCCGGAGGAACACAAACGTCTTCTCACCGATGACCGTTTACCATCCTTGAAAGTGTAGCTCACCGAATACCAACACCTTGTCGGCAATGGGATCGGGCCCGTTCCAGGGGAGCGAAAGATGAATGCCTTGATTGGAGCCGATCGGCTCCAGCTTGCCTCGGACCTCCTCTGTCGAATAATCCCAGCGACCGATCTTGGCGACGTCCGGGCTCGCGCACTTCCAAATCGAGAATCACCACCGACAGATCCGCGGCGACCGGTACCATCTGACCCCGTTCGTTCTTGGGCAACAACACCAGATACACGCCATCGTCGTCCGATTCCTCGTCGAAGTTGGCGGCTCGCGACAGGCTGGGGTGGAAGGCTAGCTCAACCACGCGGGTGTCGGTCACCTGCTGTACGGCTGGCGTGATCGCGGCATTTCCTCCAACGGAAGGCGTACTCGACGCGGCCAGCTTGCCCGGAATCTCAATCCGGCACAAGCTCAACTCGAGGTCATTCTCGGGCGGTATCGAGGCTTGGTCGCGGCGGACTGCAGCAAGGTCGGTAGCCGCAGGGAGCAATTGGTCACCGGGGACGATCGTCGGCGGCAACAGCTCCTTGCTATCGAAGGGCTCCGAGTCGGAATTGTCGAGTCTGGGGGCTGGGCAAACTATCCGATGACGTTGGCGCGAGTCGGAGACGATCCAGTCGGTGTCCTGTTCGAGTATGGAACTGCGGTGGCGACGTGTTGCGAGGCAATGCTGCAGGGGCGGGCTTCACCGGACTGCTGCGAGACTGACTGAGCGGCGTTGTGAGCCCTTTGCCGGACGATTCGGCTGATTGTCGACTCTTCAGCGCGGCATTCTCGGAGCGCAACGATTCGTACTCTTGTTCGAGTGAAAGATATTCGTGATCATACTCGTACAACTGATCTTCCAGGTCGCGGATCTCGGCCGCCATGTTTTCCAAGTAGAGGTCGCTGTAAGCCCGTCCACGACACCCAACCAACGCAGTTAGGCTAGCCAGCAGCATCATGGCGAATGATGCATGCGAACCGAAAAGCAGGTTTTTGGCTGACCTGGCCAGTGGAAACTCTCCGCTGAGGTGTTGGACAATGTATGCGTTGCGGGACAATGCACGAGCTGCGGCGCTGGAACTGATGAAACTTTAGTGGAATTAGTGAAATTCTTGGGATGATGTCAAGACGAATTGCCCTGCTTACAGGACGACGCCTGTTTCAAACTGAGCGGTTGGGTGCTCGCTGGCGCTGGCCACCCGTTGTGGAAAGCACCGAGTGCTAGCGCATCCTCGCTCAGTTGGGGCCAACGCAGCCTTAAGAACCGCGCGGTCCCTGGCCCTGCACAATCTACTCTGGTCGTAAGCATTTGAGTCGGCTCGCGATCCTCTACGAAGACAATCACCTGCTGGTGGTCGATAAACCGGCGGGAATTGCCACCATGGGCAGCGAAGCCGGCAAACCGACCATGGCCCGCTTGGCGGCTGAGTACATCAAGCACAAGTACAACAAGCCCGGCAACGTCTTCATCGGCGTGGTCAGCCGCCTCGATCGGCTCGTCTCCGGAGTGTTGGTGTTGGCTCGGACCAGCAAAGGGGCAAGTCGGCTATCGGAGCAGATTCGCAAGCAAACGACCGAAAAGGAGTATTTGGCGCTGGTCGAAGATCAGGTAGTCCTGGCCGGCGACGCGCGCGGCGGCTGGAGCAGGGTCAGCCATTACGTGAGCAAGAATGAATCTGCACAGCGCATGCAAATCGTCGAACGCGCCGCGCCCGGGGCACAACTGGCCGAACTGCGTTTGCAAATCGTCGCAAACGACCACAGCAAGACGCTCGTGCGGATCCAACTCATCACCGGCCGCAAGCATCAGATTCGACTCCAAATGGCGGAGATGGGGCATCCGATTGTCGGCGATCGCAAATACGGGGCCAGCACTCAATTTGCACCTGGAATCGCCTTGCATAGCGCGCGGCTTGCATTGGATCATCCCACGCGCGGCGAACGCATGATGTTTCATTCCTCAGCCAGCGCGCATTGGCGCCAGTTGTCTCCGGCAATTCGAGCTGCGCTGGCTGCCCCGTAGCGCAGGCTGCCAGCCTGCGATTCATTTTGCATCATTCATCATGACACTTCTCGCTGAACGCCACCATGATTCTGGCGGTTGAGCTCATCTGCGGTTGGTATTTGTGCTTGCAATGTAAGCGGAGCGGCGCGAGCCGCCCTCGCTCATAGGCTGAATCGATTGGTGATTCCGCCGGGCGGCTGCGCCGCCCCGCCTCCAATGGGGGGCTTCCCCCCGAAGCGTCTTCATTTTGCATTTTTCGCAGGCTGGCAGCCCTACGGGGCCTAAAACTGCCAAATACTCCCCTTTTCGGCGATTGACATGCTCACTTGCGTGCTTATAGCTGCTCCCCAGGCGTCTTGCACTCCGCGACGAGGGGATTGGTGTGGTTCAGGTGAATGAAACGCACCTTATTCCGCTGCTCGGCGGTTAGCCCACGCAGAGCGTTGGATGCTTTCGGCGATGAACGGATGCGGGATCTCGGCCATGTCTCGACCGGGCAATTCGCCGGCGTCGAAAAATGTGCCATCCAGAAAGGCCAGTTCGACCTCGCCAATCAGCGATTCGATTGGCACTTCCCACCTTTCCCACTTATCGATGTCGGGCAGGTAAGCCACCGATTTGCCGTTGCAAGAGATCTTGAAGCCGACGGTCTCGGAGAACTCGTCCCGGATGCGGAACGAGGGAAGGGTGTTGCGGTGATGCGCTCGTTCAACTTCACAGCCGCTCCGCTCGCAATCCGCCGCACGTCGATTTGCTCAAGTTCGACAAGCTGGCTCCAGGGACCGTTGGTCTCCAAGAAGTACTTCATCCGCGGCATGGCAAATACTCCGATCGCCCGGCTGCCCAGCACCTCGCGTCCCAGATGCATGAGCTCTGTGTAGTGACCGATATGAGCGTGGGTGAGCAAGACGCCGTCCATGAGCCGCCGCATCCTCTCGAGGAGGAGCCAAGTCATCTAAAAGTCGCAACTGGTCGCGAAAATCGGGTGAGCAATCGAACAAGAACAGCTGGTCGGTTTCAGGATCGACCACGGCAATGCAGCTGACGTATTTGCGATTGGCGAAGTCGCTCCAAGCGTCTACGCGCTGTCAATCTCGCCGACAACCGGCCTGTGGGAATCCACCGTCCTGCGCGTGCCCAAGAACGACGAGATAAGGCCCGGCGGCCGTGCCGCAGGCAAAACGCTGAACAATCCTAGCCAACACAGCGTCCAGCAGGCCTGTCGCGTGCACGCGTTACATTGCAACGATAGAATATTGCACTCTGTCATATTTCCCACTGGTTCTTGAGACGCCGCCATGGCGTGGAAAAGCCTACTACTGTTGATTCTTTCACGCAGGTTGGCTCGTGGCGGACGAGACAACCAACATACCTGAAACCGCGGCGCGTCGAGTCCGCGTGGCTGCCATTTCTTTTGTGCCGACCAAGTTCGATGTCGAAGGGAATGCTGAGCAACTGGAAAACTGGTTTCGCAAGGCCGATGCGGGAGGGGCAGAGATCGCCGTCGCACCGGAGGGAACGCTTGACGGATACGTCGTCAACGAGATCATCGCCGGTAAGTTTCCGGCTGAGAAAATGCGTGAAGTCGCTATTGGGCTGGATGCACCCGTCGTTCAGAGGATTCCGTGCGGCCGGCCCGCGAACTCGATATGTGCCTCGTATTCGGCTTGGCCGAGCGGATCGATGAGGATGTGTTCAACTGTGCCGTGTTCGTCGACCGCGATGGCCAGATCCGTGGAAAATATCACAAAATGCAATTGGCCGAAGGCTACCACGATGCTTGGTGGTTCAATCGCTTGGGGCGGCAGAGTCGGGCATTCGATACGTCGCTCGGACGGTGCGGCGTCTTGATCTGCAACGATCGCTGGAACCCTCAGCTGGCCCGCATTCCAGCTTTGGATGGTGCGCAGTTTCTGGTCATTCCCTCGTTTGGCTCGCGTTCCGAGTCTCAAGATGAAGCGGTGCTGGCGCGATCTCGGGAAAACGGGCTGCCGATCATCGAAGCCAATGTGGGCGTCACGTTGATCACCGACGGCAACTCCATCGTGGCTGTCGATCGACGAGAAGCAGGAATCACGTATGCCGACATCGTCATTCCACCCCCGAAGCCTCATCAGGCGGATCGTCGCGACCAAGTCGAGCGAGAGTTTTTGCAGTGGCGCAATCAGGAGATGGCAGTGCGCTACGAGAAGACGCTTTCGAAAAACAAACAATAGGCTAATTGGATACCGCCACTTTGGATGAATCGGCTTGCAAATCGCAATCCGAAGAACCGATTAGCCGCTTTGACGCTAGCCACGGTTTTCGCACCAAGAACTGCGGCTGGCGCGGCTAATCCAACGTGGCGCTGTCCAGCTAAGCTCAGTCCGCGGTGACCGCCCACAGCGGGCATGTGATCTGGCGCAAGACTTGCTCGGTCGTGTTCCCTCGCAAGGCGTCGAGAAAACCATGATGGCCGTCCGTGGTCATAGCGACCAGATCGGCTTCGAACTCTTGACTGGCGCGCAGGATACCCTGAACGATATCTCCCTGACGGACGTGTGTGTGCATCTGCAGATGCTTGAACGCACCCGCTGGAATGGCAGGTAACGTCGACTCGGGACCAACATACAGCACGTGTGTATTGGCCGCTTCGATTCCCAAGCGGCTCACGAGTTGCTCGATCGATTCCAAAGTTGGCGCGCAGGACGGGTGCAACGCAACCGGAACAAGAATATTCTTCAAATGCACTTCGCCAGTTTCCGGCGAGACGAAACCGTCGATGCCATCGGGGACGAAAAGGGTCGTGACGCCTGCCGCGCGGGCAATCGGTTCCGCCTTGGAATGGCCGAATGGCGACATGCTCGCCCGCCGATGCGCAGCCAGCACGATGAGCGAGGAGGGAAAGTCCCTCAAGAACTCGAAGATCGTCTCGACGGGATTGCGATCGTGCAGGATTGTTTTCTCGACGTCGATTCCGAGCCTGCCGACGGCTCTCCGACTGCTCCCGGTCGGGAGTACTCGCCAGCGCTCGAGCACGCTTCGCACGCTGGGGAAGTCGCGATGATGGCTGCGGGCGTGATCCGTGGCAACATGCAGCAGCTTCATTTCCGCATTGACGGCCAATGCGATCTTGAGCGCATGGCAGAAGGCAACTTGGCTGGTTTGCGTGAAATCCGACGGATGAAAGATATTCTCGAACATCAGGCACTGATTCATCGAAAAACTGCATTCCAATTGACTTGAAACAGTGCCTAGCGCAAGTCATTCAGCAGTTCAAGAATGACTTGCGTGATCTTTTCCGAGGCATCAAGCTGCACCTTGTTGGTCCCCATCCACGTCTCGCTAGCCGCCGAGCTTGTGCTGGCTGGGCGTGGGGAGGTAGCCGCGCGAATCGTTGGCGAGCTCGATTGTGAAGGTATCCGCAAACGGGGATTTTTGCTTGATCTCCAACCCAATCTCGGTAAAGACTTCAAATGGAATGGCGGCGATGGCCAAATCGCCGATGCGAATCGCCTGCAATGGCACGGAGATCTCGTCGGGGCCCTCCAGTAGGCTTTGGACGCGTGCGAAATAGATGCGTTCGTAGCGATGGTGTTTGGGGGCCTCCTCGGGCTGGGCCATGACGCGCGAAAATAGGCTTGCATCTCCGCATCGGGCTTGCGGACCTGCAACGTCAATTCGCTTCGCGCCGAACCGAGTTGCACCGCTGTCTTGAATTCGATCGCGGCGTGTGCCTGCTTGACCCGCTGAGCGACTTTCTCGGCCACCTCGCGCATCTTTTCGTAGTTCTCGTAGCTGCCCGAGCCATCGTGCGCGAATTCATTGGGAAGTTAATATTGTTGACGTCGCCACTGGTTCCGTTGGTTAGCATGCCCACGAAGGGGGCTGAGTCGTTGTTGCTGCCGAGCAACTCCCCAATGCGGCTCCAGAGAAGATGCCGAAATAATCGGCCGAGACATCGCCCTTTTCCACGCCGCCGACATAGTGCAGCGAGTAGTTGGCTAGCAGCGCGCCAGCTGCTGTCCGTCGGTTGTCTGCACGCTGATGAAGGAGATTTCCGGGTCGACAGGGCCGGCCGGCTTGACCAGGCTGGGGCTGCCGCGAGGCGGATTCATGCGCACCGAATCGACGCCGCCAAAGGGATTCTTCAGCAGTTCGGGATCGGAGACAAACCAGCGGCGATTGAACAACTCGGAAGGCTCGTCGATGCCCCCCCAGCCAATCTGGGCGGGAACCAGATTCTCGACGGCCTGTTTGGCCGCGGCGACCATGCCGCGCACGAGAACCGGCTGGTACTTTTCCGATTGGGCCCGCGTGGCCGAATGCGTATGCGTCGCGGCCATCAAAATGTTCTCGGGTGGAAGCTGAGTCTCCCGACCAATTTGCTCGCGGGCGGCGTCAAACACGTCGCGACTGATACCCACGCTGTCGCAGATCAAAAAGGCCACGCGCGTTCGGCCGTCGTCGAGCACCAAGCAACGCGGCGTGCAGCGGGTCGTGTATCTGTTGTGCCGGAAACGGCTCGAAGCCGCCCACCACCGTTTCACCGAGCGGCGGCGTGATGTCCGCTTTCGCAGCGCCGGCCGATAACGGTCGCGCCGCTTGCTGGCACTTCGCCTGCTGGCTCAGGTTGGTCACCAGAATCGCTAGCAACAAAGGGAGGCGGAGGAAGTGGGTGGTTCGCGTATTCATGCTCGGGGCCCGTCGAGAGTGGGAGAGGGAGAGGGGAGAGGGGAGTGGGAGTAGCAACGATCGCACAGAGAGGGTATTGTCTGGGAATTCGGCAGCCAAATCAACAGGCAGCCCGCGGCATTCGAAGCATTCACGGACCGTTTCACGATTTCTCCAAATCGCGTTTAGGGGCCATGCAGATTTTGTGCGCAATCGAGAGCTTGACGAACCACTAGCCGCAATTCATAGAACTGGTAAAACGTGGCGGGATGCTCCGCCGTCGTCAAAACTTGGTTCGTCGTGGATCGCGCGCTTCGGTTTGGCCGTTTACGCGCGAGGTGCAAGCGGATAACTGAATGCACTGGCAAGCACCATGCCACTGGCAAGCACCATGCCACTGGCAAGCAGCGTGCCACTGGCCTGGCCAGTGCGGCTGTTCGTTGCCAGCTTGCAGATCAGAACGACCTTTGGTTGACCACGAAGCAAGCATTTTATGCGGTAAAACTACGCCTTCGCTCAGCACAACCGACCAAGTACGATTGAAAGGCTATAAGGAAAGCACTGGTGAGCCAGTGGCACAACTAGCGAATCGATCGATGTCCGATATTCATACCATCCCTGCCGACCTATTGATTGTTCTCGGCGCCGGCTTGTTTGCCGGTGCGGTTTGCAAGCGATTTGGGGTATCCATGCTGGTCGGCTTCCTGTTGGTGGGAGCCTTGATCGGCGATGGAGCACCGCATCTCGTAACTCAGGAGAATCATGAGCTGGAGCAACTGGCGCATGTCGGAGCGCTGCTGCTGCTGTTCTCCGTCGGTCTCGAATTCTCGCTGCAAGAGCTGATTCGACTCAGTCGCCATTTCCTGGTCGGTGGCGTGGCGCAAATGATTCTGGTCGCCGTTCCGCTCACCTTTTTGTGCATGGCGTTTGGCATGCCTCCCAAGGCCGCCATTCTTTCGGGCTTTGCCGGAGCGCTCAGTTCCACGGTACTGGTCTTCAAAGCCTTGGCCGAGTGGGGGCAGACGGCCGCTGCCGCACGGCCGGCGGGCGATTGCAATCCTGTTGTTTCAAGACGTTGCGTTGGTCCCGTTGATGCTGCTCGTCCCATTGTTGACCGACAGTGGTGATCCGCCCACCCTTGCCACCTACGCCGCCCTGGCGGCCAAATCGCTGATCTTTGTCGTCACCGTCATGGCGACGCGGTACACCGTTGGGCGGTGGCTGGTCCCGATGCTGTCCGGCTTGCGGAGCGTTGAACTCGTCGTGTTGTTTGCCGTGTGTTTGCTCGGCAGCGTTTGCTGGGTCGCGTACCAACTGGGGCTCCCGTCCGCGGTCGGCGCGCTGGCGGCCGGCATTATTCTCGGCGGAAACCGGTTGAGCCAACAGGTCGATACGATCGTCCTGCCGTTCCGTGAATCGTTCGCGGCCGTATTCTTCGTGACGGTCGGCACCTTGCTCGACCCACGCTTGCTACTGCACGAGCCCTGGCTGCTGTTGGGTGGCATGATTGGCATGGTGGCGCTCAAGGCAGCCGCAGCTGCGGTGGCACTGAAACTGGTTGGGCTGGGTTGGAAGGCGGCAATCGGCATGGGGCTGGGCTTTGGCACAGCTCGGCGAGATTCACATTTCCCGTATTGCTTTCCGAGGCGGTCACCCAGGGGCTCATCAGCCTGGTCAACTACGACCGCAGGCAACTCCATCGCACTGGGAACTTTGATTCCTCACACCGCAGCTGCTCAAGTTGGGCTTGCGATGGACCGGCTCGCTACCCGACGAAGTCGACGACCCGGAAGGGGTCGATGTGCTCGACCGCTCGCACCGCCACGCCATCGTGATGGGCATCGGGATGATCGGGCGGCAGATCGCATCGCGGTTGGAGATCATGGGGGTCGACGTGTGCCTGCTCGATTTGAGCCCGATCAACCTGCACTCTTTTTGCGCAATTGGGGTTTCCGACTGTCGCCGGCGACGCGCGGGACCCCGAGGGTGTTACATCGCGCGCCGGGCTGAGCACTGCGATCTGGCGATCGCAAAGTGTTCCCAACTGACGATATGGCATTGCAGATTGTGAGTACGCTGCGGGCGATCAATCCCACCGCATCGATCGTGGTGCGGTGCCGGTATCACGGCAACATCCCGCGGGTCAAGCAGGGCCGATGACGGGTCATCAGCGCGACATAGAGTTGCGAGGTTTTGTGGTATCGCGAGAGACGCTTTGTCCGCTTCGGAAGCAGTGGCTTGGAATACTAGGCTTTGGCTAACGCTTCGTGGCGCGGTGAGCTGCTGAACCTGGAATCCGCAGCCAAAGAGATCAGCCGTAGGGCGATAGCCCCGGTTTTTTTTGAAGTTCACTCGGGTGGAACCGCGGCTAGCGCCGGAACGGCTAATGGTTTAGAAACAGAGCCTAGTACTTGAGGACCATGTCTTTGCAGATGTGGTGGATCGACTCTTCGTCGAGCAGATGATAGACGGTGATTCGCTGAGCCAGCAGCCGTCCCACCGCCGTCGTGAACGCTTCGTTGTCATAGTTGTTGACGACCGCCGCCACCGAATAGCCTTGGCGGCGTAGCATGCCCGAGCCGCCAACGCGGCCGACTCGTCGACTTCCTGCAGAATCACCAGCACCGTGGCGTCCCGCGGCATTCGGTTCTGCGTTTCGATCAGCAGTTGTTCGAGGCGGATGCCATCGGTTCTTCAAGCCGTGCGAAGCCGCCCGGTGGATTTCGAAGGTCGTTCTGGGCCCGCGGCCAGTCGGTAGCACCACGGGCCGCAGGCGATCGCTGGCCGATTTCATCGCAACCGCGCGCTTGGCGTCTTGGAGCGAAGCATACTCCTTTACTTTCTGCCGCCTCGCGTCCTCGGTATCGGCCAAGCGGTCAACGGCATCGCGTCCGTTGGAGATCAGTCCAGACTGCTGCTGCAGCAGACAGCAGTGTGTGGCAGATCGATGCCGCCGCAACGGCCACCCGGGTCGGTGCGGACCGGCTCGTGATGATCGGGATTCGACCGCGCGTGTGCATATCGACCACCAACGTGCGGCGCCGGCGACGCTGGTGGGCTGGTATTGCTTGCACTGCAACTGACCGGTTCTGGCCGTGGCCCGCCAATGAATGCTGCGCAGAGGATCGCCCTGTTCGTACCGACGAATGCCCGAGATCATCGTCGGATCTTCCTGCAAGCGGTAGCTGACTTTGACTTCCCCGACGGGCCGTCGCGAGGCGACATCGTAGCCGCTCAAGGGGATCAGCTTGGGCAGAACGAGCAGATAAGCTGCATCGGTGACTTTGCGAAAGCGTCGATGCAATCCCAGTAGATCGCCGGTTTCCGCGATCACGGGTCCGATCTGAAAATACCCGCGGCGCAGCGTGTGCAGCTTGTAGTGCACGATGCGGCTACCGCCGGCGGGCAAGCTGCACATCCGTAGATGGTTCCCCTCGACGCGCAGCGCCGCAGGCGGTGCATGCAGGGCAGCTTGCGGCAAGACGTCTTCGACCAGTACCCAGGCGATGGGCCAGCGGTCGCGGTTGTCGAGACGAATCTGGATGGCTACATCTTCACCGACCACCACCTCGTCGGCGCTCATCGTGCGGGTTGCGGCAAGCGCCAACGTCCATCGTTGCGACAGCTTGTGGCTGACCCAAAACACAGCCAGCAACACGTAGGCCGAATAGACCAACATGCTCGCGCCCAGCAGCACTCCGATCAAAAGCAGCAGCGATAGTCCCGCTACAGTTCGCATACAGATGGTCCTGGGCCATTCGGCTGCGGCTCAGCGACCGTAGATCACGATATCATCGAAATCGTTCATGTCATCGAACGATCCAATGCCGATGCGGCCCTTGCCAAACGTCTTCTCCGTGGCTTGCATGTGAACGTTCTGCATGTCGTCGAAGTAGACCTCGATCGTGCCTTCGCGGCTGTCCCGAACCACCTTGACGGTATGCCATTTGTCGTCCCATGCCACCGGCTTTTTGTTCTCCGTGATCGCAAGTCGTGGTGCATCTTTGACGATCATGATTTGACCGCTGTGGGGATCGGGCTTGGCACCCAAATGCACATAGTAGAAGTTTTCGGGATTCTGGTGACAAAAAAAGGTGCAGCAATCGCGATGGCCACCGGTATCGTTGGTGCTGCGAACCTTATAGATCACCACGAAATCCTCAAGCTCAATATCCTTGATCACCGCGATATTGTAGGGGCTGCGGAATTTCGGTTCGTAGTTGCTTTGGCGGCGGGTGAGTCCGAAAAACATGGTTCCCCTTGTCATCCTCGGTCAGCCGCCAAGCGGTGTCGTCGGTGGTTTCCCAGCGGCTCACACCCTGCTCGAAGTTTTCGCTGAATACCAGCGGCATGCCCTTGGACTGCTTGTCGGTCGCTTCGTCGGCCAGGCAACAGGTCGAGGGAAGTAAGCAACCTCCCAACAAGAGAGCGGATACTAGGTGAGGCAAAAAGCGTTGGCGTTCAAGATTCATCGTCTGCTTTCGTAAGAAAATAAGGTATCGAGATCAATAGCGCGGCACGCCCGAATCGATCTCTTGGCTCCAGGCATCGATGCCGCCAGACATATTCTGGGCATTGGGAAAACCGTTCTCGCGCAGCCAGCGAGTGACCCGCAAGCTGCGACCACCATGATGGCAATGCACGGCGATGCGACGGCCGTCGAATTCGGCAAGCCTCTGGCTCGACTCTGCCCAGGTGCTCATCGGCAAAAGGATCGCACCTTCGATGCGAGCTGTGTTCCATTCCTGTTCCTCGCGGCAGTCGAGCAAAACGATCTCGTTGCTCGACATCAACTCGTGAACCTGTTGGACGTCGATATCCAGCGGTAGCACATCCTGCGGCATACGGCTCTACTCCTGCGCATCGGTGGTGAAGCTCAATGTGGTCTGAGACTCGAATGTTTCGCCGGGTCGCAGAATCGTATTGGGGAAGCTGGCTTGATTCACCGAGTCGGGGAAATGTTGCGTTTCCAAACAACAGGCCGGCATGCTGGTAGGCCTTGCCGGCCTTGCCCTTCTCTCCAGCGAGAAAATTCCCCGAGTAGAACTGC
Organism: uncultured Planctomycetota bacterium; assembly: GCA_942492115.1. Lineage (GTDB taxonomy): Bacteria > Planctomycetota > Phycisphaerae > UBA1845 > CAIVHJ01 > CALODL01. Next base: position 39,210 of record CALODL010000012.1, read on the forward strand.
ACACCCGGCTCGGTGGTCATGATTCGCAGCCGGCGACCGCTGGTATTGTCGAACAAGAAGGCCGCGAGCGCCAACTCCTTGCCTTCCTCGGGCGCATTGAGAACGAAGTTATGGTCGTAGCCCAACGCGGCGGTATCCGTCAATTCAGCGATGCGTTTGCCAATTGGCGTCAACTTGCGGAAGTCGAGCGGCGTTCCCTGGACCGTTGCCAATTCGCCGGTCGGGATCAGCGTGTCGTCGACGGGCGTGTATTTGTCGGCATGGATGCGGAGCTTATGATGGTGGTTCGTGGGGCGTCCCTCTCCCGATAAATTAAAATAGGCGTGGTTGGTAAGATTCACCGGCGTCGCTTTGTCCGTGGTCGCTGTGTAACGAATGCTCAAGCTGTTGCGACTCTTCGCCAATGTGTAAGTCACCTGCACACTGAGATTCCCCGGATAGCCCTCTTCGCCGTCGGGGCTGGTGTAGCTGAAGGCCACGCTCTGGCCACGCTTGTTTTCCGTCGCCTTGGCCTCCCAAACCACCTTGTCCAGACTCCGCTCCACACCGCCGTGCAAATGATTCGGATCGTTGTTGATCGCCAGCGTGTACTCCTTGCCATCCAGCGTGAATTTACCCTTGGCGATCCGATTGCAAACTCTGCCGGTGGTGCAACCGGGGCAGGGATTCGCTTCCGATTCATAACCGGCAAGATCATCGAAACCCAAAATGACATCATCCACTTTGCCGCCTCGATCGGGCACGTCGAGTTCCACCAGAGTTGCGCCGCGGGTCATCACTTTGACGGTCATGCCCGCGTCGTTGTGCAGCGTATAGAGTTCGACAGCGGTGCCATCCTGAGTCTTGCCGAAATCAGTTGCCTGGGGCGGAGCTGCGACCAGAGTCGACGAGTACAGACAACACGCTATTGCAGCGAATCTGAGAAATCTCATTTTTTTGAATCCCGGTACAAGCAACCTCGAAGAAAACATGCCAGCGGCATCATTGTAAGCGAAGAAACGCTACGAGGGGCCCAGGGGAGGCCAGAAGAAAGGCGTGGATCAAAGCCGTAGCGGAAAAGCGTAGCGGAAAAGCGTCAAGACTTTCGGCGCGGGGGTTTTTGCTGAAAATACCGAAACTCTTGGGGCTTTTCCGATGCCACCAAAATCCTAAAGGCCACGCCGTTCGAGGTCGGAGGCAGTGTGCTGAATAGAAAGCCGAATGGGCCGATGCGCATGTTGCACGCTGGCAGCGTGCGCTACGGGGAACATGCACGCTGGCAGCGCGCTACGGGGAAAAATGCACGCTGGCAGCGTGCGCTACGGGCAGCGCGGCTAGGAGTTACCTGGAAATGGGATCGCGTTGGGGGGTCTCGGCGACTTGCTGGTGATCGACGGGTACGAAACCCATGAAGGTCATCAGATCGCGAATCTCGGCGGCGGTCAAATTGTCCAGCAGCCCACCCGGCATGATCGATGTCTTGCTCGGCTGAATGTCGTCCACGTCTTGCTCGGCTACCAAGTGCTCGTTCAACTCGGAGTCGCGAACAATCAACGAACCATCGGAACTTTTTGACACGATTCCAGTCAGCACACGGCCATCGGTGGTCAGCACGCGTTGCGTGCGGTACTGATCGCTGATCACGTGCGAGGGATAGAGAATCGATTCGATGTCTTCCTTGCGCGTGAAGCGATTGGCCAGGCTGGTCAGGTCGGGGCCGATGGCTTTGCCGAGAGAACCCATTCGGTGACAGGCCGCACATTGGGCTTTCTCGTAGGCGGCTTGCCCATGCTCGAGATTTCCTTTGCGTCCGTCGCTGGATAAGAAATATTCAAACAGCGTTTCCATGTTCCAGGGGGAAGCCTGTTCCAACTCGGGCAATTTTGCTTCGGGCAAATCCGGGAACTGAGCCGCATACCACTCCTGCCACGGGTGCAGCGGGTGCAAATCGCCTTGGTCGGCGAAATCCTCACCCGTCCAGTACTTGAGCAGTTGCACTGCGGGCTGCGGCGACTGCTGATTCTGCTCCATGTTCAGACCATGCAAGATGACCTCGCGGAGAGCTTGTGGATCGTTGGTCGCCTGTGGGACTTTGCGCAGTGCATTGAGCACTTCGGCTACCGCGTACGATTCGAGCACCGGCAGGCTGCGAATCAAATAGTCCCAATTCTCGTCGTTGGGTTTCTGGGCCAGGCCCAGTGCGACGGCTTGTCGGCGTTCAGGGCTGCGAACCCAGATTTCGCGCAGATAGGCCATCGAATCGGGATCCCCGTTTTGCGAGAACATGGCCACGATCCCGGTTCGCAAGCGTTTGTACTGCTCCCCGTCGAAACCGGGGCGGTCGATTTCCTGGTCGAGATTGCGCAGTGTTTGCAAATCGGCGGCACTCAGTTTGTCGGGATAAACGAATAGCGAGACGAGCCGCCGCATTGGGCCATTTGGCTCCTTCCGAGACGAAGATGCGAGCCTCTTCCAGCGGAAGATCCTTGCAAAGATCGCGGGTGACGTTCATCACATACAGCGGAACGCTGCTACCCGAATCGGCCGGTTGCGTCTCTTCGAAGAACTTGATCAGCGCATACCGCTCGGTAGCGGTCCAAGCATGGTCGAAGAATCTCAAATGCATGGCGATGTGCATCCGCTCGGCCAGGTCGGCGTCCGATTGCAGGTAACTGATCGCCTTGGGTATTACTGCTTCACCGTTGAGGTAGGCCAGCAATCGAAACAGTTCGCGATTGAGAATGGGTTCACCGATTGGAAACTCTTCGGTGAGGGCTTGGGCGAATTCCGGCACGTCGTCCCGCGTCAATCCCGAGCGATGCAATGCGACTTGGGACAGTCGCAACACGTCGATCAAATCGCGATCGCTGACGAAGCCATTGAGGATCGTGTTGACCATATTGATCACGCGTCGCGCATATTGTTCTTCGGGTGCTGCAATCATCAAGCCAAGCGCGGCCTGCAAGCGTACGGGCTGGCTCTTCGTGTTCGAGCAGCTCATCGACCCACTGTTCGGCCGGAATACGCTCGAGTAGCCGTCTGCGCGGCCCAGGCGAGTTTGCGATCACCGCTGTCCAGCAACGGAACGAGCAACTCGTGATCGGGGCGAGCATCGCAACGCAGTAGGGCTTCGCAGGCGGCAAAGCGTACATTCTTGTCTGAGTCGCTGAGCATTTTCTCGAGCAACGTGACGATGTTCGGCAAATTGCCGTGCACGCCATCAGATGCGCGGTCTTGGCGCGAACCGCTTCGTTGGGCGCCGAACTCAGGGCGGTCAGCAGTTCCGGGGTCGGTGTGGGGCCAAAGAGCTGCATGAGGTCGAGTGCACGGACTCGATATTTCGCTGGGTTTTCGTCACTGAAGGCGACGCCCGCCACGGTATCGGCCCAGCCGGCGCCCAACGTCGCGTTTGAGCGACGCGATCGTTTGACGCGACCAAGCGGCATCGAGTTGCGGTTGCTTGACCGCAGCGGCAATGCCGTCACCCAAGTTCTTCACCGAATCGGGAACGTTGCCGAGCCAACGCACCTGGTAAATCCCACCCTTCGTTCCGCGACCGCCGGTGCAGAAATAGAGCCAGCCGTCGGGGCCAATGGCCAGGTCGGTGACATTCAGGGGTTGTCCTTGAAGAAAGACTTCCGATTGGGCCTGTCCGTCGTTGTCGAGTTTGACCGCCAAAATCTGACCTTGCGTCCAATCGGCCATCAGCAGTTGGCCGTGATAGCGCTGGGGAAACATGAAATGGTCGTATACGCAGGCGCCCGTGGGGGAGCCACGTCCGGTTTCCAACATGGTCGGTAGACGATCGAAGTAATAGTTCGGCCATTTGGCCCAGCCACTTCTCCAACCGAACTCGCTCCCTTCCACGATTTCATACATGCTCGTCGGGCGATACCAGGCGGCGCCTTCGTCCGATTCCATGTCGCTGTCGTGGACGAACAAGCGTCCATTGGGATGAAATGTCAAGTCAAAAGCATTCCGCAGGCCACCGGCGACGAGTTCGACGACCTTGCCATCGACATCCATGCGGATAACCGTTCCGCCGGGAGCCCTGAACGCCCACCGCGTGTCCACCTGGATCTTCGTAGCGTGGGCCGACAAAGTCGCCTTCGTAGAATTGCTTTCAGCGGACTGCTCGACGCGAATTCGCCGTCGTATCGGATTGGTTTCCCAAGACGCAGTAGATGCGACCGTCGGGACCGAGCGTCAGGCCATGTGCGCCGTGTTCGCCGGAATCCCCGGTGAAACCCGCGATCCTTTTGGCTTCTTCCAGCGCGCCATTGCGATCCTTGTCGATCAGGCGATAGATACCCGGGCCATCCGGCCCGTTGCCGGTTACGAACACGTCGCCGTTGAGCGGCAAAATCCCTTGAATGTTTTCAACCAAGTCGCAGTAGTCGCGCGTTTTGTCCACCACACCATCTTTGTCACTGTCATAGATGAGCAACAATGGCCCACCTTCTTGAGCGGCAACGATATGCCCAAACTCATTGAAGGCCATATTGACCAACGAGCCGGTGACCTCGTCACCGAGTATCTGATCGACTGCGAATTCACGATGGATGCGAAAGCGTTGATTCTCGGAGAGCCGCTGCGGGCTGACATCTTCGCGGCGGTCCCAGGCGCCGTTTCCCCAAGGTTCCAAATTCCTGCGCCGGTTTCCAGCGAGAGTCATTGTGGGCGATGGCCTGCCAACCCGCGACCGAATCCAGCTGAGTTCGCCATTGCGGTCGCTGGAGTAGCTGAGCCATTGTCCACCAGCCGGCTTGACAAACACGCGTGCCGCCAAAGCGGCGGGGCCCGCAGCGACGATGTTGACCCGGACGGCGACGACATTGTTTCCGCGACGCAGCAATCGGGTGATGTCGTATTGCTCCATCTGCTGGATCGAGCGTCCGCTGCCGACTTGGCTGCCGTTGACAAACAAGTTGTACGCGTCATCGGCGGTGATGGTCACCGTGGCTTGTTCCACCGAGCCGAGCTGCATCGTCTTGCGGAAAAAGCAATCTCCGGGCTGCGCCTGACCGCGGGTGCTCCGGCGACCAGATCCACGCGCGCCTCCTGCGCTTGAGCTTGCCAGCCAAACTGCATCAGCAGCAGGAGAACTAGCGATCGGCCGAAGCGGAGGATAGTCGCCGACCGCTCCGCGGTCGCCGCGGGCTGGCAGGGCCGAGCCGCACCGCATCCCATTTCCGGTGGCTGTCCGCGGAAGGCGGGTTGTTGACGAAAAGAGGCCGACGGGGCACTGAGCATTGACTTGCTTAAGCACGAACTCGATTCCTTGGAATATTGGGCTTGCGAAGAAGTAGATTCCACAATTCCAGCTTTTGATAACGCAATTGCGGACTCTAGGTCAATACAATCTCCTCTTTTTCGTCTGTGCGAACCGCCAGCTCCCCCGTATACTGACGCCCTCAAAAAACGGGGTTGACCTTCACGAAAACGCTTCGAAGCCGTTGGAAAACATCGGACTTCGTCAACTCCCGGCATTTCAATGGGTTTCACATTTCGCGGTTTGCAGCATGTCGTTTCGCCAGTCCATCGTGCCTCGCGCGGAGGCCCAAGAGCCGTTCTTCTTGGGTGTCGACGTGGGGGGAACCAATATCAAAATCGGACTCGTCGATGACCGAGGGCAGACGCTAGCATTTGAGAGCATCGAAACCCGCACGCAGGCGGGGCCCGAGGATGCGTTTCGCCGCGCGGTGGAGACGTGTCATGCGCTGTGCCGCAAGGCCGAGGTCCGCAGCGAGTCGGTAAAACGCTGTGGCTTGGGAACGCCCGGTCCAATGTGCCTCACGCGGTGGATCGTGCTGAATCCTTCGAATCTTCCCAGCTGGCATGACTTTCCGGTTCGGCAGCACTTGCAAGATGCGCTGGGCATCGTAGTCAGCTACATCAATGACGCCAACGCGGCCGCCTTTGGCGAATTCTGGGTGGGTGCGGGCGCCAGCCATGATAGCCTGGCCCTGTTGACACTGGGGACGGGCGTGGGAGGGCGGATTGATCAGTGACGGGCGACTGATCAACGGAATCAACAGCTTTGGCAGCGAACTGGGACACATGATCGTCGACAGCCGTCCCGATGCACTCCTTTGCAATTGGGGGGAGGGCAAGGCCAGTTGGAAGCCTACGCGAGGCTCCCGTGGCGGCTGCTGCGGACCGTAGCCGCTCTCAAACAAGGCGCCACCAGTAGCTTGCGGCAGCTGCCCGACTGGGAGAATCTGTCCGCCAAGGACGTGTACGAAGCTGCGGCGGCGAACGATGCATTCGCGCTCCGCATCGTCGACGAAACCGCCTTTTACCTGGGAATCGGCGTTACCAGCGCCGTGCACGCCATCGACCCGGGGCTCGTCCTGTTGGGTGGAGCCATGAACTTTGGCGGATCCCAATGCAACGTCGGAAAGCGCTTTCTGCAAGGCATCGTCGACGAATTTGGGCGCCGCACCTTCCCGAATGTCTTCGAAGGAACGAAAATCGACTTCGCGACGCTAGGGGGCGACGCGGGATATATCTCCCGGCCAATGCGGGTGCGGAACGCCGGACGGCGATGACGACAACGATGGCGTGCTCAATTGCTTTGACGTCTGCAAACAAGGTAATGACAACTTCGACTCCGATGGCGATGGTATCCCTGACGACTGTGACAACTGTGTGCTCGTACCCAACCCGGACCAGCGCGACAGCGACGGCGATCGCCGCGGTGATGCCTGTGCAGGTGACTTCGACGGCGACGGCATTGGCGACCTGCGCGACAACTGTGATCAACTGTTCAACATCGACCAGCGCGACACGGACGGTGATGGAGTCGGAGACGGGTGCGATGATGACGACGACGATGATGGCGTCATCGATACGTTCGATTTGTGTGCGGGCACGCCGATCGGCGCGATGGTCTCCGAGGACGGCTGCGCCACGGGGCCAGTCTCCCCGGTTGGCGAACAACCCGACTTGCGCGTCGAACTCGAGGCCGAGCTGTTCGACGCCGACACCGCACCCAAGATTCGTTACACCGTCACCGTCACCAATCTGGCGGAAGCCACGGCACGGAACGTCTCGATCAAGGCGACACTCGATGCCACGACCACGTTGGATGATGCATCGAATGGAGGACAACCGAGTGACAACAAAGTCCTGTGGCCCGGGTTCGACCTAGCTGGCGGTGGCGTAATTGTACGCACATACATCGTGCGGGTCGAAGTGACCGATGATGGCGGCAACGAGATTGGCGGAATCGTCGATGTTGGCAGTGATGATGACGACCGCAACCCGGTCGACAATCAGGATATCAGCGGAGTTCACTTGATCCCGAACAACAGCGGCACGCGGGAGCAGATGTGCGGCGCCGGTGCGGAAACGCCGGTAGCAGTCGCCAGCATGCTCCTGATGCTGACCCGCCTCTTACCGAGTGTGCATCGTCGACGTCGACATCGCTGAGGCCGACTGGACCGAGCGTACAATTCGTCGCACATTTCGATTGAGCGTTCCGATCTCATCCAGCAATTGCGCCTGTTCTGATGACCATGATTGCGCCAGCTCCATGATCAATGACCCCAAACGGTTGGACGAATCGTCGTCCACGTCGTGAACGATCGATGCTGCAAGGTCTGCCATGCGTGATCCTCGCAGAGTGTCTTCGATTCGCCGCGCCGCTGCGTCGACCCGATCGATGGCTTCAGCGTCGAGCGGCTTTCGGAGAGCCGGTAGCACCCCTTCTTCCAACCGAGTGCGGGCGGCCTTGGCTTCGGCCAGCTCCTGTTGCAACCGCCGACTTTCATGCATGTAGTTGCGGCGCGTGTCTTCGGCCCGACGTTCCATGCACTGGATCATCTTCTCGGCCGCCCGGAGTTTGCGTGTCACTGCACCCAGTTCGGCAGTTCGTGTCGATACCTCGTCCTCTTTCACCCGGTTCTCGCTCTCGAGAATTGCGCAAGTCTGCAATGCGCGCAGGGCACGGTCGTCCTCATCAGCCCGTGCCATTCGATCGCGGAGTTCGCGGACACGATTCTCTGCCTCGAACAGACGAATGGAAGTCGTAGCCAGATCATCTTCGAGTTTGCGACAGCGCGCCCCCATCGCGGAGCGCGACAGCCTGCTCCGCAAACGACGAATGCGTCCGGCCACGCGTTGGCGGGCGTTTCTCACGGTGGTCAAGTCAGGGGTGTGTCCGTTCATCGCAGTCTCCTTGCGACAGATCTCGCCATGACATCGACGAGCCTCGTCTTCCCCAGTGATCGGGTTATGGGGCCTGCAGGGTGAGTTACGCGAATATGGGACGTGGGGCAACTCCTCCTTCAGTTCTTAACTCTTTACTGTTGTTGATCTTGCACCATAGTTTGCCGCGGAAGAACTGGGGCGGGAGACCCCCGGCAGAACCGGTTTTTTTGTGCTACGCTCCCCGTCCAGTGGACGCCTTCTTGTATCAATATACGGTCGGGGGTGTGGTCTTTGCGGGTGGCGTGGTGTGCTGTGCGAAGTACGGCTACATCAGCCTGCGTGGTCGCGGTCTGCTGCGCCTCATCCTGCTCATCGTCGGCCTTGCGTTGTTCGCCGGAATACAAGGCTATCTGCAGTATGCACCGATGCACACAGCCCTCCCGGGGCATGCGGGTGCACGCCCGGTCCCCACAGTTTCGGCCGCAGCCATCGACTACGTGATCATGGCTGCATACTTCGTTGGAATCCTGGCAGTAGGAACATGGTTCGGTCGCCGGCAGCGCACACTCAATGATTTTTTCTTCGGCGGACAGCGGTTCAGTTGGTGGCTCGTTTCTCTCAGCCTGATGGCGACCCTCGTTGGCTCATACAGTTTTGTCAAATACAGTCGAGTGGCGTTCGAGTATGGGCTGTCGAGCAGCCAGAGCTATCTCAACGACTGGTTCTGGACGCCTCTGTTGTTGTTTGGATGGTTACCGATCCTGTATTTCTCACGCGTCGGTTCTGTTCCCGAGTACTTCGAACGACGCTTCGGCACCGACGTCCGCGTGGCAGCGACGATCATGCTGCTGTTGTATCTGATCGGCTACGTCGGGGTGAATCTTTTCACCATGGGCAAGGCGTTGCACATCCTGCTGGGCTGGGATGTGTTCTACGCAGCGATCGTCGTCGCCGGGATCTCGATGATCTATGTGACCGCCGGCGGTCAAACGAGTGTGATCATGACCGACCTGCTGCAGGGCCTCATGCTGCTGGTCGTTGGCGGATTCATCATTATCATGGGTATTGCCGAATTGGGCGGCTTTACTGAATTCTGGACGCATCTTCCGCGCACGGCACGTCAGGCTTTCCCGGAGCTCAACGCCAACCCAGATTTCAGTGGCGTGGGGATATTCTGGCAGGATGCCATGGCCAACTCGGCCATGTTCTATTTCATCAACCAGGGTATTCTCATGCGCTTCATGGCAGCACGATCGATTTACGACGTGCGCAAAGCGGCGGTCACGATGATCCTGGTGCTGATGCCACTTGCTGCGATCGTCGTCGCCGGCGGTGGATGGATCGCCCGCGCCATGGTCCATTCGGGCACACTCCCAGACACGGTCGAAGCCGACAAAGCATTCTTCGTCGCCGCACGAGTGCTCAGCCGTCCGGGCATGTTCGGCCTGATCATGGCCGCGCTGACAGCCGCGCTGATGTCTACGGTCGACACGTTGCTCACCGCGGTTGCCGCGATCGGGGTCAACGATGTCTATCGCCCATTCATCAGGCCACAAGCAAGTGATCGTGAACTGCTCGGCGTTGCACGCATCATGACCGTCGGCGTCGCTGCGATCGGCATCGCTCTCGTGCCCGTGTTCATGAGCTTCGACTCCATCTACGCCGCCCATGGTGCCTTCACCGCAGCCGTCACGCCACCTCTGGTCGTGACACTGTTAATGAGCCTGCTGTGGAAGCGGTTCACCCGCGCAGCAGCGCTGGCCACGCTGATTGGCGGCGGACTGGCTATCATTCTTTCGTTCTTCTTACCGCAGATCATCGCACCGTTCGATCATGGCGTACCACGGGTCGAGGATGCACCGGCCTTCAAGCAGTACAAATTCATGCGCGCCTGTTTCGGTCTGTGCGTCAGTGCGGTGATCGCCGTAGTCGTGTCGTTGCTCTCACGCAAACAGGACCCACGTCAGCGCGGGCTCATGCTCGGTGAAGCAGATCACGCCCTGCAGGGGTACGCGGGCCAGACAGCGTCTGAGCAACCGCGTACACGTCAGTCCGTTGCCCGAGTCAGGATGAGCGCCGAAGAAATACCCAATATCAACCTCCGGCCGGGCGCGGTCATTTCCACGTCTCTGAGCGAGGCCCTGGACGCCCGCGTCGGCTGCACGCTCTATGTGTCTGACCAACGGCGGTTTCTGGGTGGCCTGCGTTCTGCACATGTCGGCGTGGCGCGTATCGAGCAGGACAAGACCGAGTGGATCAGCTTGCCCTCGGAAACCTACGAGGCTGTGATTGCCCCACAGCGCACGAGCCATCCAGTACGGGTGGAAAACATGTACTAGCGCTCGCTACGGGACAGGGCTGCAGGCGTCACCTATCCTCAGCGGTCACCCGCACCCGCACATGAGCGTCATCGCGAACCGCCTTACGTGCGTGTGGCGTAGTCGGAAATAGCATCGAACGTCCTTCTGGATCGCCCTGTTGTCCGCGCAACTCTATGCCGAATAGCCCAAGTGCATCGCGGCTTGCCTTGAACACGAACGTCGCCATGTAGGCTCCCGCTGGAGCGAAGACACCCGAGTCATCGACACCAGCAAGCATCTGCTGACGTTCAACGTTGAAGGCGTGCCACGCAGGCCTCTGGGCAAACACAGCATCCGATCGATCCTCGACTGCCATGTCAACGAGTTCGAGTGACCCGCGGTTTCCGCCGTACGTGTCGATGTGCAGTTGGTATCCGCGGAGATCCGCGACGTCATGCTCAAGAAACGCGGACACGACCACAAGCTGTGAGCCGCGTACACGGAGATCTGCAGCACGGAGTTCGATCGCTGCGGGCGGCAGGAAGACCACTGGAGCAGGCGCCGGCCCTGCGCCGCACGAGCAACTCAGCGCGCCACTGAAGATATTCAAGGTCGTAAACGCATCGTTGGCATCGCACACGCCGTCGGGTGTGCACGGGGCCTGGAACCCGGAACCATCGACATTGACTGCAGCAGGTGCGTCGTCTTCGCATTCGTAGGAGCTGGGCGGAGGACGCATTCCAGTGTTCGAAAAACAATTGAGGGCGTGAAAGCGGTCGTTCCCATCTACTGCGCCGTCAGGCGCACACGCTCCGAATGCCCCGCCCAGATCTGAGAAGAGAATCGGCGTCTCCTGGCACAGTCCATTTGAACAGTCCCACCATATGCAGGGGTCGTCGCGAATTCCGTCCAGGTCGCGATCGGCACAGTCGCTGCGCACGACACAACTGCACACATCGATGATCCCATCATGATTCTCATCTAGATCCGGGTCAGCGAAGACTTCCTCGAAATCCGGGATCTTGTTGCCGTTACAATCGCCCTGATCCACGACGTCACTCAAGAACACGGCGAAATCGAACTCGTCTACGTCGCCATCACCCTCGTAATCCATGACCTCGCATCCAGGCGTAATCGACCCGGGATCATGTGGCCCCGAGCATGCCGTGAACACACCCAGATCGACCGCATCACGATCACCATCGCCATCACTGTCACCCAGTTTGTCAGGCGGATAGAGCCGCCATGTCTGATTGACCGGCATGGAGGTCAATGTCCGAGTGGTTCCACTGGGCCACGACATCACGATCTCATCAATCAACGGGGCATCGCCCAACCCAAAATGCACGACCAGCTCGTTTTGTGACAAGTAGTTATTCCCGGCGATGACCTCTCGTTGCTGCATGGTCTCCCCGATGACCACATCGACCCGGCCCCCAATCGCATAACGCTGCGGGCCCTCGCCAATGAGATCACCGCGCACCCAGTTGCCCCCGGCGCCTTCGTGATTGATGAACAACCGCAACGGATCCCCATGACTCACGACCGCCAGGTCAAGATCCCCATCCGTGTCGATGTCGGCACTGGCCACCGCAAAAGAGTACGACTCTACGTCCACGCCCAGCGCCGTGCTGACGTCCACTGCTGGCCACGTCCCATCATGCTTGTACAGTCTGTTTCGCGCATCGGGCGACGAGCCAACAATATTGCACACGTACAGGTCGAGAATGGTGTCGTGGTCGTAGTCGAAGAAATGAGCGCCCCAACCCAGGGCATTGGATACGACGCCGGCCGCAACTTCCTCACGAGCAAAGGTTCCGTCTCCTTGATTCATCAATAGGACGTTTCCGGCAACGGTGTTTGTCACGTAAATATCCTGGAAACCGTTGCCCTCGAAATCGCCGAGAGCAATGCACATCGACCCGATGCACGCCTCGGTACCGGAGTCTTCAGTAATATTGACGAAAGTGCCGCCGACATTCTCGAATAAATGATTCTTCCACTCATCACACTCTTCACCCCTGTCTGTGGCGAGATACAAATCTGCATCGCCATCGCGATCGAAATCAAAGAAAGATGCCTGGAACGTTGGGTCCTCGTCGCGATCAACACCGAGGCTGACTGCAACGTCTTCAAAGGTACCATCGCCAAGATTGCGAAAGAGACGGTTGGGCGTAAAACGATTGGCCACGTACAAATCGAGCCATCCGTCCGTATCGAAATCGGACCAGGCACAGCCGTAGGCCGGCCCATCGTCATCCAGCCCGGCCGCGACGGTCACGTCCGTGAACATGAATCCGCCCTCGTTGCGCAGCAGGCGGTTTGGTGTGGGATCATTTGGAAAGAAAAGGTAACTGCGTCCAGCAGAGATGAAGAGATCGAGATCACCGTCGCGATCGTAATCGCCCGCAATCACACCGGTCGCGCTCGGCACGGGTGCAACTCCGTTCTGCACCGACCTTGAAATGAACGCACCGCCGGTGTTCTCGAAAATACCGACGACGGCATCTGGTCGTCCAACGACAACCACATCCGCGTCACCGTCATCATCGAGGTCGGCGAAGGCCAGACCAGTACCCCAGTCTTCAGCAAAAAACATGGGATCCTGAACAGTAAGGTAAGACAGACCACGCGACTGGGCCTCTTCTGTAAAACCGGAGGGCGCACCAGCCAGCGCGGCGGAAGATGCCAGCAGCGCGGCCATCGGCGCAACATGCCTGACCAACATGTAATTCATTGAGGGTGCTCCACTTCTTCCCTAGAATGACCTGAGACATGTATCCCGCTCCGCATCCGCCTGGACACAGGGCTGAGCCTTTAGTCTATCGCCCGGGATGTGCTGGACCAAGCATCCGCACCTGCCCCACCACCACGGGGCTGCGGTCAGAAAGTGGAGCCCTGGGTCCACAAGCCGTTACAGAGCATCGACATATGACAAGACGTACGCGCGGACTCATAGGACTTGCCGTTATCGGCTGTGGCGGGTGTTTCGAGATCGCTTACGTTCTGCCTGCCCTGCGTGGCCAGTTGCACATCGTCAACAATGCCGAGGACATCGACACGGTATTGGCCCGTGGCCAGCTCACAGCCGACCAACTGGACAAGCTCGAGCTGATGCGCGACGCCCGCGAATTCGCTCGACGCCGCATGGGCCTGTACACCCGCGATCAATTCGACATGTTCTATGACGCCGGTGACGATCCGGTGGCCTACAACCTGTCCGCGGCACCCGACGATGCACTGACGCCCTACACCTGGTGGTTCCCGATCATCGGAACGATTCCCTACCTGGCCTTTTTCGACCGTTCAAGCGTCGATGCGCGCGCGGATGATCTGCAACGTGACAATCACGACACGTTCATCTACGAACTAGACGCGTACAACGCGAGCAATTTCTTCTCCAACCCGATCCTCTCGCCGGTCTTGCAACGTGAGAAAGTCGACCTGGCCAGCGTCGTGATTCACGAACTCTTGCACAGCACGGTGTGGGCGCCCGACAACACCGACTTCAATGAAAGTCTGGCCACCTTTGTCGGACGGACCGGCGCGATTGATTTCTTCAACAGTGATTTCGTTGATGAGCCCGAACTGGCAGAGCGGGCGCGGGAGCTGTTCGAGGACGTCGATAGACTTGAAGGCTTCATCCAAGCACTGATCGACGAACTCAACGTACTGTACGCGTCGACTCGTCCACGCACGGACAAGCTCGCCCAACGCGAATTGATCATCGAAGCGGCCAAGGTGCGTTTCAAGGACGACATCCGCCCCACACTGAACGACCCGAAATTATTCTCGTGGATACCCGACATGGAGCCGAACAACGCATTCCTGCTCGGCTTTCAGCGCTACAGTCGGGATCTGAACATCTTTGCTGCTGTGCATGAGGCCACCGGTCGCGTGTGGCCCCGTTCCATTGACGTGTTCAGAGCTGCGGCAGCTGAGCCCGATCCATATGCCGGCCTGGAAGAGTGGCTCGCTGAGCGACAGGCTGTGGCCCACATCCTGCCGACGGTCCCCGTTGCGCGTGGTCGCTGTGTGTGCCATGCGAGAAGAACGTTGTTCGAAGACACAACCCCTTGAGCCGCTAAATGTCAGGCCCCTCGTTCATCGTCGGTCCCCTGCGCAGCGGTACACCTCAGGGCGATCATGATCGTCGTACCGACACCGGGCGAGGAATCGACGTGAATACTTCCCCCGAGATCTTCGACAATACCATGCACGATGGCCAACCCGAGGCCCGTTCCCTGGGCCCGCGCTTTGGTGGTGAAGAACGGATCGAACATTCGCTCGCTGATGTCCTCCGTCATACCAACGCCCTCATCTTCAACAACGAGCAATGCCTGCCCCGATCCGCCAGTATCGAAATCGGCCCAATGCCCGGGAGGAGGTTGGATCCGGGACACGCGCAATAGCAGTCGCCCACCATCAGGCATCGAATCCCGGGCGTTCACGACCAGATTCAAGAGCACCTGCTGCAACTGCGACGGATCGGCCTCGATCCACATTGATTCGGCTTCGTCGAGGTCGGTGACGAAATCGATGGCCGAAGGAATAATGGGCCGCAATAGGCGCATCGTATCCCCGACGAGCCGCCCCACATGAATGGGGTGCTTGGTCAGAGGACTGTTGCGGCTAAAGGCCAGCAGGGCCTGAATCACACCGCTGCCCTGGTCGGCGACGGTATCAATGCCACGAGTGGCCTCGAGAATTCGTGGATCCGCAGCACCCGCCTGTTCAGCCATGTCCTTGTAACCAATGATGGCTGTCAGCAGGTTGTTGAAGTCGTGCGCCACACCCGCGGCCAGAGTCCCGACGGCTTCCATGCGCTGCGACCGCCGCAACTGCTCCTCGAGCAGGAGTTGCCGACCGCGCGCTCTCCCACGCTGCACGATGTAGAGAATCAGCAAGACGAATGCAATGACGCCCACGAACGCAACGATCATTCGAAACCGCGGCTGCCGATACCACGGTGGCATCATACTGAACGATAATGTGGCCACGTTACTCACTTGTTCCTCGGCATTGACGGCGCGGGCTTCGAAAACATAGGCCCCGGGGGTCAGAACTCCGAGGCGCAACAGGCCCTGGTCGCTCAAAGTTGACCACGTATCGTCACGCCCCAACAAACGGTATTGATACTTGGCGCCACGGGCGCTGCGCCAACCAAGACAGGCTAACTGGACCTGGAGATCACGGCCCGTTCGTGAGGTGGCCACATTGTCGCGATCGGTCGGACTCAGGTCACCCCGCAGCATGATCTCCTGGATCACCAGGAGCGGCGGCACGACGCTGGGCTCGAAGTGCCTGGTATCAATCCGCACCAGCCCCTGGTTAGTCCCAACAAAAAGGTTGTCGCGCGGCCCGATGATGACATGTGAGAGATTTGGACTGGGCAACCCGTCGGCGGGTGTGAAACGGGTCGTCCGGCCCGCACGACAACGCACCAACCCCAGGCGAGTCGCCGCCCACACCGTACCGTCGGCCTGGCATGCGACATCGCGCACCAGACCGATGTCCACTTGTGCAGTCGACATGTCCTCCGCCTGGCCGTCGTGCCACCGCAGCAGGGTGTCGCGTGTACCGATCCACACGACGCCTTCACGGCCCATGGCCATTGACAGGATCTCGCGACCGGACATGACCACCTGCCAGGCACCCGGCACTCCGTGGGCCAGTCCCTGCGACGTCGCAACGAGCACGCGCCCGTCCGCGCCAGCGGCCAGATTGTGCACCAGGTGTCCGAGTTCGGGTGGGAGAACAACCGCTTGCATGGTGTCACCCGTGTAGTGCAGCAGCCCTCCGGACGTCCCCAGCAGCAAGCCGCTGTCGGGCGCCTCGACGATGTCACGAATGCGCACACCCGGATTCACCGGTGAATTGAGACTCTCGGCAGATGTCAATCCCGCGCGGCTGGTCATCCACAGCGTCCCGGCCGAATCGATCAACATCTTATCGATGCCGTCCTTGACTCCATCCGCATCATGTGTGCCAGGCCCGATGAGGTTGATGCCCTGTATCGTGCTGACCAGAAAGCGGTCCTCCGCAAGGAACACGAGGTCGGTTACCAACCCATGATTGAGTCCGTCCTCCACGTCATAAACGACGATGCTCTGCGAGCGCAGCTGATAGACCCCTCTCCCGAACGTGCCGATCCACAGGAAACCTTCACGGTCGATATGCAAACTATGAACATCATCGTTAATCAACCCATCTTCTCGCCCGATGTGCTCAAAGCGGCCACCATGGTAAGCAAACGCGCCCCGTTCAGTGGCCACCCACATCTGACCCGTTGGGGCCTCGAGTAGCGCATTGACATCTTCGTTCAACAGACCATCGCTTGCGCCGAAGCGTTCAAGATGGCCTTCGTGCCACCGGTACAATCCTCCCGGCCTGCGCAAGCCGATCCACAACGCTCCATCATCCGCCAGCAGAATGCGGTTGGGACCGTTGCCGACCTCGTTGCGGAACATCCGCGACACCGACCCGTTCGCCAGCCGAAGAATTGCGTGTTCAACCGCCAGCCAGACCGCACCATCGTCCGCAAACGCGATGCTGAAGATCACCTCGTTCGCGGTTCCGCCCACCAGTTGCGGGGCCGCCGCCCCTTGTGAGCGATACCGATACAGTCCGTTGCGCGTGCCCACGAGGAGGTCCCCGTCCGGAGCACGGGACAGGGCCGTGACCAACATCGTGTCCAACGGGGACGGCACCACGTGATCCGTTAGATGATGGACGTCGGCGCCCCGCAAGCCATCGGCGGTCCCAATCCACAAAGTACCGTCATCATCTTCCAGGAAACACTGCGCGCCGGTGCCCCACGCGTACAATTCGCGAAACGGCTCGAAACCGTTGTTTTGCCCGCGCCATACGCCACCTTCGGTCCCGAGCCAGAAATACCCACGGCTGTCTTCATGGATGGCGTTGACGATCACGCCGCGCAGCTCGTCAAACGAGAACAGGGCGCGCGACGCTGCACGAGCGTGGACGACCGCATTCAAGAGCAGGATTGAGATCAGGACGTGAAGGCGACAAGACCAAGCCATGCCGCGATTATCCCGATTGGCCGGAAACGGTCCAGCGCAGCCCCCGGCTACGGGTTCGATGGTGCCGCAGGCTCGGGTCGGCCTCGCCGCCGGCAGCGCCCGACACGGCCTAGCGGCCCACGCAGTCTACCACGGCGTCGGCGTTCGATGGCAAACCTGCGGTCAGTATTTCGGGCCCATCGGCTGCCCGCACGGCAACGGTTTCTTCGATGCGGATTCCACCGAAACGGCTGGCCAGAAGCTCTTCGACCATGGGGCGATTGACGGCATCCTTGAACGGTTCCCAGATCTCCGCGGTCTCCCAAATGGCCGGAACCATGTAGAATCCTGGTTCGATGGTCACGCACATCCCCGGCTCGAGGTCGCGATCGAGGCGCAGGAACTTGTTGCCGAATTCCTGACGACGCGAACGACCGGGCGCATACCCGGCAAGGTCGCCGAAATCTTCCATATCATGAACGTCCAAGCCAATCAGATGGCCCACACCATGTGGAAAAAACAGGGTGTGCGCGTAGCGCCCGGCCAGCTCCAGAGGATCGCCCTTGAGCAAACCGATATCGACGAGGCCGGTACACAACGTTCGGCCGGCGATATCATGGACCTCGCGATAACGCGTTGTCGGAACACACGCGTCGATGGCCGCACGCATTGCCATCAGAACAGCGTCGTACAACGGACGCTGTACAGCCCCCCATGCGCCATCCACGGGGAATGTGCGTGTGACATCGCAAGCGTAACCGCCTGGCTCTTCTGCACCGCCGTCGACCAGCAGCAGTGCGCCAGACGACAACGTATTGGGATGACCATGGGCATGCAGAACCTCGCCACGCATGGTAATGATTGGCGTGAACGACGGGCGGTGCTCGTGGGCCGCGATCGCCGCACCAAATGCTGCCGCGATCTGTGCCTCAGTCACTCCGGGGCGACAGGCGGCCATGGCGGTCAGGTGAGCCGAGATGGTGACCTCGGCAGCGCGGCGCATGGCTGCGAGCTCGTAGTTGTCCTTGATCAGGCGCAGATGAATGATCTCACGCAGCTCGTCGTCACTCGGCACAAGCAGGCCGTTATCGCGCGCCAATGCACGTGTAGGCTCACATTCCGGAACGACAGCAGCAGTCGCGCGCCCCGCAAGTACGTCGCTCAGTTCTTCTGGCGACACTGCTGCTTCGATTCCACTGGCAACCAGCAGATCCGCATCATCCGGTGGCAGGCCGATCCACAGGGCATCGTCGGGACCGGGCGGAACGCGCACGAGCGTGCTGCCGCTCGCTCCATCACCTCCCGGCTCGATGATCAACGCCGCACCCTCGAGCGCGGGAGGACCACCGAAGTACAAGTAATTGCTGTCGGCGCGAAACGGATATGGCGTCGTGGCACAGGTTCGGCGTGGCGCGCGGCCGGCAAACAGGGCCAGGGGGCGCGTCAACGCCGATGCAAGTTGAGCCCGGCGGCGACGGTACACATCCGGAGGCGCGGTCATGGACAGGGTCGTGCTCATGGGCACAGTATGACGTCTCACCACAGACCAGAGCAAGCCCACCCCTGCCGTGTCATCGACTGGTGAACATCCTTGAATCGGCCCCACGCAACTCGACGTACCGTATGCACAGCCAGATCTATTGCGCCGGATCGTCGGGTGGGTTGGTGGGCACGGGTGCCAGCCACGGTTTGTCCTTCTGGCTGAAGTCTGCGGCCACGAGGATTCGATCGAGTTCTCGCCGAACGCTCAAACCGTCATCGTCACCCAGGGCCGCGAATGCATGAGAACGCACCGACGCCCACGGAGCCCGTTCTCCAGGACCAACCGCCTGCAGTTCGTTGCGGAAGCCAGCAACCGCGCCATCGAGATACGTCACGTTGACCCGTCGACCGCTGTGGTTGCTGGCGTGGTCTTCGCCATCCGCAAGGCTGTTGAAGTCTACGATCATGGCCTGCACCGCCAGGTTCCACGTGGCGTGCAAGCCGGTGTCCCCGAAATGCAGAACACTGCAATCGGTTTCACGAAGGTCGTCGAGAACCCCGACCGCCCCGATGATAGGAGGGGTCATGTCGAGTTGCCGGTAGAGATAGGAGCCCGCAGCAATCTCACCCGCGCGACCGATCGAGGCGGCCTGGGTCGCACGGCGATCGGTATCATCTCCTGGACAAAAAAACATCTCGTTGCCGTCTTCTCCAGGTGTTCGGGTCAGCAGTCCGAGCCCCGTGAACTGCGGCCGGCGTTCAACGCCATCCATGTCCGTGTAAGGATGACCAAGCCACAGTTGAGACGTGGCGACCCGCGTGTTGGCCAGCTTGTAGGTACGGAGCGGACCGTCGACCTGGTCGATGGGGTGTGCTGGACCGCGTGGCATCCGACCGTCGTTGTCCATGACATACAGGTGCATCATCTGTCCGATCGAACGCATGTTGGCCTGGCAGGCGACATAACGCGTTTCCGCCCGAGCGCCGCCGAGGCTGGGTAATAGCAGGGCAATCAGAAGACCGATGAGAGCAATTACGATGATGATCTCGGTAAGGGTATATGCGCGACGGCGGGTGAACATCATTTGGCCTCCTGCGGGGGTGGGTGGGTAGTGTACTCGAGAGACACGTGTCCAATGGTGGGCAGGATGCAGTGACGTGACAAGACGGGTCCACCAAAATTAGAATATCCACACTCGAGGCGCCGAAAAACAGGAGCACTCCGTGACCGCTTACTCACACACGCCGTTGCCCAGAAAACTGGGCATCAAGGACAACCATCGCATCGCAGTGCTTGGCGCACCCTGTGGATTCCAGCGTTTGCTTGCCCCCATGCCGCGGGATGTCGAGCAGAGATCGGACCTGCGCGCCACCCACCATGACGTCATCGTATTGTTCGCACCGCGCATGCACGCTCTCGAGAAGCGTTTCGAAAGCGCCGCTCGACGACTGGTATCAAATGGCGGTCTGTGGATCGCATGGCCCAAGAAGACATCCGGCGTCGCAACCGATGTCAACGAAGCGGCGGTGCGACGGCGTGGGCTGTCCTCTGGTCTCGTGGACAACAAGATATGCGCAATCGATCACATCTGGTCGGGCCTGCGTTTCGTATATCGCGTGCAAGATCGTTGAACATGACCGGTGCCCCATCCACACTCTCGGCCATTCGTGCCCTGCTCGATACGGGCGGTATCGCATACCGCCATGTCGAGCACGCGCCGACTTTCACGTCTGAAGAATCTGCCGCTGCGCGCGGCGAGCCGGTGCGCATCGGAGGCAAAGCGCTCGTCATTCGGATGGCTGAGACCTACCGTCTGTTCGTACTCAGCGCCGCGCTCAAGCTCGACTCCGCTGCCGTCCGCAGGCGGTTCAACACCCGCGTGTCGCGATTCGCAACCCGTGCCGAACTGCTCGAACTCACCAGCCTCGTACCCGGCTCGGTCCCCCCATTCGGTGAACCAGTCCTCCAGCTGCCGTTGTTCGTGGACACGTCGATCCTGAACAACGACCGCATCGCATTCAACGCCGGATCACTGACCGATTCGATCATCATGAACGTCGAGGACTACCTCGCCGTGGCCCAACCGACGGTGTTCACATTCAGCAGGAGCTGACTTCGGTCACACGCCACATCGGGGGCTCTCCAATGGAATTTCTGCTTCTGGATAACCCATTCTAGCCCTCGCGCTCGTTGCTGACTATCATGCCAGATGATCATGCGGTTCAGGGTATTGAGTTACAACATCCACAATGGCATCGGAGTGGATGGGCGGTTCCGGCCGGAACGCATAGTGGACATCCTGCGGCACCACGATGCGGACATCGTTCTGCTACAGGAGGTCGACCGGGGTGTTCCGCGTTCTAAGAACCTCGATCTGGCCCGTGAATTGGCCCGTGCCCTGAACTACGAATACAAAGCGATTGGACTGAACGTCACATTACGCAAAGGCAAGTACGGCAATGCAACATTGACTCGTTTTCCAATCGGGCGGCAGCGCAATATCGATCTGACGGTGTCGTGGCGCAAACCGCGCGGCGCCCAGCACACGGCGATCCGCCTGCCACTCGATCGGCAGGCCATACCGGTGGAAGTTTTCAACATCCATCTCGGACTATCGGCCCTCGAGCGCCGCCGACAAGTCAATCACCTCCTGAGTACACCCGACGTCGCGCACCTGGCGGCGGATCGCGTATGCATCATTGCCGGCGACATGAATGACTGGCGCGGCGTTCTTCGACGCAAGCACTTTGATGCCGCGGGTTTTGCGTGTGCGACCAACCGCCATCCCGGATCCAGGCGTTCGATCAAGACCTTTCCCAGTTACGCTCCGACGGGCGGCCTCGACAAGATCTTCTACCGCGGCCCGATCGAGCTGATCAGCGTCCGCCGCAGTCGACTGGGGATCGCCCGCGTCGCCAGCGACCACCTTCCCGTCATTGCCGATTTCATGTTCTTGCCCGGGGGCATTCCGCACCTCAGCAATGGAATGAAGCGTACCTGAGAAACGGTGCCTGACGGCCATTGAGCAAGATGCCCCTTGACATCCACGGCCAACCGCAGCAGCGAAAGTCTTGTCGCACGCTTCTGGAGCGGTTGACACACCTGAGCCAACAATCAGTCGGGAACTGGCGGTGGTCTGTGTGCGCTCCTAGAATAGCGGCGTGGTTGAACTGCTGTCATTCTTCGCGCCGCGGATCCTCGGGGCACTGTGCTTCGGTACGTCGATCATCGTTGTCGTCATGCTGGTGCTCACTCGCCGCAAACGCAACTCAATGTGCGCGTCGTGCCACCAGACCAATGTCGCACACGCACGCTTCTGTAGCCGCTGCGGTCACGAGCTCACATGACCCCACGGATTCTGTCCACGGTGCGCCGCAGGCTTCTTCAGTGGTATGACACCACCCGGCGTGATCTACCGTGGAGACATCATCCGACCAACGCCTATTATCAGTGGCTGGCGGAATGCATGCTCCAACAGACCCAGGTGGCCACGGTCATTCCATATTTCGAACGGTTCATCGCACAGTTCCCAACCGTCTTCGAGCTGGCCCGCGCTGATCTCGACGATGTCCTACGCGAATGGGCAGGCCTGGGGTACTACTCGCGAGCCCGCAACCTGCACGCTGCCGCGGTGATGGTCTGCAATCAATTCGACGGTGCTTTTCCGGACAACGTAACAGACCTGCAGCGCCTGCCCGGAATCGGCCGCTACACGGCCGGCGCCATCGCATCCATTGCCTTCGACAAGCCAGCGCCGATTCTGGACGGTAACGTCAAGCGGGTTCTGGCGCGGTGGTACGCAATCGACGCGGACATGGATGATCGCTCGACGATCCAGAACCTGTGGGCACTGTCCGAAGGGACGCTGCCCCGACGGCGCTGTGGCGACTTCAACCAGGCCCTGATGGAACTGGGCGCGACCGTGTGTACGCCGCGAGATCCGCAGTGCACGCGGTGTCCGGTCGCGGCGCAGTGCGCAGCCCATATCAGCCACCGGGTCGACGCCATTCCCCGTCCGCGCCGGCGCCGTCCCCCTGAACACATGACCATGGTCGTCGCAGCACTCGAGCACAACGGTGAACTGCTCCTGCGCCGGCGCCCGCAGAATGGCCTGTGGGGCGGCCTGTGGGAACTCCCCGCGGAACCGCATGGTGTCAGAAAAACCATGGCCGTGACACTGGCCCTGATTCTGAAGCGCGTCGGAATCGCCATCGACAAATTGGACATTCCACGCCGTCCACTCGCAGCCGTCGGCCATCAACTGACCCACCGGACCGTACGGTTCTGCATCTTTCCCTGCTCCAGTCGCGGTCCCCGTCGGCCGGTGTGCAATGCATCCGGTCGTCGCTGGGTCGCCCGGGATCGACTCGGTGAATTCGGGCTCGGTCGGGCTCAGAAGAAGGTCATTTCCGCCGTCGTTGCACACCACGACGCATGAACGCCATTCCACACAGCATCCCCATCAGGCCGGAACTGCCCGCCGCACCACACGCACCGCACAGTGTGCTCGATGGCCCCGAAACGTCGCCTGGCAGAGGCGGGACGGTCTGCGGTTCACCTGCCGATCCCTCGATTCCTGCAACATCGATGACCGCGCGCATGTCATTGTTGATCCGGGACGGATCATCACCAGAATGGTCGACATAGGCCGTTATTTGAATCTGGTCCACCGTGCCCGACGCCCCGAGGTCGCTGAGTCGACACACCATTGAACGCTTACTGCGTTCCCCAAGCGCCAGCGCGGGCAAGCGCCATTTCGCTGAACTGCCATCGATCAACGGCGCACCACTACGGGAAACGATTTCAAGAAACGGCCCGAACTCGATCTCAAGGGCGACATCCGCAGTCGGTGCACCACCCACATGAACCGCCGTGGTCGTAAGAATGAGCAGTTCACCAGGTTCGAGCACGGCAGATGACACATCCAACTCGACCTCCAGATCGGCCCGCGGCGGAATGGCGTCCTCAATTGAGATCGTCTCGTCCTCGTCGGGTGGTTCAGCGCCATCGTCCTCCGCCTCGGCCTCGATCGTCAATTCGAACGCGCACGACCAGCTGGCACCGCAAGAGAGCGTCGAAACACATTCGATGGTCCACGTTCCGGGCTCGAACGCGCCGCCGATTGCATCAACGTCAACCTCCATCCCAGTGGCGTCAACTGCTCCACAGGACGTGATCACCGATGCTTCCGGGCAGACCCCGTCCAGCACGACCGGATCCCATTCGATCTCGAGGGCGGCGCCGGCGCTTGTCAAAGTGGTATTTGCAGGGCACACGGCGGCGATCGTGCCCGTGTTGTTGACCGTCATGCTCAGAGCTTCCGCGATAGGTTGAATCGCCAGCCCCCGTGCCGTGGACAGCTGATTCGGCAGATCGGGTTGATCGACCCAATCAACGCGCAACGGCTCACATCCGGCGATCAAGGGACGAAAGACGAACGTCCCCAGCACGGCTGGCCCGAACACGGCCTCAACGGACTTATGATCCAGGCCAACGGCCAACTGGATCCACCCAACCTCAGATATGATGACCGCATCACCGATGATGCGGCCGAACGGCGAGACCGTTTCGAAATCCACGTATTCGAGTTCCTCAGGCGCGTACGCCAGAAAGAACTGCGCCCCCACGAGTTCCGCGACCGTTTCGCCGACCACGATGTCAATGCGAATGTCCTCGCCGACCTCTGGACAGGAACGTGGCACGAGTCGCAGGTCAACCTGAGCGACAGCCGGACCCGGCGCGCACAGCCCCGCCGCACACGTCGATAGCCACAACAACTTGCATGTCACGACCTTAAATCCTCTCATGCACCCAACTATAGGGTCGCGTGACCGCGAAATTCCCCTCATCCGGGACGCGCGGGCGACTTCCGTTGGAGTCGGGCCCTGCAGTCGGCCGTTCAATTGGTTCCAGCCCTGCTTGAGCGGTTGGCGATGGCTTTTTTACCGGACGGACTGCGGACCGTGTGCCGTAACGCCGCGTGATCCATCAGAGTAGGACCACATCAGACCTCAGCGCAGGCATGGTCCAGGTTCAAGTGAGGCGTTATAATCTTGGGTTCTGTGTCGAGCTTGAATCCGTCAAGCCACCGAGGACCCGACTGCGCGGCCGGGTCACCGGTACCGTAAGGGCACAACAACCATGGAGCAAAACGTAGCCAAAAAGATAACGTTCGTCCTCGGTCTGGGCATCATTCTGCTGGCCAGTACCGGCACGCTCTACTTCAAGAGTCAGGCGGACGCGATGGATCAGCTTACGCAGGATCATATCCCTGCGCCCCTGACCGAGGTCGCGGTCTATCCTGTCGATCGCGTTGCACGAAACATCGAGTTCAAAGCTCGTGGCATTGTCACGGGGGTGCACGAGGTGACCGTCTCGGCAGAAGCGGCCGGGCGTGTCCTCACCCGTGCGGTCGAGGATGGGCAATTGGTCAAAGCCGGTGACACAGTGTGCCGCATCGACACCACATTCCATCAACTCGCCGCCGATGCCGCCCGCGCCCGCCTTGATGAGGCCGAGGCTGCCCGCCAGAATGCCGAAGCCGAATTACAGCGCCTCGATGCCATCGGCGAAGATGCCAAGATGGATATCGAAGTCAATCGATTCGCCACCGCTCTTCAGCGAGCCAGGGCCACGCAGGAGCTTGCGGCTGCAGAACTGGCGCAGGCTACCGAACGTGTTCGTCGGTGCTCGATCCGCGCTCCGATCGATGGTGTCGTGTCCGCCGTTTATTTCGAGGTGGGTGAACTCATGGCGGCAGGTCGAGCTGTTGCTGAAATCGTCAACCTCGACGACATGCGACTGCGCGTCGAATTGACCACGGCCGAAACAGCTAAGCTCGGCCCCGCGCCAACGGTCATCGCCACGTCCCCAGCCCTGCCGGACCACTCATTCAGCGGTCGGCTCAATGCGGTGTATCCCAAAGCCAATCCGATCACACGGCGCGTTCCCGTCGAGATCCTGTTGTCCAACCCCGACCACGCGTTGCGCAGTGGCACCTTCGTCAACTGTACGATTCAATGCCAGGTCGCAACCGAACGCCTCCTCGTTCCAGCCAAAGGCGTTCTGCACGACTACGCCAGTCACTACTGCCTCGTGGCCGAGCCACGCCACGAAATGGGACATGCCATCATCCGGCGCCAGGCAGTCGAGATCATGGCCCTCCCCGATTCGATCACCGTGCTCGAGATCAAGAGCGGGTTGCAACCGGGTGACCGGCTCATGTTGAGCAACCAACTCGACGTCCGCCCCGGGCAGGAAGTAACCTACCGGGAAGTCAGCGCGCCGGCTCTCTGAAGCCACTCGCTCCTCAAAACAATATGTCACTCGCAAAGTTCTCAACTGAACAAGCGGTCTTGACCAATCTACTCTTCGGAGTGTGTGTGGTCGCCGGCTTTATGGTCTACCAGCGACTGCCGGTGGACATCTACCCGGATATCTCGTTGGACGAGGCGTTCATCTCTACGCCATATCCCGGGGCGTCACCGGAAGACGTCGAACACCACGTCACCAAGAAGATCGAAGAAGAACTCGAGGACATCCCCGGGGTTTCACGAATCGCCAGCCTGTCGGTCCCGAATGTGTCGAACATCTTCGTCAAATTTCGTGAAGATCTGGACAAACCAGATTTCGAAGCGGCGTTCCAGGAAGTCCGAGCACGCCTGGATCGCGTGACTGAACTGCCCCAGGAGGCCGAAGAACCCCTGCTCACACGACTGACCCTCGCCGAGGTCTGGCCGATCGTGCAGGTGGTCGTCAGCTACGACGGAGTCGCCACCGAGCGTCAAGGCCGTGCCGTTGCCCTGGACCTCAAGGATCGCCTGCGCGACGTCACCGGTATTGCGAAGATAAAAGAAGTCGGTATCCGTGAACGCGAGATTCACATTCTCGTCGACAAAGAAAAGCTCGAGGAGTACCAGCTGTCCCTGACCGAGGTGGCAGCCATTCTCACCAGCAGCAACCAGAACATACCGGTCGGCAATGTCCAAACGACGGGTGAAGAATATACCGTTCGGGCCGTGGGGAATGTCGCCGATCCCGACGAACTCGGTGCAATCGTTATCAAGAAAAGCCCGACGGGCGCACACGTCTTTCTACGTGATGTCGCCACGGTCGTCGAAGACTTCGAGCGCCAGTTGGTTATGGCCCGCTACCTCGGCAAGCCAGCTTGCTACCTGTACATTGCCAAGCTGCGCGAGGCCGATTCGATCTCGGTGCGCAATCGAGTCGAGGCGGTGCTCGATGGTTATCGCCATCGACTGCCGCCCGGTGTAGAAATCAGCCTGTTCGCCGACGCCACCCAGATGATCTCGAGCCGCCTCACCGTACTCAAACGCAACCTCGGCGTCGGCATTGTCCTGGTCTTCGTTATTCTGTGGATGTTCATCGGCGCGCGCAATTCGATGATGGCCGTAATCGGCATCCCGTTCTCGTTTCTCTGCGCGTTCGTATTCATGGCCTTCATCGAGGTCAGCCTCAACGCCGTCAGCGTGTTCGCGCTGGTGCTCGTCAGCGGAATGATCGTCGATGATGCCATCGTCGTCCTCGAAAATATCTATCGCCATCTCCAAGAAGGCAAGCCAATCAAAGAGGCTGTCATCATCGGCACCGACGAGGTCACCTGGCCCGTCATTTCGTCGGCATTGACCACTGTGGCAGCGTTTCTACCGTTACTGGTCATGACCGGGGTGGTCGGGCGGTTCTTTGCTATCATTCCCAAGACGGTGACTGTTGCCTTACTGGCTTCATTGTTCGAGTGCCTCATCATTCTGCCTGCCCACTTCATGCACTGGGGGCCGCGCAAAGCACCAGGACACATCGGCAAGGCGATCACGGCCGATCACCTGACCAGCTTACCGTACCGTCTGTACCGCGCCGTGCTCGAACAGATCCTCATGCGCCGTTACCTGGCGATCGTCGTTCTCGTCGCACTGTCGGCCTGCGCGTACCAGGCACGGCGCACGTTGCTGGTCGAGTTGTTCCCCTCCGATTTTCCGACGCTGGTCGCAACCTTCAACGTCCATCCTGAAGCCAGTCTCGAACAGACCGAACAGGCGTGCCTGCGCATCACCAAAGTACTGGACCCCTTTATTGAGAAAGGGGTGCTCAAGAATCACAGCTCGGCCATCGGCATGCAATGGAACGAAGACAACCAGATGCGCCAGAGCTCGAACATCGCGCAGGTGTGGATGGAGCTTGACCAGGACGTGGTCGCCACGATCGACCCAGAACTGATCATGGACGAGATCCGCACCGACATGCGCACATACGTCCAGGGCCACCCTGATGAGAACATCGAGAACCTCAAGGTCTGGCCATTGCTCGATGGACCACCGGTCGGCAAGCCCATCGCAATTCGGATCGAACACCCCAACTTCGATGTTGCCGGCAAATTCTGCCGCCAGATCAAGGAACAATTGCACGGCATCGATGGGATCTTCGACATCTCCGACAATTTTGCTCTCGGCCAGCGTGAACTGCAGCTGACGATCAACGAGGAAGCCGCCAGCGAATTCGGATTGACCTTCCGCGATGTGTTCAACACGCTTGGTGCGGCCAACGAAGGCGCGATCATTGGAACCTACAATGATGCGACCTACGACGAAGACTTGGACATCCGCGTCAAGTACAGTGAGGAATTTCGCTCGAGCGAAGATCAACTGCTCGATGTCGATATCAAGACACCCGCCGGCGCGCTGGTGAAGCTCCGCCAGGTCGCCGATGTTCAATACGACCAGGGTTACGCCAGCCATTTCCGCCATGACGGCAAACGGGCAGTGGTCGTCACCGCCAACCACGCCGACCACGTCGATGCTGACCGCGTCGTGCGTTCGGTACTGGCAGACCTTGCTCCACTCACCAAAGGCGACGAGAATCTCAAAATCGTCCCGGAGGGACAGTTCAAGGAAACCCATGAGAGTTTCCGAAGTCTGAAGAGTGCCGCCGCCGTGTCGATTCTCATCATGTATCTGATTCTTGCAGCCCAATTCAAGAGCTATTCGCAACCGTTGATCATCCTCATCGCACTGGTCTTCGGGACGATCGGCCTGATCGTCGGCCTCGTGCTTCATGATTACCACTTCAGCGTGACCACTGGAATTGCCCTGGTGGGCCTGTTTGGAATCGTGGTTAACGATTCGATCGTGTTGGTCACGTTCATCAACGATCGCCTGCAGGATGGTATGCCCCTGCAGGACGCGCTGATCGAGGGTGCGATGGTTCGCGCCCGGCCCATTCTGCTGACCACCGTCACCACGGTCTGCGGCCTCTTGCCCATGGCCCTGGGCTTTGGCGGATACAACAAAGTATGGTCGCCTTTCGCAACGTCCATCTGCTGGGGGCTGACCACCGCAACAGTTCTGATCCTGTTACTCATTCCGCCGCTGTACATGGTTCTCGAGGAAATCACCGGCCGGTCCAGGAGACTGGCCGAAGTCGCACCTGATCCACAAACGGCTCTCTGTCCTCATGAGTGAACGCTTTTGCACAGCCGGGTTCATGGTCAGCACGCTCGTCGTGCTGGCCCTGGCCTGTACACCCCCACGCCCCGCTGACCGCTCACGGCCCGCCGCGCGCCCCCCTGCGGCAAGACCAACCGCCTCCTTGACCCTCAGTGCTGTCCGCGGAAGCTTCCGCACGCGCCCCACCGAGTCGACCGACAGAATCTCGCCGATCTGGAATGACAGTACGAACCGCATCACTCTGAGTGCAGCCCGCGGCGAAACCATCGGTTTCTTCCTGATCATCCGATCGACCACCGCTGTCGACGACATTGGCGTAACCTGTACGCCGCAGGTGCGCGACAGTCTGGCGTGCAGCATCGCCCGGGTCGCCGAGGTCCAGGTGGACACCATCAGCGGCTGGCAGGTCAAGTGTCTCGCTACCGCCGCACGCCTGACCCGTGTCACTGACGCGTTGATCCCGGCATCCGCCCCGCGCGGCGGTCTGCCTGCGCGCTGCACCGCGGAGGATCCGCTGGTCTTGTGGATTGACATTGGAGTACCCGTGACAGCTCGTCCGGGACCCTATCGTGCAGAGATCGAGGTGACCATCGGAGGCAGGTCAACGGCTACAGCCACACTGCAGCTTGGTGTACATCCCTTTGTCCTCGCACCCGCGGCGGACGTGACCCTACTGGCTCCGGTCGACGTCAGGAAGCTCTTCGGTCACCACCTGCGTTTCGAGGGCGTGCCGTTTTTTCCAGACCGCCTGATCATTGGCGACCCGCTGTACGCCGAAGCGAGCGGGCTGCTGCACGCCACCTTGCGCACGCTCTACGAACACCGTGTCGATCCCATCATCCGCGGAATCTATCCGATCATCGAACGCGACGAACAGGATCCAGAGGAAATCACGGTCGACTGGGCAGACTACGACCGCATCATCGGACGCGTACTTGACGGCCGACTGTCGCCCACGCAGCCCCCCGTGCGCCTGTGGCCGATCCCATTCGACGAGTGGTTCCCGACACCGCCGCGCGGCGAAGACCCACTCGGATCACCACGGCACAATGGACTGCTTCGTCAGTATCTGGCCGGTACGACCGAGCACTTCCGCGACAAGACGTGGTTGCCCAAAGCGGTGATCGTGCTGCCAGTCGAAAACCCCACAAGCCCGGCCATGACCCGCCGCATCAAGGACTACGCCACACTGATCGACATGGTCGGCAGCGCGGCGCCGGTGGTCGCGCGAATGCCACCCCAGAACCTGCGGCCCTACGGTTGGCAAGATTATCCATATGTCGATCTACAGGGCTATGTCGATGTGTGGTGTCCCACCGCACAATTCTTCGACCCTGCAGTGTTCGACCAGGCGCGGTTCCGCAAGCAGCGGCGCTGGTTCGCTCTCGATCGGCCACCGTTCTCCGGCTCGCTTGAGCCCAACGCTCCCGATACATTCGTGCGCGTGATTCCATGGCAAGCGGCGCGTCTGGATGCGGAAGCGGTGGTCCTTCCGGTTGCCAACGATTGGGCCGGTGATTTTGCCCGTGATGATCTCGCCGCACAGTACGCACAAATCGATCCGCCTCTCATTCTTCCAGGTCGAATCTATGGACTCGATCGACCGATTCCGACCCTCCGCCTGAAAATGCTGCGACGGGGCATGCAGGACCTCGATCACCTGGCACTGTGTGCCGACATGAACCAGAATCGGCTGGCCGAACTCGTCCCCCAAGCCCTCTGTCGAGCCGCCGGGGCCGAGGCTTACGGCGCCCACTGCAACGATGGAATGTTCGATGCCTGGGAATACGATCCGACGTGGTGGAACCATGCCGTCGATCTACTGGCTGAACATCTCGCAGAGCTCGTGGCCGTTCCGGATGACCAGCGGGAGGACCGTCTCGACACGCTGCAGTGGAAACGGTTCATCGGATCGACCATGCAAATCGACATCCTGCCCGGAGGTTGTGTCGTACGCCCACTGTCCAGCCCGGATACGGCGACCGGTTACGAGGTCACTGCGCTGGTGAACATCCGCAATCGCACGGCCGAGGCCATCACCGGCGTGCTCCGCATTGCGGACCTGCCCCTGGGCTGGACCACCGATGCCCCGGTCAGCATCGAGTTGCTGGAACCCTTCCAAACGCGCAAGGTGGCGCTCGTTCTACGAACGGCCGCGCTATCGACAGACGCTGGCGGTAAGCTGCGCCTGCCGTTGGCGCTCGATGTCACGGGCGGCTCGACCGTTGAGCAGTCACTGACACTGAGCCACCTGGCGATACAGAAGCTCCGCAAGCGAATCGACATCGACGGCGAATTCGACGATTGGCCCGTCGGCGTCGGGAATATGGCCCGCTTCTTCGTTCCAATCGATCGGGCGCAGACTGATACCGGGACCCAGGTCGATCAGAGCTTCGTTCTCGGGGCGACAGACCGCACTCATCTGTATTTTGCCATTCATTGTTTCACGTCGGACGACACCCCCCTCCCCGACACGCTGACGAACTTCGTTCATTACAGCGACGGGATCCCAATAGGCGAGGAGCTGTTCGAGATTCTGATCGATCCATCAAACAACCGGGCGAGCGTCCCCAGCGACATCTATCACATCGTGCTGAAACCATCAGGCGTGGCGCTCACCGAACGCGGCGTCCATGCCGGTTTGCCAATTGGCCCACGCGATACGTGGCCGGCGGACATCCAGGTCGCCACTCGACGCCGCGCCGGCCGCTGGGTTGCCGAGGTCAGTATCCCTCTCAAAGCCTTCGGACCACTGGCCGACACCACTTCGACATGGGGTGTGAATTTTACCCACACTCGGGGACACCAGCGTGAATACACGAATTGGGCAGAAGCCCGATGGAACGTGTACAATCCCACAACGCTCGGAAACATGAGTTTCAGTCATTGAATCGATCGTTGATCAGCACCTGGCACGCACCGACATCAGATGACCCCGATCTATCTCGACAACAACGCAACGACGCGACCTGCGCCCGAGGTCCTGACGGCAATGACGGCGGCGTTGGGCGACGGTTTTGGCAACCCCTCGAGCGCCCATAGCATTGGACAGCGGGCCGCGTATCTGCTCCACGATGCCCGCCACCAGGTTGCGACCGCCCTTGGCGCCAAGGCCCAGGAGGTGGTGTTCACCTCCGGCGGGACCGAAAGCGACATCCTGGCGATCCGTGGAGTGTTGCGCGCCATACCGCATCGCCAGCACGTGGTCATCACTGCTATCGAACACGACGCCATCCTCAGCGTCGCGCGTCAACTCGAAACCGAGGGACACGAGATCACCGTACTGCCCGTCGATTGCAACGGCCAGATCGATCTCGCCGACCTGGAGGACGCCCTGAGAGCTGACACCGCGTTGGCGTCGATCATGCTGGCGAACAATGAAACGGGCATTCTACTCCCGGTGGCCGCCGCCGCCGATATCTGCCGACGCCACGGCGTGCTGGTCCACACGGACGCCGTTCAGGCATTCGGCAAAATTCCCATCGATGTCCGTGCGCTCGGCGTCGACCTGCTCAGTGTGTCGTCCCACAAGTTGCATGGCCCAAAAGGCTGCGGTGCGTTGGTTGTTCGGGAGGGCCTTCAGATCGACGCGCTCATGGTCGGAGGCCACCAGGAAAAGGACCGTCGTGGCGGCACCGAGAATGTCCCCGGTATTGTGGGGTTTGCTACTGCCGCGACTTGCGCGACCTCGATCGACGACGACGGCCACAGCAGGATCAAGAGGCTGCGCGATGGGTTCGAAACGACACTGTGCGCCGCACGACCGGACACATATGTGATCGGAGCGAATGTGCCGCGTTTGCCCAACACTGCGTGTCTGGCTTTTGCCGACTGCAGCTCGGAGGCCATTCTGGTAGCGCTCAATGAACGTGGCATTTGTGCCTCGGGGGGATCGGCCTGCCATTCTGGCTCATTGGAGCCGTCGGGCGTGCTCAGCGCGATGGGCATCGAACCCCGACTCGCACTCGGTGCCGTACGTTTCAGTCTGTCGCGGTACACGACGCCCGAGGAGATCGATACGGCCTGCGATGTGATTGTCGAGACCGTCAACAAACTAAGATAATCGAATTCTGATCGCGCCAGATGAACGCGGCGGACCATTTGAACGGAGTGTTCGACAACCATGCAACCACTCATTGGGATCATCGGAGGATCGGGACTCGGCGAAGCATTGGCGCGTCATGGTGGCGACGTAGTCGAAATCGATACCCCATTCGGTCCACCGAGCGGACCGATCATTCGAACGGAGTGGGACGGCGTCCCCATTGCCATTCTTCAGCGGCACGGTCGCGGGCATCATCTGGGACCGTCCGCGGTTCCGTTTCGCGCCAATATCTTCGCTCTGAAGACACTCGGGGTCACGCACGTCATTGCCAGTGGCGCGACCGGGTCCCTGCGGGAGGATATCCATCCCCAGGAACTGGTCATCATCGATCAGGTCATTGATCGGACCCATCGCCGCCCCCAGACATTCTTCGACGAGTACCTCGCAGTCCACGTCGAATTTGCTCATCCATTCTGCAGCCACCTGCGCGAAACATTCATCGAGCAGTCGACGGCGCTGGCCACCCAGATCCACACCCAGGGCGTGTACGTGTGTATCGAGGGGCCACAATTCTCGACGCTGGCCGAGTGTCGCATGCATCGCTCGTGGGGCGCTGACGTCGTAGGAATGACCTGCATGCCCGAGGCCAGACTGGCGCGGGAAGCCGAGATGTGCTACGCAATGATCGCGATGCCGACAGACTATGATTGCTGGAAGAACGACGGACACCACGATGCCACGCTGCTCGAGGAAATCGGACAAAACTTGCGGATCGTCAGTGAGCACGCGACAACGCTGATCCAGAAGACGATCTCAGCATTGGGCCGCGCTCCCACGGGATCGTGCCATTGCCAGTCCGCATTGGCCACGGCCATCTGGTCCAGCCGCGCGGAGCTCGATCGCCAACGCCTGCGACCGTTGGCCCCACTTGTTGGCCACTACCTCGATCTCGCGTGACGCATTCGGCAGGTGCCCATGCACAATAACCTCTATAATGGGGCAGGCCTATGTCATCCACGATCAAGCGCAATCTGTTGCTCGCTGTATGGTTGATGTCATCATGGTATGGTAGCGCCATCTCTGGACAGGCGCCTCCCGCTCCCGCCGAGGAGGATCCTCCAGCAGCCCCGGAGGGCGTGTACCTCGATGACAGCTTCGAGGCCGCCGAACTGCTGACTTCCGCCCGGGCCGCTGCCGAGCGGTCGGACTGGCCGCTGGCGCTCGAGCACATTTCTGAACTCCTGCGCAACCATGACAGCAAAGTCGTCTCCACGGATGACAAGCTGTTCACGAGCGTCGTCCGCGAAGCCATGGCCATGATCGCAGCATGGCCCGAGCCGGGCCTGGCGGCCTACCAGGATCTCTTCGAACCTGCTGCCCGCTCGGCACTCGGCTCTGCCGAAGCACGAATGGATCCCGGCCAACTGGCCCGGATCATCGATACGTACTTCTGCACGTCCGTCGCACTCGATGCTGCCAGCATGCTCGCCGAGATGCATTTCGATGCGGGCGATTTCGAGCGGGCCGCCGCGCTCTACGCGCGCCTGCTCAGCGAACATCCTCAACGCTCGATCGTCGCCGACGATCTGCAGGCGCGACTGGCCGTGGCCATTGCCGCCGGAGGAGATGCCGCGCTCAGCTATCAATATCTCGAGACCGTGGGTACCCGTATTGGTGACGTTGAATTGCCGTGGAAGGGAACCCGGGCGACCTGCCGCAGCATCATCGAGTCCTTCGAGGACAGCCCCATCGCTCCGCGCGGTGGTTCACATCGACAGGCCGATGTGTTTTGGCCCATGTTCGGCGGGTCTGCGCGCCACGCGCGCATTCCCGACATGCCGGCGTTGCCCAGCGCGCCGTTGTGGATCTTCGAGGGCTTCAACCCCACCACGCTGGACCATCAGGACGGCTTCTTTCAGGGTAGCAGCTATCGGGCGGCGCTCGAGCGCGGCAAGTTCCTCGCACTCCAACCCATCGTCGCCGGCGGCCACGTACTCCTTCAGGATGCCCGCCGCGTCTGGGCCGTGAACCAGGATAGCGGCGAGGTGGCCTGGACGTACGAAGCGTTCCCTGACTCCAACGACTCAAACTGGCAGGATCGTTCGGTTCCTGCCCTCCTCTGCAGCACTGCACAAGATGCGATGATCTACGCCGTCCTCGGCAACCGACCGTCGAGCTACTACGGCTACCAGCCAACGCCAACGCAATCGTTGCTCGTCGCCCTGGATGCTGACTCCGGTCGGCCACAGTGGCGCGTCAGTCCCCAGGCCTTCGGAGAGGATCCGCGTGAAGTGCAGTTCGAAGGCCCGGTGATCGCTGATCGGACTGGAGTCTACACCGTGGTCCGCCGCCGAAAAGCCTTTGGGTTCGAAGACTGCTACGTGTGGAAAATCGACACCTCAGGCAACTTGCGCTGGCAGGTCCATGTCGGCAGCGCCGCCACCGGCGGATTCGGGTATCGCCGACCCACGCTCGCGATTCCCACCCTGATTGCCGGCACGGTGTATGTTCAATCGAACCTCGGAACGGTCGCCGCAATCGACGCGCTCAGCGGCCTGATCCAGTGGATCAGCATCTACCAGCAGGATCCGGCCCAGGAACCTGAAGCGTTCCCCGACGGCAGCATTCAATCGTATTCGTGGAACTACAATCCGATCACGCTTGTGCCCGGCGGGAGCCGGCAATGGGGCCTCGGCGGCCGCCTGGCGGTGCTGCCACTCGATCGACGCGAACTGCTGCTGCTCGACCGCGCCCGGGGGCACGTCGTTCGGCGCATCCCGTGCAGCGAGTTGGAGGATGCTACTTGCATCCTCGGACTGATTGGCGGCCGGTTATACACCGTCGGCCAGCGGGCCCTGTGCTGGGATATCCGCGAGGAGCGTGCTGTTTGGACGCGTGATTTGCCTGACAGCCCGTTGTACGGTCGCGGAGCGTTGAGTTCACAACACATGTTCATCCCATGCCGCAAGGGCCTGGCGAGTTTCGCGGTTGCCGATGGGCAGATGGCCCTGCATCCATGGAACGCCGTCGAGGAAGGGGGCAATGTCGTCGCGCTCGACAATCAAATCCTCGTGGCCGGGAACGACCGCCTGACGGCTTACGGACTGCGTGATCGTGTGTTCACGCGGCTGCGAGAACGAATGGATGAGGCGCCGATGGATCCCCTTGCGGCTCTGGAATTGGCCGAAGTAGCCTTCCGGACTGCGGCCACCCAGCAGGACACGGATGCCAAACGGCAGGACTATGCACGCGGGCGCGCCGCCCTTGAACAGGCCATCGACCGTGCCGGAGGATTCGCCGGCGCGATGGAGCCCGAACTGCGCAATCGCCTGTTCAACGATTGCCTGCAATTCGCCCGCTACGTCAACCGCGAGGACCCGCCAGATCTCAAGGCCGCGGAGACGCTCTTGATGACGGCCGGCGAATGCGCCCCGGATGCGGCGAGCCTGCTGCTGCAGAAAGCGCGGCTTGCGGAAGTCTACGGCCTCATCGGCACTCCTGATCGCCAGATCAT
Organism: uncultured Planctomycetota bacterium; assembly: GCA_942492115.1. Taxonomy (GTDB): domain Bacteria; phylum Planctomycetota; class Phycisphaerae; order UBA1845; family CAIVHJ01; genus CALODL01. Next base: position 76,167 of record CALODL010000012.1, read on the forward strand.
GCAGTACCATCGCATATTGTCTGATCGATCCTTGCGCGACCTGCCCTGGCCGGAAGACGACGGCGACGAGCAGCCGGCACATCAGGTCGCACGGGCGCGCATCGATCAACTCATCGCCGATCACGGCCGTGCGCCCTATGCACACATCGACGACATCGCGTCGTCCAAGCTCGCTGCAGCAATCGCCATCGGTGACATCGAGCGACTCACCGGTATCCATCAAACCATGCCGAATGCCCTGGCAGCCCCGCAGGCGCTGTTGGCCTGCGGCCGAATCTTGATGGACCAGGAGGCGTACACCGCCGCGGCCCGACACTTCTACGCGGCCTTGTTGTCCTATCCGGAGGCCATCTCTTCGGCAGAGGTCATCCATCAGCTGGCCGATGCCTATCTCCATGCGGGCCGACCGGAGGCCGCCTGGTCGTGGTTGACCCGCGGCGCACGTGAATTCCCCGACGACCGCATCATGGTCGACGGCAAGCCCGTCACCCTGGCGATGTACCGCAGCATGATCGTCCCCGACGGTCGCCCTCCCGGGCCGCGGCACCCCCATCTGCGGCCTGAGCTCGATGGTCGTTATGACATCGCCATTTCAGCCGGCGGACGCCTTCTGCGACCACAGATCCACGACGACGCGACCGTCTGGACCCACATGATCGTTCACCGCAACCGCTCGATCGACTCATTCGACTCTGTTACCGCCGATCACCAGTGGTCTACAGCCGTCGAGGGCGATGCGACCGTGCGGTTGCTGTGGAGCACCGCCACAAACGTGGTCGTTGCGACGCCATTCGAGGTTCTCGGCCTGGACGCCACCTCGGGGGCGGTGCAGTGGCGCTACGGCGCGCTGCCCGCCGGGATCGACGACGTCCAGGCTGACCATGAAAGTTTTCCAACGTGGACTGCTCATGCGGGTTACGGGCGCTATATGGTCAGCTTGCGCGACGACGGGCTGGCAATCTGCTGGGATGCTCATGCGGGTGTATTACACTGGCAGCGGGAGCTCACGCAACGCCCGGCAGATGCACTGATCATGACCGAGCAATTGATCATTTACACCGCTCGCCAGGGTGCAGCAGAACCCCGCGCGGTCGTACTCGACATCAGCGACGGTCGGCCTCTACGCAGCATCGACCTCGCCGGCCGCAGCCCGATCCTGGCCTTGCATGCGACACTCGCCGGCAACGTCGTGTTGTGCACGGCACGCTCATTGACCGCCGTCGATCCATTTTCCGGACAACGTGAGTGGCATCGCGATTTTGGTGACGCGTTGCGCGTGCACACGATTCGTATCACCGTCGACGGTGTCGTGTTGTCGCCCGATGGCGAACGGGTCATCAAGCTGAATCTCGGTGACGGGACCACGGTGTGGACCTCCGAACAGTTGGCCCGTCGAGGGAGCAGCCTGGGGCTGATCACGGCAACGGAAGCGCTCTACACCCTCACCGACCGCGTCGTCACTGCTCTGGATCCGGTCAGCGGCCAGACCCTCGCGACGGTATCCCCACCACGCGGAGCGACCCTGGTCCGAACGGTGCTGGCCCATGACGGTGTCGCGCTGGTCTTTCGTACCCCGAGTGGCGAGGAGGATGCTGCGGATTACTGGACTTACATGACCCAACGGCCCTTCGGCTCGGATCGCGTCCTGGATCCCGCAGAGGCCGAATCACTCGGTGTTTTGCGGGGCCTCATTGAATTCCACGTATACCGCGACGCTATAATAGGTGTCTCGCCGGGTACGCTGTCTGGTTGGACGAACCAGACTACAGATACGCCTTAGCCGTGTTCACCCCCCAACGCCTCATATCCTCGAGTATGTCGGGCAAGTGGGTCGAGCAGCCGGCAAGACCTGCATCTCATCTAAAGGAGAGAGACGGTGATCCGTTCCGGAACGCGTTTGTTGGTCACCAGTGTGATGCTGATCTCGGGCTGCCAGAGACCCGACTCACCGGATGCTGTTGATGCGCCCGCTCCGCCAGCGCCCACCAGCTCTTCGCGCTCCGTGCGCGGCACCATTGGCGAAGTCACGTATATCCAGGGAACGCGCATGCTCAGCGTGCGAGGTTACGGACTTGTCGTCGGCCTGGGAAAGAACGGATCACGCACCTGCCCCGAACGCATTCGCAAACGCGTATCGGCCGAAATTCGCCAGAAGTACCGACTCGGCGATTCGCGCATCGGCCTCGGAAACATCAGCTCCGAACGATTGATCAGCGACCCGGACACGGCAGTGGTCCTCGTACTTGGCGTCATCAGTGCAGGAGCCGTAGAGGGCAATAGCTTCGATCTCATGATTCAGGCCCTGCCCGGTACGGAAACAACGAGCCTCGACGGCGGTCGGCTGCTGAATTGCGACTTGCGGTACTATCGCACGGTCGATTCCGGCACGGGCACGGTCCAGGAAGGCAAGATTGTGGCCCATGCCGAAGGTCGCGTTTTCCTATTGCCTGGCCTCGAGCCCGATGACATGAACGCTCTGCGGGTCGCGCGGATCATCGGTGGTGGCCAGGTGTCCGAAGCCCGGCGGGTCTACCTGCGCTTGACCAGCCCGTCCTACGCACTCGCCGGACGCATTCGCAGTCGCATCAACACCGTGTACGGCCAGGATGGGGAACTCGCCGTTGCCGACTCTCCTGACCAGATCTCTTTGTCCATCCCAATAGCGTTCCGCAATCGCGAATTGGAGTTCGTCGACCTCGTTCGCCACGTGTACGTCAACGAAGATGCTGGTTATGCCGATGGCCTTGCCGAACAACTGGGTGTTGAACTCGAGGATCCAGAGGCACCGATCAACAGCATCGGCCTGGCATGGCAGTCACTCGGTATGTCCGTCCGCCCGGTCATAAGGAACTACTACAACAACCGCCACGAGCAGGCCCGATTCATTTCGGCGCGCACTGGACTGCGCCTCGGAGATGACCTCGCCGTCGAGCCCATGGATCGGATCGCCGGGAATCACAACAGCGCATTGCGTATGTTGGCAATCGAAGAACTCGGAGATGCCCGCGACGTGCGCGGCGCACACCGCGCCGTGCGGCAGATCATCGACACCAACCCATATCCCGAGATCCGGATTGCGGCGTACGAGGCAATGGTCTTCGAAACACCAGCTGAGGAAGACGGGCCGATGGTTGGCGACCACTTTCGGATTGATCACATCCGATCCCAGGGTAAGCCGCTGATTTACGCCAAGACCGAAGGCGTCTCCCGACTGGCCGTCATGGGCAAAATCGAGTGCAAGACCCCCTGTTACTACAAACACCGCCGCGGTGCAGTGCAAATCATGGCCGACGCCGGCAGCGACGAATTGACCGTTGTCCGCTACACGCCCCAGGGCCATCGGGTTCTCGCCCACTGCTCGCTGGATATCGCCGAGTTGGCTCTGCTCCTGGGAGATCGCGCCCGAGAAAAACGTGATGGCGAAGTCACAGGGCTCGGTATGACCTACGCCCAGGTCGTCGAGGTGCTCAGTGATCTGTGCGCAGCAGGCGCGATCGATGCGAAACTCGTCCTGCAGGAAACCGCGATGCCGACGCCAGGCGAAGAGGACCGCTGGATCGGTCGTCCGGATTCAGAGCTGTAGCGCTCGAGTTCAGACTTGCCCCCCGCCCCAGCCAGGGGCGCTGCCCCATTGGATCCTCGCGGGGCTGGCCTGGCGCGGTGGTTGATGCTGGAGTGATCATTCTTCGAATGAATCTCCCGCTCCCAGGTGGGACTGTCAGCGCGCGGTTGCGCCGCCGTTTCCGACATCCGGACTGTCAGCTCGCGATCGTTCTTCCCAACGATGCTTTGCCAGTTTCTACTCGTCCGCTTCATGTGGTCTCGTCTTCTGGGCCATTCCCATTCGCAGAACGATCCCCTATGATGTAGTCAACCTGAAGTTCAAGGATCATCCGAGGTTATGTCGATATTCATATTGCAACTGCGCGGGCTCGCGTGCTATATTTCGCCGATCCGGGCGGATCATTACCCCTCTCGTCCGGACTCGACGACCGGCGCTCCGGAGGAGCGTAACAACTGGAAACAGGGAGGTTTCCGCACATCATGATCCTCAAGAAGCTCATCGTTTCCGGCTTCAAAAGCTTCGCCGACAAGACCTCCTTCGATTTCAACAGCGGGGTCACCTGCATCGTGGGACCCAACGGCTGCGGCAAGAGTAACGTGGTCGATGCCGTCAAATGGGTCGTCGGTGAACAATCGGCCAAGAGCCTCCGTGGCGGCCAGATGCTGGACATGATATTCAACGGGTCGAGCACGCGCAAATCGAGCGGCATGGCTCAGGTCGAACTGGTCATTGACAATGCCGACGGCAGCCTCAAGATCGATGCCCCCGAGGTGACCATCTGTCGACGTCTGTATCGCTCCGGCGAGAGCGGCTACCTCATCAACGGCGAAGCGTGCCGGATGAAGGACATCAAGGAACTGCTGCTCGACACAGGCGTCGGCATGCGGGCCTACTCGGTCATCGAGCAGGGCAAAGTCGATCAACTCCTGCAGGCCAACCCGGAGGAGCGCCGCGCGATCTTCGAAGAAGCTGCCGGTATCAGCAAGTACAAAGCCCGCCGCAAGGAAGCCGAACGCAAGCTCGATCGCACGCAACAGAACCTCGCCCGATTGCAGGACATCACCGATGAGCTCGAGTCTCGCCTTCGACGGGTCAAAGCGCAAGCCAGCAAAGCTCGCCGTTATCAGGAATATGACGCCCGCCTCCGCGAGCTGCGTGCCAGTTATGCGATGGCCGAATATCATCGACTGACCAGTACAACGGCGACACTGAAAAGCGAGCTCGAGGCAACCTCTGATGCCAAAACGGAGCACGAGGCCCAGCTGGCCAACAGCGATACCGAAGGCTCTGATATCAGCGTCAAGACGATGGCCCTTGACGAAGCGATCGAACGTGAAGTGCAACGACACAGCGAACTGCGTTCCGAGATCAGTGCCTGTGTTGAACGCCGTCACGCAGCGGAACAGCGTTCTGCCGAACAGGAGGAGTTGCTGACCAGCACGCAGGAGCGGCTCGATAATGAACGGACACGCCTCGACGGGCTTCGTCAGCGGGCCTCAGAGGAACGTGCTGCCCTGCCGGCGATCGAGCGGCGCGTTGAAGAGGCTGCTCGGATCGTCGCCGAGAAAACCACAGCGGAGCAGGCCATCAGTCGCGAAATTGCAGAGATCGAGGCACGAAGCGAGGATGAGAAGTCGGGGCTCATAGACCTCCTGCGCCAAAGCTCGGATCTGCACAACGAGCTCAGTGGCATTGACCACCATCGCGTCGCCCTCGTCGACAAGAAAGAAACACTCGAGACGCGTGACGACGAGATACGCCAATCGCTGGAAAACGTCCTCGGCCGCAAGGCTCAGGCTCAGCGGCGTGTGACAGCCCTCGAATCACTGCTCGAACGCGAACGGCAGCAACTGCGCGACAAAGAACGGATCCATGCTGACCTCAACCGCCGGCGCGGAGAGTCATCCGAGGCCCTCACCAGTCTCAAATCCGAACGCAGTGGCCAAGTTCGCGAGCAGGAATTGCTCAATGACCTCGAGCAGAAAATGGAGGGCGTCGATCAGGCTGTACAGGATCTGCTACATCGCAAGATTACCGAACCGGACAACACGCGCCTCGCGGCTATCCACGGCATTGTTGCCGACGTCATCACCACTGATACCGAACACGCCGCTGTCATCGAGGCCGCGTTGGCCCGTTGGGCTCAGCACCTCGTCGTCGACAACAGCGCAGCATTCCTCGAACTCAACGGTGACCTCGGCGAACTCCCCGGCCGTCTGCGCGTGTTGTGCGCAGACCGCCTCAAGCCGTTCATCGAGGGACGTAACTTCGATGGCCACGAGGGTGTTGTCGCTCGTGCTATCGACTGGGTCAGCTATCCCGAGCCCCTGTCGTTCCTCGCGTGCTATCTGCTTGGACGGACGATCGTGGTCGACTCGCTTGAAACAGCGCTCAAGCTGGCTGGTGAAGATGCCTACGGTTACGAGTTCGTAACGCTCAGCGGTCAGTTGGTCACATCCGCAGGCGAGTTGTTGCTCGGGACTGCCGCGGAGCACGTGGGGCTCATTTCACGCAAAAGCCGCCTGCGCGAACTCGAAGTCCATCTGAGTGAAATTGATCAGCAGATCGCCGAGTTCTCATCGAGCCTCAACCGCCAGCAAGCGGAAAGCGCACACCTTGAACAAGTAATCAATGAGCTTCGCGAATCGATTTCACGCAATCAGACCGACAACGCCCAATCACGTGCCGACTTGCAGCATGCCACTGAGCAGGTCGAGCAGTTAACCCGCGAGCAACCACTGATCTCAAGCGAGGTCGCCGCAATCGAGAGCCAGATTGCCGCAGCGGCCGAGCAAGCCACCCGTCATCAAGAGAGCCTCGAAGCCCTCGCGGCCAAGAACGCCGAGCGCGAACAGATTGTCACGCGCTACAAGCGTCAGGTCGAGGACTTGTCCGATGAACGCAACGTGATTCTGGAGGCGTTGACCGCGGCGCGCATAGAGGCCGGTCAACTCGCAGAGAAAAAAGCAGCGGCCATGTCGGCGATCCATGCCATTGAAGCCCAATTGGCCACCTCCGACCATAATCAGAGCGAGATTCTCGACCAGATCGCCACGTGTGAGCGGCGTATTGGTGAGGCGAAAGTAACCGTCTCTGAAACCACAGAACGAATGACTGCTCTGGAGAACAAGGCCGTTGCCCAGGAACAGCACACGCTCGGTTTGCGTCGCGAACGTGACCAGTTGCGTCAAGCTGCGGAGCGCTTGGCCGAGAAGACCAAATCACTGCGTAGCCGAATCTCCGAACTCGACGAGGCGATTCACGCACACCAGCTCAAAGCACAGGAGGCGCAGGTCCGACTCGATGAACTGTGCGTCCGCGTCACCGAGGAACTCGGTGTCGACCTGCACGAGACGTACGCGTCATATGAGCACGAGCATCAGGACTGGGCTGAGGTCGAACAGGAAATCTCCGACCTGCGGGGCAAAATCGACAGACTGGGCAACATCAATCTCGATGCGATTGCCGAGCAGGAAGAAACCGAGCAGCGTCTCGAGTTCCTGGTCAACCAGCGCAACGATCTCGATGAGTCACGCAAGCAACTCGAGGCACTCATCGAAGAACTGAATACCGAGTCGCGGGTGCGCTTCGAGACGACATTCAAGAGTATCCGCACGCACTTCCAGGATCTCTTCCGCAAGCTGTTTGGTGGTGGCAAGGCCGATCTTATCATCGACACGACTTGCGAAGACATCCTCGAAGCAGGCATCGACATCGTGGCACGCCCGCCGGGCAAAGAGCTGCAGAGCATCATGCTGATGTCGGGTGGCGAGAAAACGATGACGACCATTGCTCTGTTGATGAGCATTTTCAAGACTCATCCATCGCCCTTCGTCTTTCTCGACGAAGTCGATGCCGCCCTCGATGAGGCCAACAACGAACGTTTCAACAACATCATTCTCGAGTTCCTCGATCTCTCGCAATTCATCGTCATCACGCACTCCAAGCGCACGATGCATATCGCCGATTCGTTGTATGGGGTGACGATGCAGGAGCCCGGCTGCAGCCGACTGGTCAGCGTGAAGTTCGAAGAAAACATCGAACCCGCTGTGGCCTAGCCGATCCACCACCTTCGTGCACGACAGGATTGACAGCACGCCCGGCCTTCCGTCAATCAGGAGGACGGTGCGTCTTCGGGAACGAAGCGGAAGCGTTCAGTCGTCGCTGCCTGCGCCGGCAGGTAGCGCAGGGCGATGAACATGAGAACACCGCTGGCGATCATCAGGAGACTGAGGAACTGTGAAATGGTCAGCCCAAACGAGTCCTGTGGATTGTCCACGCGAATCAACTCGAGAATGATGCGGGTCCACGGATAGGTCATCAGCCCGATGGCCATGACCATGCCGTGCCGCTTGCGGATACGAAACACCATCGCCAGGAACAACGCTGCGAGCACAGCGTTGATCGAACCATACAGCTGCACAGGATGGACCTTGCGCGTATGGTAATGGGCCGCGAGATCGGACAGCTCGGCCGGCGTCATCTTTTCCCCGGGATACTCCAGGGAAGGATACTTCGCGAGGTTATCCTCGAACTGACGGTACTGGCGGGCCTCGGCATCGGCGAACTTCTTTGCCGAAGCCACCTTCTTCTCGGCAGCGCTCACCAGGGCCTTGTCACGTGAAGTCTTCTTGATGTGCTCGAGTTCGGCCCGTGCTTCATCCAACGACCGCCGGTACTTGGTGCGGGCCGCGGCGGTCTGATCGATGTACATGCGGCTCAACGGTCCCTGGGGCCCGGCCAGCAACGGTCCCGGGACCTCGACATTGCGATTCTGATACTGCCGAACATAGGCGGGACTGCCGAAGGGGAATTCGACCCCCCACTTCTCGGCCGCCGACCCCTCACAAATGCCGCCCCAGCAGCAGCCGTTCAAGAAACAGCCGACGCGCCCGAAGGCCAATCCCCACATGAGGCCAGGTGCCATGATATCGAAGTACAAGCGCATGGGTACGCGCTTCACGACCATGTAGATCGTCAACAACAGCATGGCGCCCGCCAGGCCACCCAGGAACTCCATTCCACCTTGTGTAATGTTGGTGATGTCGAGCAGGGCCATCACGAAGTTCTTGTAGCGGGGCGCAAAATCGCGATCCCAATAGTGAATGACATACATCAGGCGTGCACCGACCACGCCGCCGATCAGAGCGAAGAAACCAAGATTGATCACGACATCAGGATCGACCCCCACCTTCTGGGCCCGGCGCACGGCCATCCAGACGGCCGTGAGGAAACCGATCATGAGCATGAAGCCGTAGCTCTTGATGGGCCAACCAATCAGGGGGATTTCGAAGAGTTCTGGATGCATGACCGCCTCGTCCTTGATTGCGGCGGATCAGAGGACCGCCTGAAAGGGCAAATCCTAACCGCTCGTCCCAACGCCGTCTATCAGGAGGTTGTCGATCAGTCGACATGATCCCAGGCGCGCGGCTACGGCGACCAGGACCGGGAAACGACGACCATCCCATGGCTCGAGGACGTCCGGATCGACCAGTTCGAGGTAGTCGATCTCGAACGGGCCTGCAGCTGCAATGCGCTGGCGGGCTTCCTCGGCCAACCGGGTCCCATCGCGACGCCCGCCCTGCACGGCCTCGGCCACACCGGTCAAGCTGTGATACAGGACCGGAGCCTGCGCGCGTTCGGTATGAGACAGGTAGGCGTTGCGACTGGACATGGCCAAACCATCGGGCTCACGCTGCGTCGGGCAGGCGACGATGTCGACGGCCATGTCGAGGGCCTCGACCATGCGGCGGATGATGACGACCTGCTGAGCATCCTTCTGACCAAAATAGGCGCGGTTGGGTATGACGATATTGAACAGCTTGGCAACAACCTGACACACGCCATCGAAATGCATTGGGCGCGTGCGGCCGCACAAAACCTCACCGAGCCGGCCGCAGGTAATCCACGGTGTGTCGCGCCCCGAGTAGATTTCAGAGCGATCTGGATGAAACACAACGTCCACGCCAGCAGCGCGACAGCATGCCAGATCTTCGTCGAGTCGACGGGGGTAGCTGGCATAGTCTTCGCCGGCGCCGAACTGGGTGGGGTTGACGAAGATACTCGCAACCACAACAGCGCAGTCCGACCGTGCGCGGTTCAGCAAGGACACATGCCCTGAATGGAGGGCGCCCATGGTTGGCACGAAACCGATACAGGCCCCACTGCGTCGGATCGGCTCGAGAATGTCACGAACATCGCGAATGGTGCAGGCCGCAATCACAGCCGACCCCCGATCAGGATGCCGAATTGGCCGGGGTGCTTACAAGTGCCTCGCGAACGGCGACACACCGTTGAATAACCGCGCGGAACTGATCGATCGGCAACACGGTGGCTGCATCGCTCAGCGCCTGGTCGGGCTGGTCATGCACTTCAACAAACAGCGCGTCAGCTCCAGCTGCCACTGCCGCTGAAGCCAGCGTTCCGGCAAAGGCGCGTTGACCACCACTCTGCGTGCCCTGCCCCCCCGGATGTTGGCAGGAATGCGTCGCATCGAAGACGACGGGCGCGAACTGCTGCATGCGGGGAATGGCGGTCATGTCGTTGACCAGGCGGTTGTAGCCAAAGAAAGTGCCCCGTTCAGTGAGCAGGGTGCCTGCCGCACCCGAATGTGCCAGCTTCTCGACGACGTTGGCCATCTCCTCCGGAGACATGAACTGGCCCTTCTTGACGTTGACTGCTTTCCCAGTGCGCGCAGCAGCCACGAGCAGGTCGGTCTGGCGGCACAGAAAGGCCGGAATCTGCAGAAGATCAAGCACCTGGCCGGCTGCTTCAGCCTGTCGTGGTTCGTGGATGTCGCTGACCACGGACAGCCCCGTCCGGGCACGAACCTCATCAAGGATGGCCAGGCCTTCATCCAAACCGGGGCCGCGAAAGCTGTCGACGCTCGATCTATTGGCCTTGTCGAAGCTCGCCTTGAAGATCAGCGGCACGCCGACCTCGCTCGCCACGCGTTCGATGGCTTCCGCCAGGCGGAGCGTATGCTCGCGCGATTCGATGACACAGGGCCCGGCCAGGACTGCGAGCGGAGCTCCACCACCGATTTGCACTGATCCAATGTCGACTGTTCGGGATGGCATGATGGACAACACTCCGTTAACTTGACTGCTCCTCGAATGGGTATCCTAGTCAATCGTGTGGGTCTATTCCACGGGGCCCGCATCGCAACAGGTGACGGCCCCCGCCACGACCTCGGCGTCCGCTTGGCTGAGCGCCGCTCCGTGATTATACTCCAACCCCCATATGGCCACTCACGACTCACCAGGTGGACAGGCAGTGCCGTGGATGTTGCGACTCAAATTGTCGATCACTCGCACACTCCTCGCCGGCACAGCGCGGATGATCAGGCTTCAGGGCCTCTATCACGTGGTTCGATTGTTCGCACTTTGCGAGTACGCCTGTGATTTCCGTCGCAGAAAACGATTCTACCGTGAACTGAAGCGCCTGCTGGGCAGCGCATACGATCATGCCAGCGCCCGCCATGCCTGCCGCAGCTATTTCACCCGAGTCCGATGTGACAAGGTTTACTATCTGATCTTCGATCTACTGCCGCAACATCAGATCATGGAGCGCATCCACACGTCAGGCCGAGAGCAGCTCGACCACTCGTTGGCGCGCAATAAAGGTGCGTACTATGCGCTGTGCCACCTGGGGGCCCAGCACGTTGCCGGGTTGATCATGAGCTTCATGGGATACCAGGTCGCCGGCGTGCGTGATCCAAACGAAAGCGCGCTGCGCAAGTACATCCAGAAAAAGTATGAGAATCGCTTTGCCGAGTTGCGCGCAACCAAAATACTGCACACCAACACGCTGCCGCGCGACATCTATCGCTGCTTCAAAGACAACTATCTCGTGGGCAGTGCTCTCGATGTCAAGTCCATCAAGTTCCCACATCTCAAGACGGCTCAGGTAACGCTCTTCGGTGAGACGCATCAGTTCCTGACCGGTACGGTCCAAATCGCGATACGGTGCAAGGCCGCGATCCACCAGGGTTTCGTGATCTCCCACCCCGGTTTTCGCTATGAACTGACGGGTACAGCCCCGCTCGTCGATCCCGAAAGCGCCGAAGACACACCTGAAACCGTCCAACACATCATGCAGGCATACGCCAGCAACATCGAACAGTTCGTGCGTGCTCATCCCGACCACCTGAGCAGGCTCTAAGTGCCCCATTTCACAATTCTTTGTAGGGTTTTCCGGACGCTTGCCGCCCTGGACTGTGTTGCTCGTCGTCAACGATGTCAGGCATCGCCTCCTCCTCGCGCCTTGCCCAACACGACAAGCGCCGCGGAGAACCCTACACCCAACTATGAAAGGGAGCACTAAGTCACTGCGCTATCGGACCACCCACCTGCCGTTCTCTGACACTGCTTCTTCCCGGCCATTCCCGAATATCTGGACCTCCGCGAGGTGCGCGCCTGGCCTCGCCACCGTACGTATTTGAGACTTGTTGCGGCGCTGGGGGAAAGCGCCACCCGCTCATTGTTTTGCTACGGCGAAAGAGGTCAAAAGTGCTCCGATTCGCGCACATCGTGTACCTGTGTGGTGCCAGTGCAGTCGTGTCTTCGACGCTCGGCTGCGGTGGCGGCGCCGAGGATATCATCGCAGCGAGCACGACAAACGCATCCACGCCGCCGCGCGCTCTGGCGGCCGCGCCGTTTGCAATGGCTCGCACCGTTGCAGTCGACGCCACTGGTCGCGGTACATTCGAGAACGAACACTTTAGCGGCGACGATGTGGATGTGTGGGACATTGGAGCACTGTCGACCGGTACACGCGTGATCGTTGATGTCACGGCTCATGGCATCGACCTGTCCGCAGGCTTCTTTGACGACACATTTCAGGTCCTCATGCTGAATCATGATCGCTTTCATAAGAAGAATGTCGATCCCTATGCGATCGTAGATATTCGAGAAGACACTGGTTCATTGTTCATCGTACTCGCAGCTGCTGATATTGCGCGCAACGGATCGTACAAGGCCACGGTCACCGTGACGAGGGATCTGATCATCCAGAGTACCCAGCAGCAGCATGTCGTATTGAACTTTGCGGGCGGCAAGAACATTGCCATCGGCAGCACACCGGCACAGGACCTCGAGCCGTTCGATGCGGCTGTACTGAGCACTGCGTGGGTCGGGCGAACGGAAGAAATGAAAGACATCGTCCGTGAAAGCATGCGCCGCGCTTACAGCGGACTGGGCGTGGTTTTTCATGACGCGGCCGATGTGCCCCAGAATGTAGACGTCACCTGGGTTCATTTCGGCGGCAAGCATCCCAGCAATGTGGGGCTGGCGGCCAACGTGGATTACGGGAATCGTTATCGCACTCAGGCCGCGATCGTTTACGTCGGCAACTTCGCCAAATACGTCAAGTATGGCTATACCTCCGCTGAAATCGCGCAGGGCTTTGCCAATGTCGCAGCCCACGAATTGGGTCACCTGCTCGGTTGTAACCACAGCGACGACCCTGCCGATGTCATGAACGTCAGCCCGACTGTTGATGCTTTGGTCGCCCCGCAATTCTTCGTGCCCACCGCAGCGCTCGATCCCAAGGTGTTCAAGGCCGGACTTCAGGACGGCGCGAACCTCGTGTTCCTCGCGACCGGCGGTGATTGGTTGGAGGTCGAGGAAGCGCGCGCGCGCAGTGCTTCCGAGTATCTTGCGGTGGTCCCTGAGCGCAAGCCAATGTACTACAGCTCTCTCGAAACGGGAATGGCGCAGCAGGCCGCAGCCCGACACAAGGCCAGCAGCCGCCAACTCGCCCCACGGATGACCTGCAGGCGGTGCACGAATGGCTGGACGCTGAAGTAGCCCCGCAATTTTCGCCCATCTCCTGCCCCGTTACACCTCACACGATCCTGTCCAGGGCCAGTGCATGAGCGTAGCGCTGATATTTCGTGCGGGACGAGGAGCACACGCCGTCAGACACGATCAGTTCTCTTTGTGGAGCTGGATGTTGATATCGTCCGGGAGTTGAACGAGTTCGATGCCCTCGGGCAGTCGTATCACGGGCGTCTTGGGGATACTCTCGCCCGGTTTGAGATTGCGTTCGATGTCCTCGCGCGTGATGCGAATGTACGCGTCGATATAACCGATCGGATCGCGCTCGATGTCCTCGATCTTATCGACCGGGCCACTGATGCGTAACTCGACTGTCACGAGGGCATCGTCCTGATCACTGAAATGGACGCGATTCTCCGTCAAATTGATTGCACTGTACATCACCCCAACAGGTACCGTCTTGATCGACACAGTCTTGGTACGGCGAAAGAGTCGCGCGGTAAACGTAACCTTCTGAGGCCGCACGGCGTGTGCGGAAAACGAACCAATGGTCAGCGGCACCGCAATGTCGTGACGACTGGTCTCCCCCTCGATGACGTTTGCGAGCATGGACTCGACGCCAATCGTAATGACGCGTTCCGCAGGCGGTAGCGCATCGAACTGCTGCTGTGGTACGGTCGCAACGACGACATCTGGAACCAGTTCGAATGAGGTCAATTCGAGATCACCGGCATCGATCTCCAGCCGTACATCGCGGCTTACGAAACGATCGACTGCGATGCTGACTGTGGGCGGCGTAGCCTTAACGACCGCCAGACCGTCGGGAAACCGATCCATGTGCTTGCGCAGTTCTTCGACAAGATCCAATTGGTACTTGCCGGAGTCTCTTTCGGCGATCTCGATGCGCGGCCGCAGCGTATCCTTGATCTCACGAAATTCGCTGATCGCGCGGTTGGGCCCGCGGAACTCCAGCTCCACCGGCCCACGGCTGGCTTCATCGACCGTGATTTTCATGGAATCCACGACGGCCGGACGAATATCGATCGGCATCTGGACCTGGACTGAGCGCGTCACACTCTGATCGGCGGCAAACCACACGAGTATGGTCATGCCGACGGTCATGGCCCAGAATCGTATCAGACTCACGATGCACTCCCCTCAGGCCGCGAACTTCCCATGTTCTTCAGTATCAGTCGTCGGCTCATCGGCCGGAATATCCTGGCCCGCCAGCAAAGCAAACATCATGCGACGCAGCTGTTGCGGCGACAGCGGGCGATAGAGCTTGGCGCGATGGGCCAGGCTGATGGTCCCCGTCTCTTCGCTCACCACAACGACCACGACGTCGGATTCGTTGCTCAAGCCGAGTGCCGCACGGTGGCGACTGCCAAGACTACGGTCAAGCTCTTCTGAGTCAGCAAGAGGGAATTGGCAACCGGCCGCAGCAATCACGCCCTGGCGGATGATCACGCCCATGTCATGCAGCGCAGAACCTGGCCAGAAAATTGTATTGAGTAACTCAGTTGAGATTTTGGCTTCGAGAGCGACTCCGGAATCAATGATCGCGCTCAATCCGGTGACGCGTTCGATAGCAATCAGGGCGCCGATACGTTTCTTGGACAGGTGGGCGATCGAAGTTACGACCGCATCGATAACATCATCTGATTTCTTGAACAACGTCGAAAACCATGATCGTTCGCCAATGCGCATGAACGCACGACGCAACTCAGGTTGAAAGACGACAAGCACCAGAAGGAAAACGGCTCCGACGAAGTACTGAAACAGGAATTCGATCCGCTCCCAATGGAACTCCTGAGCCAGACGCCGAACGATGACGAACGCGATAAGAATGACCAGGCCGATGCCCTGCATCAGCCGCGCACCGCGCGTGCCGCGCAGAAAGCGCATCGCGGAATACACGACCACCCCGATCAGCAACAGTTCAATAAGAATGACCCAGGGGTCGTAGGCTTCGGAGAATAAGCGATTCAAGTAATCGCGGAGTGCGTCAAATCCAATCACGAGCCACCCGGTCCAGGCAGGAATTACCGCCTTGATTATATGCGTTGAGTGCGGCGTCGCTACAAGCGGGGAGCCCACACCGGCCGTGGCGCCGCATCAGCCCACGACTGCAACAATAGTACTGTATCGACCGGCCGCTGCCGCTCACGCCACGGGTTGACGGCGGCGCCCGCAGCGACCACGCTCCGACTCCAGCCCGCGTATCGCCCGGCGGCGAGGATTCCCCGCGCTCCCACATGTCGTGCCGAGCGGTCCGCGATACCACCACCGCTAGTGTCCCCCAAAGGTTCTGTGCGCATAGGACTTCCGGTCTCTTTTTTTTGAATTGAGGGTTGCGATGGTGGTTCCAGGTGGTATACTTTCCCTCGTTGTCCCACTCAGTGGGTTTTTGGACTCTCGCCGACACCAAAAGATTGCATGATATTCACTAATGCTTTCGATCGCACCATCGACGCCAAGAGCCGCATCCAGGTCCCCACGCAGGTGCGGGACAACATGCAGTCAGGGCAACCGAGTGTCCTCTATCTCGTCCCCGGCTCTCGCCAGGGCACATTGTCGCTCTTTCTTACAGAGCAGTTCGAGTCCATGGCTGCCCATATGGACACCCAACCGATTCCCGACGAAGACCGGCTCACGTATCAACAAGTCTTCTACTCCATGGCCTGCCGTCTCGAAATGGACAAGCAGGGTCGGGTTGTTCTTCCCGACCGGCTGCTCCGTTCGGCGGGAATCGGACCCGATGTGGTACTCACTGGCGCGGGAAACCACCTCGACCTGTGGAACAAAGCTGATTACGAGGCGTTCATCAGCGAGAACTTGAGTCAGTGGCAGAGTGTACAACGCCAAGCTCGCGCAGCGAGTGTGAAGAACACCCAGAGCTCCGCACCAGGATCTAACAATTAAACACCTCGACGGACGTCGAGGCAACCGCGAATCAGTACGGTCCGGTATTTGGAAGCGAACGGAATCGCCGACCGGACCAGCGGCAGATGGTTTTCGAAGCAAACAATGCCTCAGTGCGTTGCGGGCGGCATCGGAATCACTGACCGCGGGGTGTGCTGTCGCCAAGGATGTGCGACAAGGCCCCCCGAATTTCTTTAGCGGGCAGTCACTGAAACGTCTGAGACAAGGATGTCCCATGCGTTGATCGGAGGCCCTCATCGCTTCGGATCATATCCCAGTGTTGACCCGCGAGATCGTGGAGCATCTCGCTCCCCCACCAGGCGGCACGGTCGTCGATTTGACCGTCGGGCTTGGCGGACATGCCGCGCTCTTGCTGGAACATATTGGTCCACAAGGACGATTGGTCGGTTTCGATGTCGACGCTGGCACACTGGAACTGGCCCGTGAGCGACTTTCAGGGTTCGCCAACGTGCAGTTGGTGCACTCGAATTTCAAACGACTCTCCGAGGTCCTGGAGGAGCTGGGCATCGCGGAGGTGGATGCGGTCATCGCCGATCTGGGCGTCAGCAGCGCCCAGCTCGATGACGCGGAACGTGGATTGTCTTTCAATCATGACGGCCCCCTTGATATGCGTTTGAATCGCGAATCGACCACGACTGCCGCAGACCTGGTCAACCGCCTGTCGGAGACCGAACTGGCCGACCTCATCTATAACAATGGTCAAGAGCGGATGAGTCGACGAATCGCCCGAGCTATTCACGCGGCGCGTCGAGATGCACGCATCACGAGGACAAGCCAGCTTGCCGATATCGTATGTAGAGCCATGGGCGTCAATCCCAACAGCCGGCGCAGCAAAATCCACCCGGCGACGCGGACCTTCATGGCTTTGCGCATCGCAACGAATAGCGAATTCGAGGTGCTCAACGATATGCTCCTGACACTGCCCCATGCGTTGCGAACGGGCGGCCGGGCAGCGGTCATCAGCTTCCACAGCCTCGAAGATGGCATGTGCAAACGATGCTTCCGAGCGCTGGCCGCCGAAGGGGTGATCAGCCTGGTCAACAAACGCCCCATCACGGCCACGCAGGAAGAGCGAGAAAAAAACCCAAGAGCCCGCAGTGCCAAGCTGCGAGTCGTCGAAAAAAGAGATCATGTAGCTTGCGCGTGAACCTGGCACCGGACGCCAGGCCCCAAATCGTGTGAGTCGCCTCAGAGAAGGAGCTCCGGCGTGACTCAGGAAACCAAACTTGGTCTGGTTATTGGTGGTGTGTTCATTTCGTGCTTTGCCTTCATCCTGTCCAGTGCAGAGGACGGGCATGTTGCACAGCAGCAGCTGAGTGCCCTGGCTCGAACCGGCGGTATTCCCGCCGAGCGCATCGCCCATACAGCCAACGGCCGCTTGCAGCTGAACGGTGCGCCGATGCCGCTCAATCAGCACGCGTTGGCAACGAGCCAGCAAACGGCACACAGCGACTCAACCGATGATCGGTTTGACGTGACGTCCCCTCCACCTCTCGGCCAGACGGTGGTCGCTTCGGGACACGTACAAACCGTTTCGCCGCCGCGTCAGGCCTCCGCTTCCGACACCTCTCCCTCATCACCGGAGACTGACGCGATTATCAATCTCCCACTGCATGAATCGAATGCTGCAGTGGTTCGCAATAAGCTGTCCAAACTGACGCAGGAGGTCAACGACCTCGTCGAGGCGCCTGCCCAGGTCGCCCCGGAGCACACCGGCCAGCCCGTTCTGATCTACGTCGTGGTCAAGGGTGATACGCTTACCCGTATCGCCCGGAAAAACTACAAAAGCAATGCCCGCAAATACACCAAGCGTATCTATGAGGCCAACCGGCACATCCTCAAGAGTCCGGACGCGGTGCGACCAGGCCAGGAACTGATCATACCGCTCGATGACGTCTCTGCCCCCGTCGATCTGCCGGACACGCGTGAATACCAAGTCCGTAAGAACGATCGCTATGCTACGATCGCGCGCCGCATGCTGGGTGACTCCAAACGCTGGCGTGAGATCTTCGAACTCAATCGCGACCAGTTTCCCGATCCGCACCGCATACGAATCGGCGCGATGATCAAGTTGCCATCCTCCTGACGCCGGGTCCCCCATCGTCAGCGTGATTGCAACCGCAGCGTGAACGGCGGCAACGCCGCCACTTCGAGGAGTTCGCCGATGGTTCTGACCTTGCGCATCACTGTCTTGTTGCTGGTTCTCGGCGGGTTGGCCATCGCCGTGGCCGGCATGCGGGTCGAGCAAACCCGCACGATGGCACGGATCCAGCACCTCCGCCAACGTCAAACGGAGCTGCGCGAACAGATCGATACCAATCAGGTGCGTCTCGCGCGCTTGCGGTCCCCCGACCGCCTCGAGCGACGCATCGGCGAGTTCGAACTGCACGTGATGCCTCCGACTGAACGACCGATCGAGCACGCAACGGAGAGCCTGCCATGAACACGTCCCAAGTCGGACGCTCGATCACTCATTGGGCCACGGCCAGCACTGTGTTCATGGTCACTTGCCTGGGAGTCCTTGCGTGCCGTCTGGTCTATATCGATACGACCGACGGTCGCAAACTGCTGGCCCATCGTGAGCGTCAACAGTCCCGGACCATGGTCCTGCCGGCCCGCCGCGGCTTGATCGTCGACAGACAGGGCTGCATCCTCGCCGGCAGCATGCAGTGCCCCAGCGTATTTGCGGACTCGACCATCATCACAGATCCTGAAGAAACTGCCAAAATGGTCAGTGCCGTGCTCGGAATTCCGGTCGAGGTCATTCTCGATCAGATCGTTCAGGGGCAAGAGAAAAACAATCGTTTCGTGGTATTGGCTCGACGCATCCTGCCGGTCGAAGAAGAGGCACTGCGTGCTTATCACCGTGACAACAAACTGCGCGGCATCGGCCTGTTCGATGAGCCACGACGCGTCTACCCCAATGGACGACTGCTTGCCCAGGTGCTCGGCTTCGTCGGGCGCGACAACGAGGGGCTGGAAGGCCTCGAACGTTTTTATGACGATACGCTCACGGGTACCGCCGGTCGGCGGTCGGTCAAGTGTGCGAACAATCGCCAGGCCATCTGGTCTTCTGGCGAGGATATCAAGGAGCCCGAACAGGGCTTTCATGTCGTTCTGACCATCGACTTGATCATCCAGGAAATGCTCGAGCAACGCGTGGCCGATGTCCTCGAGGATTTCGAAGCTGAAAGCGCGGTCGGGATCATCATCGATCCACGAAGCGGCGACATCCTGGCCATGACGTCCCAACCGACATTCGATCCCAACAGATTCAGCTCGTCGAACGCCGAACTGTACCGCAACCGCTGCCTCACCGACCCAGTGGAGCCAGGTAGCGTGTTCAAGCCATTCATCGTCGCAGCTGCGCTGTCCGAAGGGGTGGCCACCCCCCAAGAGGAAATCGACTGCGGCGAGGGGTATTACTACTTCGGGAAGCGGCGAATCCGTGACACGCACCCCAATGGGGTGATCACCGTCGAGCAGATTCTGGTCAAGAGCAGCAATATTGGCATGGGCAAGCTGGCCGATCGGCTAGGCAACACCCATCTACACGACTACGTGTGCAGATTCGGATTTGGCCGACAGACCCACGTCGATCTGCCGGCCGAAAACGGTGGAATCCTCAATGGCCTGTCGCGCTGGAGTGGTTACTCGACGCAGTCGGTGGCCATCGGCCAGGAACTTGCCGTAACACCCATCCAGCTGGTTAGTGCATTTGGAGCACTGGTCAACGGCGGGACCTTGTACCGCCCCCGCGTAGTCTCGCGAATCATTGACCCGGAATCCCTGGTTCACTATGAACAACCCCCGACCGTCGTGAGGCAGGTGCTCGATCCGGACATCGCTCGCACCGTGGCCCAGCGCATGATGGTCCGTGTGGTCGACGAGAGTCATCACGACATTCACTCTCGCAGCTATTCGATCCTCGGCAAAACGGGCACCGCCCAAGTCCCCCGGACGGATGGCCGTGGATACGAGCCCGACGCGTACCTCTCATCATTCATTGGCGCGGCTCCTGCGGCACAGCCGCGCCTGGCCGTGGTTGTCATGGTTCGCAAACCAAAGGTCAGCAAGGGGTATTATGGCGGACTCGTCGCAGGTCCGGTGGTGCGGGACGTGTTGGAGTCTGCCCTGTCCTACCTCAACGTCCCCCCCGACAAGCCGACGTCCATGCACGTCGCGACTCCGCAAAACGTCGAGTCGGGATATGCCGGGCTGGGGCCTGCAGACAGCGCGCCGTAGGTACATGATCCCAGTGGTGTGGCCCGGGGAGAGCGCAGCGTGCGTGGCGTGGCGGCCCCGGGTCACATTTTTTTCGTTCAACACCGCCCGTCGCATTTTGTCAACACCCTCTCCGCGCCCACCCGGAACCTGTTGAGCAAACCGGCGCCGGCCTGACGGTCTCCCGGTCGTTGCAGGCCTCGTTCCATGGAGTAGAATCGCTCCGTAACATGATCGAACAACCCCCTTTGCTCACTGCGGTCTTAGACAGTCTCGGTATTGAATACACCGCGCATGGTGCGCTCGCCCAGATCGTCCTCCAGGACATCATGGAGGACTCTCGCGCGGTCACGCCAGGGTGTGTATACGTGGCGATTCGTGGTGTTGAACACGATGGACATCGGTTCATCGATGCGGCGACCGCCGCCGGCGCCAGCGCCGTGATCGCCGAGAATTCGACGGGCGTTCCCGAGCACGTGCCCTGTGCCGTGGTGGGCGACACCCGCGACGTACTCGCCCGACTCACGCCCTTCGTACTGGGCCTGTCGGCCGTGCAGCATCGCGGGGCGCTGGATCTGATCGGCGTCACAGGAACCAACGGAAAAAGCACGACGTGCGGACTGGTCCGCGACTTGCTGTCAGCCTGTGGGCATCCTTGTGCCTGCATCGGAACGATCGCCTATGATCTCGTCGGGTGCTCGCGTCCCGCTCCGTGGACGACACCGCCCGCACGTGAACTCGCCGAATGCCTGCTCGAGGCCCATGGATTCGGCGCGAGGCACGCGGTCATGGAAGTGTCGAGTCACGCATTGGACCAGCGCCGAACGGCAGGCTTGCGCTTCAAGGTCGGCGTGTTCACCAATCTCACGGGCGACCATCTCGACTACCACCAGGATACGGCGCACTATTTGCGATCAAAGAAGCGATTGTTCGATGCCCTGCCCGCCGATGGCGTGGCCATTGTTAATGCGGATGACCCCAGCACCGCGGACATGATCTCCGATTGCGCCGCCCGCGTCGTACGCTTCGGATTCACGGACGACGCCGATACCCGCGCCAGCGCCATCGAATGTGGCCTCGACGCCACACGTTTCCAGCTGGATACCGAGCGCTGGTCGGGCCGTATTGAAATCCCGCTCATCGGTCGCCACAACGTCGCCAACATCCTTGCTGCGTCCTGCGTCGCACACGCCATCGGGTTGACGTGGGACGACATCGCCGCTGTGGCCGGTCGCGTCGGCCCGGTTCCTGGCCGCCTGCAACCCGCTCATCCCTGCGGCCACCCATACGCGGTATTCGTCGACTATGCCCATACCGATGACGCTCTCGACAACGTCCTGGCAGCCCTGCGGCCACTGACCCCTCAACGCCTGTGGTGCGTCTTTGGCTGTGGCGGCGATCGCGACCGTACGAAACGACCGCGTATGGCCGCAGTCTCTCAGCGCCACGCCGACAACATCGTGATCACCAGCGACAATCCCCGAACGGAGGATCCACAGCGAATTGCCGATGACATTCTCACGGGTTTCGAGGACGGAAAGCGGCGGCGTATCACGGTTGAGCTGGATCGTGCCCGGGCGATCGAACTCGCCCTGGCGAAGGCAGGCCCCGGAGACGTGGTCCTGATTGCGGGCAAGGGCCATGAAGACTATCAGATCGTCGGGCGCGAGCGGAACCATTTCGACGACGTCGAAGCGGTCCACGCCTGCCTGAGTGCCCGCCCCAACCACTGAGGAACCGATGCAGTTTACCGTCGACGAAATCAACGTGATCGTCTCAGGACGCAACCGCTGTGGAACACGGCAATCCGTGCGAGGCGTGACCACCGACTCACGAACAGTGCAACCCGGTCAGGTCTTCGTCGCCATCTGCGGCGAGCACCATGATGGCCATGACCATGTCCACGAAGCATTCGCGCGTGGTGCGGTCGCGGCCATCGTCCAGAACGAGGTCAGTGGAACCGCCGAGCATGGCGTGATCCTGGTTGACAATACCGTGGCCGCTTTGGGCCAGCTCGCGACCGCTCACCGTGCACGCTTGCGGGCACGGGTGGTGGCAATCACCGGAAGCAACGGCAAGACGACCGTCAAGGAGATGATCGGCCACGTGTTGGCCGGCGCGGGACCGTGCGTCCGCGCCAAACGCAGTTTCAATAACCACCTCGGTGTTCCACTGACGCTGCTACAAGCCACGCAGGAGCATACAGCGGTCGTCCTCGAATTGGGCAGCAACGCGCCCGGCGAAATTGCCATGCTGGCCGCCATCGCCAGACCGGACGTGGCGGTTATCACTGGGATCGGCTCTGCTCACCTGGCCGGCTTCCGTAATCTCAACGGCGTCATGCACGAGAAACTGTCGTTGCTCGATCACCTCGAGCCCGATGGTCACGCCGTGGTCAACATCGATGCCCCCGACATGACCGATCATCTTCCTTCAGACTGTCTGCTGACGACAACCGGCCTGCGTCCCGATGCGGACATCCATGCCCAGCGACTGTGGAAGTCGCCCCGGGGCATCCATGTGCTCCTGCAGAATGGCGTGGAACTGACCGCACCGCTGCTCGGACAACACAACGGCCTCAATTTGCTCAGCGCCTACGCGGCCGCGCGAGCCTGCGGTATCGACCAGACCATGATCGTTGATCGCCTGGCGACGACCCCGCAACCACCCATGCGACTCGAGACGCAACGTTTTGGTCACCTGACGGTCATCAACGATTGTTACAACGCCAATCCAACGAGCACGCTCGCCGCCCTCGACGTCCTCGAAGACTTCGATGTCAGTGGTCGTCGTGTGGCCATATTGGGCGATATGGGTGAACTCGGCATCGGTTCCGAACGCATGCATGCTGCTATTGGCGAACGGATCGGCCGAGGCAAGATCGACTTGCTGCTCGGTGTCGGCGCCATGTCCTACAACACGTGCGTGGCCGCGCGCAAGGCGGGCCGCGTCGGACTCCAGAGCCATGCATTCAGCAACTTGAGTGAACTGCGTAGCGTGCTGGCCGAGCTGCTGCAGTCCAACGATACCGTTTTGCTCAAGGCGTCCCGATCCGGACAGCTCGAGCGGCTCTTGGAACCCCTGGAAGAATTCGGACGCCACCACGGCGAAACGCCCAGTGCTCTACGAACTCTTTGAATTGCTTAACCCTCAGGGTCGACCGTACGCCTACACGGAAGCCCTCTTCCGCGCAACCTGTGCGCTGTTGCTCAGCTTTCTTATCGTGGCCCTGCTCGGTCCGACGGTCATCCGCCTGCTCGTCCGCTTCAAGCTGCGTGATCAACCTGAGTTCGACAACGTCGATGTCAACAAGTTGATGGAAAACAAGGCCAATGTCCCAACCATGGGCGGCGTCCTGATCAACTTCTCGATCCTGCTCAGCACACTCCTGTGGGCCCAACTGGATAACTATTATGTGCGAATGGGATCGTTCTGCCTCATTTGGCTCGGCACACTGGGCATGGTCGATGACTATCTGAAGCTCAGCGCCGCGACGCGCAGCGGATCGCGTGACGGTCTCAAGATGTACGAAAAGTTGCTCTTCCAGATCGGCCTCGGGCTACTGCTGGGGTTTTATGCATTCGATCACGGCACCGTCCTGGCCACACTGGGGCACGGCGGCGAGGAAAATCAGGAAGCCTTCCGCATCCTGGCCGTGCCGTTCTACAAGTACGGCATTACCCTCAGTCGCTGGGCGTTCGTGCTGAGCGCGATCCTGGTCGTGACCTTCATTTCCAACGCCGTCAACCTCACGGACGGCATGGATGGGCTGGCCTCAGGGTGCACCTCGATCTGTGGATTTTTCTTCATGATTCTCGTCTACATTGTCGGTGATAAAGACATAGCAACGGAGTTGCTGATTCCTCATGTTCCTGAGAGTGGCGAGCTCTCGGTCATGTGCGGTGCTGCGGTCGGGGCGTGCCTGGGTTTCATGTGGCACAATTGTTACCCGGCCAAAGTGTTCATGGGTGATGCAGGGTCTTTGCCGCTCGGCGGCCTGATTGCCTACGTGGCCATCGTGACCCGCCAGGAATTGATTCTCTTCATTGTCGGTGGCGTCTTTGTCATGGAGGCGATATCGGTAATGTTGCAGATCGGCTACTTCAAAATGAGTGGTGGCAAGCGCATCTTCAAGATGGCGCCGATCCACCATCACTTTCAATTGAGCGGTTGGACCGAGACGCAAACCGTCACGCGGTTCTGGCTGCTGGCCGCTGTCCTGGCTGCTTTCGCCCTCGCAACCCTCAAACTGCGCTAGGCATGCCCGGT
This sequence comes from uncultured Planctomycetota bacterium, assembly GCA_942492115.1. Lineage (GTDB taxonomy): Bacteria > Planctomycetota > Phycisphaerae > UBA1845 > CAIVHJ01 > CALODL01. The sequence continues at coordinate 100,947 of CALODL010000012.1, forward strand.
TTCTACCCGGCAGCCACGCCCGGCCGACGTCTGGAAGCGAGAATCGATGCCTCAGGCAGCCGTGACGCCGAAGAGCAATGCATGGAGCACGCCGGCCCCGGCTTGGGCTGGAGCGAGCCCTGGATCGACCGTCGTGATCATCTCAACGGCCCTCGCCGTGCTCGGCGTGGTCATGGTCTTCTCCATGTCAGGCCAGCTCGATCAACCGTTCCTTCCGCTCGTCACCCCGTGGTCATCCGCCGCCGTCAAGCAAGCGGTCTTCGCAATCTGCGGCATCGCCCTGATGTGGCTGATGTGGTTCAGCAGCCCGTATTGCTGGCGCTGGCGACCCACCGGCGATGGCGGCGGTTCGCGGCCCGTATGGTTGCAGCCGCCGGCGCTGTTCCTGCTCTTGACTTTCGCCCTGCTGGCGCTGACTCTGGTCCCCGGCATGGGGGCAGCCCGCAATGGCGCCCGGCGATGGGTGCAACTGAGCTCTGGACTGGGCTTTCAACCATCCGAACTGGCCAAACTCAGCCTCGTGCTGCTGCTGGCCGCCTGGCTGCCGACGCGAAAGGCGGTCATTGACCGCTTCCGAAGCGGCCTCCTTCCGGCAGCCATGCTGGTGGGTACGACTGCGGCCCTGATCATCAAAGAGGACCTTGGAACCGCCGCGCTGATCAGTATCGTCGGCGGAGTCATGATCCTCGCCGCCGGAGGCAGCGCCAGGCAGGCCCTCGCGCTGGTCATGCCGGCCGCGATCGGCTTCGCCGCGATGATCTATTGTGTCGAATACCGCTGGGAACGGATCACCAGCTTCGTGAACATCTGGGACGATGTACGCGACACGGATTACCATGCGGTGCAGTCCCTGGTCGGAATAACGGGGGGCGGCCTGGCCGGGCAGGGGCTCGGTGCGGGTGTCCAGAAATACGGCTACCTGCCTGAAATCCACAATGACTTCATCTTTGCTGCGGTGTGTGAGGAGCTCGGCCTGCTGGGCGGGGCGGCCTTGCTTGGACTGTTCGTATGCCTGTGCATCGCGGGCTTCCGCATCCAGCAGCACGCCCCCGACCCGCACACGCGACTTCTGGCTTTCGGCCTGACGACGATCATCGGCATGCAGGCGATCATCAACGTGGCCGTCGTGACCGTGGCGGTCCCGACCAAGGGCATTTCGCTGCCGTTCGTCTCCGCCGGCGGCTCCGGCCTCGTACTGTTCTGTATCATTGCAGGCCTGCTGGCATCCATTGACCGTGTGACCCACAGGACGCGACTTGCATCCTGACGAACTCACGGCACAATCACACCTGTTGCGGTTTGAGCAATCTCCTCTGTTCCAGGCGGTACCATGTCGAACTCGGGACCTCTGTTTGTATTTGCGGGCGGCGGGACGGGCGGCCATCTGTTCCCGGGCATCGCCATCGGTCACGCATTGCGCGCGGCCTGTCCTGACATAGAGATTGAATTCCTGTGCACCGAGCGCGCGGTCGACGGCCGTGTCCTGACGACAGCAGACCTTCCGCACACGGCTCTCCCTGTCAGACCGCTGAGCATGCATCCACTCAGAATGCCCCGATTCCTCGCTGCGTGGCGGCAATCGACCCGGATCTGCTGCATGCGTTTCGCCGCACGGCGCCCGGTCGCAGTCATCGGCACGGGCGGTTTCGGCTCAGGGCCGGCAGTCCGGACGGCTGCCCGCATGGACATTCCGACCGCCCTGCTCAACCCCGATGCAATTCCCGGTCGGGCCAATCGCTTCCTCGCGCGGTTTGCCGATCGCATTTACGTGCAGTGGCCGGAATCCCGGGCAGCCTTCAGGCCCGACCAGACCATTGAGGCCCTCGGGTGTCCGGTTCGCAAGCCCTTCCTGGAAGCCAGAGGAGATGTCAGGCAGTTTGGCTTGAGCGCCGATCGCCTCACACTTCTGATCACTGGCGCCAGTACAGGAGCTCAAACGATCAACGATGCCATGATGGCGCTGGCCGATGATCTCGGCACCCGCACTTCGTGGCAGGTCCTGCACATCGCCGGTCCGCGGGACGTCAACGTTCTGCAGGCGGCGTATGATCGTGCACGGGTGACGGCGGCCGTCGTCGATTTCATAGATGACATGGCCCCAGCCGTCCGCCGGGCGGATGTCGTGCTCGGGCGGGCAGGCGCCGTGACCCTGGCTGAACTCGCGGCCGCGGCCCGACCGGCCGTCCTGATGCCCTACCCCTTCCACGCAGACAACCACCAGACACACAACGCCAATCAACTGGCCGCCCACGGAGCCGCGATCGTCGTACAGGATCGCAGAGATGCGCCCTCGAACGCCGCGGCGCTGCGCGCTGCTCTGTTCCCCTTGCTCGATTGTGCCGCGACGCGTGACGCGATGAGTGCCGCCGCCGCACGATGTGCCCATCCGACAGCAGATACCGACATCGCTCACAGCCTGTTGAAACTTTGCCGGCTGGCGCCTACGGTCAGTGTTTGAAACGCCCGTTTCATTCCAGTCTTCGAGGGAGAATCTCCGATGATCACTGGTGGTGCGGGTGCGTACGATGCCCCTCCTCCGGCCTGCTGATCCCTCGCCCACCGTTGACCATCACCGCTGCATGCATGGTCAGCCTGTGAGGTCAAAACGCATCACGACAAAACAAGTCGGGCGTGTTATACTCTGCGTTCTTCGAGTCGCCATGTGGAGGGAGCCACGTGCCTGACGCTATCCCAGCAAGAATCAACCCGGCACCACACCCGTCGTCACAACTGAGCGGTAAGTACGTGCACCTCGTGGGCATTGGTGGTTGCGGCATGAGCGGGGCTGCCCGCATGCTCCTGCAACAAGGGGCGATCGTCAGTGGTTCTGATCGCGATGAATCCACCCTGCTGATGGAGCTCAGTCAAGCAGGCGCAACGGTATGTGTTGGGCATTCGGCCTCGAATCTCGATTCGCGCGTCGATTTCGTCGTCGCCAGCGCGGCGGTTCCCGAGGACAACCCCGAGTTGCTCGCGGCCCGGGCCCAGGACAAACCGATCCTCAAGTACGCCCGGCTACTGGGACTGCTGATGGAATCGACTTGCGGCGTGGCGATCAGCGGCACGCACGGCAAGAGCACGACCACGGCGATGACCGCCTTTTGTGCTCGTGAGACAGGTCTCGATCCTTCGTTCATCGTGGGGGCCGAGGTCGATCAGCTGGGCGGCGGCGCCGGCGTAGGTCGGGGCGGATGTTTCATCGCCGAAGCCTGCGAGTACGACCGCTCCTATCTCAACCTGGCGCCGACCCACGCTGCCATTCTCAATGTCGAAGAGGACCACCTCGACTACTTCGATGATCTCAAACAGATCCTCGCGGCGTTCCGTGAGTTCGCTGCGCTCGTCCCGAACCATGGTGTGCTGCTGTTTAACGAAGACGATCCTGCGTCACGGCTTGCGGTCGCCGAAAGCGGGGCCCGTTGCGAGAGCTTCGGTTTCACGCGCCGGGCCGACTGGCGCGCCCGCAGGCTCGATCTGTCCAATGGTCTACCGCGTTTTGAACTGTGGTACCACGGCGATCGTATCGGAGAGGCCACGCTGGCCATCCCCGGAAAACACAATGTCTACAATGCGATCGTCGCCGTCGCGCTGAGCGTGCACTGTGGGGCAGACCCGGCGGACGCTCTCGCATCTGTCGCGCGGTTCACGGGTGTGAGCCGCAGGCTGACACATCGCGGCGCTTACCGCGAGATCGACATCCTCGATGACTACGCGCACCATCCGACAGAGATTCGAGCGACGCTCAAAGCCGTGCGAGATCGCTTTGGTCGCCGTCCATTGCGCGTCATCTTCCAACCGCATCAACATTCACGTACACGGTTCTTCCTGAACGATTTTGCACAGAGCTTCGCGTTGGCTGACGAGGTGATCGTTCCGGACATCTACTTCGTCCGCGACTCGACAACTGAGCGACAACTGGTGTCCGGAGGTGACCTCGTCGAGTGCCTGACGCGCCGCGGCGGTCGTGCGGTTTACATCCCCGCCCTTGACGACATTGCAGCGTATCTCGCTAGAACGGTTCGCGCCGAAGACATCGTCCTGACGATGGGCGCTGGTGACGTGTGGAAGGTTGCCGATGAAATGGTCATCCGGCTTGGTCGGTCTGATTAGAGAACACGAAAACGTCGCCAACCGCACGTGGTACGGCGTGGGTGGGACTGCGCGATACTTCTGCACGCCGACGACGATCGAGCAACTCCGTGATATTATCCGAACTGCCCGTGAGGAAGGCCTGGCATGGCGGATACTTGGCGCCGGTGCCAATGTATTGATCCGTGACGAAGGCTTCGACGGTATCGTCCTGCAGCTCGACCCGAACACGTTTGGCCACCGCCAGCGAAACGGCCAGCGCATGACGTTCGGCGCCGCCCATGATTGCCCCGATGCCGTACGCCGCACCGTCCTTGACGGTCTCGCAGGTCTCGAGGCCCTCGCGGGCATCCCCGGAACAATCGGCGGCCTGGTCCGCATGAATGCCGGCGGACGCTATGGCAACATCGGTGATTGCCTGCACGATGTCACGCTCATCACCCACGAAGGTCGCATCGAACAGCGGACGCGCGGTGAACTCGACCTCGGGTATCGCACGTCGAACCTCTCAGGTCACATCGTCATCGATGCCACATTCGACCTGTCCGAGGTCGCTGACCCTGCTGCACTCAAGAAGCGTTACCACGACATCTGGAATTTCAAGAAGGACACGCAGCCATTCACCCGGAACTCGGCTGGCTGTGCGTTCAAGAATCCGCCTGGCGGATCGGCTGGTCAGCTCATCGACCGCGCCGGCCTGAAGGGCGCGACCTGCGGCGGTGCGACCGTCTCGAATGATCACGCCAACTTTCTTCTGGCGTCCCCAGGCAGCCGGGCCACCGACATCCTGGCCCTCGCAGAACGCATCCAGGAGAGTGTTCGTGAGCAGTTCGATGTCACTCTCGAGTTCGAAATCGACGTCTGGTAGATCCAACGAACAGGAGCATAGCATGACCACGACCACCTCCTCACCCGGCCTCGATATTGCAGCAGCCGCTGAGCTGCGCACACTCGACATCACCGTATTGTCCGGCGGCCCCAGCGCAGAACGCGAGGTCAGTCTGCAGAGCGGCCGGGCCATTGCGGACGCACTCGGACGTCTCGGCCATGAGGTCAGTGTCGCAGACATCGCCGCAGACAACCTGAAGGCTCTGGATCGCCGTGCCGACATCGTGTTCATCGCACTGCATGGCACGTTCGGCGAGGATGGCCAGCTTCAGCGCATCCTCGAAGACCGTGGGATCCGCTTTACCGGATCGAACAGCGCGTCCAGTTCCCTGGCCATGAACAAAGTCGAGTCCAAGGTCCGTTTTGCCGAGGCCGGCATTCCCACCCCCACTTACCACGTGGTCACGCCGGACGATGCTTTACAGGTCACCGAATCGTGGCCATTGCCGGCCGTGGTCAAGCCTGTCGATCAAGGCAGCAGCGTCGACACGTACCTCGTAAAGGATCGTGCGGCGCTGCAGGACACCGCAACGATCGTCGCCACGCGCTATGGTCAGGCGTTGATCGAACGCTTTATCGACGGCCGCGAGCTCACCGTGGGTATTCTCGGCGACTGTGCGCTGCCGGTGTGTGAAATCCGTACGGAACGCGAATTCTACGACTACAGCGCCAAGTACACTGACGATACAACCGAGTATCTTTTCGAATTCGACCTGCCCGCAGAGGTCCTGCAGCGTCTCCAGATGCTCAGCCTCCAGGCACACAAAATCCTGGGATGCCGAGACTTCTCACGGGTCGACTGGCTCGTTGACCGCAATGACTTCCGTCCCTACGCCCTCGAGGTCAACACGATCCCGGGGTTCACCAGCCACTCTCTGTTGCCAAAAGCAGCCTCCCGCGTCGATATAAGTTTTGACCAGCTGTGCCAACGGATCCTGGAGTTGACCGCACAACGCGAACAGTGATTCGCCACGCGGCCCGTCGATAGTGTGTCGGCGCGACTCCCGCGCACAGCGTAACCCCAGCTGTGCCAACAGAGTCCATGCCGAAACCCAAGAAGAAGAAAACGGAATCCAGAATACCAGCTATTCTGGCGGCCACCTGGCAGGCGTGCACGCCCTGCCTGACGACGCTGGCTGTTGCTGCAGGAATCGCCGCCGCCGGTGGCGGGGCCGTCTGGGCCTTGCACCACGGCGAACGTCTTCTCGAAACCCGTCGAGAGTACCCAGACTACGTCGAGTTCGACCTGATCGGCGTCCCGGGAGATCTGGAGGAGTTCATCCGCGCCGAGCTCGTCGATCTACACGACGTGTCGTGGGCCGAGCACAGCTTGTGCCAGCGGATCGGCGAACGCCTGGCCGCCTGCCCCTGGGTCCGCAGAATCAATGCGGTCGGAAAATCCACTCCGGGCCGCATCTACGTCGATTGTGTCTACCGCCAACCGACCGCCATGGTCCATCGTGAGAAATATTACTACCTTGTAGACGAATTCGCGGTGAGACTCCCTGGGACCTATCAGTCGAGCGGCGACCTACCTGTGGTAACAGGTGTCCGCGCTGCCCCCCCTGAAGCGGGAGAACCCTGGCGTGCGGCAGACTTGAGCGCAGGGCTCGAGCTGAGCCGCATGTTCGAGAATCAACCTTTTCGTGAACAGGTGGAAGCCATCAAGGTCGAGAACATCGACGGGCGTAACAACCCGCGCATGGCCCACGTCGAGATCCTGACTACGCTGGGAACCAAGATCCTGTGGGGCTCGGCGCCCGGAGACGAAATCGAAGAGAACTCTGCCGCCCAGAAGATGCGAATACTGCACAACAACTACCAACAATACGGCCGTATCGATGCCCAGCATGGCACCATCGATATATCAGTGTACCCGGATCGGTTCATCATCATTCCGTCACAGTGACGGCACCGCGGAGCGCCAACCCATGGAGATCTCCTCTCTCAATCTAAAGTTCATCAATTTCGCACACAACGTCCGCGACACGGTGGAACAATCGGTTCCGGAGCAGGCGTTGCCCAAGGTGCTGTGGCTCGGGCTCGGCCTGCTGGCCGCCGGTCTCGTTGTCGGCGTGTTCGGCGCACTGATCGCCCGGGGCTCGATCAGCCTCGTCCTCGGGGGTACGGGCCTGGTGCTCGGTGCCAAGCTCGCGACTCAATTCGGCGTCCCGCACATCGCTGGTGGCCTGCTCGGGTTCGCCGCGTTGGCCAGCGTCGGGTTCTTTGCTCACAAGATGTGGGTGGGACTGGGGGTCGCGACTCTGACCAGCGCTCTTGGCTTGTTCGCCTACGGCCACGACACCTACTGGCCCGAGTTCGTTCACTATGATCCCCAGGCGACGGCGGCAGTCGATTCCGTAACATTTGAGGTGCCTGCCGATGGTGTGGCCCGGCGAGCCGGCCGGAACCCCATCACCTATCTGCAGGGGTTCTATAACGACATGAAGGCGCGTAACCCGTCGCTCACCAACAAGGCCTCGGTCGTGGCAATGGTCTGCGCCGTGCTGGGGTTCTGTTGGGGCCTGTGGTTCACCCGCGGAGCCCTGATCGTCTGCTGCGCGACCGCAGGGACGATGTTACTGGGGGCCAGCCTCGCGGCCCTCGCCGAGGCGGTCGTCGGGCAGGGCTGGGAGGCCCGCCTGGCCAATCATCCCCAAATGACGATGGCATTCATTATTTGCAGTTTCCTGCTGAGCAACTTGGTCCAATATCGTTTTACACAGCCAGAAAAGTCACTGGAGGGTGCCGGCGTACCGAAGAGTAAGCCAGCGGCCGGTGCATCCACGGGGGAGGCACCGCGCCCGCGCAGAATGTGAGGTTCGCGGTGCGCGACTACATCAATCAGTGGATGACCCAGCTCAGTGATGCAAATGCTACGGTAGGCCTGCCGATGATCATACTCGGGCTCGGCCTGATGTTCATGGGTTGGCAGTTCTGCCGGGCGACGATCCCGATGACGTTTTTCCTGGTCGGAATGATCTGCGCAACCACGCTGGTCACCGATCCTTCTGTCCGCTGGATCATCGGTTGCGTCGCGGGTCTTTGTGCAGCCGGCCTCAGCGCGTTGAGTATGCGCATCTCGGTCGGGCTGCTGGGCGGCATGTCGGGCACCTTTCTACTGAGCGGTTACTTGTCGTTATTCGAGACACTCGTCCTCCCCCCCATCGCGGAATACGCCGTAGCCATTTTCGGTTTCGTATCTGGCGCGGCGATGGCTTGTGTCCTCTATCGTGAAACGATCATCGTCGTCACGTCGCTCGCCGGCAGCCTGCTGTTGGTCTGTGGTATGAATCCGGTGCTGAGCATGGCCATTCCACGGCTGCACAGCACGCTGGCCGCATTCCTCGGCGATTATCCAGGGCTGTTCGTTCCGTTCGCTCTTGGCGGACCCGTGTTGATCGCCAGCCTCGTGCAAATGGCGCATTCGAACACCTCCAACACGAGCGAGCACCCCGCCAGCGCGGGCAACGCGGCCCCACAATAGATCAGCATACCGGGGTGTCCGTCGGTCCGAGCCGGCGGACACCTTGTTCATTTCGCCATGAGGTTGGATCCGCCCCATCTCTCGGTACAATGCCGCTGTGACCGGCGCTCATCCCAAACTCGGACTCCGTTCGGACGACCTGCGTGTCGGTGCACGCAAGGGGATGGATCTGGCTGCCCGTATGGGCTTCGGCACGATAGAACTCGGCGCCATCACCGGGGATGTGGCCCCGGAGAACTTGTCATCCTCCGGCCGTCGTCATGTCATGCGCTATGCGAATCAACGGGGGTTGAGTATTTCAGCTCTTGGCGGCACGCTCGGCGGCACGGTTCATCATGACGTCATCGGGCTCGAGCGCAACCTCGACCAACTCCGATCCATTCTCGACCTGGCCCGCGATTTGAATGTCGCTACGGTCACGACTGCGGTCGGACTGATCGGACCGCAAGACGGCGAGTGGTTCGACCGCGTGCGGGAAGCGCTCTCGAGCGTGGCCGAGCACGCCGACCTGATTGGGTGCAACGTCGCTCTGACAACTTCCGGAGGCAACCCCGCCGGCCTCGCCACGCTCATCGACACGGTGAACTGCGACCGTATCAAAGTGTGTTACGATCCCGGTGAACTGCTCATGTCCGGACAAGATCCACTGGCTCCCATCGAACCGCTCGCCAACCATATCGGATTGTCCCACATCCGTGACGGGATGCTCGGCAACGCGGCACACGCCGGCCAGGAAACCTGCCTGGGGCGTGGCCAACTCGATGTCGCCGCATATCTCGGGCACCTGGCGCAGGCGGGCTACCACGGCCCGCACATCCTGCGGCGCGCGGACAGCGCTCAGCCCTCGGCCGACCTGGCGACCGGGCGCCAGATCATGGGCGCAATGATCACCTGAACGGCTCCATTCATTTGATCAGCGGACCCATTTACCGCGAAGTCCGCCGTGCCGGCAAAGCACACGGAGGACGCGAACAATAGAGGTTCAATCAGGCCCCAGGCCGGTGGCGGTCCACATCGCGGACTGCCCGGGAGCCAGGACCATGACCCGATCGGCCAGCGGCGCTCCCAACTCGGCTCTCAGTGCCTCTGGTGTACCGGTCAACAGAGGGAAGGTGCCGTGGTGAATGGGCACGATTGCCTGCGGCGTAAAGAACCGCGCTGCGATGGCCGCAGCGCGCGGCCCCATCGTGAAATGATCCCCGATCGGCAGCAGAACGATCTCGGGCGAATGCAGCTGCTGAATGAACTGCATATCTGAGAACACGTCGGTATCCCCGGCGTGGTACACCTTGGCCAGGCCCGGAGCGGTGACGACGAAACCGGCCGGCATCCCGGCATACAGAATATCGTCGCCTTCCTGGTATCCTGAGGAGTGGAACGCCCGCGTCATGCTGAACTGCACGCCCTGCACGTCGACCGTCCCCCCAATGCTCATACCCACGTACTCGGCTTCGGGAGCGCGGGTTGCCAGCAAGTTCGCCAGCTCGTAGATCGCGACGACATGCGGCTTGTGCTGCTTGACGAGCGCAGGAACATCCGCACAGTGATCGGCATGAGCGTGGGTCAATGCGATGATGTCGCACCGCGACTGCGTCTTCTCGGCCGCCGGGCAGGCAGGATTGTCCTGCAACCACGGATCAATGAGAATGACACGACCATCCGCCAGGGTCAATTTGAAGGACGCATGGCCGAGGAACGTCAACTGTGCCGAATTCATTGCCGGTCTCCCTGGAGTAATGGGTCGCCTATCACTTAAACGGCGCGGATTTTGACCGGCCCCGGCGGCTTTTGCAAATGAGGACCCTGCAGCCTGGACGATGAATTTGCAAGGATTGGACTGCCCCCGTATGATCCGCCAGAATAGATTGACGAGGCACGTATCATGAAGTACTCCATCGCATTGTTAATACTGGCCACCTTGAGCGGTTGTCAGGGCGGATCGCGCGCCAACGAACGATTCGGGAAGACCTATTACCTCGACGGTGCAGGCAACCTCGGGTTCGGTGCGTCTGACGTCCCGCGCGGCCTGCAGGCCGCTGGTTACCAGGGTGACGTCGAACAGGTCCTGTGGACCACGTCGTTCAACCCGCTGATCGACCAGGTCAATATTCTCGGCGCCAAGGCCGCGGCCCAGGGACTCGCCGACAAGATCAAACGCTACAAGAAGAAGCATCCTGACGCGAAGGTGCACATTGTCGCGCTGTCTGCCGGAACAGGCGTCGCAGTGTGGGCGTGCGAGAATCTCGACGCCGAGTCCGCTGTCGACAACCTCGTGCTACTCGGGTCTTCACTGAGCAATACCTATGACATGCGCCGCGCCTTGAGCCACGTCAAGGGCCGTGTGTACGTGTACTATTCACCGCGCGACGCCGTTCTCGAAACGGTCGAGCTTGTCGGCACGATCGATCGCAAGACGGGGGTCAAGTCTGCAGGCCAGGTTGGCCTGCACCCGAGCTCGGGAGCGCATGGCAAGATTGTCAACATCGGCTGGTCCCCGCGCTGGTCGCGCCTCGGCTGGCACGGGGGACACACCGACGCCACCAGCGCCAGTTTCGTCCGCGGTGAGATCGGCCCTCGGATGTTGTCGCCGGAGGAACGTCGTCCCCGACGCAGGCCTCAGACCACGACCGCGCCCCGGCCGCGCGCCCTCGATTCGACCGTTGCCGTGCGTTAGCACGATCTCGCCGGTATGATAGCGGATTGTGTGCCCCGACAAGCTCAAGCTACTGATCGTTGAAGACGAACCCGACGTGGCCAGGGTGATACAGGACGGCCTCGCCGGTAGCTTCGATGTGCAACATGCCCCCGACATCGCATGCGGGCGACAGCTTCTCAAGACCCACAGCTACGATGCGCTGGTCCTCGATCTGTCGCTTCCTGACGGCAGCGGTCTGGAACTGGCCAGTGAGTTGCGAGCTGATGGACGAGATGTACCGATCCTCATGCTCACCGCTCGAGTGACCGTCTACGAGCGTGTCGAGGGCTTTCAACACGGAGCCGACGACTACCTGTGCAAGCCCTTCGCTGTCGAAGAGCTCGACGCCCGCCTGCAAGCGATCATCAAACGTGCGCAAGCAACCAGTCGAAATGTGTTGCGCTATGCTGATGTCGAACTGGAATTGATCACGCGCACCGTTCGGCGCGGCACGCTCGAGGCGACCCTGTCACCGCGCGAAATCGAGCTGCTCGGTTTCTTCATGCGACACGCCGATGAGGTCCTGAGTCGTGAGCGCATTCTCGAACAGGTGTGGGGCGACGAGGCCGAGGACGACAGCAACGTCCTCAATGTCTACGTCAACTACTTGCGGAACAAAATCGAAGGCGGGCTCTATCCCCGAATCATTCAAACGGTTCACGGCAAGGGCTACATGCTCTGTGAGCGCGAGCCCGACGATCCGGGATAGCCGGCAGACAGCGCTGCCTGCGCGGCAGCGCTGAGATCCTCGAGGCCGACAGGTTTCAAGTAGCGCCCCCACACATGCCGAGCCAATCCTGGTGGTATCGGGAGTTCGGTCGATCCGGTGGTGAAGATGATGCGCAGCTCAGGGTTGGCCACGACCAACCGTTCGGCAAGCCTGACCCCGCGGCCTGCACCAGCGTGCATGTCGAGCACGGCAAGAGCCACCTGCGGCAAACGACCTTCTTCGTTGCGGGCCAGCGCTTCGTCAACGCCCATGCACATCGCCTCGCGCCCATGCCCGGCCAGAGCCGCGGCCTGGGCCTGGCCTGCAGAGGATTCCTCGTCGACTACGAGGATCGCACCTTGGACTGCCCCGCTGACGACTCTCGACGGCGGTTCCACGAGACCCGGCTGAGCCGTTCCCGGCGGCAAATGAACACGAAACGTCGTACCCTCACCCGGGACGCTGTGCACCTGAATGAAGCCGCCGGCATTCTTCACGGCGGAGTAAACGATCGACATCCCGAGTCCGCGCCCGCACCTCGCAGTGCGCGGCTTGGTCGAGAACAGCGGCTCGAACATTCGCCGCTGAACCTCACGCGTCATCCCAACGCCGGTATCCTGTACGGCCAGTACGGTGTAGGGTTGTTCCTCGGTCCCTTCATCAGCATCCTGGGCCACCACGGACTCGGTCCAGATGGTCAACGTACCGCCATCCGTCATGGCGTCGCGTGCGTTGCGCAGCAGGTTGAGAATGACCTGGGTGAACTGGTCGCGATCCATACGCACGGGCGTCTCGTCATCGAGCCGACAGATCAACTCGATGCCTTCGACGAACGACGGATCGAGCGAATCGATAACCAGTTCGACCATCTCGCTCAAACGGAAGACCTGTGGATCACCGTGGGCGCTGGTGGCGAAATTGAGCAGGCGCCGTGACAACCCTGCAGCCTGCGAGCACGCGCGCAACGCCGAACGAATGCGGTCAGCATGACTGTCGTCATCAATTTCTTTGGCCAACAGCGACAGCGTGCCGTTCACCGCGGCAAGCAAATTGTTGAAGTCGTGCGCCAACCCACCAGCGAGCGTCCCGACCGCCTCCATCGTCTCGGCCCCACGCAATCGGCGCTGCAGGCGCTGACGGTCAGTCACGTCGCGCATGACCACTGCGGCGCACGGAGTCTCTCCCACATCGACGCGATAGACCACGAAATCGGCGAAAATTCGCCCGGCCTCGGGGTCGGAAGCAGCCAGCTCCACTGACATGCGGCGCAATGTGCGTCCTTCAGCTGCTTGCCGCAACGTCAACGACCAGTCCGGCGTGACCGTCGCCCACTCGGGCCATACATCCAGGATGTGTCGACCGATGTGACTGGTGCCCTCGACGCCGAGCAGCCGCGAGTCGCTGTCGTGGTATTCCTGAATGCAACCGGCGACATCACAAATGACCACGGCATCGCGAAGATTGCGGAACAGACTGCGGTATTTTCCGGCCGTGGCGGCGAGATCGAGCTGTGCATCTGATACCCGCTGGGCCATATCGTTGAGAGCCAGGGCCAGGCGGCCCAGCTCATCGCCGCTGCGTGGCTTGACCCGGTGGTCGAAGTCACCGGCACTGAACCGTGCGGCTGCAGTCTGCAGGTCGGCGATGGGCATCAGCAACCACAACCGGATGAACATGGCTCCAACGATGACCAGGCAGGCCGCCAATGCTCCGACCATGATGGTCATGACGTAAATGTTGCTCGACGCCGCACCCAGATCACGTGTCGACCTCTTGCTCAAGTCCGCGAGACGGTTGCCGGCCTGACCGAGCATGTCATCGAGTCGGGGCACCAGATCGTCTTCGATGCCCGGCAGCAACGCCTGCGCGCGGCGGAGATCGCCCGCACGCACGTGGCTGATGCATTGATCGAGTTGGCTCTCGAGTTCGTCTGCCAGCGCAGTCAGAGCGGCAGTATCGGCGACCAGATCGAAGTTGGCCCGATAGCGCGTGACGGAACGCAGCCGCGCGAAGAACGCCTCACGGGCGTTGCGAAACGCCCGAAACGCGGTGTTGTCGCCACCCGCCAGTGCCCGCAGGTACACGACCTGCTTGTCGAGGGCGAACTGCAGGCGGTCGACTTCGAGCGAACTGACCATCGACTGCTCGAAAGTCTGGACCGCGGAGCGCATCTGCCACTGGACGCCGTAAATGGTCGCAGCAGTTGCCACGACGGCAAATGCGGCAAACGCCACCTGCAGTGCATTCAGCTTCCTGCGGACGCTGAGAGCCATGAATGATCAATCGGCAGAAACTTGGTAACGCCAGTCCCAGTTTTCTTCACCGGGACGGACACTGCTCAGGACGTGGCCGCCGATGAAGGCGACATTGGTCCGACCCTGATGGCGGTCGGAGGGGAACCAGTGATCACCGTTAGCATATGCACCCGTGCTGGCGGCTGGCGGGGTGACATACAAGGGCAGCACACCGGGTGCAAGTGTACCATCCTCCTGATCCAGGCCCATTGCCCGCGGGCCGTTGACATCCAGGACCAGCGGCACGTAGGGATTGTTCATGACGCGAGAGGAAATGGAGACTTTGTCGTCCCCAGAGAGAATCGGTACACCGTTGAATTCGGTCTCTGCCTCGTGCAGCCGTTTGTTGAACCCGAGCGAGATCGCGCTCCCGGGCCTGAGCGCATCTTGAGTGCACGGAAGGTCCCGGAACCTGGTGACGTTACCCTCGGTACTCGACGGACACAGCATGACGTTGTCGCCCTGCTTGATTTCTGCAAAACCTGCGTCCTCGACGTCCCAGAATTCATCAACGCGATAGAGGCTCTCCTGGAAGTCATTGATCCAGAACCGGCGCGGCCCCAGCACTTCACTGTCGCCGCGCGTTTCGCCGTTGTTGCCTTCGGCGAACATGGCAAAGTCCATGGCGATGCTACGCATGTTGGCGGAACACACCAGGGTCTTGGCATTCTGACGGGCAGCGCCGAGAGCTGGGAGCAGGATGGACATGAGGATGCCGAGGATGGCCAGAACGACCAGCAACTCAATGAGCGAGAAGCCACGTCGTCGGCGCAAGCGCCGATCGTGGCAGGGACTGCACAGGTTGGCCTCTGTTCGTAATTGCATGCTTCCTTCCCGCAGCGGCGAAGGATCAGCGAGCGGGACCCTCGAACCGCTGGAAGAACTGCGGGAAATCCTCGATTTCGACTACCGTGTTACCACTTAAGTCTAACGAAGCACAGGGCGGGAATCGAGCATCCTTTTCGAAGCACCGTTGGAAGAGAGCGAAATCCGCAAGGTCAACGGCACCATCTTGATTGGCGTCCCCATTGGTAAAGATGATGTCCTGACCGTCCACCACGCCGTCGTGATTGACGTCGTAGAGGCTGAAATTTGTCGCGAAATTGGCCAGAACCACCCGCTCGTCGACGACCCCGTCATCACCATCATGAGCTTGGACGAATTCGCTGATCAGCTCTCCGTCATAGCCCGTGCGTATGCCGGTTCCGACGATATCTCCAGGTACGACATCGGGATAGATATCCGTCCACACCGCGATGCCCTCCTCGGCGAACGATTCATTGTACGTCCCGAGCAGGACCGTATAGGTCCAGTTGGTCGGATCGAGCAGCTGCAGCGGGTCCTGGGTCACTGAATTCCAGCCGATGATCAGATCTTCCAGCGGCGAATCATCGGCGGTCGCCCAGTACTCGGCCCAGAACCGTAACTCGTGGATCGCCTCGTCGATCGAGGCATGATTGAACCCGGCCTGGTCGTTGGGCTCGGGTGGTTCCCCACGCATGAGGCCCGCGGCGAAGTTCGTCAACGGAAAAACGAGGGTGATGTGTGTCGTGTCCGTCTGGATGTCATGGTGCCACAGCAGGTCGCTGTCAGGATCATAGGTTGAATAGAGCAGATCAAGATGCTCGTACGCATGAGCGCGGTGCAGAAACGAGCCATGCAGGAGCCACGTCTCGCCCTCCTCGAACTTGCCATCGATATCACCAACCAGAGGGGTGTGAGAATCAGTCCGGTCCGGCCCCAGAAGCGACAGGTGGAAATCCTCGCCATGGCGTTCGACGAACGGCGGTGTCGACAGGTCTCCATCGAACGCCGAACCATCAAGTGCCAGACGGTTGCTGAACGATTGATTGGGCACACGCCCGCCGAAGCGGACGGCGTTGCCAAGATAGCGTAATTCCGGCTCATCAACATCGCCGCCGGTCATGACATTCGCATCAATATCGATCTCCACGAACCCGTAGACCGGGTTGGGGCCGAACTGCTGCGGCCAATACTCGTCCTTGCGCAGCGAACCGGGCGGATTGACCAGGCCAGCGAGCTCCAGTTCGAGCTTGAAGAAACGCCCATCGAACCGATACTCACCGGTATACAAATCCTTCTGAGGTTCATGCGGCTGCCATTTGCCCAGGGTGCTGGATATCAGGTCGATGAGTGGGCGTTCGGGATCGAAGCGGTCCTGCGCGGAGGCGTTCGTCAGACGCGGCACGGCGTCGCCCACCTCATCGTCAGCTACGATGAACGGACAATCTTCGGTGCAGTCATCCCCGACCACGCAGGTCTGTTCTACACAGATCTCGCGAATCGTCTCGGCAGACTCGATGCACGCGAGGTCGTTGCCGCTGATCTCGCGACATGCGTAGAAAAAATCCTGAGCCAGGCGAAAGCACGAGAAGTCGCACGCCATTTCAGGAGCATCGACATTGCAATTACCGGACAGACATCCCAGGTATGAAACATCGGCGACCTCGCCGCAGACTTGATAGTCGCCACCGGTCAGCATGCACTCGCCGAACGCGGAGATCGAGATGTTCTGGCACACCTCGTCGCAGGTCGGTCCCGGTGGTTCGAGGCCGCAATCCTCTACGAAGCATGTGGCCATGAACGATTGCGAGAGTTGCCCGCACTCGTAGCCGGAGCCTCCCTCGGCGCGGCAACCGGCGTACAGCGCATCGCCGATCTGCTGACAGAAGGCCACGCAGGTCGAGGAGCCGGCGAGCATGGTATCACCAGGTATGTCCATGCAGACTGAGAGTACGATCTCGGACTGCGTCGAGCAGTCCATGGCTTGTGTTGATCCGACACAGTGTTCTTCATGGCGCGCAGCACGTTCCGTGCAACAAGCCTGCGGTGTACGCAGATCATCGCAACCGAACCAGGTAATGAGAATAAACCCTATGACGTGCATGGCGACCTTCCCTCCAGGTTGGAATCCCGAAGGCATGAGTCGGCCCGCTCTTCCCTCTCCGGCAAACAAACAAACAGCGGGATAATGGCTTCCGAGGCCACAGTAGCCATTATACCCGCTGCTTGCGAAGCGGAAGAGTCATCACGGATCGACCCTGCTCCCCGATCGGGGTTCCAGGCCCTGTCACGACCCGCCGGATATTTCGTAAGCTTTTCCCCTGCCGGCAGTTGCAACAGCTCCGGCAAGTTGTTGCGTTCTTCCCGTCCCCAAGGCCAAAATGATTCCTACGCCTCCAGGCGGCTGGTGCTGGTGACTCCGGTGCCGGAAGGCACCGGAGCCGCACAGCTCTTCCCCACCTCGCAAGAATCATTGCATGCGGTACACGACCGCTAATCGAAACTCCTGCACCGCTGAATCGATGCTTTCATCAGGGGTTTCGCCCTCTTCAGTCCTGATCACGTCGATCCACCGCGTGGAATCGACGGTCAATTGTTGTACGCGACTCGACACGGAGGAATCCGCCCCTGAAAATGCAACGACGGTCCCGGCCGCGGCGAGGCACTGTACCGCGGCCGGGGCGTCGATGCAGATCTGGGTGTCCGCGCTGCACTGCACAGCCGGACGGGAGTCGAAGAAGGTGGGTTCGACGGTCGATGCCGCCGCGATACCATGGGTCATCGCGAATGCGGCGACAGTGAAACCCACCGGAAAGGATTGTGTAATGCGGCTCAGCATGGCATTCCTTTAACACCGTTCTGCGGTGCTGAAATCACGATACGGCACGCGGCAGATGATTAGAAACACTATCAGGAAACTCTTATAAGAGCCGCGAAGATCGTCATAACCCCATGAATGTCAGCATATTGCATGAGTAGGAGGCCGAGACAGCGTACATCGGCTACCCCACCGGGCCCATCTCGTCGGCGGGTGCCGTCCCGCGCCCCCTCCCCCGCTCCCCGCCTGCGACCCGCGCGCTTCTTCGCGCTGCTGATCGTCCTCAATATCGTCCTGCTGTGGCCCTGGCCCGGAATGGGCGGAGCGTATTCAGCCGGGCTGGCCAGGGCATGCAACGCGACTTTCGCGATGTTCACCTGGGACGCCGGCGTCACCCGGCCCGACGGTGTTGTGTGCCGCGGGCTGCTGGGGTCTACGGGGCAGGCGATGATCATCTCGGATTACGCAAATCAACAGCGTTTGGACCTGTTCGTCTGTGTCATCAATACGCTCAAGCCGCCTCCACACCTGGAGTCGCCGCGGGCCGAACAAACGAACAGTTGGTACCTCGGGTACGTCCCCACCGCCATGACGCTGGCATGGATCCTGGCTACGCCGCTGAGGTGGTGGCGCCGGGTGGTGGCCGCACTCTACGGGCTGGTGCTCGTTCACGCTTTCATCGCTGTGCGCCTGGCGATGTTTCTGGTGCTGATGTTCGATGGAACAGACCGCCACTGCCTTTTCGTGCTACCGGAGTGGGTCCATTGGCTTGTTGAGCTCGCCCACCATATCCTGGCCGAGTCGTTACCGTCATCCTGGTTGGCGCCAGTGGTCTTCTGGATCATCATTTGCGTACGCCGCCGAACACTGAGCGCCTGGTTCGGCCTGCGTCACGATCAGCCGGATGCCGCAGGTGAGGAACAACCGGCGACTCGGCCCCCAACTTGATCCCTCGATCTCGAAGGTACTAGCCATGCTCAACACACGTTCGGTTTACTCAGGTTTGACTCTCATGCTTGCCGCAATGAGCGGTTGTGCCCAACCACATGTGCCTGCCGAGTCGGTGGACGGCCTCCGACGCCTCGACATGTTGACCGGCAAGTGGAAATCAACCAGTACCGCGTACATGGAAGACGCCGTCCAACCGGTCGAGTGCTCTGCCACCGCAAAGGTGCGGTGGGATCTCAACGGCCGTTACCTGGTCGAAGACACGGCTTACGACCTCGGGACTCTCGGTCGCAGCACGGCGACGGGCTACTGGACGTGGGATAGTGCCGCCGGCGTGTACCGTACCTGGCGATTCGACTCCGACGGCGGATACACCACCGGCACCGCAACATTCGATGCGGACTCGCAAACGTGGTACCTCGCCAGCCAGACCGTCAACAGCCTCACCGGTGCACGCTCGGCTGGCAGCGGGAAAATGCGCTTCAGCAGCGCGCGAGAAAAGAGCTTCAGCTGGTCCAGCCAGCCTCGCGAAGGCGGCGAAGACCCCTATCGGGTCGAAGGTACGAGCCAGCGCGTGGGGCGGTAGTAAAGGAGCGGTAATGACTTCTGACCACCTGTTGTGCTGGCTATTCCCCCCGCAAGTCGTAGCACAGTAGCCGTGTCCCGCGGCCGCTGATGCGATCCTTCATGTTCTGACACACATACAACAACCCACGGCTCAACACCGGTAGCGTGTAGGTTTCGCGGGCGGCAAACAGTCGCGCATGGCTGATCGTCTTGCAGCCCGCAGGTGACAGCTCCAACCACGCCAGATCTCCCATTTCCCCGAGTGCCAGATAGGCCCCATCTGCATACAGCAGGGAGCCGCGTCCGAGGTTGAACGTCAACTCCTTTTTCTCGCCGTCGCGTTCGAGGGTGGTCGTCCACTCGAGATCTTCGCGCCAACGGGATTCGCCGGTGGCCAGGTCCACGCACGTCAACTGCGTGTCCCCCTGACCGTCACCGTCGAAGCCATACAGAAATCCGCCGCGCGCGACGGGCGTCGCCCAGTGGGCCTTGAGCGCTTGCGTCGTCCACTTCGGTTCCAGCGATCCATCGGCCTTGACTTCGAGCAGGGCGCCGCCCGTACCATAGGCCGCAGTAATGAACACCGTATTGCAGATGACCAGCGGCGTTGCAGCGTTGACCGATTCGTAGCGTTTGGCGCGCCACGGAAAACGGTCGGCGATACGCCCCGCGGTCGGATCTATGGCCAACAAGCCGCCGGTTGGCGGTCGACTGTCACCTCCCGCGAATACGAACAACCACTCCCTGTCCCCGATTTTCGCGCTAACCGGCGAAGCATAACTCGCAGCCCACTCATCCTGCACCGACCACTTGATCTCTCCCGTAAACTTATCGTAGGCCACGACCCCCGGGCCGGGGGCCCCTACGGGTACGATGAGTGCATCACCGCGGACCAGCGGCGTCGCACCCACGCCAAAGAACGTCGCCGTGATGTTGTAATCCTGATTGGTGTTGTGCTTCCACTGCACACGTCCGGTACCCAGATCCAGGCACTGCAGATGGCCTTCGGCGCTGTGGACGTACACGCGGTTCCCATCGATGACAGGGCTGGCGCGGGGGCCGTTGTTGAAGTCGAAACGGTCGCGATAGGAACTTGGCGCCCGCGATTGCCAGACGACCCTGCCCGTTTCGGCCGCGCGACAATCAACGACATCGTCGTTTGCGATGCGGTGATAGTGCACGACCAGGGCACCAGCCACCGCCGGCCCAGCGTACCCCGCCCCCACAATCCATCTCCCACACAACGGGTGGGCCGCCCGTGGGCCAGGTCTTGTTCAACTTGGTCTCTGGAGAGATCCCGTTCAGTGTCGGGCCGAGAAACGAAGGCCAATCGCTGGTCACGGCATCAGTCGCCAGCTTGGCCGGTGGACGACCCACGCGGACGTCGGCAGTGAATAACAGAACGCTGAGTACGACGGTGCACATAAGACTCATGGTCTCTCCTGGGGTCGCGGTACGCTGTAACCGAGGGCTTGACTCCTCGATTGTGCCCGGTCTTCTGCGATGACTCAAGGGCTCGGTAAACGTTGCTCACCACCGATGCCATTGTGGTAGACTGCACCGGCATACCGTTGATTCCTTGCGAGGGTCGAAAGATGCGTCCTCCCAAACTGGCCGGCACTGCATTGACATGGGCAATCGTCGTGACCACCGCCACCGGATCCGTGATCAACGTGACGTCCGATTCGGGTGGCCTGGGTGGACCCGATTGCACCCTGCGTGACGCCATCGTCGCAGCGAACAGCGACGTTGCTGTAGGCGGTTGTTCAGCTGGAAGCGGCGCCGACACGATTGAACTGCCTGCTGCTGCGAGCATTGTCCTATCCGAACTCGACAACGCCGCTGACGGCAACAATGGCCTGCCTTCCGTGGTCAGTGTCTTGACCATCAACGGTCACGGCAGCAGCGTCAGACGTAGTGATGCTGAAGGCACCCCCCCGATGCGGATTCTGCACATCGCCGGCAACGGTCACCTCACGCTGAATGACCTCACGGTCGACGCGGGGCTGTGGATCGGTAACGCTGATATCAACGGTGGCGGTATCCACAACAGCGGCATTCTCCTCATCGACACCTGCACGATCAGCAACAACACGGCGGCTTGCGCTGCAGGATGCGTGAATGATGTCGGTGATGGCGGAGGCATCTACAACAGTCCGACCGGTACGTTGACAATGACCGACACGACACTCAGCTTCAACACCGCAGACAACGATGGCGGTGCCGTCTACAACCGGGGACTGATGACCCACACCGGCGGCCTGGTCAACGGAAATACCGCAGAGGTCGACGGTGGCGGCCTGAATAATACAGTCGGCTCGATGATGATCGTCTCTGGGACCACGTTCAATGGCAATACCGCCAACAAAGGGGGCGCCGCCTACAACTTCGGTTCGATGTCGCTGAACACCTGCTCCATCACCAGCGCTGCGGACAACAAAGGTGGCGGCCTGTTCAACAGCGGCGATGCCACCCTCACGCGTTGCGTGGTCACGGGGTGTTCAGCGTTCATTGGCGCCGGTGTATCCGGACAGTTCGGTCGCCTGACGTTGAACGAGTGCACCGTTGACGCCAATACGGCTACGGCCGGCGTCGGAGGGGGCGGGGGTATTTCCATCGAAGTCGGCACGTTGATCGTCAATCGCACAACCGTCAGTCACAACACTGCGGTCGCCGACGGCGGCGGAATCCTCAACAGCGGTACCGTTGACTTGATCAACTCGACGATCAGCGGAAACACCTCGACACAGGGTGCCGGGATCTATTCCTGGATCGCCGGAACGGTAACGATTGACCACTGCACGATCAGCGACAACACAGCCACGGGCGACGGCGGAGGTGGCGGGCTTGGCGATGATGGTTCCGCCACGACAACGATCACTCACAGCATCGTAGCCCACAGCTCGTCCGACACGGATTGTGCGGTCACTGGAACGCTGATCGATGGCGGCCACAACATCATTGAAGACGGCACGTGCATCACTGCCGCAACCAGCACTTCCGGTGATCCGCAGATTGGCGCGCTGAGGAACAATGGCGGCCCGACGCTGACCCACACACCCGCCCCGGACAGCCCGGCGGTCGATGCCATCCCACTCAGCGCCTGCCCACTCGAAATCGATCAGCGCGGTGTCCCACGACCGCAGGGCCTGTCGGCCTGCGACATGGGTGCCGTCGAATTCGTCGAGGCCATCCCCGCACTCGGCCCCTTGGCCCTTCTGGTTCTTGGCACGCTGATTGTGCTCGCGGGCACGGTTGTCGTGCACCACCGAAGCCAAACTTGACGACAGCCATGCCCTGAAGCAACTTGCCTCTCCGCTGGCAACGGGCCCTGCCCCCGTCGGCCAGGCGACCGCCTCCCGTGCCAACGGGCCCTTCAACTGCGCATGTTCACGGGCATCGGTACCTCGGCGCCTCGGCCGTCGTCGTCGACGTACCACACTGTCTGGGCCTGGGCGCTCATCACAGTGATGAACAGACAACTGCATGCCATGATCGTTCTTGGTAAAGACATCATTCGTGCTCCTGGATATGAGGCTGTTGTGCGATCGGTGCTCGACACACTCCGCGCAGCGCTTGACCATAGCCAGTTGATGCGGGCTTGTGCCAATGAACTGGAGGGTTATTACCTGTGGATAGACTCGATCTGCCGAACAGATGTGAAGTGTGTGAAGATCCGCACGAATGTGATGTTCAGCTCACCCTTGCGGACTAAGGTGTATCAGTCATGGCGTCTTGATTGAGCAGCTGGCGATAGCGGTCTGCTTCCTGCGGATGACCCCATACTTCGTATAGTGCGACGAGATCTTGAGTCACACGCGCGATGAGCTTCTTTTTCATGTTGCCACGAAAGAAGGCCAGGGCCTCGAGATACAAGGGTTCGGCTGCGGCGTACTTCTCTTGTGCGTAGTACACCTGGCCCAGCAGATACGCCGCGTGGGCAATGCGTGAATGCGTCGGACCGATGTGAGCGCGATGAACCGCCAGTCCGCGGCGGTACAGATCTGCTGCATCGTCGAAACGCTCGTCCTCCTGCGCGATCTTGCCAAGATTGATCAGGCTGACGCCGATGGCGTTGTGGTCCTCGCCGAACAACTCCAGGCGGCGCTGCAGAGCTTCGCGGCCATGTTGTTCGGCCTCGTCGATCCGGCCCTGCTTCAGTATTATCTGAGACAGGTTGTCCAGCCCCACGGCCATTCGCTCGCGCCCGACATCATCAGTCGCCAGTGCTTTGATGCGCAGCGCGTCGCGATAGAGCGCCTCGGATTCAGCCAGCTGGTTACGACGATAACCAAGGGTATACGCAATGTTGTCGATGCTCTGAGCAATCTCGATGTCATGATCACCCGGCAATGCCTGCCGTATGGCCAATGACTCCCGAAACAGCACCTCGGCCTCGTCGACACGTCCCTGCCTCAGAACATTGACACCGACCTGGTTCTTGCTGTGCGCGACCTCGGCACTATCCGCGCCCAGCAGATCAAGACGAATCGCGAGCGCTTGACGATTGAGTTCTTCTGCCTTCCTGTGGTGTCCGAGCTTGTTTTGCACTCTGCCCAAAGCGTAGGCAGCGTCAGCCACAGCCAGCCGCGAGAACGGGCCGTCGTCGAGCAATTGCTGACGGATTGCGTAGCACCGCATCAAGTGCGGTTGAGCTACCTTGAACTCACTGAGGTCCAGATAGGCCAATCCCACGACTTGCCGCAATGTCGCTTCCGTGAGCAAGCCGCCATCGTATTCGCCGTCATCCAGGCGCTGCGCGGTCTGATCAAGGATACCGCGCAGCAATGTGGTGTCTTCGCCTAAGGCTATCCGCGGCCCGGCGCTGCGGACCATGTCAGCCAACATATCGGCAGCATGCTTGGCTTCACGCGCTGCGTTAGACGCCGCGACCTTGGCCCGCGACTGCCCGATGGCAAACAGGCTGCTGCTGACAATGCCACCACACAGCACAACCAGCACCACAGCTGCCGCCGTGACGAAGCCACGATTACGGCGGACGAACTTGCGGATGCGATACAGCACCGTCGGTGGACTGGCTGAGATCGGCTCGTTCTTGAGGAAGCGCTCGACGTCCATGCTCAGTTCGGCCACGGTGGCGTAGCGCCGCGTGCGGTCCTTGTCCATGGCCTTGAGAATGATCCAGTCGAGGTCGCCGCGCAACTGGCGCAGTAGTGAGCTGGCCTCGATGCGGCGGTTGCGGGCTGCGATGGTGGACATCTCGCCCATCGTGCTCCACCGTGTGCTCGGACGCGGCGGATCTTTTTCGCGAATGATGCGCAAAATTTCTTCGATGCCGGCCCGCTTGAGTTCGTCGTGATCAAATGGTGGCTTTCCGACAAGCAGTTCATACAGCAAGGCGCCGAGCGCATAGACATCGGCCCGCGTATCGATATCCAGGGCGTCAGTGCCGGCCTGTTCCGGCGCCATGTAGCCCGGCGTACCGATGAGCTGACCATGGGCGGTGAGCAGCGTGAGGTCGGTCAGGCGCTGCCGCGTGGCCTTGGCCACACCGAAGTCGATGACCTTGACCACCGGCTGGCCATCCTGCATACCGACGAGGATATTCGACGGCTTGATGTCGCGATGGATGATGCCTTTCTGGTGGGCGTGCTGAACGGCGCTGCACACCTGCTCGAACAACTGCAAGCGCCCGGCGATGTCCTGGCGATTGTTGTCGCAGTACTCCGTGATACGGATGCCCTGAACATACTCCATGACGAAGTATGGCTGGCCGTCTGTCGCAGTTCCGGCATCCAGCACACGGGCCACGTTGGGGTGATCCATGAGCGCCAGCGCCTCGCGCTCGGCCTCGAAGCGGGCCAGTACTTCACGCGTATCCAAACCGGCCTTGACGACCTTGACGGCAACGCGACGGCGCAACGGCACGTGTTGCTCGGCCAGGTACACGACACCCATCCCGCCCTCGCCCAATTTCTGCAACACGCGATACGACCCGATGTGATCCGGCACGCGAGCAACCGGAGGCGCCACACCGACGGTCGGGCCCAGATCGCGCACCTCATCCTCGAGTCGACTCAGTTCGTCGGCCAGTTCACGGTGACGTGCCTGGCACAAGGCACACTCACGCAGATGATCCTCGAACGCCCGCACTTCGGTGGCGGACATCTCCTGGCGATAGAAGCGCGTGTGTTCAGTTGGGCCAGGGCAATCAGACATGGTTGTGCGAAGAACTTATCCTACCACGCCAGCGACCGCAGGTGCGTGGACTAGTCCGGTTGGACGTCACACAAAAGTGCATGCCGTACGAACAGTTGAAGGCGCCTACGGTTCGAGCTAGAGTGGATGATTGCAAGTGACCCACCTCGACTTGGACGTTCTTGTGCACAACACAGGAGGCAGCGTGTCGGACGAGCTGGCCACAGCCACCAGTACCGATCTACTCAGGCAACTGACCGAAACGGGCAACGAGACCGCCTGGCGCGAAATCGTCGCCCGCTACCGCCCGACGATCCTCGGCTTCGCCCTACGTTACGGCCTCTCAGCTCATGACGCGGAAGATGCTGCCCAACAGACATTGATGGCGTTCAATACGGCATTTCTCAACGGACAATACGATCGCAGTAAGGGGCGATTGCGTTATTGGTTGTTCGGCATCGCCCGAAATCAAATATCCAAGTATGCCCGCGCACAACGTAAGAAGGAGCTTCAAGTCTCTGCCGCTCCTGATCAGACTGATTTCCTAAGTGCCCAACCAGGCACAGACGACATGGAGAATGCGTGGGAAGCCGAATGGCGCGCCTCTCTCATAAAAGAGTGTATTAGACTGATCAGCCAGGAAGTAGACGCCCGAACGATCAAGTCTTTTGAACTATTCGTCCAGCAGGGCTGGCCCGCAGCCAAGGTGGGCGAGCACCTCGGGATGACGGACAATGCTGTATTCGGTGCGAAACGCCGTGTCCTACTGCGAATACGAGATGTGCTGCCGCAGATCGAGAGCGCATGGTGACTGCCCACGCACCTGCGAAGGCGCTCGCCACCGATTCACCCATCAAGGCCGGCCGTGTCATGATTCGTCGGATGCACGAACTGCGCCGTCGCCGAAAGACGTTCTCATTTGAAACGACACTTGCGGGCAAGGGCCATGGTCGCTTCCTCAGCGAAGCTCAGAATGAGGGCTATGTAATCCACTTGGCATACGTCTGGCTCGCGAGCGTGGAGCTCGCAAAGAAACGAGTATCAGTTCGCGTGCAGCGAGGAGGTCACAGCATTCCGGATGCTGACATTGAACGGCGATAGACGTGGTCTCAAGAACTTGTTCCAGACATACTTACCGCTGGCTGATCGCTGGGTGATATGCGATAATTCAGGCAGCAGTTTGATCCTCGTTGCTCGGGGTCGCTTGGCTGAAGCGCCGCTCATCGATGATCACGCACGATTTGACAGGATTAGAGATGCAGCGAGATGAAGCCGAAAATCAAAAGCTGGACGAGCAGCTCGACGAAATCTGCACGGGGCTCCGCGAAGCCGTGGACCGTGAAATCGAAAGCCTGAAGCGCGAAGGCGCCCCCATCTACGTCGCCGACAACGGCCACGTGATTGATCTCCAAGAAAACAATCCAGGCCAATAATGTACAACCCGCCTGACTTCGGCTTCGCCTCGAGATCATGCGCCGCGGCATCGCGGTGAACGATATGCGCTGATTGAAAGCGCTCGGTGGCCGGTCACGGCATTTCTCTTACATGCGTTCGCTCCGTCGTTGAGAGGCCTGCGGCCGTGTATGCTACGTCGGTCACTCCGTGCGAGAAACGCCGATTCCCTACTCACACTGACCGTCTTCTCGTTCTCAGTCATTCTCGGCTTCTTGCGCCTATCCGTTCAACGCGGTGCCCGTGCGGACAATCTCGAGGCGTGGGTCAACCGTTTCGAATAAGACCGCCGAGTAGACACAGGCAGCCGCAAAGGGCCAGTGCGTGATTGACTGGCTACTGTGATCGGGAAGTCGGTGGTTCTCACTGCGCAGTGAGCGACCAAACGCAAACGGCCGAAGGCCCGGCTCAAGGAGCGAACGGATGGAGTGAGAACTACCGCGGACCGCCGAAGAGCCTTCCAGAATAAGAAAAACCGACATGGCGCCACTTTGTCGGCGGTGATATGACCATTTCACAGCCACCACATGAGAAGTGTGGATCGAAATCTGTGGCGAATATTGACACACGGTCGCCGCGATACGATAATAAGGATATGGCTGACCGACAAACCATGAATGTCTCACTGCCGCCCGCGATGGAGCACTTTGTCCGCTCACAAGTCAGTTCCGGGCGGTATCGCTCCGCCAGCGAAGTCGTTCGCGACGCGTTGCGGATGCTGGAAGAAGCCGAACATCGCCGCCTGCTGGAAAAGTGGATTTACGACGATCTCACACCGGAAGAAGAAGCGAAACTTCCACAAGAACTGAAAGACAAGGCGAAACAGCACTTCACGCGCCTGGTCGACGATGGCATTCGGTCCGGTGAGCAAGATGGTTGGGTCGATGGCCCTGTCGCAATTGATCGCATTCGTCAAAAGTTGCGTGCCCGCATTGAGCGGAAGCCGCTGGGCTGAATCAATCCGAAGCGCGCGCGGCCTCTGGCTTCACAAGTCGCAGCCGAGTTGCGGAGCCGTGTTCCGCAATCAGTTGCTCGTACTTGCCACGGAGGTACTCGTGGTGGTACCCGGGGGTCAGGGCGGCCTCGAAGACTGAGGCTGCCAAAGGAATGTAGCCGGCCCTTACCGCACAAGCAGCGAGATCGGTGATCCTCTCCCACTCCCGTGTGCCCATCTCTTCGGCCAGCGGCACGAAGTCTTCGAACCGCTCTCGCTGGCCGCACAGTTTACCCAGCCAGGTCAGCGCTCTTTCGGACTGATATTTGAGATGATCAGATTGCAGCGCCCGCTGCTGCTTCCGAAGGTGATCGATGCAGATGGCGGCCTGGGCCTCGGAGATCGTGCTGAAGTAGTTGTTGAGCTGGTCGTGCGTATAGGCCAGGTCTTCCCAGACCAAGAGCTCGCAGAGATCCTCGAAGAACACTGCATTATCAATGCCGGTTTTCTCTAGGGGAATCGCCAGGTAGAGTTGGATGGCACGCTCGTATGCCTGACCGATGCTTCCACAGGAGTCGTTCGCTGCTTGCTCGAGTACTACACTCAGGAAAGCTCTCAGCCTGGCCTGCCCGGTGCAGAACCTGCCTGATTCGACATGCGCCTGACTCTCCTCGCTGAAACTATCCAGCTTTAGAATGTTAAGCGATTTGCGGCTCTTTCCCTTCTTCCGCCCCTGATAGAGCTGCTCGAGCTGGACAGCGTGTTCCGCGGGCGACTCGGGAAAGCGGTCCCAATAACCGCGCATCGCATGCCGGCGATACACTACGCTGGGTGGCCTCTGCATCGGCGCCGACCGCTCGTGCCACAGATCCCCCTGACACAGGACCTTCTTGCGGGCACGTTCCCGCGCCTGTCGCTTCGTCAGCTTCTCATCAATCGCAAGTAGTACATCGCCAACGCCTAACTCCGCGCCCGCAAGCCGTTGTTGAAGATCACGCACATGTGCGAGCTTGCGTTCTGCATCCAGCCCGGCGAATGAACCGGTGGAGACCAATGGCTGGAAATGCCCGACCAGCGCCTCCAGGTCACCATCGAACTCATCCGCAGCAACCAGTGACATCCACACATCCCAGAAACTCAGGCTCACGAGAGTACCATCTGGCGAGCAGACGCTGACTGCCTCATCCGTTCCACAACTCGACTTTCTGCGTTCGCTCATTCGGAATATATTGACCTCGGGATGCCGGCTTGTCCATCGATCCCGCACCGTGTCGCCGAGCATTTCAGGTGCCAGAACAGTCCTTGAATCGCTTTTCCACGTCGGGACAATTAGAGTTCACACAAGCCGCCCCCCTCAAGGAGAATGGCCAATGCCACGACGAAGTAAGCCCAAGTCGGTCCATCAGTTGAAGATCACGCTCCGTGAAATCAAGCCTGCAATCTGGCGCCGAATCCAGGTCCCGAGCGACACGACACTCCCTGACCTGCATCTCATGCTGCAGGCCAGCATGGGCTGGTACAACTGCCACCTGCACTTATTCGAGATCAACGAACAGCGCTACGGAATTCCTGATCCGGACTTTCCAGATGACGACTTGGACGAGCGCCTCATAGCACTCGCGAGCGTCCTTCCCGGAGCGGGTGCACGCTGTATGTATCTCTATGATTTTGGAGACGGCTGGGAACACGACATCGATGTCGAGCAGGTCCTCCCTGCACAGGCGGACACCCAGTATCCGACTTGTCTAGACGGAGAACGCGCCTGTCCCCCGGAAGATTGCGGCGGCCCCTGGGGCTACGAGGAACTGCTAGAGATCATCAACAATCCGGCCCACGAAGAACACGAAGAGACCCTCCGATGGGTCAGGGGCAGTTTCGACACGGAAGCCTTCGACTTGGCGAAAGCAGATAAGCGGATTAAGGACTTCCCAGCCATGGACCTGTCGACATCCTGAACTGGAACGCAACACTGGGATACCCGTCGTGGTCCAGCGTGCTTGCGCCCTTACATGCCGCTCTCAACGTCCTATCTAGCAAGCCATCATGATAGCTTCCTGATGATCCTGGAGACGACATGAACGAGCAAGAACGGCTATCGACAATACGTCTTCATACCAATTGGCCCAGACACGTAGAGTCGGCCATGCTCCACGTTGTCTCGCTGGCTCAGTACGCCGCTGCCTAAACGCGCGGCTGGGCTGCAAACAGCCTGAACGAAAGAACATCATCTGCGATCGCGACTCGATCTTCGACTGCGCTGAGTTCACGGAGTGGTGCGACGCCAAGGGCATCTACGTTCGTTTCGGGGCCGTCGGCAAGCATGGGAGCATCGCCGTTGTGGAGCGAGCGATTCGAACGCTGAAGAACGAATGCACTCGCAGAATGGTCATTCCACAGCTGCGGTCGAGCTTTCGCCGTGAGATCGCATTGTTTATTGAATGGTACAACGGGAATCGACCGCACACGTCGCTCAACGGAATGACGCCTGATGAGGTTTACTTCGTACGGCGGCCAGCGAGTCAACGGCCAAGACTTGAGCCTCGCACTGCATGGCCGCGAGGAGCACCATGTGCCACCCCGCGGACGCTGATCGCTGGACAGCCCGGTGATCGATTTACGATTTACATTGCAGCTCTGAAAGGACGTCGACATTTGCCACTCGTCTCGCTAACGAGAGCGGCCTAGAAATGCTTGAGCCAACAGCTGTCTTCAAGTGCAAACGTGCGCGCCGATTTTCTTTTCCACCCGGACAGGCGTTCGTAGCCACGATCCGAATCCAATGCACACCAGAAATCAGATGTCTTTCCGCACAAGAATCCGCATCCTGCCTCGCACAACTTTCGATGGACCAATTCACCAGGGTACACCGCGGGCGTATCTGCTGACACTACATGGCATTCGAAATGGAATTCTTACAGATGCAAGACCAGGCGCAAGTCAAAGGGCGTGGCACTGGATAGGTCGCAACCGGCACCTGTGGACATCTCAAGACATGAATGCACCGCCCAGGATTCGAACCTGGAACCTTCGGTTCCGTAGACCGATGCTCTATCCAATTGAGCCCATCCCTGGCACGAACTTACGGCATTCCAGAATCAGACATGTCGTTGTGCATGTCGGTCTTGGGGCGTCTCGATCCCAACTTGGTCGATGTGGTGGCAGCCTGGACGAGTATACCGGAGCCGGTGCAGGTGGGAATCGTGGCAATGGTCAATGCGTCTCGTGTGCAAACTGAACCCCCTCCCCCAAGCACCCCAGCGACCGATCTCAGGAGGGGATGAATGGCCTGACATCCGAAGTCTGAGAGAGGCAGTTTTTCAGGTTTAGGCTCGAGGGTATCCAATCTGGGCGAGTTCGGCTGCCATTTCATGGATATCTACGTCTCCGCTCAACGCATGCACCATTTCGGAAGTAAGCGGCTTGAGGGCATAAACGTCGTCGATGATGTTTCGGGGGACGCTCACCTCAAAATACTCTTCAGCAAAACTGTGATAGGCTGCAGGGTCACCTCCTAACACCTGAAGCAGTTCTCGTGCTCCCGTAGTCAGCTCAGGCGAGTAGCCTGCCTTGACCACGGCATCAGTCCACTTGCCACTCGCTGGGTCGTACCAATAACAGAAGCTCGTGCCATCCCACCTGAAAGCGGGCTCGTTATTGAACTCGCTAAGTTCCCCGGGCAGAATCTTCCTGACATCGTCCGCCAAGTTCTCGACTTGGGCTGCAGTGGACTCATGGCCCAGACCCTTGAGGCCGCACCAGTTGTTCTTCAGGAATAGAACGAACCACTCGTCACCCGAGCCGTTCCGCATGCTGGCCATTTCTTCGTCTTCCGACCATCGAGAATCATAGCTGTAGTATCGGTATTCCCAGTCGGGCGACAGAATCAGGTCGAGCGTGGCAATCGCTCTTGCAGTTCGCTGGATTCCTTCTGGCCTTCCAGGAAGCTCCATTTTTCCTCCTCTCGCTCCCACCGGGACGCCTTACAGGGCTCGGCCATCTTCTGCTCCTGTCTGACCCTCCCGAGGTGCTTTCTGGCCGCACTCGGGACACGCACCGTCAGATCCACGTAGGTCGTAGCCACACGACTTGCACAGCCCAACTCCACGATATCGAAACGTCGAACGCCACATCCAGGCAGACGATGCAGCAAAGATCAGCGTCGGAACCCATAGTCGTGCCGCCACAGTCCAACTTGATGGGCCGTACCACAACTTTGCAAAACCCGGGAGTGCAAGATTCGGTTTGACTGGCCCCATCACACTGGGAGGTATCGAGAGAGCCATGTTTGAAGTCGCCGACTGGTCCACGAAGACGAACGACCATCCCAAAGCCGTGTCCCGTGAGTGTGCTTGGGGCGACGGGGACGGTTCGGGCTGTATCGGTGTTGGCCTGGACCAGTGAATCCACCGAATCTCACCGTTATCAATCGAAACCTGATTCTGAGAAAACGTAAGAGCCGATTGCCAGTGGCTTGCTATCCATGCTACGAGGCTGACCACGAACCCCACGGCCGATAGGATGAGCAGGGTCTTGCGGATCACTTAGCCGTCTCCATGGCCAGTCCGCATTCGGGGCAGGCGTTTGGGGATCCTCGAAGGTCATAGCCACATGCAGAACACTGACCACCTCGCATCCGATGCAGGTCACGATTCTTCAAGTACTCGTATCCGAAGTAGACCACGCCGTTCACAATCATGAACCAAAAGAACACATTCATGGCTGCCCTGAACCAAAGTATGTCTGTGATCTCGCCGTTGATGGTACGGATGTAGCCCAGCGGCCAGCCGAGGGTGGTGATGAGCCGTGTGGGGCCACCCAAATCGATTCCAGGGACGGTCGCCGTTGGCCATGGACTTAACAACGACACGGTGGTCATCGCAATTGCAAGCAGCAGTGTCTTGATTGAACCTGGCCTTGAGAACAAAGCTCGCGACGCTCCCGGCTTGGCCGTTTCCGCAGCATGACCGCACTCGGGGCACCGGTCGATCGACCCGCGAAGGTCATACCCACAGCTATCGCACATCCCCGCCCTCCTGTGAGATCTCTTTTGGATCACTACTGCGAAGACCGCAAGGACACTTACAGCAGCGGTGACTGCACCGAGAGGGCCGATCACGGCGATGACTAATACACCGGTTACGGCGGCTATGACCACAATGAACACTTGGAAGGTCATTCGAGGCCACACTCCGGACAAGCCCCCTCTGTCCCCCTCAGATCATACGCACAGCCCACGCACAGCCCATGCTTGGAACGCGATCGACGCCGACGCGAGGACACGAAACTGATAGCGGGCAGGATGGCGAAGGCGAGTGCGGGGATCCAGAGGGGGATGGCTAACCGCCAAGCCCGTGTCGGGTAACCATACCATATCGGCCACCACGAGTTCGGTTGGGTCTCACGCCACCATACCCAATCTGGGCTGAGGTCCTGCGATGGGTTCATGATGTCAAGCGCTCCACGATCACCCGAGAGCTCCCAGTGTCCATTTGTGATCAACACTGAGTAGAACGACGTCACCCCCCACAGCCCCACGCTCAGGACCAGCCCCACGATTGACAGGATGAGCAGGCTCTTGCGGATCACTTGGCAGGCTCCATGGTGTGTCCGCATTCGGGGCAGGTGTCGGATGATCCGCGAAGATCATACTTGCACACCACACAGTGTCCGGCATGGCGGCGTTTCCGTTTTTCCCGGAGCGAGACGAACGAACACGCCGCTAATATTGCCGAAACTAGAAAGATGAAATGCCAAGGAACTCCAACGCCTGACACAGATCCCGACCACCACGGAATGGGAATCGCCGGAAGACGTGCAAGTGCTTTGTACTCATACTCAGGCCATCCGGGCTTATCGGCGTACACCCAGATTGAATGCTTGAAATTCGCCACGATGAGACTACCTACCCGCCTGGAGTAGGGATTCCCGGGTGTTCCGATGCGAATGACCTGGAATGCCATTAGGACACTGCCTGTACAACAGATCAATGAACACACCAGCACTGCACGAGGACGACGGATCACTTGGATTCCTCAGCATGGCCGCATTCGGGGCAGGATCCTGTTGATGCTCGCAAGCCGTAGCCACACTCCACGCACAGACCCCTGTCTAGTCGATCCAGGGCACGCTTCCAAGGCATAAACGCATACGTGATCTCGCCGACCAACCTGCCAACGAACGCTGCCATGAAGGCGGTCATGAATGCGAGAGGCAAGTACGCCAGGACAGCCGTGCCGACAAGGCCATCATCTACTCGACGCCAATATTCGTACGCGATCCAGGCGAGCGGGCAGATCAGCAGACCCAGAATCATCAAGGCTATCAATCTTCTACGGTCTTGCTTGTCCAGAGCAGATATGAGCCCACAGAGCCTGGCACATGCGATCATGATCCAGGTATGAGGTTCAATCATGAGCGGCTCCCGGCTTCGAGCGGACGACCTGCTGATTATACCCGCTCCTCGGCCTGAGCGATTCGGCGGGCAGGGACATGAGGGACGATCGGGACGGTGTTCGGGGGTATACTTGGGCGACAGACGATGTTTGAAACGATCAACTACATCGAGGCCGCACTCTGGGCTGTCATCGGCCTGTGCTTCCTGGTAGTCGCCTCTCGTCGCTCCGAGAATCGCTCACGCTGTGTGCTTCTGGGAATCGTGTTCATTGCGTTCGGCGGTTCTGATGTCGTCGAAGTCCAGACTGGAGCATGGTGGCGGCCGTGGTGGTTGCTGGCCTGGAAAGCCTCGTGCCTTGCCGTCATGGTGGAGGCGGCGGTGCATTACGTTCGGACTCGTAGCAGCGACGACAAGGTGATCATGAAGATCTCTGATCCGGTGTTCGGCCACATGATTTATCATGAAAGCGGGCTCTGGGCTCAAGTACCAGCGACGTCGGGCGGCGACATCGGTGTTACTTGCGATGCTGCAGACGCGGGCCCTTCAAGGAAACAAAGAGCTTTCTTTCAGCGACTGATGTCAGAAATGCCCGAACTGCAACGGCAGGCGAGAGAATACGCACATCAGCATACAGAGGACGAATGCGACATCGCTACTCTTTCGCCTTACTCGCTGGAGATCGGATCGGATCAAGATGTGGATGCTGAGCGGTTCGTCCTGGAACTGAGTGATGCCGATCAGATCATCATTCATCGCGTATCGTTTGAATCGGGCATACCTACGGCTTACACGTACGACGACTGATGCGAATTGTCCTTTCTATAATCTACGCGTTCATCGCCACTATAGTCGCGGCTGTGGTCGCAAGTATGTTGCTCGGGTTCGTCATCCCTGAGACCACAGATCCGTATCCGCCGAGCAATGGCCATCCTTGGATCGGGTTCGTGGTCTGGGGCGTCGCGATTGCTTTGGGCCTCCTCGTTTTCAGAAGGCAGATTCAGTCAGATGTTGAGATTCGATGCGAAGGGTGTGCGTACAGACTGCGTGAGAATTTGACGGGCACCTGTCCTGAATGCGGCACAGACCTGAGCAAAGAGAATGTAGCCAAGCTGAGCCGGGTTTAGGCCCCCTCAAAATGTCGCACAGGGTCATCAGGGTCGATAGGGTCGTTACTCAGGAAGGTACAAGCAGGAAAGCACGAATGTGATTGAGCCGATGTTCTGCAGGAAATGCCGGTACAACTTGAAAGGCAGCGACAGCAGGCGGTGTCCGGAGTGCAGCCTGGAGTTCGATCCGAACGATCCACAGTCCTACGCGACCAGCGACACAGTCGATCACCTTGAGACCTTCCTGTCCCTCGCCTTCAGACCCGTGGTGGCGATTCTGATATCGATGGCCTTCATGTGGATCGTTACTCACCTGTGGTTGGGCCGATCTCATGACGGCATAAGGATCCATCCAAACCGCGGCAGGATTATGATGAACCTCAAGGCGGGATTGATGTGCTGGGAAATACAAAGGACTAGCAGTCCCGACAGGCTGGATTTCGATGCCCGATCGCAGCACGATTGTTCACTGGCCCATCGGTCTTTGAGTCGTGCAGCAACCGAGAGATGGGTGACTTGGCGTTTCTGGGGCAATCCGTATCTGTGGGCCACATGCCTGGCATACCTGCTCGTGATGAGGCGGGTGCTGTGGCGGCGTTTTCGAAGGGGGACGCTGGTTCTCTCCGGCATTCTGGTCTTCTCGCTATTGATGGGCATGCTGCAGCCGCGGTTCGTGGTTGACTCGTGGATCCGCCCGGACAATTACCTCGATGAGTTCGTCTTCATCAGCGGTCTGGATTGGAACAAGGTTACCGATCAGACTGTGATTGCGTACGAGAAACGGGCGTGGCATCATGGCGACCACCTTGTCGGTTTTGCGGATGGCAGTGTTGATTGGATGGCTCGGCTCGACCTCGAGAAGGACCTGGTCGAGCGTGGACTTGCCTTGGATCAGATCAGGCCCGCTAGCCCATGATCCGTGACGGCAGGCATTGCTCTTCCCTTATACTTCCCCAGATAACGTCCCCAACGACCCTATCGTCCCTGAAGAATTTCACGCACACGGGAGGTTCAACAGAACACCACCCTCGATCCCGATGATCCATCAACCTGCTACACTCTGAGCACGGACTCCCTTCCCATCGAGCAGGTCGCCGTCGCCTGCTGCAGCGTGCTGGTTGAATCCGCCGCGATATGGACCCGCAAGCATGAGAACACGGGACAACGTAATAGGCTTTGTTCTGGTGATCGGTCTCTTCGCGATCGTCCTCGGGAGCCCTCCACGCTGGGTGATGGTCCTGTACTGCCTGGTGTCGCTGACGTTCGGGATCGTCGGACTTGTTCGCATGGAGCGAGTTGAGCGTCGGCAGCATCGAGCCGATCTGGGCCTTTGTCCGAATTGTGGATACGACGTGTCGAGTAGTGCAGGGCGTTGTCCGGAATGCGGTCATAAACTGACCTCTAATGACTAGCAGCACGACGAATCCATGTCAGATCGCGACCCTATCGTCCCTGCGGAAATCCACGCACACTTTGGAGGGTCGGCAGGGTCAACAGGGTCGGCTCTCGGAAGTATGATCAGGCAAACCCGTATGTCCGCTTCCCACGACAAGTCCAGGTCTCAGCAAGCTCACAAGAAGGAGCTGTGGTCGCTCTGGCGGGTGGTCCTGCTGGGCTGCGTGCTGGGCCTTCTGACTGCAGGAGCTGTCGCCATTTTCAGCCTCATCATTGTGTCAATCGATTCATGGCTGTGGTGGGCAAGTCGAATCATCTTGTTTGCTGGCGTTGTAAGCTTGCCGATCACTACGCAGTTCGTCTTTCACCGTCGCTTGAGTCGGGCTCGGCATGCGGGCCTTTTAGGTTGGTCGTACGGTTTCTCGATTGGCCCCTTCCTGGTGATCGCCCACGAATTGGGCTGGTTCCACGTCCCGATCATCAACAATCCAATGCAGGTGCTTCTGGTGAGCCTGGCCTACGGCGTATTTGGAACGGTCTTCATGCTCGTGTTCTGGGCGGTGTCACGAAAGGCACGTGGCAAGCTGCGGGTGATCGACGGGACCGCATGCCCGAACTGCCAGTACGAGTTGAAGGGCTGCGACAGTGCGATCTGTCCGGAGTGTGGCGAGCCGTTCGATGCCGATGAATTGGAGTTCAAAGCAGGAGACAGCCTGGCGTGAGTTCCGTGTCCAGCACTTGGTTCTCTGAGAGCCGACCCTGTCGTCCCTGTTGACCCTGCAATGGAGCGGCATCAATAGGCAGAAGGTCGCCACTCGCCAGTCAGGAGCTTGAACAAGGTTCCACAGCGACGACGATGAGCACCAAGGACGGGCACGCTGTGGTCAGCGGCAGTTACACCTTACTGCTCCGTGATCATCTATTCATCCGCGTATGGGATATGCCCAGCCTGTGGCCATGTACCATTAGCCGTTCGCTGTTCCTGGTACACATTCAGAACTAACTTAAGCTCGTTCCAATGCGTCTCGCACGCTTTGATTTCGATTCGTGAACCATTCCAATTGTACGGCCATTTTGTCGTGGCCTGATCGCATTGTATACAACCCATCGTTTGTCATGTCCTCAGTTGGAAGGCAATTCAATGAAACGCTTCGCTTCCAGAGCAAGTGTAGCCAGAGATTCAAGTTAGTGCCTTGGCAACGACCTCAATAGACTTCAGGAGAGCTGCAACTGTCGGGGCGACTTCTTGAATATGATTCCATAGCCTATTCATACGCCCTGGCCGCGGAGCTTCCTTTTGGAGTTCATCCGCCAGCTTTGCGAGATCGTCCTCCGCATCGGCCTTGTCTTCAGCAGGCAGCGAGAGAGACTCTAGACAATTTGTCGCCTGCACCAATACTTCCCTCGTGCGGTCGTCCAAGTCAGCCTCAACCAACGCCACCTTTGCGATGCCAATGTCACCAGTCTGTACTTGAGCAGATGGCCCGATCGCAGAACCTGTTACATCGCCGTGAATCTCAGTCCTCTGATCCATGGTTATGTGCACTTCCGAACAGGCATCGATCGGAGTGGATGGAGCTTCCGCTTCGCAGAAGCCTTGCTTAACGCCGAATGCCACGATGTCTTGCAGATGGCTTGAGATCCTCGCATCGGCATCCTCATCAATGCCCGAAAGATTTACTTCCGGTGCAAGGGCAAATCTATTGACAGTCGAGACACCCCCAAAGACGCGTTCGCAAAAAAGGTCTTCTATTACAGTGTGAACAAGACTTGGAACACATCCATACCTCAAGTAACCGGAATCTAGAAACTCATCTTGCGTCCAGCTGTGCATCGCCCCTCTGCGGCGGTACATGTCGAAAGCGAACTTGACCATATCATCGCGTACGAACTGCCGAATAGTGTTCTCATTGATTCCCAATTGATCGAGGAATTGGTGGAGAGGCAATTGCGGAAGATGCTTTTCCAGTATGATTTCATGCCTGGCTTCTTGGTGCTGGTTTTCAGACTTCAGGACGTTTTCGTCAAAAACCCTCCATCCGAGCCAGGCACCTTGCACAAAAACACAAAACGCACGGGCGACGTACACCCCAATCTCGTCAGCCGTAGAGCCGCTTACCAAAGCTGAATCAAATGAAGATCGATGATGAATGTACAGAGTACGTTTCTGAGCCGAGCTGCTGGGCAAGCAAAAATCGGGAAGCCACGAATAGAAGTAGACCAGGTGATTGTAAGGACTGCGTTCTATGCCATGGGCCCTAATCGATGTTCGGTTCAGGTTGGCGTCGTATACGGCGAACTGGAATGCACTGACTAATTTTTCCATGGGTGGAGACATCGAACGCATAGAAGTGTGGGAATCGATAATAGCTCCTAAGCGGAATTCGCTTGCGTATAGGCTTCCGCCATAGGGGAGTCTTTAAGAAACCTAACACCCGGATAGAGAGCATGCAGTTGGGCTCCACTCGTGCAGCCACGAATCCCTCTAGCTTCGTTGATTACTTGGTCTACAAGAGCTGGGTCAGCCTCAGCGTTTTGCTGCAGACATTGGTCGCGTACAAACTCCGGCGGGATCATCACGGGCAGGTGATCGATGGTGTCGTTGTGGGGTTTGCATTGGCCTTGGGCAGCGAACCAGTCGAAGAGATTTCGTTTCATCCTGACGTACTCGCGTTGTTCTTTGTGCATGGTGGGATCTCCGATGAGCAAAGATTCGAACGCTGTATCTTCTAGCAAGCTCCGTGCCATAGAACCTGAGCCCGGACGCACATGGCAGGGCTATCGCAGTCCGAGCTTGGCTGTCAAACCCTGGCCGAGCCCGGGAGCAGCTGCCATACTGGCACCCCACATGTTGATAACCTTACCTATTTTAACCCAGGGGTGGTGCCTACCTCTGCTCGGGAGATGTGCATCGGGTCACTTCCCCAAGTCCACTATTAGTGTCGGACCAGCCCACCGGACATCGCATCGCTCGATGTGGATCCTGAACCCGTAGCCACGCCATCAAGTATCATGGCCACAGACACCTCCGACCCACCCGGGAGCCGATCATGAGAACCGCCGTCGTTCTGCTGGCCACGCTGGCATCGAGCCTCGCGACCGCCCAGGCCGCTGAACTGAACATCGCGATCACCAGCAACGGCCAGGACACGATCGTCGTCGAACCTGGGGCCACGGTTGATTACGAAGTCACTGGCGTGCTGACCGACACCGACAACGAGGGCCTCAGCTTCTTCATCTTCGACTTGGCCTTCGACGGCGGGCCGCTCAATGCGGTGGACACGCCACTGGCCATGCCCCTGACGAACTTCACGCCACCCGAGGGCTTCACCAATCCGGAGGGCTTCGGTGGTGCGGTCATCGATGGCTTCGTGCATCAGGTCGGTGGATCACAGAACACTTTGCAGAGTTCGCTGATGTCCGGCTCAGTGATCACAGGATTGGGGCATACGCCGATTGTCCTGGCGACAGGTTCGTTGAATGCTCCCATGACTGACGGGGCTTACACGCTTACGGCTTCGGAGGTGCTGGGCCGGGTCATTGAACAAGGTGAAGACGGGAGTGGTGAGATTTGGGCGACGGAGTGGGCGTTCGGGGGAGAGGTTACGGAGGTGCAGATCTTCGTCGGGCCGCAGTGTTCGACCATCGCCGATTGTGCGGATCTGGACGGTGATCTTATCCGCGACGAGAACTGTGTGTATTGGCACGGGGCATCAGCTGATGTTCCCGAAAGACGCAAGCCCGCACGTCGGAGCGACAGGTTCTGTCAGTTACATTGACAATGATCCCGGCTTCACGAGTGGCGATTCCGCGTTCATTGATATTGACAGAGCGGACTGGGTATTCGTCGATTCCATCGCGATCGCCATCACGCTCTACACAGAAACCGTCCCCGATGGTGGCTTCGGCCTGATCTACAGAACCGCGATTCCCCTCGATGACGCGGATCCGGCGGCAGCGGGCGGCATCCAGTACCTGGGCGAGTTCGAGATTATCGCATCCGAAGACGCCGCTGGACAATTCGACTTCGCACCGCTGCACATGCCGACATCGACGCCCCGTCCGCTCAACGCCTTGTTCTCACCGGGTGGCCTGGAACCCTATGTGGTGGACGAACTGCAACCGCTGACCATCGTGATCGGCGAGCCTCATTGTAACTCAATAGCTGACTGTGCTGACCTTAATGGCGATGACATCCGTGACGACAACTGCGTGTGGTGGACCTGTGGAGCCGGGGTATGTCAGGAACTGACATCGTCTTCGCCGACATGGCGGGTCAGTTTGGCGACTGCCTACCGGATGGTACCGCCGACAGCAACGACCGTTTCGCTGCGTTGAACTGCTTCACCGGCTACAATGCTGACGGCGTAACGCTGTACGACTGCGAGGATTCAGCTCCGACAGCGTTTAATGTCGATACAGGCGGTGCGTTTGGCAACTGCAACCCCGATGGTGTGTGCGACGCCAACGATGCCTATCACGCCATAAATGTGTTCGCAGGCATCAACACGTGTATCCCTACTTGCTCCGCCGGTCCGACGCCCGATGTCAATCCGATCGTCACGAGCCGGGCCTCGCTCGAACTGCGACCCACCAAGAAACACGTGCGACCCCGTGACACGATCGCAGTAGAAGTATTCCTGAGTTCACCGCTCGATGACTTGCGAGGTTATCAGCTTCATCTCGGGGTGGCTGGCGGGACGAGGGGGCAACTGGAGCTGGTCGATGTCAGCGTGGATGAGCGGCAGGATGCCGTGTTCTCTGATCAACCTGCCTGGACCGCGTTCAATGTGAAGACCGGCCAGATGCTTGCGGGCCTCGATACACCGGGGGTTCGAACGACTGCTGACTCATACCTGGCAACGTTCACCTACCGGGCCTCACGGGATGCGGTTGGGCCGTTCCAGATTGAGTTGCTGCATGACGTGACGGATGTGTCGCAGCGGACGTTCGTGTTCAGGACGGATCCTCGGGCCGTGACAGAGATCGACGCCGAGTCGGTGGTCGTGGAAGTGGTTGCCAGTCCGAAGCGGAGGGATGTGCGGTGAGGGGTGCAGTCTTGATCAACATCCTGGTGCTTGCGGGCGTGGCTGCTGGTCAGGTGCCGGACGGGTACGAGATGCTCCGGTTGACTGAGTTCGGGGGGTCCTATTCTCGGCCGGACCTCAACAACCGCGGCGAGATGATCTGGGCTGATTCCCATCCACCCGACGTTTCGAACATCATGTTGTTCAGCCGGGGGATCGTGCGGCAACTGACTGACGACACATACTACGATATTCAGCCGCGGATCAATGACCATGGTGACTATACTCATCTGATAGCCGAGGATTTCTTCGGCGTTGTGGACGTCACCTGGAACATCGCAGGCCAAACAACAGTCTACGATGCGATGAATGCCGCGAACGCACACCCAGATATCAACAATGCGGGACAGATCGTGTGGGATGATAAATTCTCGGATAACGCATCGGATCAGCCGGTATTCCTTTTCAATGGCAAGTCAGTTCAGCAAATCTCTGACAACGGCCTCTGCAACCACACGCCACGAATCAACAACTCGGGGCAGATCGTATTTGATGTAACGGACATCAAGCAGGTGGGTGGT
This sequence comes from uncultured Planctomycetota bacterium, assembly GCA_942492115.1. Classification (GTDB taxonomy): domain Bacteria; phylum Planctomycetota; class Phycisphaerae; order UBA1845; family CAIVHJ01; genus CALODL01. The sequence continues at coordinate 143,294 of CALODL010000012.1, forward strand.
CCATCGACGATGGTGCTCTTTGAAGATGGCGTGCTGATTCCGCTTACCGACAATGAGAAGGCACGAGCTGGGATCAGCATTAACGACACAGGCCAGATCATATGGTCTGAGTCAAACTTGAATGGCTCAAACAGACGCATCATGCTGTGGGAAGATGGAATAGCTAGTGTCTTTGAAGATGGAGAAGTTGTTGGGGCAGAGTTGGGCAACAACGGTGACGTCGCATACTTGGAGTGGAACGAGACTCTCAGTCTACACGAAATGAGGTATTACCGTTCATCAGACAAAGCATTCTTCCAACTACCAAGTCTTGGGATGTCCCACAGTGCCTGGGCGGGCATGAACGAGTGCGGCGAATTGGTGTGGCGAGCGAGGGATGTGGATAGTGGGCAACGCACCCTGTTGATGGTTCGTCGAATCGGTCCCCAGGGTGACTTCGACCATGACTGCCGAATCGACGCTCGGGACTATGCCATCTTGGAGCACTGTTACACCGGATCGGATGCTGGACCCGCCGATGGACTGCTGGCCGACTGCACCCGAGCCGATTTCGACGGGGACTGTGACGTGGATCAGGACGATGTTGCTGCGTTCAACCTGGCGGTGACCGGTCCATCGAGTGCCGTGCCCGATTGCGAGGCCATTGAGTTGTGCGGGCCGTGAGGGGCCAGCCTTTCGCCAGTCCTGGCAAACCACACAAGATCAGTTTCGAACCCTGTCGTCGCCGGAATACACACATAACAAGCGGTTGATTTCGGCAACGCACCGGCGGACCGTGCGAGGTGTGCCTAACTGATTCGCCCGGCAGGTCAGTAATCTAGCACCGTTGTTGCCCAGCAAATAGAACTTGCCCGACAGCCACCCGTATTTTGCCTTCGCCAGTGCCGTCCAAAGAATTGTATCACGGCCAAACATTCGATCCTCAAGACGCACGCCATGTCGGTTCAGGATCAACAGATGTAATTGCCCCGCCGAGCTCGATAGCCGATAGAACGCCGCTAGCATCCCGGCAGCGATCATCAGAATAAGCGGATAGTCATCCTGTAGTATGCCGGTACGGCGAGAGGCGAAGTACAGCATGCCAAGAAGCACCAGCCCATAGACTATCTGCCGGTAGTCTCTTCGTCGCGTCTGTAACCTGATCACCGTCGCATGCGGATCGTAGTCCAGCCCACACTCCGGACAGGTGTGCACCTGTGGAAGTCCGCCCAATGAGTAACCGCACTTCGGACAGCGACGCCCCGCATCGCAGACAAGAGGACTATGTGACGACGTACTCATTTTTGATTAGTTGTCAGGTTAAGCCCTGGCTAGTTCAACCATCCCAAGGCTCAGGATCGATGGCGAGCCGATGTGTTGCCCGCCGGCGTTGTATCCACGTTCCACGCACGCTCCCATTGCAATCTGCGTCAGGCGTCGGTGGCTCCTGGGTTGCTTCGGCTGCAGCTGGCTGCTCGAACGGCGTGCCGCATTCGGGACAGCGGACATCGGTGAGTCCGTGCAGGGAGTAGCCACAGCGGGAGCACAAGCCGTATCTTGCGGAACGAAATCGATAAAGACAAAACACGAGCACAGCAAAGAAGAACGTCGGTATCCACAGCGGTATGCTAATGTGCGGATACGATCTCGTGCTATTCCACCCCCGGATGACCGGCCGCCAAGTGGTTTGACGCAAATTCCTGAGTTGCAGTCCTGCCGACAGTTATGCGTGGACCCAAATCGACCACTTGGCTGCCGTCAACCTTTGTCGCAATAGAAATTCCGCTGCTGACGTTTCTTCCAATCGATAGTGCTCCATATGTCAATCTAACATCGTAATGCCGATTATGGCATCTAAGGTGAAAGTAACTCATCGCCCATACAACAACACTCATGATGAGAAGCAGCGAAGAAAAAACCAGCCTACTTCTCCGATACTTGCACAAAGGGGGGACCTCCTGTGAACGTTCGGGTTCATTCCCGTACTGCCGTACAGGTGTCGACCACTTCCGCATCGTACAGCAACCCTTGATACCCGAACGGCTGCTCAATGCCTGTCACGTGTGTATCTTGAGATTGGTCCATTCACTGACTCAGATGCGGTGCCTTGCCGGGGTTGTTGCCTTCCAGATTGTATCCACATTCCATGCACGCTCCCAATGCTGTTCGCCCTCTCCTGACCGTGCCGAGGCGAGGAACGTGACGCAGGGTCAACAGGGTCACTTCTCAGAAGACACACAAGCCCTGCTACTCATCCCTGACCTTGATCTCGAGAGCCTTCACCAGTTCATCCACATGCTCGGCGAAGCTTTCTTGTGGGCACAACAGTAGAGCAACGACGTGATCACTGCCGCCAAGGCAAAACATGACGAAAGCAACTTCATTCATTGTCTCGGCGTCCTCGTGCCAGGTTGTCATGGGTGATCCGCAGCCGACAGCAACTTGCCGCCCGATCTCAACGCTCGCCGTATCGACCAGATCGTGAAACCATTCCGCCCTTAATCCGGTCGTGCCCACATAATCCGTGCTGGCTCGGCAGACTTCGATGGCCACCGATTGGGCTAGTGATGGGGGCAACGCGGGACCGAGCAGATTTATCACCGCACAATCGATCTCTTCGTCACCCCAGGGCTGTCCTGTCTTGGATAGGCAGCCTGGTTCGAACAGAACGCCATAATATGACCGTCCGATGTGGTCATTCAGGAGATGGAGCATAGCCGACCTTTCCAGTCGCCGTTCATACCTGCAAGAGCCGACCCTGTTGACCCTGCTTGAGCCGATCCGCCTGCACAATCCGCGTATTCCCGAGGCGGTATGATGCCTCCGATGCGACATGCCTTAGCCATCCCACTGACGTCATTCACGACCCTGCCGACCAATCTTGACTACGGCAGTGTCCTACTGGCTGGCGGCACATCGTGTGCGGCTCCGGCTCCTGCAAAGACAAACCGCCGCAAGCCGTGGGTTCCTCCGCAGATTATCACCGGCCTGGCATGAGGGGCACCTGTATTGCCGACCCACAGGTCTTCCATTCCACCAGACATGCTTCGCTGAGCCACAATGGTCCCATCCGAACTCAAGATCAATAACGATGCCTGGCGGTTCTTGAGGGTAAACGACCGCTCGCCCGTTTGCTCTCGCTCATAGGTGGTCAGCCCTATGATGAGTTCCACTGTGCCGTTAAGGTCCAGATCCGCACTTGCCAGTCGTACGTCTGCATTCATTTCGTCGGGTAGGCCGGGATCATAGGTCCACAGAGTTGAACCGGTGGCCGAGCATGACATGATCTTTGGATGGCTCGAGCGTCCCATCGGCCCAAACCGTGAAACGGAAATCAGCCAGTTGAGTTCCCCTTGTTGTAGCACCGGTTCGTACGCGGATAGCGACATCCCGGCAGGTATCTCGAGGGTGACTGAATCCATGAGGGTGCCTTGTGAGTCGATGATACTTATTCCGCCGAACAGTGAGCGTACGAGCACTTCGGGCACACCGTCGCCGTTAACGTCCGCCTGCTTGTGCCGACTCCCTGACATGCGGACACCCACTTGCGATAGCTCTTCAAGAACCTGAGGATCGTGCTCCTCAAGCGAGCCCGCCAATGCCGTGGGTTGTTCCTCGCGGTCTGATTCCGACACTGTACCCCGGGTGGTGGACGGTGTTGGCGATTGAAGACTGAGTGCGACCGGGCCCAACCGCAACGTGCCGTCCCACACCTCGTAGCAGTCGATGTTTTCGCTGGCTGCATCTCGGCTGGCGACGAGTTCGACATGGACCTCCGATGGCAGATCAGGCAGTGGTTCTCGAAACGGCGGACGGAAGGTGTGGGCGAACTCCCCGCCGTCCTCGCCCTTTCGCCAAGACACGGGACCTACGTGAATCCGTTGGTCTTCAGTGACCACGTAAGCATCGAACGCCAGACACAACGGTGCGGGTTCTTTCAGGCTGAATGAGGCACTCAAAGTGTCTGGTCTATCATCCCTTGGCTGTATTTGGACGCTCTCCAGCGTCATCGTCTTATGGAGAGATGCAGCAAGGGATGGGCGATCCACCAGCGTGATCGGATCGCAATCTTCCTTGGGTGATACGACTGTCTTTGCTTCAAGGGTGAGCGAATGCGACCACAATGGAGTTGCATCGTCTGGGTCGACACCAGAATCGAACATTCCCAGCGTAATAGAACAGGTAATACTGTGATCTCCGGTGACCAATTCGGAGCCGGACTTCGAAGACCACACTGCTCCCTTGCCACCATAGGCGTGGCTGACTGATGACCAGCGGGGAAAGCAACGCAATCTTTGTGAACCGTCAGCCGTAACGTCGTCAATACGCATTTTCAATTCAGTCGAAATCAGCCTCGATCCTCTAGCTTCCCGATGCACCGCAAAGACAAAACGGTCCCACTCCTGCATCCGTGGCCGAACATGGAGTGACAGGGGGGCAATGTGTTGGAAGAACTGGTCCATCTGCCCATCAGACAACCATCCGTTATTCAGACAGCTTGCAAGAATATCAGCCCATGCACCGGCGTTGGGTGTCGGGCAAGAGGCGTGTTCTTCGAGCACAAAATCGATGAATTCCTCTGGCAGTCGTGGAGTCGTTGTTAGTTGCAGCCGCCTGGCAAGCTCTGTCGCAGCCGCAGTATCTCTCATCTTCGCCAATGAACGGAGGAACGACTCCGGGTAATGCGTGTACCAGTTGATGTTCCTGGATTTTCCATATAGGAGGGTGCTGAGGGACGCTGTTGACAGAATCAGGAGAACAACACCGATAGCTAGTGGAACGGGTCTGCGACGACGCACGCTGTAGACGACGGAGGAAGCGTCAATGGCAGTGGCACATTCAGGGCAACGTTCCGCAATGAGGCCAGTTAACCCATAGCCACATCTTCGGCAATGCGGTTTGTCCCCGATACGTTTCCCCCGAAGGCCCCACGCCAGTACGACGCTGGCAATCAGCACTAGGGAGCTTAAGACGTATATTGTCATTTCAATCGGGCCGAGTCAGAAGGAGCGATGATCTACAGTATCTTACCGTGGTTTCCTGGTCGGCAGAACCCGACATACGCCCACCTCGCTGATTAGCGTCTGCCAGCATGGAACGATCGAATCTGCGTGGCTCGGATGGGCACGTCATAATCTCTCCGCATGCTGTCCTTCAGATAGTGACCCTGTTGACCCTGTCAACCCTCCCCTGCAGGCCCCGCAAGCTTCCGGTCCAACCGGTCCAAGGTACTTCCTACTTATTACCAAACTTTTCAAAGAGAGATATAGAAGAGGTATAGAGTAGAGATGAAGTGCGATGTTGCCTGGACCGCTTGGACCACCTGGACCGCTGCCCCCGATCGCCCGTTTTGTAGGCGTTTTTGAGCAGAAAATGAGGGTCTAACCAAAGGGGCCTTAATTCGCCGCAAGCCCCGGTACCTTGGGATCCCCCCGGAGTGATCGACGTCTGACGGGCTTCTGTGGGCTTCTGAGGGCCTCCTGTGGGCACTGCCTTGCGGGGTTCCAACCGAGTGCGGTGAGGGGCTTGCGGCGGTCGTCGGCGAACGGCGGATCGATGCGTCCCGGGGTCCCCGCCAAGGATGCGTTGTCGTAACGCCTCTACCGTCTACACGTTACTCCGGCTCAGATTCCCCGCAGCAAACGCTCTCCTGGGGGATAGTCGAGATATGGTCAAGTCTAAGTCTTGTGGATTGAACCATGAGCAGGCAGCTCTTCTGGGAACAACCGTTTGCCTCCAATTACATTCTGAGATCTCCGTTCTCGTCGTACACATCCTCGAATTCGACACATGCGGAGATCAAGGCAGAGAATGACGCAGCAACTTGAATCGATACGCATGAGTCAGATTCGATCAAGATAACGGGCGGCTCTGGCCCATCGTGATTCCGATAGTCGAACGCAATCCACTCGTGACCATCACCATCTATCAGGACCAAACGCTCTGGCAGATCCCATTCGTTGACGAAATACCGAGTGGTCCGAATGTCGCCGTGGCCTCCAGACCCGTTACCGATGCCTGCAATACTTCCAATGGATACATACCCATCGGAGAGGAAGGGCTGAAGAGGCAGGGGGATGCTTGGCGATGCAACTTGCACGAGTTTCTCCGAGACGTAGCCACCGTTTTGGTCACGCAGGAGTGAGATGTAGGATGCGGGCAGGCGAACCCCGAGCTCGGATTCCGCCGCGGTAATCAACGCATCCGTTAGAGGCGGATTGGGTGGGTCAAACTTGTCTAGCTGCAAGGTAATGGTTGGCCTCCCACACGCACTATCGAATTTCTGGTCACTTAGTTCAACGTCGATTCTCATCGGTGATCAACAGACCGGTATGTGTCTTCCCGGCTGCCATGTCGATTCTAGGCGGCCTCTTCTTTGACACCGTCGACGAAGTAAACGCCACGGATCACTTCTGGTAGCACGAAGGAGCTATGAGTGCCCGCCGCATCTTCTCCGCACACCTCGTTAGCGAAGAAACGCTCAGCGGATGGTCGGGCACACTCAGGATCATCAGTCCATGATACCCGTGTCTCGGTTGTGATCGCGTGATCGGCCGCAAGCTTTCTCACCGCTTCACCGAGTCCTCCTCTGGTCGTCAGTGGCACGATGCTCGGTTGACGTGTTCGGCCCGTCAGGGCCCGCAAGCCCTAGACCATGGATCGCGAACCACCGCCATCAGGGCCCGCAAGCCAGGGGTCAGCAAGCAAGTTGCCCGTGGACCACAATCCGCCTCCGGCGGGGCCCCGCAAGCCATCGCCAGGGGGTCAGCAATACACCGCCCAGGCCGCCATCAGGACCCGCAAGCTTTGGGTGTTCGGTTCTCGCGAAAATGGGCCCAATGGTCGGAAACCCCCCACAAATCATGGCCCCTCGTTTGTTGGGCCCAAATCAGACCTCTTTTCCTGACCACTCCTAACTGTTTTCCCTGCATAGCGTTACGGAGAAACTTGCGGTGATTGTGGTATTCTGGGCTTCAAATTGAACGTAAGTCGTTGGTATTCTTAATAAATAGCTTGACAACGTCCGATAATATGGGATAATGGAGTTAGATAGGAGCTATAGGCTGTATGGGCAACAAAGCAATTAGGAATGGCGAATCGATCCATGTGAGGCTGCCCCTCGAACTGGAAGAGGTGGCCCGCAAGGCATGCAAACTGACGGGCATGAAGATGAGCAAGCTGGTGCGGGCGGGGCTGGAGAAGTGTCTGGCTGAGTTGCTGGTGCAGAGTGCGGAGCTGGCCCAAGATCCGTCGGTGCCGGGCCGTCGTCGCATGCAGCTCGCGTTGTTCGTGAAGGACGTCGTGGAAACCGGCTGGGCAACGCACGGCCTATCCACTGAAGAACTATTGGCAAAGAGATCGGTGCCGCGAAAGGCGTGGCCCAAAGAACTGAAGATCAGGAGGCCGGATCCGAGTCTCCGCAAGCTATGGAGAAAAGCAGAATGAAGCAGCAAGTCTGGGATTGCCCCAAAGTATGGACCCGTCGTCGCAAAGATAGAATCGAAATCAGCTGGGACCTGTACCCGGCCCGCCTGACGGAAGAAGCCTGGGAAGAGTTCCTATTGGAATTCGCTAACGACTACCTCAAGGACAGTCAGTGGGCAACGCTTGATGCGGGATCGCAGTCTGGGCTCACCGAGGGCTGGATGCTGGTTCGCGAAGAACACGTCGACGAGATCCTCACGCGGTTGCTGCACTTCCTCAGCGACGATCGGTTCCATTACATCTGCGAAGAGCAGCCAGTGGATGTCCCCGAATTCACGAAGTTCGATGCAGCCAAGGTGTGGGGCGAACGGCTGGTCAATGTGAAGGACAAGTTTCCGGGTGACTTCGGTGACAATCCGCTAGCGGGCTTCGATGTCGAGAAGAGCAGGGCCCTGAGCATCAGGCGGCTTATGTTGGGATTATGAAAAGCGTTTTCCCCTCTTAACGAACAGTCCGCGAACATCAATTCTGTTGAACTCACCATATCGGTCTGCAAACACCCCCTCCCCCAAGCACCCCAAGAGACCTGCCACATATAGAGCAATGGCCTGATATTTTCTGGGCCACTTTTTGGGAATTCGGCCGCAAGCTTCGCAGCACAGTTCAAGGCCAAGAAATGTCTGAGAAAACACAGTCGCGTAAGAATTGCTGCTAACGTCATTAACGTAATCGACGGTGTGCGAGAACCGGATTACGCCCGTGATTTTGCTTGAGAATGGGCACCGATTGTGTTAAAATATGGCTTGTTTTGTCTATGTTTTGAGGGAAATGCTTGAGGAGAATGTTGCGGGGTGACCAACGTTTGACTGATGGAATCATAACCCCCGCCAAGCACTCTTTCAAGCGACATTCTGGTTTTGATTCGCAAGTACGTCAGAGTTCTTTGGGCTCTGTGACGGGAAGCGTTCTGCCTCCAGGTGCCGACTGGTAGCACGGGCAATTTGAAGCTGTGCACACAGGGCATGCTGGTTGCGGTCTCTTTGCGTTTTGTGCCTGACGATATTTTGCGGACGCGGTCTGCACGGACCGAGCGTTAGTTGCTCGCTGCGTGGAAGGTACGTGTTCGTTTTATGGCTGAAGGAGGAGCAACGTGATGAAGCGAGTGGTGAGTGCCGCAGACGATCGGACGCAGTTTTCGATGATGGCATTCTTCTTGTGCGTGTTGGACCAACTGTGCGACGCTCGCGAGCGTGTCGGTTCAGCGGACGGTATTGCATGCGAAAGTGAGGTGGATATGCCCAATAAGAAATAAAGCCCGCAGGAGCGAGGTTGCCGCTGCAGGCTCTGTGGTCTTAGACACCCACATCCTACCATCGGCGATCTCCTTGTCAACAGAGTGTTCATGATTTCTCGACAGTCGGACAGAGTTGTTCGTTGTTCGAGTAATCGCTACTTCACTGTCTCGTTCGTCGAGACCAAGGAGAGAGTCTGCATGTCACAAAGACGACGAAAGAAGAAGAGCAAGCAGTACAAAGATCCGCGAAGCAACCGCCGAGGTAAGGGACCCGGTATGGGGCAGCCGAAGAGAACCCGCAAGAATGCCGATCCCGCAACACCAGACAACGCAACCCTTTTGAATCAGCATGCCACGCAACTCAAAGCCTCTGGCCTGTCTGATGAATCCATTGAGCGGGCTGGGCTGCATTCGGCTGATGATAAGCGAATTGCAGAGATTCTGAACTGGACACAACCGCAGGGTTGTGACGGCGGACTCGTTATTCCGTACTACGACGTGAATGGCGAATACACGGGCTATTCACGAGTACGTCCCAATGTCCCAAGGGGTATCGACGGAGGGAAGTACGAATCCCCCATTGGGGCCTCGAACAGGGCATATTTTCCGCCCGGCTTTGACAAGAATGCAAAGTCTATCCTGATTACCGAGGGCGAAAAGAAAGCGTTAGCCGCGACACAGGCTGGGTACGCATGCATCGGAATCGCAGGGGTTTGGAACTGGCAAGTGGCAGATTCTGATCCCCGCGAGCTTATCCCAGACTTGGAAAACCTGGATTGGTCAGGCCGCAGGGTCTATCTAGTGTTCGATTCCGATGCTGCGGACAAACTCCTGATTCAGCACGCCGAGAGCGAACTCGCAGCGGCCCTAAGAAAGAAGAGGGCAGAGGTTAGCTTCGTTCGGATCCCGGGGGACAAAGCGTCCAAGGTTGGGCTTGATGATTTTCTGGTGGCCCACGGTGAAGCAGGCCCAGATCGGTTGCAGCAGTTAATCTCGCGAGCAAGGAAGGCCGAGCCATGGAATGAGAACAACTACAAGAAAACGTCGAACCAAAGCCTGGCCCGGGACTTCTTGGACAGCAGGTTCATGCATCCCGATGGCTCAACGATTCGGTATTGGAAGGGGGGGTTCTGGAGATGGGATAATACCCGCTATGTAGAATTGTCGCATGATAAGCTCAAGGCGGAGGTTGGGAGTTGGTTGTCGATCCGCAAGCTGAATAGAACAAGAAACCTAGCAAGTGAAGTTATCGAGAGCCTCAAAGACATTGTGATTCTCGATGATCACACTGAAGAACCCGCCTGGCTAGACGGGGCCTGCAACGATGTTGATGACGTGATCGCAGTCGAGAACGGGCTGCTAGCTATGGACGATCTGCTCTCGTCTAAGACAGCGACCCCTGTTCCTCATACTCCGCTGTGGTTTTGCACATCAGTAGTTCCGTACACGTTCAATCCGGCGGCGAAGTGTCCGAAGTGGGAGAACTTTGTCAACGAGGTATTCGAGGGGGATAGTGAGCGAATTGCATTGCTGCAGGAATCGATGGGCTATCTGCTTACCGATGATACCTCGCTCCAAGCAATCTTCCTTTTCATCGGTCCGCCCCGGTCGGGCAAGGGTTCGACGCTTGGGATCATAAGCCAACTTGTGGGGCCAGAGAATTGTGCCGCACTCAACATGACGACTCTTGCCAATCGGTTCGCCACATCAGACTTGATTGGCAAGCGTGTCGCGATCTGCTCTGACGCGGAATTGATCCCACAAACGAGAAACCGAGTCCTTGAATTGCTGAAGTCTATCAGCGGCGAGGATTCGATCCAGATTGACCGCAAGCACAAGCCGCTAGTAACCGTGAAGCTGAAGACGCGTATAGTCATCGCAACCAATCAATTTCCCCGGTTCGATGATAAGGCCAATGCCCTTGCTGCCCGGCTGCAAATTGTTCCGTTCCGAGTCAGTTTTGCTGGTAAGGAAGATCGCAACCTCAGATCCAAACTCGAGGCGGAATTACCAGGCATCTTCAACTGGGCAATGGATGGCCTCAGGCGGTTGAAGCAGAGTGGGCGATTCACGGAGTGCCTGGAGTCCAATAGAGAGTTGGGCGAATTCAAGAGGCACACTGCCCCTGTCCAAGCCTTCGTTGAGGAGAAGTGCGAAAAAGGAGCCGCGTATTCAGTGCCCGGCCAACAGCTGTTTGCCGAATACACCAATTGGTGTAGGGAGAACGACATTTCCGGAATCTGCAGCGAATCCGTGTTCGGCAAAGAGATGAAAATTCTAGGTCTGCAAAAATCTCGGCCTACCACTAATGGGAACCGATCGCGGGTGTACACCGGTATTCAACTGAGAGTGTCTCGGTCCATGAACGGCACGTCTAGTACGTATCGTAAGGCTGATCTCGGGAAGGAGGCAGGCAATGTCTAAGTCTGCTTCAATCGCCCAACTCCCGCTTCTCTTGCCCGCGAAGCAAGTCGTTGAGCAACTTATCCCGATGGCACTTCGAACCTGGCGTCGTCATGATAGCTCGGGTAAGTGCCCAGCCGGGATCATGCTCGGTGGCGGGAAGTTCTGGCGGCAGTCGGACATCGAGCAGTGGGTGGCCTGGGGATGCCCGGACCGCAAGGAGTTCGAGGCCCGAATGCAACTGGAGGCCAGGCGTTTGGCCGGTTAGCCACAGAGGCTGACTCTGGATTCGTGTGAACGGTGTCGTGATGTGGCTGCCAGGGATGCTCGGGATGCTGGTGAGTGCAGTAAGATGGTGCTCTACGGTGTTCCGGGCTCCCTGGTGGCTGCTCGCGGCTCTTGATAAGGGATGAGTGAGTTATGGCAAGAGTTTTCAAACCAACATATCCGCAAAGACGAACTGTACGTGATGCCAATGGCAAGGTCGTGATGGAGCGGAAGATTGCCACGAAGGGCAAGAACAAGGGCAAAGAGATCGAGGTGAAGAAGCAGGAACCGGTACTGGACAATCACAGCAAGCCCGTATTGAAGCAATCCAAGAACTGGTACGTCGAATATCGCGATGCGAATGATGTTGTTCAGAAAGTACCCGGCTATGCCGACAAGCGAGCCACTGAGCAGCTGGCTGCCAAGCTTGAAAAGGAAGCTGCTCAGTTCAAAGAAGGTATCGTTGACACATTTACGGAACATCGTCGCACTCGACTTGCGATCCACGTTGACGACTACGAACGGCATCTACTGGCATCGAGTAGCCGCCAGCACGTAAAGACAACCATCCCGCGAATCAAGAAGGTCATCGATGGATGCGGGTTTACTTACTTCCCCGACATCGCACCTTCGCGGGTCCAGGAGTTCATCTCTGAGCTACGGTCCAAAGGGCTCAGCATCCAGACATGTAATTTCTACCTCAAAGCCCTGAAAGCGTTTTGTCAGTGGTGTGTCCGTGACAGGAGAATGCAGGACAATCCACTCGTCCACGTGCAAGGGGGCAACGTGAAGGAGGACCGTCGGCACGATCGGCGTGCTCTACAACCTGAAGAACTTCGAGAGTTGCTGGAGGTCACCGCACTTCAGCCGACCAGATACGGCATGACTGGCCCTGATCGAGCCCTGTTGTATCGCGTGGCGGTCGAAACGGGCTTCCGCCTCAACGAACTTAGAAGTCTGACCCCCGAGTCTTTTGAACTGGGTGACTCCCCCACCATCACCGTGGCCGCTGGATACTCGAAGCGAGGCAACACCGATGTTCAACCGATTCGAACTGAACTTGCTGACATCTTGAGGCCGTGGTTGTCGAGCCGTCCCAATGGCCAGCCTGTCTTCAGTATTCCGGAGAAGGCAGCCAAGATGCTAAAGGCCGATCTGGAAGCCGCTCAGATCCCGTACGAGGACTCCTCGGGGCGTTTTGTCGACTTCCATGCCCTGCGGCACACCTTCATCACCAACCTCGCGAACGCAGGCGTGGCCCCGAAGATGGCGATGGATTTGGCCCGGCACAGTGACATCAACCTGACGATGGGCCGGTACAGCCACACGGTCGTTGCTGATCGGGCGGAAGCACTGAAGGCCCTGCCGAGTCTCATGCCCCCGGATGAAGTTGAGCAGCAGCGAGCAACCGGCACCTGTGATCATCGACCCGACGCGGACATGTCGCTGTGCATGTCGGATCCATGTTCACCGCAGGCGAAACGGCTGACATCAGCTGACACCGAAAGTAGCGAACCCGACAAGAAGGACGTCGATCGTAAATCTGAAGAGCTGTCACCGGTTAGGTCGGACGTGACATCTGTTGACAGCGATAGGCAGGAACTGCACCGCCCAGGATTCGAACCTGGAACCTTCGGTTCCGTAGACCGATGCTCTATCCAATTGAGCCAGCGGTGCTTATGTGACCTGGGTCACATGGAAGCGTGGTATTCTGTCACGCAGGTGGACGATAGTCAAGTCCACTTCATCACACCAGTATGCGACGGCTGTAGACGGCCCATTCGAGAAACAGGACGGCGAGAGCCAGTGTCAGCAACCACGGCCAGACCGGAACATTGACTGTCTCGACGCGTTGCTGGCTGGTCACTGCCGTGCCCCCGATGACGAATTCGGTATTGGGCCGGATGAAACTCTCATTGCGGCTGAACAGGTTGACTGCGTAGGTCGATGAGCCATCCGCCGTCGGCGTGGCCCGGTACACACCGACCAGGTCGGTGCGGCCGTAGTAGGCCGTGGTCAGGCTGCCGGGAACGACGTGGTCGTCTTCGCCGTCAGGGCGAACGATATCGATCTTCTTGCAGTCCTCGGGCACGGCGATGGGCAACACGTCGCCGGGACGCAAGAGCGCCTGGATATCCACCTCGAGGCGGCCGGCCAGGTAATCGAAGGTGTTCAACAGGAAAATGAGAAAGGTATCTTTTGTTGCCCAGGTCGTGTTGAAGTGGGAACGGTCCTGACTCAAGAGGCTGAAGCCGGTGATGACGTAGCGGTTGCCCTGATGGTTCACCGCGGCGACCAGCGGCCCTTTGATTCCATCGACGAGCACGCGAGCGTGCCCGGGCAGGACAAGCTCATGGGTCGTGAGCATGTCAACGTTGACAGGATCAGCGTAGCGCATGACCGGATGGCTCTCATCCCAGTCAAAAACGGAATCGAATTCGCGGAGCTCACCCAGTTCAAAGCCTTCGACCTGCGGAACAGCGCCGATGAACAGGTAGTTTCCGGTCGGCAACCGCGCGGTCGTGCAGGCGTCAAAGATCACCACATCGTACTTCAGCCGCCCCGCCTCGAGCAGCAGGTCATCGGTGGCGTTCTCGTACTCTTCAGGTGTCATCCTGGTCACGTCAAGCGGCATGCCCCCCACCTTCCACATGAGATCGGCGTTGCCCGGTGTGACCACGAGGATGCTCATGTCCTGCGGCGGAGGAATGACGGCGGCGGCACGGTTGTCGATGGGCAGGGCATCAACATGATCGATGACGACCTCTATGACCCCACTGCCCGCGAATTCCAGGGCCTCGCGTCCCGACTCAGGAAAGGTCACGGTGGCAATCGCCCGCAGGGGATCGAAGTCCATGGCATCGACCGGTGGGATGCCCGGTTCCAGATCGACGGTCTGGATGCCCATGTGGTCGCCGGCGATGATCAGCTCGACACCGAGGGTCGCCGGCTGGGACCCGAAGTTCTGCAGGGTGGCGACGATGTTGAGTTGCTCGGGACGTTCGTATTGTCTTGAAGCAGCCAACGAGACGATCCCGACATTGTCATCGTTGATTGCCACGTTGATGAGCTGAAAGTTGACCCCTTCCACCGCGACGGTCTCCGCATCCTCGACCCGGCCATCCGAGATCAGCACCATCTCCACAGGGCGCTCGTTGATGATGGGGGTATCCTGACCGGCCTGGCTCGGCACGATTTGTGTCTGCGCATGGGCCTCGGCCAGCGCGATCGCTTCATTGAGGCGACTGAGCCCCTGACTCGGCTTGATCGTGTCGATGGCCGTCAGTGCCTGGTTACGATTGTTAGTGAACGGGGTGATGATGCTGGCACGATCCGAGAAACCGATGATCATGACCCGATCAGCTTCCGCCATGCTCTCGATCAACGTCCGCGCCTCGGCCTTGGCCCGCTCGAGACGCGACCGGCCGTCCGGTTCGACGACATTCATCGATGCCGAACGGTCGATGAGGACCACGAGGGAGCGATCCTCGGTTGCCTGCCTGCTCAGCAACGGCTGCCCCAGCGCCAGCGCACACAGAATCAGAACAATAAGCTGCAACAACAGCAGCAGGTTCTTGCGCAACCGCTGGAACGGCGCGTTGACCTGCAGATCCTGAATCGCTTGCTTCCAGAAGAAGGTTGACGAAATCGTGACCTCCTGGCGGCGCAACTTGAGGAAATACAGCAGCACCAGGGGCGGCACGGTCAGGCCGGCAGCGATGGCGATGGTCAACGGAGTCAGGAAACTCATGAATTATCTCAGCAAGCCACGGCGACGCAGAAAATTGAGCACCAGCTGATCGAAGTCGGCGTCACTGGTCGCGAAGAGGTAGGTAATCCCACGACGATTACAGTACTCCTTGAGCTGCTGAAAGTAGGCACTGATGTTGTGACGATAGCGGTTGAGTAACGCACGGCTCACCGTGATCTCAGCCAGATCATCGTCTTCGACATCGCGCAACTTGAGATCACCGGACAATGTCGGGTCGAGCTCCTCGGGAGCCATGACATGAATCACGTAGAGGTCGACGTTGCGACCCAGCAGATAGCGCAGGCCGGTCTCGTAACCCGCCTTGTCCAGAAAATCACTGATCACGACCACGACCCCCGGCTGGGGATGGCGAATCGCGTAGTGTCGGCACGTGGCCTCGAGTTGGCTGCCGCCCTCGCACCCGACGGCGTCGAGAAACTCGATCATCTGCCGAGTATGGCGCTTGCCCCGAATACCGGCCATTTCATAGCGCAACTGATCATTGAACGAATAGAGACTGACGCGGTCGTAGTTGACCAACCCGATATAGGCCAATGCCGCAGCGACCCGCTTGGCGAACAGCGCCTTGGTCACAGGCTTGCCATATCCCATGCTGCCTGACGTATCAAACAGGATGCTGACATGCAGGTCCTCCTCTTCAAGGAACAACTTGAGGAACAGCCGATCCAACCGCGCGTAGATATTCCAGTCGAGAAAACGCAAATCGTCACCGGCAACATAGTTGCGGTAGTCGGCGAACTCGACCGATTCCCCGCGCCGCTTGCTGCGGCGCTCGCCCTTCATCGAGCCACGGAAAATGCGCCGGGTGAGAATCTCGAGGTTCTCGAGCCGGGCGCGTAATTCCGGGTCGAGCAATTGCTGAGTCGTGTCAGTCGCCATGCCTTACGCTGCCGCCTCGCTCATCGTGGGAGTGTTCTTGATGATCTCCCTGAGAACATCGTCCTCGTTGACACCTTCAGCCTGGCCTTCGAAATTCAGCAGCACGCGATGACGTAGAGCAGGAAGAAACACCTTCTCGACATCCTTGAAACTGACGTTACAGCGACCGTCGAGCAGTGCATGCACCTTTGAGGCCAGTGTCACGGTCTGGGCACCACGCGGACTCGAGCCCCACCGCACGTACTTGTTGGTCACGTCCGCAGCGTATGGGCCGCCGGGATGCGTGGCCATGACGGCCCGCAGAATGTAGTCCTGAACGTGAGGAGCGAGAATGATTCGCCGGATCAATTTCTGTGCATTCACGATCGTCTCGCCGCGAAGCAAGGCCTTGATGTCGGGCTTGAACCCAGTTGTCGTGCGATTGATGATCTCGTTGAGTTCGTCCTTCGACGAGTAACTGACTACCAGCTTGAAGAAGAATCGATCGAGCTGCGCTTCCGGCAGCGGATAGGTGCCCTCCTGCTCGATGGGGTTCTGTGTAGCCATGACGAAGAACGGCTCGACCAGCTTATAGCGCGTGCCGCCGACGGTCACCGAGTGCTCCTGCATGGCCTCGAGCATCGCCGACTGCGTCTTGGGCGTCGCGCGGTTGATCTCGTCGGCCAGCACCAGCTGAGCGAAGATTGGACCCTTCTGGAAGTCGAAAGAACGCTTCCCCTTCTCGTCTTCGACGATCATGTTGGTCCCGAGAATGTCAGCCGGCATGAGGTCAGGCGTAAACTGAATGCGGCTGAAGTCGAGGCTCAGAACCTCGGCGAGTGTCCGGATGAGGTAGGTCTTGCCCAATCCTGGCACGCCCTCGAGCAGCGCGTGGCCGCCAACGAACAAGCAGGTCAGGACGCCGTCGATGATCTCACGATGGCCAACGATGGCCTTCTCGATCTCGGACCGCACGCCCTCGAACATCTTGCAAAAATCGGCGGTGAGCTTCTCAACCTGAGGATCCACGTTCGCTGCCATTGCGTACTCCTGTCAAAACCAAGACGCCGATCATTGATCACCGGCATCATCGCGATTATCGAATTCTTCCCGGGCCCTTTTACGGGCCTCGAGCAACCGCGATGTGGTCGCGGCGTTCTCTCCCTCGTGATCCTGGGCATCGGTTTTCTTCTTGGGTGCCTCCGCAGGCACCGCTCCGAGCGCCTGACGAATATCGCCGGCCTTCTCGGCCGCTTTCTTGTCTCCAACATCGAAGCGTCGACGCTTGTCCCCCACGGCTGCCTGCGGCCCCTTGACGTCTTCGAGGGGTTTGGGATCTGTGCCGGCCGAAACAATGGAGTCGCGTGCCCGCTCCCGTGTATCCTTGAGTTGCTCGAGCGCGGTCGCACTACTCACTCCGGCGCCCTCGAGCGCCGTCGCAGGCGCGGTCAGATGCGCGATGGCCGGGCGAATGGCCCGGTAGCGGATTGACCAGCCCAACACTTCACCCGCCACGAACACGAGGATCACGGCCAGAACGCTGGTCAGGCCGCCCAGGTAGATGAATCCAAGACCGAAGAGCATCACGATATCAAATACGATTTCGATGAAAACGGACAACGCCACGGTTGAGGCCAGTCGCCGTACGGCAACATCGAGCAGGAACGCCGGCAGCAACAGCCACGCAAGAATGTTGAACCATATCGGTCGCCGGGATTCCGTCGGCCGGAGTCCGTCGCGGCGAAACACTTCGTCTACTTCAGGGTCGAGTTCGAGAAGTGCGCCCTTCGAACGATCGACGATCTCCTGCAACATGGTGAGATTGGTAGTCAACTCGCGGTACTCAGGTGAGTATGGCACGCTGATGCCCGTATGACCAACCACCTTGCCCTCGTCCTGGTCGCCGCCCGCCAGCGCCACGGCAGCAATGTACTGGCCCGTGCTGCTGACGGCGAACGTCCCCTCGTACCGCCCTGGCCCCACTTGATGCAGAGGCACGCTCTGCGGCTCGAGGCCGCGTGGTCGCGACACGGTCGCCGACATGTTCAGCAGATTGAGGAACTCCGCGTTCTCATCGAGCGCGTTGACGACGATTCGCCCCTCCCCACCTTCGATACGTGTCGAGATATCGTAGCGGCCCTGCTCTCCACGCCCCATGGACCACCGCACGATTTGGGCCCACAATTTGCTGAATGCAGGCCAATCAACCCACTCCTGGCCCCAGCGCGGCCAGTAGCCGCTCGTGAATGCGACGGCCTTGCCCAGGCCATTCTGCCAGTGAGCCAATACGGGGTCGTCCCCGTCGCCGGTGTGACGGATGAGCGGCATTTCGACCAGACCATCCTCCTTGGGAGAGGTCATCACCATGCCGCCGAGCGGTGGGACCTGGGCATCGAACCCGAGGCCGATCCACAGATCGGACATCGCATTGTTAAGCGTTGGAGTGAAGGGCTCCTCGATGAGCAGTGGCCGGCGTACGACCTTGGATTCCTTGACGAAAATCTGGGGTAACGTTTTGGGATTGCGCGCCGGGTAGAATCTTCCACCGGTGTCCGAAGCGATCTTGCGCAGGGTGCCCTCCTGAGCATGGTACCCGTATCCAATGGCCACCGTGCTGCAAGTGATCTTCTTATCGACCATCTCCTTGATGACCGATGACGCTGGAGGCGAAGCATCTCCATCACTGATGATGATGATGTGCCGCTGGGCAGCATCACGCAATTCGGACAGCCCCTTGACCGCCATGCGAATCGTCGAATCGAAGTCGGGCATGTCGCCATTCGCGATCTTGTCGATGGTCAGCTTGATCTGTGTCTTGTTGGCGGCCTCCTGCAACGGGACGCCCCAGGCGACCCCGATCATGTGATTGAATTCGAGCAGCCCGAAGTAGTCCTTACTGCTGATCGTGTCGACGGCCTTCTTGGCCACCAGCCGGCCCCAGTAGTTACCGCGTGGCATTTCGCAACTGTGCATGACCACGACGAGACCGCCTCGGGGAACGACCTGCCGATGCTTGATCTCGAAGTTGACGGGCATGATCGCTTCGATCGGGGTTCCGATCCAGCCGCCGGCACCAAAGGATTCGTCGCCTCCCGTCATGATCAGGCCGCCGCCGAGATCGTGCACGTAAGAGGCCAGTTGTCGCTGCTGAGTGTCGTTGAACCAGTTGGCCCCGACGTTCGAGAGAATGACCGTCGAGTAGCCCATGAATCCAGCAAGATCAAGCGTTGCGGCCTGTTCGATGGCCACGGCGTCGACCTCGATTTTCTCCTCCTGCAGCGCGGCAACGAGCTCGGCATCATCCTCGATGCTACTCGTCAGAAACAGCACCTTCTCCTTACCGCCGACGAAGGTGTACGCCGTACCGAGGTTGTTTTCGACGAGGGTGTCACCCCGACCACTATCGGGTACGAACTTGAGAGTGAAGCGATGGATCGGGCCACCGCGGATCGGCACCTTGATACCAATCGGGTTCTGCCCCGGCTGAAGACGCAGGCGCCTCATGTCCTCCGGGAGCGGAACGACCCGGCCGTTGTCCTCGAGGATGAGATCGCCGGTGACCGCACGGCGGGCATTGAGGATGCCGCGTAGTGGCACCATGTCGCCATCTTTGACGTTGCTGGGTGCGATCAGTTTCTCGACGTAGACTTCGTCCGAATGACTGTACTCCATGGGCGCCACATCGACGCCTACATGGTTGGCCGAGGCGGCCTCGACCTCCGACATGATGTCACCAACGTTGTTATTGCCGTCGGACATGACGACGATCCGCTGAGCCGTGTCGTGGGGAAACAGAGCCATGGCCATGCGCATCGCGCCGGTCAGGTCGGTGCGATCGGGCATGCTGGTCTCGGGAAAGGATTCGACGAAAACGCCACCGCGCATGGGCAACTGTTCGACATACGACTGGCCGTCGAACGTAATGACGCCTACGCGATCCCCGGGAGGCGCTCGCTCCGCCACGGCGCGGATGTACTTTTCCTGCTGGTCGAACATCTTCTTGGGAACGCTGTTGGAGCGATCGAGCAGGAAGATGACCGTGAGGTCGTCGTTACGCCGAACGGACTGCAGGCCCGCGATACACAGAATCAGAATGGCGATGACACCGCAGCGCGTCGCCAAAGCGCTGAAGCGTTGCAATGGCTCGAGGCACGACAGAGCGCGCCAAGTCAGCACCACGAGCAGTGGCACCGACAGCAGCAGCCACAGGCGCTGAGGGTGTTCGAATGACACCGACCAGGCTGGCCCGAGCAACAACGTATTCATGCACTGCCCTGAAACATGGATGTTACAGTCTCACGATCTGTACGCGATTGTTCATCGAATCCACGACGTACACGTGCCCGTTCGGCCCCTCGATCGCCGCCCAGGGAGCAAACAACTCCCCCAGACGCCGCCCCGGCGTGCCCCAGGTCCGCATCGCCTGTCCCGTCGGCTCAAACCATTGCAAACGGTTGTTGCCGAATTCGCTGACCAGCAACGAGCCGTCACGGCACACGGCAATATCGTACGGCCAACGGAGCTGGCCTGCACCTGTCCCCAGCTCTCCGATGGCTTCGAGCGGGGTCCCTTCCAGATCGAAGCGCACCACACGGTGATTGCAGGCATCGGCGACCCACAGAGTCTGGGCATCGTCAATCGCCAGACCGGCCGGCCGGCTCAGGCGCTTGCCAAACACCGGCTCATCACCGAAGACTTCGAGACACGTCAGTTGAGGGGTCCACTTGGTAATACGGTCGTTGCCGCCATACTCGCTGACGTAGATGAACCCTGCGGCATCGATAGCCACGTCGGTCACCAACCCGAACTCCCCCGGCGCGCTGCCGGACGTCCCGAAGTCGCCCAGACGGGTGCCGTCACGGTTGAAGATGGTCACCCGGTTGTAATGTGTATCGGCCACGAACAGCCGGCCATCGGCATGCACGGTCATCCCAACGGGCTTTCCAGAACGCCACTCGGGCATGTACCAGCTCAACTCGAAGGCGCCGTCAGCGGCGAAGCGCTGAATACGCCCGCTCTTGTCCGCGACGAACAGCGTACCATCGTCGGCAGCAGCAATAGCCCGGGGATAACTGAAGTCACCATCCGACAAACCGGTCATCCCAAAATGACCCACCACCCCGTTGGACGTCAGCGGTCGGCGCTCACAACCACAGACCAGCGCGATGGCTGCAACCAGACCCCACGCGACGGTCCACTGGGGCACGGAGTGGCCAAGGCAAGGCATACCGGGGAGTGGTCGTGCAGCAGCGCCCACTGGCATCAGCACCGTGTCAATCTATACTCGAAGGGTTAATCGGACTCCTCCCGGGATGCGTCGCCATCCTCGATGGCAGCGTCACCTTCGGGAGCTCCAAGTTCCCGCTGGATGCGGGAGAAGTAGTGTTTGATCGCAGCGCGGTACTTGTTTGGAATGCGATTCTTATCTATTGCATCGGTCGCCTCGCGCTCAGAAGCAGCAACCAGTTCAGCAACTTCGGTAGACACATCGCCACGAACCTGTTCGCCGTCGACGAACATCTTGCTGACGATGCTGCCTTTGCCAGTGTGCACCGGTGTGCGTTCTTTCTTGAACCGCACGGCTGTCTCTTCCATCGGCGCACGGCCACCACGCCCCAGTCCCATTTTTTGACCGGTGTTTCCGCTGTTGCCCGGCTTGCGGCCGGACCCGTTGCATGACTTGCAGCCCTGACCCTGGCCCTGGCACTTGCCACACTGGTTGCGCCCGTCTGAGAGATCGTTCTTGGCATCCTGCATCTCGGACAACATCGACTCGAGCTCACCGATCTGCTGATCGAGTGACTCCATGGCGTTGAGTTGATCGGCCATTGACTGCAGAGCTTCGGATGCATCGGATGCACTGGCCTGCATGGACTCAGCAGCCTTTTGAGCAGCTTGCGCCATGTCTGATGATTGCTGGGCGGCCTTCTTCATGGCCTGCATCTTCTTGGCCATGTCGCTGATCTGCTTGTCGGTGGCACCCTGCTTCTTCATTGCGGACTTGAGATTGTCGATGTCCTTCTTTGACAAGTTCTTCAAGGCCTTCTTGATCGTGTCCTTGTCAATCCCGGATTGCTCGAGTTCCTTTTGGAGGTTGTCCTTCTGCTCCTGTGACTCGGATGCCTTGGACATCTGCTCGGCAAGCTTCTTGAGTTGCTGCTGCATCTCGCGTTTGGCCTGCTCGTTCTCGGGCATCTTGAGCTTGGCCAGCTTCTCCTGCATGTCCTTGACCGCACGCTCTGCAGCGCGGAAATCGCCCTTGGCCAATGCTTGCGACAATTGCTCACTGGGTGTCTTGGGCTGTTGCGGGTTCCGCAGGTTCCGGAACATCTTCTTGAGCTCTTTCATTCTGGTCTTGTCACCGGCCAGTTGCTTTCTCACGGAATCCGCGAGACTGTCGAGCTTCTTGACCGCTTCCCGCCGAACGCTGGCCTGAGTCTCGAGTCGTTCGATGGGCAGATTGTCGATAGTTTGCAGCTCGGTCTTGAGGTCGCCGACGTTCGTTTCCTTGCTACGCTCCTGGAGCCGCTTGAGCCGTTTGCGCGCACGAGCGACCTCCTGCTTCACGGCAGCGGTGTTCGAGGTCGGCGCGGCCACGACTTCGGATTGCAGTGGCGTAATAGGCAGAAACGTGGCCACGATGGCCAATACGACGGCCACTGACGCCCACGACAGGGACGGTGGCCATGATGGCTTGATGAATGACCGCACACTGATCCGGGCGCTGAGTTCCTCAGCGTCCCGGGCCACGGCCCGAGCAAAGGGATCGCTGGAATTGAGACAGTACAGACCGCTGCTGGTTCGCTCTTTGAGGTCGGCCGCGCGATCGAGCACGGCAGCGGCATCGATGAGGTTGCGGCGCTTGATCCAGGCAGACACCGTGGCGGTGCCCAGGGCGAGAATGGCCAGGCCGACTGCAGTGGGCAGATACGGGACGGCGCCACCCACCAGCTTGACCGTCACGACGATCGCACTCCAGATGACCGCCGCAACCAGCAGGCTCCAGCCCAGTGCACCCAGCCAGTCGCCAAGACCGATGAGAAAACGAGCTCTCCTGGCGTTCGCTTCCAATGCCGTCATGCCCGAATCCTCGTCTGTTTGGACCGTTGCTGTTCTATCTATCAACTGATATTAGGCCATCGGTCAGAAGGTGACAAGAATCGCCGTCTTTATTGCGCGGCGAGGAGGTGTTATCACTAGGGCCGTGGCAGCACTTGCTTTTCCATCTCGCTGCCGGCTCAAACGCCGGGATGACATCCGGCGCGTGTTCGCACGTAAGTGCAGCGTCGCGGACCGCCATCTGGTGGTTTATATCTCACCGAACACTTTCGAGTTCAACCGTTTGGGGCTCAGTGTCGGTCGACGTCTGGGTAACGCGGTGGTCCGCAATCGCACCAAACGGCTCATCAGGGAGGCTTTTCGACTACAGGGCCTGGTCACGCGCACCCCGGGCTACGACCTCGTGTGCATCCCGCGACCTGGCAGCCCCCGCCCTCTCGCGACCTATCGTCGTTCACTGGAGCGATTGTTCGACCAGGCCCGTGAGCGGTTATCCAGGCGTAATGCCCCTGTGGATTCCTGATCCGCAACGAGCACCGGTTGCCGTAGACAGCGCATGCGGTATGATTTCACGCCGGGTGGCGGATAACCGCCGGCCCATAGCAAAAGGAACATCATCATGGGTCTGCTCGACGGTAAGAAGGGTCTGGTTTTCGGGGTGGCCAACGATCGCAGTATCGCGTGGCACATCGCGGCGCAGTTGATTGAGCACGGAGCCACCTGCGGCTTCAGCCATCTTCCTGGCGAAAAGAACGAACGCCGGGTGCGCAAGGCCGTCGAGGGCGGCGGAGTCAGCGAACCATGGCTGATGCCCTGCGACATGTGCAGCGACGAGGAGCTCGACAAGACCTTTGACGCAGCCAAAGAGCGTTTCGACGCTCTTGACTTCGTCATCCATTCAGTGGCCTATGCCGACCGCACATATCTGAAGCACGGCACGTTCATCGACACGCCACGTGAGGTGTTCAGTCAGGCTCTGGACATCAGCGCCTACACTCTGCTCGCTGTCGCTCAGCGGGCGCGCAGGATGATGCCGGCAGGCGGCTCGATGATTGCTATGACCTACTATGGTGGCGACAAGGTCATTCCCGGCTATAACGTCATGGGGGTGGCCAAGGCGGCCCTCGAATGCACGGTGCGCTATCTTGCAGCGGACCTCGGTGAGCATGGCGTCCGCGTCAATGCCATCAGCGCGGGAGCGCTGAAAACGCTGTCGAGCATGGCCGTTGGAGGCATTGACACGATGTTCGAACATACCGAAACCAAGGCCCCACTCAAACGGAATATCACCGCGGACGAAGTCGGCAAGTCAGCAGTCTACCTGGTGAGTGATCTGTCGAGTGGCGTGACCGGCGAAACACTGTTCGTCGATTCAGGGTTCAACATCGTCGGCCTGTAAGAAGTCATGAGCTCGACACCGGATTTGACCGATTTGAACTCGTTGTGCACGGGTTCCAAGAACACGGCTTGATCACCTTCACGCAGCCGTGCGAGACGGGCCCGGGCCTGCGGCTTGCTCAGCTGTAACGTCGCGACTGCCGGCGCGCTCGCGGTAACCAGAACCGCACAAACTGCCAGGCTGCGCCCCAACTGGTGACGGGTCCGAGCAACCAGCTCGCAAATGGCGATGATCAGCAGGACGAGCGTGAACTTGAAGGCCACGATGCCGGCGAGGTCGAAACGACCAATGATGGTATCGGCTAGCCGGTTCAACTCCCGGCCTCCGGCGAACAACACCACCCACGTCAGCATGACGTCCAATGCCGATGCGAGGATGAACCAGGCATAGGCATTTGGAAACATCGCCTCGCTGCGGAGCGTGAGTCGTCGAGGCCGTGACATATCATGGCGCACATCCATTAACCCATTGTACGGACAAAACGGGGGCCATCTGTCGTCTGATTTTGGAATATCTAGGCGCACTTGGAGTTGAGTATGTTCCTGAACGGACGAACCTGGGCGACTTGAGCACTATTGCCCCAGCGAGCGCTGGATGGGAAATCCGGGATGCCCAGTCGGGATTGGACTACAACTGCCCGAGCTGGTCTTTGAGGTACTCGAGACAACGCGTCTTGTCGATCCGTTCCTGAGCCCCGGTGTCGCGGTCACGCACGGTCACAGTGCCATCCACCAGCGTGTCGCCGTCAATGGTAAAGCAATAGGGCGTGCCCGCCTCGTCCATCCGTGCATAACGTTTGCCGATGGCCTGCTTGGCGTCGTACTGCGTGCGATAGTGCTTTTTCAATTCGCGGTACAGTGGCTCAGCAACATCGGGCATGCCATCCTTGGCCACCAGTGGAAACACCGCCGCCTTGATCGGCGCCAGCCGCGGATGCAGCTTGAGTAGCTCGTTACTCGGGCGCGATTCGTCGATCGTGTACGCCTCGCACAGCGCCGCCAGAGTGAAGCGGTCTGCCCCGGCGGACGGTTCGATGACATGCGGCACGTAGCGTTCCTTGCTGGCGTCGTCGATGACCTGAAAGGCTTCTTCCTTGCCCTTGGAATGCTTGCCGTGTTGACGGAGATCGTAGTCGCCACGATGGGCAATGCCCTCGAGTTCCTGCGGTTCATCCGCGAACGGGAACAAGTATTCGACATCCGTGCACGCGTCCGAGTAGTGCGCCAGCTCGTCGCCATCCTGTTCGCGCGGCCGCAGGTTTTCACTCTTGATACCGAGCTGTTCGTACCACTTGAGCCGCGTATCCCGCCAGAATTCGTACCACTGTCGCGATGTCGCCGGCGGACAAAAGAACTCAATCTCCATCTGCTCGAATTCGCGTGAACGAAACGTGTAGTTGCGCGGATTGATCTCGTTACGAAACGCCTTGCCGACTTGCGCGATACCGAACGGCACTTTGACGCGACTGCTGTCCATGACGTTCTTGAAGTTAGCGAATATCCCCTGGGCCGTTTCGGGGCGCAGGTACGCCACGTTCTTGGAATCCTGCAACGCTCCAACGTACGTCTGGAACATCAAGTTGAACTCGCGAGGCTCGGTCAGCGTGCCGACCTCCTTCGCATCTGGACCGACGATGCGCACGAAATCCTCGACCGGAATATCGCCAAGGCACTTCGTGGAATAGAGTTCCGGTGCGACGGGCGGCTTCGCCTTGACGTACTTGGCCAGGCGTTTCAACGCCTTCTCCAACGACTCCTCGTCGCCATCGCTGAAAGCAAACATCTGGCCGGCCTCAGCCCCCGTGGGCACGAGCACCGACAGTTGATCGGCGCGGTACCGTGACTTGCTTTCCTTGCAATCCACCATCGGATCGCTGAAGCCGCCGACATGCCCGGACGCGACCCACACCTTCGGGTTCATGATGATCGAAGCATCGAGGCCCACGATGCTGACCTCCTTGCCATCCGGGCCGACCGGTGGATCGATGACCATGTCATGCCACCACACATTCTTGACGTTCCGTTTGAGCTCGGTGCCCAGCGGTCCGTAGTCCCAGAAGCCGCCTATGCCGCCATAGATCTCGCTCGACCCGAAAATGAAGCCCCGGCGTCGGCACAGGGCAACCAGCTTGTCCATTGTTGTCGTGTTGGTGCTCATTGGTCCGGCCATGATAGCGGGGCCCGGGCCGGTAGCAATGGCCGGAGTCTGAAGAGCCCGTCCGTCGTCAGGACGCAGGAAACCACGATCAACAACCGTCTGGCCCGGCGCTGACCGTGGATTCTGGAAGACAACGTGTTGCGGCGCGGCAACCATCAACACAACCACTGCACTGATAAGCAGTTACATCGATCAACGCGTCAGCCTGGCGGTGTTGGCGTCGCGGACACACCACCAGGCCACGCGATCCGGGCAATCGTTACAACCGGCCCCCGGGGTCCGCGATCACCGTAACATTTTGTAAACAATAGAGATACAAGCGGACGTAGGCAGGATCGAAGTCTGCGTGGTGCCGCGGTACGATGGATGCATTGGATGAACCACGAAGGGCCACAGGAGGCCCGGAAGGGAAGACCCATGTACGCCAATCTGATTGCCGACTTCGTGGGCCGCCGCGCCCGGATCATGCTCTACACCCTGCTGGCCTACGCCTCCCTCTGCTAGGGCGCCCATTCTACGTCAGGATTGGCGACTGCGCGCTTCATGTGCTGTGTCGTTGACCTCCTCGACCCGCGCACACCCCTCACACCAACCCGACACCTGGAACCGATGCGAGAGCGGCTTGAAACCATGTGCGCGCGCGACTTTTTCGCGCAATGCCAATGTCTCCGCACTGGAGAACTCGACAATCCGACCGCACCGCCGGCACACCATGTGGTCAGGTGGATCTTCAAGAAATGAGCAGGCGTAATGCGTCTGGGTATCACTGAAGCGGACACGTCGTAATATCCCGCAATCAACCAACAGCGGCAACGTACGATAGACGGTCGCTTTGCCAACGCGGTGCCCTGCCTGGCGCAGTTCGGCCAGCAATTGTTCGGCCTCGAAATACTCGTCGATCGCCAGCACAGCCCGAAGAATGAGTCGCCGGGGTCGCGTATAACGAATGTGGTGCTCCCTGAGATACTTCAGGAAACCCTGTTCTGCGGCGGCGATGAGCTGACTGTTGGGCTCGGTGGACATGGCTAGCTGCTGATCAGTGAATAGGACAAGAACAAGTATGTGCTGACCGACAGCACATCATTCGCGGCGGTCACCAGTGGCCCGGCCGCGATCGCCGGATCAATGCCCAGCCTGCGAAAGAAAAACGGTGTGAGAATGCCAAGGCTCGACGCCAGCACGATGGCCACGGCCATGCCCAGCCCGACAGCGCGGGCCACGAGTCTCGGTGAAACCCCCAGACCCAACTCACCAAGCGACTGCATCATCGGCATCATGACCAGAACCAGTCCCCACGCCACAACAGCACAGCCAACGGACATGGCGGCAGCAATCGACCATTCACGGGCAAACACGAAGCGGAGCTTGGATGATGCCAACTCACCGGTCGCCAGCCCGCGGGTGATGATCGTCGAAGTCTGGACACTGCAGCAACCGGCCAATGCACCGATCATGGGCACGAAGGCCACGAGTGCCGCATAGACTGACATCTCGAAATAGCCCTCACCGACCAGGATAACGATGGCCGTGCATGACATGAACAGAAACGATGGCAGCAACCACAACAGACGAATGCGGGCAGCGCGCAGCACCGATGACGTCTCGAGTTCGGCGGCGTCGGTGCCTGCCATGTGATAGATGTCTTCGTCGGCTTCCTCAACGGCGACGTCCATGACGTCGTCAACGGTAATCTGCCCCACGATGCGGCCGACGTCATCGACCACTGGCGTGCAGGTCAAATCGTATTTACGAAACAACTGCAGAACCTGCTCCTGATGCTCGTCGACCGTTACGCTCAACGGATCAGGATTCATGATCTGGTCGAGACTGGTATTCGATGGCGCGAGCAACAAACGCTGCGGCGACACCGTCCCAACCAGGTGGCCCTCAGCCCCTACAGCGTATATGTCATACAGGTCGAGATCGCGGATACGCCCCTGGCGGACCACGTCGATGGCCTCGCCAACCGTCGCAACGCTGTCGACACAGATGATGTCAGGGGTCATCAGGCCCCCCGCGGTCGCCTCGTCGTACTCGAGCAAGGCACCGATGCGTTCGGATTGATCGGCCGACAGCTTGTCGAGCAGCGCCTCTGACTCGCTGCGTGGCAGATCGCCGAGCACATCGGCAGCATCATCCGCTGGAAGCTCGGTGACGATGCGCGCCAATTCATCACCCGCCAGGTCCTCGACCAGTTCGTCGCGGACGCGCTCGTCCAGCAATGCGATGACCTCGGCGGCCTTGCGGCTCTCGAGGGCAAACATGACGCGTGAGCGTTCCGGGTCCTCGAGGAGTTCCATCACCTCGGCCACATCGGCCGGCCGGAGGGCCTCGAGATGACTGCGCAGAGCGAGCGCCTCCTCACTTTCGAGGACGACAACGAGCTCATCGTGCATCTCTTGAATATTGGGGACACTCAACACCACGCCTCCGCAGGGAGCCGCTATTATCAGTGGCATCCGTCCAAAAGCAACGCGAAGACCCCAGCCCTGACGGCAGCTGTGGGTTGTGCTAGACTGCAATCGTGGGCAACATGATCACGAGAGGTCAGGATTTGACGCTCGCGGCGCTCGTCGGCCGCCAGATCACTGTGGTCGGCTATGGCAATCAGGGACGGGCCCATGCCCTGAACCTGCGCGACAGTGGACTCTCCGTCATCATCGGCCAGCGGCCGGGCGCCGGCTACGAGCAGGCGTGCCAGGATGGGTTCGTGCCCGTCACGATCGGTGAAGCCGCGCGAGCGGGCGACGTCGTCATCCTCAGCTTGCCTGACGAAGCCGTGGGAGCGGTGTACGCAGACCATGTCGCTCCCTGCCTGCAGTCGGGACAGGTCATTGGATTCGTCCACGGGTTCGCCATCCACTATCGACAGATCCAGCCGGCCAGCCACCTCGATGTCATCCTCGTCGCCCCGAAGGGTGCCGGGTACATGGTTCGCGACGCTTACACCCGGGGCAGCGGTTTGCCGTGCCTGGTTGGCGTGCATCAAGACGCCAGCGGCGGTGCGTGGGGCACGGCCCGTTCGTGGGCTGCCGCGATCGGAGCACGCCGTGCCGGCATCATCGAATCGAGTTTCGCTGAGGAGACCGAAACGGATTTGTTCGGCGAGCAGGCAGCAGTGGTAGGCGGCGTCACGGCCGTCATGAAAGCCGCTTTCGAAACACTGGTCGAAGCGGGCTATGCCCCTGAAAATGCCTACCTCGAGTGTGTTCACGAGGTGAAATTCGTCGTCGACCTCATTCATGCTCATGGCCTGACGGGCATGCGGGAACGGATCAGCGACACCGCCGAGTACGGCGACCTCAGCCGGCATGAACGACTGATGGCCGCACTCAAGCCGGAAATGCGGACCATATTGCGGGACATTCGCAGCGGGACCTTCGCCACGGAATGGCTCACGGAGAATGGCACCGGCCGAGCTGATTTCACGGCCGCCTTGATCCGGGACGCGAACAGTGAACTGGAGTCCACGGGTCAGCGGCTCCGGGAACTCTTCGCGGGGTCCAACTTAAGCTCTAACCAGCCAACGGATTAGGATGCAGGCCCCGCCTTCTGCAGCGTCGTGCATGGTAGAATGAGTGGATAGGCCCCACGATCCGCAAGTATGCAATACTTCATATGCGGTCGCGAATACACGGCGTCTTGTTCTGAACTCAGTATCCTCGGAGAGACCCGATCATGTTCCATTTCACGCTCTTTGGCGGTTCAGAAGTCAAACTGGATGGCAGCAGCAAGCTGGTAGTGACCATGTTCGGGGGCACCGATCTGCATCGCCAGACACTGGCCAAACGCATCATGCGCGAGAAGCAACTGGCCGAACATGAAGCCCGCCTGAGCCGCGAGCACAACACTGCAGGCCTGGCAGCATTCCAGGCCTCCCGCCGCGCCCGCAACACGGCATTCGTGCTCACGATGTTCGGCGCGGTCGAGATCAAGCCGCCGTCGCTCACGGAAGAATTCATGGACATGCGTGAACTGATTGCGTCCGGTCTCGTGTCTGAATCCGAATGGGATCAGCTCGTTGGACGGCTGTACGAGAGTGGCGACCAGGAGAGCTGTGCCTCACTGACCATGTTCGGTTCGCTCGAGGACAGCAAACTGTCAGAGGACGAAGAACTCAAAAAGATCAAAAGCGCCCAGGAACTGGGTATCCTGACGCCCGATGAGGAGCTGGCCCTGCGGGCAGTTGTAGGCCGCGACGCGAACCAGGTCCGCATGCTGCTGCGTCAAACGGCCTTCGATGGTCAGCGTGGTGGACAGGCGCATCGGCGTCCACCCGTGATGAGTTGAAGGCAACGTAGAAGGGACAGGATCGGGGGAACAGCACCACCAGCCACGCCCCGTTCGGCAATCATGTCGTGCTCAGGGATTCTGGCAAGTGGAACCCGAGCACTGATCCGCAACCAGCATTCTGGATGACGGAATTACTTCGGCAAATCGAGAACCATTCCCACCTTCAACGCATGTGGATCCGTGCCAATCACGCTGCCGTTGATCTCATGGATTTCACGCCACCGGGCTCCGTCCCCCAGTTTCCTGGAAGCGATGTCATAGAGCGTGTCGCCCGAAGCAACGACATACTGCGTGGCCGTCGCTGAACGGGGGGCGCGCGTCCGTGTCGATGCGGTCGGTCGAGCCTCAGGCTCGCTGGGGCTCCCCAACGGTGGAACACGCAACACCGTGCCAATCTGCATGCGTCGCGGATCGACATCGGGATTGGCCTGCACGAGACGCTGGGTGTAGCTTTGACTTCCGTAGTACTTCTCGGCAAGGGTGGAGAACGAATCCCCGGATGCGACGATGTGAGTTTTTGCTGCAGCCTCGCGGGTTGAACGTTGAACTGCCGGAGAAGGTGCCGCCGCGACCTCACCAGGTGGGTTCACCGTCCGACGTGGCTGGCGTGGTGTTCGCTGGCTCTGTGCAGTCGTCAATGGACGCTCATTCACCCTCGGCGGAATCCGTTGCTCACGCCTGGGCACCTGAGGCTGTTCGGCGGCGGCCTGGCGTGAATCGACCGCCCGGAAATTCTGAGGCAACCGGTTGCCCACCGGAGGCTGAGCGGCGACCGCAGGCTCCGTATCCGCCGCGACATCGCTGTCGGGTTGAGAGGTGGGGGGCTGCGGGCGGGTCGCAGGGGTGTTCTGACGTTGACCTGGCGTCTTGCGCTGGGGCCGGCGCGCCTGCGTCTGCGGTGTCGGACGCTTGGTGGTCTTGGCGGCCGGGCGCTTCCTGGATTTCGGGGATGCGGGCGGCGTGTTCTGTACGACCTGATCCACCTTGGACATGTCCTGTGCAGTGTCCTGCACGGATCCGTCCGCGAGATCAAGCGTGTCATCGCTCTTTTTTGTACCGTAGTAGGAAACTGCGACAATGAGGAACAACGCCCCAAGGGCGAGCCCAACTTTCACATCCGTGCGCATCGGTGTCCATCCTTGTCGAGGTGAGCGTGAAGGCACAAGTCCATTGCGTACCCGAGGCGATGTTAAATCGCGCCTGCATGCAGGTCAATAGTCAATTCGCAAACAGACTGGTGAACGGCTGATCATCGGCCCCACTGGATTCGATCCTCTGACGCAGCCCGTCCCACGCCACGTCGACCTGTTGCCCCGTGGCCATGTCCTTGACCCCGACCTGTGCGGCCTGTCCGGCGATAATCACATAGCGGGCGCCCTGCTGGCTGGCCTGTTGGATCTGCTTTTTCAACGCCTGGGCGCGGTAGGCGAATCCACACGACCGCCCCACCCCGCGAATCGTCCCGACGATGGCCATGAGGCGTGCCGCACCGACGTCCCCAGCGCGCGCGACGAACACATCGAGCTCCGGCGCCAACTGGGGCGTCACACCGTGTTCCTCCAGCTGATCGAGCAGGACGACGTCGCCCATCCCGAAACCAACACCGGTCAGTGGTGGGCCGCCCAGCGCTTTGAGCAACTGGCCATAGCGTCCGCCCCCCAGGATCGCCCTCCGCAGTGTGCCCTTGCTGAAGGCTTCGAACACGATGCCGGTGTAGTAGGCGAGTCCGCGGACCACGCCCATGTCGAAACGGAGGTAGTCCCCGACTCCCATCGACGCCAGCTGATCGATCACGGCGTGCAGTGCGCCCATGGGCGAATCGGCCGGCTGGACGCCCCCCAGCAAGTCGGCCAGGACCTCGAGGCCTTCGGGTCCCTCGGCCCGCCCTAGATCGAGCAGGGTCCTGACTTGCTCCGGCCCGCTGGCAACCTTCTCGACCTCCGCCTTGAACACTTCTGGAGGCAGTTTGTCACGCTTGTCGAGGACGGCAAATACTGCGTCCAGCTGTGCCCCCTCGATCGCCAATCTATCGAGCACCTGGGCGACCAGCGCCCGTGAGTTGATTCGTACCTCCGCCTGTTCAGGTGATAACCCGACGCTGCGCAATAAATCGATCGCAGTATAAATACACTCGGCATCCG
This sequence comes from uncultured Planctomycetota bacterium, assembly GCA_942492115.1. Classification (GTDB taxonomy): domain Bacteria; phylum Planctomycetota; class Phycisphaerae; order UBA1845; family CAIVHJ01; genus CALODL01. Next base: position 176,341 of record CALODL010000012.1, read on the forward strand.
CCAGGTGCACTTCCGGACCGTCCTCGGTAATGATGTCGATATTCCATTGCCAGAACTCGCGCAGTCGACCTCGCTGCGGACGCTCGGCACGAAAAAAATTAGGGACGCAGAACCACTTCACCGGTCGGGGCAAAGCGTGTGCACGGGCGGCTGCCATGCGTGCGAGCGTGGGGGTCATCTCCGGGCGCAGTGCCAGTTGCCGTCCACCACGGTCCTCGAAGTGGAACAATTCAGAAACGATGCCTTCGCCACTCTTGGCCTTGTACAGATCGAGGTACTCGAATGTCGGGCCGTCGTACTCGACGAACCCGTTGCGGATGGATACGGTGCGCCACATATCCAGTAACCAGCGATGCAGGACCATGTCCTCGGGATAAAAGTCGCGCGTTCCTTTGACGTTGCGAAATTTCTCAGCCATTGCGTCTCCGGATAGGGCTCACGGCGTCTCGAAGGTCGTAGAATGCTCGTGCGTGCGACCGCTTGCATCGAGGACCGTGAGCCGCGCGGTGGTCGACCCGCGCGGATTGACTTGATCGGCAGTCGGCTCGTATGTCACGCGAACCACCCCTGCGGGCGCCCGGCCCATTGACCGAAAACCCGTGGCGCGTCGTTGACGCCCGATACACCGCCGTGCGCTGGTTCCCGCGTCGGACAATGTCCAGTCGCGCGGTGCTCCAGTCCAGGTCTTCCGGTGGCACGGCGAAGGCGATTTCGACGCGGCTCTGATACATCTCGAGTGTCAATTCGTCCCGGGCCACCGCGCGATCCGGATCATTGAACGGGCTCTCGCTCCGCTGCCATCTCCCACCAACCTTCATCGTATCGCGTTCGGCTCTGATTCTCATGGCTTCGCCGCGTACCAGGATGCGATCACCTGGTTGGGCCTGGGTCAAGACATGCTCGAATTCAAAGCGATCGGCCAAGCCCAGGTTGAATTCCGCGCGCTCCCCACCGAACTGCATCACGAGGTAATCCGCGAGGCGTGAAGCGGACACCGCCTGAGCGCTGCCGGGCTCACGTAATATGAAGCTGAACCCAACCCGTTCTCCAACGTGGGCCTGCTGCACCCGGGCAGCGGACCACTCTCCAACATCGGACGGGCCAGTGTTCGTTGCCAGCGAGCCCACGACACAACCCTGTAACACCACACCCACCGTCCCTGCAGTCACGATTCGAATCAGTCGGGGCGCATCGAAACTCAAGATTGCTCTCCAAACAAATACACGTCAGGGGCACTGATTCTAGGCTCTGCCTGAAAGCTCCGCTAGCTGCGACCGGCCACGCCGCCTTCCTGCTGCTTTCGACAATGACCGCGATCACGTCGCCCCACCTGGCGGAAGCAGCAGTTTTGGCCGAACGCCACGTCTGACCCGCGGCAACCGGCGTATCCCGAGCCCAATTGAACTCCAACCGTTGACGGAAGGTGAATCATGGGGGTAAACAATTGACATGAGGATCATTGCAGGCAAATGGCGCGGCACCCCGCTTCAGCGGCCACAGGGCACGCAAACGCGCCCTGTTCTCGACCAGGTCAAGGAGGCGTTGTTTAACATCCTGGGCACGCGCCTGGCCCTGCCCGGCGTGCTGCCGTCCGTTCGCGTCCTCGACCTGTTCAGTGGTACGGGCTCAATGGGCCTCGAAGCGCTGTCGCGTGGCGCGGCCCACTGTACGTTCTGTGAGCAGCACCGCCCGACCGCCCGAAGCCTGTGCCAGAATATCGAGCGCCTCAATGCCGGGGCCGAGGCGACTGTCATCACGGGCAGCGCGTGGAACCCAACAGCGGCATGGACCGGGGGCCCTTTCGAGATCGTCTTCGTCGATCCGCCCTACAAAGATGCGCGCACTGTCGCACCCGGATCATTGGTCGCCAGATTATTCGACATGTTGCATGCTCCCGGCCACGTCGCCGACGATGGCCTCGTGGTCTTCCGCCATCCGGTCGAAACAACACCGGAAATCGTGCATCTCAGTGCCTGGCGGGTGGTCGATCAACGGTCCTACGGCACCATGACGCTGTCGCTGATGACCCGCACAACGGAACGACCATGAGCAAGAAGAGGACACGATACTCTCCCCGACAGGCGGCTGTCGCCATCATCGAAAAGCTGACCGCCGCAGGCCACCAGGCTTTGCTCGCCGGCGGATGCGTGCGCGATATGCTTCGTGGGGCGAATCCCAAAGACTACGACATTGCATGCAGTGCCACACCCGAGGACATCATTGCCCTCTATCCTCGAGCCCAACTGGTCGGCGCCCACTTTGGTGTGGTCATCGTCCGTGAAGGCGGTCAGCAAATCGAAGTCGCGACATTCCGTACGGATGGGCATTACTCCGATGGACGTCATCCCGATTCGGTCAGCTTTGCTACAGCAACCGAGGACGCCCAGCGCCGTGACTTCACGATCAATGGCATGTTCTTCGACATTCATGCCAACCACGTCATCGACTATGTCGGTGGCCAGCAGGACCTGAGCGACGAACTCATTCAAGCCATCGGAAATCCCGAAGCACGATTCGAGGAAGATCACTTGCGCATGCTGCGCGCTGTCCGGTTTGCGGCCCGCCTCGGCTTCACAATTGAACAGGACACTTTTGAAGCCATATACAATCGGGCGGATAAGATCCGATCGATCAGCAGCGAACGCGTGCTGGAAGAATTGCACAGCATGATGGCCCATCCGCACCGCGCCGCCGCATTCCAAATGCTGGCCGACACCAACCTGCTCATGCACCTGTGGCCGAATGGTGACTGGAGTACGGCTCGGATCGCCCGATCCAGCCAAGCGCTGGCCGCCCTGCCAGACGACGCCCATTTCGCCGTCGCGCTGGCCGCCATGCTCATCGACCATGACGTCGCCCGGGCGGATCGCATCTGCGTTCACCTCAAAGCGAGCAACGATATCCGAAGACAGTGCACCTGGCTGTTGCGCACGCTCCCGCTGGCCGCCTGCGAAGACATCAAGACCGTCGCCGATCTCAAACTGGTGATGATCGATACCGGATTCGGCGACCTGCTCGACCTCCTACGGGCGTGGCTCGTCGTCGAAGGACGACCAGCAGACTGCGCCGACCGGTTGGCTGCACGGGCCGCGTCCATCCCGCCTGACGAAATCGCACCCGTTCCCCTGCTGGGCGGCGACGATCTCATCGCGCTCAATGTTCGCAAGGGCCCGATTTACAAGCGTGTCCTGGAAGCTGTCTACTACCGGCAGCTCAACGGCGAAGTGCAAGACCGCGATCACGCGGTGACACTGGCCCGCGACCTACTCAGGGAGTCCGGCGCACTGTGAGCGACATGTCGGAATTCTTCGGCCAACGGATCATTCGCCACGAGGTGGCGCTCAACGGACTCCGCTTCCAACTCGACGCCGTGCGCGATGCATCCGCCTTGCTCGATGTCAGCGAGTTCGCTCGGCGTTTCGAGATCACCGATGCAGCGCCGTACGGGCTCGAGCTATGGCCTGCGGCGGCCCACCTGGCCGCTGAGATCCTGGCGGCGGCCCCCGGACAGGGCCGCTCTGCCGTAGAACTGGGCTGCGGCCTGGGTCTCGTCGCGATTGCCGCCGCCCGCGCGGGCTGGTCCGTAACCGCCACGGACCATGACGAATACGCGCTGGATTTTTGCTTGCACAACGCCGGGCTCAACGGCATCGATATCGTGGCTCGGCCTTTCGACTGGTCGACCGGGCAACTCCCAGACACATTCGAGCTCATTCTCGCTGCCGACGTGCTGTACGAACAACGCAACCACCAGCCGATTGCCCACTGCATCCGGACGCACCTGACCTCCGGCGGGGCGGCCATGATCACCGACCCGAACCGCGCCATCGCCGATGCGTTTCCCCGTGTCGCCGAGCAGGCCGGCCTGCACATCACCGAGCACGCCCGCCCCGCAAACCGGGACATTGCAACGGATGCGCGATTGTTTCGGATTGGAAGAGGAAGTCGGAAGTCGGAAGTCGGGATGAAGTGAGAACCGGAAGTCACCCCCCGTTTTCCCTCACCTGCTTGTCTCTTCCTATTCCGTGAGCGCTTTGATGGTGTCGTAGAGACTGCCGATACGTGTGATGCGCAGGCCGAAGTTTTCGCCAACCTTCACCGCGTGGCCATAACCGATCCGACGACGCGTCACCATCAATTCGAGTTCTGCATCAAATGGCTTCTCGAACTGGATGATCGACCCAACATTGAGGTCGAGGACTTCTTCCATGCTCATCTCACGCTCGGCAAGTTGAACGATGACCGGAGCCTCGATCTTGAGGATACGACGGACTTCGGGCGGCAACGCCTGGTCGAGAGTTTGCTCGGATGCCGTGGAGTCGGCGTCCGGATCGAACGCATCCGGCACCACCGCATGGGCGGGCTCAACTGCAGCTGGACCGGCGCTGACTTCCCGGGCGATCTCCTCGGCACTGTCCAGCAGCGCGTCGACTTCACTGTGTTCTTGATTGGCCATGTGGTGTTTCGAGCCGGCCGACGGCAACCGGCCAGCGGCGTGCTCTCTCATGCATCGGCAAGACAGGCGCGGCTCCACAACTTCGCTACGGGATCCGCCCCAGCGTCCGATAAAAAACCCACCCCGCCGAATGGTAGACAGACCGCATGCGCGGGCCACTCACCGCGCACAGCGCTCACCGAAGTCTACTTGTACGATTTGATACAGACCGTCGCGTTGTGACCGCCAAACCCGAATGAGTTGCTCAGCGCATATTTGATCTCGCTATCCCGGGCAGTATTCGGGACGTAGTCGAGGTCGCACTGGGGATCGGGGTTTTGAAGATTGATAGTTGGCGGGATAACGTTGTTGACCATTCCCAATGCCACCGCAATCAGCTCCACCCCACCCGAGGCACCCAGGAGGTGTCCAATCGAACTCTTGGTGCTGCTGATGGCCAGCTTGCGCGCATGATCCTTGAACAGGGTCTTGATCGCAACGGTCTCGGCGATGTCACCCAGCGGTGTACTGGTACCGTGGGCGTTGATGTAATCAATTTGCGCTGGATCGACCTGGGCCGCCGTCAAAGCACGGGTCATGGCATTGATCGCACCATGGCCGTCCTCGGCCGGTTGAGTGATGTGTCCAGCATCTCCGGTCGCGCCCACCGAAACAACCTCGGCGTAGATCCGCGCACCGCGGGCCTTAGCACGGTCGAGTTCCTCGAAGATCAGAATTCCGGCCCCTTCGCCCATGACGAATCCGTCGCGATCTTTGTCGAAGGGACGACTGGCGCTCGATGGTTCGTCGTTCCGCGTCGACAGAGCCTTCATCGCGCAAAACGCCGCGAGCCCAAGCGGAGTCAAAGCCGCTTCGGCCCCACCGGTAAACATCACATCGGCCAGCCCGTACTGAATGGCAGTCAAGGCGTCGCCCATCGCATGAGATGCCGAGGCGCACGCTGTGGTCACCGCCGTATTGGGCCCTTCAGCACCGAACTTGATGGAGATGTTCCCCGAGGCCGCGTTGGCCATGAGTTTGGGCACGGTAAACGCGGACACTTTGCTTGGGCCCTTGTCCAGCAGACGCTGGTACTGCTCTTCAATTTCGAGCAGCCCACCAATTCCAGAGCCGACGACAACGCCGATGCGAGTCGGATCTTCGGAACCGCCAGCGAAATCGATGCCGCTATCGGCAGCGCTTTCAATGGCAGCCACGAGCGCAAGCTGAGCGAAGCGATCGAGGCGCTTCGACTCCCGGCGTTCGATGAAGTTCTCGACCTTGAAGTCGGTACACCACCCGCCAAAGTGCACATCGTAAGCTGATGTATCGAACGCGTCGATGGTGTCGACGCCGCTCTCACTGTTGATCAGGCGGTCCCAGAACTTTTCGATGCCGATCCCAAGGGGCGTGACCGCCCCCATTCCGGTTATGACAACTCGGCGATCTGCCACGTCAGTCCTGAACCGGCTGCTTGGCCTTGTCGGCGATGTTCATGATGTACTTTACGGCGTCGCCGACCGTCTGAATCTTCTCGGCGTCCTCGTCGGGGATGCTCATGTCGAATTCGTCTTCGAATTCCATGACCAGCTCGACGGTGTCCAGAGAATCAGCGTTGAGGTCGTTGACGAACGAGGTGTCCCGCTGGATCTCGCCTTTGTCGACGCCCATCTGTTCGCCGACGATCGCGACGACCTTATCGAACACTTCCTGTTCAGTTGGCACGGTGTAATCCTCCAGAGCCCTGTTGTCTCAGATCTAGAAAGATGAAGTAATATAGTCGCTCCGCCCGGCGAGGGCAATCCCTTACCTCGCTAGGGGTTACTACATTCTCAGGCCACCGTCGACCACGATGACCTGGCCGGTGACGTACGCCGCCCCCGGGGAGGCCAGAAAGGTCACCACCGCGGCGACCTCCTCGGACTTGCCCATTCGAGCCAGAGAGATCAACTGCTTGGCCTGCTCCTTGGTCTTATCGGGGAGTACGGAGGTCATCTCGGTCTCGATGAAACCCGGTGCCACGGCGTTGCACGTGATATTTCGCTTACCCAGCTCTTTGGACACGGACTTGGTAAACCCGATGAGCCCGGCCTTGCTGGCCGCATAGTTGGCCTGGCCGGCGTTGCCCATGACCCCGCTGACGCTTGAAACGTTGATAATTCGGCCCGAACGGGCCCGCACCATGTGACGGCTGACCGCCCGGGTCAGCCAGAAGGCCGACCTCAAGTTGGTCGTCAGAACATCATCGAACTGTGCGTCTTCCATATTCATCAGCAGGCCGTCGCGGGTGATACCGGCGTTGTTGACCAGCACATCGATGCGGCCATGCTCCTCGGACACCGCCTCAACCAGTTGATCAATCGCCGCTCGATCGGTGACATCCAGAACCTTGGCGATGATCCTGCCCGGCAATTCAGCGCGGCGGGCGTCTTCGACCAACTCACCAAGCTTGGCTTCATTGCGAGCACATGCGATCACCGTGGCTCCTGCCCCGGCCAGATCTTCGCAGATCGACCGACCGATGCCCTGGCTTCCACCCGTGACGATGGCGACGTGTCCCGACAATGACATGGCTCCTGCTCCCTGTTAGTTGACCGACAACGAAGCGAACTGCTCGAGGGTTTCGGCAGTGCTGATGTTGACCGCTTTCTTCTTGCGATCGATCTTGCGCATCATGCCGGTCAGCGAGCGGCCGGGACCGACCTCGACGAACTCCTCGATCCCGTCGCCTATCATACCTTCGACAGAACTCTGCCATCGAACCGGACTGAAAACCTGCTCGAACAGGCGTTGGCGAATACAATCTGCATCCACGTGGGCCGTCGCATCCACATTGGCGATGACCGGGGTCAACGGCGTCGAAAACGTCGTCGACGCCAGATCGGCCTTCAAGCGGTCTGCAGCCGGCTGCATCAGCGGCGAATGAAACGCCCCTGCAACTTTGAGCTTGATGGCCTTGCCGCGTCCGGACTCGACGATGGCCACGAGGCGATCACACGCCTCGGTCTCCCCTGAAACGACAATCTGGCCCGGGCAATTGAAGTTCGCCGGCACGAGCACCTGTCCCTCAGCCGCCTCAGCACAGAGCGCGGTGACATCGTCGGGCTCGATGCCCAGCACCGAGACCATGCCCGACACACTCGCAACGGCTGCTTCCTGCATATACTGCCCGCGGCGGTGCACCAGTCGGACGGCATCTTCGAACTCTATCGCGCCGGCGACGTGCAGGGCGGTGTATTCCCCGAGACTGAGGCCCGCGGTACACGTCATGCTCAGATCTGCTCCGGCCTCGGACAGTGCCGCCCACAGGGCCAGCGAGGTCACCAGAATCGCTGGCTGCTGAACGTCGGTCTGCTCGAGCTTTTCGGCCGGCCCCTCGAAACACAGGGTCTGGAGATCAAAACCGAGGACCTCGTTGGCCTGCTTGAAGATCTCAGCGGCACGAGGACTGCAGGCCACGACATCCCGGCCCATGCCCACGACTTGCGCTCCCTGGCCTGGAAATATGAAAGCTCGTTTGTGCATGCGTCGTCCCTACAACCTGACCAGTGTAGCAGCCCAGGTCAATCCGGCGCCCAGCGCCAACATGATAATGAGGTCGCCGTCCTTGACCCGCCCGGTGCGATAGGCCTCATCCAGACAAATCCCCACCGAGGCCGACGAGGTGTTGCCGTAGCGATCGATGTTAATGAGCATCTTGTCGTCCGGCAGATCAAGCTTGTCCTGGACCGACTTGATGATTCGCAGGTTGGACTGGTGTGGCACGACCAATGCAATGTCATCGGAGGTCAGGCCATTGCGCTCGAGCAGATCGCCCACCAGGTCGTTCATTTTCTTGACCGCAAACTTGTAGACCTCACGCCCCTGCATTCGCATTTTGTGCAGGCGCTCGTCTACGACTTTCTGGCTGGTTGGTTCGTTTGAACCACCCCCCGGAATCCAGATCATTTTGGCACCGGCACCGTCCGCACCGATCTCGAAGTCGACGATGCCTCGATTGGGGTCATCCGCAGGAGAAATGATCGCAGCGCTGGCCGCATCGCCAAAGAGTACGCAACTCGCACGGTCCTCGAAATCCAGGATCGACGTCATGTTCTCTGAACCGATCACGAGGATGTTCTTGTACCGCTCTCCCATCATATGCGCGGCGATGATCATGCCGAACATGTAGCCTGTACACGCAGCCGAAATATCGAACGCAGGGATGTTTCGACAGCCCAGTTCGGCTTGCAGGAAACAGGCCGTTGCCGGCAACGGGTAGACCGGCGAGATGGTTCCAAGAATGATCATATCGAGATCATCAGGAGTCATCTCCGCTGCGGCCAGGGCGCGCCGCGACGCTTTCAGGGCCATGGTCAAGCTCGACTCGCCTTCACCGGTGAACCGCCGCTCCTTGATCCCTGTACGGGTCGTGATCCATTCGTCGGAGGTATCGAGGACCTTCTCGAAATCGGCATTGGTGAAGACTTTGTCAGGCGCACCTTCGCCTGTTCCGCGGATAGCAAGATTGAACTTTACGCTCATTCGGCGGCTCCGACCCGCTGAGTCAAAATCTCGTTGAGTCCGGCAGAAAGGTACTTGATCGTTGTTCGAACTGCGTGCTTCATCGCGTGTGCATCACTACTGCCATGGCAGATCATGGCGACGCCCTTCACACCCAACAGAGGCGCGCCACCGAATTCCGTGTAGTCATGACGTTTCCATATCCGGGCCACGACGTCGTCAAAATGGGGCTTCAATTCAGGCTTCTCCTCGGCCACCTCTTTCTTGACGGTGTCGAGAATACCTCGAGAGAACCCTTCGAACAGTTTGAGCATGACATTGCCCACGAACCCATCACTGACCGCAACCTCGCACACGCCGTCGAACAGGTCGCGCCCCTCGATATTGCCAACGAATTCGAGTCGACCGTCGGCGGTGATCATCTCGTTAGCCAATTGGACAATTTCGGTACCTTTGACGTTTTCCTCGCCGACGTTGAGCAACCCGACACGCTGCCGGGGCAGGCTCGCAACGTGCCTGGCGTAGGCCTGGCCCATCAGGGCATACTCGTACAAATGCCGAGCCTTGGGTTGAATGTTCGCCCCGACATCGAGCAAGACGAACGGTCCGTTAAATGCTGGAATCGTGACGGCAATACCCGCACGATTGACGCCGGGCAGTGTTCTCATCCGCAGCTGGCAGGCTGCGGCATAAGCTCCGGTGTTGCCGGCGCTGATGATCGCATCGACCTCGCCCTGTGCAGCAGCCTCTACCATGCGAACCATGGACGAGTCGCGTTTGCGCCGCAAGGCGTCAACCGGCGATTCATCCATGTCAATCACCTGCGTCGTCGGGACGACCGTTATCCGAGCGCAATTGCCGAGGCATTCGAGTTCAGAACGGATACGCGCCTCGTCACCGAACAGAACGAGAGACACCTCCGCATATTCTCTGGCGGCCTCAACCGCTCCAGCCACCACGCTCGCAGGCGCGTGATCGCCGCCCATCGCATCCAATGCGATTCGCATCGACCGCCACTCCACCGTGTCGACGAATTATTCTTCTTCTCTTTTTTGTTTGAGCTGCACCTTTGCGTTGACGAACCCGCATTCTTCACAGGCAGCATAGGGCAACTTGGCCCGGCCACACATCGGACAAGCGATGGTGTGCGCAGGCGCGATAGCATGATGGGCGCGGCGGGTTCGCGTACGGGTCCTGGATGTTTTCTTTACTGGTAACATGGTCGATTCCGACTGTGCTGGTCGTTGACGTTCGTGTCCCCAAGTGCAGGGACGGACAAAACCGTAAACGCAGCAACATACCGCGTTTGCCACGCAGGGTCAAGGGATCCAGGATCGGACGGCCTTGGCGCAGGCCGGGTTACGCGCCCGACGCTCTCAGGCCTGAAGCCCGCTGCCGATTATCTCGAGGGCGCGCTCCAACGCTTGCGGAAGGGCCGCAGGGTCTTTCCCACCCGCCTGGGCCAGTTGAGGCTTGCCGCCGCCGCCGCCACCGACGATCGGGGCCACCTCCTTGATGAGCTGGCCGGCACTGAGCCCTCGCTCGACCACATCGTCGGTCATGGCGGCGAACAGCAACACTTTGGGCCCCGCAGGGCAGCCAATGAAAATCGCTGCCGAGCCTGCTTCGCGCCGCATCATGTCGATCGCCTCCCTGATCTGCTCAGGCTTGGCCTCCGCCAACTGGCCCACGATGACTCTGGTTTGACCCACTGCACGGGCCGCGTCGAGCAGCCGTCGGGCCGCCTCCTGCACACCTGCCCCCCCGGCCCGGTCCTGGACTTTGGCATGCTCCTTGGCCTTCTTCTGCAGCGCGGCCACGGCGTCCCGCAAGCGCTGTTTGAGGGCGTACGAGTACTCCTCGGCGTTCACCCGCCGGGACAGCCCAGGGAGCTCGGCGACAAGCCGGTCGACATCCGCCCGCTCCAACGCGATGACTGCCGCCTTCAGATCCTCTCCCAGGGCCAGTGCCGTCCCCGCTCGTTCACCCGTCACGGCCATGACACGACGCACCCCCTTGGCCACGGCCGTCTCATCGATAATGCTGAACCCACCGATTTCACCCGTGGACCCCAGGTGCGTCCCGCCACAAAACTCGACCGAGTATTTCATCCATTCCGCATTGTCTGGAGCAGCCAGCAATGCATCGACCGGCTGCCCGATCGAAACCACGCGGACGATCTCCGGGTATTTCTCGCCGAACACGGCGCGCAGCGTATTGATTTTCCGGGCATCGGCCTCGGCCACCTCCGCGGTATGCACCTTCAGATTATCGGTGATCTGGCGATCGCATTGTTCTTCGATACCAGCCAGCTCGGTCGCCGACAGCGCCCGGGGATGCGAAAAATCGAAACGGGTCTTGTCCTCATCGACAAGCGAACCCTTCTGATCGACGTGGTCCCCGAGGACCTCGCGCAACGCCCAGTTCATGACATGCGTTGCCGTGTGATTACGCATGATCTCGGGCCGATGGTCACGCGACACGACAGCGGTGACTGCCGCTCCGACATTGAGCACATCCGTCGACTCACTCAGGCAGCCAATGTGCAGCACAGCATCGCCATGTCGCTGAGTGTCGTGGACTTCGAAGACGGCAGCGTCACCGGATGCCGCGGTTTCGATCACGCCCTGATCACCGATCTGGCCACCCTGCTCACCATAGAAACACGTTCGGTCGAGGATCAGCGCGATCGGCGTGTCGGCATGCACGCGCCCCGAGGTCACGAATTCACCATCTTTGATAAAGCCGACAACCCGGGCCGCGGCCGACAAGCCCTCGAATTTGGGTGTGTCATCGGTCGGTGGTAACTCCGAGGTGATGTTGCGGTTGAAACCATCCTCCTTGACGCCACCCGCACGCGCCTTCTCCTTGGCCTGCTCCATCAGTGCGTCATAACCGCCGACGTCGACCTGCATGCCCCGTTCCTCAGCCATGATGGTCGTCAAATCGATAGGAAAGCCATAGGTATCATGGAGCTTGAATGCCGTCTCGGCCGCGATCTGCCCGCTCGACTGGGCCGCGGCCTCACCAAAGAGACGAACACCGCGTTCGTAGGTCCGCCCGAACGACTCTTCCTCGTCATGAATGATTGCGGCCACCCGATCCTGGTGATGAATGATTTCAGGAAAGGCCCCGCCCATCGTCGTGGCAACGGTTGGCACGAGTTTGGACAGGAACGGCTCATGCACGTCCAGGTACTGCCGGCCGTAGCGCACCGCCCGGCGTAAGATTCGCCGCAACACGTACCCTCGTTTTTCGTTACTCGGTGGGCAGCCGTCGGCGATAGCGAACGACAGGCAACGCAGATGATCGGCGATCACGCGATAGGCGACGTCGCGAAGCACGTCGGCATCCTGTTGTCCAGACCGTTCCAGCCGGCCACCATAAGACGGCGCCCCGGTCGCAACATGAATGGCCTCGAAGAGTGGTGTAAACACGTCGGTGTCGTAGTTGCTCGTTTTGCCCTGCAACAGCGCCGAAACGCGTTCGAAACCCATCCCGGTATCGACGTGTTTCGCAGGCAATGGAATGAGCGTCGTCGGCCCCGTGCGATTGTACTGAATGAACACGAGGTTCCAGATCTCCATGACCGTCGGGTCGTCGGCGTTGACGCGCCCTGCTCCCGACTTGTCTGGCGTCAGGTCGATATGGATTTCACTGCATGGTCCGCACGGGCCCGTATTGCCCATCTCCCAGAAATTGTCCTTCTTGCCGAAGTAATGAATATGGTCGGGGTCGATGTCGGTCACCTGGCGCCACAGTTCGGCAGCCTCGTCATCGGCCGGCACGCCCTCGGCCTGCTCACCCGCGAACACCGTCGCGTGCAGGCGTGTCTTGTCGATACCCCACTTGTCGGTCAGAAGTTCCCAGGCCCACGCAATGGCTTCTGCCTTGAAGTAGTCACCAAACGACCAGTTCCCGAGCATCTCGAAAAAGGTGTGGTGATAAGTGTCGTGGCCGACATCATCGAGGTCATTGTGCTTGCCACCCGCACGAATGCACTTCTGCGAGTTGGCCGCCCGGGCGTAATCACGCTTGCCGGTCCCCAGAAAAACATCTTTGAACTGGTTCATCCCGGCGTTGGTAAACATCAACGTGGGATCGTCATACGGCACGACCGCCGAAGAGGCCACGAAGGTATGGTCCTTGCCCTCGAAGAACTCGATGAATTGGCGCCTGATTTCACTCGACGTCATATGGCCCATGGCTACACCATTCCCTGCATACAGTAGTCATCGCGATTGAAACGAAGCGGAGAGTATAACCGAGGCGGTCGTTCCACAAGGCCTGAAGGAGTGGCTGGAGAAACCTGGTCCCCGTCAGGAGGAAAGATCGGCGACAAAGTCGCAGCCATGCAGCTTGATCAAGCCCCGCCCCGGCCCTCATTCGAGGGCCAGGGCAAGACCGTGAAACGGGTCGGGCCGCGGGGACCGCGGACCTACAATGTATTCAGAAACGCGAGCAGCGCGGTGCGATCATCGTCCGACAGTTCGAGATAAGCATTACGGATGTCGGCCGCCTCGCCATCGTGCATCTCGATCGCCTGCCCGATGGTATCAGCTGCCCCCGTATGGAAGTACGGCGCCGTCTGGCTCAGGCCCCACAATGGAGCCGTTCGGAACTCCCGCTGTCCAGCCGCGCCACTGGACACTCCCACGGCATCTGCCGGAAGAATCTCATGCAGCAACAGATCGGAATACAACGGGACATCACCATTGGGACTGGGCAGCGCTGGGATGTGGCACCGGACACAGCCGACGGTGCCGAACACGATCTCGCCGCGGGCGGCCAACGCAGGGTCGGCGGCAGCCTGGCGCGGCGGCCCAGCAAGCATTTCAATGAAAAAGCCCAGATCTTCGGCCTCTGCGAGCGAGAGTTCCGGATCAGGAACATCATCATCATCCTCGACCAGGCCAAACGTAAGCCCGGTCTGCACAGGCAACGTGAGACCGATCTCGGCGGCCATGGCATCACGAACGAATTCGCGGAAGTCCGGCACATCGGCCTTCCACCCGAGACGCCCGAGTCGCCCGTCGCTCAGAATGTGAGCCCGGCCACTGATACCATCTTCATTGGCGTCGTCCGGATCCGCATTGGCCTCGATGACCGCACGATCAATACCATTGATCAACCCGAGACCGAAGGTGTGAGGCGTTTGACGATGTTCGAAGACGTTCGTCCCGGGTTCGGCCTGGATCACCGGCATGCCGATCTGCGAATGGCGGTGCAGAATCGAGTTGGGCGTTTCTTCTGGACTCATGAACGTGCCCTCTTCGTCGATCCTGCCGTGCCGCATGACGTTGACGCCTGCCGGCCCGGACCCGCCGATGACCGGATCGAAGTGACACGCGCGGCAACTGTCACCATTGAACCGCCCCGCGCCGTCGGAGCCGGCCAGGGCGCCGGCGCCCTCGGAAAACCCGAAGTCACGATCGTAGACACCACGTCCCCGCAAGAACTGCGCCTGCTCCTCGTCATCGAGTTCCCTGAACGGACCGCCGTACTCACCCACGCCCGGCATGGGCGTATTGGGCGGGAGCAGGCCTGGCGACGCCTGATCGCGTCCGCCGAGTGACATCAGAAACGCCTCGACGTCAGCCTGTTCGCCGGCGCTCAGCGCCGCAAACGCGTCGCGTGAAGCCTGCGCTTCTCCACCGTGCGCCAGGATCGCGTCAATGATCGAGGACGCGCGACCATCATGGAGGTATGGACCGGTGGCACTGAGACCCCACAGAGGCTGGGTCCGAAACTCGGAGCTCGTCGCCTCCTTCATCACGATGCCATCATCCAGCCCTTCTCCCATATCGTGCAGTAGAAGATCGGAGTACAGGGGCAGTGGCCCGCGCGGGCCCTCGAGCCGCGGAATATGACATCCGGAGCAATTCGCCTCGTGGAACAACACACGCCCGCGTTCTGATTCTGCAGTCAACTCGTCGAGCTCCGGTGCGGCCAGAAGCATGACGAACGTCACCAGGTCGAACAATTCCTGGCCGGTCATCTCCGGATCCGGGGCATCATCGGTATCGAAATTCGGTGCATCCGCAGCGGCGGCCTGGTGCGGAGTCCGCACGGGCAAGCGTTCGGGCCCGACAAACGCAGCCACATCACGATCGGAGCTGTCCACGGGCAACGCGGCACGCTGGGCGTCGGACAGCGGGTTGGTCGTGATACCGAGGTGGTTGAACAGCGGGCCGCGGATGAATCCCTCGATCGACACGGTCTGCGCCTTGCGCCCGAAGCGCCCGACAAAACCGCGATCAAAATTGGGCCGACCGCTGATGCCGTCGCCGTCCTTGTCCGCCACGTCCATGTTGGCCAGGATCACCTCTTCACTCAATTCCGCGATCAGTCCAGTCCCGAACATCGGGATTGCATTACGCTGAGCGAAGATATTCGCATTGGACGACACCGAGGGCCTGAAGTCGCCCGTCTCACCGTACTTCAGCATGCGGACCACGCCGCCGGCATCGATGTCGTCCGACAAAGTTGGAATGAATGCCCCGTCAGTGGTTTCGGTGCCGCCGAGCAGGAAGTTCCGATACAAGGCCGCCGAACCGCCGAACACGGGATCCTCGTGGCAAGCCCCGCAAAATGTCACATTGAACACCGGCCCGACACCCGCTTCTCGCGTGAAGCGCTTCATCATGACCGCCCGGCCCCTCTCGAAGCTCGCGAGTTGCTCGGCCGTGGCATGGGACACCGCGGTCCCCAGGCGGCCCGAGACGCCCGCGGCCACCGGGCCATCGCCGACCGGATCATCATCGGGCGGCGTCACGGTGTTCGAACATGCACTCGCGATGAGCGCGAGACTGATTGCTGCAAGGCGCGCTGCCGCCCAAGTCGATCTTCTGGCGCTGACCATTACTGGTTCTCCACGAGGATAACATCCTGTTCCAAGGTTGCACTCACGTCGGGCGCTCCAAAATCATGCACTTCGACGAGAACACGCGCTTCCTTTCCCCACACGTCACCAGGGGACGCAAAGATGGTAAAGCCTTGCTGCAATATGGAAAACCCATTATCCGATGTTTCTGCGAAGCCGGAGGTCGCGAACTCCTGGACCAGCGGCTCATCGGTTTCATTCAAGAACACGCTGATGGTCGCAACCAGCATGGAGTCCTCGTCGAAGCCATGCAGCCGGTAGGCGACGAGCGCGTCCATCAGGCCCTGAAAACCGGCGGCAGTAGGCATTTCACCACCATCGGCGATGGGATCGTACGGATTGCCAAAGCCCAGTTGAATCTGCGGTGCGCGAGAAGGCACACATGCGCCATTCTCCACAGTCTCGCCGAAACCACACTCGGGGTCTTCCGTCTGAGGGCTGTTGCCAGCAGGTGGCTGGGAACAGCCACCCAACGAAACCACGACCAGCATAGTCGTCAGGAATCTACGCATCGGATTGATTCTCCATATCGGGGTTGGGCACGGGGCCCGGTCACTTCATGACAGAACCCACCGACCGGCGCTCGCACGCCGACAGCGGCAGGAATAACTTATTGAGGTAGACAGAAACTGTCCTCGCCGACATCTACGCAGGTCTGCCCGGCAGGGCACGCCTCCCCGGTGCAGCGCATGCTCGCGAAAGCGGTCATGTCAACGGTCTTCTCGACGACGAGGGAGCTGTCCGCCATGTCCTGGACGCGCACGCGCAAGGTCCCCGAGCGACCATCGTATGGCAGCGGCGCGTCGAGGAAGAACATCGCGGTCGTCGATGGAATGACCACCACGCCTTCGGCCTCCTGCTCCGTGAGCAATGAGCCGCCATTGAACAGACTGCAGTGGGCGTTGATGCACTCCACCCAGAACACGTCCGGACAACCTGCGTCTCCCGAACAGGGCGAATCGTCCAGCTCGAAGAAATAGCTGACACTGGTGAGGACATCCGGCGCGAAGCCAGTCAAACGCAGGGTCATGTACAGATCCGCAAGCCCTTGGTTGCCCTCGCATAGCACGAGCGTCTGACCGTCGCGTGCAGGGGTCAGCGGACCACGCAGGCAGCCAAAGTCGCCACCAAAATTGATCTCGAGGTCGGGGCCCGGGGCTGGTGTGCATACGCCCGCTACGCAATCTGAACCCAGCGGACAGTCGGCCTGCTCAACGCAGCACCCATCAGGGATGCCGTCCGCGTTGCTGTCGATGTGGTCATCCAACCCCGGACACACGTCGCAACCGTCGGGCACACCATCGGCATCACTATCGACAGCATCGTCATGACCTGGACAGGCATCACAGGCGTCGGCCACGCTGTCAGCGTCGGCATCGGCGAGGTCGTCGCCACCAGGACATGCGTCGCACCCATCCGGAATGCCGTCGGCATCGCTGTCGGCGGCATCACTGAACCCGGGGCACGCGTCACAACCGTTCGGAGTTCCGTCACTGTCGGCATCGGCACTGTCCGCGTACCCTGTGCAGCGGTCACAGCCATCAGCAACACCGTCCGCATCGCTGTCGAGGCTGTCGTCGAATCCGGGGCACGTATCACAGTCGTCAGGCGCGCCGTCGGCGTCGGAGTCCACGGTTGACAAGCACTCGTCGCAGCCATCCGGAATCCCGTCACCATCCGCATCACGTCTGTCGTCATGGCCGGCGCACGCATCGCACGCGTTGGGCACGCCATCTCCATCGCTGTCCGCAGCATCGACGCCGCCCGCACAGAGATCACACCCGTCGGCAACACCATCGTCATCCGCGTCGACACCATCGTCATGGCCGGGACACGTGTCGCATGCATCGGGCACGCCATCTTCGTCGGCGTCAGCGCGGTCATCGCCCGCGCACAAGTCACAGCCGTCAGGAACCCCGTCGGCATCCGCATCAGCAAGATCATCCGCACCAGCGCAGCGGTCGCAGCCATCGGGCACACCGTCCGCATCATCATCGCGCCCATCCGCGAATCCCGGGCAGCGTTCGCAGGCGTTGCCCACGCCATCTTCGTCTTTGTCTTCCTGGTCCGCGTTGGGAATGCCGGCACAGTTGTCACACGCATCGGGCCAGCCATCGCGATCACTGTCGAGCCCGCTGCACGGCGGCTCGTTGGCAACACATTGCCCTGCAACCCGAATTTCATCGGCGGCGCAGAGGCCTTCGGCGGCGGCATCCAGTTCCGCCATCACCGGAATCTGGGCCGTAACGGTGGTGCCGTCGGTTGTGCGGACGAGAGCAATACCCTGATAGGGATCCCGGAACTGCCCACCGACGCCATAGGTGCGGCCAGCACCGTCGTCCCATGTCGCGTGAATATCGAGTTGCGTTCCTGATTCCTCCGCCATGAGTTCACCGGTGGTCGGATTGAGCGTCCCGACATACCCCAGCGCGCCGCCGACGATCGCCAGTTCATCGCGAATCATGTATACCGCGTTGAGGCCAGGGACCTCTGACCTGCGCACTGTCGTCCATCCGCTCCCGTGGTCCGTCGCGATCCGTGCGGTCGCGCGACCCCCAACCGTCACGATCAGATCGTCGCGCGTCCCCCACAGGGACACGAAATCATCGTTCGCTTCAGCGCCCGCAGGAACCTGGACCCACGTGCCGGCGATCAACTCGATCACGAGACCATTTTCGCCTACGGCAATCGTGCGATTACCGATACCCCATACCTTGAACAGGCTCGTGGCGTTGCGGTCGTTTGGAGGCACGTCGACCTCTTCGAAGGCAGTACCGTCGAAGTGTAGAATGACCGGCAGTCCGGCCCCCACGTCACCACCGACGATCCAGAGATCATCAGGCGCTGGCCCCCAAACACCCCACAGATCTTCGGTGGTCCCGCTGTCGAGCATGGTCCAGGCCACGCCGTCGTACCGAACGACGCCGCCATCAAGCCCAACGGCCATGACATCATCGGGCGCGAAACCAAAGGTCCAAACAAGCAGCGCCACCTGAGGCAGCGCCATCATGGTCCACTGCGTACCGTCGAAGTGATAGGCCTCGCCCTGCTGCGGTGTCCCGCCGACGACAAAAACATCGTCGGGCCCGGTTCCCCACACGCTCGACAAGGCACCTGCTTGACTGGCATCGAAGGTCGGTGACCAGCTTGCCGCAGGCGCAACGTCATCGTCAGGCACAGTGGGGTTACGACCGCACCCGGTCAGCAACCCCGGGCCCATCGCCAATAACACTAGAATGCGTGCCGGACCAGAGCCCGACGCCGTAGAGTTGTTCATCGATCCCTCTCCGGAGATTTCTTCCGGATCGTGCGGTGCAGTCCCCCGCTCAACGTCCCCCGACGCTGCAACGACACACCGGTGTCCACACACCGCAACCACGCTGAATGACTGCACCGGTTTGAAACGTACGCCGACATCATAGCAACCACTGGGACCGAATGCATCTCGACCGCCATAAGTCGTTTACTACCAGCAGATAACAACCCCTACCGCCCGACCAGACAGAGTGATAGGATGGATTCGAATCGAACCCCAGGGAGACCCGGACAATGTCCTTATTATATCTGACGCTGATGGCCACGACCTTCTTCGCGGGTGATCCTTCTGCCCCGACCATCGAGTTCCTCGACGTGGAAGAGGGCCGGCGTGCCTTCGGCGATGACCGGGCCGAGCCGTATTTCGAACACATGCGGCGACTCGAAATTCGGGCCAAGTCCCAAACTCTGCACCAGGCCCCGTCGCTGGCCGTTATCCGCAGCGCATGCCGCTCGACATTCGTGCTTGCCGTCCAGGAGTTCACCGACGCTGAGAAGGCAGCTGTATCAGAGTTCGTCACCGCGCTGCATCCAACCCTGGCGCGGCGCTTCCCTGCTGTTGCCCGCCTGCCCTGGCGGTTCATCAAAGTCGCAGAACACATCGAAGGTGGCCTGCCGCACACCCGCGGCGATTGCATCATCTTACCTGCCAATGCCGTGACACAACTGGTGGCCCTGTCGGCCTCGACCGAAGAAAAGGCCCGCCTCAGCGGCCAGGTCGTGATGGCCCACGAACAGCTGCATGTTCTGCAGCGCGCCCGCCCAAAGTTGTTCGAGGATTTGTACACGCACGTGTGGGGCCTGGAACGTGTCGATCGGATCGACAGTTGTGAGTTCCTGACCGCAAGGCAAATGCTCAATCCGGATGGCGTCGATACGCGCTGGATCTTTGCGTATGAGCGTGACGGGCAAAAGCGTTACATCTGGCCCCTGCTGTACAGCAGTGTCGTTGAAGGCACACCCAGAATACCGCAGGATTTCGCAACCCATGGGATCAAGGTCGAACCGGTCGCGCCGGGGCATTACAGGGTGGTTACGGACGACGCCGGGCGCCCGATGATTCGTCCACTGAACAGTATCGGCCCGTACATGGCCAAGTTCTGCGGCGTTCGCAGCAATGTCTATCACCCGAACGAAGCGTCCGCGCATCTGTTTTCGCAACTCGTCGCCGCCTACGCAACAGATTCTTTGAGCCACGCAGATCAGCGACGCCAGTTCCTGGAAATGTGCGAACCGACCGCGGCATGGTTCACCCGCAACCTGAAATGAATCGAGCGCTCGAGCGTCGCAGCAGCGCACAACGAAACGGATGGAGTGCTCTCACGGATGAGAAGCGGCACGGCCCAACTGCCCCTGCACACCGGCAAAGCCCCGCGGTGGTTATTCCAACGAATGGTTCGCCTGTCGCGTGAAATCGTTGGGCACATCGTCACCGACTACGGGCCCACCGTCCTGCTCGAGCGCCTGTCCGATCCGTTCTGGTTCCAAGCGCTGGGCTGCGTCCTTGGCTTCGACTGGCACTCGTCCGGAGTCACCACGACAACGTGCGGCGCCATCAAGGAAGGTATCCGCGGCCGCGAACACGAACTCGGGTTCTATGCTGCAGGCGGCAAGGGCGGCACCAGCCGCAAGACTCCGGCAGAAATCATGGCCGCCTGTGAACACACAGGGACCGCCGCCAACCGGCTGGTCCATGCCAGTCGCATGTCGGCCAAGGTCGACAGTGCCGGCATCCAGGACGGCTACCAACTCTACCACCACGCGTTCTTCTTTTCCGCCCAGGGACACTGGTGCGTCGTGCAGCAGGGCATGCACGACACCAATCGCATGGCCCGCCGTTACCATTGGCTCGGAGACCACGTTCACGACTTCGTGTGCGAACCGCACGAGGCCATTTGTTGTGACGCACGCCATGCGACACTCAATCTCGTTGCCCGCGAAAGCGACCCGTGTCGCAATGCCACAACGGCGATTGCCCGGCAACATCACGAGACAACCCTGCAGTTCTTCAAACGTCTGCCCACGCTCGTCCTGCCCCGCCGCCATGCGGTCATGCTCGAGGATGTCAACCCGAAGTACTTGTCGAAGATCCTGCTGACGACCTACGAAGACCCACCCGCCGATTTTGCAACGCTCTTGGCCACCGCCGGCGTCGGCGCCAAGACCATGCGGGCCCTGACGCTCGTTGCGGAAATCATCCACGGCACGCCCGCCAGCATGCGCGATCCGGCACGCTTCAGTTTCGCTCACGGTGGCAAAGATGGCACGCCGTTTCCGGTCGATTGTCGGACCTATGATCAGACGATCGATGTCCTGCACGATGCGCTCAGGCGGGCAACAGTAGAACCCAACTTGAAAGACGAGGCATTGCGCCGGCTGGGAACCCTTGAACGAACGACGGAAGCAGCCACCGGACCCGAACCGATCGCTGGGCCCTAAGACCGTGCGAAACGAGGCCGGCATTTGTAATCGCCGGCCCTGCAACTCACCAGCGATACTCGGGAATCATGAGCACACTCAATGACATACCCGATGAGCTGCGCGACGATCGTTATGCTGATCACGACTGGAGCCCCGAACAGGGGCTCGTCCGCGGAGGCGTATGGGCGACGATCGTAACGGGGGCCATGTGCGGGACGATCGTTGTCGCGGGCGCATTCTGCCCGAAGCTGCTGGGGCCATGGGTGAGCGGAGTCCTGCTTGCTGTTCTGGGGACCTGCGCGATCTTCGGGGCAACCCATCGGGCTGCGGGGATGAGCGGTCAATGGACAGCCATCATCGCAACCTGCTGCACCGCCGTCATGGGCCTGACCTATGTCGTGGTCAGGCTGCTCGCGGTGGCGACAGGCGATGGGCCAACGTGGGACTGGACCCCGATGACCGGAGAGAACATTTTCCTGGCTCATCTATGGTTCTGGGCAACCGCTGGTGGTACGGCATTCCTGTGCAAAGATGGCGATGGTGTGGTCGCCGAAATCTTGGACCTGATGAACACGAACGTGCTGACGGGCCGGCGGATGAGGTGAACAGGGACCGAATGAGCACCTGAGCCCCGGTCCCCGCAATCATGATCCCTGCTTTTTTTCGAGCGTCACGGAGACGGTCATGGGTCGGGTATCGCGATAGAGGAACAGATCGACCGTGTCGCCGACTGGTGTGGCCTGGATCAGTCTGACGATTTCTGCGACCGATTTCACCGGGATGTCACGGTAGGTCACGATCACGTCGTTTTCCTGAAGCTGGGCTCTGGCTGCCGGTGTATCCGGGTGGATGCGCGTAACCTCGATTGCGCGACCGAGCTCGCTGGGCAGGTCTCTGATGCTCTTGGCTTCGGCCTGGGCGACAGTGACGCCCAGGAAGCCATATTCGATTTCATTGCCGGCCTTCAGTTGCTCGATAATGCGGCGCGTCCGCGAGGTAATCGGTATGGCAAATGCCACCCCCTCGCTGACGCCGCTGGATGTTTCTATCGCAGTGTTAATTCCGATCAGCCTGCCATCGAGGCTGAACAATCCACCTCCGCTATTGCCCGGATTGACGTGAGCGGTGGTCTGAATCATGTTGCCGTAGTACTTCATACCGCTCTGCTCCAGCTCAGGGAGCGACTTGCCCAAAGCGCTGACGATGCCGTAACTCAGACTGGAGCGGCCGTCGAGCGACGCCAGTCCGAACGGGTTGCCCATGGCCAGGGCCCACTGACCGACATTGACTTCTTCGAGTCGAGTCATCACGGCCGGCTTGAGACCAGCGCGCGGAATCCGAATGACCGCGAGATCACTGCGCGGATCCCGGCCGACCACCTCCGCTTCGTATTCGCTGCCATCGGACAACGCCACGTGGATCACATCGGCACCGCGAATGACATGGTCGTTGGTCACGATGAGGCCCGCGGAGTCAACGATCACGCCACTGCCCACCATTGGAACGATATCGCGTTTGCGCACGGCTACGGTCGTCTCGATCGCCACGACGGACGGTGAGACCTGTTTGGCCACACGCACGAACCCGTCTTCTAGATCCCGGAGTCGCGCCACCGGATCGGCGGCGGTCGCCGCACCGGTCGCGGCGGAAATCGCAATACACAGGAACACGGTCCTCGTGCTTGGCCTCATAGGCTTCCTCCCCAGGAAACTCCTCACGATGCCGCCTCCCTGCGGACGGCATCTGCTCAACTTGTTCTGCAGGTTCAGCTTATTGTAGGCACGACGGTCCAGCGGGCCGTCCGATATGGGGCACCATTCCCCAACAATCCGGGCGCCCCTGCGAGAATCAAGCATGCCACAGCAGACGGGGCACGTCACCCTGAAAAACACCACAAGTATTACGAAGAGCATCCCCGCCCCGCGAGGATCCAACGGGGCAGAGCCCCTTGGCAGGGGGCTCGGGGGACGGCTGTCCCCCGAAATTAAGTCTGATGTCCGGGCTCGGGGGACGACCGTCCCCCGAAGTTAAGTCTGAAATCGCGTGCCACCACGAACTGGCACACCCACACGCAAACGGGGCCGTTAGCGCGCAAGTACCCAACTGAAGTGATAAACCAGAGCAATCACGCCCCGCGAGGATCCAACGGGGCAGAGCCCCTTGGCGGGGGCTCGGGGGACGGCTGTCCCCCGAAGTTAAGTCTGACATCCGGGCGCCCCTGCGAGAATCAAGCATGCCACAGCAGACGGGGCACGTCACCCCGAAGACCACCACAAGTATTACGAAGAGCATCCCCGCCCCGCGAGGATCCAACGGGGCAGAGCCCCTTGGCAGGGGGCTCGGGGGACGGCCGTCCCCCGAAGCTAAGTCTGATGTCTGGGCTCGGGGGACGGCCGTCCCCCGAAGCTAAGTCTGACATCCGGGCTCGGGGGACGGCTGTCCCCCGAAGCTAAGTCTGATGTCCGGGCTCGGGGGACGGCTGTCCCCCGAAGTTGAGTCTGACATCCGAGAAATGCCCCGTTCCCGAGGGGTTCTGTCAGCTCGTTGGTGCGCGCAACGGGTTCAAGTAAATCTGTTCAGGCCGAAGAATCCGATCGGGAGTGTGGTGGCACCGGTGGTGACGAGGTCGGCCATGGCCTCTCCGATCACCGGAGCAAATTTGAAACCGTGGCCACTCAAGCCGGCGGCGAGGCAGATGTTGTCGTTACCGGGGTAGTGGTCGACGATGAAGTGTTCGTCCGGGGTCATGGTGTACATGCACACTGAGTAATCAGTGACGTGGCGGGACACACCAGGCATCGACGTGCGCACAAAGCGTTCGATGAGCGCGCGATCTGCGGCCTGGAGTTCGCGATCGAGCGTGTCGGGATCTTCGAGCACCTGGCCCTGGGTGTGGATTCCGATCTTCATGCCGCGCGGATCACTCACCGGAAAACTGTACAGAAAATCGCCCGCGCGATCCTGAAGCCCAAAGGCCGGGCAGCCCGAATCGAGCGCGTACAGCGGATCCTCACAGGCGCACCATATCTGTGGCTGGCGGCGGACAACGAGCGGCACGGGTAATTCCGGAAGTACCGCAGACGTCCAGGCGCCACAGCATACGACCACCGCCTCGGCGCTCACCGGCCCATCGGCCGTGTGCACGACGACGGAAGCCCCCTGCCCATCGAGGGCCTGCACCGTACACCCACAACGGAATTCGGCACCATGCCGGCGAGCGCGAGATGCGAGGGCCGCAACGCACGACTCAACCCACAACATACCGGCGTGGGGCTCCCACAACGCGATCATGTCGTCGTCGATGCAAAACCCCTTGAACCGCGGGTGAAAGTGTGTGGCGTCGATTTGCTCGATGGCCAGGCCGTGCACAGCAGCTGCCCGCTGTACACCATGGATCACCGCCTGGTCCGGGAGGCCCGCGATCACCAGCCCGCTGCGGACCAGAAGTTCCTCTTCCATATCGAGCTCGAGGGCCTCCCACTGGTCGTAGGCCCGATCGATGAGCGGAATGTAGTCGGGATGCTCGAAGTAAGCTCGGCGGATGAGACGCGTCTGCCCGTGACTGCTGCCGCGGTCATGGGCGATATCGAAACGCTCCAGTCCCAGAACACGAATGCCGCGGCGCGCCAGGGCATCACACGTTGCCGCCCCCATCGCACCGCCCGCACCAATCACGATGACATCCGGCTGTTTCGAGTGACTCATGATGCCGAGTATAGACCCCCCGGCGGGCTGGACGAAGCGTCAATTGATGTGTGCACGTTTTTGTTCTACCTTGTGCACTCACCGGGAACAATCGATAGCGAGAATCACGCATGAAAGCAGCCTTGATCGAACGGTTTTGTCGTTACGTGTGCGTCGAGAGTCGGGCCCACGAAGGGTCGACGACATATCCCAGTTCGCCCGGGCAGCTGGACATGGGCCGATTGCTCACGAAAGAGCTCCAGGAATTGGGCGTCGACGCCACGATGAGCGAACACGGTATCGTGCTGGGCACAATACCCGGCACCGCCACCCAAGCCCCGACCATCGCCCTCTTCGCCCACGTCGACACGTCACCCGAATTCACCGCGGACGGGGTCAAACCACAGATCATCGAGCACTACAAAGGCCAGGACATTGTACTGCCGGGCTGTTCGGATCGCGTCATTCGCACAAGTGAGTGCCCGGAGCTGTCGACCGTCGTCGGCAAGACGCTGATCACGACCGACGGGACGACCCTGCTGGGGGCCGATGACAAGTGTGGCGTAGCCGTCATCATGGAGCTGGTCCGGTACCTGCTGGCACATCGTGAGATCCAGCATGGTGATGTGCGCATCTGCTTCACCTGTGACGAGGAGATCGGCCATGGTGTCGATCACGTCGATATCGCCGGAATCGGAGCAGTCGCGGGTTACACACTCGATGGCGAGGGCCAGGGGCGTATCGAGAACGAAACATTCTCGGCCAACCTTGCAACGGTCACGGTCACCGGCGTCAACACCCACCCGGCCATGGGTAAGGACCGTTTGGTCAACGCCGTCAAGATCGCCGGCGCGTTTCTCGATCGTCTGCCGATGGGCCGACTGTCGCCCGAAACGACTGCAGGCCGCGACGGCTTCGTTCATCCTTACACGGTCGAGGGCGGCGTGGCGGAAACGACCATCAAAATCCTCATGCGCGACTTCGATACCGCGCAGCTCGGTATGCAGCAGAAGCTGCTCGAGGACATCGCAGCCAAGCTCGAGTCCGAGCATCCCAAAGCGCAAATCCAGGTTGCGATCACCGAACAATACCGCAACATGGCAGATGGTCTGCATCAGGAACCGCGTGCCGTCGAGCTGGCGGTGGCCGCGTTTCGCGCCTGCGGCCTCGAGCCTCACATGGGCTCGATTCGTGGCGGAACCGATGGTTCAGCACTGACCGCACGAGGCCTGCCGACACCGAATCTGTCGACTGGAATGCATAACTTCCATTCGCCATTGGAATGGGCCTGTGTCGAGGAGATGGAGACGGCGTTCAAAGTGTTGATCGAATTGGTCACACTGTGGGGCCGACAAACGTGACACCGCGGCCGACCGGATCACTCGAGAACCGAATGACGGCCGGCCGACCGCAGCATCACAGACCCGTACGCATGAGATCAACCGATTTCCCGCGTGCCGCCCTCACGAAAATTCTCATGCAAGTTTGACCAGACGACACGCCCCACACCCCGCAAACGGTCATCACCCGCCCGAAGTTCCGATAAGTCATGCAGTTGTGTTCTAATCCAGTTTGATTCGCCGGCCCTGTCGAGGCTAATAATTCGTGAGCCCGGGAATAGACAGCACCCACGCCGCTGGGGCTGATCGTTTTCGGATCTTGAAGGACAGGGGGAAGAAGCTGTGATTGACGAACGTGATGTTGCCACCATGCTGTGCCCGGACCTCGACCGGCCGCTGGACGAAGTCCTGCAACGCTGCGCCGAGATCCCGGCGCCATCTTGCGAGTTCTCACCCTCTCCCGTTCCAGACCCGGAACCGGCCACGCCCGACGAACCCCAGCGCATCGGAGGATGCGTCATCAAACAAATCATCGGTCGTGGCGGCCAGGGCACCGTTTACGAAGCCGACACTGAGGAGGGCGAACGCGTTGCCATCAAACTGTTTCACCCGCTACGCTCGGGCAAACCCAATCTCGGACGATTCCGTCGCGAAGCTGAAACACTCGGCCAACTCCAGCACCCTGGAATCGCCTCGTTGCGCGGGTCGGGACTCAGCGAGTCGGGGCAGCCGTATTTGATCATGGACTTCATCGGCGGCCACACCCTGCGTCGCCATGTCGAGGGCCTCAACTGCGAGCAACGGCTTGCACTGTTCATTGACATTTGCAACGCGGTCCAGGCCGCGCATGACCAGGGCATCGTCCATCGTGACCTCAAGCCCTCGAACATCCTCATCGATCACGATGGTGTGCCGAAGGTGTGCGATTTCGGTCTCGCACGCTTCGTCGATCGCGACCCCAATCATCAGCAACTGTCCGAAGGCGGCCGGCTCATCGGAACACCGCGGTACATGAGCCCGGAGCAAATCCGGGGCGAAGAGATGGACACCCGCAGCGACATCTACAGCCTCGGACTCATCTTGTACCAACTGTTGACCGACACTCTACCGTACACGTTCGACAATTCTTCGCTGTATCACGCTGCCCAGGTCGTCTGTGGCCACGTCCCACCGCGCCCGACATCGATCAACTCGACGCTCGACAAGCGCCTTGATGCCATTCTGCTCAAAGCACTCGAGAAGGATCCAGCCCGGCGCTACGCGTCGGTCAAGGCCATGGCCATTGCGCTCGAGCGTGTCCTGCGTCGCCGTCAGAAAGAACAGAAGACGAAGCCCAGATCGAAGCGCGTACGCGGCAAGTGGGCCTCCGTCCGCCTGACCTGCGCCGGAATCATTCTGGGCATGGCCTTCGGAGCGGTTCATGGTGTCGTCGGGGTGCAGCAGAACGCCATTGTCGCGGCGCGACTGCAGACCGCGAGCGTCAACCGTGCCCGACTCGAGTCGAAGCATTACAGCGTGCAGGTCAACCAGGTGCTCAACAACGTTGTCAAGCAGCTCCCCGCTGATGTTCCCGCGCCCCTCAGCACGGCGGCGGCGCTGCACACTGCGCTTGCGCTCAATTGCCGGGCTCTTGGCCTGGACGTCCGAGCTGGGGAGCACCTCGGCGCGGCGGCCCGCTTGATGGACTCTGCCGCAAAAACACTGCTGAGTGCTGCGGAACCTTCGCCCAGTTGTCCAACAGCCTCCGCATTGCCCACGCAGTCGACTCATCCGACCGTCCCTCCACGCTGCGTTCTGAGATGAGCACGTTGTCGGCCCACCAGGGATGTGCTATTTTGCCCCCTTTTGAGGTCGAACCATGTGCGCACAGGATGCAGGATCAGACAACCGGGCCGACTCACGTACCGATTTCGTGCGAGACATCGTTCAGGCCGATCTCGCCAGCGGCAAACATGAACGGGTCATTACCCGTTTTCCGCCGGAGCCCAATGGCTACCTGCACATTGGCCACGCCAAGGCCATAACGCTCAACTTCGGCATCGCTTCCGAGTTCGGTGGGCAATGCCACCTGCGTTTCGATGACACCAACCCGGTCAAGGAAGAGGACGAGTACGTAGAGTCGATCAAGTCCGACATCAGTTGGCTCGGCTTCGACTGGGGCACACACCTCTATTTCGCCTCCGACTACTTTCAGCAGATGTACGATTACGCGGTGCAACTCATCAAAGCCGGCAAGGCCTACGTGTGCGATCTCGACCTGGCTGGCATTCGTGACCACCGCGGCACGCTGACCAGCCCGGGACGCAACAGTCCATTTCGTGATCGCAGCATCGAGGACAATCTCGACCTCTTCGAGCGCATGCGCGCCGGCGAGTTTCCTGACGGTACACGCACTTTGCGCGCCAAGATCGACATGGCTTCACCCAACCTCAACTTGCGCGATCCAGTGATGTACCGCATCCTCAAGGCCAACCATCATCGCACCGGCAATGCGTGGTGTATCTACCCGATGTACGACTGGGCCCACGGCCTGGAAGACTCAATCGAACGGATCACCCATTCGATCTGCACCCTGGAGTTCGAAAACCACCGACCGCTGTACGACTGGTTTCTCGATGCCCTCGACGTGTACCATCCCCGACAAATAGAGTTCGCCCGCCTCAACCTGACCCATACGGTCATGAGCAAACGCCGCCTGCTGCAATTGGTCAATGAGGGCCATGTCCGGGGCTGGGACGATCCGCGTATGCCGACCATCGCCGGCATGCGGCGTCGCGGCTATCCACCCGAGGCCATTCGGAATTTCTGCACGCGCGTCGGCGTGGCCAAGAATAACAGTATGATCGACTTGCCGTTGCTCGAGTTCTCGGTTCGTGAGCACCTCAATAAGGTCGCCCCACGCGTGATGGCCGTGCTCAACCCGCTGCGCGTGGTCATCGACAACTACCCGGAGGATCAGGTCGAGCAACTCGACGCAGTCAACAACCCCGAGGACCCGACTGCCGGTACGCGCCAGGTACCGTTCTCGCGCGTGCTGTACATCGAACAGGACGACTTCATGGAACAGCCGCCCCGCAAGTTTTTCCGCCTCGCTCCCGGGCGTGAGGTGCGCTTGCGCTACGCCTACTTCATCACTTGCCAGGAAGTCATCAAAGATGATACGGGAAACATCGTCGAGCTTCGCTGCACGTACGACCCGGCTACGCGTGGCGGTGACAGCCCCGATGGCCGCAAAGTCAAAGCCACGCTGCACTGGGTCGCCGCTGACCATGCACTGCCTGTCGAGGTCCGGCAGTACGATCACCTGTTCAGTACACCGGATCCCAACACAGCGCCAGAGGGCCAGGACTTCCTGGCCCACATCAGCGCCCACTCCCTGACAGTCGTCGATCCCTGCTATATCGAACCGTCCGTGCAGGGCGCCGCCGTTGAGACGCGTTATCAGTTCGAACGTCTCGGTTACTTCACCGTCGATCCGGATACCACGGCTGACAAACTGGTGCTTAACAGAACGGTGTCGCTGAAAGATTCCTGGGCGAAGGCCAAGGGCAAATAGAACACGGCGACGCGAACGTCCGGCTGCTCAGAGGACAGCCGTTCGTCGCGGTCACCTCAGAGCCAGCGTGCGATCGAGGCGCTTCAACACACTCTGCTTCCCGACCAGCGCGACAGTTTCGGTGATCGAAGGGCTGATCGTCCCGCCCGACAAGGCCACGCGGATGGGTTGGGCAAGTTTGCCGAAACCAATGGCCCATTCTTCGGCGAGGCTCTTGAACAAGTCGTCCAATGCAGGCGCCGTCCAATCCTCGACGCCCTCAAGAACCGGACGCAAGCGTTCGAGCACGGTGTAACCGGCACCGTCCCCCTTGGCCAACACCTTCTGCACCGCCGCGGAATCGTATTCAATGCTGTCGTCCTCAGCGTAGATGAATCCTGCCTTGGTGACGACGTCAGGGAATGTTCGGAAGCCAGCGCACACTTGAAGCATCTTTGCCAGGGTTGCATCATCCTGCGTCGCAAGGGGCGAATCGTTGACCTCGAGGAAATCGCGAAAAGCAGCATTCAACCGTTCGGGCGTAACACGCGCGACCCAATCGGTGTTGAATGCCAGGAGTTTCTCGCGATCGAACTTTGCGTTGGTCTTGCCGATCCGCTGCGGATTGAAACAGGCCAGTGTCTCTTGCAGGTCGATCTGCTCGACGCCTTCCGGGGGCGACCAACCAAGCAACGAGATGAAATTGAGCAGCGCTTCGGGCAGATATCCTGCCCGGCGAAAATCGTGGACCTCGATCTCCGGAGGCACCTCGCCCTTCTTGATCGCCTTGTCCTTGTCGCGTTTGCTCATCTTCGATCCCGACATGTTGAAGATGATCGGGACGTGCATGTAAACGGGTGTTGCGACACCAAGCGCCTGCTGCAACAAGATGTGCTTCGGAGTATTGTTGAGATGCTCCGAGCCACGAATCACATGGGTAATCTGCATCAACGCATCATCGACCACACATGCAAAGTGGTACGTCGGATAACCGTCCGACTTGCGGATGACGAAATCCTCGAGCTCCGCCGCCTGGACTGTGACATCGCCGAGTATCGCATCATGCACCACGACATCGTCGCGTGGCGCAGCAAAACGAACGGCCACAGGGCGCCCCGCCGCGCGAGCGCGTTCGGCATCCTCAGCGCTGGGCAGCGTCTCCGGCCGCGGATACTTGAACGTCTGCTTGGCTTCGCGGGCTGCGCTGCGCATGGCGTCCAGCTCCTCGGGTGTATCGAAGGCGTAATATGCCTTGCCCTCGGCCAGCAGGCGCTCGCAGTGGGCGGTATACACATCAAGTCGCGCGCTCTGAAAATACGGGCCATGAGCGCCGCCGACTTCGGGTCCTTCGTCCCACTGGAGACCGAGCCAGCGCATGTCGGCCAGGATTTTGTCCAACGAATCGTCGACATGACGTGTGCGATCGGTGTCTTCGATGCGCAGTACAAAAACACCGTCCTCGGCACGGGCCAGCAGCCAGTTGAACAGGGCTGTGCGCGCACCACCGATGTGCAGATAACCTGTGGGCGACGGCGCGAAACGGACACGAGTAGTTGACGACACGGCAGTATCCTCCAGTGGGCCGCGTATGGTACTGGAGTTCAGGTCGGGGGTCTAACCCGCCGATCAGCCGATGTCGTGTTCACTGGTCGGCGGTGGATCGGCTGACGGCGCGGCCGCGTCGACCGGTTCCTCGGCGGGCACGTCGTTTCGTCGCATTTTGGCGACCAGAGCGACCGCAGGTCCGGAGACCGCATAGATGGCCAGCACGACCGCGAGGGTGATCTCGAGGTACAGCACGACCAGCCCGATGGCGATCAGGAACTTGACGACATCGGGAATGGCCCACCTGCGCCGGAGATATTCATTGATCAGATGCGGATAGCGAAAGCGGCTGACCATCAGCAACCCGAGCAGCAGCGCCGCGAAGGGCAGCACCAGCACCAGCCACTCGCTGAACGAACCGCCCTGTTCGGTCATGGCCTTGGCCACTGAGCGATCGTAGAAGTACAGGTGGTCGTGGAGAATGACCAGGGCAGCGATCGCCCCGGCCGCCCCGGGGCTGGGCAGACCTCGAAAGGTCTGATGGGCCTGTTCGACAGGCTCGTTCTCGACGTTGAACCGGGCCAGACGCAGCACACCGCACGCCACGTACACCGCGGCCATCAACCACGCCAGGCGCGCAAAGATGGTTTCGCTGAATGGCGTGATGAACTCAACCGTCGAGATCTGCCGCGTCAGCAGGGCCAGAATGATCACGGCCGGCGCGAGGCAGAAGCTGACCACATCAGCGAGGGAGTCCAACTGAGCGCCGAAATCCGTCGTGTGTCGCGTCCAGCGCGCCAGTCGACCGTCAAGGGCATCGAAGATCATGGCCATGAACAGCAGGTACGCCGCCATGACGATGTGTGACGGCAGCATACGCTCCAATACGGCGCTGTCGAGTGTAATGTCCGTTGCCGGATTGGTCTGTCCCCCGGCCAGAAACGTCGCACGCATGCACAATTGGATGGCCCCGAACCCGCACAACACGTTGCCAAGCGTGCACAAGGTGGGCAGGGTCTGGATATAGCGCAACCGGCGTGGCCGGCCGTTTCCTTTGTCGAACTTTGCAATGATGGCCATAGGTGCTTTCGGATGTCTGGAACAGGAATGCTCAGTCTGTGCGCGGTGCGGCCTGCTCGAGTTCGGCCAGTTTCGTCAAACCGCCGTGAACCGTCTGGCCAGCCTGGACGAGGAGGCGAAGGCCGGGCTGGACGGGAACGATGACCTCGGTTCCAGAGCCAAATTTGATCATCCCGAATCGTTGACCGCTGTCCACCGCATCACCCTCGCGCACATGGCAAACGATGGTGCGTGCGATGAGCCCCGAGATCTGACGAACCTCGATTGGCCCCCGAAACGGCGGACGCGGATCCAATATCAATGTATTCGACTCATTCTCCTCTGCAGATGCGGGGTTCATGGCGTTCAAATAGCGACCCGTCTTGTGTCGAATCGATTTCACCGAAGCGGCACAAGGCATTCGGTTGATATGCACGTTGAACAGGCTCAAGAAGATCCGGATTCGAAAACAGGGATCGGGATTGTTATCGCCACCAGGCAATTCGATGACCTCGGTCACCTTGCCGTCTGCCGGCGAAAACAAGACGTTCGGTGGGCGGTCGATGGACCGTTCCGGGTCCCGGAAGAACGAGATGACGAACACCCACAGGGCGGCGAATGGAATCCACAGCCACACGTGCACCCAGGCAGCCACGGCGGCGAGCACCCCGAGCACGATCGTCGCGCCGATGAGAACGCCAGCTCCGTCACGTGTAATGGGAATTCGCATTACGGCCTCCTGTACCAGGTCGAATTGCGTATGTTATGCGAGGTCAGCCCACTCTGGAAATGGGCGGCTGGCCAGGACCTCTTCACCGGCACTGTGGTACAATGCCACGAGAATAACGCGGTCGCTCGCCATTCCAGGAGATTCAGCCCATGCTTGCTCTTCTCATGACTTGCCTGACGGTCCACACTGCCCCGCCGTCGACCGTTCCGCTGCCCGCCGAGGTCCGCAAAGCGGCCGCGCAGGCCCTCGATCGGGGCACCGGCTTCCTTGCCGCCACCCAACGAGACGATGGTTCGTGGACACTCAACAACGCACCGGATCCCGCCCTCACCGCCCTGGCGATCAAATGCCTGATACGTCATCCGCATTACGGCGCGAGTCATGCGGCGGTCCGCCGCGGACTGGATGCCATACGTCGGACGGCCAGATCGGACGGCGGAATCCACCCCGAAGGCAGCGGATTGCGCAACTACTACACCAGCGTGTGCCTGATGGCCCTGGCCGCTGCAGACGATCCCGCGGACCGCGACATCATCAACCGGGCCCAGGCATTTCTCAAGAACCTGCAGTGGGATGAAACCGAGTCGATCGATGCGCGGAACTCCTGGTACGGTGGTGCCGGCTACGGCAAGCACAAGCGTCCCGATCTCTCGAACACGCAAATGATGCTCGAGGCCCTGCGTCAGAGTGGCCTGCCGCCAGAAGACCCGGCGTATCAGAAAGCCCTCAAATTCATCGAGCGGTGCCAGATGCTCAGCGCTTCGAACGACCAGCCCTTCGCACGGGCGGCCGACGACGGCGGTTTTATCTATACGCCGGTCGGCGAAGGTGAGAGCAAAGCCGGCGTCGAGATCACCGAGGGTCGGCAGCGCCTACGGACCTACGGCAGCATGACGTACGCAGGCTTCAAGAGTTATCTCTACGCCGACCTGGCGCACGAGGACCCACGGGTCCAGGCGGCATTCGAATGGATCCGCGCGCACTACACCCTCGAGCACAACCCCAACATGCCTCAGCAGCAGTCTGCCGAGGGCCTGTACTATTACTATCAAGTGTTCGCCGAAGCACTGCAGGTCTGGGGTGAGAGTGTCATCGTCGATGCCGCCGGCAAACCACACATTTGGCGTGCCGAACTGTGCAATCAACTGATCAAGCGCCAACGTCCCGACGGCAGTTGGGTCAACGAGGCCGACCGGTGGTACGAGGGCAATCCGTACCTGGTCACGGCCTACGCCGTGCTTGCTCTGCAAACGGCCCTCGAATGATCCCAGCATGGCCGCGCGAACCGCCCACATGGGACTCCCGCGCGCGAAACAGGGCCAGCCCGACAGCCGGCCCTGCTCCAGTGTATTGCGTCATCCACCGTTCGCTCACAGACCATCGAGGTCTGATTCGCTGGCTTTGTCACTGCCCGTGGGTGACTCTTTGGGGGTGTAGGCGCTGTAGGTCATCTTGGTCGTCGATTCCCAACCCTGACCGGTCCACGATGACACCACCGCCTCGGAGACCAGGAAATCGATCTGGGCAAGGGCCGGTGCCAGCTTGCCCAGGATATTGAACACCGCGCGGACCGGCTGCGTCTCCGGAGTCGGGGGCATGAACGCACTTGCCATCGGCAGGAAGCCGAGGGCCATCGACATGTCCTGCCCCATCGTGCTGAGATCGGAAAACGACACCCACATCGGCGGGTTCTTCGATTTGAGACCTTCCTTCTTGTAGCGCTCGCTGGCCAGGAAGCTCTCTGCACCCTGGCCAGTCTCGAGACACTTGTTCAGCGCCGGAACTGCCCCGCCCATGCCCAGCATGAACCAGTCATCCTTGACGCCATAGGCAAAGCCAATCCCCATGGCCATGAGCATCGGATGGTTGACCGTGCGGAACCCCTCGGCATTGATACCGGTTGCATCCGAAATCATGAGCGCCTGGCCGCCGCCGCCACCGCCCATCTGGGCATTGAGCGCATCGATCCAGCCATTGACCTGTTCCATTGCCCGCTTGCTGTCACGGACCTTGAACATCATGACCGCGTCACCACTGCCCATGGGCGTGGCCACCGCCGGAGGCAGTTCGACACCGATGAACTGACCTGAGATCCAGCTGAGCAAGTCCTTCTTGAGGTCGAAGCCCATGTCTGCTTGTTCTTTATCCCAATCCGCAATCAGCTCCGCGCCATCCGGGACTTCGGTCTTGATGTAATTGACGATCGTGTCGTAGGCGAACTCGAGATCGACGCCCGCCCAGGCCATGAAACTGCTCGCATCCTTGGGCACCATCTTCGAGAAATCATCCAGGGCGCCTTGACGCGTGATCATCTGAACCAGCGGGCGGTCCTTGGCCCCATCGAGGACGGCCGTGTAGGTGTGCTGAAAATTCTGCAGACCGTCTGTTCGTTCGGAGTTGATGATGTAGTCGAACACGTCGAGGTGATCGAACAAACCCATTGCAGCCTTGGCCTCTTTGTACTCCGGACTGTCTTCGGCCGGCATCTGAGCGAAGGCCATCTGTTTGATCGTCGACATCATGAGGTGACTGTCGAAGAATGTGATGCTGTCCTCGGGAGCAGGTACATGACCAAGAGCCTTCTTGAAACGCTCCGAGTTCACGATGGACTGCGCCGCTTGATCGCCGGACAGGAAGCCGACTGCACTGTCAATCGTGGGCGTCACGTAGATCGCCAGCAGGTCCTTGTGGCGAACGAGGTGCAAGCCGATCGGTGCCTGCTTGGGCACGATCGACCACACATCCGCGCCTTTGACCTTCGAGTTGCTGACCGTCATCGAATCATCGAGATCGGCAATAGCCTGGAATATCTTCGTCAAGCCCGCGGTGTTCTCGTCGATGGTCTTGCCTTCCGGGCGCATCAGCACCCCGAACTCGGGCAAGCCCTCCAACCGCATGTAGAACGCCAGCTCCTGTTGACACAAATCGTTCCACTGCACGCCGCGAACCAACCCCATGACCTGGGTCCATATGGCTTCGAATTCCTTGCGATCCTCGTCGCTGTCCATGTTGGATAAGGCCAACTGCTTGATTTCTTCATCGATCCCCGCCGCACACACGGCGTCCATGACGTGCCCCCAATGCTTGTAAATGAACTCGCTCTTGGGATTGTGCACACCGTGCACGTACACCATGCTGTCAGCGGGCACCGCCGTACCAAGCTTGAATGCAGACTGGGCCTGGGCCACGGACACGGCCACCAGGGACACCACGATCGCCATACGCATCATTGATTTCATGGAAAACCTCCTCCGCTCGGGGACTGGAACGGGCACTATATCGAGGTGGCGTCGCATTGCAACCGCACACGCTACGCCGGACTTGGGTCGGGACGGTCGCCCGGGCCCGGTCAGGCCATGGCTCCGACGCACTGCAGATCGTGGACTTGAAATCGGACCAATCACTCAGGCGCTAATCGAACCCGTGAGGGGGCGCCCACGACATTTGGTCAAGATTTGCGGCGCTGCCGCTGCTCTTCGAGAAACTCGTCGGTCACGACACTGCGGTCAGCTGGAGGCGGGTGGAGTCGCAGCAGGCGGGCCGAATTTCCGGCCAGCAGAAAGAGCAGGGTGGCCCCCACCGCCAACAACACCGCCAACAGCAGACGACCGTAGGCCCCGCCAATCACTCCGAATGCGATGGCACATGCCCACCAGGCAACTGCCAGGGCCCCGCTGACGGCCATGGCGGTGCGGCCGCTGGAGGGGTGTTCGCCCTGTAAGCCCATCCCGGTGGCCAGCAGCCCGATTCCGGCCACGAAGGTCACGACCAACCCCACCATCGAGGTCGTGTTCAACTGGACGGCAGTACTTGCAACATAGTCGGCCATCTCATCAACCGGGGTCGCCTGGGGAGCCTCGAACTTCCCACTCAAGGACCACAGACAGCAGCCGCCGAATGCAAGAATCAGCCCGACGATCTGGAAAACGAAACCGGTCGCTGTGACAAAAGCCAGCGGCGACGGCTCCGGTGTATCCTGAGTGGTCGTCACGAGCCATTCCTCGTCGCGACGCGCTCAGTGCCGCGATAGGTCGTGCCGCGCCACGTCGTCGCCTGGCCGTAGATCTTGAACACCGCGTTGATCAGCATCCCGAGCGCGATGATCGCACCCAGCGGGTAGGTCGGTGCGAGCACTGGATTGCTCCGGGACAACGCGTAGAACCTGACCAGAACAGTCATTTGAATGACGATCGTTCCTATCGAGCAGCACGCAAGCATCGACCAGGACCCGGCTGCACCCGTTGCCCAGCCGATAGTTCCGACGATCATTGTGACATACGGCATCAAACTGACGACGCACAACAGTCCGATTGACACGAACAGCCGCCGGGCACTGCCAAAGCAGCCGTAGAAAATCCGACTCCATCCGCGCCAGATTTCGCCGAATGTTGCGTACATCCGCGTACGGTAAAGGTCGTCATTCTGCAACACGAACAAGCGATGCCTGCCTTCTTTGGTCAGCCGCGCCATGTGCATGTCTTCGTTTACTTCGGTCCGTACCCGTTCGTGCCCGCCGATTGCATTGTAAACCTTGCGCGACAACAGCATGAACGCGCCGTTGGCATAGGCCGCCGAACTCTTGGGGTCGTTGACTTTGCTCGGTTGAAACCAGAACGCCATGATGGCCGCACATACCGGCTGCATAACGCGTTCCCAGAACGAATGCGTCTCCAGCACCGGGAGTACCGACAGAAAATCGACATTATTGTCGAGGGCAAACCGCATGGCCAGTGATATGGTCCGCTGCGATATCTGGCGACAATCGGCGTCCGTCAGCAGAAACCAATCGCCGGTTGCTTGGGCGATCCCGGTATGCATTGCATTGTTCTTGCCGAACCACCCCTCGCTCAGCGTTTCGACATGAATCGCCGAAAACCGCTCCGGGTGCTCTGCCGCCAACTTATCCAGGATCGCGCGGGTGGCGTCTTCACTGCGATCGTTGATGGCAATGACCTCGAAATCAGGATAGTCCTGCTCGAGCAACGTACGCACACACGTATCGATGACCGCCTCTTCGTCCTTGGCCGCGACCAGAACGCTTACCCGCGGAGCAGGCTGCGGCGGCCCATCGAACATGCCCTCGGACAGTGGCTGCTCGGTGCGCTGCACCCGGGAGATGACGAGGTGCCGGGAGGCCCACACGAGACCGATGAGGCCAACGACCACGGATAGAATGATCACATGACTCCTGACAACAGTTTGAAAGTATGAGTGGGCGTGCCGCCCGGGGCATTCGACCGCTCGAACCGCCCGCGGAGCGAAACTGCGCGTCGGGCGGCCCTGAGGGTAGACAGGGCCGCCCAGAGAGCGGATTATCACCCATGCCTCGTTGACCGGCAAGCAGCGGCCTCAAACCCGCTCACGCCGCGGAGCGTATGAGCAGTAAATGAGCCGGATCAACCGCCATGCCATTGTCATCATCGCCGTAGCCGCCGTGGTCATGCGCGGCGGCATCGTGCTGCTCCGCGCCGGACCAGGTCCTGAGTTGCCAGACGAAATACAGTATTGGGCGACGGCCACACGCCTGGCGGATGGTGCCGGGCTCAGCGACGAACTCGGCTTCCGGGCCACGCGCATGCCGTTGTTCCCGACACTGCTCGCTCCGTTCACCCGCCTGCAGGGTGGATGGACATTCGCATTGCTTGGACTCGCACTCATCTCCGCGGGCGCGACCCTGTTCACGGGCGCTCTCGCATTTCGTGCCCTGCGCCCGGCATGCCGCTCACACGTCGACGGGCTTGATGTCCGCGTCACAGCCTGTGTCGCCGCCGCACTGGTCGCCATGGATCCTTTCCTGGCCTATCTGGCACGGTTCTCGCTGACCGAGAACCTGTATTGCACTGCACTGGTGATGTGGCTGGCCGTCGGCTGGCCGCTGGCCACGGCCGCGCGCCCGTCCGTCGCGCGTTGGGCTGCGTGCGCAGTGTGCGTCGTTCTGTGCGTCTATTCACGACCGAGCCTTCAGTGGCACTCGTACCGGTGTGGTCGATGTGGGTCCTGTGGGGCAGCCCGCGCCGGCGGTCCGCGGTGATCGGCATGACGCTGCTGTGGGCCCTCCTGATCGCATCCCTGATGCCGTGGGCCGCCCGCAATCACCACCTCACCGGACGCTGGACGTGGCTGACCAACCGCCTGGGCATTTCGTTGTATGACGGCCTCGGGCCACAGGCGACTGGTGCCAGTGACCTCGGCGAGATCAAGAACTCTCCGACCGTCCGGGGCCTCGATGAAGTCGGCTGGAACGATTATTTCCTGCGTGAATCGTGGACCGCCCTGACGGCGGATCCGGGCCGTTGCCTGAAACTGGCAACCATCAAATTGGGCAGAACCTGGCGGCCCTGGCCTGCAGCCGCAGGGCACAGTCAGCCTGTCCAGCGGATCATTGGCGGCATATGGACCGTTGCGATCCTGCTGCTGGCGTTGTGGGGGCTGTGGGCGCTGCCCGTCAGTTGGCATACGCTATGTGGATTGCTGTTCCCGGTCATCGTACTGACGGCGCTGCACATGGTCTTCGTCGGCAGTGTGCGCTATCGTCTTCCAGCAATGCCGTTGATCGAAATCCTCGCTGCAGGTGGCCTGGTTCACCTGACTGGCATGTTGACGACGCGCCGCTCCTCCGCGGTGCCACAGGATGAAACGTGAACGATATCACCATCAAGTATCTGGCCGACTGCCCCGAACAACTCGACACCCTCGCCGCGTGGCATCACACTGAATGGCAGCATCTCAACCCGGACGATACGGTCAAGAAACGCATGGAGCGCATGCGCACCCACGTCGCTTACCGTCAGGTCCCGGTGACCCTGGTGGCGTTCGACGGCGACACGGTCCTCGGCTCGGCCAGCCTGGTCGAATGCGACATGCATGAACACCGTGAATTGAGCCCATGGCTGGCCTCCGTCTATGTCGACCCGCCACACCGTGGTCGCGGGGTGGGCTCCATGCTGGTACGTCAGGTCACCGCTGAAGCCAGGCAACTCGGTTTCGCCGAGTTCTATCTGTTCACACCGGACCGTGAGCAGTTTTACACGCGGCTTGGCTGGCAGCTTCACGAACGCACGACGTTCAGGGGCCTGGACGTCGTCATCATGAAACTCGATCTCACGAAGCAGGATGGCCCTGTTGATTAGCCACCGAATCACAGCGTGCGTCCTGGGTGTCATCACCCACCTGCCCACCGCCGCGAATGCCGACACCCATCACATCGTCCACGGTATGACCGTGTCGTGTCAGACATGGGGCTGGGAATGGGGTACGGACGACATGGTAGTCGCCATGGAGGAGCTCCGTGACATCGGCGTCAACTGGATCGCCATCCACCCTTACGCCCGCATCCGCGAGGACGGCCATGTCAGCGCACGACGTCTCGAGGTCCAAGACGCTGACTGGCTGCGCCGTCCAATTGCCGAAGCCCATCGCCGGGGCCTGAAGATACTCATCAAGCCACATCTGGCCTACTGGGGCAGCCCGTTCGAGTGGCGCGGGGCAATCAGCTTCGACGATCCTGACCACTGGGCAGTGTTTTTCGACAGCTACCGTACGTGGATCGTAACCGTCGCACGGATGTGCCACGACGCCGATGCATTCTGTGTGGGGACGGAACTGGATCGCACGATCGAACATGTCGACGCCTGGCGCCAGATCATTGCCGAGGTCAGGACGGTCACACCGGCACCCCTGACCTATGCTGCCAACTGGACGGACTATGAACGTGTCGCATTCTGGGATGACCTCGATGTCATTGGCATCCAGGCGTACTTCCCACTCGTCGACCATGACACCTTGCCGCCCGAGGAAGAACTGCGCGAGGCATGGGCGCAGGTGGTTCGGCGACTCGAAGTGTTTGCCCGACGCACCAACCGTCGAATTGTATTCACAGAGTTGGGCTACAATCTGTCGAATCGATGCGCTCGACAACCCTGGGACGCCAGGCAGGGCGGCGCTTTCGCGGAGGTGGCCCAACAGCGCTGCCTGACCACCGCCCTGTCCGCCATCGACAACAGTCCACACATCTGCGGCGCATTCCTGTGGAAGTGGTTTGCGGGCCCGGCCCACCACGAGAATTTCCTCAAATCAACACCCGCAATGCGTGCCGTCATTCGCAGCAGATGGAAGAACTGAGTGCAGACTCAACTTCGGGGGACGGTGACATCAGACTTAACTTCGGGGGACAGCCGTCCCCCGAGCCCCCTCCCAAGGGGCTCAGCCCCATTGGATCCTCGCGGGGCGGGGATGCTCTTCGTTATTGCTTGTGGTGTTTTTCAGGGTGACGCCCCGTCTGCTGTGGGCGTGGTTGATTCTCGTAGGGGCGCCCGGACATCAGACTTAACTTCGGGGGACAGCCGTCCCCCGAGCCCGGACATCAGACTAAGCTTCGGGGGACAGCCGGCCCCCGAGCCCGGACAACAGACTAAGCTTCGGGGGACGGCCGTCCCCCGAGCCCCCTGCCAAGGGGCTCTGCCCCGTTGGATCCTCGCGGGGCGGGGATGCTCTTCGTAATACTTGTGGTGGTCTGCGGGGTGACGTGCCCCGTCTGCTGTGGAACGCTTGTTACTCGCAGTGGCGCCCGGATTGCAGACTTGATTTCGGGGGACGGTTGTCAGTTCTGATTTCTTCCGCGCGAGACGCTGCCGGCCATCGGACGTATATGAGGTAGCCAAACGCGACAAAGCGGAAAGGATCGGTGGAATATGAGTATGTGGCCCTGGACCGAGCGCTCGTTCACATTTGATTTCCCCGCAACGAAATTTCCCGATGTCCTCGAACGACTGCGCGGGACGCCGGCGCGGTTGGAGGATCGCGTTCGCGACCTGCCCGGATCACTGCTCACGACTTCCGATGGTCACGGTTGGACCATTCAGCAGAACATCGGACACCTCATCGACCTCGGATACCTTCCTAGAACCCGCATCGATCAGATTCTCAGTGGGGCCAGCGAGCTGGTTGGGGCTGACATGACCAATCGCAAGACGCACGAAGCCGATCACAATACCCGTGACATCGCAAAACTGTTGGCAACCTTTCGCACTGATCGCTTGAGTTTGGTCACCCGGCTCGAGGGCCTCGAACCGGCTCTGTGGAGCCAATCCGCTGTGCACCCTCGACTGCAACAACCCATGCGCATCGTGGACATCGTGCACTTCGACTGCGAGCACGACGACTACCATCTCGCGCGCATCGGACAACTCATCGCCACCTTGTCACCACGCTGACCCCTCGCAGAAACCGCGACACACGCCTCGAGGCCCCGCCAATTGCGCTATCGTCGTTTTGTGCGTCATCAGAGAACGTAGTGCCCATGCACTAATTGCCCGATCGTGGTTACTCGCAGGTGGTCGCTGAGCCGATCACACACTAGGCTCTATTTGAACACGACGGCCAGGCGAGATCGGGCGGGGCGTTTGCAGTCAAGGGCGCAGGCGTATCAGTCAACACGCTGAGGCCCCGGGCTGAAAACGCAGGAAGCAAGCGTCGCAGCCGATCGTAGCCGGTGGGGTTTTCAGACAGAGCCTTGGGCTTCATTTGAACGCAATGGACTGACAGGAGCTGCACGTGTCCTCGAACTGGCACGAAATCAAGACAGTCCTCGATGCCGCCCTGGCCTCGCCAAGCGAGCGTCGGGACGACATCGTCCATGCCATGACCGGCGGCAAGGTGCTGCTTCGCGAACAGGTCTACCGCCTGCTGAACGACAACGACCAGTCGGCCACGTCAATCCGACGTGGCGCTGCGACCTGTCCATCGAACTGCACCTCTTAGCGCATTGCCCTTGCTTTGAAGAATTCCATCGCGGCCGACTGCGCAACGCCCTTGAACAGTGGTCCGACTCTACTCTTCCGCGGCGCGGAGTCGATCAACTGTGTCCATGAACGCCGTGAGGCGCACATCATCGATAGGATGGCTCCACAGCCCATCGACCTTCACGTAGGATCCGACGATCAACATCCGAGCGGACGACCACACTTCGGCGAGGTTGTCTGGGGTCAATCCGCTACCAACCGCGGTCGGTATCTGCACGGCGCGAGCCGCGTTCTTGACATCGGCGGGTGCGGCTGGAGCTCCAGTCGCAGCCCCGGTTACGATGATGCCATCGGCACCACAGAACTCGGCGGCCCGGGCAGTTTCAGCGATATCAATGTCGGCCGTCAGGCTGTGGCTCGCGTGTTTCTTCTTGATATCCGCAAAGATCGCGATGTGATCCGCGCCGATCTGCCGTCGGTAGCGCAGCAATGGACCGGCGGCAGCTTCGGGCATGAGCCCCTCGTCCGCAACGTGGGCATAGACGAAACCCTCCGCGCGGACGAACGCAGCGCGACTGGCCTGCGCCGCGGCGAGGGCCGCACGATTGGCCCCGGCGAGAATCTGGATCCCAACGGGAACATCAACAGTGTCTACGACTGCGCCTGCGACCGCAGTCATGACGGCGATGACCTCGGGGCCGACAACTTGACGCAGATATGGACGATCGTGCATGTTCTCGACGATCAGCGCGTCACACCCGGCTGCACACAACCGCCTGGCCTCGTCGGTGGCGCAAGCGGTAATCTCAGCGACACTCAACGTGGCCGCCGGCGTGCCCGGTAACGCACGGACATGGACCATGCCGGTCACGACATGGCGCTGCGCAAGTAAGGTCAATAGCGTCGACATGGCCCGATGATAACACATTGGGAGTCACCGGGCCGCCCGGTCCTGCCCCACCCGTATGTCGATGGCTCAATGTCTTGACAGAGCCTGGAATCGGGCAGACCCTGGGCCTTGTTACAGAGCGTTCTATTCGAATCTCGAGCAGTGAGCGCATGAACAAGACACGCGACAAACACCGCTTCCAGGAGTCGCTCCTGGCCCTGTTCTCGCTGGCGGCCCTCCTCGTTTACGTGCCCGTCGAGACCTACGAATCCAGGACGGACCTGACCAGTCCCGGCTATGTGGTCGATGTCATCGCCATGGTGTTGCTGTTGGCCAGCAGCCTGCATTCTCTGCGTGCACGACCACACCGCGCCATCGGACCGCTCTGCGGAGCATGGGGCTGGTCGGCCTGTCTGGCCTGGCGAACCTATTTCA
Organism: uncultured Planctomycetota bacterium; assembly: GCA_942492115.1. Classification (GTDB taxonomy): domain Bacteria; phylum Planctomycetota; class Phycisphaerae; order UBA1845; family CAIVHJ01; genus CALODL01. The sequence continues at coordinate 220,855 of CALODL010000012.1, forward strand.
TGCGCGTCATATCGCGCCAGCGCGGGTTGGGCATCTATCCGCCCGAATCGCGCTGGCAGGAGGATTGGCTGGTGTGGGTCCTGGTGATCGCGCTGGCGGCATTCACCTTCAGTTTGTACCTGGCATGGAGCTCAACTCTGAACCCCGCCCGGACGCGGGATCGCGAGTAGCTGTTTACCCGTCAAACATTTTCTGTTGACCGGGCAGATCACCTTCGACGCCCTTGACGTATTCGATGTCTTCGATGAATTCGTCGAGATCCTGGAACTTGCGGTAGACGCTGGCGAACCGGACGTACGCAATCTGGTCGACGTCTCGGAGTTTGCGGGCGACGCGTGCGCCGATAATGCGCGAAGGTACCTCGCCTTCGTATTCGCGGCTGAGCTCATCGTCGACTTCAGCAGTCATGCGTTCGAGGACATCCTGCGGCACGGGCCTCTTGTAGCAAGCATGGCGAATGCCGTTGAGTACACGGTCGCGATCGAACGGTACGCGTGAACCGTCGTTCTTGATCACCGTGAGGCGATCCGCCTCCTCGATACGTTCCTTGGTCGTGTAGCGGCGACCACAGGCCGTACATTCTCGGCGCCGACGAATGGCCCGTCCCCCATCTGTCATGCGGGAGTCGACGACCCGGTCACGATTGATCTCTTTGCACGATGGACAACGCATGTGGCTTGCCGTAACCTTCGCCTTCCAGTGCCCACGGGGTTGAGCCAGGTCCAGCCCCCGGGAGGCACATATAGTGTACTGGGAACCCCCACAGCCACAACATCCAGGCTCTTCCGGGAAGCACCATGCCCACGTCGGTTGTTGAAAAACGCGTCGGCGACATTCAGCTGGTTGGTTACTCGATCGCCGGCGAGGAGACCGTCATTGCGGCTCCGGAGCTGAATGTCTGTTTTGATATCGGCAAAGCGCCGCAGGAAGTGTTGTGCTGCGACCACCTGTGCATTTCGCATGGCCACCCGGACCACACCGCTGGCATCCACTATTATTTCACCCAACGATGGTTCATGGACAACTGCACCGGCACGGCCTACATGCCCGAGTCGCTGGTCGAGCCGGTCCGGGATCTGATCAAGGTGTGGGCGCGGATCGAGGGTCGGTTGACCGATGCCAACATCGTCGCCGCCCACCCGGGCAAGGACATCCCCATCCGCCGGGATCTGTTGCTCCGGCCGTTCGCGGTCAACCACCGTGTTCCCTGTCTGGGTTACTCGGTGGTCGAGGTCCGGCACAAATTGAAAAAGGAACATGTCGGCAAGAGCGGCCCGGAATTGGTCGCCCTCAAGAAACAGGGTATCTCAATCGAGTATAACGTTGAGATTCCGCTGGTCGCATACTGTGGCGACACGTCGATCGGTGATTTCTTCGATCTTGATCACGTGCGCAATGCCAGGGTACTGCTGCTGGAGTGCACGTTTTTCGACGAAGACCACGTATCACGTGCGCGCGACGGCTTCCACCTCCATCTCCGCGATCTGCCTGACCTACTGCCGCAGCTGCGCAACCCCAACATTGTGCTCATTCATCTCACCCGCCGGACGATGCTTCACGAAGCGCGCAAACGTCTGAAGATGGCGCTGTCAGCCGAGGATCAGGAACGTGTGTCGTTCTTGATGGAACGCGAGCGGAAGAAAGCGAAGGGTGGCGGCTAGTGCCCGTGCATGACCGAGGTCACACCGCCGCTGTGACCTCATGGAGTACGAGTCCCGGCTGCTGACCATTGGGCAGCCTGGCCACTTCGTACATTCGTACCGGCAGGGACAGGGCATGGGCCGCACGGCGGACTTCGCTGGGCAAGTGCGGGGCAATGAGCACGATCTCGTCATCATCGCGTTGAGGATACAGACAGGCGGTCGCTTGCTCGAGCAGGCCCTGGGCGGCCGCCAGAGTACTGACGATGACCGAGCGACGGCCGGCGTCACGCTGGACCCAGCGATAACGCGCATGGTCAACGAGCGTGTGTACGGGCCACGAGCCGGTCACCTCGGTGACCAGGTCGGCGACCTGACGCTCGATGCACGAATCCAGTCCGGCGACACAGGCGATCGGAGCAGCCAGCGTGAACACGCGCACGACGGGCAGGGCTTCGACTGCGGCCTGGGGGACGCGTGATGCGGAGTGGTCCAGCTGCATATGGGCGCGCACCGCATCAGTGGGCGCGACCGGGTCCTCGACAGGCAGCCCAACGTGCGGTCCTGACGCCGACGGAACCTCCATCTGCGGCAGGTCCGTCGTGCTGATATCGTCGCGCGCGGTCATGTCGGGCTCGACTGCGGGCAATGGGACGTCTGCGACTGTTGCCGACGGAGGTTCGACATCGATCGTCGCCATTTCGGCGTGAGTCTCGAGGAACTCCAGCAGTGCCTGCTGCAGAGTGTCTGCACGATCGCCGGCTGGCACGTACCCCTCGGCCACGCAACTCGACATCGCCGAGGTCGTCGGCAAACTGAAACCGTCGAAGGCAATGGCCTCGTCGAGGAACTCATCGCCCATGCGATAGAACCGCTCGCCAAGCACCTGGGCCTCCTGGGCCGTACCGGCGCCGACCACGAAGCATGATAGCGCCGGGCCGCGGTAGCGTTCGATGAGGCTCTTGAATGAATCGTAGCTGCCAATGAGCTGATATGGTGCGGGTTCGACTGCGACGCAGAACGCCTGGGCCCGCGCCAGAATGGGTGAATCAAGCCATCCCGGTGTGGTCACGACACCGACCACCAGGCGATGACAGTGTGTCGCCAGACGCATGGGAAGTGCTTCGACCGGCTCTTTCTCCAGTGGTTCGAGCAGGGTCGAAGCCCACTGCCGCCGACGCGCACAATCGTAGATCGCCGCTTTGATCCCCGCGTTGCCCATCCACAGCGCGGCCACTGCTTCGCCACGATTGGACCAGTAGTCGGCGTAGCGCCCGACTGCATCGATTGCGTCCTGCGTCGGATTGACCAGCAGCACGACCGGCCGGCAGACGCCAGGATCGTGGGTCAGCGGGCGAGCCGGCTCGGCTTTCTTGCTCTCGGACCCCGTCGAAGACAGTCCGTTCGTTCCAGGTTTCTTGGCTCCCGTACCGAGAATCAAGTCCGCGAGATGCCCAATATCCCAACTCTCGCTATCTGACATCACTGCACCTCGGCAATGGAGTTGATTTCGCCGAACTCGTTGACTTCGGTCATCTCGTTGCACGGATCCTTTTGCCACCGCCCATCGACCACCAGCCGATAGCGATAGCGGCCCTTGTCGAGGCGCAGCGTAGCCTGGAAGTGTCCGTTTCCATCACAACGATCCATGGGCGAATCGCGTGGCGACCAGTTGTTGAAATCTCCCGCCAGCAGGACCTCACGGGCCCCGGGCAGATTGGTGTGAAACTCAATACCGGCCGTTGTCTGCTTGATCCCGTACAACCGCTCGATCTCCTGTTCGATGCGCTCGTGGTTCGGCGCCGCCGTCGGGGCACCGGGAGCAACCGGAACCGGTGAGGGGGCATTCGCTTCCGGGGCAATTGCAGTCGCCACGGCATTGTCCTGCGGTCCGCCCTTCTCGACCGCAGTCTGTGTCGCGGCTCGAACGGTATCGGGAGTCGTGATGGGTGTAGATGGCATCGGCTCCACAGGCGCTGACACCTGCGCAGGCAGGCTCGGAATACCCACCTCAGCCAACGCGGACGGTGCAATCGTGACGGCCTCTGTCGGCACGGGTGTCGGAGGAATGCGTGGTGCGGACGCCGGTGTGGATGTCGCCGTATCGGCCGATGGTGCGGGCTGGACCGATCGGTGATCGACGAGGTGCGCACGTGTGGCCAGTAGCTCCTCCGCGCGCGCGCTCAGGCGTTCGGCATGGCTGATCAGCGCGTCCTGGTCGGGCGCCTGGTTTTCCATCTCGATCAGTTCGTTGGCCAACCGACCAAAATCACGGCATCCCATGCTTGTTGGATCATATTCGTTGATCGATTGCCCCACACTGGCCGCTTCTTTGAGCTTGCTGTTGAAGTTGACATAGGATTCCAGCAAGTGAGCGTCGTAACGACGGCGCAGTTCATTGAGAATCTCACGGGCCAGCCGTGTACGGACATCGTAGCCATTGGGCAATACGTGTATGCGAATCCCCTGCCCGGTCCGGGAATTGAGATCCTTCAACGTCTCGATGGCCTTCTCCAAACCCTGCAGCGCGAAATAACCCGTGTCGACCGGAATCATGACCTCGTCGGCGGCGCGCATGGCGTTGTACGTCAACAGACCAACGTGTGGTGGCGTGTCGACGATACAGTAGTCGTAGCGCTGGCTCACCGCGTCGAGGGCGAGCTTGAGGTACAGGTCTCGATTCTCGGCATCACTGACCATCGTCTCGAAGCGGACGAGGCTCAGCGTGGCCGGCAACAGGTCGAAGTTACCCGCCACCTGCCACACGGCCTGTTCGATCTCGATCGGGCCGGTAGACTGATCCTGCAGCAGGACGTCTGCGATGGTCCGGTTGATTTGTTCTTCGGGAACGGCCAGCCCCACTGCGCAGTGCCCTTGCGGATCCATATCTGCAAGAAGCACACGGCGCCCCGCGAGGGCCAGGGCTGCCGCGAGATTAACCGATACGGTGGTCTTGCCACATCCGCCTTTTTGATTGGCGATGGCGATCGTTCTCATGGTTCCGGTTCCTTCGGAATCGCAGAGTGTTGGTCCTCATCCCCCTGCGGCCGCACAAAACGGATTATCAGTACTAAAAACCTCAGACGGGATGACCAACTCGTGTAGTTATCGGTCTGTTGTTTCGGGAAACTTGACGGCGAGGCGTACCACTGGGCAAAATCCCTGATCCGGCACAGCCGGCGCAACACACAACGCGTTGAGCAACTTACAGATAGGAACCAGGGCACGGAGGGCGGAAAGGAAGCACGTCCCCATCAGGACTCGAACCTGAAACCTTTGGCTCCGGAAACCAACGCGCTATCCAATTGCGCCATGGGGACTGGATATGCGAAGTGTATCCGGTTGGTGGGTTATTTCAATCTTCTCCCGTGGCCATCCCATGTCCTGTCCCGTGCGAGGGGTTGTCGTCATGACTCGCGACTCAATTGCTGCACTCGATCAAGACCTGCGTCACGGCGAGCGCCCGGCGCGTGCGCGCTTACACCGGAGAACATGAACGACTCCAGCCGATGACTTGTCATGCACCGCAACAACGCAACGGACTGCATCATGAGAAACACCGTGCCATTGCTGCTGCTCGCACTCACCGGATGTGGGACTGGCCGGACGGAATACGAACTGGTCGTGGATCCCACGCAGTGGACCGTGTTCGAGGTGATGACGCACGACGGCGAACGTTATATTGCGGGTACCGAACGCCTGCCTGACTACACCCGGCTGTTATTCTTCGAACCGGGCGAGGTTGCATTCTTCGAGGGAACCGACACCACTGGCCGCAAGTTTCTCGAGGTCTTCGATCCCCCACTCGACGCCGGCGACCACATCAGCGTTTTCACCGGAGCCCGGCAGCAGTTGTTGTTGTGCCCATCCACCTGCGCCACCGTGCCCCAGGACTCCGCTCACGACTACACCCTGCACACGAAACCTGCCGCCCAATGAGCTCATGCTTGGACCGTCGATCAACTTGTATCACGACGCATGATCCAGACATTTGATGATGCCGCGCCGAGCCACGCCTGCCGGCGGATCCCGGTCATCTCCACTCAATCGCCCGACCGTCTTTATTGATGTCGCCGATGTCCACGTCGTGCGGCTGGATAGTCCGCCAGAACTGTGCGCCTCCTGTGCGCGACGATCGGGGTCTCACGAACCAGACCCGCGTTGGTGCATGACCTCAACGATCACAGGCCGCAGTGGTTCTGTGGCAATGACGTCGCGCGGTCGGGTGGCGAACAAGGACGTGCGACGACCGGCCGCTCCCGCCGACATGTCCGGCAAAGTGATCGAGCACAGCTCTCCCATCTTGCCAAAAGGGCTCCTGACCCCTTTTTGGCAGGATGGGGAATGATGAAGGTGGAAGTTACTGATCGAGCATGACTTGGGCCGCGAGGTAGCCGGGCAATCCGGTGTTTTCGCCGCCGGGGTGAGTGCCGCGACCACACAGGTACAGGTTCTTGATCGGCGTGCAGTAGTGCATGCACTGCGGGGTCGGGCGGACCAGGCGTTGGTCGATGGCGTGTTCGCCGTGATGGATGTGGCCGCCAGTCAACGCGAAACGCTCCGCCAGATCATGCGGAGTGATCAACTCATGGCCAAGCATGTGGGTGCGTACGCCCGGGCAGTGGCGTTCGACTACAGTCATCACCGCTTCGTTCAATGCACTGCGTCGATCCGTGGTCCATCCGCCCGCGAGGTCATGGGCCGCGAAGTGTACACCCACCGTGACGACAGACTGCCCGGCCGGCGCAAGGTTGGCATCATGCGTTGACGGTACGGTGATATCGAGGACCGGGACAGCCGAGAATGCGTTGTACTTCACCGCATCGAATGCCTTCTCCAGCTCATCGAGTCGTTCACCGATGCGCCCGCAGACCGGGGCGTGGTCGGGGCGGCACTTGAAAGTCAGCGGATCGGACAACGCCAGATGCATGACTGCGGTCGTGCCGCGGGCGCGGAAGGTCGCGATGCGTGCAGCAAAGGCATCATCGAGTGCCGCCGGCGGCACGAGTGTCATGAACGTCTGCAGTGGGTCGCACGATGCGGCCACGGTCGAAGCCATCAGCGTCGCGCCATCCGCCAGCTCCACACCACGGGCCACGCGCTCGTCGACAACAATCCGCTGGACATGGGCATCGGTGCGGATCTCGACGCCCGCGACGCGAGCAGCCGATATCAACGCATCGATCACCGCCGCCGGACCACCGGCAATCGTCGGGCCCACCAACGCCGCCTGGGCCAGAAGATTGAACACGCCACCCGCCGAGCGCGGACCGAGATAGGTCCCGTAGAGCGCCGGGCCGGCCAGTGCGGCCCGCAGCGCATCAGTTTCGAACCATTCTCCGAGCCAGTCGGACAGGGTCATCGGCAGAGCGCGCAGCAGGTCGATCATGTCACGGCGACCGAGACGACGCAGAGCCAGACCGTGCATGCCCAGGCGCCACAGATCCTCGAAGCGCCCCCCCGGCCACGGAGGCGGCGCCTGCGTCAGCAGGTCGTGCAGCACCGGGCGCACGCGCTCAATGAACGCGCACATCTCGAGGTAACGTTCCGCATCGCGCTGTGAATGCACGGCGATCTCGCGCGCCGTCGCGTCGAGTTCATCGGAGATCATCAGGCCCGGTCCGTCGGACTGGGACAGCAGGACCCCGTCGGCAGGCACCGTCCGCAGTCCGTGCTCGGCCAGCCCCAGGTGTTCGATGACCGCAGGTGCCAACTGCGCCGAGCGGCCTTCGAGTCCGGCCGTCCGAAAGCCCTCGTGGAATGCATGGCCTGCAGCCAGGCCGCCTGGGTGCGGTCGGCGATCGACCACGATGACCTGCCGGCCGCGACGTGCCAGCACGGTCGCGGTGACCAGGCCGTTGATCCCGGCGCCGATGACGATGACATCTGCCACTACACGGCCCCCGCCTTGAGCATGGTCTTGGCCGCCAGTTCTCCCGGGGCACCCATGATGCCGCCGCCCGGATGCGCGCCCGAACCACACAGCCACAGGTTGCGCACCGGCGTCCGATACCGGGCCCATCCAGCGGTCGGGCGCAAGAACAGCAGTTGTTCCAACGTCAATTCACCATGAAAGATATTGCCCTCGGTCAAGCCGAACTCCTGCTCGAGGTCCCAGGGCGTCAGTACCTGACGATGCAGGATCGCTTCTTTCAAGCCGGGCATGTATTCGGCGACGGTGTCGACGACAGCATCGCCGAACGCCTCACGGCGTTGCGGCCAGTACGACGGACCTTCTTTGATCTCATACGGGGCATACTGCACGAAGCACGACATGACATGCTTGCCCGGCGGCGCAACAGTCGGATCGACCAGCGACGGAATGACGATGTTCAAGTACGGACGCGATGAAAAGTCGCCGTACTTGGCCTCGTCGTACGCCCGCTCGAGATAGTCGAGGCTTGGGGCCACGGCAATGTCGCCGCGCAGATGGGGACCGATCCCGGGTCGACAGGTAAAGTCCGGCAAATGATCGAGAGCCAGGTTGACCTTTCCGGAGCTACCGCGAATCTTGTAGCGTCTGATGTTCTCGACGAAATCGTCGGGTAGATGCTGCGCCGCAGTCAGGCCCAGAAACGTTCTCCGAGGATCCAGATTGGAGATGACCGTGCGCGCCTTGAGTTCGTCGCCGTTGTCGAGCACGACGCCGGTCGCCGACCCGCCCTCGATGAGAAAATGGTCGACGGGCGCCTCGGTGCGGATTTCGGCGCCGTGGAACAGGGCGGCACGTGCCGCGGCCATACTGACACTTCCGGTGCCCCCTTTGGCGAAGCCCCACGAGCGGAACGCACCGTCGATCTCACCCATATAATGATGTAATAGTACGTAGGCCGTCCCGGGCGACCGCACGCCCAGGAACGTTCCGATAATACCGCTGACTGACATGGTCGCCTTGAGCACTTCGCTCTCGAACCACTGGTCCAGAAAATCGACGGCACTCATCGTCAGTAAGCGCATGTGCAGGTCGGCGAAATCGAGCCCCGCCGCCTTGAAGTGGTTGCCCAGGCGCAGCAGACGCAGCAGTTCGACCGGGTTCAACGAGGTCGGTTCAGGGGCCGGGTGATCGATGATCTGTTTGGCGAAATGGGCCATCTGGACCATGGCCAGGCCGAACTCCGGGGCGACCTCAGCGTCCTTCCTGCTGAAGCGCGCGACCTCTTCGCGTGTCATGTGCGGATCGGCCCAGCGGCACAGCGAATCACCGTCGGGCAGCGGCGTGAACGAACACTCGAGCGGAATGATCTCCAGCCCGTGACGGGCGAGATCGAGCTCACGGATGATGTGCGGACGCAGGAGACTAACGACGTAAGAACAGACCGAGAAGGTGAATCCAGGAAAGACCTCTTCGCTGACCGCAGCCCCACCCAGCACATGACGACGCTCCAGCACAAGGACCTTGCGCCCGGCCTTCGCCAGGTACGCGGCACAAATCAATCCATTGTGCCCGCCTCCGACAATGATTGCGTCGTACTTCGACTCCATGAGGTCCTTCATGCCCGGCGCCGCGCCCGGGACCTGAGTGTTCTATTGCTTCTTCCGGGGTGGATCGAAGAACGGCCTGGGTGACACGACGGCCCGACATCGCCGGCGTTCGAATTCGACGGTAACCTCGATGTCGAGCAATGTTCCGAGCGCAGCATGGGCTGTTTCGATCGTGGCCAGGGCCAGGTTCTTCTTGAGAATCGGCGACCATGAACCGCTGCTGGCGTAGCCGACCTGTTTGCCATCGCGTACGTAAATCGGTACCGGTGAACGCCATGCCGAGCCACACACCTCGGGCGGCAGCCCGTGCTCGGCAAACAACGACTCGTAATGATCCCAGTCGATGACCAGACCGACGAACGACCATGGTGAACCGGCAGCCTTCTCCGCCTGCAGCGCTGCCTGGCCGACGAACGGGGCGCGATCGATCTTGACCGTCCATCCGAGGCCGAGTTCGTAAGGCGAAGTCTTGCGCGTGTCGATCAGACAATGATGGGCTGGAAAATAGTCCACACCGTTCAGAACGAATCCGGCCTCGATCCGGGTCATGTCCATGGCGTCGAGCCCCGCAGGCAACAGGCCGTAGGGTCGCCCCGCCTCGGTCAATGCATCCCACAGCGCAGGGGCGTGCTCGGCGGCCACCCACACCTCGAAACCGAGGTCACCCGTGTAGCCGGTCCGCGTGACGGTCACGTCGATCCCGGCAACGGTCGTGTGCCGAAGCCTGAAAAAACGCAGGTCCGTGACACCGTCAGCGCATGCTGCGTCCAGCACAGCCCGCGAGAATGGTCCCTGGACGGACAACGCTCCAATCCGCGCACTGCTGTCCTCGATCGCAACGTCGAACCCACGGGCCAGCCGACTGAGCCACGAGTAGTTGGGCTCGGCCGCGGTGAGACGATAGTGGGCGTCGCCCAGTCGCCAGATTGTCCCGTCATCGATGACCTTGCCGTCGTGATCGCACCAGCAACCATAGGCCACCTGATCGGGCTTCATCCGGGTGATGTCGCGCACGGTGGCAAAAGACAGGAACGCGGCCGCATCCGGACCCGTAATTTCATACTTATAGAGCGGTGAAACATCGATCATGCCGGCTGCATTGCGTAACGCAAAGTACTCCCGCTCATGGTAGGTGTCGTATGCGCACACCGCGTAGTGGCCGGCCCAGTCCTTGAAGCGCAGCGAGACGCAGGCGGCGGAAGTTCTCGAATGAAATGGTGTTGCAATCGGCATCGCGGCCGCAGATTACCCCATCCGTACAAGCACTTCCAGCGACCCCCTCCCCCGTGGCGTCGATCCGAGTTGCGGAGCTGGAGTCTGATGTCTACTATCTTCAACACGAGACCTGTGAAATTCTTCAGGAGACTGCCCATGATGAAACTGCTGATTGCAACGCTGGCCTTTACGACCGTGACACCGGCGTGGGCTGGTGATGATGCCGGGGTCAGCCCCGCCCTCGACTTCACGATGAAGAACATCGACGGCAAAGAGGTCAAGCTCGCCGACTATGAGGGCTCTGTCCTGCTCGTGGTCAACGTCGCTTCGAAATGCGGCCTGACTCCACAGTACGAACAGCTTGAGGCGCTCAACAAGAAGTACAAGGATCAGGGCCTCAAGATCCTGGCCTTTCCGGCCAACAATTTCGGCGGCCAGGAGCCGGGCAGTAACGAGCAGATCAAATCGTTCTGCACGAACACGTACAACGTGACTTTCGACCTGTTCGCCAAGGTTTCGGTCAAAGGCGACGACATCTGTCCACTGTACGCCTACCTGACCGACGAAACCAAGAACGCCCCCAACGGTGGCGAGATCAAATGGAACTTCACGAAGTTCCTCGTCGATCGTAAAGGCAAAGTCATCGCCCGCTTCGGACCGCGGACCACGCCCATGGACAAGGACGTGGTCGACAAGATCGAGGTGGCGCTGAAGGCCGGCTAGTGTTGAGCGACAACATTCTACGGACTTCGAGCGCTGCTTCATTCACAACACGATCGCCGATGAACCGCTGGAGCTCCGTCGCCGTCAGCGTCGGTCACGCCCGCCGCGGCCCGGAGGACCCTTGGCCGATGATGGCGGGGGCGGGGCGCACGGGGCACCCCTGGCCAGCTCCAGAGTCAGAAGGCGAGAGAGCAATTCAGCTTCCACGGATTCTGCTGAACGACCCCATAATGGAGCGGGGCATTGCATTCGCCTACAGCCTGACGATTTTGCCCAGCACGACCGCGCGCTTGGCCCCGGTGACCTGCGGCAGGTTGGACGGAACGCCGTCGAGGCAGGCAGCTGCGAGAATCGCGAAGCTCACGCATTCCTTGGCTTCCAGCGGTATGCCGAATTGGTCGATGGTGTGAATCTTGTGGCCGTTGAGCTCCTCTCGGAGCATACGCAGCAACGTGACGTTGCGCGCCCCGCCGCCGCACAGCACCACACGCGCGGGTTGGCCATTGAGCTTGAGGTGATTGTTGTACGCATGCGCAATGCTGCGGGCCGTCAGGAGCGTGGCCGTGGCCATCTTGTCATAGGTGCTCAGCTTGCGATCGCCCATCAATTTGGCCATGCCATTCACGAAGCTGCGGCCGAATTGCTCGCGCCCCGCCGACTTTGGCGGTTCCTGCAAGAAGTACGGCAACTGCATCATCTTCTTGATGCTCTCGATATCCGCAGCGCCGCGCGCGGCGAAACCACCCTGTGGATCGAACTGGTGCTTCTCCTTGCTCAACCGCCGGACCAGCTCATCGACGACCATACAGCCGGGCCCGGTATCAAAGGCTACGACATCCTTGATGCCACCACCCGGCGGAATGCAGGACACATTGGCGATTCCACCGATGTTCTGCACGCACGTCATCACCTCGGGACCCTTGAACAGAATGAAGTCTGTCCACGGTACGAGTGGCGCCCCCTGGCCTCCCACCGCCATGTCGTTCTGACGAAAATCCGAGACGACGCATACGCCGGTCTGAGCTGCAATGATCGCCGGCTCACCGATCTGCAACGTGGCCGGCTGTTCCTCTGATTCGGGCATGTGGCAGATGGTCTGACCGTGGCTTCCGATCGCAACGATATCGCGCGGCTTGAGGTTCTTCTTCTTCATCAGTTCGCTGGCGCAATTCGCGAACAATTCGCCGACGCAAATATTGAGACCGGCCAGATCCTCGGTGCGCGTGCGGGCCGGCGCCATGATCTCGAGGAGATGATGGCGCACGCGTTCCGGGTACGGTACATTGTGGTGCTCGATGTACCGCACTTGCATATCGATTCCGCTGCCCTGGATTTCGACCAGCGCACCGTCGACACCATCGCAACTGGTGCCGCTCATCAAACCGATGACCCTACGAACGTCGCTCATGAAGTGACCGAACTATTCTGCAGAGGAACCTGACTTGAATGCGTGCGACCCCTGCAAATAGCCATTGTAGCGCATCGCGTATGAGCCGCAAAGCATATTAGAGAACGGTACGCGACCCTAATCATCTGTGTGACCGGACTTTAGCGCCAGCCACAGCGCAACCAGGTGGTGGGCTGCATTCACGTCATGTACCCGCAGCATCCGCACCCCCGCGTCGAGCCCCACGTGATTGGCCACGATCGTTCCGTGTACGCGGTGCGCCGGATCATCGGCACCGAGAATCTGTCCAATGAATGACTTGCGCGAGACCCCCAGGACCACGGGGCCAATCTCGGTGAGATCCCGGAGTCGACGGAGCAGTTGGATGTTGTGTGCCACCGTCTTGCCAAAACCGATACCTGGATCGACCCACAGCCTGCGGCGCTCGATCCCATGGTCTGTGGCCCATTCGACGCGGTCGGCCAGAAATGCCCGAACCGTGTCGCCGACGTTCGCATAGCGGGGCTCGGCCTGCATGTTCACCGGCGTGCCGAGCATGTGCATGAGCACGACGGTCGCCCCGCGCTCGGCCGCCAGCCGGACCAGCGCCGGATCGTCCCGCAGAGCCGAGACGTCATTGATGATGGTGGCCCCGGCATCGAGTGCCGCCTCGGCCACGACGGCCGACCGCGTGTCGATGGAGATCGGCACATGGGGCCAGTCACGATGAATCTCGGCAATACACCGGGCGGTTCGACGAATCTGCTCCGCATCGTCGACCCCGGCGGCCCCTGGACGAGTCGACTCGCCGCCGACGTCGATCACATCGGCTCCTTCGCGGATCATCTCCGCGGCCCGTTCGACCGCCGCCGCCGGATCGAAGTAACGACCCCCGTCGCTGAACGAATCCGGTGTGACGTTGAGGATACCCATGACGAGCGGCCTCTTCACCGACCCGGAACTGCCCGTGTCCGCGAGCAACGCAATCTCGTCGAGTCGTTCGGCCATCGTGTCACTCCGACTTCAATTCCCGTGTCATGAGCGCCCGCACCGCTTCCTGCGGTGACACGCCATCGAACAACACCGCCGCAATCGCTGATGTAATGGGCATCTCCACGGCACAGCGCGCGGCCAGCGCCATGACGCTGCGTGTCGTGGGAATGCCTTCGATGACCGACGGTGTCTCGTCGATGACCGCCTGCGGCGTCTTGCCCTCGCCGATGTGTTGTCCCGCCGTACGATTGCGCCCGTGCGGAGAAATGCAGGTCGTCACCAGGTCGCCCACGCCGGCAAGCCCGGCGAAGGTCTCGGCCCGCGCCCCCATGGCCAGGCCCAGACGACTGATTTCGGCCAATCCCCGCGCGACCAGCGCCGCCTTGGCATTGTCGCCCAACCGCAGGCCATCAATGATGCCGGCGGCCAGGGCCACGACATTCTTGAGAGCCGCAGCCAGTTCGACACCGACCAGGTCATCATTGGTGTAAACCCGGAAGGTCGCCGTACTCAGCGCCTCCTGGGCATTCGCCGACACCCCGGCATCGGGACACGCCACCACCACGCTGGCAGGCAGATCACGGGCCACTTCATGGGCGATGCTCGGTCCGGACAGAATGCCGTAGACTTGCTCACCGCACACCTGGGCGAGTATCTCCGTCGGTCGTGACAGCGTGTCGACTTCGATGCCCTTGGCCACGCTGATCGCCGGCGCCGACAGGAAACAACTCATCTGCTCCCACACGCCGCGCATGTGTTGACATGGAATTGCCGAGATGACCAGCTCGGCGCCCTCGAACGGCCACGCGGGATCGGTCCCGGCCGTGATATTCTCAGGCAGCGGACAACCGGCCAGGTAGGTCGTATTCTCGCGGGTCGCGTTCAATGCCGCAGTCCGCGCGGCATTCCGCCCCCACATCCGCACATCGACCCCGTTGCGCGCCAACAACACGGCACACACAGTCCCCATAGCCCCATCCCCGATGACTGCTGCCCGTTTGATCATTGAGCCCCCTGCCATGCATCCTGCGGTATCGAACGTTGATCGCACCCAACGCCTCAATGATCTACCGTCATTCCTCTTACGGTTCAAGCCAGGCTGAAACCTTCGGCCAACTCGCCCAACATGTTGGTTCAATGAGCACCCGGCCGTGCCACCGAACGCTACTCACGGCCAAGCCAAGACGGCCCGCAATCGACACCCGGCCTCCATCTCCGTGATGTGCCGGGCCCCGACGCTAACCTATTGCGCCACCGCCAACTCGACGCTTGACAATCCCCCACCTCGCGCGCACACTGTGCCCCTTCAGCACCGCTAGCTCAGTTGGCAGAGCAGCTGACTCTTAATCAGCGGGTCCGGGGTTCGAGTGCGTGACGCTCATCACTGTAGCCGGATCGCACAGCTCCTTGAACGTCTTCAGCACCCGCCGATAGCACTCGATCGTCTTGGGGCGGTTCTTGGCTTTGGTCTCCAAGAATCTCTCGACGAACTCTTGCCACGAGCAGTCAATGGGATCACCGACCCGCCCCTTCGACAGGTCATCGATGATCTTGGCACGAAACCGTTCCGCGTTCCTCTTGCCCGCGACCCCCGTGCCGCAACTCTTGCTCCGTCTCTTGCCTGTCCGGGGATCGAACCAGCGGACGTTGTAACTGGTTCCCCGCTGTCCTTTCCGTTTGTCGACGTTCACATACCGGCCAATCATTAGGCCACCTTCCTTTCTGCCGCACTCTGGCGGCGACTAGTTGTACTCTGGGTATTCCAGGGGTCCATGATACCGTTTCACCAAGAACTGTCGCACGGCCTCCTCTGGGTAGGCGTAGATGCCTCGGCCCACTTTCACGTAACCGAGTTGCCCGCTTCGACGTAACCATGCGAGACTGCTCTTTGCGTTCTCTCTGTGTTTCAGTCCCAGTCTCTCTACCGTTTCTTGTTCAGTCAGCATGTGCTGCGATGGATCGAAGGACTGTTTGTTGCGGGGATCAGACATCATTCGCCTCCTTCCCGCCATCCAGTCCACTTGATTTAGAATCCATTCCTAATCCCCCGCTCCTGGAGGACTGTCCGGTCAGCGAGATTCCCACGTATAGCCATGTTCGTCCGTCACCAGTTCGTGGGCGGGTCTTTGCGATACCCAGGCTCTTTAGATGCCTTCCGCACTCGCTATCAGTCGTGACTGGAATGTCATTGTCCACGCACCACGTCTTGAACTCATCACGAAACGTTGCCGTGGGCACCGAAGCGTCTGCCCTGAGTTCACATCGCTCCTCAACAAAAGTATCCACCGGCGAATTCCGTCTCTTGAACTCCTTCAATTGCTTCATTGACTCCGCGGACTTCGTGAAGCCGTCGTTCTTTGTCAAACGCTTCAGGCCCTCCAAGGCCCAGTTGAAGATTCCCGGCAATTCAGCTTCCAGTTTCTCGTCGAGCTCACGGTCCATTGTTTCCAAAAAGCTAACAGAGAAGGACAAGATCTGTAGCCGTGCCGCCAGAGCATTCATACGATCATCGAATTGTGGAAAACCGTTGGCAGAAATGACGATTCGCGTCTTCAGTCTTGCACTGATCCACGGCTTGTTCTTGATGTTGATGGGGATAGTGTCTTCCCCGCTAATCTGTTTGAGCAGCTCTAGAGACTTGCTGCTGTTCTTGGGCGTTTCGGCATCCGGGCATGTGGCAACTTTCTTGCCGAGAAACAGTGATTTTGCAAAGTCATCGCAAATCATCGCCATAGTGAATGCGGCACAGTTCTCCTTCCCTACGAGGCCCTCAATCACTCTGATGGTCGTGCCTTTTCCTGATCGAGTGTAGCCAACAAACATGAAAATTGCGTGACGAGAAGTATCGTCAGTAATCAGATAACCGAGGATCTCTTGCAGCAAACGTATCTGGCCAGCGTCACCGGCGAAGACTTCTTCAACAAATGCCTCCCACCTCGGACAGTGTGCCTCTGGATCATACTCGTATGGAAGCACCGAAGTGGAAAACCATCGCGGCGTATGGGGACGGGCAATAGCCCGGTCATCCTTCAGTAGCTCCTCCAGGCTAAGAAGGCCGTTCCGTACAGCTATTATGGCATCGCCCTGGTTGCCACTCATGCCCTCTAGCCAAGCAGGCTCTTCAACGCAGTCATCAATAATCACTTTGCTCTTGATGCTCTCAATCACTTCTTTTGTTCGGTTCGTTGTCTGATTGAGGCCGCGAAGAACCAGCCAATTCCCGACCGCGGCCTTCAGTTGGTCAGGCGGCAACACCACATAGTGTGTCCCGACCCATTTCCAGAACATACCCTTCCAATACTGAAGCTTCGGGCCGTCAGGATGCATGAACCTGCTATCAAGAAAATCGGTTGCGAGATCTTGATACGGTGGCTTGTGGTAGTCATCCTTGTGCCAGCGTCTTGGTTTCCTGGCTCGCTGTAGGATCTTCCGCAATTGGGTTGGCCCGTCCGCACCATACTCAAGAAGGAAATCATCCAATCCCACCTTCACCTCTGGATTGCCAGGGAGTCGAGCGATGCGAACGTCCGCTCCTTTGCTTTTGAGCAACTTTGCCAGCTCACATTCTGCATGCTGAATTACCGGCTTGTCGGCTGTATCCGAATCAAACACGATGTGCACGATCCGATTGGTCCACCCCAACTCTTCCAAGTCAGGGATCAGCTTGCGGAGCTTCGAATCGTCGGAATTCTTCTCCGTGTCCTCTTCTTGCTTCTTCGCCCAGCTCCAGATGCCGCTGAGCCCGATGCAGGAGAACCCGGCCTGCATCGCTGCGAGTGCTTTCTTCTCGCCCTCTGTGATCAGCCACTCGCTGGCGTTCTTGTCAAAGCCCGGCGGGAAGTAGGCCTTATTCGTTTTTTCTCGCGGCGATTCGTACCTAACGCGTTTTCCATCGCAGCGTCTGGGGGTGTTGGGCCGTACTCGTGAATATCCTGTGTCCTCACCATCGACGTCGAGGTATGGGATTACCAACCCACCGTCCCAACTCTGTGGCTCGTCCCAGTTCAGAATCTCTGCGATTCGCTCGTCATCCGCTGAATAAAGCTTGGCTTGCTCAATGATTTCCACCCCTAAACCGGAGGCTTCGAGTTGCTGGGTGTGTTGTCTCGATAGCGATGCAATCCCCAGCTCAGTTGGATCCAAGTTCTTGCAGTTCGTTTTCGGAAGCCCCATACCGGGTCCCTTACCTCGGCGGTCGCGTCCCGAATCCCTGTACTGCTTACGCTTCTTCTTTCTTTGTCTTTGTTTGGACATGCAGACTCTCTCCTTTGTCTCGACGAGCGAGACAGTGAAGTATCGACTACCCGAACAACGAACAGCTCTGTCCGACTGTCGAGAAATCAAGAAACTCTGTTGACAAGGAGATCGCCGATGATAGGATGTGGGTGTTGTAAGACCACAGAGCCTGCGGCGGCGACCTCGCTTCTGCGGGCTTTATTTCTTATTAGGCATGCCCACCTCACTTTCGCATGCAACACTGTCTGCTGAACCGACACGCTCGCGGGCGTCGCACAGTTGGTCCAACACGAACAAGAAGAATGCCATCATCGGAAACTGCATCCGATCGTCTGCGGCACTCAACACTCGCTTCATCACGCTGCACCTCCTTCAGCCATAAGACGAACACGTACCTTCCACGCAACGAGCAACCAACGCTCGGTCCGTGCAGACCGCGTCCGCAAAATATCGTCAGGCACAAGACGCAAAGAGACCGCGACCAGCATGCCCTGTGTGCACAGCTTCAGATTGCCCGTGCTACCAGTCGGCACCTGGAGGCAGATCGCTTCCCGTCACAGAGCCCAAAGAACTCTGACGAATCGAACTAGAATGTCGCTTGAAAGAGTGTTTGGCGGGGGTTATGATTCCAACAGTCAAACGTTGGTCACTCCGCAACTCTCTCTTCAAGCATTTCCCTCAAAAAATAGACAAAACAAGACCCGAGCATAACTCACTCCTTGCCCACGTTCAATCATTTTCACAAGAGCAATCCAGTGCTAGCAGGCCATCGTTTCTGTTAATGACTGCTCTGGCAACTCTTACGCAACGACGTCTTTGGGATATTTTTATTGGAGCTAGCGACGGAATTCCCAAAAGTAGCCCAGAAAATATCAGGCCATTGCTCTATCTGTGCCGGGTCTCGTGGGGTGCTTGGGGGAGGGGCTTTCTTGCGGACCGATATCGACGAGTTCAACAGAATGGATGTTCGCGGACCTCAAAGACCGCTGGAAAAGTGCTGCGTGGGAACTTGCCCAGACTCGCCGCACTCCGGGCATTGACCTGCGACATTGCCAGTCAGGTCATAGCCACACCGTTCACATCGCGGATGAGTCCCGATACGCACAAGCTCGATATGCCGCCAACGCAGATAGACACCAAGGACCACTCCAGACCACAGGGCCCATGTCAAGAAGGCGGAAAACACGAGTTCCAAACTTATCTCATTACCAGGAGGTGGGTAGCGGACACTGAAGCTGGCGATGGTATACGCGACAGGGGCGAGTCCGCTTGTACACACGGCCACTTGTGCGACGCGAACTTGCGTGCCAGGACGGCCCCAGTTTGCAAAGTAGACGAGGAACAGTACGAGCGGTAGCAACACGGCATTGGTCGCCGCCACTTCCACGGTAGGACCATCTACAAGAGAGCTACTGAAAGACAGGGTGGGGTTGGTGACGATCTGCCAATCCGTCCACAGCTCCGCGACCATAGCATATAGCATGAAGATCGATATGAGCCGTGCATACCAACGTAGAACGCTAAGCATCGGGGATCGCCCTCTCGCTACAAACCAACGTGAGGTTAGCACTTGGCACTTCGCTCCGCCACCTCCTAACTGTGTAGCAATCAGGAATCGATCGACCTAGGGTTTGCTTCAGTTGCAGGAGGCGTTGAAGTCCGCAAGCGGATGGTCACCGAAGTCGCCAGGAAACTTGTCTTTCACCGTGGCCAGCCGTTCCGTCCACTGCTTCTCGGGATCGCCCTTCATGGATTCGGGAACATCCAACCATGGCTCATCCCAAACGTGATGGAAGCGGTGATCGCTTAGCATGTGCAGTAGCCTGGTGATCAGTTCGTCGGCATGTTCTTCGCTGACGAGCATCCAGCCTTCGGTGAGGCCCCACTGTCCGGTAGCCTGCCCTGCTGAATCCCACTGTGTCTGCTGGTAATAGGAATCGATGAACGCGGTCAGCGTATCGTAGGCCTCGTCACTCAGTCGTGCGGAGCACAGGTCCCATTCAATCTTCACGCCGTCCTTGTGCTTGCGGGTTCGAACATTTGGTCGTGCACACATTTGTTTCACTTTGCTTCCTTCCATAACTTGCGGAGACTCGGGTCCGGTCTCCTGATCTTCAGTTCTTTGGGCCACGCCTTTCGCGGCACCGATCTCTTCGCCAAGAGTTCTTCCGTGGATAGGCCATGCGTTGCCCAGCCAGTTTCCACGACGTCCTTCACGAACAACGCCATCTGCATGCGACGACGGCCCGGAACCGACGGATCTTGGGCCAGCTCCGCACTCTGCACCAGCAACTCAGCCAGACACTTCTCCAGCCCCGCCCGCACCAGCTTGCTCATCTTCATGCCCGTCAGCTTGCATGCCTTGCGGGCCACCTCTTCCAGTTCGAGGGGCAGCCTCACATGGATCGATTCGCCGTGCTTGATCGCATTGTTTCCCATTCAGCCTATATCTCCTATACGGCCCTATTATCTCATATTATCGGACCTTGTCAAGGGAAACCTTATGATTACCAGCAACTTATTGTCGCTTTGCACCCCAGAATACCACGATCGCCTCAAGCCTCTGCCTAACCCTATGCAGGTACGCCAGTTAGGAGCGGCCAGGAAAAGAGGTCTGATTTCGACTCAACAAACGAGGGCCATGATTTGTGGGGGTCTTCCGACCATTTTGGCCTTTTTCGCGAGAACCCAGACCCTAAGCTTGCGGGCTCTGATGGCGGTAGCTTGCGGGCCCCTAGCGGGGCGTCCCACCTGACCGAACAACCTCAACCGCCGCAAGCTTCCCTGCCAACGACCGATCGGGAGTTCCATGCGAAAGCGGTGAGGTGTGGCTTGCGGGGCTCGCTCCGGGAAACCTAACCCGCCCATCATCCAGACATTCAGGCACGGGTATGATTAAGTAAGTGTCCCGCCCGCTGAGCAGACTGGAACGGATCCGCGGCGGGTATAGCAGTAGGAGTGTTGCAATGGTATCCAAACATCGCCTCGTACTTCTGGTGGTCGTCTGCCTGGCTCCATGTGTGGGTTGTGGCTTGCAAAACCGGGCCGTTCGGAAGCATTCTTGTGAAGAGTGCAGGCATAGACCCATGTGCGGCTTCGAAACACTCGAACCACGATACTGCGTCCAGTGCAGTAAGCCGCTCGATGGAAGTGTTGGGCAGACTGATGAGAGGCGATCCACGCCCCGATCAAGGGAAGCCTTAGCTGAGCAGAACTTAGGCGATAACGACAAGGCCGCACTCCTCCTCAAAGGACCAGAAGGAAACGAGACCAGTCTCGCGGACGATTTCGACAACTCATGGGACGAAATGATTGAACAGATTTCTCTGGAGGTGGAGGGAGAACTCGATAATTGGGATCCGACCCAGGAAAGTACGATCACACCGCTGGCTGCAATCAGTGCCCCTGACATCGACATCGCCGGAACATGGGTGGCGAGTGGTAGTACGCTCGAAGTACATCGCAACACCGACCACTTCGATGTCATGTTTTCGACCGGAGGCAGTGTGCGATGGTGGAAGCTCAACCGTGCTGGGCGGTTTAACGATGGCGTGCTCGCGTTGGACCGACCTGTTAAGGAATACTGTCCGATGACCTACAGCAAATTGTTTGCCGTCCGCGTCGCAGGGGAAGAGTTCCTGGTTCCTTCCGTTCGCCTTGCACAGTTCCAAATATGGTTATCTGCCGATGGTACCCCCCAGCAGGCGATGTGGACTCCCCGGTTGTATTCATTTCGAAGGAAAGCCTGGTCGAACATCGAATTGGCCGCTCCTTAGGCTGGGTGACACAGTTAAGTGGGGATCGCGAGTTGAGTTATTCCGATTATTGGCTGCGATGCCGGGACTGTGGCTATGACCTTCGAGGGCTCACGGACACGACATGCCCGGAATGTGGTACGCCCTTCACCGAAGCTGAACTCAAAGCCAAGTACGAGAGTCATCCGGTCATCGGCCGGGCTGGACTGGTCACAGTTCGGTATTCGGCATTGGCCATTCCGGTTTTCTTCCTGTTCGCGACGCTATCCTGCGGCATCAGGCAATACTACCAACGATCGGTAGTGCCATACCAGGCACAGAGTATCAGCATGTATCACTACACGAACGGTGGTGATGCAACGTACTCCTCACTGGTGGTTGAGCTACCTGTTGTGATGGCGGCTCTATCGGCGATCGTGATTATCCTGGCTCTGCGGCACCGAGTTCGTCTCCAGAGTGGCAGCGAATCAGCAATCTATGGTGTTGCATGTTTCTTCGTCGTGGCTCTTGTTTTCCTTCGTGGCTGCACGAGCGGCATCGCATACTTTGACTGAGGTGATTGGTCGGCTGGGCAAGGGCATTCATCGATCGTCACGGTAGAATTGAGAGACTCGCAACAGCGGTTCAGTGAGGAACTCTCGTGTCACAGGTCGCGGGCACATCGCAAGCAGGAAAGCGTTTGGGGAAGCGGTTCGGGATGCTCGTGTCGCAGTGGCCTTGGTGCATCGTCATCGGCCTCTACTCCATTTCGATCCCAATCAGCTACGTCGCCTTCGCTCGTGATTTCACTCCTGTCACTCTCGTCATCGGACTGGTACTTCTTGTTCTAAACTGCTATTCGTGGGCACTGCTCGTAAAGCCTCTCCAAGCTGTACGCCCACCGGCCTACGTCGTTCGCCTGGGTAAGACGTGCTGTCTCCTAGGACTCCTGGTGTGGGTTGCAAGCGTGCTCCTGGTATTCGAGGTCGCATGGGCCAAAGAGCAATGGATCCTCAGCGATGCTGTCCTTCAACGAGAGACCCAAGTGCCACTCGTGGCTGGCCCCGCGGAGTTTCCATCTCTCCAGGTTCGGTTGAAGCCCTCTTTGCCTCCCCTCTTCATGCTCTGCAGCCCAAGTGTCAGTATTGCTTGTGGAAGAGGCTTCTCGTCGCGGACCCTCTACTGGCCGACATGGGGCCTCGTCGTGTCGAGTGTCCTGCCGACCCTTGTTCTGGTGCATCTCAGGGGAGAGCGGATTGGGACTTCACGCTGTCGGGATTGTGGCTATGACCTTACAGCGAACAGAAGTGGTATGTGCCCAGAGTGCGGCACACCGTACACCGCAGCTGTAGCCGAACAAGACTGAGGCATTGATAAGAACGACTGATGCTGAGAACTGATATGCTATCCCGCCGCGTACCAAGGCCAACTCTCCTGACTGCGATCGTCTGGCAAGTGATGTTCCTCGCTGGTTACTTGTTGTGTGCGGTGGCCAAGTTCGGAGCAGCAATGTCTTGGCTACTGGAGCTAGTGCTCGGAGATGTGCAAACGCACTACGCATTGGCATCCCGAATCTCCTTGGTTACTGCACTCCTCGTGATATCGACTCCCGCGACCGCTGTGAGCCTCCTGCTCTACGGTGCTCTTCTTCGAAGACGTCCAGGTGAGACAAGATGTCGGTCGTGTTGGGCACTGCTGCATGGACTCAGTAAGCCTGCGTGCCCGCAGTGTGGTACCGCGATATGAGAGCAGTCACCAAGGTCAAGAGAACACGCTTCGTGCTCGCAGTCATTATTTGGGAATTCACGCTGCTCGCTCTTGCAGTTGTCACGTATGAAGTGGGGTTGCCTTGGCGTATTAACCAGCTCATGTGGTGGGTGTTTGGCCCTTGGGAGATCTATAGCCTTCCAAATTTCTACGTGCACAGGCTGGTTGCATGGCTACTCTATTCCATTGCTGCATCAATGGTGGGCTTGTGGGCGTACGGGAAACTGAGTTGGGCTGACCGCGAGACGCGATGCAGACGATGTGGCTACATTCTGAGAGGGCTCAGCGAACCTCGTTGTTCGGAATGCGGAGAAGACATTTAACCGCCGCGGTGGCGGCGAAACGACACGTCAGCTGTCAGGGGCCCGAACGCAACCCGACCGCCGCTAGCCACCCCCTGACGGTCCATCGCCAACTCACGCGAATGCCGGTCGAACAAACGGTGACGGTGGGGCCGGTACGGTTGGCATCACACGGAAGCGGTGAGGTAGCTTGCGAGACTCGATCGCACTTCACACGCCACGCTTCCAAGTCGCCGTAGGTTTGAAGAAAGCGGCGTGTCAGGCAGCAGTAGCTCGACGTCGAGAAACCACGCCGCATCCGGCCACAACAAGCAACGTGCTCATGGCCACTAGCCCCCATTCAGTCATGGTGGGAATTGGTGTTCCGCCTGGCTGGGGGGCAATCATCGCATACGTGGAGAAACTGCCCAAGCTGGCCTCGCATGTTGCAATGACCGTTCCCGGAGTGTCTTCCGTAAGCGAACAACTCGTTGTGGGTAAAGACTGATAGAGGTCGCCTGCCTGGTTGTACCGGAACACATTGACCGCAGCTTGTTCGATGGGCATGAGCTGGCTTACATCTTGGACGAAGGTCACTGTAACCGGAGAATTGAAGCTGGTCTCTGGCAGCAGGTCATGGACACCCAGCAGTGTGCCGGTGGTTAGGAGCCCATCGACGATAACAGCAACATTGGGTTCTTTAATCTTCATGCTGGTGACCGAGACCGTCCCGGCATCCGGTAGAGCATTTGGTGGAATGTCAACAGTCACTGATCCGTTCTCGACGGCAAACAGTCCGCCGCTTGGTGAATCGACTTCCCACGCCCCGGAGCCGAGCAGGTCGCAGGAGTTCGTGCTGTCTGCCGGGCACAAGTCGCAGATGTCGCCCATGCAATCGTCGTCGCTATTCTCTTGGAGGGGATTGACATCGATTGGGCAGTTATCATCTATGTTGTTGGGGCCGTCATTATCATGATCCTCATCCGGAATGAGGCGAAACAAATAGATGTGATTGAAAGCAGCACTCTTGCCGTCACAGTGCCATGCCATCTCTCCCCAATCATTGACCTTGTCGGCATGGCAGCTTAATCCGTTGTTCGGTATCACGAAGGTAGTTCCGTCGTCCCTTACGAGAACGACCTCACAAAGGCCTGTCGTGGCGTCGCAGTACACTAGGTCGCCTCGATTGTTGTTGCGTGGCCTGACGATGTCCGCATCCTCCACCAAGACCGAGTACTCACCATCTGCCCACGAGATTATGCGACGGTCCTTATCGCCAAAATCCAGGTCCAGCTCCAACCATACGACCTGATTGTAGTCGTTGAGATCTGGCGTTCCGCTATGCCACCTACCTTCGGTTGGCGTAAGCTCGATGACTTCACTGCCGTCGTACATAATCACGTAAACTGGGACCACGTTATTGACAAAAGCAACGAATTGGCCGCTGTTGTTGATTCTAGCTTGGTTGTTGGTCTCGCCGTTGTCGGTGATCTGAGTGAGGGTATTCCCGTCGTACAGAAATACCTCCGTGTGTGAAAAATTGCCGGACAGGTCATCAACGATAGCAAGGTGGCCTGCGTCATTGATGTTAGGCCGTGCCGCACTTACGGTATCCACCATGTCAACCAATTCGCCGTCTTCGAAAATTGCTAGGTCCCAGGGGCCTCCAAGCGTGGGTCCTGCTCGCATGACGATCGTTCCTCGATTATTGATTCTTGGGTCGGTGTATACCTGAGAACCGTCGCCAATCAAACTGACAACTCCGTTCTCGTAAATGAAATTGTCAATTGTGTCCGGTCCCGCACGCCTGCCCCAAACGACCTGCCCGCAATTGTTGATCTGTGGGCGTTCCTTATTGCCTTCAGGGTTCGTTGTGATTTCGACGATCTCGTAGCCGTCCGGAACTTGGGCGTAGACGCCTGCTGCCGAGAAGAGCAAGAGGCAAAGCCACATATAGCGGAATGTTGAGGCCATGAATGTTATTCCCCTGCGGTTTGGAGCGTGAGGCCGGGAAGTCATGCTGTCATGCAGTCCAACGCTTGAGCTAGCGGAATTGTCCCTGGTGAATTGCAACTTCTGGAGTCGGCGGCCGACACGAGAACCAACAACTGATTCAGGATTACTTCAATCTTACCGTAATCGTTGCCCGACCACCGCAAGCCCCTCACCGCTTATTGTTGAAGCCCTCAAACACTGCCCACAGGATGCCCCTCAGAAGCACACAGAAGCCCGTCAGACGTCGATCGTATCGCGGGGATCCCAGGGTACCGGGGCTTGCGGCGAATTAAGGCCCCTTTGATAGAACCCTCGTTTTCTGCCCAAAAACGCCTACAAAACGGGTGATCGGGACTAGCGGTCCAGGTGGTCCACGCGGTCCAGGCAACATCGCACTTCATCTCTACTTCTATACTCTTCTATATCTCTCTTTGAAAAATTTGGTAATAAGTAGGAAGTACATTGGACCGGTTGGACCGGAAGCTTGCGGGGCCTGCAAGAGGGGAGGGTCAACAGGGTCAACAGGGTCGGCTGCTGGAGGAACATGAAAGAGTCGAGAAAACAAGAAAGCAATCACTCGGTTTTGAGGCCCATCTATTAGAATCATGCGAGCCACGATGTCTGGAACTCCCCAGCAGGCATCGCATAGTCGAGGTCAAGCTTGAATGACGCCGACGGAACAACAAGCCATTTTGCAGGCGATCGAGAAGGCTTTTGCGGTAGTGCCCTATCCCGGTGATGATGGGATTGTAGAGATGCACTATGCCCTATGTGGTGCTCCATGTATTAACTGTGTCGAGGTTAGGGAACTGTTTGTCGGCCGGCACTGGAAAGACCATTTCCAGAAACCATACGACCTCCTGGGATACTTCCCTCCCCGAGAACCCGCCATTCGAATGTGCCGAGATTCAGTCCCGTTATTGAAGGACGAAGCGTTTCACTTCTGGCTGCCGTTGTTCCTGTCTGCGATCCTACTCGATGAGGATGAAGCAGATCTCTTGATAACTAGTGTCTTGGGGAAGTTCTGTCCGCAAACAACCCAAAACCCATCGTGGCTTCTATTACTTATGACGGAAGAACAGAGGATGATCACGATCGACGTACTGAGGCCCTTTGCTGGCTTCGCACATGAGAAACAAGCCCTGGAGAACCTCCGAATAGGCGTCGTCACGACGGAGCAGAACATTGAGCACGGTGACCTCGAATGAAGATCCTTTGCCACATAGCAGTCGTCATCTTCCTTGCAGGAGCGGGGTGTGCTTTTGCTCGGCTGCGTAGTGAGCCCGGTCGCAGCATCACGCCTCCCGAATCGCAGGCGATCAAGGCCGCAAGAGAGCATCTTGGCCAACTGTGTGATGGCCCCGTAACCGCCGATTATTTCCTGGCATCATCAAGTCACGGCTACCAGGTCAAGTTCGAAAACGTGAAGACTACAGGAACCAACGCTCCCGGTATCTCGAACTCCCGTGACGGCTTCGTTGCCCTTGACTCCGAGTTTCAAGTCATTCACACCGAATGTGTACAAGCGAAACGACATCGATCCGTTCGCCTAGTTCCGCGACGTATTCACCCGACTACTCGCCCCACCTGTCACCACGCACACAAATCGACGACTTCCTGCCTCATCGTTGGCACAAGCCCACACAAATGCAGCGCCAAGGGGTGTGGTTCGTCGGACGGTTACACACAAGGAGCCTAACGCGCCCTATTCGGAAGGACTAGGAATCCGTCCAAGCTTCCTGCCAAAATAGCTACTCAAAGCACCTAGTCGCTCTTTCTCTGTACCGATCAAGTACCAGGTAGTTCCATCAGGACCAGTGTCAAGCATATGAAACGCAACGACATCGCTACCTGCGTTCATGCCGTCGGGGACGAGCTCCCCACTTCCATATGAAGCAGAAACCTCGTGCCACTCTCGGAGTAGCCCCAAGTCCTTAAGGCGCAACTCACCTCCAGGCGAGATTCGAAGAGTATATACTCCATTCTGGGGATGACTGCTCTCTCCATTCTGCTGGTCCTCCACGAGACTAAAGGGGCCACGAAAACCGTCTGGGATCAAGAACACGACTTTTGAGACGCCTGGGTTCAGAAATGGACTGGACAAGGCAAACCAAGAACCTATCAAAACGGCAAGAGCCACTAAGCCTATGCGGCCCCATGGCATGTGGTTATCGACATAAGATGTATCTGACCTTCTCACCGAACAACAATCTCCCTGACAGCCAAGACTACACGGATCCGCCGACACTCATCAATACGGCGTCTCTCCATCAATTGTGATAGTTACGGGCCGAATCTTGTCGAGAAAGTTTAGGTTCTTTGGGTTCGGCCCCTAGACCTACTCGGGTGCTTGTACTTCACCTTCTCGTCTATCAGAGTGCCAGGCAGCGCCTGGAATGTACCAGCGCGCAGCGCTTTGAGCCCGGCCACACTGAGGCGGTGCGGACGTGCACTAGGCGCATGAATGTAATTGACGCGATTAGCCAATCATAGAAATCCTCTCGTTCTGCTCACAAGTGATTCCCTACCCAGAATGTGTACATGTTCGATGGCGGCCCGCAAGCCTTGGTGTGTCTCCTGAGAAGTGACCCTGTTGACCCTATTGACCCTGCATGGGAGCTGGTTCAGTCACACGTGGATCAATCAGTTGCCTGCGTCTTCCGAAATCGGGGGTTGGGAAAGAACCGACTATGCCAGTTCGCGTGCCGGACCGCCGCCTGGTCGTTGCGTACCAAGCGTACAGCATGCTCGTTGTTCGCGGTCCCGTCACTTCTGCTCACGGTGAACAACAGTCCGCCGTCTTCGAGGCCCCGAGCTTCATAGCTTGCTGAGTAGTGGCCCGCTACGAGTGTATGCTGCAGCCGTAGAACCAGCGAGCTTCTCTGTGGCTCAAACTTGGCCTCGATAACTTCAAGACCAGTCCGAGGGTCATTCCCCACGGCACGATCGCCAACGCATTCGAGTTGGTAGTGATAGGTGGTCAGACTGCCGGTGCCGCTCCAATCGAAGGTGCCGTCAGGACGGATGATCATGGCGATCTTGGGGTTATTCTCAATCGACCAGGATCCTGCGATCACTGACTGTTGGAGAGGCGGGCAGCTTTCGATGCGATGCAGTACCATTTGTTTCTGTCCTGCGATCGGGCGAGCCACGGTCAATTTCGCTCGGTCGTCTTCGGTCAGTTCTACTTCGAACGAATAACTGGCCTCTTGGAACCGCCTGGTCGGATGTGTTGATGCCAGCCTTCTCAGCTCGATCCGGCTCATCGTCGGCGTGTATTCAGCGTGGTCCACCAGATAGTGCTTATCGCTTGACGTGCGACTCACACATTGGTCGCCCGCATCACGCAAGCCGTGAACACCCTCACTCTTTCCTATGTGCGATCGTGACCAGTCGAAGCTGCCGTCCCGGTTGATGGTCACCATCTGAATCCCAATCTGCAAATCCACCTCAGCTTCTTCGAGATGTCTAAGATTCCTTTCCGACGATGCACCCAGGTCCTTTACGGAAATCTGCCATCGCCCAGCAAGCTTGGAACTGTTCTTGGCCCCGTCGGAACCGCTTACGTTGGTGCAGCCCGCGAGTAGACAGAGCAACGCCACAGTGGAGCCGAATTGCCTAAAGCCGTAGAGTGTCATGTTGATCTTCTGGCCTTCACGGCCGGCACAATTCAATCGCCTCGCAGTCGGGCACACCACGTATGACAGATGTAATAGTGTCCGCCGTCTGAGGTGAAGGAAGGCATAGCACTGGCCTCGCTATACTCACGGACACGGAGCAATCTCTGCCCCAAGCCAAGGGTCATACTCGCCCGCACCGTTCATCAGATCGATCAGCCGCAAGATGTCGAGCGGGTCACATTCGCCGGAGCGGTCGATGTCGCACAACCGTGGCGTCTGTGGAAGCACACCGTTCAGGCGGTCGATGAGTTGCAGAATGTCCAACTCATGAACTTTCCGATTGCCGCCTGCATCGCCCGGCAGGAAGCCCATGCACACGTGGGTGTTCGACGGGACGTGACGGATCGTGGTCATGGCTCCAGACGGTATAGGTCCGTCGAACGTCAGGGTGATCTGATCTCCATCGACAGCCATCGTGGCAATACCAGGAGCACCGCGACCGTTCGAGGCCGTGATGTCGAACTGATCGACGAAGATGATGTCCTCGGCTTCCATGCACATATCCAGCCGGATCGTCGTCCATCCAAAGGGCTGCCCATTCACGTCCACAGGTTGGCGGGCGTCGATGATACCGCTGAACGGATCGCTGCCGACGATCGGGCACTCACACTCATCCGGAATCGCGTTGTCGTCGGCGTCCCGGCTGAATCCCGAACTGATGTCATCGAGGTCCGGTGTCAGATTGGCATTGCAGTCCCGCTGGCAGTCATCGGGGATGCCGTCGCCTTGTGGCGGCCACATATCGAGCGAGGCCCCCGATGCGATATCACATTCGTCGGGCGTTGCGTTCTCGTTGCAGTCCTGGCTGCCCCCGTCCGCCAGGTCGCAGACATCGCCGATCCCGTTGGATTGGCAATCGGCCTGGTCGGGATTGGGCAGGTCGCAGTTGTCGCAATCATCAATGAGTCCGTCGCCGTCCGTGTCGGGATCGCACTCGTCGGGCACACTGTTGCGGTTGCAGTCTTCGACGACTCCATCTGCGAACTCACATCCGTCAGGGATGCCATTCGTGTTGCAGTCAGGCGTGATGCCCTTGCCCGCCTGGCAGGCATCTGGCAGCTCATTGTCGTCGCAATCGGCAAAGTAGGGAGACTCGTATGCCCCGATGTCAGCCCGGCAGTTCTGGACCCGCTTCAGGCCGTCAAGATCGACGGGAGATGTGGATGGATGTTGGAACGATGCGGCATCGATTCCGGGAGACGTTGGCCCTAAGCGATAATTGCCCTCATCCGGTCCGAGGAAGAGCGGATCCTCACTTAGATTAGATTCTCGCCAATCAACAATTGATCCATCCTTGATCTCAGCCTTTCTACGCCCGCCTTGGACAATTGAATGCTCGACTAATAGTTCAGTCGGGGGCAAGACCGATGCAACCAGAAGCTGAGGTGTGCCGTTTGCAGCCGAATTGCCCCACACGATCGTGGACCGTACGATCGCAACACCAATAGTCACGACTCCCCCTGCCCAGCCCTCTGAATGATTCTCCACAACTGTACTATTCAGCAGGCCCGAATTGCCAACGAGATAAGTACCGCCCCCGCTATAGAGCTCGCCACAGGCATTGCCCCTGATCAGACTGTTCTCGACAATGACGCTAGTGCTTAGTGCTAGTGAAAATACTCCACCACCCTGCCGAGCCGAATAATTCTTCTCGATAATGCAGTGCTCAATCCGAACGTCGGCGTGCTCCCCCGCATAGATACCACCTCCCGTGCCGTCCTGAACAAAGGGATCCAGCAGTGTCTCTGATATGTTGCCTGTAATAACGCAATCTCGGAATGTTGCGTGACCACTCTTGATCAGGACACCGCCGCCACCTCCACCACCATTTGGACCGATTCCGCCAGTATCGCCGATGACATAGCCGCCGGTAATCGTGAACCCTTCGATAACGGTGTCCACAGGCTCCCCATGAGCGAGATAGAATCCGCGATGGATGTTGTCCGGATCACCCTGGGCATCGATGATCGTCACCTCGGGCCCGTCCGTGGACCTCACGATGATGGTCTTACCCCACAGGCTGATATCACGATTGCCGTCACCTGTGTACGTGCCCGGGGCAACAAGCACAGTGTCACCTTCTTGTGCAGCATCGATCCCAGCCTGAATCGTCGGCTGGTCATCGGGCACGTGGATGATGTCGGCGAGGGCTGCGGGAGCCAGGGCCGCGAAGAGGAGTGGGATGTGCAGGGTGAATCGCATCGAGAACATTGTACCGCCAGTAGAGGTGTCTACGCTCTCCATATACGCGGATTGTGCAGGCGGGTTCGGCTCAGGTGGCTTGCGGGGCTTGATGGACCAATGCAGCAAGACTAAAGCTTCAACTCTGTCCATCCGATCCTACCGATATGTCAGCTCATGAACTCAACCCGCCTCGCCGCTGGAGCTGGCCCGCCTGGCGAACGATCATGTTTCACCTCATTAGTCCCCGCTCCACTCCTTATAACGTGAGTGGTCATTCACATCGGCAACGTTGAAACCTACTTCGACCAACAGATCTTTTCTGAACTCCGCGTAGGCGACGTAGCCCTCCTCGTCATAGAAGTACGCATAGACTGTGATGTCTCCTTCAGTAAGGTGCAGGTCAGGAGGGCCGACAATCCATCGCAACCCCCTTGGAGAAAAGGCCTTTCCCGAGAACTTGAGCTGCTCTATCAAGTTGATGACCCCGTCTTGCCTTTGAGATGGATCGGTGTTCCCGTGGGCCTGCTGCCAGAAAGACGGTCGCATGAGAAGAGAGAGAGGAACACTCCCTCCGACGACGGCAGCAGTGCTGGCTACTGTTGACAGGGCCCACACGCAAAGCACGATGCCTGTTGATCGGGTGCTCGCTATCGACGTCTTAACCGGTGGTATGAAATCGCTGAGATCCTCACCGCATTCCGGGCACCTATCGCTCGTCAAGTGATCGATGCAATACGCACACCCCGGACACACGCTCTCGTCAACCAGGCGGAGGAAACACGCACGCCAGACCCATCGCCAGGCAACCATTGCACCCATCCCGATGCACGCAGCTAAGACCGCGGGAGCAATGGCCATCCCCAAGAATCTCAGTGTGAGAACGCCGCGTCCCTCGCCGCACATCAGCATTCTCGTCACGATGGGAATCATGAACACCGTCAGTCCCATGACCCCGCCAATCACCATGGTCCAGCGGAGATGCTGACAGCGGTTAAGAACCAAGTAACTGATCACGAAAGCGATGAGGATTCCAGTGATGCCGGTCACGCGGAAAGTAGGATCTGAGAATAGTTCAGTCAGAATGTGGGCAAGCACCAAGACGATTAGTGTACCCAGAAGAATCCTGGCGTGCCGATGCGGTCGATTGGAGCGAAGCTTGACGCTCACGGCATGGTCTACTTTCAAGGATGAGAAACTACCGGCGTTCCGACATCATACTTCCGTGAGCCGACCCTGTTGACCCTCCAAAGTGTGCGTGAATTTCAGCAGGGACGATAGGGTCGTTAGGGACGTTGATCTGAGGAAGTATATGGACAGAAGACTGGCCCGGGCGAGACTGAAACCGCCGGATCACTCCTGCGGCCGAAGTACTTCATTGTGAATGTACTGCCCGATGTAACTGGAGACTAGCTGAAGGTCCCTCTTGTAAGGGAAACCGTGCCCAGAGAACTCGACCACGAACCGCTGCTGGCTCTCGACCCAACCAGTCACATCGATGTCCGTCGTCTTCACGCCTTCGGCAAGATCGAACCAGACAATCCGACTCAGGTACTGCTCGCCGCATTCGTGAGCCTGTAATTCGTCGAGCGATTGTGGGAACCGGCCCTCCTCCTTGACCAGGAAACACCGGACGGATGCTGAGAAGGTCGTCGTTGCAGCCATGTAGATATCCATCCAGAACGACCAACCATAGAGCAGCACGAAGCCGCCAACCAAGACGGACCAAATGATTCGCCGAGGACGCCATTTCATCGATGGACTTGCCAAGTGAACACGCCTGTTACTGCATACCTTCCCGAGTAACGACCCTGACGACCCTGTGTGACAAGCCAACGACCGAGGCCCCTGGGCTAGACCCGGCTCAGTTTGGCTACATTCTCCGGACTCAGGTCTGTTCCGCACTCAGGACAGGTGCCCGTCAAATTGCCACGCAGATTGTACGCACACCCTTCGCATCGAATCTCAACATGTGATCGGAAAGTCCTTCTGAACACGAGCAGACCCAGGGCAATCGCGGCGACCCAAACTACAGTTCCTAGCCACCAATAATCGTCGTTCCGAGGATATGGGTCTGTGGCTTCAGGCAAGAACAATCCAAGTACGACAAAGGCGAGCATAGCTGCGACCACGCTGGTCACTAAGGCGTTTACTGCTGACGCGAGAATCGCATACTCTGCCCTCACGGAACCATGGGAGGAGTGCAGCTTCGGCGAGGCTGACCGTTTGACGAACTATTATTTTGCCCACACGTTCACGATTCTCAGTCTGGGCTCGGCCGCTTTCATTTGACCGATGTCTCCCTTGGACAGCACTGCATCCGCAGCTACGACTTTGGTGAGGCTGTAGCAACTACCTCGCACGCAGACGTTTCCACCAACCGGTATCAACGAGATTTCCCGGCCGGCTAGTCTGAATGGAGCAACGATCTCGGCTTCGAGCTTGAGTACTCGTTTTCGAGGCTTTGCCGATGTGACCTGGTATCTTGTTAGCAGGTAGACATCCTTGTCGAGGTGCGTGGCGGTGAAGATCGGGACGGGCAGCAGGTGATCCAGGCACCCCAGTTGGTCCCCTGAGACATACCGTGCGTGGATCTCAACGTCTTTGAGTATTTCCTGTTGCCATTGGGGAAGTTCTGACACATCGTGCAGCCTGTCACTAGGATCGGCCCCGGAACTAGGACTCGGGACGGCCACACCCGGTATCGCCATCAGAGACAGGAGTATCACTCCGTAAGTCAGCCGTCTTGCAGCGAGGTGAGTTGTTTCTTTCATACATGCCTCCTCAAGTAACCACCCTGTTGCCCTGACAACCTTGCCACCCAAGTATACCCCCGAACACCGTCCCGATCGTCCCTCATTGTGCCTGGCCGCCGAATCGCATTGGTCGAGGAGCGGGTATAATCAGAACATGGTCAAACACGACGATCACAGGGCTGGTGAGATCAGTTGGGAGAGAGTGCGTCGTATATTTGGCGATCCCGCCCCAGTCCAAGACGTGTGGGAATCGCAATTCGACCGGTTTGATAAAGAGCTCGCAGCTTTGGCCCGAACGCCATACGAGCAGATCGATTTCGGGGACCTGTGGTATTACTACCACGACCTCGCCTCGATGGATCTGCAACCGAATCTGTTTGCTTACCTGTTTCCCGTGTGCCTGATGCACTGGCACCATACTCTGCTGCACAGTCAGGAATGGGCTGGTGATATAGAGTTTCATTCTGCCCTTTTGCGAGGAGACATCCTTGACAAGATGCTCACCGCAGAACAGACGGATGGGATGTGCCGTTTCTTCAGAGACAGTTTCCTGGCCCGCCTAGATGCTGACAGATCCGTAAAGAACTCAAATTTGTGGATATTCAGATTGAATTCTCTCGGTCTCATCATTCCGAAGGTCGAGATTCTGTGGACGCCATGGTGGGAGTTCGATACCGCAGGACGGACCGTTGCGGGGCTGCAGTATTGTTCGGGCCTGATGTATCGATCCAACGAAAATCCACTCTACGAGCCATGGACACCTGTCGGCGGCGGTGGCGGTCCGTATCTCTGGGAACACGATAGCGAAATCTACGATAGCGGATGGTTGCGGGAGAATACTGAGTTTCTGAGGCAAGTGCTGACGGTTGAGTTCGTCGGCGATCGGCTTGCACTGGCGGTCTCCCGTTTGGAAGGGGAACCGGAGTTCGATGTGGCCGTCAAGATGCATCAGGAATTTGCTGATCGCCGCAGTCTGATCGCTGCCAGAGTCAGTGAATTGCCAGTGTTGTTGGGACGCTCAGAATTCGTTGCCGGTTGGACCACCTGAGGCATATCGAGGAGCCGCTCATGCTCCGTCGCACGCTCACAACCATCTCTGCCGGTCTGCTCTTGATCACCCTTGTCGCCTGGGGTGCGTCTTACTGGAACTGGTGGTGGGCCGGTGAACGGACAGTCGTATGGCTCGAGCGAGGTGCAATCGACTGGAGCCCAGATTGGTTTCCGAGGCGACATGGCTGGGGACATGACCTACAGAAAACCAGTGGAAGATCCGGTTTCTCGAACCTGAGCACGACCTGGAAGCCACGGTGGAAGACTCGTGACAGCTCTCATCGGGCGGGGTTCAACTACTTGAACATGCATACGATCCTGCCACTCTGGATCCCGACCCTTGCCTTCGCCATCCGGCCCGCCTGCGGATTCGTGTCCTGGGTTCGGCGGCGATGGCGTTCTACACATGGGCTGTGCGTGGCGTGTGCGTATGATCTGAGGGGAACCGCGGGGGCTTGTCCGGAGTGTGGCCTCGAATGATCTTCCAAGTGTTCATTGTTGTCATGGCCGCCGTAGCCGGTGTAGTCATGCTCGACGTGATCGGCCCTCTCGGTGCAGTCATCACTGCTGTAAGTGTCCTTGCGGTCTTCGGAGTAGTGATCCAGAGGAGATCTCGCAGGGGCCCGGGGATGTGCGATATCTGTGGCTATGACCTTCGCGGATCGATCGACCGGTGCCCGGAGTGCGGCCATGCCAAGGAGACAGCCAAGCCAGGAGCATCGCGAGATTTGTTCACTGGGCCCCGTTCAATCAAGACACTTCTGCTTGCAATTGCCATGACCACCGTGTCGTTGTTGAGTCCATGGCCACCGGTGACCGGCCCTGGAATCGATTTGGGTGGCCCCATACGTCTCATCACCTCCCTCGGCTGGCCGCTGGGCTACATCCGCGTCGTCAACGGCGAGATCACGGACGTACATTGGTTCAGGGCAGCCGTGAATGTGTTCTTTTGGTTCATGATTGCGAACGGCGTGATCTACTTCGGATACGAGTACTTGAAGAATCGTGACCTGCATCGGATACGAGGTGGTCAGTGTTCTGCATGTGGCTATGACCTTCGAGGATCCCCACACGCCTGTCCCGAATGCGGTCAAACCCCGGAGGCGGCCAAGTGATCCGTAAGTGCCTGCTCATCCTGTCGATCGTGGGTGTCGTCAGCAGCGTGACACTTTGGGCGACCAGCTACTTGGGCATTCGCTATGCTGGATCCAATACCTCGATCTCACTGGCTTCGGGGGCTGTGATCATCATACAGGGTCAAGTCAATCGGACTGGGCAGTTCGTTCTTCAGCAGACCGGACCAGGCCAGTATGAGGGCTACAGGACCTCAACTTCGAATCGAGTGACTGTCGACGGCTTCACCGGGTTCAGAACGATGTGGCTCCCGGCTGTCAAAACCAATCCACTCAGACTGCGTGTCCCCATTTGGATCATCATGGCGTTGTTTCTTGGTGTCTGGGGATTGATTCGAGTTGCGGTTCGGCTCCGACCACCAGGGGCCTGTTCCTCATGTGGCTACGACCTTCGCGGCTCTCAAGAAGTATGTCCCGAGTGCGGTCACACCATGGAGACGGTTAAGTGATCCGCAAGTGCCTGCTCATCTTGTCGATCGTGGGATTGGTCCTGAGCGTGGGGCTGTGGGGCCTCGGCTTGATATCTAGTCTGAGAGTTTTCGTGTTCAATCCTCGTAGCCAAACGTGTTACATGCTGTTTGTCGAGGGGCACAAGCTCTACGCAATGAGAGATGCCCCAATCGCTTCGGTCGCAGTGCAAGGACACAGTGTTGAGGTGGGCTTCGCGGCGATTGATCTCATGGTGTGCCTGGGCGGGGACTACACCTTGGCCCTTGCAGGCAATACACTCGGACGAAAGGCGTTGGTCATACCTCTGTGGTCCTCGCTACTGATATTCGTAGCATCCACGCTCGTCCTACTCTATTCTCGTGCTCGCCGTCGTCGTCACCTCGGTCTGTGTGTTTCATGCGGGTACGACCTCCGCGGATCAACTGATCAATGCCCAGAGTGCGGCCACGCCAGGGAGACTGCCACGTGATTCGCCTCTCCCTCCACGTCCTGAGTGCCGTTGCGATCCTGATGCTGGTCCGAGCATTCTGGCTCAGGATCATCGATTACGGCACCACGCGTGACTTGTGGGTTCCTGCCGCATTGACGATTCTTTCCCTGGTCACTTTGTACTGCATGGCTTACAGACCGTTGACCCTTGCCGTTCATCACCATCGTCGCCACCATGGCAAGTGTATCGAGTGCGGCTACGACCTCCGCGGTTCTGACGGATGCTGTCCCGAATGCGGCCACACCATGGAGCCCGCAAAGTGATCCGCAAGACCCTGCTCATCCTGTCGATCGTGGGCTTCATAGTTAGCCTCGGACTGTGGATCCGTAGCAACTGGCAGTACACCCAGGTGTTCACCTCGAATCAACTCCAGCTCTACAAGGGCGAACTGCTGTGGAGTCATTGGTTGTGGTCACCGACTCAAACCCAACAGCTACACGACCAGCCTAAGATGATGTGGAGATTTGGATGGTCAATGCCTCCGTCTGCCATGCGGGAAAGCAAGCCGGACCTCGAAATACCGGGGGTGGCAAGACTATGGCATCGGTCGTCGCATTGGACTGCCGCGATCAAGTTATGGTTGCCGACGTTGTTCTTTGCAGCATGTGCGACCTGTATTCTACGCAGTCTCTTGCGTCATCGCGGCGTGAGACTCTGTCAGTTGTGCGGCTATGACCTACGAGGTTCGGCTGACATCTGCCCTGAGTGTGGCAAATCTGTGGGGGCAACAGGAAGTGCGTCCTAATGGAACACTCAAGACGCTGCTGAACAATCCAGTCGTCGCATATGCTTCTGCTTGCTGGGTGTCCGACCTTGCCCTCCTGGCTCTGGTTTGTCGCGAAGAAGCAATACATCCGTTGGCCGTCATAGTCCTGCTTCTTTCTCCCATCCTGCTTCCAATCCGCTACTGTTACTATTTGATCGACCGGGTGTTTGGCCCTTTTCGTGATTCTCCGAGCAATCTTGAGATACTGCTGTCATTGGGAGTGTTCCTGGTCGTATTCGCGGGACTGCGGATTCCGGCGTACGTTCATCAAGTTCGTAGTCGCCGTAGAGAACAAGGGCTCTGTGTGAAGTGTGCATACGACCTGCAGGGCTCACCGGGAGCCTGTCCCGAATGCGGCCACGCCATGGAGCCCGCAAAGTGATCCGCAAGGCCCTGCTCATCCTGTCGATCGTCGGGCTCGCGTTGAGTATTACGCTGTTGGGCCTGAGTTACCTTCGCATCAGCTATGTGAGCGATTCGCTCCACGTCATGTTGGCCAGGGGCGGCGTGGAATACAGTGCTACGACTGGAGATTCTTGGTACGGATCCTGGGGCAAAGGGTTGTACTGCAAAGGGTACGACGGCCTGGCTACGACGTTTGACCTGCTGTCCAGCAAGACCTACAGCGGTACCAGGCTTGACGATTGGAGCGTCCACGTGCCGCTGGTTCCTGTGGTCTTCATGCTAGCCGTGTCGACGATGATCCTGGCGTGGCCCGACATTCGCCAATACCGTAGGAACCGACGAGGCCAATGCGTGTACTGCGGTTACGATCTCCGCGGATCGACCGATCAATGTCCCGAATGCGGTCAAACCAGGGAGACGGCAACGTGATCCGGAAGAGCATGCTCACCCTCTCGATCGTGGGGCTGGTTCTGAGTGTGGGACTGTGGGGAGCCAGTTACTACACCGTCATGCTGATAGTATCTGCGAGTGGCCCAGTGTGTGCCTTGAGCGAAGGGTGTGTGCAGGTCAATTGGGCCGGCCTACCAGCTCAGCAGCCCCTTCCGAGCAACTACGCCACCCTGCCAGCAGGTACAGTCATGCTGACGGATCTGGTTCTGACCGGAAATAGCCACACGCTCTCCGGGAGGGCCACGACAATCAAGGGGCCGGTGGCAACTGACCTGTTTCATGATGGAGCGGCGTGGAGAGCAAGCACGCTGACGTACAGGACAGGATTGGCCTGGAAAGGCTTCAGCGGCTGGTCGACTCGCTGGAAGCCGCAGCTGATTTTGGGGACACCAACACGAAGACAGATACAGCTGCCTCTATGGATTCCGACGATGCTGTGCCTGCTCGGCGTGTTGTTTCGGGGCCGACTGGCACTGCGGCGGCATGTCCTTGGCTTGTGTGTGTGCTGCGGATACGACCTCCGCGGATCTTCGGACAAGTGCCCCGAATGCGGCCACCCCTTGGAGACGGCAACATGATCCGCAAGAGCCTGCTCATCCTGTCGACCATGTTGGCCTGCACTTGCATCGTACTGATGTTGTTCACAGTCTTCTGCAGTATGTTTGTTCTCTGCAAGCCTGTTAGCATTGCATGTAGTTTGGTAGATGGAGCAGCAGTTATCGCGTGGGCTGGCCTTCCGCCTGGCTCTGGCCGCTGGATGTGTAATTTTGGCTGGTCTAACGATCGCGTGGGTGTGGGTATGGTTGTTCCCTTTTGGTCGAGCAATATGGTTAGCATTCCACTATGGATATTCACTGTTGGCTTTGCCTCTCCGTTGTTGTACTTGATTCGGCGAATCGAACGACGGCATGGGCTCGGACTATGCGTGGTCTGCGGATATGACTCACGTGGGTCGGGTGACCGGTGCCCAGAATGTGGTGCCCGCCGAAATGAATCTACGTGGCAACTCCTGTCCAGGATCTTGAGGGGGCCCAGGTGATTCGCAAGACCCTGCTCATCCTATCGGCCGTGGGGTTCGTGGTCAGCCTCGTAGCATGGATAGCAAGCCACTGGCAATTGGCTCTTACGTTTTCTCAGAATCAGGTTTCGATTGACAACGGTGAGATTCGGTGGATTCACTGGTCCAGGCCAACACCGATACAGCCCGAACCGTCCCCGTCGCCCCAAGCACACTCACGGGACACGGCTTTGGGATGGTCGTTCGTCTTCGTGGACCAGTCGGCGACTTCAAACATGGCTCTCTCGATACCTCCCAGTGTGATGGGGCCAGTCAAACCGAATCTTGCACTCCCGGGTTTTGCAAAGTTGTGGTACGGCCCATCAAGTTGGACTGTGGCGGCACGACTATGGTTTTCGACGCTGATCTTTGCTGCATCGTCTGCCTGGATGTGGCGTTCGGCGTTTCGATATCGTGGAGTTGGGCTGTGCAAGTCGTGTGGCTACGACCTCCGTGGCTCAGAGGGCTCGTGTCCCGAGTGCGGCCACACGATGGAGTCGGCACAGTGATCCGCAAGAGCCTGCTCATCCTGTCGATCACGGGGTTGGTAGTCAGTGCCGGGCTGTGGGTGGCCAGTTACTTCTACGTTCAGTACAGAAACAAGCCGCTATGCATCACGCTTCGCGGTGGGGCAATTCACTGGACGCACACGGACCGAACACAAATAGAGCACAAGCTCGAACAGTACATTGAGCAGGTTCGTGTGGATCCGAGTGCCGTGCCTGATCCCGAAGAGACCATCGCACATTTCACTAGACAACTCGATGGCAAGTACTTCGCGGCATTTGGATATGATAATCTTGAGACGTGGTGGTGGCCTGAGGCAAGAACGAACCCACTCTTCATCGTGGTTCCTCTGTGGATGCCCGTTGCCTTATGTGGTGCGGCGGCTATCTGGGCCATGTTGCCCATTGCACGTCGTCACCGCCTCATTCGCCTTGGCCGGTGTGCGGTTTGCGGCTACGACCTACGCAGCTCATCGGACGCTTGCCCGGAATGCGGCCATGCCACGGAGACCGCCCTGTGATCCGGCGTGTGGTGTTCATCATGAGCGTTGTGGGATTGATGGGCACGGGTTGGTTATGGCTGCGACTTCCTCCCAGCGAGCCCAACAAAGTCCCGTTCGCCACGGTCGGTACCATCGGGCCTACAGAGATAGTGCTGATTCGAGGGTTCCACTTGCCGCGGTTCATGCGGTGGCAAAACAAGAACAGGTGGTTTTGTGTTCCATTCTGGATTCCGTTTACGATTCTTGGGGCATGGCCTGTTTGCTTTCTCATCAAGGCTACAAGTAGGTTCGCCAGGAAGCACAGAGGCTTGTGCCCTGCATGCGGCTACGACCTCAGCGGCTCACCAGAAGCATGTCCAGAGTGCGGGGAGGAGATTGCCCGGTGATCCGCAAGGGCCCCCTCATCCTGTCAATCGGAGGGTTGATCCTGAGTGTCGGCCTGTGGGGAGTAAGTTACTGGAGCTTTGGTTATGGTCATTACCGTTTCGACTGTGGCGTCTACCAAGGCTGCCTCTATGTGTCCGACAAGGATATTCCGGCCAAGTTTTGGCACTACCATATCAACGGTTGGCAGTTGGGAAGTTATCAGGGCCTGGAAACTCGCTGGGTTCCGCACATGAGATCATCTTGGCCTGGTCGGATTGAGTACTTCCTGCCATTGTGGTTGCCAGCTGTGCTCTTCGCCGTGTATCCCGCGTTGGTTTCCGCAAGGCTCTTCCGTCGCTGGCGTGTGGGTCAAACTGGCTTGTGTCCGTCCTGCTCGTACAACTTGACGGGATCGAAGAGCGCCCGCTGTCCCGAGTGCGGCCAACCACTTCTGGAGCGATCCAGTTGTAACGCGTAGCCCTGCTATGCTGGATGTTGGATGATCTTACTTGTGATCAAACTTGTGTCGGTCGCCTTCTTGGCCGTGCTGCTGCTCGCTCTGAGTGGGACCAACGCCAGGCTCACGGCGGCGAGCAAGTGTGTATTTCGATTAACCACTGTCCTGGTGGTCGTATTCACCATTGCAAGCTTCTTCAATATCGACTGGAAGTCATGGCCTTCCTATCGGGGAGTATCACTATCCCAGGGAAGTGTAGCCGTCTTCTGGGGCCAGGTTACCCGACGGCAACCGACTACAGGTATACATGTCTACGGCTTCAGCAGTCTAGAGTTCACGCCGATGCTCCCTGAAGTACGCATCACTCCAATGACCAAGAGCGGCCTGGTCACGATTCCGCTGTGGATCGTGTTTCTCGCTGCACTGTCGGGATGGATCTACACGGGCTATTTGGAGAAGCGACGGACCATGGAGTTGCATCAATGCCCGTCATGCAAGTACGACTTGCGTGGTTCGACGGACACATGCCCCGAGTGCGGTCACACCATGGAGGCGGCCAAGTGATCCGCAAGAGCCTGCTCACCTTGTCGGTCGTGGGTGTCGTCAGCAGCGTGACACTATGGGCGGGCAGCTACTTGGGCATTCGCTATGCTGGATCAAATACCTCGATCTCGCTGGCTTCTGGGGCTGTGATCATCATACAGGGTCAAGTCAATCGGACTGGGCAGTTCGTTCTTCAGCAGACCGGACCAGGCCAGTACGAGGGCTACACGACATCGACTTCAAATCGAGTGACTGTCGAAGGCTTCACCGGGTTCAGAACGATGTGGCTTCCGACTGTCAAAACCAATCCGCTCAGACTGCGTGTCCCCATTTGGATCATCATGGCGTTGTTTCTTGGTGTCTGGGGACTGATTCGAGTTGCGGTTCGGCCACGACCACCAGAGGCCTGTTCCTCATGCGGGTACGACCTCCGCGGCTCAGAAGGTGCGTGTCCTGAGTGTGGCGAGGAGATCGCAGTATGAGACGTCGCGTTGCCTACAGAATTTCCCTCGCCTTCCTGATCATCAGCCTGACGGCTTGGGTAACTAGCAGTCTCTACTCCATAGGATATCTTCCGAGGTCAAGGGCTTGGAAAGTGGGAGCCGGTAGGGGCTGCTTGAGACTGCTATGGCCGGACAAGCAATTCCCAGAATCTGACAAGGCAGAAGCAGGCTCTATTCACATGACGTCCTCCTCTAGTCCGTTCTTCGGGGACAAGAGGGCAGTGTTCGCCGCTCCAGGTATACAATTCGTCCATACTCGCTACGGGGCAGACATCATCCCGCGAGCCGAATCCGACCTTGCACGCTTCTGTGGTTTTCCAAGTTCAATGATCGGTTTGGCTAGCGGCACATTTGTTTCAATTCCACTTTGGATTCCAACAGGAGTGGCAGGAGTTTTGTTTCTGTGGAGTTGGGAACCCCGTCGACGCCGACGCGAACGGTTGGGCCTGTGCCTTGCGTGCGGTTACGACCTCCGCGGCTCGACGGACCAGTGTCCAGAATGTGGTCATGAATCTGAATTCGGTAGTCAACGATGAAGGCCCACGGATCACTAGTGTCTAGTAGAATGCTGAGAACGCACCCGCAAATCGCATCATGTGTGGCTTGTTTAGTCGCATTCAGCTGTGGAATCGCGGCCGGTGACTTAGTCGAAGTTCTTTTTAGCCACATCATGCCCTTGCGTCGCCCGGTGCAGAATTGGATGACCAATCTCGGCTTGGGCACATACGCAGGATACTATGGTCTCCTCAATTTCTACGTGCCTCATATCCCGCTGAGTCTACTGGCGGGTGCAATCTGTGGTTTTGTCGCCCCGCGGTCGTGGGTGCGTGTTGTGCTTTGTTATTCTGCGGGCACCATCGCTCTGCGTTGGAATTGGCACTTCTTTACATACCCAATCACGTGCGTGGTCCCATTCGTATTCTTCGCAGCCTGGGCATCTTCTCGATGGAGTATTCAGCGGAAGCATCGACAAGAACACAACCTCTGTCTTAAATGCGGCTACGACCTTCGGGGCTCATCAGGCAACTGGCCCGAATGCGGCCACAAAGGGAAGTGACGTGCTCCGTCGTGTCCTACTCATCCTGTGCCAAGTTCCTTTGGTCGTCAGTATTAGTGGGCTGGCCCTGAGTATCGGCTCCGGTTTTGTTACGTTCAATTACATAGGCACGCGTCCACCGATCCTAAACCTGGTTATCCCTCGCTGGGCCACTGGGCTTGCGGTTTTCTTCTTCTCTTCTCTTGTACTGTTTGGATTCATAGCCAGGCATCGGGCCAAGGACGCAGACAAGAGACACGAACGCGGCCTCTGTGCTGACTGCGGGTACGATCTCCGCGGCTCAGAGGGTGTGTGTCCCGAATGTGGCCACGCCAGGGAGTCGGCAATCAGATGAAATCAAGGACACGGGTTGGCCTAGCAGCGTTTGTTCTCGGGAATGCGATAGGGTTCGCTCCTTCGGTGCTGTGCCTACTAAAAACTGGCTCGATATTCTGTTACGCCCATCGTGGATGTTTCATGCCGGGGCTCTTCTTGTCCTACTTCATCGTTGGGTCTCCTGAAGAGTCAGGCGTCATCTGGATGGTAGTGATCAATTGTCTGATCTGTGGTGTCCTGTTCGCTGGCATTGCCTTGTTGCTGATGCCCAAACCTGTGGAGGGAGAGGCTAGGAAATGCTCGGGGTGCGGCTACGACCTCCGCGGCTCACCGGACGCCTGCCCCGAATGCGGCCACAAAGGAAAATGAATGCTCCGCCGCACCCTTTCATCTTTGAGCGTCGTGATCAAGCGAGTTCTGTTTGGAACGATGTGCTTGCTGTGTGTGGCGTTTGTGGTCCTGTGGTGCTGGCCTAAAGACAGCGATCGATGGATGCTCGTGCAGAATGACTCCGTCACGGGCCGATCGCAAAGAAAGATCATTCTTTCGCACCAGCGAAGACACGAGTTTCGTATGTCGTTCTGCTACTGGGGAGAGGATCACCCGCTTCTCCGCCGGCTAAGTGGACCGAACGCCCTGCTGCATAACCGGTGGCTCTATCTTTCAAACTCGG
Source organism: uncultured Planctomycetota bacterium (assembly GCA_942492115.1). GTDB lineage: Bacteria > Planctomycetota > Phycisphaerae > UBA1845 > CAIVHJ01 > CALODL01. Next base: position 265,649 of record CALODL010000012.1, read on the forward strand.
GCACGGGATCTTTTCGCAGGCACGAGGGATAGAACTTTCAGGGATGCCCATAAGATTCTAACTTGCAGGTGTCCGTACTGGCTTCCAGTGGTCGTGTTCGGCTCATACCCGGCCCTGGTGTTAGTCGGCGTACATCGACGGAACCGCCGCCGTCGTCAAGGTCTCTGCACCCGCTGCGGTTACAACCTCCAAGGCACACCTGACAAGTGCCCAGAATGCGGCCACACCATGGAGACGGCAAAGTGATCCGCAAGACCCTGCTCATCATGTCGATTGTTGGGTTGGTCCTGAGCGTCGGGCTGTGGGGAGCGAGTTACGTTCAGTTGACTTATGTACACTCCTCATGGGCAGTCGGCTCATCACAGGGCTGCTTATATGCCTTCTACGACTACGACCCGGCATGGACGCAGGTCTTCAATGTCGATCTTGGCCGTTTTCCAGATCTTAGTATGTGCCCCGGGATCAGTTGGCAGACCTTTCAGGGCTTCGAGACCTCGCTATGGCCCTATACGGGGAAGCTCCACATGCTGGTCGCACCCGACGCAATACTGCACACGACGGCCAGGTCTGTCTTGCCCTTGTGGTTGCCCCTGCTGTTGTGCGTGGCGGCGACGTTCGTGTGCTGGTTGGGCTGCCGAAAGCCCATAGCTACCTTCCGACGACTGGTCGCTGCATACGCCGCACGCTTGATCAATAGGCAAAACGTGGGCCGTCGCATTGGGCTCATGCTCAGTGGGCTGGGTTTCGTCGTCAGTATGGGGCTTTTCGCGGCAAGTCTCGAAGGCTACCGTTGTACGCGAAACGGCGACCCCATGATCATAGCAATGGTCGCCAATGGCTCCGTGTACTACGCAAGCAGCAGCAGGCAGGCTATGGAGAAATTTCCACCCGCTGCCCGGCTTGGCCTCGCCATGTCCGCAAGGGGATGGACCTGGAGTAGTCGCGACGTCATGCGTCAAACCGTGCAGAGTAAGAGTTGGAACCTGTGGCCGCAGATGTCGAAGTCTCTGACCTACGTTCAGATTCCGCTTTATCTGCTGTGCCTCGGTTTCGGAGTCATGCCTATCCTCTGGGGAGTTCGAGAAATTCGCACCGTCCGCCGCCACCGTCTCGGTCAGTGTGTTCATTGTGGCTATGACATCCGCGGTTCAGACGGCACCTGTCCCGAATGCGGCCTTGCGACGGAGATGGCTAAGTGACCCGCCGCCGTGTCATTCTTGTCCTGGGCGTCGTAGGCATCTTGACCGTCCTGTACCTTGGGTGGGGTTTTCTCGTCGGGCTGGAACGAGCAGCTTACTTGAGTTTCTTGTCCAAGAGGCAGGAGTGTCTCAAGGAACTCGGCAAGAGAATCCTCGACTACACTGAAAAGGACGAGGGCACGCTTCCGGAAAGCCTCGATGAAATGCTGGCTTTGGGCATCGTTACCGCTGACGATCTTGTTACCGAAAGCATCCGGGGGATCAGGGTCAGCCGGCAATTCAGGCCCGTGCCACAGATGCACTATCTTTCGAAGCTGCTCCTGCTGATTGAAAGGTACGATGTGCCCTACCACGACAATACGAATGTTCTTACTCTGGGGGGCCGCGTGTACTGTGTTCACGAGCGTGATGTTAAAGAAGATGATGAATTGAGAAGAGCCCATGGCCTGCCTCCAGTGTAACTGCGTTCTTGGACACGACCTCTCGGGTTCGTCTACACGCTGCCCTTAATACGGCACGGCGGGGTACACACCATGATCCGCAAGAGCCTGCTCATCCTGTCGATCGTGGGGCTAGTTCTGAGTGTCGGGCTGTGGATCGTCAGCTACTTCCATGTCTATTACTTCTCAGGTCAGAGTATCGTATCGGCTGAACTTGGAGCGATCATCTTCCAGCAGATGCCCGGCGGCGGCACTATTCACGTCCGTGATTCTCGTGGCTTCATGTATGTCCGGGAGCAATTGACATGGGTCGGGTATTCAGGCCTCTCCACGTTGTCGGTCCCCGTCTACAGCTTGTCACCCCTTGTCGTCATATGCCCACTCTGGATCCCTGCGGTTCTATGTGCGTTCGCGATTTGGTTCAATGGACGTTACGCCAGGCAGAGTCGCAGAAGGAAACGAGAGGGTCTGTGCATGCGATGCGGCTATGATCTCCGAAGCTCGACTGACATGTGTCCCGAATGCGGCCACGAAGCACCCCACGATGCTCAAGGAGCTTGACCAAGAGCATATCTGTTTTAATTCTCGCTAGGACGCTGGCTGCGTGAGGCATCCGAGTAGGCTGAGTCTGGCACGAACATGTGTCCGGCATGCTGACCCGAGTCTCCGGATGTCACGCTGTTCATCCGCTCCTGAGATCGCTCTCCAGGGTGCTTCGGGGAGGGGCTGACCGGGCTATTCTCGAAACTGTGACTTCTCTCCAAAACTTGCGGCAATTTTGCGGTAGTTGTTTGTCGTCAGTGACACTTATTGACTCTTGTTCACTCACGATGACGCAAAGAGAGGAGTGACACCAAACCCTACAAAAATAGGTGTTTGATGCCACTCACTCGCGTTCACTCGCAGTACTCGCAATCACTAAAAACCCGCCTGTTGGGACTCTTAATCAGCGGGTCCGGGGTTCGAGTCCCTGGCGGTGCATTTCCTCCCTTCCGCCTCCCCCTCCGCCTCCGCCCCCCCATCATCGCATCGAGCGAATGCCCGGTCGAAGACCCCGTTCGCTCCGGGACGCCCCACTACCGACGACCGGCTACAGGCGACCGGCGCGGGACGAGTGGCGCGCGGCGCCCAACGGTGTGACTTCGCTTATCCCGAGAATGCGCGAGGTGAAAGGCTCCTCGGCGGGGCGCGGTAGTTCTCTTGCTCCGTTCCTCCGTAGCGGGTGCTTACGCACGTTTACTGTCTGTCGTCATCTGCGCAAAAGAGCTACCGACTTCCCTATGTTCGTGCGTTCATGCAGCGTTCGGGCGCGCTGCGTTTGGACCGGGTCTACTCGGCCGCGCCTCGAGAATGGTCGCACTGGGACCGCGTGTACGGGTTGACAGGATGAATACCCGGGTAGGCCCCAATTATTATAAAGTGGAACTCCCCACCCAGTAGCTGCTGGCGCCAAACGACCTCCTTAACGTGCCCACCCGATGCGCTTCGCGTCGCTGCGCGACGCTCAGGTGCGCCCGAGCGCCACGCCGACTGTTGCTTGATCCGGGCCCAATAAATGCCCGAGACGCGTCTTCGAACCGTATCATGACGCTCAACGGCTTCAGTGCCCGAGTGCTTCAGCCGATCTGAGCCATATGGCAAGCAACCTCACCAGAAATCTCAAGCTGTACCCCTGGATCGAGTTGGCGATCGTGTTTTGCGTCATCGGCTTCATCGCGATGATCGCCGAGCCCAGGTTCGCTTACTAGGCTCTGTCTGAATACTCCGCCAGCTACGATCGGCTGCGACGCTTGCTTCCTGCGTTCTCAGCCCGAAATGGTCCTCAGCGTATCGACTGATACGCCTGCGGCCATTTCGGCCCTGCGGCCTTGACAGCAAACGCCTCGCCCGATCTCGCCACGCCGTAGTTTTCAGACAAAGCCTAGCACTGCGTGGGCGTCGCTTTCGGAGCCACTTGCAACAAAAGGCCCACCGGATCCACACCGAACACCCATCAATTGGACACGAGGACATACAGAACAGAGACGGCCGTCACGAGACCGAACGGTATGAACCACTTGTCACCGTCACCTGTCGCGCACTCGCCGCACTGCGGACAATACTGGCAGCTCCGTGTGTCCCGGTATGTACAGTTCTGGCATTCCATGGCACATCCTCCCGCGTGTACAGCTTGATCGTCACGTTATGGTAGTCCAGGCGCCCGCTGATTGGACGGTCGCGTATTGGGACGTGCGCCGGGCATGCCGGTCGCGGCCAGCGTGTGACGCCATTCACTTCTCGACCGGGCAGGGCTCATCTTCCGGTTGCAACGGAACGGGCCACGAGTACTCGGGCAACAACTCTGGCAGAGATTCCCGCGCCGCCGGCTCTGCAGGCCGCGTGATTATCATGATTTCGGGCTCCGGCCAGCCAATCTGTTGACTCCAGTCCGGGACCTGGGGGACACTGAAGTCAGTACCGAGATCGAAGTCGCGAATATCGATGCGGCCACCGCGGGTCTGGAAGGTACCCAGCGAGGGAGGCCGTCCGACCTGACCATGTCCTTTCTCAACAGGTACGCGGTCGTTGCCATGATACGCAATTCCGAGCAGGCCGATCCCCACCAGCGGCAGGACCCTGCCCAGAAGTACAGCTACGCTTGGTCGCGTTCTCATGACCAGGTCCAATCGCTTATCGGTTCATGCTCCTGTAACCATGATAAGGGCTGAGGTGTATCATAAACGATTCAACGACTCCGCGGCCAACTCTGATGCACGGTCACTCTTGATGCGTACGCTTTTTGGCGCACTCCTGGGAGCAGAGCTGCAGTCCGCGAGACCGAGAACGGTAAGACCACGAACATTGGAGGTGCGTGCGGCGCTATGCTCTTGAAGCTCATCAGTTGGACCGCCCTGCTCAGCTGCCTCGCCCTCGCCGCAGCGTGGAGTGTGAGCTTCGTCTTTCCCTGGCACATAGGCCTTGGCGGCGACAGTGTAAGGACCCATCGCCAGATCAGCGTGCGCCATGGAGCTGTCATATTTCTGGACACCGAGCAGGCCAAGGTGACCGATGGCGCAGACTTCACCCGCGAATGGGCGGCGGTTAGCATTTATCGTACTACAATCGGTATCTGTGGTGGTGCCTGGAAAACAGCTGAGGATGTGCCCTACGGCCCATACCGGGAACCGTTCCCATTCGTCAGGATGATGCTCATCTCGTATGACTCATGGACCGTCCCCTGTCTGGCCCTGCCTTATCCATTGATCTGCCTCTACCGCCACGTCAGAACGGTCCGCCACCGCAGGCATGACTGTTGCGCGCAATGCGGATACCCTCTCGATGACCCGACCGCACCATATTGTCCCGAATGTGGTGAGGAGTTCATGCGCCCGCCCGGCACACCGGCCTCCCTGGACCACAGCGCCACACTTCGGTCATGCTTCAGGTCAACGAATGGAGACGATTCAAGTGATGCGCTCCGACGGTAGAACCAGTGGGGTCCAGCGAGTGAATCGTAAATCGCTGCTGGTCCTGTCGGCTCTCGGGTTCGTCGTGGCGGCCGGACTGTGGGCAACAAGCTATCTCAATGTGTACTACACGGTGCGCGTGCCGGGCATGAGCACACCTGGCCAGACGCTGGTCGTACTCCATTGCGGGGCGCTCACCTGGCCATTGCCGCGACCGACTGAATCATCTCGCTCTGTGCGGCGGTTGGACATCGCCGGCTTCGCCGGGCTCAGGACTTTCTGGGCACCAGTGTACCGCTCGACCTGGACCTGGCTGCGCATCCCGCTGTGGATCCCGACAGTTCTTTGCGGCGTTCTCACCTGGTGGTCGTGCGCCGCGGAGCGGCGCCATCAGACGCGCTCGCGACTCGGGCTGTGTTTGTGTTGCGGATACGACCTGCGAGGTTCCACGAATGCGTGCCCGGAATGCGGCCCCTGAGTGTTCCAATGCACAACAACGGCTCAGCTGATCAGAATAGGCCGTTCGCCTGCAGCTGACCGGTGCAGCACAATCAGGGCACGCACGGATCGACACAGCCAGGATAACCCTCGAACGCGTCCAACACCGCGACGACATCCGGCACATCGATGACCGCATCTCCCGTGCAGGGCGCGATGTCGAGATCGTTCTGCGCGCATGCCGTAAATACACCCCGGCTGCCATCCACCACGCACAGAATATCATCCAGGTCCACGGTACCGCTCATGTTGACGTCGGCATAGGGTCGTAGGGTGCAGCCGCACGTTTGGCCCACGCCGGCGCTGTCATAGTAGGTCAACACGCCTGCCCCTTCGAACGGCACGAACACGTGAATGAGGCGGATATCCTGGGCCTCGAGTTCATCAAGCGTGTCCTGCGGGATACCCGGCTCGAGTCGCGGCTCGAACAGAAACTGCTCGGAGAAATTGTGGTGTCCGGGACGATAGGTCTGAGAGTAGTAGCCGTGGAGCACGATGGGATCGGTCGTCAAGCCGTCGATCGTGGTTTCGGCAAACTCGATCACCGGCGCGGTAAACCCGAAGATGAACGATGCCGGGGGCCGGGGCCAGTAGAATGATGTCGTAATGGTCGGCTCAGCGCCCCCACCAAAGAAACGTTCCTCGAAGAGGTAGTGCGGCTGAACTGCGACGCGCGGACACAAACCGACAACGTCCAGTGAGGTCATGCCCGGTTGGCCGTCTTCCGGGTTGGTCATGGGTACCGGTTGATCGTACGTCGCCTGCAGAGTCAGGCAACCGAACACCTCATCGAACTCCAGCCACCCCCCCAGCATGCCGAGGTCGCGCAGCGTCAGGAGCGGACTTTCAGCGGGCGCAACCAGGGTCCGAATGTTGTTGGTCACGATGCTCACGGCGCGGGGGTTGTCTGACACATCCGGTATCCATGAGTCACTGGTCATTCGGAACATCTCGTCATATGCGTGGGACGCCTGGGGAAAACTCTGTGGGCTGCCATCCAGGGCCCGGAGCGCGCATCCATCGGTATACTCGTGCGGTGCCTCTTCAAAGAACGACAGCGCCAGGTTGTTAGTATCCATCCATAGATTCTCGGTGGAGAATGACCACAGTGACTTCAGGCGATGATTGCTGAATACGTTGGACGATTCGCTGAATCCGAAGAACTCCCCCTGATGAACAAAATACTCCTGTGGCTCATTGATCAAGAACGGTGTGATACTCGGTTCATCGTCGGGCAACGGGATCTTGCGAACCTGCTTGATGACCAGGCCACCCGCGGGCAATGCCCCACCCCCTGGAGCCACCTTCTTGTACTCGAGGTCGAGCAGGAACTTGGTTTCACCGGTCACCTGGGCATAGGTCTCGGCAACGGACTGGAGGTAACCGCCCAATTCGACATAGTCAGCAGGCCATTCGAGAACCCGGTCTCCAAGTGGAACGAGATTGGATGGCGACACGAAGAACGGATTGACCTGATCATTGAAGATCGACAGCTGGACCTCCTCGGGCACGACCCCGGGTTCGGGATTGGTCACCGATACCGCACCGTCCTGCGTCACGAGTGTGACCTGGTATGACGATGGAAACGATTCGAGCGTGGCCACGCCATTGGCCAGCTCGATCGGATCAGGAAAGGAGTGGTGCACGAGGACGGCCATGCCGACCTGCGTTTCGTCGACACCATGCCGGAGCCGTTCGAGGAACGCATTGTCGTTGTAGAAACTGTCGAAGACGCGGCGCAGTGCCCGGAACACGCCGCGTTCGTTCGCATCGGTAGGGTCACACAGGCTCGGCCCCAACTCATCGCCGTCCAGATCATCGGCCAGACAGCCGCTGTTGCTGTCGAACAGCCCGGCCCCGGTGAAATTGTCCCCATCTTCGAAATTGGTCGAGCTGCGAAAGCGAATCTTGAGCAGTGGGTCGAAACCGTACTGCTCGTACTGCAGCGCACTCAGGATTGCACTGTGCAGCGTCGGACTGAAGGACGTGAACGACTCGTCCTTGAACCAGTCGCGAACCTCATCCAAAGCAGTCGACAATGCCTGAAAATCCTGCGGAGGATAGGTATCGAAGGGCGCCAGCTTCAGCGCGATCTCTTCGCGCAGCGTATTGCCCGTACTCACTTCCTGATCGACAAACGCGCTCCATACATCGAAGGACAACGCCGCCGCGACGGGGGAGTGCAGCGGAATGCTCGAGCGCAACAGGCTGAAATTGGCGGCCTTGCCACCAAAGAACTGGATGTCGGACAGGTCCAGAGTGTCGACGTTAGCGCTGATGGACCCGAGTGGTGCCACCGGGGCGATATTCAAGATCGGTGGCGCCTTCAGCGCCAGGATGTCGTCGATGTGCTCCTGAGTCAACACGCCCTCGACGTCGATCAGGCGGACGTCACAGGCATTGGCGAAGCCCGGCGTCCGCAGCACGATGCGGCGACCGATCAGTTCCTGGGCACGTGCAGCACTGTTGGGCAGCGCCAGGAATGCGAAGGGCACGTTGAACGTATTTGCCAGGATGGCCACATGGGAGTTGGGGGTGGACGGCGCCAGCGACAGGATGCCGGCCACGAACGGGATCTCCGCCGGAATGCCGTCGGTCAACAGGATGTCCTCGGGACGAAGCGTACCGGCGAGATACGCCGCCTCGATTTGATCCGCAGGCACGAACTTCAGCTGTCCCAGAGCCCAGCCATGGGCATAGCACACGTTGTTGTCCGACCATCGCGCGGTCGAGCTGACAATGACACCGTTGTCTGCAAGGAACTGACTGTTCTCTTCAGCAGTCTGGGTTTGCTCGAACGTCGGAAAGTACAGTGCCTGAACGGCAGGGTCGGCAGCGACTGCAGACTTGACGACGTTGAACAGCGCGACCGTTTCTTCGGGCGTGTACGGATCGAAACGGACGAACTGGATGCCGTACTCGGGTATGTCGGGCTCGAATCCGCCATACGGTGGCATGACGATCGTCCCCAGAATGGCCTGCTGGCCATCGGCAAACAGGCTGACCTGATCGAACTGGCCAGGTGTCATGCCCACGAACGGATCGAGCTCATTGATCGCAAATTCGGAGTGAAACAAATAGGCGTTACTATCTTGAAAATAGACCGTCGTCGGATCGCACACGAGGATGACGAACTTGATCCAGCCCAGCTCCGTCGCCCCCTCTGCGCCGTTGCGAAACGAGTCGTCCGGGAAGGCCACCGCGCTCTTCCAGGAAGCGGAGGGCGTCACCGTACATCCTGCAGCGGCCTGCGCATCGTGCGCGACAGCGAGGAGCGGCCCAACGACAATGACGGCGGTGAACAGGTTCGCAAGGGTGGGCATGGTGTCCGATCTCCTGCATGCACAGCGGAATATCGCTCACGGAATCTTGCAGTCCTGATGGGGGACGACACTGCAGCTCCGTAACCAGAGCGTCCGGGAAGCCTCTGACGATTGTACGTCTCCGACAGACGGGACTCCAAGCCGATCCGTCCCCTTGCAAGACGCCGCGCGGCGAAGACCATTGGACGGAATAGACCTCCCCCCCGCACGAAAACGACTCCTGGAACCATTTCCCAGCGCAGCATCATGCGGGGCAGCGAGTTCCTACGCAATACGGTTCCAGGAGTCGTTCGCGGGTGTACAATGCATGTGCGTTTCTTGTACCCGGCAACCCTCACGGCGTGATGACTCGATGCTCATACTTGCGGCGTTGTTCGTTCTTGCGATCCTGGGCAGCATCCTGTTCGTGTGGTTCGAGCAGGCCTGAGGGGCGGTTTCTGTGGGCGTCACCCATCTGCAGTCATGCCTCCAACTTCACCATCTGCCGTTTCGTCGGGGCGATGTCGGCGAGAGTGACGGTATTGAGATAAGCCAGCTGCACACGCTCGGCTTCAGCCAGCGCGCCTTTCAGCTTGCAGAATGACTGAATGGTGCACACATCTGGGGTGCAGACGCATTCGAGCATGTGCATGTTGCCTTCGAGCGCTTCGATGACCTCGCCCAATCGAATGGCGTCCGGCGTCTTGGCGAGTTCGATGCCGCCGCCGATACCACGGATGCTGCGCACATAACCCAGGCGGGCGAGATGGTGGGCCGCTTTGGCCATGTGGTTCACCGAGACATCGTGGACCTCGGCGACGCGCGCGGCCGTCGCCCGTTCGCCCGTCGTAGCCAAATACATCAGCGTGCGAATCGCGTAGTCGGTATGCGTTGTCAGGCGTATGGCGATGGCTCGTCCTCCTGCGAATCAAGCGGCCGTATCGACCGGCACGCGCTCCGCCGCATAGTGTCGGTTGATCAGATCATTTTGCAACCACAGCAGTTTGTTGAACGCCGTCAACGTCCGTGAAGTCGTGGCCGCATCGAGCCCCAGTCCGAGGATCGTGGACATCAGGGCGTCAGAGACAAAGCCCATCAGTGCGTTCATCTGGACCAGGGGCACGTCAAGCGTCGCGCTGCCGACCCTGGGCGTGTGCATCTTGCCGACGACATCGAGATAGTTGACCATCTTGCAATCGTAGGGCTGGGTGACCAGCCGAGTAAGATAGCGCCCCAGATGCTGCTTGCGAAACTCGATCATGTCATGATCCATGCTCAACGCGTCCATATCAGCGGGCACGCCACCCTCATAGCCCGATTGCCGCGGTACGAAGTGCCGCTTGGTCGCGTCGAAGCTGAATAGCTTGTCATACACCGCGTCAACGAGCGCCGGCACCACCGGTTCGATGTGCGCGGCCGCCGCGTGGATCGCCTCGATGTCATCCGCCCCAAACCCCATGAATTCGACCAGATACTCGAAACGATACCCCAGATCCGTCTCCAAACGCGGTTCATCAATGGTCTTCACCAGCAATACTCCACCTTAAGAAAACAGACACCATGCAGGCGTCTGCCTTGAAATACACTAAATACGTCCTATCTATACGTATTTTAAAACAAACCGCTCTACTGTCAACTCCTGTGCGTGCACCTGGTACGGGCTCGCTTGCCCGCTCGCCTCAGTCCGCCAGTCGCTCGGCCAGAACCGTACGCACATTTCGCTCCCGCCCCAGATCACCCGGAACGCCGGCGACACGTGACACGCATCCGCTGGCGGCAGGACCGATCAGGCGGTACTCGAGGTTCTTGAACGGACCTTTGGATTCGGGCTCCGGTGCCGTGGCGACCAGGATGCCCGCCAGACACACGGACAAGACGATATGGACACGTGCACTCCGATCATTCGATGACACGGCCCGCATGCCCGCTAGCGGGCCTGCGGGCCGCTCATCATAGCAGAGCACCGCGCAGCACGGGAGTCGATATGAAACGACCCCGGTATGCGGCGGCATACCGGGGTCGAAGACGCCAGGAGCCAATGCCTGGCGGAGTTTCCGGGTTCAGTGGAGCGTGACGAACTCCTCTTCGATCTGCGGACGGACGACGTCGCGGTTGCCGTCGCTATCGAGACGGGACTGCCGCTGGATCGCCGGCTTGGGCGTTTGGAAGCGGGCGGTCAGCGAATCCCAATCGATGACCAGGCGGCCGCCGGTGGCATCATGCTGCTTCTCCCAGTTGATCAGCAGTTCGAGGCACGCGTGATCGATGTAGTCGAGCTGCTCGAAATCGACGTGCAGCTCGGTCGACGGCCGCACATCTTCAAGTATGTTGGCCAGCATCGGCAGGCGAATGACCGTCGCCGACCCGCGCAAGCGGAGCCGGGTCACGTTCTCCGCCTCGTTGTCGTCAAGCCGAATGTCCAGGCGCGAGACGACATACAGCAGCTTGATCAGGGACAACACGACACCGGTGACGACACCGGTCAGCAGGTCGGTGGTCACGATGGTGCCGACTGTGGCGATATAGATCAACAGCTCGCCCTTGCTGGTCGTGGCCAGCTTGCGGATCGTCGTCGGGTTCACGAGCTTGTAGCCGGTGTACACCAGTACGGCCGCCAGTGCGGCGGTCGGAATGAACCGCAGCACGAACGGCAGGGCCGCGACGAAAATCAGCAGCCACACACCATGCATGACGGCCGACGCCCGCGTCTTGCCGCCGGCTTCGACGTTGGCGCTGGACCGCACGATCACGCCGGTCATCGGCAGACCGCCGAACAACCCACAAATCATGTTGCCCACGCCCTGGGCCGCGAGCTCGCGATCATACTTTGTTCGCGGGCCGTCGTGCAGCTGGTCGACGGCGTTGGCGCACAGAAGCGTTTCGGCGCTGGCGACCATGGCCATGGCCAGGCCCGCCAGAATGAGGGTGCCGTTGGTCAGATTGGCGAACAACGCCGAAAAGTCGAGCATTTCGACATCGGCCAGAATGTTACTATTGAGTTCAATGCGACGGATGCCGAACTGGCATGCCATGGCAAATATCGTGGCGACCAGAACTGCGATCAATGGTGCAGGCAGGACGCGCAGACGACGCGGCGCCAGCGGCTTCCACAGAATGAGGGTGGCCAGCGCTAGAATACCCGTCACGGCCGCTTGAAAATGAACCGAGCCGTCCGGCGGAAAGAGCCCCTTCCACACGGCCATCGGAATGTACATCAGGTTTTCAATACCACTGCCGTAAGGCTTGTCGTCAACCATGACGTGGAACTGGCTGGCAAATATCAGAATACCAATTCCAGCGAGCATGCCGTGGATGACTGCCGGGGAAACTGCCCGAAACCACTGCCCCAGGCGCAACGCACCTGCAAGGACCTGGGCGAGCCCGGCGACCAGCACCACGACACCGAGTGCGGGATAGCCATGTTCCTGAACGAACTGCCAGACAATGACACTGAGGCCGGCCGCAGGACCACTGACCTGGAGCGGCGCGCCAGCGATGGATCCGACGATGATGCCACCGACGATCCCGGTAATCAGGCCGGCCGATGACGGCACCCCCGATGCGATCGCAATGCCCATGCACAACGGGAGAGCCACGAGAAACACGACGATGGACGCCATGAAATCCTTGGGCAAGGTCGCACGCCAGCCAGCAGAAATGCGTTGTGCGGCGGGATCAGCTGAAGTCATCTACGTATGCCTTCCGTGTGTCAGGCCAGCGCGGTGAAGCGTTCCTGCTGTGTGTCCAGCGCGGCCACCGCGCCCGTGCCAATGTCATACACCCAGCCGTGGAGCTGCAGTCGTCCGGCGGTGACGGCCTCCTCGATGAAGCCGTATGTCCGCAGGTTACACAGTTGCTGGGTGACGTTGAATTCGATGTAGCCTGCGAGGTCGCAGGATGTGTCGGCCGGTGCAGTAGCGTACTTCAGCCACGCCTGAACTTCTGGCAGGTCTTCGACGCCGTCACGCAAGGCAGCCATGGCCCCACAACCGGAGTGGCCACATACGACCACATGTTGCACCTTCAGAACCCGAACCGCGTACTCGATGGAGGCCGACTCACCGTGTGCCCCGCTGCCAGCCGGCGGCACCATGTTGCCCGCATTGCGCACGACGAAAAGCTCGCCTGGAACGGTCTGCGTGATCAGGCAGGGATCGATACGTGAGTCCGCACAGGTAATGAATAGAGTATGGGGGGACTGTCCCGTTGTCAGTTGCGTAAAAAGCGTCCCATGCTCGGGAAAGACATCGTTCTGAAAGGACTGCACACCATCGACTAGTTTTTTCATGACTGTGGACCTCAGGACACGGTAAGCCGTTTGAGATCTCATACTGTAGTGTGCCGGGGGCGCCACGGAAAATAGATAATTGGATCAGTACCGATAGCTTTTATCTATATGCAAACGGGCCCGACGCGAACGGATGATCTCGGGTCGCACGGCCCAGTCAATGCAGTACTTCGCGAGCCCGATCGGTTATGGCGATGGCCGCCGGATGCTTGAAACGCCGATTGACTGAGATCGCGTAGAACTGCTCCTTGATGGAGGTGATACGCCCGACTCGTTTGACCCCGTACTGCCGCTCGATCTCACGCTCGATTGCGGTCGGCCCGGCGAATAGCCCAACGCCGGCCTGCCCGAACACCTTCAACAGCGCGCTGTCCTCGAACTCTCCGGTGACACGTGGGTGGATCGACTCCGCATCGAACCAGTGATCGAGAGATCGCCGCAGCACGGTATTGGACGTCGGCAACAAGAAAGGAGCATCGTTCAGTGACTTCGGAAAGCCGCGGCGGTAGCGTGCAGCCTTGTCCTGCGGCCCGAACACGGTCACGGCGCACTCGCCCAGAAGGTGGTTGAACGCGCGGACGCTGACTTCCGGCCCCATGGGCGTATCGGACAGGACGAGATCGAGCTCGTGCAGAGCCAGGCGCGAAACCAGTTCGCTGGTCTTGCCCTCGTGACAAATGACATGAATCCCCTGCGGCCTCAGGAAGGCCGGCTCGAGCATCTGATAGGCGATCAACTTGGGCACGACATCCGCAACTCCAACGTGGAAGCGCAGCGGGCCCTCGCGCAACTCGCCCTGCAACGTGTTGGACAATTCACGTCCCAGCGAGAAGATCTCGTCGGCATACCGGAACACCGTGCGTCCCGTATCGGTCAGAAACAGCCGCTTGCCGCGCCGCTCGAATAATTGATGCCCCAGCGACTTTTCGAGTCTCAGAATCTGGGCCGAAATAGTCGGCTGGGCAAGGTGCAGCACGTCACACGCCGCGGTGACCGTCCCTTCGCGGGCCACGACCCAGAAATACATCAGATGTTGATAATTCAAACCTTCCATACATGGCCTCTTTATAGAATTGTTCTATATATCATACGCGCTGACATACGCCGCCGGCCAGGCCATGGCAAGTCGATCGAGCAAGACCTCGGCCGCAGAACGCCTTGCCGGCGCCGGCCACGCCAGTCGACGACCGCGAATCAACGGTCGGCAGACTGGACGGCAAGGACCAGTGAAGCCGGTGCGAGCGCCGGCTGAATCGATGGATCGTCGGAAAAGAGGAATGAACGATACGTGCGGTCATGCGGATCGGCCAGCAGATCGATCGTAAAGACGCCTGCTGCGTCGGTCGACACGCGGTAGGTCAGTGTCGCGAGATAACCGGGGGGTGAATGAACGGGTGTCACGCCGCTGACCACCAGCTGACCATGTGCCGGGTTGAACGCCAGGTCCGCGTGCCATGGAGTCTGCGAGGTCCGGTCGAGAATGTTGTCCCTGTCGACCGTCATGTCCACCAACTCCAGCCCGCCGCGTTGGCCACCACGGGCCTCGACATGCAGCTGGTAGCCCCACAGACGCTCCACAGCGCCCTCGAGGTAAACATCGACTTCGAACTCCGCGCCGGCTGTGATCCTCGTGCGGCGCATGCGCAGTCTCGTGGGAACTTCGACGATTGGTCGCGCCGCGCTGCCCGGTTCCGGTCCACCCAATGGACACGCACATGTCGAAACGTCAGCGAAGGCCAGTAAGACATGAAATGTATCAGCGCCGTCGCACACACCATCCGGCGCGCAGTCGCCGAACGTCCCCCCGACATCGACATTTGATGCAAAGGGCGCCGGCAGCGTCTCGCAAGGGTATTCGATCCCCTTCGCGGTCCCCTGGTTGGCGAAGCAACCCAGAACGTGAAAGCGGTCGTTGCCGTCGGCCACGCCATCCGGCACGCATGCGCCGAAGGCTCCCCCGACATCTCCAAAGACGGTGTCAATCGGCTGACAGCTGTTCTCGACGCAATCCCACCATACGCAGTTGTCATCGCGGACATCATTGCCATCGATGTCTGCGCAATCGGCGGCAGCAGTACAAGCCTGTCCAATGAACAGAAGAACGGACTGGAACTGTTCAACCGGCCACCGTTCACCGGTGGCGCTGAACAGATCGGTCAACGGCACGAATGGTGCGGCAGCGTTCTGTGAGCGCACGAAATCCAGGACGAACAAACCCGAAGACTCCGCCGATGTGGCAACCTCGAACTCGGCCAGATAATGCACGCCGGTCAACGCTTCCGGTGATACGCCATCTGGATTCGGGCTGTAGCTGGCAACCGCCGCGTAGCCGTCGACGAGCCTCTCCCGCAGAGCGATGACAGCCGCCCCACCGTCCGCCCGAACGTAGTCGGAGCGCGACGTGTCCACGCCGAGACTTCCGCCATCACCGATCAGGCCCCCAATCCCTTCAGCCGTATCGACGTAGGTCACACTGCCGGTGGCCGGCCCCAGCGGATCAGCAGCACTGGCCACACCGAGCTGATATCCATGCAGCGGAACCGGTGCGGCCCCGTCCGATTCCAGCCACACCATGAGTGTCGTCGTGGTGCCGGGCTCGAGCGTGACCACCGGGCTCGCGCTGGTCGGCACATCGAACTGCGCGCCGTCGGGAACCATGAACACCCGGGCGCTGCCGCCCGTCAGGCCAGGTCGGTTGGGACTGGGATCGTCGTAGATCGACGGCAGCGGACAGGTGCAGTCGTGCACGCCCTGATAAGCGTTTTCCAGAGCGTAGACATCATTGAGGTCGCACACGCCGTCGAGAGCACAGTTTCGATCGGATCCGCCGACATCGACGAGATATGGCGGTACATCAGGCGTTGTACACGCGGTCTGGACATCACCGAAACACGACAGCGGGAGTAAGAAGTCTTCTTCGCCGACATTGTCGCTCGGGAAACACATATCCGCCCAGTAAGTCGACCACCACATGCAGGTATTGTCCTGGCACGCTCCCAACACACATGGCGTATCGCGAACACCATCGGCATCGACATCGACGCAATCGGCTGTCGACTGGCAGCCTCCGGACTGACACTCGTCCGGTACGCCATTGCGGTCGGCATCAGTCGACCACCCCACTGCCAGGTCGCATGCATCCGGACGGGCATTGCTGTTGCAGTCCCCCGCGCCACCCTGGGCAATAGCGCAATAGTCGCCCTCGCCGTCACCGTCGCAATCGGCCTGGTCGGGGTTGTAATAGGTCGGACAGTTGTCGTCGACGTCGAACACCCCGTCGTTGTCGTCATCGACGTCGCACACGTCACCCGTGCAGTCACGATCCGTATCGAGCTGATCGGGATTGAACAGTTCCACGCAATTGTCGCAGCTGTCGGGCGCAGCGTCGCCATCGGCGTCGGCGTCCGCCAGATCGTGCATCAGCACGCGCCCGGCCCCGGACAAACCAGCGCGGTCGATACCCACGGCCAGATGGTCGTCAAACAGCGCGACGCTGGGCTCGCTGTACGCGACCCGGTCAACACACGGCACGATGCGTCCGGCAAGCCCGACCGCGGTGCCGACGACTTCGTAGTACAGACTCGCCACCCGATGCCCGGTCGCCACCCGACCGGCAGAGGCGGCAACATGCGATCCGAAACGGACCGCGTGCTCCAACGGCAACGGCTCGCTGATCCGTTGCAATTCCAACCACGTCTTGTCGTAAGCGTAGACGTAGGCCGCACCACCGGCCGCGCTCTCCAGCGCATCGAACGGCGCCCCCACGATGGCCACGATCCCATCGACAGCGACGGCGCGCCCAAAACGCGCCGGCCCTGCGGACTGCGTCGGCAACAGCACCTGGTCCTCGACCCAGTTCCCGCCATCGCGGCGATAAACATACACGGCGCCCAGCTTGCAGTTTTGCCCGACCGGACAGGCCAGTGATGACTCGGGCGCGCCAACGAAAGCGAAGTCTCCGCTGAGTCCCACCGCGTAGCCAAATTGCTGATTGGAGAAATCCGTATTGCTCGGCGTCAGCAACGCGATCTCGGTCCACGTGCTCCCGTCGAACTCGAACACGAACGCGGCGCCGTCGTTCGAGCCCCCCTGCGAACTCGCACCGACGAGAATCGTGGTCCCGTCGACCGCCACGCCACGACCAAACCAGCCGTTCTCCGGAGCCAGGCTGGACTGCAGAGTCTGCTCCGCGGCCCACGTGGCCCCGGTCCACCGAAACACCTCGGCGCGCTCGTCGTTGTTAACGCCAATGACGATCACATCGCCACTGATGGCCACGCCGCGACCGCCGCACAGTTCCTGCTCCAGTGTGTAGACACCGGCCTGCTTACGGTAGACGTAGGTCACGTCGTTGAGCTGGCCCATGACCACCAGCACGTCACCGTCGAGCGCGACCACACGCCCGAACGACGCACTGGGGTCGAACCCTGCAGTCGACACGGCATCACAGGCCACGGCCACAGGGGCGAAGGACGACGCGGACAACGCACACGAGATGATCAGAGCTGTGGGTTTCATGGGCTCCTCGATGACCTGAGGCGTTCGGAGAGTGTCATTATAACGGGAGGAGCCGGGCGACAGGGCGCCCGTTCGAGGCCGGCGGCTCCTGGCGGGCGCAAGGCATGACAAGACATGGACACACAGCAGGTTGCGCCCGGGCCACAATCGGCAGTGCCGGTCGACGCGCCCACCAGACGTTCGGCTGGGGGCGCGTGCGACCGATGCTGCTGAAGGCTCTCCTCGATCGTGGTCCGTCCGGTGAAGGCCTCTGACGAGCGGGTCGCGCCCATGAAGAGAGTGTGGATCACGCACTTGGAAACCTGCCCGACCACAAATCGAACATCGATTCTGCTGAGGAGGCAATTCCCACATTTTGACGATATCATCGGTTGGATGGCCACCCGTCAACGACGATAATGAGCCGGCTCGCAGGAAGGAACACGTTCATGATGACCCCGCATCTTGTCGTGTCAGGCTTGTTCTGCCTGACGGTGTGCACCGCGTGGACCCACGCCCAGAGTTCGAGCGACGATGTCCGCACGATCTACTATGACTATGTCGAGGACGGCGAACTGCGTGGCGGCCGCCTCTTCGCCGACCCTGCAGACCCTGCGTGGTCAATGGTCTTCGATCCGGTGGACCATGTCGAGACAGGTGGAACCTGGAACGTCACGACCATCGTCGACAATGGCCCCATCGACAATCGCATCAACCTCGTCATTGTGGGTGACGGGTACACCGCGTCTGAACTGCCTTCCTACGCCAATCATACCACCAATGTGCTCAACGGGTTTTTTGCGGAAGAACCGCTCGATGACTACGCGACTTACTTCAATGTGCATCGCGTCGATGTGATATCGGCCGAGTCAGGAGTGGACGAGCCAGACGAAGGCATCTTCGTCAACACCGCCCTGGATATGACCTACAACTGCAACAACATCGAACGGTTGCTGTGCGTGAACGTCAACAAAGCAGTTGCGGCGGCCAACTCGGCCCCCGCGGTCGACCAGGTTCTGGGAATCGCCAACGCCTCACGATACGGGGGCGCCGGCTACCCATTTTCAAATCTTGGCACCCTCGCCGGAGCCAACGGATCGGCGGTCGAACTCGCGCTGCATGAATTTGGACACTCGTTCGCAGACCTCGCTGATGAGTACGACTACGGCGGGACAACGACGTACACCGGTGCGGAATTCAGTGAGTCCAACGCCACGATCTACGAGTCCGATGTCCTGGACAGCGCCGGCCTCAAATGGCATCAATGGCTTGACGCACCTGGCGTCGGCACATTCGAGGGTTGTCACTATCACGAGTTCGGTGCTTACAGACCGACAGTCAACTCCAAGATGCGTTCACTGGGACCTGGATTCGACGCTATCAATATCGAACAATTCGTGCTTTACATCTATCAGACAGTCAACCCCATTGATTCTGTCGAACCTGCTGAAGGACCGGTGTTATGCCCGGGGCCCAGGGACGTGCTCGCCGTCGATACGGTGCAACCCCTCGATCACCCACTCAAAATACAGTGGTACCTCAACGACTCGCCACTCGCTGGAGCCAACCTGCCGACCCTGGCCCCGGCCACACTGGGTCTCTCACCGGGAACCTACGACATCAGCGTGGAGGTCGTGGACGACACCGCTCGTGTCCGTGATGAAGCCGCCCGGGCCGCTCTCATGACCGCCACAGCGGCTTGGACCGTCGACATCTGCGGTGGCTGCACGACCATCGCAGATTGTGCAGACGTGGACGGCGACAAGATCCGGGATGACGGGTGCGTATGGTGGGCGTGCGAGGAAGGTGTGTGTGCCGACACTGCGGTCGTTTTCGGTGATGCCGGTGGGCAGTTCGGCGACTGCACACCCGATGGCGCGGCCGATGGCAACGATCGTTTCCACGCGCTGAACTGTTTCGCCAACGTCGGTTCCGCCGGCCTCTACGATTGTGAAGATCAGATTCCCAGCCCCCCTCCTGCCGCCTATCGCGCCGACATCGGTGGTGCCTTCGGGGCGTGCGCGCCCGATGGCGTGTGCGACGGCAACGATGCCTTCGCCGCACTCAACGCGTTCGGCGACATGACGTCCTGTACGTGTCCCGACGGCGCGCCCGCGCCAATGCTCCAGCCACTCGAGATCGACCGCGTGCAACTGAGCCTCCGCACCGCAACGCCGAGTGTGCGCCCGGGTCAGCACATTGCGATCGAGATCTACGCCGACACCTCCGCGTCCGATGTGCGCGGATATCAACTGCATGTTGCGGCGAGCGGGGGCGCGACCGGACGATTGGAATTGATCGATATCGTCATTGATCCGCAGGAGCGCCGCGCAGCACACTCAAGACGCGGAAATCCGACGAAGCAGAGCGCGCATGGGTTCGACCATGACTGGACAGCGTTCAATCGCGCCACCGGCCAGATGGTCGCCGGGGTCGATGGACCGGGCGTCGCGACGCCGCCGGACATGTATCTCGCGACCTATGTATTTCGTGTATCTGACGATGCAACAGGTGCGTTCTCGATCGACATCCTCGACCACGCCGTTGCTCCCGATTATCGCACGTTCCTGTTCCCGACCACCGCCGGCGCCCGTATCGCGATCGACACCACTCCACTGACCTTATTCTCGCGCTAACGCAATTCCGGCATTGCACCTGACAGACGACAAGCCGACAATCGAGGCGCGTTCCGCCACCGGCCCACAACCGCATGCGCCGCGCATGCCTGGAACGGCCCATGAAACGCGTCGTACCGACGTCTACGGCCATCGCGCTGATTCTGCTCACCCACTGTGCCTGTGGGCCTGTGGCTGCATGGGCTCCTGACGGAATCGCGTCGGGAATCGTGTTTCGAGAAGTCCGCGGCCGGGACCTCATTGATCGCGAGGAAGCACTGATACCACTTGTACGCATCGAGGTTGACAAGGGCCTGTCCGACACTCTCGACCTCCGTGGCTGGTTCGATTTCGTCAATGGTCGGGTGGAGTTGGACTCGGGCATCATCGAGCAAGCTGTTCGCGGCGACATGCAGGCAGGCGGTGTGGGCTTGCGTTATCACCCGTTCTCCAAGTATCTCAACTTCGACGTCGGCGCCGAACTCTTCCGCGCGGATTATTCCGTGATCACCAAGCCCAGCTTGTTCAGCGCCCGCAACTCCGACAAGGCGCTCGGCTGGGGGCTCTCGGCCGGACTGAGTACAGCCATACCGCTCACTGAATCGATCGAATTGACGGCGTCGGGCGGCTACATCGTGTCCGACAACGACACGGACGACATCCACATGAGCTTTGACAGCTTCTACTTCATGGTCGGGCTCCGCGTTGCGCTGAAATGGTGAAGCACGCCTCTAGTCACTCACGGCCAGCTGGTCCCAGCGCGAGACTTCGTGCGTGGGCGCATCGAGCAGGCTGGCGGTGGCCGGCCAGGTGATCAACACCGAATCGAACACGGTTGCCAGCGCATCAGCGCCGAGGCCAAGATCCACGCAATGCCGCGTCATCTCATCCACCTCCCGCGCGGTCGTCGAACCGAGTGCGATGATATGAGCGATCGCCGCGGCCAGCTCGAGGACTGCGGTCAGGGAAGGACCGTTTCGATTGCACGTTGCCTGCCTGTGCGAACGGCCATGCATGAGCACTGCGTCACGCAGGGTCACCGACAAACCCCAATCACCGATCACCTCGGCGGCAAGCTGATGATGATCGATGTCGAAGACCTCGCGTTCGATTTCTGCAGTCCGTGTTCGTGAGGTCATGTGGATGAGGTTCAGCGTGTAGCCATAGGCATCGGGGTAGACGCTGGCCAGGATGACGCGTCCGATCTCGGAGATCATGCCGCACACCACGGCGTCAGCACACGCCGTACCCGCGAGACGTCTGCTGATGATGAGAGCGGCAGCCCCTCGGGCGGCGGCTTCAGCCAGCAGTTCATCGTGGCTGAAGCCTGTGCAGCGGATGCCGCGGGTGGCATCGAACATCTGAACCATCAACACCAGACTCCGGACTGCGTTTGGACCGAGGCCGCTGACGGCGTCACGCAGAGAATCGTTGATCGAGGATCCGCCGACAATGAGTTGATGCAACCCCAATACCACGGCAGTCGCCCGGGGATCGGTATCGATGATTGCCGTCAAATCCTCCGCACTCGACGTCCGACCGGCGCGGAGCAGGCGACTCAGGGCCGTCGGGGCAGGAAACGCCGGGTTGCGCCTCACCGACTCAAATGTCTTGCGTACCATATCATTAGTGCGACTGATGCGCCGACGACCGCAACCCGTTACGGGAATTTCCCCGGGGTTCGTTTGGAGTGGTCGCGGAGCGCGGTTACGATGACGATGTGGCCGTTGAACGTCGATGGTGATACACCTCTAGGGCAAAGACTTCAGGTCCTCCGCTGATCAGAATGCGATCCACGCACGTCCGACGCCAAAAATCGGCTTTTTTTTTGGCCCCGGACCCACCGGGCCGAGCGCTTGGAACCTAAGCGCATTGCAGGGATCGCCTTGAACTCACTCGAGCCCAACAACTCTGCCTCCACGGAACACACTCGGGACCTGACCACCCGGTTGCTGGCCAGCGCCGAAGACCTGCGACTCCAACTCAAAGATCAAATCCCCCCGAAGTATCGCGGATGGCTCAGCGCCGAAGACGTGCTCCAGGAAGTGTGGGAAGCGGCTTATCGCAATCTCGATTCATTCCAACCCAACGGTCACGATTCATTTCGCAAATGGCTGCGCTGTATCGCGCTGAATACACTGCGCAACACTTTGCGTCACGCCGGTGCCGCAAAACGAGGCAACGGTAGGGCGCCGGTCAGACCGGCGTCGACATTGCTCGACCTGTTCACCGCCGACAAGAATCCCGAATACACACCGCGGACCAACCTGTCGATCAAAGAGGTTGTCGACGCTGTTCAGACCGCCCTGCCACGCCTGGGCCGGGACACGCGCGAGGCGGTCACGCTGTTTCATTTCGAAGGACTCAGTCGCGCCGAAGTCGGCGTACGTATGGGCATCACCACGCAGCGCGCCATCACGCTCCTGGAACAGGGGCGCGACGAGTTGCGCGCGTTGTTGGCTGACAGGTTCCTCAGCAACGACGACCTGTTGGGTATTGCCAATCAGGACACCGCAGTGCACGGAGAACCTGATGTCCAGTCGCAACGAACTTGATCTGATCATCGCCGATGCGCTCGATCGCGAGACATCGACCCCCAGCGATGCGGACCTCATCGAGGCCCACCCGCACCTGGCCCCCGAGCTCGAACGACGGTTGTCCACACTTCGACAGTTGCGCGAAGCGGCTTGCCGCGCCCAAAGTCCGCTCGATAGCGCACCAGTCTCCGATCACGAGTTGGAAGAACTGCGCTTCCTCGCCGATGTCCTGCCCGACTACTCGTTTTCCGACCGCATTCAAATGGGTGGCCAGGGTGTGGTCTTCGAGGCCGTGCACAAGCCGACCGGCCGGCGCGTCGCGCTCAAGCTGTTGCTCGACGGTCCGTTGGCCAGCGCAACACAGGCCGAACGTTTCGAGCGAGAAGTGCGGGTCATCGCCCGGCTCAATCACCCGAATATCATCACGCTGTTCGATGCCGGTGTGATCCGCGGTCGGCGGTATTTCTCGATGGCGTTCGTCGAGGGGCTGCCCATCGACGATCACGCGCATCTGCACATGCTGTCGGTCGAGAACATTCTAAGGCTGTTCGTCCCTGTGTGCCGTGCGCTGGCTTTCGCCCACGGCGAGGGGATCATTCACCGCGACATCAAACCATCGAATATTCTGATTGACGGCAACGGGAAACCGCTGGTGCTGGACTTCGGCCTGGCCAAGGACGCCGACCCCACCAGCCGATCGTCACGACTGTCCATCACCGGCCAGGTCTTCGGCACGATGCCGTACCTCAGCCCGGACGAAGTCGGCCTCGAAGAGGATGGCGCCGGTGACCATCGCGCTGATGTCTACGCACTCGGAATCGTTCTCTACGAGTTGTTGACCGGAACATATCCCTACCCGGTCGATGGGTCGGCCATGCGCATTCGCCATAACATTCTGTTCCGCGAACCCACGCCGCTGCGCGCAGCCCTCAAGCAGCCCGAAGCCCGCCTGACGCCGGAAGACATCTCGGACGAACTCGAGGCCGTCATGGGTATGGCGCTGCGCAAGGATCCCGACCAGCGTTACGCCACCGCCGATCAACTGGCTGACGATCTCGAGCGGCTCCTGCGCGGGGAAGCCGTCACCGCCACGCGCGATACCCGCCTCGAAGGCATGCGTCGCATTCTGCGCCGTCATCGCCAACAGGTCGCCATCTCTCTGGTCCTCGCCGCTTCACTGGCATTTTCATCACTGATGTGGTGGCGCGCCGAATCGAGTGCCAGGACAGCGCAACAGAACGCGCGCACCGCCTACTCGATCCTGAAGGACAATCTGGAGGTCACGGACGAAACCATCAGACCGTTGGCCGGAAGTACACCGGCGCGCCAACGATTACTGCAAACCACCAGCGACATGTTCAGTGCACTCGATGAAGAGGATGGCCAATCTGATCTGGAGGTCAGTGTCAGAGCGTTGCTCTTCGAACGTGAAGGCGACCTGGCGTGGCAGGCCGGCGACTGGGACGCTGCCAGGGACAAGTACGACTCGTTCCTGGGGGCCATCATGAGCATCGATGACGGCGTGAGCCAGGACATCACCGCCGACCTGATCCGTGCACGCACCAAACTGGCCCGTGTCTCCGAGCAACCTCTCGCGGAGTTCGCGACTGCTATCAACCTCGGCTTGCCACACATGGACAGGATCGACCTTCATCCTGAATTGCAGTTCGCAACTATCCAAGCCCATGTTGATTTGGTCCAACACTTATTTGCCGAAGGTCGCATGTGTGAGGCTCACGAAACGGCCAGGACAGCACTCACACTCGCAGAAGGCACGCGCGAACTTGTCAGGCTGGAAGCGAGGTGGGCGGAGGCTGTCGCCAACGCTCATGCATTCACGGGTCGAAGCGGCATCAGAATTGGACGCATCGCTGATTCGATCCAGTACCTGGACCAGTCTATCCGAATTCGTGAAGATGCGTGTGTCAGATGGCCAGCTGACGTTTACATGCGGCATGAGCTATTGGTTGCACTACGGCAGTATGGTGAGACGCTCTACCGCCGTGACATGATTGCCGAGGCCCAAGGGCTTTTCGAACGCGCAGCGACAATTGGTCAATACCTGCTCATGGCTGATCCAAGTTCAACGCGCTGGCGTTCGAGCTACGCAAGTGCAGAGATAGACGTATCCAGGATACTCCTCAAGCAAGGTCTCATACGCCAGGCTGAACTTCGTGCACGGAGATCTATCGAGCATTTCGACGAACTGCTGCAGACCGCTCCGGCAGATTTGTTCTGCCTGGCCCAAGCCGCAGATGCGTATGGCCACTTGGGAAGAGTGCTGATCCACAAGAAGCAATACGATGAGGCCATCCTGACATTGGGCAACGCCTTGGATCTGGCCCGCGATCGTACAATCCTTGCTCCCGAGTCTCCGGATGCACGAAGCGACCTGGCATACAAACTCGACCGCATGGCGCAAGCGTACCGCAAGAAAAAGCAGTTCGAAGATGCCAGGGCCTGCTACCAGGAGTCTATGGACATACGAGCCTCACTGCTGCACAGGCAACCAGAAGTAGTCCAACGGCACCTTGATTTGATCAACTCCAAGTCGAACTTTGTGACATTGTTCATGAGCATGCGTGACAAAGGGCTCGAACATGAAGCACGCGACATCTTGCTCGAGACGAGCGATAGGTTAGACCTCATGCTTGACACTGGTCTTCTGGACGGTGACATCGAGAAGTACATGCGCTACAAGAAGACATTGATCGGAAACCTGCGCATATTGAACCGGAGAATCGAATCGAGCCGAACAGCTGCGCGGTAGTCTAAGTCCCACTGTCATCTTCCTCAATCTCCATGGGTTCATCATCACCACTGACCTCAGTGGTCTCAGAGTCCGCCAGTTCGAAGTTGTACTGCACTGCCCCTGTCGGAACCGGCGGCCATGGCCCGATCGGATCGTACAGTGCCGACTCGAACGTGAAGACCAGATCCTCTTCGTCGGGATCCACCGCATCGGCCACCCCGCTCATCAGGGGGGCGACGTCGAACTCACCTGGAATGGGATTGCTGATGTCGGCATGCGCGACCGACCACAGACCGGCGAGAGGGTTGGTTGCGATCCAGGTTGCATCGGTCTTGCCGAAATCATTGAGCCGACTGACCGTCATCTTGCTCACATCCCAGTCCACACCTGTGCTGTCCCAGCTGTCCGGCTCGAGGGCCAATTCGATCTCATAGAGCACATCGCTGGTCAAATCAGTTGGGATTTCACGCAGCAGGAATCGAACCGTATGGCTGTTCGGTGGCGTACTGGCCACGGCTGGAACGGCGCACATCAAGGCCAGGATACCTGCGAGAAGGCGATTGATTGACGACATGAACGGGTTCTCCTTTCAATTGGGACCGGCGCGCGGACGGACCGCGAGCCGCGTGAACGACTGCATGGCTATTCGGTTGTGCAAGTTGCTTTTCTTGACCGGTGAATTGACGGGACCGGTCCCTCCAATCGATTATGAACACAAGCCGGATCGGTCAGGAGCGAAAAAGTCAAAAAAAGAAGTTAGAATCGCTCCGCTCCGCCGC
The DNA here is from genome assembly GCA_942492115.1 of uncultured Planctomycetota bacterium. GTDB lineage: Bacteria > Planctomycetota > Phycisphaerae > UBA1845 > CAIVHJ01 > CALODL01. The sequence goes on from CALODL010000012.1 coordinate 292,002, forward strand.
CGGCAGGGTCGTCCCTATTACGTAATTGCCTGTGGAGTAATCACTTGGCGAAAGAACCACACCACATCGATGTCCAGGAGGGGTACGATCGGTGGGCCGAAATCTATGACGATGACGGTAACCCGTTGATATTCATAGAAGAACCGGTCGTGCGGCGGTGGTTTGCGACACCTCGCGGCCTGCGGATCGCCGATGTCGGCTGCGGCACGGGCCGCCACACACTGTGGCTGGCCGACGCCGGAGCGCAAGTTGATGCGTTTGATACGTCCTGCGGTATGCTCGCCCGCGCCAGGGCCAAGTTCGACGACGGCGGGGTACGGTTCATCCATCACGCCCTCCCCGCCCCGCTTCCCGCAGACGACAACACCTATGATGCGGTGCTGTTCGCACTGGTCGCCGATCACATGGCCGAACTCGTGCACACGCTACGTGAGTTGTTGCGGGTCACCCGCCCGGGCGGCTTCGGAGTCATGACCGTCATCCATCCCGCGATGAACCTCAAGGGCATCACCGCGCGTTTCACCGATCCGGCCGACGGCCGCGAGGTCCGCGTCGCGGCCTTCGAACACTCTTTTGCAGACTATGTCATGGGATTGCTGCACGCAGGTTGGATCATCGAAGACATCATCGAGAAGAAGGCGGACGAGGCCCTGGTCACCCAGACCCGGCGGGCTGAAAAGTACTTGGGGTGGCCGCTGCTCCTGGCCATCAAGGTAAGAAAGGGCCAGTGTCCGTGATCGAAACACGCCACGGCATAGTGACTGCGGCTCCGTGGCGGATCGAAGTGTTTCTGGCACCGTGGGGTATCATCCCATGCGGTCGGCTATGGCTCCGCCACGAGCACCCGGGCCTCGTCGAACAATGGTTGTTCCGCATCCCCCACGTGATCTTTGATTTCATCGAGCAGCTGACGAGCATAGGCATCGCGCCCCTGATCGTGCAGGCACATCGCGATGAAGATCTGGCCGAGGACGCGTTCGTCCGTGCCGACGCCGGGTAGGATCTCCAGAGCCTCGGTCGCTCGACCGTTGCGGTACAGCGCCATTCCCAACACGAGTTGGAATCGCGAAACGTTGGGTTCGGCCTCATTGGCTTCATTGGCCAACAGCAAAGCGCGACAATAGGCTCGGCGGTCAATTGGTGGTACGGCCAGCAGTTCGGTGGCGGCCTCGATCATCTTGCTCGCGTTCCGGGTCCTGAGCACACTGAACACGGGCATGGCGTCCTTTGGATCGAGACGCGTCCGGGGCGCGGTGCGACCGTCTTCCATCGTCGATACGTAGCCCAGAGCCGCCAGCCGCCGTGCTGTCTCCTGATCGAGACGTGCCGCGGCTTGAAAGGCGTCATCCGGTGTCGGCCAGGCTTGCATGCGTTCACCGAGGATGATGGGCAGCTCCCCCGCCGCAGCCGTGTCCTCTTCGAGTAGATTGTGCAACTCTCCGGGATCCCCCACCAAATCGTAATACTCCGGCTGAGGTGCGAGAATGAATTTGTGATCGATGCCCCGCAGCGCGTGGACACTGCTCCATCCATGGTAGGCCAACGGAGCAAGCGTCTCGAGATACATCAACCGCTCGCGCGGCACGTTGGCAGTGCACAGATCGCGTCCATCCATAGTCGGGCCGTCGATCCCCAGAAGGGTCAGCACGGTGGGCATGATGTCGATGGTCCCAACGGGGACGTCGTCGACGCGGGCGATCGCAGCCCAACGCTCCGGCAGTGTAAACAGAAGTGGAATACGCATGGTCGTGTCATAGACCAGCCGTGAATGCGTGGGTTCGAGGTGCTCGCCAAGTCCCTCGCCGTGATCAGCAGTCAAGATGATGAGGCCTTCATCGAGCACCCCAAACTCCCTCAGCACCTCGAGTAGCCTGTTCATGTCCTGATCGACATAGGCAATCTCGCCGTCGTACGGACTGTCTGGAAACATGGCCACAAATTCCGCCGGAGGATCGTAGGGCTTATGCGGATCGAAATAGTGCACCCACATGAACACCGGCTGGTCGGGGTGGGCACCGCGTTGTTGGCGAAGCCAGGCCACTGCGGAATCGGTGATTTCTGCCGCGGGGCGTTTCTTCTGGATGTCATCGTCGTAGTGATCGAAGCCTTGAGCGAGACCATTGCGCTTGTCGAGAACCCGGGTCGCGACAAAGGCCGCGCTGGCGTAGCCATGTTCGCCAAGAACTTCTGCAAGGGTCACGTGCTCCTCTGCAAGTATGTACTTGCCGTTGGTCCGCACGCCATGACGCGGTACTTCCAGCCCGGTCATCATCGAGACGTGTGACGGCAACGTACTCGGCACTCCCGTGACTGCGTGATCGAAAACGACCGAGCGCGCCGCGAGCGCGTCGATCACGGGGGTCCGCGCTTCCGCGAACCCATAGCATCCGAGGTGATCACGCCGGGTCGTGTCCATCGTGATGAGAATGACATCGCCGCCCGCCAGAGCCCCGCGCGGAACCTGCTGCAGGACCGTCAGGTCCGAAACCGCGGCAGCTGCGACTTCGACGTCCTGTGGAATGGATGTATCGGTCTCGCGTGGGCCGGTGCGAACAAGCAGCAGGACGCTGAGAACGATCAGGAGGACCAGCGCCGCAAGCCCAACGCCTGGCCAGGAACTTCTTTGGGAGGATCTCATGGCAGCACTTCCCTCGACTGGAGGAGAGCCTCAGAATACACGATAATCAGATGATCGACAGCCCGATCGATCCAAAAATGAGCGATCACGATACACCATTGCCTGGACCATCACCGACGGCCCTGCCGCCCAGAACCGCACACCTCGCAGGAATTGGCGGACACACCCGCGAGTTGCCGGAAGATTTTTTTGTCGAAGAACTCCCGCAATACGAGCCGGCCGATGACGGTACGCATCTGTACTTTCAAATCGAAAAACGTGGCCTGACAACGCACAACGCGGTCCGTCGGATCGCCCGTGCATTGAATCGGACACCTCGCGAGATCGGCTACGCGGGCCTCAAAGATGCCCGCGCCGTCACCCGTCAGGTTCTCAGTCTTGAACACATCGAGGCACAGCGCGTCGCGGAGTTGGAGCTTGATGGCATTCGCGTACTGTGGACGCGTTATCATCGCAACAAGCTCAAACTGCAACACTTGCGAGGTAATCGCTTTCGGATAAAGGTTCGCGACGCCCACCTGGACGCAACCACACGTGCTTGTGCGATTGGCGATTGGCTCGAGTCCCACGGCGCCCCCAATTACTTCGGCGTACAACGGTTCGGCGCTACCGCTGACAACGCCGAGGTCGGGCAGGCTGCACTGGCGGGTGATTTCGAGTCGGCCGTGCGCCGGGTCATCGGCATCGCCGGCCCCGGCCAGGGGCCTGAGGTCACCCGCGCCCGCGAACTCTTTGCCGCCGGGCACTACTCCCAAGCCACGCCGTTATGGCCCCGCGCCTATCGTGAGCACGTAGCGATCTGCCGCGTACTCGAGCGTCGTGCGGATTTTCGGCGGGCCTGGCGCGCCATCGACATGAACATCCGACGCCTGCACATCTCTGCTCTGCAAAGCCAGTTGTTCAACGCGGTATTGCTCAAGCGACTTGACACGATCGATACGGTGCAGGTCGGCGATCTGGCATGGAAACACGCCAACGGCGCATGCTTTACCGTTGAAAATACCGCGGCAGAACAGCCGCGCTGCGCGGCGCTCGAGATCTCGCCGTCGGGGCCATTGTTCGGGCGGCGCATGACGGCAGCCACCGGAGAACCGGGCCGACTCGAGGCCGAAGTGCTCGATGCTGCCCGTATTACGCCCCGGCAATTCGCCGGTCGGGATGTCATGAACTTGCCGGGGGCCCGTCGACCATTGCGTATTCCAGTCAAGCACTTCACCTGCAATGCCGGTGCCGACGATCATGGAGCATATGTCGAACTCGGGTTCGAGTTGCCACCAGGCAGCTATGCTACGGTCGTGCTTAACGAGATCCTGAAATAGGGGGCACGGTGTGACGCCGCGGCGCCGGTGTGGGTTGGCGCCCTGGCCGGGGCCGGGCATCAACGTCCGGCGCATTCTGCGAAGAGCTGGGCGTAACAGGCTCGAAAACAGGCGTCAACGTGCGGGCCTGATCAACTGTGAAATTGAGCACGGCCGCTTCGGATACGCTCTGTCCGTCGATTTCCCACCCAACAAACACGTACCCTGCCTGCGGTATGGCTTCAAGACGCACGGCGTCACCAACACGAAATGTCGTGGCATCGGGTTCCACGATTACGGTGCCCCCGGGGGCCTCGACGATCGTCAAGGTCACATCCCCCCGCCACGGTTCGATGCTCATACTCTTGGACTGTGGGAGTGTGTCATAAATCGCATCGTCATGTTCGAGAATCAACGCATTGTGCTTCCCGGGTACCGTGATGACGCCCAGCGTACCGAACGCGCCGAAAGGCAATGGCGAAATCATCGCCCCATCCAGATTTGTGCGCCGTTGCTCGAACATGGATGGTGCCCAATAGACCAGCGTCCAGTCTTCCCGCGCGGCCACGTTCGGAACAGTGACCCCTTGCAGGTCGGAAGCGCGACCAACGGATACGGTCCGCCAGCCCGCCTTGTGCGAGATGAGGCCACCGCTGTCCAGAAGGTCGAACCGGGCACCGAATGGCAACTTGAACCTGAACCGATTGATGTTACGCGGAATATAGTCGGCGCGAATGTTGAAGCGTGTTTGATCGGCCTCGTCATCGTAGCGCGGTTCTTCGACCACGAGAAGCCCCGTGTGGATGTCCTTGCCACGTAAAGCGCTGGCGTCGAACGCCTGTTCGAAGAAGGTGGTCTGTTCGTCGTAGGTAAACTCGACACGTACACGCACGAGTCCAGCCACCTTCTGCGTCATGTAAGTCAACTCCCATTGACCGCGCAGATCCTCAGCGATGGCTCGAAACGCCGGCTGCAGATCGGCGGCGGTAGCCGCTGTCGCGTAGGCGCCATTAGTGACGTCTGCCATCCGACGTAATTTCTTCTCGTTCTCCGGTGTCACGTCTCCAAAGCCGATTGGATAGAACGATATGTTGGGCTGGCCTTCGACCAGGGAGGCTTTCATGATATCGTCGATCGATCGCTGACTCGACGTATCGTTTCCATCTGTCAGAAACACGACGAGACGACGCTCGCCCGGTGCCTCATCGGCGGTCAACATCGACAGGGCAACGGTCATGGCATCCCACAAACGGGTTTGACCTGATTCCAACTCGCCGACTTCGGGAATGCTGTCGACCAGTTCCCGTTTGCCAACACAATCCGTTTGAGTCAGGCCGATGACCGTACCGTAGCCCTGGTCAACCGGAGTACGGTCGTGAAACTCGACCACGCCGATGCGATGCGTGGCGTTGTACAACGACGGGGCAACGAACTCACTGGCTGCATCCAATGCAGCGCGCCGAGTACCCGAACGAATAGCCGTCGCAGAACTGTCGAGCACGACCATGACCTTGAGCGGTAGGTGCTGCCGCTGCAGATCGAGCGCCACACGACTGAACGCTCCACGCCAATCCAGCGGATCATCATCGATGATGTCACCAATCCTCAAGAATCTGCCGCCCGTGTCCGCCGCCAGCCGGGCCAGAGCGTTGGGATTGCGCGCGCCCTCCGGTGCAATCACATACACATGGGTCGTGGGCGTGCGTTGCGTGGCCCGTTGGACCAGCGGGGTAATCTCCGCACCGCAATCCACTTCGCTGCAGCCCTCACCGACGAACACGATCGCCCGGTACCCCCCGGGAGAACCTGCGGGATCATTGAGCAGGGTGATCGCGTGATCCAGCGCTGGCCAGGGCAGCGCATCTTCATCATCAGATTGCAGGCGCTCGATGCAATTGAACGCCTCGCGCACCTCGTCGGGTGAATGCATGAGCCGTTCATCTTCATCCGCAGCAAGCTCGTCCACAGGAACGCCGCACCGCTCAAATGAGCATTTCAAGCGCTGTGGATCGAGCAATACGCTGAAGCTGGCGCCGAGGCCCTGGAAGCCGGAACAGTAACCGCAAAAATCGTCCGCCGGATCCGGCTGGCGTTCATCGACCACGAGCAAACGGGACTGCGTCGAGTGATAGGTCATTAAACCGAACAGATCCTGGCGCGGACGAAGCGGTGTCGGATCGATGAAGAACCGCGCCGCATCGATCATTGACTGCAAGGCGTCGGCCGCGACCATGGACTGCGTGTAATCGAGCAACAGGACGATCTTCAAGGGCAGGTTGTCACCTTCGGTAAGGAACTGACTCGTCTCCGCAAGATCGAGTGGTTCCTCATCCTCGAAGATGCGGAAACTGTCGCGGGTCACGCCATCCTTGATGGCCTGCCCCGACACGTCCTGCAGCCGCAGGCTGTAGCGGATCTGAAATGGCGCCCTCGGGTCCTCGTCCAGCAGACAGGCATTGAAGCCCGTGCACTCCGCGGGATCTCCCTCCTGCTCGATGGGCGTCGAGGGCAAGCAACCTGCGGCGATGATCAGGCCGGCCAGTGGCCAGCGACGCATGGACTGACGCATATCGAGTACTCCGGTTGGAGCGCACAGCGTGCGCAAACGCTCTCCCCGATTGGATTGTCGGAAAAACCAGGACACGGGCTTGAACGCGAAGGGGCGCCTGGTGATCGGAAGGATCAGACGGACTCGAGACCGAGGAGATGGCTGCGGGCAATCATGGCCCACTGGCTGTCGGCATCGAGACTCAGATAGGCCTGCCAGTGACGGGCGGCGGCCGATGCGTCGCCCACCTGTTCGTAGCATCGTGCCAGGTTGAAGTGGGCGTCGTGGTAATCCGGGGCAACTTCCAGGGCATGGGACAGCGCGGTGATGGCCTCATCGACCCTGCCCTGCTCCTGGTAAATATCGGCGATGTTGTACCACCCGCAGGCCAGCGTTTCATCCTGATCGACCGCAGCGCGATACATCATCAAGGCGGTGTCCAGGCTGCCGGTCGCGCGAACCACGTTGCCGAGGTTGAAATGGGCTTCGGGAAAGCAGTTCTTCAGTGCGATGGCCTGACCGTAGGCTTCTGCGGCCTCAGCGTAGCGCTGATCTTCCTCGCATATTTGACCGTACTCGAACCACGCTGTGGCATCGTGCTCCGTGGGCTCGACGGTCAACACCGCATCCTCAGACCGTGGCCTGTCGAAGTTGAGCAACAGCTGACCATCAGCCGCCATGAGGGCATCCTCGAGCTCGGCGAGCAGCGTGTGAGGGCTGTCTTCCACGATCTTGAGCTGGGCCAATGGGCGGTCCGTCCCAGGCAGGACCGCGGCCAGGCCGTTCAGGCTGCGGTTGATCGTTTCGGGGCGCACGCCCCGAGCCATGAGGTCGGCGACGGTCCGCAGGGAAACGACGTCCTGAAAATCGAAACGCCCGTCGTCGGACTGGACCAGGCTCAGTTGCTCCCAGCGCGCCAGGACCTCGCTGTCGATGTCCAGCAGGGCGCAAATCTGTGTGCGCGAGTATGACTTCTCGCCCTCGGGCGCGGCCTGACGCAATCCCACGCGTTCAAGGAAAGCGGCCTCTGAAACCAGTGCTATGTCGTGGCCCTGGCGGCGGAGTGATTCGGCCATGCGCAGTTTGCTGCTGACCTGGCCATCCGGCAAGAGTGGCCACCCGTACATCCCGATGACCAGCATGCCTGTTCTTCGGGATAGGGTATGAGTCGGAGTGCCCCCTGCAGCGCGGACGACATCGAATGCCTCGCGCTGGGACATGAACGCAAGCTTGCCTGTGAACGACACGCGCGTGTTGTTGAGAGAACTTGAGGCGTGTTGGACTGCCACAGTGACCATCCGTGATCAAGACTCCACGATCCCCACGAACACCGGGGCCCGCAACTGACCGGCTGCTGTTCGTTCAAGGTAGCGGACAGCACAACGCAGGCCGCACGCACACCAGACCGCATCCCCCGGCCCGCCCGCCGGCGGATCGACCAGAGGCGGCGCGGCGCTGAGTGCTTCGAACAACGCTTGACGGCCCTCTTCGTTGAACCCGCTGCCGACCTTACCCAGCAGAACCAGGTCGTCGCCCTCACGGCTGGCCACCAGAATCGCGCTGACCGGCCCCGTCGGGGTCCGGGGTACGTAACCAATGATATCCAGATGAATCGTCCTGGCGACTTTGATCTTCAGCCAGTCGGACGACCGCTTATCCGGAGTATATGGGCTCCTCAGACGCTTGGCTATGATCCCTTCGAGCCCATGCTGCTCAGCCGCGGCAAAGTAGGCCGTACCGTGTTCGACAATATGGTCCGTCATCACGATCTGAGGGGCATCGAGGTCGGCGAGGACCTCGGCGAGTGCCCCGCGACGGGCCTCGAGCGGCTCACGCATCATGTCGCGTCCCGCCGCGTACAGTACATCGAAAACCATCATGGTCACCGGCAAGCGCGCAGAGAGCATGGCAATTCGTTCCGGATTGCTCTGATGATCGCGTTGCATGATCTTGGTGAAGCTGGGACGGCCGTCCTCGAGGACGACGATCTCGCCGTCAAGGACTGTCCCGTCAGGGATACCGCGCAACGCTTCGAGTTCGGGATAACGCGCTCCGATGTCGAAGAACCGTCGGTTGTGCATACGCACCTGCCCCCTCTCGATGAAGGCAATCGAGCGCGTGCCGTCCCATTTGATCTCGTAACTGAATGCCGGATCGTCGAACGGACCGTCGGCGATCTGTGCCAGCATCGGTCCAATCTTGTTCGGAAGGGTCATGGTCGAATCAGTATTCTCGAGGCCCGGAACGGGCGCATCAACCCGCTCCTTTGGATTTCTTCTTGGCACGCGTCGTCTTGACGCTCGATGCCGGGGGCTTCTTGCCGGGTTTGGCCTTGACGCTTTGCTTCAGAGCATCCATGAGGTTGATCACCTTGCCGGCTTCGGCCTGCTGTTCGACCACGGGCTCGGCACCTTCGATCTTGGCCTTGATGACCTCCATCAGGCCGTCGCGGTAGCGATCCTTGAACTGCTCAGGCTCGAACACGGCACTGTGCTTGCGGATCAACTCCTCGGCAAGGGACAACTGGTCATCGTCGATCTCGTGCTTGCCAATCTCTTCGAAGTACGATGTCGAACTCTTGATTTCCTGGGCGTAACGCAGGGTCGTCATGCAGAACCCGCGATCCTCGGGCTGCAGGGCGAAGACATGTTCGCGATTCGACAGAATCACACGACCAATACCAACTTTGTTGGTGCGCTGCAGGGCTTCGCGGATAACGGCAAACGCCTCTTCTCCCAGAGCACCATCCGGAGCCACGTAGTAAGGTGTATTGAGGAGCTTGGGTTGCAGCTCATCGGCATCGATGAATTGCAGCAATTCCAGCGTGCGGTTGGATTCGAGCTTGATGCGCTCGAGGTCGGCATCGTCGATCACGACGTACTTGCCCTTTTCGAATTCGTAGCCCTTGACCAGGTCGCTACGGGGTATCTCACCATGAATTGGACACGTCGTCTTGCTCTTGATTCGGCTGTTGCACTCCGCATGGAGCTGATTGAGGGCCACCCTGCTCGATGAGCTGATGGCGTTGTACAACCGAACTGGAAATGCGACGAGGGACAGCTTGACCTGTCCCTTCCAGTAGGCTCTCGGCGGCATCGGCCCACTCCTGTCAGGACGGTACTCGAGCGATTCCATCCCGCCCGGGCACCGCAAAGGCATCAGTGATGAATGAAGCACGACCACCGCGATCGCCCTGGCTCCGCCAGAGAATATCGCAGCCGTTCGACGCTGCCGGCCCAGCGGTCAACCGCAGGTCGTGGCAACGCCCTAGCATTAACTCGGACGCGACGCCCGCTGTGCTGGCGGAAATCCGCCCAACACGCGCGTCACATCACACAATCGCGCAAATCATGCGCGATCTACTGACATGGGCCGGCAGGCAACTTCGAATTCAGCCACGCATCCTGGGTGTCCGCGCCGTTGAGCAAGTCGATCAGGGCCAGCAGATCGGCCGGAGTCACCAAACCACTGTGATCGATGTCCTCGCTGTACGCGCCCCACGGCGACGTCCCGATGCCATTGATGAAGTCGACCAGGCTCAGAATGTCGAGGGCCGATGCGGACGAATCGCCGTCCGTGTTGCCCGGATGGAAAATAAACCGCCCGGCAGAGCCGCCGTTGTAGCTGACCTCGGTCACCGCACCGGGCGTCAACGGTCTCTGGAGCACCAACGTGTAGGTCCCGTCACCATTGATCAGCACGTCGTCGATGCCGTTGTCTCCCCCGCCGGGAGAAGATTCACACAGCGTCCAGCAGGTCACCTGCGCAGCGGCTGGTGCAGCCACGCGCAATTCCTGGATCCCCTGCGGTGGATCGAGGCTGTTCGTCGGATGCGGCTGGCGGGCATCGATGACCCCATCGGCAGGCTCGATCCATGTGACCGGCCCAGCCGGGCAATCAACATCGACGGTCGAAGACAATTCCAGCGCGCCGGTCCCGGAGTCCTCATCGTAACCGCCGATGCGAATGAGATAGCAACCGTCACTCTCGATGGGCACCGTCACGCGCGAACGCACCGAACCGGGCTCGACTTCGACGCAACCATCATCGTCGCAGCCGATCAGCCGCTTGTTGGTCGCCGGACAGTCACATCCGTCATAGATTGCCAGTCGGGTGTCGAACGTGGCGTCAGCGCAAGTTGATGCAGTGAGCAAGCCAGGCCCCGGCGCGGCGTATTCGAACCACACATCGCGACCGAGTTGCGTGCCAAAACCCTTGTCGCACTCGACGGGCAGCTCGACCCCATCCGTGGTCGCACCGATTGTATTGAATGGAATGCTGCCGTCGCTCACCTGCACAGCGTCGATACACAAATCGTTGTCGACGATTCCGCATTGCGGCGTCGCTCGAGCCTGGTCCACGCACGCTTGTGTCCACGTGTCTGCGCAACACTGCGGCATCGTCTCACACACCGCTGTGCAGCACACCGAATTTGAACAGCCGGGGGTCCCATTGGGTTCGTCGCAGGCCCCCGTGGCGCCTGTGCAGGTGGGAATATCGGGGGTACAGGTCACGTTCAAATCGCCCGTTCCTGAATCGAGATCGAAGCCGCCGATCCTGATGATGTAGCAATTGCCCTCCGTGACCGGCACGACCAGCGTGCTGTGGAATCCACCCGCTGGTTGACCACAAGGAAAATCCGGATCGTCATCGTTACACCCCAGCAGTTCGCCACCGGGACAGGGGTCGAAAATGCAACCGTCGTACATCGCCAACCGCGTATCATAGTTGGCTCCGCCCCCGAGTTGCTCGCAGGTTGTAACGGTCAGGTCTCCGGTACAGGTCGCCGAATACTGGTACCACACATCCTGGCTGACCTGGTTGTCGCTGAAGAAATTGCATGCCTCATGCCCGGGGCCATCCGTGCTGGCACCGACCGTGGTAAACGAAGTGATGCCATCGAACGCCTGAAATGGCTCGGTACACAAGTCGTTGTCAACGGAACAGGTGCACAGCTCGGCCGCTGCCGAGACGCAGAATTTGTCCCACTTGGTTTCGCAACAGAACGGATCGTCCGAACACACGGCGTCGCAGCAATCCGGGTTGATGCATCCCAGCCCGCCATGGGGCACACAACAGTCACCTGTCGCACCAACACAACCGAGAGGCAGGCCAGTGGTCACATCGGGATCAGGCGCGCCCACGCGCGGGCGCCCGGCGTGTGCGCCGGGGGCCTTCTTCTGAACGGTCCGCGCCGGGGCTTTCGCCCGACGGTGCTGTGCTGACGCGTGGTCGATACTCGCAACACACGACAGCACTACGATGAAACAGATACAGCGACAGCCCATGCTCAAACCCCTGCAGGATTGCTTCGGTCGTTTACATCTATCAGACGCGTGTGATGGACGTCAGCGCAATGAAAACTGTCGCGTGAGAGCGACCTCCCTGCCGCAAGCCATGGTACCCACCGGTGCCATAACCCCGGTCCCCCAGGGTCGCGCTGACACGGACGTTCAGTATAGCTTGATGCCCATGGCCCGCAAAGAATCACCGCGGAAAACGCCTCGAGAATGGGCGGCGCAACCTCTGTCCGTTAATGATGTTGGGAAATCCTGAGCCGCGCCGTGATGCAGTACGATGCGGAAACGCAGTTTCGAGGTGGCCAGCCCGTGAAGACACACCAACCGCAGTCCGGTTAATTAGAGCCCAAGCTTCTGCTCCAGGATCCGGCGTACGATTTGGGGAGCGGCCGAACCCCGTGACTTCTGCATGACCTGCCCCTGCAGAAACCCGACCGATTTCTCCCATTTCTTGCCGCGCTCATTCACGATCGCAACCGCTTTGGGATTCCCCGCGATGGCCTCGTCGACCAGTGCCTCGATCGCGGCGGTATCCTGAATTTGTTCGAGTCCGAGGTCGCTGACGAGTTGGCCTGGCGCGGTGCCCGTCTCGAGCATCTTGCTGGACAACTTCGCTGCTGCGGTTGCGTTGATGCGGCCCGCCGATGTCATGTTGACCAACTCGGCCATGTGCGCTGGCGACACTCCAAGATCACCAACCGCCTGGCCCGCGGCGTTGGCATGCTTCGACCAGAAACTGATGAAATGCTTACCGAGCGTGCGGGCATCGGCTCCGGCCGCCAGCGCCGCATCGAACAGGTCTGCGGTCGAGCGATCGGCAATGATCTGCCATGCGTCATCGACTCCGAGCTGACACGTTTCAACCAGGCGCTGACGTCGTGCGAGTGGCAATTCCGGGATCGTCGTTCGAATCTCCGCCAACTCCGCTTCGTCGAACGTGATCGGAACGAGGTCGGGATCGGGGAAATAGCGATAGTCGTGGGCTTCTTCCTTGCCGCGCTGGTAAACGGTGACCCCGCGATCATCGTCCCACCCGCGGTTCTCGCGCCCGCAGTTGACCAGCGTATAATCGTGGTCCTGCTCCCAGGTCGCTCGGTGGCGCTCGACTTCGAAATCGATCGCGTCACGCACGGCCTTGAAGCTGTTGAGATTCTTGATCTCGCAAATGGGCGTGGGGTACTCGACCCCATCGTGTGTAATCAGCAGATTCACATTGGGCTCGAAACGCATCTGGCCTTTCTGCATGCTGGCTTCGCTGACACCGAGGAACGTCACGAGGTGCTGCAGCTGTGTGCAGAATGCATAGGCCTCCTCTGCACTCGCCAGGTCAGGCCGAGTCACGATTTCGAGCAGCGGTGTGCCCGCGCGATTCAAGTCAACCTGCGTCCCGGCGGGGCTGTCGTGCTGATTCTTGCCGGCGTCTTCTTCGAGATGGGCGCGGATGATACCCAATCGGTGGATCGTCCCCGCGACCTCGAATTCGAACGTTCCCTCGCCCGCAACGGGAAGATCGTATTGACTGATCTGGTAGTTCTTCGGCAGGTCAGGGTAGTAGTAGCTCTTGCGGTCCCACTTGGTAAACGACGCAATGGAACACCCCAGGGCCATACCTGTCCTGGCTGCCAGCACAACAGCGTCACGATTAATGACCGGCAAGGCGCCGGGTAAGCCGAGACACACCGGGCACGTTCGCGAATTGGGTGCCGCCCCGAATTCAACGCCACAGCGACAGAACATCTTTGTTGCTGTTGCCAACTGCACGTGGATTTCAAGTCCAATGAGCGTCTTGATCGTCATAACGGTTATTCAAGTGGTTGAACGGGAGTGAGTCAAATCGACGGGCCCACCGGCCGATGCCGAGAAACAGCTTCCCCGGACGCACGTGCAGCCGCCGGTCCTATTTCAGATTCAGCGCCGCCAGGAACTGGTCATCGATCTGACTGTCCTTGCGGAAGGCCTCGAACCGCTCCCAGGCCACATGGATTTTCTGACGACGAACATGGGTGTGAGTGGCCGCAAAAAACGCCTTCATGCGCTGCCTCAACTCGATGGTCGACCCGGCGACCCGCTCGGCCTGGGTGGTCTGAACGAGGACTTCGGTCATGGCACTCAGCACGGCAGGCATGTATTCGTCGAACGGGATCTTGCGCGTGGTGCACCATTCCCGTGCCCGACTGAGAAACAGGCCCTCGAGCTGCGTCACCGCCTGGCCCAGCATGTCCGCGTGACCGTCGTAGAGCCCCGCGCCAGGCGGGAGTTCTTCGAACGTGACATCGCTCCGCGCCAGAAACGCGTCCGGAGCCACGTGCAGCAGGCGCTCATCCAACTCGCGCCGGGTGCAGCGCAAGCACACCCGGCCGCGGCGCAAGAACAGTGTCCGCCGCGGGCGCGTGCCCGCTGGCAGCATGCCGATGACGCCGAGCCAGCGTGCGTGGCGCATGGGCAATTGGAATCCCAACTCGCTGGCCAGGCCAACGCCACCGTGCACGAGGTGCCGCGCGGTATCCAGCTCGGCCGGGACCAGTCCCAGGTTTTCACGCATCTCGACGCTCAGGCGCTCGAATGCATCGGAAGCGATCGTCACGTGCCCCCAGGCATCCTTCAAGCCCATGGCCCACCGGTCCACCCAGTACGCGGCCATGACCAATTGATGGTCGGCCAGAACCCGGGCACACACGATCGCTGCCCGGCCGGTGACCGGCCAGTCATGGTTGATCAGACAGGCGTAAATCGCGTGAGGCTCGGCCGTGCGGTACGGCGACGCGGTCGCGGAAGAACGCAGAACTGGATTAGTTGAACCATCCATGGTCAGTGCAGCAGAACATCATAACGCAGTGGGGTTCGTGCGTCCCTGCTCAAAAAGAGTGTGCGCTCGGCGGCGTCTCAGGTACACTCCAGGGACCAGCGGTCCGCCGCAACGTGGGTCAGAGTGACCGCGCTCACGATCTCGGACGCCGACAACTGCAGGTGCCAGAGCTGTGAGTTTTGCACGACCACCCGGTAGGTTCCGTTGCACACACGCGTCACGACGCCGCGGCCTGAAGACACTGGCCCCTCGTATGTCAGATACGCCACCCGATGGTCCCCAATGCGAAAAGCCGATTGCACGGTCGCCGCTCGAGTGGGATCGTGGTATACTTTCCAGGTGGCCAGAGTTCCGTGATGTTCGAACATCACATCCCAATGTTCGCGGCCATGACCGATGTGGTGCAGGATGACAAACCGCGTCGAGGATGGATTCGTATCTCGATCGAATGGAGTCGATGCCATGTTGCGTTCATACCCCGGGATCATCTCGTGTGCTGCGACCGCCCTGCTGGTCGCAGGTTGTGCCCCCAGTTTCAAGCAATATCGCTCGGAAGGCCAGAAACTCATGGCCGAAGGGCGCTACAACGCGGCGTTGTATCAGCTGCGGACAGCCCGGAACATGGTCCCCGAGCACAGCTGGAATCTCTGCGACATGGCCCAGTGTCACATGGCGCTGGCTGAAGAAGCCGGCGCTCGGCAGGATGACCGCGCGGAACTGCGTGAGCTGGATCGCGCCATCGCCTGTTACAAGCGGGCTCTGCGGTCTTTTCCCGGCATGCCCACCGCCCTGCGCGGCATGAACCATGCGCTCGAAGTCCGCGGCGATTCCGATGAAGCGTTGGAATCGGCGCGCTGGGCCAGCGAAATCGTCGGCCCCTCGGCAGCCCAGCAGTTGTTCCTGGCCCGCGAATACGCGGAGCGCGGCGATGCAGATCAGGCGCTGCTGTGTTATCGCCAGGCTGTCGCCATGGAACCGACCAATCCTACCGCCCACTGGGCGCTGGGCATGTTCTACCTGACGCTCGACCGCCGCTCGGATGGGGTCGAGCACCTGCAAACTGCCTACCGCCTGGACCCGACACGGATGTACATCGCTGACCGACTCGAGCTGATGGGTGTCGAAGTCGACACACCGGCCCACCTCGAGCCGGAGTTGGCCACCGGCAAGTAATCGCTGCCGGGCTCCAGGCGATTCTCCTCACGCGATGAACTCACGGATGACGCGATCCGCAACCAGCATTCCTGCGGGCGTCAACCTGATGTACTCCCCCGAAGACTCGAGCAGCCCTTCTCCCGTGAAACGGGAGATCTGGTTGCGGTACAGAGTCCGCGGATCAAGGCCGACGAGGGTCTTGAACAGCTCCACGTCAATGCCGCGATTCATACGCAACTGCAGCATGGCTGTCTCACCACCGCGGGCTGCGCCCTCGAGTCGCTCGTGATCGCGCGTGGCCTCCCCCTGAGAATTGATGTCCGCGACGTAGGTGTCGATGTGCGCGACATTGCGGCAGCGTTCGCCACTGAGATAGCTGGCCGCCGAAGGCCCGATACCCAGGTAGGCATGATTGTGCCAATACACCAGGTTGTGCCGGCAGGCCATGCCCGGCCGGGCAAAGTTGCTGATCTCATACTGCTCGAATCCGTTGGTGGAAAGATAATCGACCGTCCACAAATACATGTCGGCCTCGAGCTCGTTGTCGCAACGATGGATCGCGCCACTCTCGAGCCGGGCAGTCAACGGCGTCTCCGGCTCGTACATCAATCCGTAACATGACAGGTGATCGGTTTCAAAATCGACTGCGCGGCGCAGGGTGTCTTTCCAGCTGGCCAGCGTCTGGCCGGGAATGCCGAAGATCAGGTCGAGATTGATCTCTTCGACGCCGCCGTCACGCGCGACCCGCAGGCTCGGTGCGATGTCGTCCGGATCATGCAGGCGTTCGAGCACATGGAGATCGTGACGGTTGAGTGATTGCCCACCGAACGACATCCGCCGCACACCACTGCCGACGAGAATTGCAATCTTCTCGTCATCGACTGTTGCAGGGTTGGCCTCGACCGTGAACTCGGGGGCTCCCTGTGCACAGTGCGCAAGCCGCTGAAACAGCGTACGCAGATCATCCAGCGGCAGAACGGTCGGGGTGCCGCCGCCGACGAAAATGGTTTCGAAACGCTCGATTCCGGCAGCGCGATGATCGAGTTCATCGACCAATGCTCTCACGAGTGGCGTGGTCTGCCGATCGCCCAGCGGGATGGAATAGAAATCGCAATAACCGCACTTGGTATCGCAAAACGGAACATGGACATACAGGCCTGTCATGGACACCATTGTAGCCCGTCCGGGAGATGGCGTCCCCTCGCACGGGGCCCGGTCAATACGCTCCCGAATCCGAGGCCCCTCACACGGTCGCCCATGGTGGACGCGGTGCACACCCCTCGGATGTCCTACAGCTTACGGATGAGCATGACATCCGACAGCGTGCTGCCGTTCTCATAGGTGGCCACGACACTGAAGCGCAGTTCGTACGGGAAGAGGAACAAGTCCGGAATCCGAATAGTTGCCATGCCCTCTTCGAGGTGGGTCAGCTGAACCTGATCGGCGGCGAGGACATTGTCCGGATCGGCGATCCACTCGATGGAGACCGGCTGCGTACCACTGATCTCGGGAATCAACTCGATAATCGACCCCACCTGAAAAACCTGCAACTCGCACGTGACCATCGAGCACGCCCGAACCAGCGCGTCATCCGGCGCCGCGATCTCGTTGGTTTCCACGCGCAGTGTCCGCTGATCCATCAGCTGCTGTGATGTTGCCAGATCCGTCGCAACAAGCGTGACCGTCACAGATCCTGCGGCCAGGGCAGTCAGAAGCGGCGCTGCGCCCATGGGATCCTCGAGTTCGGCGACATGGGCCGGTGCAACCGACCACTGATAGTCGACCTCGCCGCGCGCACCTTCAACGGTGGTGCCCAAACGCACGAGATCGCCCTCGAAGAGGCTGAAGACGTCGGGGCGCACCGTAATCATCGCACTGAACGGCACCGCACCGCCTGAACCGCCGGATCCCCCACTCCCGCCGCCACCGGTCGGTGTCCCGCCGCCAGAGCCGCCCGTTCCACTCCCGGAGCCACCGCCGGTCGGAGTTTCATCATCGCCGGCCGGCGGGGCAACCCCACCGCCGCACCCGGCACCTGACGTCAGGAGGACGCACGACATCAGCACCAACAGATTGCGAAGCATGGATTTGTCGCTCATGCGGATATTCTAGGCGCGACACGGTGTCCGTTCCATGCCCTGACCGGTTGCCCGGCGCCCGCCCACGAATCAGTCCGACCGTGCTCGAAAACAGCGGCGTCATTCCGTCGGTTCACGCCACGGAAACTGCGGTTCACGGCCCGCCAGGACAGCGATGACATCGGCGACCACTTCGTTCATGCCCACCTGGGCCGCGGCCGTCCGCGCACCGATGTGCGGTGTGAGCAGGCAGTTCGGCGCGCTCATGAGCGGATGGTCGGCCGGCAGGGGTTCCGGCTCGAACACGTCAAGGGCGCATCCACCGAGCGTCCCGGCGGTCAAGGCAGCAGCCACGGCGGCGCCGTCGACGACCGCCCCCCGAGAACTGTTGACCAATAGCGCATCGGGTTTCATCCGGGCCAGCTGCCGCCTATCGATCATCCTGCGCGTCGCCGGTGTCAGGGGCACATGCAGCGTGATCACGTCGGCGCGTGCGCAAAGTTCTTCCAGGCTCAACGGGGTCGCCGAACAGGCCGGGCGCGCCTGCGAATCAATGTCGTGATAGAGGATCGGACAACCGAATCCCTGATGGGCGATGGCTGCGACCCGCTGACCGATGCGCCCGCAACCGATGATCCCGAAGGTCAGCTCGCTCAATTGTCGGCCGCCCGCCTCCCCGCGCCCGTCGAAGAAGCGGCCTTCCATCATCAAGTCACGAGCGGGCATCAACCGTCGCGACAGCGCCGTGGTCGTGGCGATGACCCACTCGGCCACCGCCTGCGTTGCGGCCGCCGGGCAATAGACCACGGTCACCCCGCAATCCGCGGCGGCCCGGGTATCGATGTTCTCCAAGCCGACACCCGCACGACCAATGACGCGTAAGTTCGGCGCGGCCGCCATCAGCTCCGCTGTGACCCGTGTGTACGTCCTGACGACCAGAGCCGCGCATTCGCTCACGGCCGCAAAGACCGCGTCGTCGGTGCATGACTGGAGCGCGGTCACCACCCCCACGGCGCGCAATCGGGCGAGGGCATCATCCGAGAGCTGTTCGGTTACGACGATATGAGGTCTTCGCATGCGTGCATGATGGAAAGGCATCGTTCACCGGTCAACCCACGCAGGGTTGGAAGGCTCTGACCATCATGGTCTTCCGTTGGACGCTCAACCATTCACCATTTTTCCTCGCCCGCTGATTGACGTTCGGCCGATGTTAGGGCACAATGGAGGCCCTAACAAATGGCTAACCTGGTATTGGAATGGATGCCTTCAGCGGGTTGCAATCAGCGCCAGGTCGTGCCGCAGCACTGGGATAGGGACCGCACGAAAGGAGGCCGAATGGCCCAATCGACCCCAGGCGCGGAAGACCGCACGGCAAACGACAATCGACCCGAACACGGCACACTGTTGTGCGATGAAGAACTCCCACTTTGTATTTTGGGCCCGGGCGGATCCTACAGCCGTCCTTGGCCAGCTCACGCCTGCGATGCCGCCCGCAACGCATGGCCCGCGTGGATGGTGCGTTTCGCTACCCACGTCGCGCAGCGTGCACGTTGCGCAATCCGTTGTCTGCAAGCCGGCATGCCTTCGGCGGCGATTGACTCCCGTCGCCTCGTGGCCCTGGCTGCAACCCACGCCGGCAAGGCATCCAGAAACCGCAACGTCGCGCTTTCCGGAGGGGAGAGCGGCCTTGCCCTAGGACTGGAGGGTCCTGATCATGACCAAACGACGCGAATCTCAAGCTCGGCGCCGCTTGACGCCGCGACAAGTCGAAATCCTGACCCGCATCCGGGATTGTCAGCAAGCTCGCGGGTACTCCCCGACGATGCAGGAACTGGCCGACGGCATGAAGATCTCCAAGGTCACCGTGTTCGAACACGTCGAAACACTCGTCGGGAAAGGCCTTCTGCGGAGGTTGCCACACAAGGCACGCTCTTTGGAGTTGACGGCGCGTGTGGATCTACCTGACGAAAACCCGCTGGCATTTCCAATTGCCGGGAGCATCGCGGCCGGCGTGCCCATCGAAGCAGTTGGCGACAACGATGTGCTCGAGCTGGACAGTTTATTCGAGTCGCGTTACGGCACATTCGTTCTCCGGGTCCGCGGCGACAGCATGATCGAAGACCAGATCTGCGATGGTGACTTCGTGATCTGCGAAAGCCGTACAACCCCGCACAACGGTGAGATCGTCGTCGCGTTGCTCGATGAAGGGGATGCAACTCTCAAACGCTACTACAAAGAAAAAACGCGTATCCGGCTCCAACCGGCCAACGCCGCCTACGAACCGATCTACGCGAAAGAAGTAACCGTGCAGGGTGTGGTACTGGGTGTGTTACGGGCGTTTTGACTACGGCATACGGGGCGTGGCCACGTCTTCATACCCGGTCGTCACGGTCGATATGATCCACCTGCCCGGCCATGGCCATTGGACGCTCCGCTCTGCGCACGACACGCATTGCACGCGGGTTGGCCAGCAACGACTCCTGGCGCAGGCACCTGGTTCGACAGGTGTTGAGCTGTGCAGCCAACGCAAAGGACAATCTAGCCTGCAACAATGCGTGTTCCCGAGTTGCCCGCCAGTGCATCCATGACACGTTCCGGAGTGGTAATCAGCACTTCAGGATCAGGTTCCCGTGAGGTCTCGAGGAATTGAATGGCCGCCTCGATCTTCGGGCCCATCGACCCGGCTGGAAACTGACCGTCTGCCAGATGCTTGCGGGCCTCGAGCAAGGTCATGTGCTCGAGGTCGAGTTGATCAGGCTTCTCGAAGTTCAAGCATACGCGTTCAGTAGCGGTCAGGATGATCAACCGTGCAGCCGACATGTTCGTGGCCAGCAACGCAGACGCCAGATCTTTATCCACGACCGCTGGCACGCCTTCGTATCCGACACCCGCACGATCGACGACAGGAATCCCTCCCCCACCGCACGCAATGATGACATGACCGCTGTCGATCAACTGACGAATGGCATCGTTCTCGAGAATTCTCAGCGGCCTGGGCGAGGCAACGACGCGACGGAACTTGCCGCCCGACACGGGCCGCAGGACAAAACCGTCGCGCGCTTTGGCCTTGGCTTCGACATTGTCGTAATACGGTCCGATCGGCTTGGTCGGATTGGAAAAACCCGGGTCATTGGAGTCAACAACGACTGTGGTCACGATCGCGGTCACGGTGCGTGGGGCTCCGCGAACCGCCAGGTGATTCTGCAGGCAGCAGGCGATCATGTAACCCATCCCACCCTGGGTCGATGCGACGCAGGTCGCCAGTGGCAGCGGGTAGATTTCGTTGGCAGCCAGTTCAGCGCGACGAAAGGTCGCTCCAACCTGCGGGCCGTTTCCATGGGTGATGATGAGCTGATGCCCGGCGTCGATGAGATCGGCCAGATAAGCAGTACTCTCAGCAGTCTGGGCGAACTGAGCGTCGATGTCACCAGCCCCCCCGGGGCGGGTGATGGCGTTACCACCGAGCGCGACCACGATTCGTTGTTGGGGTGCGGACACTATTAATCTTCCTATGCGCCGGTGAGGGCGACCATGATAGCCTTCTGGGCATGCAGTCGGTTCTCGGCCTGATCAAAGATCGCCGAGTTCGGCAAACGCGAGGTCTCATAATCGATCTCTTCGCCGTAGTGTGCGGGCAGACAGTGGAGTATGACGACCTCCTTGGACGCAGCCCCCACGACCCGGCTGTTCAACTGGTAGGCCATGAATTGCTCACGGCGGGCAGCAGCTTCGTCCTCCTGCCCCATGCTGGCCCACACGTCCGTGTATAGCACATCGGCTCGATCTGCCGCGGCCATGAGGTCGTTGAGGACCTCGATCTTCGACCCCGTTTGCGCGCCAATCGCCCGCGACGCCGCCAGCACTGCGGTATCCGGCTCGAATCCGGGCGGTGTGACGACTGCCATGTTCATCCCCACGCGGGCCGCGCCCAACATCAGAGAGTGGGCGACATTATTTCCGTCCCCGACGTATACAGCATTCAGACCTTCGAGGCGTCCGCGCCGTTCACGAATGGTCTGCAGGTCGGCCATGATCTGGCACGGGTGCTCGAGGTCCGAGAGCCCATTGATCACGGGGACGCCGGCATGGGCTGCCATATCAACTACGACGTCATGCCCGAAGACGCGAGCCATGATGATGTTGACGTAGCGCCCAAGCACGATCCCGATGTCTTCAGTGGTTTCGCGCTGGCCCAGCTTGATGTCCGCCGGTGCCAGATAGATCGCGTGTCCACCCAACTGGGTCATCCCGGTCTCGAACGATACGCGCGTACGGAGCGAAGGCTTCTGGAAGATCATGGCGAGCGTGTGCCCCGCCAGGCGGTGATGTGTCTGGCCACGATGCGTTTCGGCCTTGAGCGCATCGGCCAGGTCCAGAACGGTTGTGATCTCAGCCGCGGAAAAATCAGCGACGGATACGAAATTGCGTCCCGCAAGTGACAAGCCCATGCGGAGGTCCTCCAGTGAATGATCTCTCCCCGACGTGGGGCGAAAGCGGAATTGTAAGCAGCTTCTGGCGCCGGGCAAACAAGCGCCAATGAAATGGATGGGCTGCCGGCCGGATCAGCCGGACGATACCTGCGACTGCAGCGCGGTGCGAATCTCGCCGGTCAGTTGATCGACCTTGAACGGCTTGAACAATACGGCGGAGAGCCCCTCTTTGTGGGCCCGAACGATCGAGTGATTGGGATCGTAGCCGAATCCAGTCATGAGGATAACTGCAGAATCGGGACGACGCTGCCGCGCAGCAGCAAAAACGTCATATCCGGTTTTGTGCGGCATCTTGATGTCACTGAGCACGACCTCATACTGCCGCTGCTCGATCATCCGGACGGCCTCGGCGCCATCGCGGGCCGTTTCGACGATGCACCCGTAATTTGTCAAGACCTCACTGATGGTCTCGAGAATGGCCGGCTCATCGTCAGCGATGAGCACGCGCCGCCCGGCGAACAGCGGATCGGCCTTGACGTGATTGGCCCGCCCGAGTAAACCGCCAGTCGGTTCGGCAACGGACTGGACCCCCTCCTTTACGCGCATGACGTTGTCACAAATTGCCTGCAAACGGTGGCGCAGATCATCGTGTCCGATGTACTCCTCCATGAGGTTGGTCGCATCAGTCAGAATGTCGTTGAGCGGTGCTGAAATCTCGCACTGGACGTTACTGGCGAGCTTTCCCGTAGTTGTCACCTGTTCAGAGACCAACAGGTCGAATGTGTTCATGGCGATCGCCACGTAGCGCCCGAAGATCTCGGCGAATTGCCGATCATCATCCGTAAAAGCGTCGAACTTGGTACTCTCGACATCGAGCACACCGAGAACCTGATCGTCGAGGAACAATGGCACGGTCAACGATGATCCAGCGTGTTCGATGCCCGGAAGGTATCGGGGGTCATTCTGAACATCAGGACAAATATAACTGCGTCCCGACGATGCCACGTATCCGACGATGCCGTTGCCCTCAGTCGAAGCTGACAGTTCGACTTCCAACGCCTGTTCGGGCATGTGGTGATTGAGCAACAGATCGAGACGGCCGGTCTTGCGGTCGAGAATCCAGATTGCGAAATTGCTGAAGTGCATCAGCTCGCGAATGAACCGGACTATTTTCTCTTCCAGTAGATCGAGCCGCTGCCCCACATCGAGTTTGGCCAGCTCCTGGGCGTCGAGCCGGACGAGCACACGACCGGCCAGATCGATCGCGTTGATCTTGCGCTGCATTCGTCGGGTGCGTGTAACGTCGGTCAACAGTACGGCCAGTTGCTGAACCTCGGCTTCGGCGGTCACGATCGGCGCAGCGGTGACTTCGAAATATCGTCCGCCCGTCGTCGACAAGCGGAAATGGCGGGCACTGCTGTCGACCGCACCCTGCTCCAAGGACTCGAACAATTCCTCGAACCACGCCGTCACTTTAGCCCACACTTCGGCGTCGACCGTTTCACGGCCCTTGTTCGACCACACGACGTGACCGGCACGATCGACCACGGCCACGTATTGGCCGATGGTCTCGAGCATCGTACTGGCTTGTTGAATGTTGAGAGCGTTTTCGAGAGGAACGAGGTTGGAGACGTCGGAGGCGATGAGGTCGAAATGGAACTCACGTACAAGCTGTAGAGCTCGTTCTACGGATGGTGCTGTCTCGATCGAAGCATCGTTCGAAAACACATCGCTTGGAACATCGTCTCCAGATCCCGGAGACTGTACGAGTAGAACACGTTTCAAACCGGTCTCCCCGACTTTCATTGGTGTCCCCATTGTCGGCGTCGCAGAAGTGAACCCATCACCGATTGTAAGAAGGCCCGCTGTGCGGTGTCGATGAATTATAGCCTCTTAATGGATGGTCCACTTGAAACGGATGACTGGTGGTTGCTTCTTTCCACCTCAGCCACGACGCGCGACCATCGGCGACTCGCCGAACCTGGTTTCATGATAGATAGGTGATCGTTGGGCCACAAGATGTGACGTCAAAAAGTCAGCCGGCTTGAGCGACCCCTTCATCGGTCGACAACCCTCCGACCAGGAAGGACAGCTGCTCGAGGTGAACGGCGAGATCGACTCCGACGACGGCGACACCCTCGGGGAGGTTCAGGGCAATTGGGGCAAAGTTGAGAATCCCCCGAATGCCCACCGCAATCATCTCATTGGCCACCGCCTGGGCCTGCGCTGCGGGGACCGCGAGAATACCCAGTCTAGCCCCCCCGTGGGGCTCGAGTTGGGCCATCTCGGAGATGTGCCGGACGGTCAGGCCCTCGACCCCGGGCACCGGCTGGCCGACGAGTTGCTCGGCTGCATCGAATACCCCCTCGAGTTCGAATCCCTTCTTGGCAAACCCCTTATAGGCGGCCAGGGCCCGACCGAGGTTCCCCGCGCCAACCAGCAGCACGCGCCAGGTCTTGTCCGTCCCCAGGATCCTGCGGATGCGCGGAATGAGATCGATCACGCGGTATCCGATACCAGGATGCCCGAAAGGGCCAAAGTAGGCGAGGTCTTTGCGGACCTGGGCATCTGTGAGGTTGAGGGTCTCGCCCAGTTGCTTGCTCGAGATCGTCCGTGTGCCACGCGCTGCACACGCATCCAAATGCCGCAAATAAAGGCTCAAACGCTTGATAGTGGGAGCAGGAATGCCGTTTTTCATGGTTGAGGCCCCGAGCGCTCGTTCAACCCGAATATACGCCCCACTGTGCGCGGTCGTCAAGCAACGCCCGGTAATTCAAAGGTTTACGATCATCGAATCATTCCTTGGACTCGGCACCAAAGTACAGCATAATAAAGAGAGGAGAGTTGATCGGTGCCCGGTCGCGGCATCAGATTGCCCGCAACAAAAACTGGTGTCAGATCGCCACGGCCGCCTGCGTGTCTGTTGCGTCGAGCCGTGCCTGTGGAGATCCTGATCTCTTCCCGATTCCGGAGTCTTGCGATGAATTTCTGCAGGCCTTTTGCTGGCCCGGTCATGTTTGCAACGATCATCCTGGCGGTGAGCCCCGTCCAGGGTCAATCGGCTGCGCTCAGCGACCTCCGAGCCAAGACCGAATTGTCCACCGCCGAACTGCGGATCATGGACAGTGCGATCGACCAGTTGATTTCCCGCCTCGACGATGATCTGCGCGACAACAAGGGCAAGGCTCTCGAACGGTTCAACGAAGCACTGCGCGACGACATCAACGACTCGACGAACACCCCGACGTTCCGCAGCGCATACGTCGATCGCTGCGCATCACTGTGCCTCGAACGCCTCCAGAGCAATCCCGGAAAGCTGGGCTACATCCTCCTCGACTCGCTCTCCGGCCTCGAGGACGCCGGCACGCTCGATGCGTTCCTCGCCGCAATCACGAGTCGAGATCCCGCTGCCCGGTTCAAGGGCGCAGCGGGCATACGTCGATTGAGTCCTTCGATTCCTGCCGAGCGTGTCGGTGAAGTCGTCGAGGTCCTCAAGAACCAGGCCATCGCCGAACGCAACAGCGTCGTCCTGGGACGGTTGTACAGCGCCCTCGACTTTCCGACGGCGCGCGACATTCAAACAGTCGCCATCATTGACATTCTCTCGGGCCGCAGTTCCAGCGACGCGGGCCCCGATGCCTCGGCGCTGCAGGCTTTTAACCGTCTGCAATCGTTGCCCCTCACGACATTGAGCAGCCCGGACCGCACCCGATTGACGCAGGCCCTCGCATTGCGGCTTGGCATCTATGTCATCGCCGTCAGTGAACTCAGCAGCGATCCGAGCACTGCCGCCGAACTCCAGAGCCTCGTGGTTCTCTGTGAACGGCTGCTGGGACAGGTGACCGGTGCTGCGGGAACCGGCGCTATCGAGACAGCACTGGCAGCCGGAGACTCCGAGGGTCTCCTCAAGGGCTTGCAGGGCTGGATCGGCTGCGGCGACACGGCCGGAACGCTCAACGCCGACCCCTGGCAGGTCCCGACTGCAGCCGGCTTGACCTTCGATTGCGCGGAATAGCCCCGCCTCCACCGCGGGGTCTTGCAGTCCAGTCGCGTGCCCGTAGAATTCCGCGCTATGGCACGCACCACCCCTTCGTCAATCATTCAGCAACGACTCGACCGCTGTCGCCAGGCCATGCGCCGCGCGCGTATCAGTGCATACTTCATTACCAACCGGGTCGATCAGATTTACCTGACCGGTTTTGACGGCGAGGATGGAGCCTGCCTGATCACCGCGCGCGACGTCCACATCATGACCGATGGTCGTTTCGAAGTGGCGTTCGCTCAGCAAGCCCCGTGGGCCACACGGCACAATCGACGCAATGGTCTGGTGACCACCGCAGCACAGTGCATCAAGCGTTGCCGAGTGCGGACCGTTGCGTTCCAGGCCGATCAGATGTCTGTTGAGTTGCTCAATAGCATGCGGCGCGCCGTTCGACCCGTGCGTCTGGTCCCCGCGCCGCCCCTCGTGAACGGCCTGCGGCTGATCAAGGATCGCGCGGAATTGAAGCACATTCGAGAAGCCGTCCGGATCGCTGAGCTGGCATTCAAGGCAGCCCGGCGTCAGCTCAAGGCCGGCATGACCGAAATTCAGCTGGCGGCCATCCTTGAATTCGAGATGCGGCGGGCCGGCGCGCTCGGCCCCAGCTTCCCAACCATCGTCGCCACGGGAAGCAATGCAGCGCTGCCTCATGCCCATCCCGGCAAACGGGTTATTCGTCGGGGCAGTGCCGTGTTGATCGACTGGGGTGCAGTCAGTGGTCACTACTGCAGTGACTTGACCCGCATGGTCTACCTCGGTACAATCCCGCCGCGCCTTAAACGCGTGCACCAAATAGTTTTAGAGGCGCAAGTGGCCGCCATCGAGGCAGTCCGACCGGGTGTGAGAATGTGCGATATCGATTCCATCGCACGTGAACACATCACGGCAGCCGGCTATGCAGACGCATTCAATCATGGCCTGGGCCACGGCCTGGGCCTGGACATCCACGAAGCTCCACGCGTTCGTCCCGGCATTCAGGATCTCCTCGAACCGGGCATGGTGATCACCATCGAGCCGGGGATCTATCTCCCGGGAATCGGTGGGGTTAGAATCGAAGACGACGTCTTGGTGACCTCGAGCGGTCATGAGGTACTCACCAAGTTGAATAAGTCGCTCAAGACTGCCGTGAAGTAACTTTCGTGGTGCGATCGGATTGAATTCCAACCGTATTCCCGCGACTGGAGAACGCTTTGTCTGATATCGATCTCGACAAGTTGCAGAAACTGATGGGCATGATGCTCGAGAACGACATTACTGAACTCGAGTACCAGGAAGGCGAACTCAAGATCGAGCTGCGCCGCGGAGGGCAGGTCGCCCAGGCCCCTGCTGTCGCCATGGCCCCGCAAACGATCCAAGCACCAATCGCTGCCCCCGCCGCAGCTGAGCCGCCTGCGGTCCACGATGAACTGGAAGGGCTGGTCCCGATCGTGTCACCGATGGTGGGCACCTACTATGCGTCGGCTGACCCTGATTCACCGCCCTTCGTCAAGGTGGGCGCGGATGTCAGCGCTGACACGACGGTTTGCCTCATCGAAGCCATGAAGGTCTTCAATGAGATCAAAGCGGAAGTGGAAGGTACCATTGCCAAGGTGGCCGTTGGCAATGCCGAAGCCGTCGAGTATGGCCAACCATTGTATTATGTTCGGCCGCGATGAGCGTCCCTTCACAGAATGCGGGGCACTCCCAACGCCGCACCGCGTCCGGCGGCAAAGCTGGACGCATAACCCGACCGACCGCGGCTCTGAGCCGCGGCCGTGAGCGAAACAAGCCCAAGATGTTTTCGAGAATCCTCATCGCCAATCGCGGCGAAATCGCGCTACGCATCGTCCGAGCCTGCCGTGAGATGGGTATCCAGACCGTGTGCGCCTATTCCGAGGCGGACCGCGACGCATCTTATCTCAAACTCGCAGACCACACGGTGTGCATCGGCCCAGCGGCACCTGGACAGAGCTACCTCAAGAGTGATCGGCTGATCGCTGCCGCCGAGGTCTATAACGTCGATGCCATTCATCCTGGTTATGGCTTTCTTGCTGAGAACGCCGGCTTCGTCGAGCAATGCCTGGACTCGAAAATCGCGTTCGTCGGCCCCAGCGCGGAATCCATGCGGCTATTGGGTAACAAGGTCGAAGCCAAGAAACTGGCCAAGCGCGCCAAAGTCCACATCGTTCCAGGCAGCGAGGGCGCCCTGGAGGACGATGAAGAAGCCGTCAAGATTGCTCATGACATCGGCTACCCGGTCATCATCAAGGCTTCAGCAGGCGGTGGTGGCCGCGGAATGCGTATTGCGCACAACGAAGCCAATCTGATGTCCTCACTCAAGCAGGCGCGACAGGAGGCCGAGGCGGCCTTTGGTTCGGGAGCGATCTACCTCGAGAAATTCATCGAGAAACCGCGGCATGTCGAGGTTCAGGTCCTGGCGGATACACACGGTCAAATCGTGCACCTCTACGAGCGGGACTGTACTCTGCAGCGGCGCTATCAGAAGCTGCTCGAAGAGTCCCCTTCGCCGGCACTCGATCCCAAAACGCGCACCGAATTATGCAAGGCGGCCGTCCGGCTGTGCAAAGAAGCAGGCTACTACAACGCCGGAACTGTCGAATTCCTGCTCGACGCCAACAAGAACTTCTATTTCATCGAGGTCAACACACGGATCCAGGTCGAGCACCCGGTGACCGAGCTGCTGACCGGGCAGGATCTCATCAAGTGGCAATTGCGCATCGCCGCCGGTGAACCCCTGCTCCTCAAACAGAAAGACATCCCGACGATCGGCGCGGTCATGGAGTTTCGCATCAACGCGGAGGACCCGGACAAGGGCTTCCGACCGTGCCCTGGCCGTATCGAAACCTTCAGCGTGCCCGGCGGGCTCGGCGTCCGCTGGGACTCGCACGTCTCAGCCGGTTCAGTGATTTCTCCGCAATATGATTCGATGATCGGCAAACTCATCATCCATCAACCCGATCGAGAACAGACTATTCAGTGTGCAGCGCGGTGCCTCGCCGAGTTTGAAATCGGCCCCATCAAGACGACCATCCCGTTCTTCCGCGAGGTACTGGACCACCCGGATTTCTGCAAGGGTGAATTCGACACCAGCTTCATCGAGCGAAACTGGCAGTTGTGACGCCGTGGCCCCGTCGCCCGAACCAGCACAGCTACTGATCATCGACAACTTCGATTCGTTCACCTACAACCTTGTCCACCTGATTCGTGAGCTCGCGGGCCGCATTCGCATCCTCGTGAAACGCAACAACGAACTGACTGTAACGGACGCCCTCCGCGCCACCCCGCGCGGCGTGATCATCTCCCCCGGCCCCGGTCGCCCCGCCGACGCAGGAATCAGTCTCGACCTCGTAGAACAATGCCCTTCCAGCATCCCACTCCTCGGTGTTTGCCTCGGGCATCAGTGCATCGCACAAGCCTGCGGCGCCACCATTGGCCCCGCCCGGCGTATCGTTCATGGCAAGACCACGGATATTACCCATGATGGCAGCGGCCTCTTCGCGACCGCCCCAACCCCCATGCGCGTCGCGCGCTATCATTCGCTGGCCATCGATCCAGCCACGCTGCCCGACACTCTGCAGGCCTGCGCCTGGGCTGATGACGGCGAGATCATGGCCATCACGCATACAACGCGCCCAGTATGGGGCATTCAGTTCCACCCGGAAAGCTTCATGACCGAGAGCGGCGGCGCCGTCATGGCGCTGTTCCTCAATCAGTGCGGGATCAAGACGAGCTAGAATTCTGCTGAGCAGGCACAAAAAAAACAGCAAACCACGCTCCTCCATGAACGTCGTTTGCTGTTTCGTGATTCGAAGTCGTCAACGGATGCACGGTTTGGCGGGCCCGCAACGCTTGGCCCACCGTGTATCGAAAACGACCTCCAACCTAATTGGGCTGTGCCGCTTTTCTTCTTTCTTCCATCTCGATCAACAGAGGCGGGCGCCTTCGGCGGCGGCGCTTCTTCGGTGTACCCGGCACGCGCAGATCCGGCGTGCGTGGGTCGGCGTTGTCGGCGATGTCCAGAGCCTCTTTTGCGGTCCCCGCATAGAGGTCGGCATTGATCTCTTTCCACAGATCCTCAGCCCGATCGAATACTCCACCTGAAACCATGATATTCATCGTTGGATGTGCCCCCACCTCACGGATGAGGTCGACCATTTGACGGGTACCGGGAACGCCCGGAGGCGTCACACCATACACCAGAAGAATCTCGGGCCGCACACGTCCGACCAGGCCCAGGATTTCATCCTTGGGTACGCCACCACCAACAAAGTACACGTCCCAGCCATTGGCCTCGAACAGGTCGGCGTACATCTCAGCACCAAGTTCTTCAGGCTGACCATCCGCACACGTGATGACGATACGTTTGCCGTTGGGATTGCGGCGTGGTAAATCACGCTGAACCTGGTCGACCAGCAGGCGGTTGATCCGGGTGGCCATGTGCTCGCAAACCGTGTCGATGCTGTCATCGCGATACAGGCGTTCGACGCGTTCCATAGCCGGCCACAACAGGTCGTAGTACAGCCCTTCGGCATCGGCGCCATGCTCGAGTTCTTTCCACACCAGCTCGCGACATACTTTGCGACGTCCTTCGAGCAGGTTCTCCATATACGCTTCGATCAACCGCGACTTGGCCATATCTGGCGGACTCCTCTTCGGCGAAAATGGGTCCCGAGTCCATCGGGCCACCCCGGGGGTGGCTCGCCGGGCCTCCTGCCCCTTGTTGCGAGAGCTCCATCCGCTCGTTTCGTGCCTTGACCCGCTGCGCTCCAGCAGTCGGTTTCCGTTCCCGTGGTGCGGCCTCGCAGGGCCGACTTTGCCAAGTTGATGTTAATCTAGGTAACATTGATGCCTCGGCAAGGAATCTATCGTCGGTCAGCGATTGATTTCTTGAAGGCGTATGTTAAATTAGGTAGTTTATACTTAATGAAACATAAAGCTTTGCCAAATAATGACTTGAGTGTTGAATCATCAAACCGGGTGCGGCTATTGTACCCATCGGCACCTTCAAGCTGGCTAACCCGGCCGGGTCCGTCCGATAATGAAACTCGAGACCGCGAATGATTTTGTGGCTCGACAGCCGTATCGTGCGCGTTGCATAGTAGAGGTGCAAATGAACCTGTCTGACTCGATTCGATTGCCGTGCCCTTAGTGCCCCATTTCACAATTCTTTGTAGGGTTTTCCGGACGCTTGCCGCCCTGGACTGTGTTGCTCGTCGTCAACGATGTCAGGCATCGCCTCCTCCTCGCGCCTTGCCCAACACGACAAGCGCCGCGGAGAACCCTACACCCAATTATGAAAGGGAGCACTTAGATGAGTGAATCTCTACACGCTGATGCGTTCTTCCATCCCTTCGGTTTCGCGCTCTTCGCGGCCTGGTGGATCGCCACATTGTTCTGTGTCGCAATCTGCCAACGGCACCCGAACATTCCGGTCCGCCAACGTCCCTGGTGCAACCTCCTTGTTCTGTTGAATGGCCCTTGGGGACTGGCTGTCCTGCTCATGCGGTACCGCTACCCCGCACAGGAGAGCGCCGCCCGCGAGTACCGTGATTCGATCGAAGGAGGTCCCGTCACGCGGTGGTTCCGGCGGGTATTCAGGCTCGACGTAGAGGAGGAACCTCTCGCGGATACCGCACTCGAGTTGTGCACATCGGACGGTATGCCAGTGGGGCAACTCGACCCCCGTCTCGGCGGCCGGCGCGGCGTGGAAGGCGAGGGCATGCTGCGGGCCAAAAACCTCATGCAGGAGTCGATCGATAACCGCGCTTCGGATCTCCTCATCGATCCGCGCCCGGATCAACTGTATTCCGTGCGCGCGCGTATCGATGGGGTTCTCCACGAACTGGATCAACTGTCTGAAGCGCTGGCAGTCATCGTCCTGAACTGTTTCAAGATCGCAGCCAAGATGGACATCGCCGAACGACGCCGACCACAAGACGGTTCGTTCATGGTCAAGAGCGCGGAGGTGTCGTTCAACTGCCGTATTTCGACGACCGGAACCGTACGCGGCCCCAAGGCGGCGATTCGCCTGCTTGATCCACGAATCGGACTGCGACCTGTAACGGACCTCGGCATGCGTCAGCCCGATCTCGATCGCATGCTGATGCAATTGAATAAGAAGAGCGGAATGATTCTGGTCTGCGGACCGACTGGCAGCGGTAAGACCACGACGTTGTATGCTCTGTTGAACCAGTTCGATCCACAATCCAGGAATCTGGTGACGATCGAAGATCCCATCGAATACCCACTCGAGCATGCCACCCAGACCGAAGTCAACGAAAAAGCCAGCATCACCTTCGCAACGACGTTGCGCTCGATGCTGCGGCAGAACCCCGATGTCATCCTGGTCGGCGAAGTCCGAGACACGACAACCGCCGAGTTGGCCATCCAAGCCTCAAACACGGGCCATCTCGTATTGACCACCGTACATGGCAACGACTCCAGCGCAGCGATCATGCGTCTGCGTGACCTGGGCATTCCCACACGTCGACTGTCCGGTGCCGTTTCCGCCGTGCTCTCGCAGCGTCTGGTGCGTGTCCTGTGCGAACACTGCAAGCAGGCCGCTCAACTGTCTGAGGAAGAATGGGCCATGGGTCGAAACCATGGCCTCGAATCACGGCACGTGTTTACGCCTTCGGGGTGCGAACGGTGCCACTACACCGGGTTCTATGGCCGCCGCGGAATCTCAGAACTGCTTTTCGTCAATCGCGATGTGGATGACTGCCTGTCCGCGGACCCATCCCTTCGCGAGTTGCGTGATGCCGCAATAGCTGCGGGCATGCAACCGATGTACGACCACGGAATGGAACTCGTCGGCGAAGGCGTGACGACGTTCGATGAAGTCAACCGCGTGTGCCAGGAGGGCTGATTGGTGGCCATTCTCATCAGTATTGGCTTGGGACTGCTGCTGGCACGCATCTACTACTACAGTGGCCTGTTTCCCGCGGCACAAACGGGTATCTCCGTGGTCCTCGCATCGGCCGCAGGCATAGGCTTCGGGCCGGTCCTCGCCGGGCTCCTCGAATGGGACTCGTCCTATCGCCACGCCACAATGCTGTTCGCAGTCGGGGCAATCAGCTTCGGGATCATTCGTGTCGTGGTCAGCCCGCTCGACCTCGAGGTCGATTTTCCGTTATGGGTCGAGCGCATAGGTGGTGGGCTTGTCGGATTGGGCTCAGGGCTGGTCATCGGCGGGTTCAGTGCGATCTGCCTGCTGTCGGTAGACTCACCGGCCATCAACAAATTCTCCGAGAACATGCACAGTGCCTCAGCGATGGCCATGGGACCTTCACGGCTGATCGCCCGATTGATACCCGGGGAGTTCCCTCTGGAGATCGAAACGGTATTGAGCGGTAATCCGCCACCGCCACCGCCGCTGGTTGTCGAGGACGAGGTCGGTGACCGTCGGGAACGAGAAGACGAAAGGCCGGGCCCGCCGACATCCGACGCGGATGGGCAGTAACCGTCAACGAAGACGTACGGTGCCCATGGTCATCATGAAGGTCACGCGCGACACGAGGCGTCGACCGAAAACCGCAACCACTGGCAAGAGCACCCATGTAGCAGCAACCACCCCGAGGAAGCGCACGGCCAGAAAAACGGCAACGAAAATGAGGGCGAGGTACATCAGCCCTTCGAGTACGAGCAGCGGGCCGGATTGCCCGGCAGACATCCTTGGGTCCCCGATAGCCTGATCATGACTCGCACCGGCAACCGGCTCCTCGACCACGCGGCGCTCGAGGCTGGCCAGGTTTTCCAAAGGGTCATCGACGCCTGTTGGAATCGGCGGTGGTGGCGCCGCGGGTGGTGCAACACCCAGCAGGTCATCATTGCCGAGCAGGTCGCCAGCGGGAGGCGTCTTCACTTCGCGTTGCAGACGGACTGAGTGACTGCGTTTGCGCGGTGCAGGA
The DNA here is from genome assembly GCA_942492115.1 of uncultured Planctomycetota bacterium. Classification (GTDB taxonomy): domain Bacteria; phylum Planctomycetota; class Phycisphaerae; order UBA1845; family CAIVHJ01; genus CALODL01. The sequence continues at coordinate 326,204 of CALODL010000012.1, forward strand.
CCCGAACCCGTTCGACCGTCGGGGGCCGACGGTGGCTTGGGTTGCGGCGCTGCCGGGCGGGGTGCATCAACAGACTTGGGCTTTGGTTTGGGGCCCGGGGTGGCGACGGGTGGACCGGGCTCGTCGGGGGGCGCAACCTGCAGCACCGGTGGGCCAACGGGCGATGCCGGAGAATCAGTGGTGGCCAGGGTCGGCACACGGAACACGTGCTTGCACGACAGGCACCGCGCCTTGCGCCCTGCAACACTGGCGGAGAATACGAACTCCGCCCCGCAGGCCTGGCAGAACATCTTGAAGAGCTTCTGATCGTCTTGACTCATAGAAGTGGCTGCACTACCGAATATTCATCTTCTATCATAAAATCGCCCAACTGACCGGGCAACCACATTGTTTGCCCCCCCGCTGAACTGGCCGTATCATCTCTGTGCATGAAAACCCCCATCATCGGGCAGATCCTCGAAACCATCGAAAGCAGTCCAACACTACTCCAGGTGGATGAACTTGTTACAGCCGTCTCGCAGACGGCCCGTCGGCGGCCCGCCCGGGTAGCGATCGACGAGCTCGTCTCATCCGGACACCTGTTCATCACTCCAAGGGATCATCTCGTGGTCGCACCGGGACGCTCCGATGTCATCGGCACGTTCAAGCGTCATGTCCGCGGATTCGGTTTCTGCATTCCAGAGCACCCTGCGCAACACGACGATCTATTCATCCCGCCCGGCAAGCACGCCGGAGCACTCGACGGCGATTTGATCCTGGTCCGGGCCCTCAAACGGGGGCATCGCGGTGGGCGCCCGCGGTTTGAGGGACGGGTCCTCGACGTTTTGGAACGTGCCCGTGTACAGTTCGTCGGCCCTCTTCAGCGCCAGGGCCGCAGCTGGCTCATCCGCCCGGAGGGCGTGCAATTCCCCGCCCCACTGTATATCGCGGATGCACCGGCTTCGGGGGCGCAAGAAAATGACCAGGTCGTGGTACAAATCATCACCTTTCCAGACGACACTCACGACGCCGAGGGTGTCATCGTCGAGATCCTCGGTGAACGGGGCGTTCCGGCCGTCGATACGTTGAGCATCATCCGCCAGCATGATATCCCCGAAGGCCTCAGCGATGCGTGCGCCGATGAAGCCCGGCGGCTCGTCGAACGGTTCGATCCACAAGCGGCCGCAGCCGATCGCCTGGACCTCCGTGACGAACTGACCATCACCATCGACCCCAAGACGGCCCGTGACTTTGATGATGCCATCTCGGTCACGCGGGACCAACATGGCTGGCAACTTGGCATTCATATCGCCGACGTCGCTCATTTCGTCCACGAGAACGGTGCAATCGACCTCGAGGCCCGCTTGCGCGGTAACAGTGTCTACTTTCCGGATCATGTGGAACCGATGATTCCGGAAGTTCTATCAAACGGTGTGTGCAGCCTGCAGGAGGGAGTTGATCGTCTGACCTTCAGTGCGATCGTGCGCATCGATGACGAGGGGCGCGTCTCCAACGAGAAATTCGGTCGCAGCATCATTCGTTCGAACAAGCGACTGACCTACGAAGAGGTCACGCATATCATCGAGGGCAAGACCGGCGGGTTCGATCCGATCGTGATCGAATTGATTGCGGAGATGGAACGGTTGGCCCGATGCATCAGACAGCGACGCATCGACGACGGCATGATCGTACTGACTCTCCCGACACCCGCGTTGATCACAGATGACGACGGCTATGTCACCGACATTCAACCAGAGGATCAAAGCTTCTCGCATGTCATCATCGAGATGTTCATGATCGAAGCCAACGAAGCCGTTGCCCGGCATCTCGCAAAGCATGATGTCTCGTGTTTGCGGCGTGTTCACCCGCAACCGGAACCTGGCAGTGGCGAGATTCTGTCAAGCCAGCTACGAGCCATGGGCCGCGATGTGCCGGAATCGATGAAGCCCGTTCACCTGCAACGTCTGCTCGCCGAAATCGCCAACACGCCCCAATCGTTCAGTGTGAACCTGGCAGTGCTCAAATGCATGAAACGTGCCGAGTACGCCCCCGTTCTCGATGGTCACTTCGCCCTGGCCTCGACCGACTACTGCCATTTCACGTCGCCCATACGCCGCTACCCGGATTTGACCATTCACCGCCAGCTGGCCGCAACGCTCGCCGGTGAGCCATTCGACTCGGCAATCGACCTGTCCGAGCTCGGCAGACAATGCAGCTACACGGAGCGCCGTGCGGAAGAAGCCGAGCGCGAGTTGCGTTCAATCCGAGTCCTGCGTTTTCTAGAGGCGCACCACCTCGGATCGACCTGCATCGGAGTGGTCAACGGCTTGACTGACATGGGCCTGTTCGTTCACCTCGAGCGGTGGCTCACAGAAGGCTTCATCCCGGTCGAGACGCTGCCCGGCAAAGAGTGGGAATACGATCGTGAGGCATGGACGATGAGGGCGGTCCGCGGCAAACAACGGATCGTGCTCGGAGACGTCGTCGAAGCCAAACTGGCACGGGTTGATGTAGCCCTGCGACGCCTCGAGTTGACCTGGGAAAAAACAGTATCCACCTCGGCGCCGGTCACCACGGCCTCGCGACCGCGGAAGAAAAAGACCACGCGTAAGAACACGAAACGTGGTGGACCGCCGCGTAAGAAACGTGGTCGGGCTGCGGGACGGGCGCGGAACACGCGTCGTCGTTGACAGCCTTGTGATCCCCCAGTAGCTTACGCGCACGCAACGCGAGACAGGCCAGCGTGGCGGCCTGGCACAGGCGTTTCGACCCTCCATGCGGCTTTGTCGGGCACCCTCTGTGCGGTGTTCTCAGACCGAACCAAAGATGTACCGGGGATCCCGATGCGAAGAACTGCACTGTACGATATCCACATCGAGCTGGGTGCAAAGATGGTCGATTTCGCCGGCTGGTCCATGCCCGTGACCTACTCGAGCATCATTGCCGAGCACCACGCGACGCGCACAGGATGCACGCTGTTCGATGTGTCGCACATGGGACGGCTCTACATCAGTGGGCGGGACGCCGAGGGTCTTCTCGACAAGGTGTGCACCCGGGCCATCGCCTCGATGACGCCTGAACAAGCCCGATATACCCACGTGTGCCGGGAAGACGGCGGAATTCTCGACGATGTCATCGTATCACGCCTCGAGAACCGTTTCCTTCTCGTGTGTAACGCCTCCAATCGGGACAAAATCGTGGCGTGGCTCGAACAGCATGCAGCGGGTCGCGACATAACTCTGGAGGACCACACGACCGACACGGTCATGGTCGCGATCCAGGGGCCCCAGACGCTCGAGAGAGTCGGACAACTCCTGCCATTCGATATTTCGGACATCAAGCGGTACCGCTGCCGAGCAGGCGCCTACATGGGCATCGAGTATGTGTGTTCGCGAACCGGGTACACGGGCGAGGACGGCTTCGAAATGATCGTGCCGGCCGGCGCCGGCCGGCTGCTGGCCTCACGCCTGTTCGATGCCGACGCAGGCTCGCCCATCCAGCCCGCCGGACTCGGTGCTCGGGACACACTTCGCCTCGAGGCAGGAATGCCTCTGTATGGCCATGAACTGTCGGAGGATATCGATTCAATCTCCGCCGGACAGGCGTGGTGCTGCACACTCGACAAGGACTTCATCGGCGCCGAGGTGCTGCGCCGATTCAAGAACGAAGGCCCACCGCAAACGCTCATCGGACTCAATCTCGAGGGCCGTCGCATCGCGCGTCAGGGAACGCCGATCCTGACGGATGGCCGTACCGTCGGCATGGTCACCAGCGGGACTTTGAGCCCGACACTGGAACGGAGCATCGCTATGGCGCTCGTCGATAGCGCGGTGGCCAAACACGACACATTCCAGCTTGACCTCCGAGGCAAGCTCATTTCGGCCACGCGCACGACGATGCCGTTTTATAAACGCGAGGCGTGAGTGACACGACCAGCCATGTAATCAGGACGACAGAGACTCGAACTCAGGACAACCAATCATGAGCACGCAGGTCCCGAAGGATCGTAAGTATCTTGAATCGCACGAGTGGTTGAAGGCAGATGGCCCGGTCGTCACGATCGGCATTACGCAACTTGCTGCGGATCAACTGAGTGACGTGACCTACGTGGATCTGCCCGATGTAGGTCGCGTCATCACAGCCGGCGAGGTCTTCGGCGAGATTGAATCGGTGAAGGCGACAAGTGAATTGTACAGCGGCGTCAGCGGCAAAGTCGTTGAAATCAACACCGCCCTCACGGACCAGCCCGAATTGGTCAACGACGCACCGTTCGAGGCGGGCTGGATGATCAAGATCGAGACCGCCGACCCCGCGGACCTCGAACAATGCCTGAACGCAGAAGCGTACGAACAGAAGTACGCGGATGCTTGACGACGGATGATCCGGTCAATCGCCCTGATCATTCACTCGCCGATGCGCAGGGTCGGACAATCCGGAGCATCGATCTGGCCGCTGATGAGCTCGAGGAAGAGTGAACTGCACCGGGCCTCGAGTCCGCGCCCGGAGTCAGGACTGACGCGACTGATGAATGCGAGACTGTCCTCTTCGCCATGGACCTCGATCAACTGCTGACCTTCGGCGACATACACGACGCGATCGCCACTGACATACCACCCCTCTTTAGAATCCTCGAGGATGACGCGCCCGGTGGCCTCGAACTGCTTCAGGCCGCCGAGACTCATTTCGCCACCACCGCCGGTTTGTTCAGCGAACTGGGCAATCAACCGTCGGCACACGATTTGGGCTGTCCGCCCAGACTCAGAAGCCTGCAGTTGGCGCCTCAAATCAGGTGTCAGGCCGGTCGCCCGCGCGACTTGTTCCGTGATGCGAACATAAGAGCCGGAAAAATGTTTGAGAAGGGTGGGCCCGTCCTTCGACGTAAACTCCGCCGCTCGCTGAGCATAATGGTAGCGCATGGATGAATCCCAGCGCACGACAGTTTGACTGGGCCCCGCCGCGGTGGTCGCACCAAACAGCCCGCTCTCAGGCCGAGCCTGGCCCATCATCTGCGCAGCTCCGGGATAGTCTTCGATCCCCAGAACACCGGCCTGATCGACGACCATGACCTGGGCGTCGAGATCAAAGGCGATCCGCGGTGACCGCAGTGTGACTTGACTCGTGAGCGTTCCACGCAACGGATCCGTCGATCGAGACTCCAGACGTGTGTCGGGCCCCCACGCCACGATCTGAGTGGCCCGTTTACCGAAGGTTGGACGCAGCGCGGCATCGCCCGAATCGCCGCCTCCGGCAGCTTTCTCCAATGCCGCAACCTCACCGGCGTAGGGCCGCAGGAACCACATGTGCATCGGATCGGCGGGCGGCGCCTCCGCGACCACGACGGGCTGATCGACATCGGTCAGACGGATTTCGATGACGTCGCCGTGAAGTTCGTTGTTGTCACTCACCGCGACAGCATCACCCTCGAAGCGCAGTCGATCGTCCTCGCCATTCAGCGTCATCTGCCGCGACCAAGTCACTTCGATCGGGACCGGCGCGCCGAGGTTCCGTCCGTCAAGATCCTGAGCCACGGTAAACCGCCCGACCCCGGCCCCCGGAACGTGGGCCCACGGTCGACGATCGTCGAACAAAACGCTGGCCCCGCTGACGAAATAATCACCCAGTTGGACCTGGGCGTGCTCACCATCGCGCCCCTCGATGAACGCCGCTTTCATGGCCTGGAGCTCGTCGAATTCACATTGCAACAGGTTGCCGCGAATGTCCCAGTTCCGTCGCGGATCAACGATAACCACATGGCGCCGCGCATCGATCGACTTGAGCGCGGGCCAGCGTGCAGTCGGGATACCCTCCGCATCGACAGGCAGGTCACCGAACAACAGATCAATCTCATCGCCCTGCACCTGGCGCCCACTCTGAATCATGATGACATCGTCCACCGCAAAGGCGGTGTGCGGAAGGTTGCGGCCCTCGGCATCGGGCTCCATATTGACCACGAGGTGCTGGCATGAAATCCGGCCACCAGCCTGGACCATGACGACGTCTTCACGACAGTCGAACTGATCGATGAGGTCTTCCAGAGCGCGGCCCCGCCTCTTCTTCGCCGGGTCTCCGAAGGTCGCTTCGATGTGGGCAGCACGCAGTTCGGAATCCTCCAATCCGACCGTTACGTCGCCGCGCAGATCGATGTGACGTTCATCCATGTTGAGTTCGACGAGGTCGGTCGCGTGAAGGTTCATACTCTGGCCCCCCCGCAGAATCACGGGGTGGCTCGGCGAGCCCAACAGACGTGTCTGGCCACTGACGGCGTCCCGCTGCAGTTGTGCTGCACTCGCAAAACCATCGTTGCTTTGAACGACAACGGGAGAGCCACTGGCAGTCACCAGTCGCCGCGGCGGTTGGCCGTCCTCCGGATTCTCCGCCGGCTTGAGGATCAGCGGACCGTTCCATGTCACCACAACGACGGCCTTGGGATCCTCGACGTCGACAGGGCGGGCCGCGGAGTTGTCTGTCTCATTTCCGGGGTCGGCGTCACCATCAGCACGCGCGGAGGGTGCGACTTCTTCCGCGCTGGTCTCGTCGGGGGCCGAACCCTGTGAACCCAGATCGGCAATCACAACCAGCCGATCAGCGGTCATCCGTGCCCCCTGAGCGCCCTTCTGCCAGGCAACCACATCCCGGGCGAACTCGATCTCGTACGACTGGATGCTCGGGGCTTCGGGGACGGACGGCGCGAGATCGATGATGAGTACGTCATCGCCAATCGGTGTCTCCGGCTCGACCGGTAACGGCGGCACGTCCGCGACAGGCTCTACCAACGCCTCGTTTTCGGTTGGCCCGGTCTCGAGAGTCTCCTCAGAGCCACCTGGAAACGCCGTCGCGTTCATGTCCAAGCCGACCCCGAACCCGCTCTTGAATGACAACGTCTCGCCCTCGGTCACCTCGAGATACTCGACACGGTTCGTTGCCTCGCTCCAGCGGACCTTGAGTCCCGTACCAGTCAGGCGCATCTCGCGTGATTCGATTTGAACGGCCCCGCTGCTGGACAGGGACGCGCGTTCGCGATCGAACTCGACTTCGTCGAGCCAGATACGCATTTTCTGGTCCTGAGGGGTCGGCATTCCTGCCTCTTCGGGGCGGGCCGCCCAGTACTCCTCGTTGGTCCGGTCCACGATGATCTGCACCTGGCCAGGTGCATGGCCGAACAGTTTCCCGCTGACCGGCTCGAGTCGTCCGGCCGTCCGCACGGTGATGATGCCTTCGTCGGCGCGGATCGTCGCTTTCTCACCATCCGGCATGTAGAAGGTCATGTTGGGACGCACCAGACGCCACCGCCGGCCATGCTCGTCAAGCGGTTCGCGGTCCTCGAATCCCAGGTCGAATTTGTTGCTGAGATCCTCGTCCATGATCGTCAGCTTGGTGTGTCCACCTTTCTCGATCGGAACCGGCCCAATCCGGATCCCTCCATCATCCGGAACGGCCTCCATCGGGGTTCGGAGGAAATCCTCGTGCAAATCAATATCGGGACCGTCGGCCTCGACGACGGGAGTGACCTGCGGATCCGTGGTCAGAGTGTACACGCCGAACGCCGCACCGATTGTCGCCAGGGACACGATCACGAGCCGGACGGTACGGAACATCGCAGTATTCGACTGGCCAGCGGCCCTGCTCATACGGGTACCTTCTCGTGCAGGAGGTCAATCACTTCGCGAACCGCACCACGCCCGCCCGAAGCGACGGTGACATAATCTGCGTGACGCTTGACCGCCGGGACCGCATTGGCCACGGCGACAGCGTATCCGCAGTGGTCCAGCAGCGGGATATCCGCGATGTCGTCACCCACGCAACAGACCTGTTCCGCCGGAATGTTCCAAGCACTGATTATGTCCAGCCACACGGGCAGCTTGTCCTCGATTCCCTGATGGACGGTCACCACTCCCAGCTCGGCAGCCCGGTCGGCGACGATCGGGCTGGACCGACCGCTGAGCCACGCAAGCTGACGTCCCCCGCTCAGCCACCGCTTGATCGCACTACCGTCTTGAACATAGAAGACTTTGACCGCCTCACCCGACTCCGTGAGATGGAGCCGACCATCGGTGAGGACGCCATCGACGTCGAGTACAATCGCTCGAATGTCAGTCAAGCCCACGGGAGCTCCTCAGTTGGCCGGTGCTGGGAGAATCGTAGCATTCTAATGAATTTCGGCCGGGTCATGAAATCGGCTGCACAGAACTCTGCACGCCGCCACCGCCACCCAATGCCCGCTGCGAGAGAACCCAACCCTGGAATTGAGCAAACCCCACGAAATCCGCATTGACAGCCAGCCACGCTGCGCAATACTAAGCAACTGAGCTGTTGCAGCCTGTTGCAGCGGAAAACCATTTATGAGATAGGCTGGCAAGACATCGGCGGCTGTGGACACACCGTCCAAGTCCTGGAGGCGTTCCGGGGCACAGCGGCCCTGGTTTCGCCTGCACTTGAAGGAATCGCCGCTCGATGAGCACACCGTCGCCCAAGAGAATCCTGTCCGGCATCCAGTCGTCTGGCAAACTGCACCTTGGCAATTATTTTGGGGCAATCGCCCAATACCTCGACCTTCAACGGCAGGCCGAGTGTTTCTTTTTCATTGCCAATTATCATGCACTGACCACGATCCAGGACGCAGAACAATTACGCAGCCTGACCTTCGATGTCGCGGCGGACTACCTGGCACTGGGCCTCGATCCCGACCGCTGTGTCTTGTTTCGCCAGTCTGACGTGCCCGAGGTGACTGAGCTGACTTGGATACTGTCCACCGTGACCGGCAAGGGCCTGCTCGAGCGCGCACACTCTTATAAGGACAAAGTCGCCAAGAATCTCCAGCCGTCGATGGGGTTGTTCTGCTACCCGATGCTCATGGCGGCTGATATCCTGATCTATCGGCCGCACGAAGTGCCGGTGGGCAAAGACCAGGTTCAGCACATCGAAATGACCCAGGACATGGCAGGGTACTTCAACAATACGTACGATTGCGCAGTACTCGTCAGGCCTGAACCACGACTTGGAACCGCCCCGGTGGTTCCAGGCGTCGATGGCCAAAAAATGAGCAAGAGCTATGGCAACACGATTGAGATTTTCTCCGAACCCAAGCAGATGCGCAAGAGGATCATGAGCATCAAGACCGATAGCACGCCTCTCGAGGAACCCAAAGACCCCGAGTCGTGCAATGCCTTCGCCCTCTTGAAATTGATGTGCTCGACGGCAGAGTGCGCCGAGTGGGACACCCGCTACCGTGCGGGCGGCATGGGGTACGGCGACGTTAAGAAAAGGATCGCAGAACTGTGCGATGATTTATTTGCCCCCGCACGCGAGCGCCGCGCAGAATTGGCCGCCCATCCGGAGCAGGTCAATGCCGTGCTCGAGCGCGGCGGGGACCGAGCGCGGGCCGAGGCCCGCAAGACCATGGCGTTGGTGCGCGAAGCATGTGGCATCGTCACCAGCGGCTGACAAAACTGGGCCACACACATGTCCGAAAAGTACAAAGTCAGTCTCGAGCACTACAACGGCCCACTCGATCTCCTGCTGTTTCTCATCCGACAGCATGAGATCGATATCTATGACATCCCCATCGCCACGATCACCGAGCAGTACCTGGCATACGTTCGCATCATGGAGCACCTGAACCCTGACCACATTGGCGAGTTCCTGGTCATGGCCGCGACATTGATGGAGGTCAAGTCGCGTATGCTGCTGCCCAAACCGCCACCGGAGGACTCCGAAGAAGAACTGATTGACCCTCGTCTGGAGCTGGTACAACAGTTGCTCGAATACAAGCGCTTCAAGGATGCAGCGCGCTCGCTGCAGGATTCAGCGGAGGAACACGCTCAACGGTTTGGACGGTTGCCGGTCCTGCCGGATTCACCACTGAACAGCAGCATCGACGTCGATCACGTCCAGATCTGGGACCTGCTCAAGGCTTTCCAGAAAGTCCTCAAGCAGGTCGGCATCAAGGGCCATCGGCATGAGGTCATGTACGATGATACCCCGATCGCTCTGCACGCCGACGACATTCTCGATCGCTTGAGTCGCGAGGGCACGCTCCTCTTCGAACGCACGTTCGAAGGGCGGCAAAAGAGCGAGGTCATCGGTTTGTTCCTCGCACTTCTCGAGCTCATCCGCTCCAAGCGTATCCGCGTCGATCAACGTGAAGGCGAATCTGATCTGGTCATTCACCTGCTCGAGAACAAACCATTGTTGCGCTCGGACTGGTCCGATTCGGACCCGTCCACGGACATGCCGCTGGCGCCCCAGGAGTCGCCTGCAACGGAGCCCCCCCATGAGCATCCAGAACCGACTGAATGAACTCGGATTGGTATTGCCTGCGGTCGCTGCCCCGGTCGGGGACTACGTTCCGGCCGTGCGCAGCGGAAACCTCGTGCTGACCAGTGGCCAATTACCCACCGTCGACGGCCAATTGATCGCAACAGGCAAGGTTCCCGATCCCATCACAATCGAGGCCGCCCAGGCCGCAGCGCGCACCGCAGCATTGAACGCGATCGCTGCGATTGCCAGCGTGACCGGTAACGTTGAACACATCGAGCGGATCGTCAGACTGGGGGTATTCGTCGCGAGCTGCGCCGGGTTTACTGCCCAGCCTCAGGTCGCCAACGGCGCCAGCCAACTCATGGGCGAGCTGTTCGGTGAGTGTGGCAAACACGCCCGCGCAGCGGTCGGCGTATTCGAGCTTCCACTCGGGGCAGCCGTCGAAATAGAGCTAATCGCACAGGTCCGCACCTCGGAAAAGTAGCGTATGAAGCGCCACCGCATGGTGGCTCGGACCGTCGATTCTCCAGTCGCTCACCTGCGGCGGGATTCCACGCCGTTCATCTTGAGATCCAACTTGACCTCGCGCTGTTGAATATCCAGGGCTACGAAAGTGAAGTCGTCCGGGCCGCACGAAGGATCGACACGCACGATGATCTGCTTTTCCAATTCACGCTCGAGCTCTGCAAGATATGCCCGCTTGCGGTTGAGCAGTTCGAACCCGATATCAGGAGCCACGCTCACGGTCAACTGCTGGACCCGTTCCTGATGAATGCCCACCTGAATAAGGCGCATGACATCCAGCGAAGATGACTCGATGGTCTTGACCAAACCACTGCCCTTGCAGTACGCGCAATCATCGAACAGGCTGCGTTTGATGCTCGGTCGCTGGCGCTGACGGGTCATCTCGATGATACCGAATTGGCTGATACGCAGAATCTGGACGCGCTCCTTGTGGCCCTTCAACGCGTCGCGCAAAGTTCTCTCGACCAGGCGCCGGTTCTTCTCGTTAGGCATGTCGATGAAGTCACAAATGATCAACCCGCCCAGGTCGCGCAAGCGCAACTGATGGGCGATGGCTTCGGCGGCCTCGATATTGATCTTCACGGCTGTGGCTTCGGCGCTCTGCTGGGCTCGATACTTGCCACTGTTGACATCGATGGCGACGAGGGCCTCGGTCGACTCGATGACGAGTGAACCACCAGACTTCAATGGTACGTGTTTGGAGTAAATACTCTCAATTTGTTCCTCGATGTCGAAGCGATGGAACAGGGGCTCTTTGCCCTCGTACAGTTCCACCATATCCACGCTGCGAGGCATGGCGATAGAAAGGAACTCGCGGGCACTTTCGGCCGATTGCGGATCGTCGACCACGATGCGTTCGAAGTCGGCTGTCACGACATCACGGATGGTCCGTGTAACCAGATCCGATTCCTTGTACAGCAATGACGGTCCCTGCTCACTCTTGATGCGTTTGACGACGGCCTTCCACAGTCGCTTGAGGTAGTTGAGGTCACGTTGCAATTCACCCTTGCCCCGCCCCAGACCGGCTGTTCGCAAAATGAAACCCATGTCCGGCGGCAGGGTCAAGGAAGCGAGAACCTCGCGCATGCCCTGGCGGTCGGCATCGTCCTCGATCTTGCGCGAAACACCAATCTTGCTCATTCCCGGCATCATCACGAGGTAGCGCCCGGGAATCGACAGGTACGTGCTCAGCGTCGGCCCCTTGGTGCCGATGCCTTCCTTGATCACCTGAACGATAACCTGATCACCTTTCTTCAAGCATTTCTGGATAGGCGGCCGATTGCGCCGTGAAATTTTTTGCCCCACGTTCTCAACCCCCTGGCTGGGCCCGGGGAAGTATTGTGGTTGCAAGTCGGAAATGTGCAGAAAACCATTCTTGCCGATTCCAAAGTCGATGAAAGCAGCCTGGATACTGGGCTCGACGTTGGTCACAACGGCCTTGTAGATGTTGCCGACGTGTGACGCCAAACTGGCCCGTTCGACGTACAGTTCTTCGAGCTGTCGATTCTCAATGATGGCGATCCGGCACTCTTCGCCGCGCGACACGTTGATGAGCATGTCACGTCCGGCCGACGGCTTGATCGGGGCGGCAGGTGGACTCTCGGGCTCACGCTGATCCGACGATCTGCCACGAGTCGATCTGCCACCGCGTCGACCACGCCGGGCTGGTTTGTCCTCACGCGTGGTTTCGTCCGATGACGGATGGACTGTCTTCTCCTGCTGACTGTCCGCATCGGGTTTTCGCCGCGACCGGTCACGTCCTCCTCGACGTCCTCGCCCACCCGACCGGGACGTGGTCGGTTCGCTTTTTCCCGCAGTGTCTGCAGTGTCTGCGGCGTCTGAGGGTTCGGAGCCGGAATCGGAATCGACGGTCACCTCTGCAGGTGGATCGTCCTTCCGTTTACGCCCACGACCTCCGCGAGAAGATCTCTTGCGCCGCGGCGCGCGCGTGTTGGCATGTTCCGTGGATTTCGAGCTTGCCGAGGCGTCAACGTCAACTGATTCCGGCTCGGGCAACTCCACGACCTCCGCGGTCACCTCGACGGATTCCACGGAGTGGTCCTCCGGGGTGGGTGTGGCCGGTTCTTCGGCGGCCGGGGCGGGTTTTCTGGACGTGGTCGCTTTCTTCCGCGCACGCGTGCTTTTCTTACGCGCTTTCTTGCGGACGGCGCCCTTTGGCGGGCGGGTCCCTGGTGGAGCGTCAGCCCCTTCGACCGCTGGTGTAACAGCAGATTCTACGGCAGCGTCCTGGACCGGCTCTGCAACAGCTGTTGCACCGGCGGTCTCCTCAGTTCGTCGGGTCGAGCGTCGCCGCCGGGTCGTTCCCGTACCGCCGGCGCTCTTCGCCGAGGAGCTGGTTTTCTTCTTGGCCATCAGACTAACTCGATTCGTTTTCGAATGGTGCGATGGCGCAGCTCCGTCCATTGCAGCTGCAGGCCTTCGCACAGATCTCTTAGTGCAAGTGTACGACCCTCGACACAGCGCGCTCGAACGAGAAGACGCTCATTCTGCAGCGCCAGCGACTCGAGCAGCGGTCGAATGTCAACACGGGTAGTCGGCTTGCGGCCCTGGGCGGGCCGTTCGACGATACAAGCATCTCGTTTCATGAGGTCATCGATCCTGCCCGGCAACGCGCCATCGGCATCGACAAGAACCTCGTAGTCTGCTGCAGCGAGCTGCGGTTTGGTCAGGCTCGGCAGACAGACGGCATGTGTTGTTGTTGCGCCAGCGGGAAGAACCGCGTTAAGGCGTTCGACCATTGCGGTGCCGTCGAACTCTGAAGTCAGCTTCACGATGGCGATGTCTCCCTCTGTGGCCATACCCACCGGCCGTGGAAGGAGAAGAGACAGTCTCAGGTGTGGATTGAACCCTCGAGTATATGCGACCGGCACTTCAGCTCGAATGAGGGCGCGGATGAACATGCGCATCGTGTCTCGATGGGAGATGAACCGTAGATCGCCGCTGATCGCGAAGGTCAGCTGCGCAAGCGGCTGCCTGTTGTCCGGTTGTTCCATGCGAGTTACGAGTCGTTCTTGTGAAGAGCGAGTTGCGGTGTCGGTCACCTGCACGGTGCCGCTCCTGAGTCCACTGGGTGTTGTGTCAGTCGTGTCAGAATCAAAACACTTCAGGCGGGAGAACCTTACGCGTCTCATCTCGCAGGTAGTTCTGTATCTGACGATCAGTATTGAGTTTCATGGCTGCTCGCGCCACACGGCGGGCTGCCGACAATTTCGTGCTGCGGACCAGTTTCTTGATTTCCGGGATGTCCCTCGAGGCCATTGAAAAATGCTTCAACCCCAAGCCCAACAGAATCATAGTGTACAGCGGTTCTCCTGCGATTTCACCACACAGACTGCATGGGATGTCGGCCTTGGCACAAGCGGAAATCACATCCCGCAACAGCCGCAGCACCGCTGGGTGGCACGCCGTAAAGAGAGGGGCGACACGCTCATTGCTGCGGTCGACCGCCAGGGTGTACTGAATCAGGTCGTTCGTGCCGATGCTGACGAAATCCACTTCCTGGACAAATTCATTGATCATGATGGCCGCTGCAGGGGTCTCGATCATGACCCCGAGCGGGATATCCCGCCGAAACTCGATCCCCAATTCCTCGAGATCTTCCATGGCATCGTGCAGGGCCATCTTGGCCTGCCGAAATTCCATCAAACTGATCACCAGGGGAAACATGATGCGAATCTGCCCATGGACCGACGCCCGTAGGATGGCACGTAGCTGGCGCTTGAAGAAATCAAGGTTACGGAGGCAATAACGGATCGAGCGAAGCCCCAGAAACGGGTTCCGCTCCGGCTCGATAGCTTTGGTCTGGGTGTATTTGTCTGCCCCGAGGTCCATCGTGCGAATCGTGACCAGCCGACCGTCCATCGCAAGAATCGTCTGACGATAGGCCTCAAACTGCTCGTCCTCGTCGGGATCTGTCTCGGATCGAATGAACAGGTATTCGGTACGATACAGTCCGATGCCCGCAGCCCCCTGCTGCACCGAGCCCTCGGCTTCGTGCGGAAACTCGATGTTGGCCAGCAGACTGATCTCCTCTCCGTCCAATGTCGTCGCGGGTTCGTCACGCAGCTCATCGAGTTCATCACTGAACTCGTGCATACGCCTGATCTCGGATTCATAGCGCCGAATGGTTTCGAGATCGGGATTGGCAATGACGAGTGACCGACGCCCGTCGACGACGAACGGTTCGCCACCGGCGATGTAGTCCGTGATGTCGCTGAGGCCGATGACCGATGGAATTCCAAGTGAGCGCAGGACAATCGCGGTGTGTGACGTCAGACCCCCGACGTCCGTTGCCACGCCGACGACGCGTGTCTTGTCCAGCCCGGCACACACGGATGGTGGCAGGTCACGCGCGACGATGATGACATCCTTGGTCAGGTGTTCGAGGTCCTCGCGCTCCTCGTCGAGCAGGTGTCGAATAAGGCGTTTCTCTATGTCCTGTACATCCTTGACCCGTTGAACGAACAGTGGATCTCGCAGGGTACTGAAGCGACGTTGCAGTGTGAGGAAGGCGCGACTCACAGCATAGGCCGCTGAACAGTTCTTGACGGCAATGAGGTCAGCCAGTTCACGACTCAGCTTCGGATCGCGGAGCACACCCACGTGAAAGTCGAAAATCGCTGCCGTGTCCTTGCCGTAGCGCTCAGCCAGGCGATCACGTTGCTCGCGAAGCTCTTCGATGGAAGCTTCCACCGCGCGGTTGAGCAGTTCCTGCTCGTGCCGCACTTGCTCGTCCTCGACATAGCGCGTCGGAATACGATAGTCCTCGGCGTCGAGAACCAACGCCTCGGCCATGACGATTCCGGGAGAAACTGCGATACCTTTCTTGATCTCCATGATGTCGATTCTCGGTGCAGCGATCTGGGGAGCAGGTGGTTACAATGCTCGGGCCGCAGGGCAGGCAAAACACTACTCGGCGAAACGGCCGTTTATGAGTTCAGCCAATGCGTCGACAGCCTGGCGGGCATCTACGCCGATTGCGGACAGCACGAGGTTGGTCTGAAACGTGGCCTCGAGCAACATGATCTCCATGGGGCTCTTGCCGTCGACGACCTGATCGCCCTTGGCAAGGGTGATCGTAGACTCGAAGCGGTTTGCCAAATCGACGAACTGCATGATTGGCCGGGCGTGCAGCCCTTGTTCATTGAGGATGGTGACCGCTCTTGTTGCCTCCAGCACGTGGTCCACCGTTGCACGCGATCCAGCGTTCTGCGGAACGGACGGAGACTCCCCGTCCATTGCCGTCAGGCGCCGATGATCTCCTCGGCCTCGTCGATGAGTTCGGCAATTTTCTCCCGGGTGTCTGCCTGTCTCAGGAAACGCCGGAAGTTGTCGTTCTGCAAATGACGGAAGATGTTGGTCATCGCAGCCAGATGGTTGTCCGCTTCAGAAGGCGGTGACAACAGAATCACGACCGTGTAGACGGGAGCGCGATCCAACGCGTTGAAATCGACCCCGGCACTGGAGCGGCCAATGGTCGCGATGACGTTTTTGACACAGTCGGGCTTGGCATGGGGAATGGCAACGCCTTTCCCGAAACCAGTACTGCCCTGGTTCTCGCGCTGGATGACCGCTTTGGTCACCGTCTCGACGTCATCCTTGGCCAGGGCTCCTGCCTCAGCCAGTGACTCGACGAGTTCCTTGATGACGCCCTTGCGGTCGGACGACTCCAGCTCGGAAATGACTGACTCCTTGACGAAGAAATCAGCTAGTTTCATGCAACACCGCTTCAATGAGGCACCCGCGAGCGAGCACCCAGGGGACAGTCAGTCTAATCGATAACGTAGAAGAAAAGGCCAGCACCAGCGGGGGTTAATCATCCCGACCTGGCTTCTTGGCCATGTGCTTGCGATTGCGGAGTTTCTCTTTGAGTTTAGTCAGTTGACGTTCCAGGCGGTCGACGACGACATCGACGCCTGCGAAGAAATCACCGTTGGCATCGTGGGCGACGAAATCCTCGCTGCCTTCGACTCGAACGATCATCTCAACAAGATTCTGATCCTGTGCACCATCCAGTACCACATCGATAGCGCTGATCCGGTCGTAATAACGTAGAAGCTTCCCCGCTTTTTCACGGGCGTAGTCCTTGACCTCATCGGTCGTCGAGGTATGCCTCTCGGTTATTGAGATCTGCACGCTGTTCTCCTTGACGGACCACGCCGCCTCGTCAACTGTTCTTGCTCTTGCGCAGTTTGTTTCTGAGCACGTCGCCGATCTCCTCCATGGCCATCTCGGGGTGCCCCCCCTCGGCCGGAGGCTTGATCACGCCGCCGCTGATCGTGAATCTTAGGGCCTCGTCGATTGATAGTGCAAGCTCGACGGTCTCATCTCGCCGAACGGTGATGGTATAGCCTGTGACCGGAGTTGGCGAGCTTGGGATGAAAATGGTGACCATTTCGTTGCCCAGGGCTTTGTCCTGAATGGTTTTCATGCCCGGCCCGGTGATCAGACCAACCGACCAGACATCGCGGCGTGGATACTCGACGGCGACCACACCAGTAAAGTCGAAACCCTGGCTCCCGAGCAGAAAGTCCGTTACCTGCTTGATGTTAGGATACAAAGAGCGAATGAGCGGAACACTGTTGACCGCCCGTTCGACGACGCGCCAGATGGTCCGGCCGAGCAGCCCCGACAACAGAAAACCGATCAAATAGACGATCACGATCGCAATCAGGAAACCCAGGACGTTCAGCTTGTACTTGGCAAATACGATCTGCCACACAGCCTCCGCCCGACGGCGCTGGGCCGGCCGGGCGACCTTCTCGTTCAGCGATTGGCAGGCAGGATGCCGGATCGTCAAGTATTCAAGGGTCAGTTGCCGGCCTGTGTCTGGATCGAGCCGGTCGATCGGCGTGCCATAGGTAAGTGCATCTCCCTCCTTGATGGTCAGAGTGTTCTCCCAGGGATCGGGCAGAAAACTGATGATCAAGTGGGTAATGGGATTGGCGACACGGTTGTTAATCCAGTTGAACACCCAGGCGAGCAGAGCGATGGTGACAACCGTCGGCAACAATGCCGCCAGCCCTTTGAGGAACAGTGTCTTGAAATCCTTGACGAACATCGTCCCCGAACCTTTGCGGCGCGCAAGTGCAGTCCAATTCAAACTCTAAGTGCCTGGTCACGCCCCGTCAACCTGGGCACGAGGCCGGTGAACGGCACTACTCCATCTGTTAGAATGAGCTTCATGGAAGTCTATTCGGCAAAACACCCTGTTGACTCTCGACTGACTCTCGTCGGCAACCTCGGCCTCGCAGTCGTGGTCATGCTCCTGTGTGTGGCTCTGACCCAGCGGAAACACGCCGTTTGGGAAGCACTCCCTGACAAATGGCTGGACGTCGGCGGTGACGTGGAGATCCAGATTCCCGGGGGAGTGGCGCCTGATCGAAGAGGGCGCTATCGGCCAACCGGGCGGCCCGGAGCTTCGATTCGTGCACTCTCCGGTTTACTCCGATGACGCCCTCACCGACCTCATCAGCATGACCCATCCCTCCGGACCTGCTCCGACGATCCACAATTCACGACGCATGAGCCTGGGGCCATACTCAGGCGAACTGGTCGAATTGTCGAACGAGTCCAGTCCTCTCACGACGGTGGCTCTAGCGGCCGCCGACCCTGCACGCGGTGTGATCTATCTGGTGATCCATGCGCGATCCGTGGTTTCCAAGCCGGCATTGGACATGCTCGCCCGCATCGGGGCCACCGCGCGCCTGAAGTCTGCAGGGTAAGGACAATACATGAGGCTCGGTATTCTTTCGGATAATCATGGTCACCTGGATCCGGTTCGCAAGTCTCTGGAGATCTTCGATGCCCATAAGGTCGATGCGCTGGCCCACTGTGGAGACATCGGCGGCATCGAACCCTTGGAAATACTGGCCGGTCGTCCACTGTGGTTCGTTTGGGGTAACACCGATCACCCGGATCCCAGCTGGCGTCCGTTCCTGAAATCAATGGGCATTCCCTGGCCGGATGTGATTCCCACCCGCTTCGAACTCGACGGGCGGCGATTCGCGCTGTGTCACGGACACGAGCGCGCGTTCGGGACAGAGTGTCGCAGTGGTGACTCGGATTACATTCTGCACGGCCACACCCACGTTGCCGCGGATCATCTGAATGGACGATCACGCATCATCAATCCGGGCGCCCTGCATCGGGCGACCCGTAAGACCATTGCCATCCTCGACATAAGCTCGGAACAGCTCGAGTATTTCACAGTCGCCGACTAAACCACACCGACCTGTGATTTCGCCTTGACGAACAACTTAAGATCAAGTACAAGATAACACTTGGGAGTTTCATCTTGATTCTCTCTCGATCATCCCGGAACCCGGATCCAACCGTTGATTCGTTGAATGGGACCCCTATAATGATCTATCTCGCCGAAGGTTGATCCTTCGGTGCAAAACCGGTCTTCCACTCGCTGCGGCACCCTTTGACCGCGCCAAATTCCTACAGGGTGCCGCACGCCTTTTTACAGACCGCTTTTACCTTAACCATTTATGTTTCTTGAAGATGCGGCTTTCCTCGGGCTCGTCTTACAGCCTCTGCCTGCATGATCGGCGAGCAATCTGCGGATTTACCGGCCAGCCGCAGACGATCACCGATGTGCTGTGATCCCAAGAAGTTAGAGATCTCATCAACCTTGACACCGCAGGCTGGACGGCCTTTAATGGCAAGATACGCGGGATCGCGGGTCCCCGACGGTTCCACTGCTGATCCATGGGAGATTATCCATGACGCGATGCCTGCTGAGTATCGCCGCACTGTTGTCGATTGCCGCTGGACCACCCGGTGAAGTTCCCCGCCCGGCGCGCGCCTCGACATCCTGGGAACTGGATTTCACATTCCATGATCCCCAACGCATTACACTCGTGATGCCCGGGGATGACGAGCCTTCGACTTTCTGGTACCTCGCCTATACGGTCGAGAATAACACGGGCGACGATGTCCAGTTCTTCCCCACGGCTGAGCTCGTCACCTCCTCTCTCGAGGTCGTCCCCGCTGGCGGAATGATCAGCCCGACGGTTTACGACGCTATCCGTAAGCGGCACAAGACCACCGCCCCGTTCATGATGGAACCGGCCAAGGTCAGTGGTAAGCTGCTTCAGGGCGAAGACAACGCCCGGACCAGTATCGTTGCATTCAAGCAGTTCAATCCGAACGATAATGAGTTTACAATCTACTTCAGTGGTCTCTCAGGCGAGATTCAACGGATACAGAATCCCAGCTTCGATCCCAAGGATGGCGATGCTTCAGATCGCTTCTTCACCTTGAGAAAAACGCTGGCGATCCAGTACCGACTCCCGGGCGACCCCCAGACACGACAGTATGCCACCCCGCAGCGCATTCAGCGCGACTGGGTGATGCGTTAATGCATCAGGAGACAGCACACGATGGCGCACAAAAAAGGACAAGGTTCCACACGTAACGGTCGCGATTCAAATCCGCAGTTTCGCGGAGTGAAGAAATATGGCGGCCAGCTGGTCACGACCGGCACCATTCTGGTTCGCCAATGCGGAACGCCCTTCCTTCCGGGACTCAACGTCGGCCGGGGGCGCGATGACACACTCTTCGCCCTGCGCGATGGCAAGGTCGTCTTCAAGGGGCGCAAGGTCACCATCGATCCGAGCTAGGCGCTCACCGATCGGCGATTCGGTCACGATTGTTCAATGAGTGGGCTCCTGTTCGAGCCCCTCTCTTATTGCGCGCCCAATGTTCATCGACGAAGCAGAGATTCACATTCGCTCCGGCAAGGGTGGCCCGGGGTGCGTCAGCTTTCGGCGCGAAAAATTCGTCCCGATGGGCGGCCCCAATGGCGGTGATGGCGGACGCGGTGGCGACGTCGTGTTCGAAGCCGATGCCCAGCTCAACACCCTGTTGTGTTTTGCCGGGAAACACCACTGGCATGCCGACAACGGGCGCCCCGGCGAAGGCAGTTTACGCACTGGTAAATCGGCTGCACCCCTGCGCATTCGAGTTCCACCCGGCACGGCGATCTACGATCGCAATACGGGCGTCAAACTGACCGAGCTACTCGAGCACGGCCGCGAAGTCACGCTGCTCAAAGGCGGAAAAGGCGGACGCGGCAATCGCCACTTCGTCTCATCCATCAAGCAGGCACCGCGCGTCTCGACGCCCGGCGGAGAGGCGCAGGAGCGCTGGCTCAAACTCGAACTGAAACTGATCGCCGATGTCGGACTCGTCGGCCTGCCGAACGCGGGCAAGAGCACGCTGTTGTCACGCAGTACACGGGCGCGGCCCAAGATCGCAGACTATCCTTTCACGACGCTGACTCCGCAATTGGGCATCGTGGAGCTCGAGAACCACAGACAGTACGTCATGGCCGACATACCCGGACTCATTGAAGGAGCGCATACCGGAGCCGGGCTGGGCGATGCATTCTTGAAACACATCGAGCGTACGCGCCTGATCGTACACGTCATCGACCTCGAGCCCCCTGAAGGACAACCTTCGCCAGCCGAAGCATATGCCATCATCCGGGGCGAACTGGGCGCATACAGTGACGCCCTGGCCAACAAACCCGAGATCATCGTTGGCAACAAGATGGACCTGACCGCTGCCCAGGACTGCCTCCACATGTTACGTGATGCTTTGAACGACGACGTACTCGGCATCAGCGCCGTCAGCGGCCACGGGCTCGAACGGCTTCACCGCCGCGTCTGGGACACGCTGACGACCATCCGCGCCGCTGAACATGAATGCGAGGAACCGCACCCGTGATTGCTGAAGCCACTCCCCTGCACGAATCGGACAACATCCTGCTTGTCGACATTGGCAACAGCACGACGACCATCGGCGCCTGGTCTGGAGGCAGCGTTCGCGTCGCCCTGGTCGTACCACACGCTGAATTGGACACTTTCGCGAAGCATCTCGAGGAACTGTGGGGCGCCCTCGACAACCCGGCCTGCATTGCCGTGTGCTCGGTCAACGCGCCGACGTTCCAAGAAATCCGGTCGTCTGTTGAACGCGTGTCAGGTGGGCGGGTCCTGCTCGTCGGCGTGGACCTCGAGATCCCTCTGGCCATAGGAATCGACGAGCCCAAGAGCATCGGCACGGATCGTCTGTGCTGCGCGGCTGCCGCTTTCGCGCTGGTTGATGGCCCGTGTGTCATTGTCGATTTCGGCACTGCCGTCACCGTCGATTGCGTCAACGCCGACGGGGTATTTGCCGGTGGCGCGATCCTTCCCGGTCTCAAACTGCAGGCGAAAATCCTGGCGGCCGACACCGATCAGCTACCACTCATCGAACCTGCGGTTCCGGACACCGCACTGGGGCAATCCACGCCTCACGCCATGGCGGCCGGCATTGTATTTGGCACGGCCGGAGCGGTGCGCGAACTCGTCGAACGCTACGCGACCCATCTGGGCTATTGGCCTACGGTCGTGGCCACGGGCGGTGATGCCGGGGTCATGGTTAGCCTGAGCGATGTGATCGAGAAATCTGTCCCTGATCTGTGCCTGCGTGGTATCGCCATGGCATGCCTCCATCACCAGGGGTCTGCATGACCGCAGAGCGCACGGTCGCCGCCCCGCTGAGCCCCCCCGGCATGGGCGGGCTCGCCATCATCGAGATCGTCGGCCCCCGCGCTCACACTATCGTCGACGCATTCATCCGCCCCAACCCGGCATCCAATATCCCAACGGACGCTCCCGCACTCCGCCGGTGGTTCGAAGACGGTGAGCACATCGATGACGTCCTGGTCGTCACCGGGACTGCACGGGTCACGGTGTGCTGTCATGGCGGCATCCGCATTGTCGAACGGATCCTGCTCGGGCTGCAGCGCCGTGGTGCAGAAGTTCACGCGAGCCTCGAAACGAAGACCGTGTGGCCGGGCCTCGCGCCTGTCGAGCGCGACGTCATGGCTCGTCTGCCGGAAGCGCGAACGCCCCGGGTCGCACAGTGGCTGAGTAGCCAGATCAGTGCTGTGCCGCAGGCCATCAGACGGGTGCTCAGCGCTCCCGACACGGAAGCGGGCCGCACGCAGCTCCAGCACCTGGTCAGCAGCTACCCCCGGGCCCGACGACTGCTGAGTGGTGTTCGCGTCGCCCTCGCTGGCCCGCCCAATGCCGGAAAGTCCACACTGGCCAACCGCCTCTTTGATCAACCATGGAGCCTGGCGTCGCCCGAACCGGGGACGACGCGCGACTGGGTGACCCAGCCGATTGCGCTGGCGGGTATCCCCATCGAGATCATCGATACCGCCGGCCTGCGCGTGGCCGATGATTCCCTCGAGGCTCGGGCCATCGGCCGCGGCGTGGAGATGATCGATCGGGCGGACCTCGTCCTGATGGTCATCGATGTCAGCGCGGCTCTCCCCCAAGACGCCTGGGCGCTCATGACCCGGTTGGCCGCCAGCGGAGGCATTGCCGTTCTCAATAAGCACGATCTGGTGCCCGGGGATGTGGATCCGGTGCTGGTTGCGCGAGCGACTGAGATCGTGGGCCCACCGGTACTCACTTCTGCTCTGCACGGTACCGGGCTCGATACCCTCCGAAAACGTCTGGTCGACCAGATCATGCCTGACGGCCTGTGGCCCTGCCCGGCGATTTGGGAGCCGCACCACCATACCGCAGTATCCACCGCGCTGGAAAACCCGCCCGGGGCCGCCCAGGACGTCCTCCGCGATGTTTTTCTGGGACCCGCTGCACAGACCTCAGTCCGATGGGGGCCTATAGTTTACCAGGAGAACAACGTCGGCAATGCCCCCTGAGAACGCAGGTCAATGGGCGCGTTGGGCGTTGCTTGTGGCCCCAGCGCTCGGTTACACTTTGCGACCTGCATATCGAAGGACCGGCAAACTCACGTCCTTTGCCGGACGACGATGACGCCTTTCGCACATGAATCGATCTGACGACACAATGTTCGCGCGTGCTGTAATCGACAGCAAGTTTGCCACTGCAGACGAGGTTGCTCTGTGCCAGGAACGCGTCTTGCGCATGCAGAAAGACGGCAAGAGCGAGACACTCTCGGCGATCATGCTCACCGAGGGCTACATCACATCTTCGCAACTTCGCCGGCTGAACGAAGATTCCAAGAGCGATTCCATGTACAAGCCCGCCCAACAGATTCCCGGCTTTCAGGTCATGGGCAAGTTGGGCCAGGGCGCCATGGCCACAGTGTTCAAAGCACGGCAGATCAGCCTCGATCGAATCGTGGCAATCAAAGTCCTGCCGAAGCGCATGAGTGAGAACCCCGAGTTCGTCAAGCGTTTCTATCGTGAGGGCCGGGCCGCCGCCAAGCTGAACCATGTGAACATCGTACAGGCCATCGATGTCGGCGAGGCCGGCGGCTACCATTATTTTGTGATGGAGTTCATTGACGGCAAGACGGTGTGGGACGATCTCCGCGGCGATGTTTATGATGAGAAAACGGCTATCGATATTATCACCCAAACAGCCCGTTCGCTGGAGCACTCTCACGAACGCGGCTTTATTCACCGTGATATCAAACCCAAGAACATCATGATCACCAAGACGGGCCTTGTGAAACTCGCCGACATGGGCCTGGCTCGTGATGTCAGTGACATGGAAGCCGCCATGGCCGAAGCGGGCCGTGCGTACGGCACGCCCTATTACATCAGCCCCGAGCAAATTCGCGGCGAGGTCAACATCGATTTTCGTGCGGACATCTATTCGTTGGGTGCTACGTTCTATCACATGGTGACCGGCAAGGTACCGTTCGAAGGTTCGACGCCGTCGAGCGTCATGCACAAGCATCTCAAGGAACCGCTCGTACCACCGGATCACCTCAACACCGCCTTGAGCGCGGGCGTTGGCGAGGTCATAGAAACATTGATGGCCAAGAAGCGCGAAGATCGCTACGCCGGCGCCAAGGACCTTCTGATCGACTTGGAGGCGGTCGCAAAAGGCGAACCGCCACCGATCGCGCGATCGAAGTATGATCATGATGTCTTGCAATCACTCGAGGTGGGCGGCCGCACAGTCTCCGTCCCTGCGCTCAATGAGGAGGCGCCACCCGGCAACGGCACCAACTGGGGATGGATCGTAGCGATCCTATCCTTCGTTGTTTTTGTCGAAACTTTGATGATCTGTGCAATGTGGTTTTCAAGATCCTAGCACCCCCCCCTGTGATGTTCGGGCTCGTCGCCGATGTCACAATCGCCCTTCGCAATACTGAAATCGTTGATTTGGCCCACCATGCTCCGCTGCCGTTCTGGCAATGTTCGGGTTTTCAGGACATGCCCCAGCAGTACTGAAACCGCCCCCTCGAACCTGTGACTAAAAATCTTGAGAACCTGTTTGAACAGCTTTTTTTCGGACAAAACTGCAATTTCGGTTTGCACAACGAAATTTTCGAGGTATATATCTTCCGTCACTAACCGGCTGACACGGAGGTCCACCGGAGTTGACGCTTTCCGCACTCTTAACAACTGAATACCCCTCGGCCGCTCCGGAACGTTGTTTCCGGAGTCACCAGCGCCATGATCTCTCTTTCGTACACAACAAAGGAGTGTTGTGATGAAGCAGGCTACTGCACCGGCGAAGGAGCTCGATAAGCTCTGGACTCGGTACCTCAAAAACCGCGATACGGATACGCGGAATCGAATCGTCGAACACCTCAGCCCTCTCGTCTACGCTCACGCGTCACGGTTGACGCGGAAGCTACCAGCACAAATCACTTACGACGAAATCTGCAGCGCGGCTTTCGATGGTCTGATCGAAGCAGTCGAAGCGTACGATCCGCAAAGACTTGCCAAGTTCGAGACCTTCTGCCAGCAGCGCATCACAGGTGCAGTCATGGACTGGCTGCGCAGCTTGGACTCGCAATCGCGTACTGTGCGCACTTTCGAGAAGAAGCGCATGAACGCCAAGGAACTCCTCGATAGTGAACTGGGGCGTCCGCCAACGAATTCCGAGATCTCGGATCGTATGGGTCTGACCCTTGCTCGTTACGAACATCTCGCGCGTCTATCGCAGTTGGGCAAGGAAGTCCACTTCAGCGCGATGGAACCTGAAACAGATGGGCGTGGACGCAGTAACGGTCGCACCTGGGACGTCGGAGACACGCGCCAGCACGATCCGTCATCGAAGGTTTCGCGAGAGCTACTGACCGACTACATCACGCGCGGCCTGACCCGTGAAGAACGCCTGGTTCTCATTCTCTATTACTACGAAGAGCTCACAATGGCCGAGATCGGCCTGGTCCTCGATCTCTCCGAGTCGCGCGTCAGTCAGATTCACAAAGATGTGCTGGGACGCTTGCGTCAGCGTTTTGTCTCAACGACCGTCCAGGAAATGGTCGCCTAGGCCGTTTCCCCTCGTGGGTCGCTCGTCTCCCGCTTGCTTCAAAACGGGAGTCCTGGAAGAACTCGTCAACCCGCCTTCAGCGGGTACATGGTCCACCGCGGTTCGCCGTGCGCACCATGGGCCTGTAAGCGTGGGACGAGCGACCAATTCACTAACTCGTCATTCGAACCTGTCGCTCAGCCCGCGCGCTGCCACCCCTCTGCACAGATGTTGATCAGCCACGCACCCGTGCAGGGTCTAACCCTATCGCCTGTTTCTCGATGGCTTGGTCTGACGCTTGCGTCCTCTCTTGTCGCGCGGTGCGGTGAGCGTTGCAATGGCCCTGGGGGTGTTCGCCACTTTGAAGATGCCAATGGTCTTGCCGCCGCGTGACCCGGTGGTGATGTACGCATAACTCACTCGGCACTTGGCCTGTGCCAGATCAGTACAAATCGTGGCCATTGCCCCGGGGCTGTTTGGCATCGGCACGAGCAGTACGTCTGTCTCGGAGGTCGGGACGTCCAAACGGGCAAGCACATCACGGGCCTTGTCAGCCCCCTCCGTGACCAGCCTGAGCACTCCGTGCTCCATTGAATCCATCATCGTCAGCGCGACGATGTTGACTTTGGCGGCGCCCAATTCCTCGCACACGTTTCGCAGGACGCCTGGCTTGTTGATCATGAACACGGAGAATTGCGTTTCCTTACGAATCATGAGTACCTCGCGATGTGACTGGACATGGGCACCGGTGTGGCACGCCAAGTGACGTTCGATCTCCAAATGTGGTGTACGCTCCACAGCATCGATCGACCCCTGCCACGCATGACGCAACGGAAACCATACACAATCGACGGGGCGCCAGGCGGGTCCTTGATCAGCAACGAAGACACAGTTTATAATGCACCCATATTCATCGCAACGGATAGGGCCACCATGAATAACGAACAAAACGGACAAAGTGCCACAGCCACCCTGACTCAACCGAAGAAGCCGGCGATCAAACCGCGTCGGCTGCCACCCTTCAAACTGATCCTGCACAACGACGACGTCAACGAAATGGACATTGTCGTTCGTACGATCGTAGAACTGACACCACTGCAGATGACCGATGCGATCCAGAAGATGCTCGAAGCGCATTCTTCGGGTTGTGCGCTACTGCTCGTCACCCACCGCGAACGAGCTGAACTCTACGTCGAACAATTTGCCTCGTGCAAGATCACGACCTCGATCGAGCCGGACAGCCAATAAGCCCGAGCCCGCCGGACCGGCCCCACGAAGCCTGAATCGCTTCGGTCTGGGAGCCCCTGCCCGGTGCATCCCCACGGCCTTCGTGCTACAATGCTCCGTCGCACTTTCCTGCGGTTAGCTTAGAGCTCAGGGTTCAGCACACGCGTCCCGCGTATCACTTAGGAGGTCGGTGTCCATGGCACCCGAAGTTGTCCCAGGTCTTGAGGGTATCCCCATTGCCGAATCGGCCATCAGTTTTGTTGATGGCGAGAAGGGCATTCTCGAATACCGGGGCTACGGTATCGAGAACCTGGCAGATCGCAGCACGTTCGAGGAAACCACGTACCTGCTGCTGCACGCCGCCCTTCCTGACGCCGGCCAGCTCAAACGCTTCAGCGCCCAACTCGCCGAGCAGCGCGCACTGCAAACCCGTGTACTCGACATTCTGCGTTCGCTACCGCCGACTGGACACCCCATGGATGCCCTGCAGGCGGCCGTCGCGGCCACGGGAATGTGTTTCGACAACCGTGGTGTCGATGACACCGCAGCCAACGAACTTGCCTGCATCCGGTTGATCGCCAAGCTCCCCAGCATTGTTGCGGCATTTTCGCGGCTGCGTGCAGGTCATGACCCGATCGATCCCAATCCATCCCTCGGTCACGCAGCCAACTTCCTATACATGCTGAGTGGTCAAGCACCTGATCCAGATCTTGCGCGCATCCTCGATGTGTCACTCGTTCTGCATGCCGACCACACGATGAACGCATCCACTTTCGCCGCCCGCGTGGTGGGGTCGACCCTGGCGAGCCCGTTTGCGGTGGTCAGTTCTGCCATCGGTGCGCTGTCCGGACCTCTGCACGGCGGAGCCAATGAACGTGTCCTTGGCATGCTCGAGCGCATTGGCAGTGTTGAAGCAGTCGAAGGCGTCATCAGTCCGCGACTCGACGCCAAAGAGAAGATCATGGGCTTCGGACACCGCGTGTACAAGGTACGCGACCCGCGAGCCAAGGTGCTGCAGCGGCTCGCGGGCGAACTGCTTCAACGCGACGGCGGCAGCGGGCTGCTCGGCGTCGCCGAGCGTGTCGAGCAGACGGTAACGGCCCGATTGGGCAGCAAGGGCATCTACGCCAACGTTGACTTCTACAGCGGCCTGGTCTACAACCGTCTCGGGATTGAGACCGACCTGTTCACGCCGGTTTTTGCGATCGCACGCGTGTCCGGATGGCTGGCCCATTGGCTCGAGCAGCTGAATGGCAATCGCATCTACCGCCCCCGCCAGATTTATGTCGGTCAGCATGGACAAACGAAGAGCTGAGTCGGATGCGTGGGTCCGCCAGGGCAGGGTCGTCCGGCTTGCGAAGGGAATCGCACGGGATGGGCAAGACCAAGAAACGCAAGAAGGCTACGCGCAGCGCTGACCAGCTGGAATTGACCTTCGGCAACAAACAGAATACCAAGGCTGCGAAAAGCCCTCCCAACCGGGCTTCGTCCGCGGCCCGCTCGTCCAACGGCGCGACGCGCCAGAAGAAAAGAGCTGCCAAGGCCACCGCGGAGAGCATGGCTGCCGCCCAACGTGAAATCTCCGTCTCGGAGTTCTTCGCCAAGAATCGCCACCTCCTCGGCTTTGACAACAAGCGCAAGTCCCTCCTGACCACAGTCAAAGAAGCCGTCGACAACAGCCTGGATGCCTGCGAAGAAGCGCACATTCTGCCTGAGATCTACATTACCATTCAACAGACCGATGATGATCGCTACCGCGTCACGGTCAGAGATAATGGACCAGGTATCGTCAAGGAGCAGATCCCCAACATTTTCGGCAAGCTGCTCTACGGATCGAAGTTTCATCGGTTGAAAATGTCGCGCGGCCAGCAGGGTATCGGCATCTCGGCCGCCGGCATGTATGGCCTATTGACAACTGGCAAGCCCATCCAGATCACTTCGAGAGTGTCCGGAAAACGGGACGCGCACCACTACCAGTTGCAGATCGACACCAAGAAGAACCGTCCTGAAATAGTCAAGGACGAAACCGAAACAGTCGAGTGGAAACACGGTACCGAAGTGACCATCGACATGGTCGCCAATTACGTAAAGGGCCGTCAGTCGGTAGACGAGTATCTCTTTCAGACGGCGATCGCCAATCCGCACTGCACTATCGTGTACAAATCGCCTGCCGATCCTGTCGTGGAGTATCCGCGCAGCATCGAAGAACTGCCCACATTGCCGGCAGAGATCAAGCCGCACCCTCATGGTGTCGAACTGGGCATGATGATCAAGATGCTTGATGATTCGGCCCAATCCCAACTTGGCAGCTTCCTGCAGAGCGAATTCTCACGAGTCAGCCCGCGCATCGCATCCGCAGTGTGCACTAAATCCGGAATCAAACCTCGGACGGCCTTGAAAAAACTCGATGGCCCGGCAATCGAAAAGTTGTACAAAGCGCTGCAGGCCACACGGATCATGGCACCCCCGACAAACTGCCTGGCACCGATCGGTACGGAGCAGATCCTGTCCGGTCTCCTGCAAGGCGTCAAGGCCGAGTTCTATTCCGCGAGCACCCGTCCCCCCGCGGTCTATCGCGGCAACCCGTTCCAGATCGAAGTCGGCCTGGCATATGGCGGCGCCCTGGGCCCCTCCCGTGACGAGGCGGGCGACAGAGAGGATGTGCCGTCGGCGCGCGTGATCCGCTTCGCCAACCGAGTACCGCTGCTCTACCAGCAATCGAGTTGCTGCACATTCAAGAGTGTGCTCGAAACCAAATGGAACAACTACGGATTGTCGCAAGCACGTGGCTCATTGCCGGCGGCGCCAGTTCTGATCATGGTTCACATGGCCAGTGTGTGGGTCCCGTTCACCTCCGAATCCAAAGAAGCCATTGCTGATTACGACGAAATCCGCAAGGAAATCAAACTGGCCATCCAGGAATGCGGCCGCCGATTGGGCATTCTGCTACGCCGCAAGAAGAAGCAGCAAGCCTACGAAAAACGACGCGATGTCTTTACACGCTACATCGACGAGGTGGTCACCGCGACACGGGCCATCAAGCCGCTTAACAAAGAGTCCTTTAGAGCAGATCTCGTCAAGCTGGCCCGGGCGTTCACGGCCGCGGCCGACATGGAATTCGACGATCATGGACGACGTGTCGATCGGTTGAAAGAAGGCGGCGTCCTTGAAAACACCATCGTGGTAGATGCTCCATTGAGCGCTGAACCACAAGCCGTCGGTACTCTTTTTGGCGACACCAGCACATCACCCTCCCACGAGCACACGGGCCCTAAGAAGAAGAAAAAGAAGAAGCTCGTCAAGAAAAAGAAGCTGGTCAAAAAGAAGAAGAAGAAGAAGAAGAAGTAACGACCTGACACGACAGCGCATAGCGCGGATCGACCGTATGTGATCGGCAGGCAAGCACCGACCAGGAGACCACGGGTGGCCAAGACCAAGAAGAAGAAGAAAGCCTCCGCCAGAACAACGAAGTCGTCCGCAGCCCCCCGGCGAAAAACCCGCAAGGGCAGTGCAGGAGACCGCCTGGACGACCTTGCTGATCGCGTCGTCGACATGGCACAAAAAAGCAAGGACCCGCGCATCGACATCCCGGTTCGTGCATTGAGCAACGTCAACTTCAATGCCAGGACGCGCCTCATCGAGATGGGCAACAATGTTCAAACACGCAGTTTCTTCAACTATGGTCAGGCCAAACGGTTCATGCAAACGATGCTGGTCGCATCAAAATGCAAGGAGCTGATTGCAGCAGGCAAGTCCGCGAGCATTCGTCAAATATATTACATGGCGAAGCACACGATAAAAGGAACATCGGAGAAAACCTTCGACGATCAGTCTGAATCGGATCCGGTTCTCGAGGATCTCGAAGTATCGACCGACTCCCTGCGCGAAGAACTGCACGTCTTCGCCTCTGCCCGTGGAGCGCTGATTGGCGAGCTGCAGTTCATCGATTCCGGAGACCCGATCGATGCCACGCGCCTCGGCAGCGGAGGCTATGCCATCCCCAGCATCGTCGAACCCGAAGTCATACAGTTCAAACGCTGCAAGGCGAAGTACGTCTTGCATGTCGAGAAGGACACGGTGTGGCGTCGTTTCGTCGAGGACCGCTTCTGGGAAAAGCACAAGTGCATCGTCACTCACGGTGGAGGCCAGCCCCCAAGGGGCGTGCGCCGTATGCTGCATCGGCTGCACAATGAGCTGAAACTACCGATCTACGCCCTGCTTGATAACGATCCTTGGGGTTACTATATCTACTCGGTCATCAAACAGGGGTCGATCAATCTGGCGTTTGAATCGCAGCGCATGGCCGTCCCCTCGACACGCTACATCGGCGTGTCAAGCTTCGATTATGATCGCTGCGGCCTGAACGACAACGTCAAGCTCGAGCTTGATAACAACGACATCAAGCGCGCCAAGCAGATCATGGCCTATCCGTGGTTCACCGGAAAGAAACCTTGGGAGAAGGAAATCAAGAAAATGATCAGCAATGGCTTCAAAATGGAAGTTGAGGCCATGATCAACAAAAGCCTCGAGTACTTGACCGAAGAGTATGTCCCACGGAAGCTCAAGTCACCCAAGGAGTGGCTTGATTAGAACCGGCGTGCACCTCATGCTCGATGAATCGGCCTGAGCGCGGCGGCAAGATCGTCCCATTCACCACCTGCCAGCGACGCCGATCGATTCGCGCCCCTTGAAGCCACCGTGCAGATCGTGCCAGTGGCTGACCGAAGATTCACCCAGTTTCCAGCACAGGTAAACCTCGCGACCATCCATCAGCGCCGGAAAATCAACCAGGCCATACTCCCAGTCTCGAAGTTCGCAGCCCAGCGCGCTCAACTCCCCCACGAGTTCGTGTAAACGTCCCGCAGCGGCGCGGCGAGCAGCTTCAATGTCCGTGTCGGTCGGCTCCACCGCAAGATTCATGATCCGTCGATGGTGCTCAACGATATCGAGAACAATACGCTCAACCAGCGTCAGTGCCGCATTGGCTTGAGCAACCGTAAAGTGTCGTTGATGAGAGAACGCTCGAGTTGTTCGTGTGCACGCACCGGACCATTCGCCGTCCATGATCGGCCCCTCTCTGGTGTTACATTGAAACTACCAAAGCACCGTGCGCGTGTCAACGTGTTGATCGTTCGGGCTAAACATCAGACCACGATTTGCTCGTGCTCTTCTCTACCTGTGCACAACGTATGCCTCATCGTCGTGCAGCAGTTCCGGACGCAAGAATGTTGATTGGATGTTTCGCTTCGGTCACCTGTGACTTTACACGATCCGCCACTATGACATTCAAGACATACTCGCCGGCTGTCAACTCGACCGGCAACTGCCAGAAGCGGTTGAAGAAGAAATCAGTCCGCTGATTGGAGCAGTAATCGACGACCTCGAGATAGTCTTCGTCCTGCCAGACGATGTTACCTGAGGGGTCGAGTAACTCGAGACGATGCGCGATACGTGTTTCGAAGCCATCTTTCGAGGGCGCCACGCCAAAATGACTGACTTCACAATAGATCAACACGCGATTCTGCCCGCCAGCGACGAGGAATCCGTCAGGAACGACGTCGTACCGTCCAAAGCTGTGAATCGTGCTGCACAAAGCGATACGCGGGATTTCAAGTTGTGATTTGCGACGAATCGTATCCTCCAGCGCTGCGAACCGATGGGAGGCATCCACCGACAGCATCGGCTCCCGCACCAGTTCGCCGCCTTCGGCCATCGCGCGCATCCATGTCATCAACACGTCAGCACGATCGCGGTCCATGCCCTCAGGAGCCGCCAGAGCCCGGTCGGTCCAGCCATTGGCCAGATACAGATGACGCAAACGAAGTTGCGCATCGATGTCATTGGGATCTCGGTTCACCGCCATTTCGAGCCGGGCCAATGCGGGGTCAACCGTCACCACGGGCTGCGCGTGACTTGCGGCGGGCGAGTTTGCCTGCAACGGCGGTGCATGATTCAGAGGCACGATCTCCGGCTCGACCCCAACAACCGAAACCCACTCGACTCTCGGGGGAGCCCCGTTCATCGACGCGAGCGGTCGAGCCTGATCGGTGGTAGAAGCCAGTGATCTGGCACCCATGGGAACCACCGAGCTGCCTTCGTCGTCGATGGGCCGTGGTTGAGTTTGAACATATTGTTCAATCTGGTGTGCGGCGGATTCATTGTCGCGCACCTGTGGCCTGGTACTCGTTGTCGCCAGCCCGGGGGGCGGGTCCTGTGGTCGTTGCCCAAATAGCTTCTGGTCGTTCGAAGGGAGCCCCAGCTCACAACCGGTGGTGCACGACACCACGAACACACTGGCAAGAGCGAGGCTGTATGCCCGAGACATGATTCGTCCTCCTTGACTCAATCCCCACCGAAAACTGGCGTGGTGTCAACGTCGAGCACAGCGCTCGACGATGAACTGCTCGATCGCCGTGCGCACACCGCAACGCCCGGTCTTTGATGCGACGTCCGCATCGCGTAATCCCGTGAGTCCTTTCTCGAGATCCGCCACGGACAACGCCGCCATGCGCTGGCGGAGTTCCTCAGGGGTTGTCCAAAACTGGCGCGCGAGCCCGCGTTCGTCGGCGGTTCCGGCCTGCATGCGTAACTTGGCATCAAGGTAACGACGCATCGCCCAGGCCAGCCCCCCCACTGCGCGCCCTGGAGCAGCGCGATCGGTCGCCCACACGTGGTCCCACTGGCCCAATGCATTACGCACATCGCCGCGGACAACAGCATCGGCAATACCGAATACTTTCTCCTCACGGCGCAAACCAACGAGTTCATCGACGGCCGTGATTTCAATCGTGCTGCGTTCGCCCACGTAAGTGGCGAGTTTGTACAGCTCGCTGTCCAACGCCGCCAGATCCTCTCCGATGAGTTGACACAGTCGCCCTGCGGCCGCGCGGTTCAATCGCTTGCCATGGTGCTTCTCTGCTCTCGCGATCAACCAGGCAGACAGTGCTTGCCCCCGAGGCGCCTCGCACTTGTGCACGCCACCGAGAGCCTTGATGGCCTTGAACAGTCGAGTGCGAGCATCAAATGTCTTACACAGCAAAATGAGCGTTCCGCTCGGACTGCAGGTGCTGCAGTAGCGTTCAAGTGCCTCGCGGTGCCTGGTGACGAAAACGTCCGCGTCGCGGAGTTCAACGACCCGATGCGCACACATCAGCGGAATCGTGCGCAGCTCGTCGAGAACGTCGGCAAGCTCCGCGCGCGGCCCCTCGAACTGCATGATCGCCAGATCAGCATCATCGCCAACCACGGCAGCACGCAGTTCTTGCAACGCCTGAGAGCGAAGCAACTCATCTGGACCGTAGATTACATTGACACCAGGGGTGGCCATGGATGCAACGGACTTTCAGCGGGGAGCATCGAACTTGCGCAATCGCGATCGCGCGTCCTGACGGGCCGGATTGGCCCGATCACTGATCTCAAGGGCCCGTTTCCAGTACTCCCGGGCGGTAGAGCGGTCTCCCATCCAAATGAACACATCGCCAGCATCGAGCCAGGTTTGGGCGTCTTCCGGATTGCGGGCCAGAACCTGCTCAAGATGGGTCAGAGCTTCAGAATAATTCTTTTGCATGACCAACGCCAGCGCGGTTCCCCGTCGCGCATCGCGGTCTTCCGGGGCCCGTTGCAGAATCGTCGCATAGATGTCGATGGCCTGTTGAAACTTCCCGTCATTGTAGTAGATCTCTGCGAGCTCGAACGCCGGTGTCGTCATCGTCGGATCCAGATTGGTCGCCTCGACGAACCGCTCTGTCGCCAGATCGATTTCACCGCGTTGCTTGCGCCACACGCCCCGCTCGTACAAGTCATACGCCTTGATCCGCTCCTCTTCACTGGGCTCTGCGGACCAGTCGTCAGTCGGCGCGCTCGACCGTGAGACGGGGGCGGACTGAGCGGCCACTGGCGGCACCTCCTCCTGGCCGCGCATGAGCACAACGGCCCGCGAGACATCCCCTGCACGGTTGCCAGCACGGTCAACGACGTCGACTTTGATCTCGATCTCGCCGCCCACCTCCGTGGGCACGAGCCAATCGTATCGTCCGACGTTGGCGAGGTTCGCAGCCAGCAGGGTCCACCCCGGTGCGGCCCGGCGTTGATAGTAGATTTCCACAGGACGTGGTCCAAGGAACGCATCGTGTGCCGTCCATGCAATCATCAAGGTCGGCCGCACGGCCGACGCATCCTGTGTCACCTGAACCTGCTTGACCTGAACAAGCGGTTCGGTCGTATCGACCAGGACCCACTGGTGAGCCGCCTGACCAGGACGCGGTGGCGGGGATGATGCCCCAAACGAGTTGGTCAGGACCATGAAAAGTCCATAGACGCCATCCTCCTCAACAGGCAAGCGCATGGGCGGATGAACGTCCTCGTCGACGCCGTAGTGCCGCCACACCTCGCCTTCACGGGTGTACCACAATTCAACCCGATTCAGCGGCTGTGCTCCTGCGGGTGCTGCATAATTGATTTCGAGGAGGTGGGTACTGGCCGTGAGATGAATCTGATCGAGCACCGGCATGCCCGCCGATGCGACTGTGGTTACAACGCTCATCAGAAGCGCGGCTGTCCAGCATCCATGCTGAGTTCGACACATTGGTGGGCCTCCTGCCCCATGCGCACGTTTTGCGCATGACCTTCGAGGTATCGGCCGAGGGGATGTCAGACCTTGAGCGGGGCCATCAGATCATGCGCTCTGCGGCGCAGGAACTGCTCACCAGGCAAGAGGGCGACAGTGGGTCAGTTGGGTCGCAAGAGCGCTACCAGGACCGTACAGCAGACCGACGCGGGGCCATCTCGAAGATCGATTGCGTCTTGAGTAGCGTCAGCTCATCTGGAAACGCATGGTATGCGTGGATGTGAAGCTCTCCTTCACGTGCCTCATAATCGATGAAGGAGAACGGCGCCAGATCCCCCGAGGCCCAATCAGGGAAAGTACACAGCAGCCCGCGTTTCTGGCTGTAGCGCATCAGATCGCGATGCGACGCGGCAAACAGATTTGGAGTCATTCGCTCAACCTGGCTCGACAGAATGTGCTGAACACCGTCGTCAAAACCCTGGTTGTGGTCGCGCTCGCCACGGAAACGAAATCGGGTGACCAGACCCATCTTGGGCAAAATGTCGCTGTCGCCAGCGATCAACTCTGTGACAACCTGGTTCTTGGCCTGTAGCATGACAACATGAGACAACCCGACCACCCAGATCTCGGCATTATACCGCTTCTGCCGCAGGTGCCTGACTTGTTCAATATGAAACAACTCAGGATGTAAAGCCCTGTGGTACAAAAAGAAATGAAGGTCGTCGACCTTCGGGGGTGTCGTGCCTTGATCCACTCGATTCTTCATGGGTCGCTGTGTTCCTCTTCCGGTTCCTGGCAAATTTAGAGTGGATTATATCTACAGCCCTGGGGGCATGCTACGACATAATCCCCAAAAAGGGTCGCAGCCCACCTAAGACCTTCGGTCCATTCTTATTCGGCGATCCAATTTTGTTTTTGGCTCAAAAACTCACCTGTGATTTCCTCTGGAGAAGGCGTCCGGAGCCCATACTTCGGCAACCTCATCGGTATCCCCGCAGACGAACTGGGTAATTTAACCCACTATTCTATTTGTGGAGCCGCGCTCCAACGTTGGTTATCCTTACCGGCACTCATCTTGAAACGCCTGTCATCCATGCGGTCCACGAGCCCGGGAACCCGAACATGCCCGACAGTTCAATTGCCATCACCGGCGGTACATCTCTCGACCCGTTTTCGGGGCACTCCATCAAAGCTGATGTCTACGTCGAGAACGGCCGCCAGACATCTTCGGCTGGCCCGCAACCGCTGCAGATCCATGCCCACGACCTCCTGGTCGCCCCTGGGCTGATCGACGTGCACGTCCATCTCAGGGAACCCGGGTTCGAACAGGCCGAGACCATCTCCTCGGGCACCGCCGCAGCGGTCGCCGGTGGCTTTGCAGCGGTGGCCTGCATGCCAAACACAACCCCAGCGCTCAACGGCCCCGTAGAACTGGCCTGCGTCAGCGCAGCCGAGGCGTCGTGCCGGGTTTATCCCATCGCATGCCTGACACGGGATCGAGCCGGCCAGACATTGATCGACTATGAAGCCGCCCGAGATGCCGGTGCTGTTGCTTTCTCAGATGACGGCACAGGGGTGGCAAGCGATGCCCTGATGGCCGAAGCCTTTCGTCGGATTGCGGAGATCGACGGGCTCGTGATCCAGCACTGCGAAGTGGAGGACTTCCAGCACGGGGTGATGCACCTCGGGGCCGTCTCGAGGAAGCTGGGCGTGAGTGGAATCGACCCCCTGTCCGAGGAACTGATGATTGCCCGTGACCTGGTGCTCGCCGAGCGCTACGGCGCTCGCTATCACGTCGCCCATATCTCGACGGCCCGCGCCGTGGAACTGGTTCGCCGCGCCAAGCGCGACGGCATTCCGGTGACCACCGAGGTCTGTCCGCACCACCTCCTGCTGACCGACGAAGCGTGTCGCGGGCTCGACCCCAACTACAAAATGCACCCCCCCTTACGTGAACCCACTGATGTCGAAGCCTGCATCGCAGGTGTTCTGGATGGCACGATCGATTGCCTCGTGACCGACCATGCTCCCCATCCTGCTTCCTCGAAGAACAAAGGGTTTGAGGCCGCCCCGCCCGGCATCATTGGCGTCGAGTCATCGCTGGCGCTCTGTGCTGATGCATTGGTCCATACGAAACGAATCGACTGGATGGAACTGGTTCGCCTGATGAGTACCGCACCTGCGAATGTCTTGCGCATTCCCGGGGGCCGCCTGGGGGTCGGGCATCCTGCCGACATCACACTGATCGACCCGGAAGCAGAGTGGACGATTGATGTCGATCGTTTTGCATCGAAGTCGAGGAATTGCCCGTTTCATGGCCGCAACGTGAAGGGCAAGGCGGTCCTGACCATCGTGGACGGGGAAATTCGTTACGTGGATGAACGGGCACGAGGCCGCATCGTGCGGTCAGGAGGCTAGGCTCGGTCTGAGCAACAAGCCGTCGCGGCCTCTGCCGACGTGGGTCGGGCTGAGTGGTTCAGGATGTCGTGGATTCGACCTCTTCCTCCTCCTCCTCCTCACCATCTTCATACTCCGCCTCTTCTTCGCCGTCACCATCCTCCTCTTCGCCCTCTTCATCCGCGTCTTCGTATTCATACTCGTATTCGTATTCGTACTCCTCATCCTCTGCTTCTTCGTCCTCACCCTCCTCTTCGTCCGCGCCTTCGTCCGCGTCGGTGCCCTCGACCTCTTCCTCGTCTTCGGCATCTACAACTGCGTCTGCATCCGCGTCCGCGTCCGCGTCCGCGCATCCCTCGACAACGGCCTCGCCTTCGGCGGGATCGAGATCTGCATCGCCGGCCGCATCATCCATGTCCGCGTCCGGCTCGGGATCGTCCTGGTCGGCGGCATAGCCCTCGGCCATTTCCTGAGCAACTTGCTGCTTGAGAGCATCCCACTCTTCAAGCGTCATGAGCACTTCGCGTGCCTGCGAGCCCTTGTAGTCGCCGACGAGTCCGGCATCCGCCATCTGGTCGACCAGACGTGAAGCGCGCGAGTAGCCGATGGTCAGGCGACGCTGCAACAGGCTGACACTGCCACGCTGCGACTCCAGAATCACACGCACCGCATCGTCGAACAGTTCGTCACGCTCTCCGCCTTCGGCCTGTGGGCCACTGCGAATCTTCATCAGCTCAGGATGGAAGTCGCTCTTCCCTTTGCTGCGCAGGTCCTCAACCGTGGCGTGAATCTCATCGTCTTCAATGAAAGTGCCTTGTGAACGTGCCAACGTTGCCGAACCCGGCGGCAGAAACAGCATGTCGCCCTGCCCCAGAAGGACCTCGGCTCCGTTTTGATCCAGCACGATGCGCGAGTCCATGCGCGCGGCAACTCGAAAAGCGCAGCGGCACGGCAAGTTGGATTTGATGAGCCCGGTCACCACCTTGGCCTCGGGACGCTGTGTCGCCACGACAATGTGAATACCGACGGCTCTGCTCTTCTGCGCCAGGCGGGCGAGGTGATACTCGACCTCTTTGGCAGAGGTCATCATGAGATCAGCCAATTCGTCGATCACGATGACGATATAGGGCAAATGCGAGGGGATATGTTCGGCTTCCTTCTCATTGGCTAAATGGAAACGCTGAAGAATCTGTTCACGCGTCAGGCGATTGAAATGGGCAATGTTGCGTACGCCCGCTTCGGCCAGCAGCGCATAGCGCTCGTCCATCTTGGTCGTCGCCCATTCCAGAATACGCTCGGCCTTGTTCATGTCGGTGATAATCGGCGACATGAGGTGCGGAACGTCCTTGAACACACTCAGCTCGACCATCTTGGGATCGACAAGTATCAACTTGACGCGGTCCGGCCGCTGAGTCATGAGAATGCTCATGATAATGGAGTTGATGCACACACTCTTTCCGGAACCCGTAGTGCCGGCAATGAGCATGTGCGGCATCGATGTCATGTCATAGACCATTGCGGCGCCGGAAGCATCCTTACCGAGATAGAGCGGCAAGGTCATCGCTTGAGCCTTGCGACCGGTCGCCGCTATCAGCTCGCGAAGTCGAACCTTCTCGCGATCGAGCCGCGGGACTTCAATGCCCACCGTATTCTTACCCGGAATCGGCGCAACCACACGAACCGAAGGCGCCTTCAATGCGCGAGCAATGTCGCTCGACAACGCTGTAATCTGACTGACTTTGATGCCCGGCGCCAGGTTGAGCTCGAACATTGTGATGACCGGCCCGGTTTCGATCTGGACCACCGGTGCTTCGATCTTGAAATCACGAAGTGCATCTTCGAGCACGCGGGCCTTCTCGCGTGCCAGCGTTTCCTGCTGTGCTGTGAACGTCGATTCTGTTTCGCCGAGAAGCGATACGGGCGGAAGGACCCAGTCATCGAGAACCGCTGGATAACATCCGGTTTTCTCGCTGGGATCCTCACGGTGGTTACGTACGACGATACTCCGCACTCCGTCCAGCAGTGACTTGGTGGGGGGTACAGGTGGACTCTTCTCTGCGGAAGACTGGCGTTCTTCGACCTTGATGGGAGGTTGCGGGGCCGACTTGGACTTCTTGCGCCGCGGCACCGGTGGTTCCGCGTCCGGTTCCTGGACGACAACCTCGGCGGGCTTGCGTGTGGCTTGCGGCCTGCGACGCGTCGGCTTGACCACCGGTACTTCGCTGTCATCTGCGGTTGGACTTGGAGCCGACGCCGGCTTTCGCGCGGTCAGTGCCTCCTTGAACCATGCTGGCGCGGCTTGAAGTGTATCCAGGACATGACGCAGGCGCTCATTGAAACCGCCGAGGCTGTGCACGGCCAGGCGGTGCAGCGCCGTGCCGAGCCCGTCGACAGTGAACAGCAGTGCGGCCAGCAGACAGTAGCCGAGTATCAGGAAGGTACCGAACCCGGAGAAATTGTGGCGCAGCAAGTCCCCGGACCACCCCCCGATCACGCCAGCATACCCGAGCGGCATGTTGGTCGTCCCCTCCGGCCACATGATCTGCGCCGTAGTCGAACACGTGACGGCGATCACCACTACTCCGATACAGCGCTGGCCCAGGCGATCAAGCCCTCCCTTGCTCAGCTTGTAATACAGCGCGAAGGCGCACCCGGCGAGCAGCGGGAATACCCCGCAGCCCAACAGCCGAATGAGATGGAAAGACAGCCAGGCGCCGACTCGACCGCAAGCGTTGTCAGTCGGCACGACGTGGGGGTAAACATGGGGATTGGGCCAGTCCCGCGACGAGAAAGTGACCATCGCTGTCGCTGCAAAGAGAACCACGAGCAAACCGAAGGCTGCCAGCGCGGTGCTGGTTGGATTGGGGTGGCCCTCACAGGCCTCACGGGATTTCGCCACGACACTTCCTCTCGAACGCTCTTGCCGCGCAAGTAGTTCAGAGGGGTTTATCGACGCCCCGGGTATCGTCGGTGGAGTGAAACTGGTGGATCTAGCGCCATGGACGGAGGAACGAAAGAATCAGGAGAATGACGACGACACACGCGATGCCCCACTTCCACCCGTGCCGCCCTCTGCCGCCCACGATCCAGCTGCCGCAGTACGGACACTTCTGGGTTTCGGAATACACCGCCTCCCCACAGCCAGGACACG
>CALODL010000013.1:0-166622 GCA_942492115.1 uncultured Planctomycetota bacterium
CGACTGGCGGATCTCGTCGGCACTGCCGCCCTCGGACGCGATGCGCTGAATCATCTGACTGCCGACATTCGAGGTCATCACAATTATCGTGTTCGAAATCGACCGTGTGACCGTGGTTGTCGGTCAGCCGACCGTCGTCGAGCACTTGCAGCAAGATGTTGAACACGTCGCGGTGGGCTTTTTCGATTTCGTCGAGCAGCACGACCGCGTACGGACGGCGGCGCACGGCTTCGGTCAGCTTGCCGCCTTCTTCGTAGCCGACATATCCGGGAGGAGCGCCGATCAACCGGCTCACGGTGTGCTTCTCCATGAACTCGCTCATGTCGAGTCGCACCATCGCGTTCTCGTCGTCGAACAGCACCTCGGCGAGCGCCTTGCACAGCTCGGTTTTACCAACACCGGTTGGCCCGCAGAACAATAACGAGCCAATCGGACGTTGCGGATCTTGCAGTCCTCTCCGACTGCGGCGCACGGCGTTCGATACGGCTTCGACCGCTTGATCTTGGCCGACGAGCCGCTGATGCAGTCGTTCTTCGAGTACGAAAGCAACTTTGCCTTTTCGCTCTCCATCATGCTCGTGACCGGCACGCCAGTCCAATCGCTATAACGAGCCGACGCTCCAGGCCAAGTGGGACGACATGAACATCTACAGCAGGATCCGCGCCGCCCGCGCAGGGCGCCGGCGCTGGATCCTGCACGATGGACCACCCTACGCCAACGGCGACATCCATATCGGGCACGCGCTGAACAAGGTACTCAAGGACATTGTCGTCAAGCTGCGCACCATGCAGGGCTTC
The DNA here is from genome assembly GCA_942492115.1 of uncultured Planctomycetota bacterium. Taxonomy (GTDB): domain Bacteria; phylum Planctomycetota; class Phycisphaerae; order UBA1845; family CAIVHJ01; genus CALODL01. The sequence continues at coordinate 798 of CALODL010000013.1, forward strand.
GACGCACCGTATGTTCCCGGGTGGGACTGTCACGGGCTGCCCATCGAGCACAAGGTCATGAAGGAACACGCCAAGCGCATCCGCGGGATGGAGCCCCCCGAAATCCGCAGGTTATGCCGCGAGCATGCCGAGCGTTTCATTGCGACACAAGCCCGCGAATTCCAGAGGCTCGGCGTGTTCGGTGACTATGACCACCCCTATCTGACCATGGACCCGGGCTACGAGGCCGACGTCCTCGAGGTCTTCGCCACTCTGGTCGAACAGGATCTGGTCTATCGCCAGCTCAAGCCCGTCCACTGGTGCGTCGACTGTGGCACTGCCCTCGCCGACGCCGAGCTCGAGTACCAGGATCGCGAGGACCCGAGCATCTTCGTCAATTTCGAGATTCATGCGGAGGACCGCAGTCGACTGGGCGACCTGCCCGCGGATGCCCGGGTCAGCCTGATGATCTGGACGACGACGCCATGGACGCTGCCGGCCAATCTGGCCATTGCCGTGCACCCCGACTTCGAGTACCGCGTCGTGTCCTACTCCAGAGAAGGGCGTGCGTGTGCCAGTATCATCGCCGAGGAACTTGTCGAACACGTCATGGCCGCAGGAGGTGTAGACAGCTTCGAGCGTCTCGCGCAGATCAAAGGCCATGCCCTCGTGGGGGCACGTTATCAGCATCCGTTCATCCAGCGTACGAGCCCGGTCCTTGCTGCTGACTACGTCACCATAAATGACGAGAAGGGGAAACCAACCGGTACTGGACTGGTGCACACTGCGCCGGGCCACGGAGCCGACGACTACAACACCGGCCAGAAGAATGGCCTGGACACTTACTCCCCCGTGTTGGGCAACGGCACGTTCGACGACACTGCCCCGGATTGGCTACAGGGCCAGCATGTGTGGAAGGCCAACACGTTGATCTGTGATCGCCTGGTTGATAGTGGTCACATGTTCCACCTGCGAAAGTTCGTGCACAGTTACCCGCACTGCTGGCGCAGCAAGTCTCCAACCATCTTCCGCTGCACCGAGCAGTGGTTCATCCGAATCGACGCCCCGCTGCCTGCAACTGACAAGTCACTCCGTACGATGGCCAACGAAGCCGTTGGGACGGTGCAATGGATTCCGTCCTGGGGCCAATCCCGCATCGCCGGCATGCTGGAAACGAGGCCGGACTGGTGCATCAGCCGGCAACGCAGTTGGGGCCTGCCTATCCCGGCCTTCGTCGACGCCGCCGGTCAGTATGTCATGACCGCCGATATCGTCCGCACGGTTGCTGCCTACTTCCGCGAACACGGTAGTGACGCATGGTTCAAAGACACGCCGAGCGCAATCCTGGGCACGTGCGCTCTGCCGGACGGCCTCAGTGCCGACCAACTCGAGAAGACCAGCGACATCTTCGACGTGTGGTTCGAATCGGGAACAAGTTGGTCCGCCGTGTGTCGACGTGCCGACTGGGAGCTTCCGGTCGACCTGTACCTCGAAGGCAGTGATCAGCATCGCGGATGGTTCCAATTGTCCCTGTTACCGGCGCTGGGCGCGACGCACCAGCCTCCGTTCAAGGCCGTGCTGACACACGGCTTCGTCGTTGATGAGAACGGCCGCAAGATGAGCAAGTCGGCCGGCAACGTCGTCGATCCCCAGGACGAAGTCGCCAAGTATGGCGCTGACGTTTTGCGACTGTGGATTGCCAGCGTCGATTACCAGAATGACATCCGCTGCAGTGATGATCTCATCAAGTCGCTTCAGGACGAGTACCGCAAGGTACGAAACACGATTCGCTTCATGCTTGGCGCGCTCGACGGCTTCGAGCCCAAACGCGATCGGGTCACCATCGACCAGAACTCCATCGATGCCTGGGCCCGGCTGCGGTTGCACACCATGGTTGCGGACTGCACGAAGCTCTACGAGGACTATGCCTTCTACAAGGTGTTCAAACGGATTCACGATTTCTGCAACCTGGATATGTCGCAGATCTATTTCGTGGCCGTCAAAGACCGGCTGTACTGCGACCTCGAGAACTCGCACCGCCGTCGCCGGACGCAGACCGTCATGCACGAAGCGGTCGACAAGCTCATCCGTATCATCGCCCCGATCCTGGCACACACGGCAGAGGAAGCGTGGTCCTACCTGACCGCGCCGTCCGAAGAGGTCGACAGCGTGCACCTGGCCCGGTTCCCCCTGCCGGACCCCAAGGCATTCATCAAGCAAGTGGAAACCGATTGGGCATTCATCCTCACGCTGCGCGAGCAGGCCACAATGCAGCTCGAACAGCTCAAACGGGAACAAGGCCTGAAGAATCCACTTGACGCCCGGGCGGTGTACCACGTCACTCCGCAGGAGCTCGACACGCTCACACGGTACGACGACGAGCCGGCCGACGTCATCGGTGTCGGGTCGCACATGATCGTCAAGACCAAAGAGGATTCACACGTGGTCATCGAAGACGTCCGCGAACGTTTCGAACGCTGTGCGCGCAGTTGGAAAAGACGTGAAGACGTGGGTTCCGATAGCGCTTACCCCGATCTCAGTCGGCGAGATGCCCACGTCATGAAGACACTGAAGGACAAGCACTAGCGCGCAACAAGAGGATACGGCCTGATGACTGCCACCAATGAAGAGCTACCCATCGCGACTTCAGTCAGCGAGTTCGTTACTTCCGACCCGGAATCCGCCGAGTCCGAGCAGGCTCAGGGTTCTTTGTTCGCTGTCGCGGTCCGCACGATGAATCGGGCAGCCGAGATGGTTGCGATGGAAGACTACGTCCGGGCAATCCTGACCCAGCCGAAGAATTCACACATCGTCAATTTCCCCGTCAAGATGGACAACGGGGAATACGAGATCATTCGCGGCTTCCGCATACAGCACAACAACGCGTTGGGCCCGTACAAGGGCGGCATCCGGTTTCACCAGGATGTTTCGCTCGACGACATCCGGGCCCTGTCGCTGTGGATGACGCTCAAGTGCTCATTGGCCGGCCTCCCATTCGGCGGGGCCAAGGGTGGCGTGCGAATCAACCCGCGGAAGTACAGCCCGCAGGAACTGACCCGCATCACGCGCCGTTTCACCACCGCCATTTCAAGCGTCATCGGGCCGAACTACGACATCCCGGCCCCCGATGTCGGCACCAACGCCCGCACGATGGTCACGATCATGGATACGTACATGAATAGCACGTCGAGCCAGCAGCGTCAGGCGGTCATGCATGTCGTAACCGGCAAGACCATCGAATGCGGTGGCAGCCGCGGGCGCGAGAAAGCCACGGGCCAGGGCGTGGTCGACGTCATCGAGGAATTCGCCCCCGAACTCGACCTCGACCTGCACAAATGCAGCTTCAGCCTGGTGGGCTACGGCAACGTCGGCTCGAATACCGCCAAGTTGCTCTATGCCAAGGGGGCGCACCTCCGTGCAGTGCTCGACCACACCGGGGCAATCCACCACGCCGACGGCATCAACGCGGTCGAACTGGCCGACTGGGTCAAGGACCACGGAGGCGTCAAGGGCTATCCGCACGCCCAAACGGTGGACATGGACACGTTCTGCAGCACCGCGGTAGATTTGTTCATCCCGGCCGCCCTGGAACGATGGGTCACCGAGGATGTCGCCAACAAACTCAATTGCAGGATCCTTGTCGAAGCAGCGAACGGTCCAACGGAACCGGAAGCCGACATCATCCTCGAGAACAAGGGCGTGCACGTCCTGCCAGCCATCTTGTGCAACGCCGGCGGCGTCATCGTCAGCTATTTCGAGTGGGTTCAGAACAAGAACTGCGAACAATGGGATGAGCCGACTGTCGATGCCAAGCTGGCCGTGTACATCAAAGAGATGTGCGAGCGCGTCCGTATTGTTCAACGTAAGCACAAGTGCAACCTCCGCCTGGCCGCATACGGCGCCGCACTGGAACGGTTGGGCGCCGTCTACGAACAGCGCGGAATCTTCCCGTAGGGTGTGATGGGCTCCTGGGCGGGGCGCGGAGCCCTTCTCCCACAGGTTTCTCTTCTCCGGGACAAGCACCTTCGACCCACCCAGCATCACGCGGTATGATGCCGATGATGATGCACGACACGATGCCTATCGCTGTCCTGATATCGGGCTCCGGCTCGACGCTGCAGAACTTCATCGACCTCAGTGCGGCTGGAACACTGCCCGTCGATATCTGTTGCGTGATCAGTTCGCGCCCGAGTGCCCGTGGCCTCCAGCGTGCGGCAGATGCCGGAATCGCCACCCACGTCGTCCAGCGCCGCGCCCACGTGGATGACCTGTTCAGCAAACAGATCACTGATATCGTGACGGCCAGCGGCGCGCAGCTCGTATGCATGGCCGGCTTTCTGTCGATGTGGATCATTCCACCGGAGTTCGAGCACCGCGTGATGAACATCCACCCCGCCCTGCTGCCCGCCTTCGGCGGCAAGGGTTACTATGGGCTCAAGGTCCATCAGGCGGTCATCGACGCCGGCTGCACAGTCAGCGGCTGCACGGTGCATTTCGCTGACAACGTTTACGACCACGGCCCGATCATCCTGCAGCGGCCAGTCTCAGTATTGGATGATGATACGCCCGAGTCGCTGGCAGAGCGCGTGATGACTGAGGAGCGTGTGGTGTATCCGGAGGCCATTCGACTGTTCGCACAAGGACGCCTGCGCGTCAAGGGGCAACGAGTACTCCGCGTGACTGCTTAGACCCGGGCCGCGCGTGCATCCTCATTGTCGCCCGCAATCGGGATGGATGTGCTGCACACGTACGGAGCGGTCCCGTGGTCCGCGCGAAGCGTAGTACAGGCCCGCGTGAGCTGGGGCGTGCCAACCCCGGACGGTATGGTTTCATGTAACTCGGGTGGAAGGAAGGTTGCATTGATGTCCCAGGATGCCGAGCACCGACATCGCGAGCGTATGCAGGCCCTCGTGGAGTTCACGTCCACGTCATTCGACACCGACTCACCATCGCCGTTCGGGTCGGCGGTATACGACAGCGGCAGCGGCGTCCTCGTGGCCCGGGCCTACGACACGGTCATCCACGAGTGCGATCCCACGCGCCATGCCGAGGTCAACGCGATCCGCGAGGCAACCCGCTGTCTGCAGCGTCTATCCCTTCGCGGGCACGTGCTGTACAGCACGTGTGAACCCTGCCCGATGTGCATGTCGGCCTGCATCTGGGCCGAGATCGACACGGTCGTGTACGGTGCCTCGACCATGGAGGACGCCCACCCCTATTGGCCGCAGTCCTCGGACATGACGCCCAGCGAGTTGATCTCCCGGATGCGCCTCGAGCCCGCCTGCGTTGTGGTGCCCCACGTCGAGCGTTCGCTGTGCCGCAAGCTCTTCGAAGACTGTGATCGCCTGCGCACCACGCGAAGCCTGCAACAACCGCCACACCGCGCGCCGGGCTGAGCGACGGGTCATGTGAAGTGGTGACGGATATCACTGAATCATGCTTGGAACGCGCCGGAAGCGCCGGCCGTGTGGCCCGTTCTTCATGCTTTGCAGCGAAAGGCGCGTGCGGCCACCGTCGGGGGCATTGCGCGGTGCGCGGCTACCCGGCCATGGCCTGCCCCAGGAGCCGTTCGACACACTCGGTGAAGAACTGCACGAGGCGTGGGCGGGCGATGTCGGGGAGAAGGTGCAGGGCCTGGTCGTGCCCCATCTCCGGTACGCGCCAGATGAGCTTGGGTTCGCGGGCCTTGTCGAAGAGGTCTTGTGACATCCAGGTCGGGCAGATGCGGTCATGTTCGCCGTGGAACAGGTAGAGCGGCGTGGGGGCAATCTGATCGACGTAATCGATGGGATCATAGCCGCGACTGAAACCCCACCTGGCCAACCACCCGGCGATGGCCCAGGTATACCACTGGCGCTGGCACACCCACAGGGCTTCTTCCTGATAGTCACTGAACGGACTGTCGACGGCCACACCAGCCAGATCGTCGCGTTCGGCGGCGGTGACGAGTGCGACCGCTCCACCTAAGGACTGTCCGAACAGCAAAACCTGCTCGGCGTCGACGTCGTCGCGGGCTATCACGTGATCGATGGCGGCATGGGCGTCACGGATGGTCCCTTCACGACTGGGGCGTCCTTCCGATCGTCCGTATCCGCGGTAATCGAAGCAGAGAACATTGAAGCCTTCGGCGGGCAGCCACCTGGTATGCCCGAAGTGATAGGTCACATTGCCGGCATTGCCATGACAGTGGACCACCGTCCCGCGCACAGGCCCCTGGCCCGGAAACCACCAGCCATGCAGGTGCTCGTCGTCGGCGGTGCGAAACTCGACGTCCTCGTAGACCAGGTCAAAGTCTTCCGGATGAGCGTAGGTCTTTCGACGAGGATTGTAGAATTTGGTATCGAGCAGTCCCATACGACCTCTCAAGCCTCCATGCCAGTCGGCGCACTGAATGGCGCCCAATCCCGCAGTGGTATGTGTCGGCAAAACAGAGGCCCGAACGCCAACCACGCCCGCGAATCTGCGGTGCGAGGTCCATGCTGCCTTGGGGCCCATGAGCCCGGGTAAGAGTGCGTGGTTTCGATAGCAGTGCTTCTTTCATCGAGGAATGAACTCTTTGGCGTCATCCCTCTTCGATCCGGGCCGCAGTTGGCAGCCCGTTGAGAGTGCGGTCTGCAGTGCGGCATAGTCAGCGCCGGAAGCCTCCGGAGGTGAATTGTAGCAGGTTTGGTGGACCGACCAAAAAGCCCCTCCGCTGCCTGTGAAATACACTGTTCACACCGCACCGAACTCCTGACTCCCGACTTCTGACCGCTGACTCCCTCGCTCAATACCCCGCGGCCATCCCATCCTTACGCGACTCGGAAGCGCCATAGTAGACGTCGCGTTTGGCGTCGTACATGATCGCCTGATAGCCACCAAAGAGCCCGCGGACAGGCTTGACCGTGTGCCCGAATTGACGCAACTGATCGACTGCCGCCGAATCAATGCCCGATTCGAGGGCCACGAAACCGCCGTCGCGCATGACTTCGCCCGTTGGCGTCGAGCTGTCGCCGTGATACCACCGGGCGGCGTCCCCGGCTTCCTGTAAGTTCATGCCGAAGTCAATCAGATTGCACAGCACCTGCACGTGGCCCTGTGGCTGCATGTCTCCGCCCATGACACCAAAGCTCATGACCGGCTTGCCATCCTTCGTGACGAACGCGGGAATGATAGTATGAAATGGCCGCTTGCCGGGCGCGTAAACGTTCGCGTGGCCCTCTTCCAGCGTGAACAACTCCCCTCGATCCTGCAAACAGAAACCGAGCCCGTCGGGCACGAGACCGGAACCGAACCCGCGGTAATTGCTCTGGATCAGTGAGACCATGTTGCGATCGTTGTCCGCAACAGTCAGGTAGATCGTGTCGCCGCGTTGCAACCGCGGGTCGCCCGGCTCGATGTGCTTGTGGGCAACGCGCGGGTTGAACAGCTTGCTGCGGATGCGCGCATAGTGTTCGGAAATCAATGCCGTGGTCGGCACATCAGCCATCGTCGGATCGGCATAGAACCGCGCGCGGTCTTCAAAGACGATCTTCTTCGTCTCGATCATGAGATGCAGGTACGCCGCACTGTTGTGGCCCAATGTGGCCAGATCGTGCCCCTCGAGAATGTTGAGCATTTGCAGTACGGCAATGCCCTGACCATTGGGTGGCAGTTCATGAATATCGTAGCCCCGGTAGTTCGTCCGCATTGGCTCGACCCACTCGCTGGTGTGGCCGGCGAAATCGGCGTAGCGTAGAAAACAACCGGTCTTGACGAAGAAAGCATCCATGGCCCGGGTCAGTTGGCCACGGTAGAACGCGTCGCGCCCCTCGGCTGCCAGGATCGCGTAGGTGTTGGCCAGATCAGTGTTGCTGAACAACTCGCCTTTCTTCGGGGCCGCGCCAGTGGGCAAATAGGTGGATGCAAAATTTGGATACTTTCCGAGGTTCTTCCCGCCGACCGCCCAGTAATGGGCGATGAGTTCGCTGACGGGAAAACCCTCGCGCGCATAGGTGATCGCCGGTGCCAGGACCTTGGACATCGGCAGGCGGCCGAAACGCCCGTGGAGCTCGAACCACCCGTCAACGCACCCAGGCACGGTGATCGGCAGCGGCCCGTAACTCGGAATACGCTTCAGCCCATTCTCACGAAAATACTCGATGGTCAATCCCCGGGGCGCGCGACCGCTGGCGTTGAGACCCCACAGCCGCTCACTCTGCGCGTCCCACACGATAGCGAAGAGGTCGCCCCCGATGCCGCTGCCGGTCGGCTCCATCAAACCGAGACAGGCGTTGGCCGCAATAGCAGCATCAACCGCTGAGCCACCGTTCTTGAGAATATCGAGAGCGACTTGCGTGGCGAGCGGTTGACTCGTCGCCGCCATACCGTGCCTGGCGATGACCTCGGATCGGGTGGCGAACGACTTGCCGGTGATGCGGTCCCCGGCGTCGACATCGGACATGAAAGCAGTACACATCATGAGCACCATCGAGGCAAATAAGCGAACAGTCATGTCTCTCACCTACCGAAGAGTGGTTCAGAATACTCAAAAAAAAACCCACGGCTGCAGGCAACCGTGGGTGTGTGTTGTCGTACGCGCTGTTCTAGCGCTTCGAGAACTGGAAGCGACGACGAGCGCCACGCTGGCCGTACTTCTTACGTTCGACCATGCGGCTGTCGCGGGTGAGATAGCCACCCTCGCGGAGAGTATCCATGAACTGCGGCTCGTCGGCACCCTTGAGGGCCCGGGCAATGCCAAGAACAATGGCTCCGGCCTGGCCGGTCGTTCCACCGCCATGGACCCTGACGTGCACGTCGACCTTCCCCATCACGCCGGTCGCGACCAGCGGGGCCACGATGTCGGTGCGATCGCGTTCCTGGCAAAAATAGTCGTCGATCGAACGATCGTTGATTCGGATGGCCCCGTCGCCGTTGCGCATGCGAACCCGCGCCACGGAAGTCTTGCGGCGTCCGGTGCCCCACCACCAGCGCTTCTTGGGATCGGGATCGGGCAACACGGCCGGGCCGGTCGGCCGCCGTGGCGCTTCAGGAGTAGCTGGCGTATCGCTCACGGTGATCTCCTACAGTTCAACTGCTTGAGGATTCTGGGCCTGATGGGGATGCTCAGCACCCGGATAGGCTTTGAGTTTCTTTAACATGTGTCGACCCAACGGTGACTTCGGCAGCATGCGCTTGACCGCCAGACGCAGGAGCATGTCGGGCCTCTGTTCGAAGATCTTACGCCTGGGCGTACGATTCAAACCACCGGGGTAGCCCGAATAGCGGTCATAAGTCGTGTGATCCAGCGACTTGCCGGTCACGCGAAGGTTGGCGCAATTGGTGACGACCACGAAGTCACCCGTATCCACATGCGGGGTGTAGGTGGGCTTGTGCTTGCCCATCAGTATCGTGGCCACACGTGTCGCCAGGCGGCCAAGAACATGATCGGAAGCATCGATGTGCTTCCACTCAGGCTTGAACGTCTGCGACGTCATCAGGGTCGTTTTTTGCGAACGTACTGGCATCGGTGTTGATCCTAAAGTCGTCTCGATCCTATGCGATAGAACAGGCTAGTATACTTACCGGGCGGCGTTGATCAAGCCCCACACCCTCATCGGGCACGACGCCTGATCGCTGGACTGCCCACACCCGTGACCGGCTGATGGTCTCGAATATAACCAATTCAGTAGCAAGAACTTACCAACGCAACCGGGTGCCCCTCACGACCCCTGAGCCTCCCCAAACAGGCGCGCGACCGCGCCCGACCACGGCCCCCAGCATCGACAGGGCCAGTGCCCCGAGCAGCAGGTAGGTCACGGCGTTGCGCAGTCGTCCCGCACCCGGGGTATACGATCCCGAGAAAACCTCGAAGAGATTCTGACCGCAATCAGGGCAGCGCTCGGCGTATTCTCCCAGCAGCGTGCCGCATTTTGGGCACTCGTATTCGAAGCGCCTGAACCCGTCTTCAACCATTGAATATCGCCCGTTGGCCCATGACGCGCCCCGCCAACCTGCGTTGCAAACGCGCGCGTCGTAGCCCACAATGTGCCACAGGATGGGTCCGCGGGCAATCCCGGACCACAAAACGTGCACAGTTTGCCGCTCGCCTGAGCGGCCCCAACAAACGAGTAGACCAATGAGAATCCACGAATACCAGGCCAGAGAACTCCTCAGTCAAGCCGGCGCCCCCGTGCCATCCTCCGATGTCATCAGCACGGTCGACGACGCCGTCGCTGCATACAACGCCATTGGCGGCCAGGTCGTCGTCAAGGCCCAGGTCTTCGCGGGCGGCCGTGGCAAAGCCGGTTTCGTCAAGCTGTGCAACAGCGCCGACGAAACGCGCGCTGCTGCCGAGTTCATGCTGTCCAACAAAATGGTCAGCAAACAAACGGGCCCCGACGGGATCGCAGTCAATAAGCTGCTCATCGCCAAAGCCGTCGACATCGAGAGCGAGTACTACGTCGGCATGGTCCTGGACCGTGCAGAACGCCGCCCGGTCATGATGGTCAGTCGTGAAGGTGGCGTTGAAATCGAAGAGGTTGCCGAACGCAACCCCGATGCGATCATCAAGGCGTGGCTGCATCCCCACCTCGGGCTGCAGCCCTTTCAAGTGGCCCAATTGATCGGTGCACTCGGATTCACCGAGAAGGCCCAGGTCTCGGCAGCGCGCCAGTGCCTGCTCGGCCTGGCCGATTTGTTCCTCAAGTATGATTGTTCACTGGCCGAAATCAATCCGCTGGTCCGTACCCCTGCCGGTGAAATCCTGGCAATCGACGCCAAGATGAACTTCGATGAGAATGCAGTGTTCCGCCATCCCGACCTCCGCGAAATGCACGATCCGTCGGAAGACAATGCCTGCGAATTGCGGGCCAAGGAACACAACTTGTCCTACATTGCACTCGATGGAAACATCGGTTGTCTGGTCAACGGTGCCGGCCTGGCCATGTCGACCATGGACATCATCAAGCTGCACGGCGGAGAACCGGCCAATTTCCTGGACGTCGGCGGCAGCGTGACCCGCGAAGGGGCGGTCGAGGCGTTCAAGATCATCCTCAGTGATGCCAAGGTCAAAGGCATTCTGGTCAACATCTTCGGGGGTATCGCCAAGTGCGACGTCATCGCCGACGCCCTCATCGCAGCGGCCAAAGAGATTGGCTTCTCCGTCCCGGTCGTCGTGCGCCTCGAGGGGACCAACGTCAAGAAGGCCCGTGCGATGCTCAAGGAAGCAGCCCTCGACGCGTTGATCACTGCCGAAGACCTGACCGATGCAGCCAAGAAGGTCTGCGCCGCCGTCTAGCTCGAGGCCATGCTCGAACCCATTGCCGATACGACTGCCATCCCACCGGGCCAGGCGGCTTTCGTGCGCCACCGCGACAAAGAGCTGGCGGTGTGCCACGTCACCGGGCCGGACGGTTTCATCGTGTGCGACAATGCCTGTCCGCACGCCAGCGGCAACCTGTCGGCCGGCCCAATCCACCGCCACACGGTGGTGTGTCCGGTTCATCAATGGAAGTTTGATCTCGACTCGGGCTACTGTGTCGGAACGTGTGACGTGATCGTGAAACGTTACGAGAGTGTGGTCAAAGCGGGCCAGGTGTGGGTCGATGTTGACGCGGTCTTGACACCGCCCCCGCCTCCTGATGTTGGCTTTTGAGACACGCCGCCGGCGCAGTCGGCCCCTATCCTGCAGCCAGCCCCTCGGCCATTTTTTGGAGCGCTTCCAGATGCGCCTGATGACGGGCGGCGATTTTGCGCGCGGCCAGCGACGCTTCCGGGTACTGCGAGAGCTGCGGTGAAACGCGACTGTACAACGCCAGGCGCCCCTTGAGATCGTTGATGACCTGCGGCATCACGAAATCGAGTTGCAGAAAGTGCAGATTGGTCGTTCCTGCATCGGGCGGCGGCGGGACCGGGCTTTCCCCAACGCGGGCCAGCTCTTCGACGAGCCACGCGGAATGCTCGTTTTCCTCGCACAGGATGTCCTCGAGCACCGCCGCCTCATCGGCAGAAGCCCATGACACGAACACGGTCGACTCGGCCAGACGCGGAATGAGACTGGCGTACTCGGCCTGGTAGAGGATATTCAAATTCTCGGCAAGACTGCGACTCATGGGGCGATGTTTCCGTGCGCTTCGACGACGGAGGCGTCGCCGACAGACTCGATCGAGGCGTAGGCTGGACTGACGAACAAACCGCCGGCATAACGCTGCGCACCGCGCATGATGGGTGAAACCATCAGTGTGCCCGCGAGAATCAGTACGACCGCGCTGGCGCTGACCATGAATACACCTGGAATGGGCGCAGCCATGCGGTCACGCTGGTCGTCGACCAGGAACATGTGTTTGACGATGCGCATGTAATAGAACAAACTGAACAGCGTGTTAAGGCTGGCCCACACGATCAGGAACCACAGCCACGCGTCCCCGCCGTTGGCCAGCGACACCAGCAGCCACCACTTCCCGATGAAACCACCGAGCGGCGGCATGCCGATCAGGCTGAACAGGCAGATGCTCATCGCGATGGCAAGAACGGTCGAGCGGCGGCCCAGGCCGTTGAAATTCTCGATGTCGTCGCTGCCCGTTTCCCACGTCACGATAGCCGTCGTACCGAATGCTCCAAGGTTCATGAACAGATACATGATGAGATAGATAATGACTGCCATCCACGCCGTGTCGGCGACGTCGGCCCGCAGAATGATCGCACCGAACATCATCATGTATCCGGCATGGGCGATCGACGAATAGGCCAGCATGCGCTTGACGCTGCGTTGGCGGTAGGCTGCGAGATTACCGACCAGGCAGGTGAGAGCCGCCAACGCACCGATGGTCATGGTGATCGGCCTGAGGGCGTCGACGGAATCGCCGGCCGATGCGGCCAGGGTCGACATGATCCGCAACAGCAAACACAGGCCCGCAGCCTTGGATACCACGCTCAACCACGTCGTCACTTCGACCTGGGCACCCTGGAACGCGTCCGGACACCAGAAGTGGAACGGTACGGCGGAAATCTTGAACAGGATGCCGCCGCCGAAAGCAAAGAGCGCCACGCTCAGCAACGGAACATTCGCCCCTGCTGACAAGCTCTGCAGAATCATCGGGGCCATGTCGGCGACATTCAGCGTGCCGGTCAGGCCGTAGAGCAACGTTGCGCCATACAGCATGATGGCCGCGCTGGCCGAGCCGAAGATGACATACTTGATACTGCCTTCCGCCCCCAGGCGCGATTTCTTGTCGAATGCGACCAGAGCGTAGCTGGGCATCGAGGCCAACTCGATGGCCATGATGATGACCAGCAGGTTCAATGAGCTGACCATCAACGACATGCCCAGGGCGCTGCCGAGCATGAGAATGAAAAACTCCGGTGGATCCGCCGTGCGCCGACCGGCTCCCATCAGCCACATTCCGATGACGGCGACCATGAACACGATCAGCAGGAACTTGAAAAAGACGGTGAGGTTGTCCGCAATGAGCATCGGGGCATGGGCCGTGGGCTCGAGCAATCCGCGACCCACGCCGTCGGCGAGTCGCCCGGCGACATCGACGTTGCAAAAGAACATGGCGATCAGACCGGCCACGGCGGTCACCGTGCACACGCCGACGCGGCGGCCCAGGACCATCGACGCCAGCATGATCGCCACCATGGTGATGGTCAGAACGATGTCCGGCGTAAAGTACGCCAGGTCCGCGAGCGATGGCAGCCACAGGGGTTCAGTCGACATCGGTTACATCCCCACCGTGGACGCCAGGTTGGCCGCGAGCTGGCCGCCTTCTGCGACCTTGTCCTGCAGCATGTTCAAGGTGCCGTTCATGAAATTGAACACCGACTGTTTGGGCACGATCCCGAGAACGATGCACAGCACGCCCAGCGGGGCCAGGATGGCCAGCTCGGTCGTGGTCGCCTGCGGGAAGCTCTTGTACTCGTCCTTGGCCGGACCGAGATACACGCGCTGGATCATCCACAGAATGTATCCGGCCGTCAGGATGACACCGGTGGCCGCAATGATCGCCATGGGGACCGCCCAATCGAATGTCTCGCGGGCGCCGAACGCGCCGAGCAGCACGAAGATTTCACCGATGAACCCGCATAACGCCGGCAACCCCAGCGATGCGAAGAAGCCCAGCGTCGCCAGCGATCCGTAGGTCGGCATGGTCAGCCACAGACCACCGAAGCGATTGATCTCACGATGGTGGGCCCGTTCATAAATGATCCCGACCAGGAAGAAGCACATCGGCGAGCTGATGCCATGGGCCAGAACCTGGAACATGGCACCCTGGAAACCGGTCTCGTTGCACACCGCCAGGCCCAGCATGACATAACCCATGTGGCTGATCGAACTGTAGGCCACGAGCTTCTTGAAATCGGTCTGGGCCATGGCACAGAGCGCACCATAGATGATGCTGATCACACCGATCAGCGCGACGTAGAACGCCCAGTCGACCGCCATGCTCGGGAACATCGGGTAGGCGATGCGGAAAAACCCATAGGCTCCCATCTTCAGCAGGACACCGGCAAGGATCATGCTGATCGGCGTCGGAGCCTCGACATGGGCATCCGGAAGCCAGGTATGGAATGGGAACGTCGGAACCTTGATGGCAAAGCCGATGCCGAGGAACAGGAACATGACCGCCCCAAAGCGGAAACCACCCAACAGTGTCGTTGACGGATCGTTGAAATATGCCTGGATCGCACTGTTGGTCGACAGCTCGATGATGTCGAACGTGCCGTGGGTTTGCAGAACGTCGAAGCTGAAGTAGTAGCACGCCACAATGGCCACGAGCATCAGCACGGAGCCGGCCAGCGTGAACAGGAAGAACTTGATGGCCGCGTATTCTTTGCGTGGTCCACCCCACACGCCGATGAGGAAGTACATCGGTAGCAGCATGACCTCCCAGAACACATAGAACAGGAAGAAATCAAGCGCGAGAAACACGCCCAGCATACCGGTCTGGAGCAAGAGGAACAGGACGTAGTACGCCTTCTGTGCTTTCTTGATCGTGTAGCTTGCCCAACACGACAGGAAGCCGATGAGGCAGGTCAGGATGATCAACGGGAAGCTGAGCCCGTCGAGACCGACGTAGTACTCGATGTTGAACGTCGCGGCATCTATCCATGTGACGCGTTCGACGTGCTTGAATGACGCGGCATCGTAACTGGCCCCGAACACCTCGGTCCAGTTCTCCGAATCACTGGCCGGCAGGTAATCCTTGAACAGATAGCAGCCGAGCAATAGCGTCAAAAAGCTGAAGAGCATGGCGACCTGGCGCGTCATGGCCCTGGGCAGCAGCAGACAGGCCGTCGCCCCGATAGTCGGCAGGAAAATCAGCCACGAAAGTATGTGTTCTTCGAACATCGTGTTATCTCAAACGGTCGTTAGACGATCCACACCAGAACGATGACGGCGATGACCGTCGATCCGGCGCTGAACAGGACATAGTTGCGAATCCGCCCGGTCTGAAACCAGCGGAACATGTCACCGACATCGAAAGCACTCTGCCCCAAGCCCTCGGCCACGCGATCCACGCCGCGGGCATCGAGTGCCCGTCCGGAGAACATCGCAGTGCCGCGGACGAGCCGGGCGAGGTTTTCGACAATGGAGTAATCGAGGATCCACCGGTCGCCCATGGAGCAGGTCCACGCCACCGCGCGCGTGCCCATGACCAGGACCGCGTTGTACACCTCGTCAAAGTAGAACTTGTGGGTCAACACATGGTGCATTGCACCCGCGCCCGGGATGCGCATGATTCGGCCCGCGACACCGAGGCCTCGGCAGTAAATGGCGATGGCCACGAGGAAGCCAACGACGAATGATGGCCACACGATGAAGGTCAACGGCAGATGTGCGGCATGCTCGACCGTTTCTTCGTGGCCATGGAGCGGCGCGATCAGTGGGGCCGTTCCGGCTGAATGTGCGGCCGAATCGGCGATGAGGTCGCGGAACAGGAAGGAACTGCTGACGACCGTGCCGACCGCGAGAACGACGAGCGGCCATTTCATGAGCGACGACTCATGAGCGTGCTCATAGACATGCTCGTCACGCGGCTTGCCCATGAACGTCAACCACCATACACGCATCATGTAGAATGGCGTGATATACGCGACGATGACTGGCAGCCAGAACAACCACTTCGGCAGGTGGGCCAGTCTTGGGGTCCCCAGCAGATGGGCGTAGTTCGTCCCATGTCCACTGGCATGCTCGGCTCCATGGTCCGCGGCCTGCCCTTCTTCAGAGGTGCTGCCCGTCCACGAGGTCAGACGCATGGCCGACGATGCATCGCTGACAGAGTGACCGTCATGGCCCTCGGAGGCAGGATGCCCGTCCCCCTCTGGATGGGCGCCGTGATCGTCATGATCACCGCCGTACGCGCGATAGTAAGCAACCGCAAGCACTTCGTCTTTGCTGTAATACCCGCCGAGCCCCATGAGCGGCTGGGTATTCATGTACGGGACGCCAAACCCGGAAATGGCCAGAACACCGATGAAGAATGTCCAGCATGTGATCGGCATTTTCTTGCGCAGGCCGCCCATGCGGCGCATGTCCTGTACGTGGTGGCAGCCTTCGATGACCTGGCCCGATCCGAGAAACAGCATGGCCTTGAAAAATGCATGGGTGATGAGGTGGAACAACGCCGCAACCCACGCACCGACGCCGAGACCAAACACCATGTAACCCAGCTGCGACAGCGTCGAATAGGCCAGGGCCTTCTTGATATCGGTCTGCACGACGGCAATCAACGCCGCCATCGTCAGTGTGATACAGCCGATGATCGCGACGACCATTTGGGCCTGCGGGGTCAGCAGCGGGAAGATCCGCGCGACGAGGTACACGCCGGCGGCAACCATCGTTGCAGCGTGAATCAGGGCACTGACCGGCGTCGGGCCGGCCATGGCATCGGGGAGCCACACCTGCAGCGGCACTTGCGCCGACTTGCCCAGGCAACCACAGAACAGGCAGATGCCCATGAACGTGGCGACGGCCGTACCACTGATCGTCCAACCGAAAACATCGATGCTGGCGGCGAAGATGCCGCTGTGGGCCGCAGCCTGTTCGCCGAAGATCCGCGCCGCCCCATCGATCGACAGCGTCCCGAAAAACGACGCCACCATGGCCAGACCGATGATGAACCCGAAGTCGCCGACACGGTTGGTGATGAATGCTTTCATCGCCGCGTTCGATGCGAATTTTTTGTCGAAGTAGAAGCCGATCAGGAAATAACTGCAGACACCGACCAGTTCCCAGAACATGAACATGAAAAACAGCGTGTTACTGATCAGCAGCCCGAGCATGCTGAACGCGAACAGCGACAGATATGTAAAGAAGCGATGGTACTTGTTGGTATGGTCGACTTCGTCGCTGTGACCGGCCATGTAACCGCGCGAAAAGACGAAAATGCAACTCGCGATCAGGGTGACCATGAAATACATGACAATGGTCAACGAATCGAGTTGCACGCCAGCGTTGATCGGAACCGTGCCGAGATCCACCCAGTGGATGTCGAGAGCGTGCGCACTCGCTGCCAGCCGTTCATCAGCCGAGAAGCCCCACCACCAGCGGTACAGCACATATGCCGACAGGCCAAAACTGGAGAAAATCCCGAGGAGCGCCGGGACTGACGCGCCGGGCTTGCCGATACGATGGCCGAAGAACGCCAGGAAGATGAACACCAGCAACGGAATGAACGTGCCGGCAATCAGGTAATACTCGAGATGTTCGGAGACTGGAGTCATGGTTCAGCGATTCTCACTCCGCGCGGCCGGTGCCCGCACTACTTTTGCAAACGAACACCCTTGTCGACGTCGATGGTCGCGAAGTTCTTGTAGAAATTCATGACGATGGCCACGGCGATGGCGGCCTCGGCGGCAGCCAGGACAATGACGAACAGGGCCGCGATCTGACCGCCGGCTTCACCTGTCTGGTACCTCGAGAAGGCCACCAGGTTGATGTTGCAGGCATTGAGCACGAGTTCGACGCCAATGAGGATGCCGATGGCGTTGCGTTTGGTGGCCATGACCCAGATCCCGATGGCGAAGATCATCGCCGCCAGCACCAGATAGTGCGTGAGGCCGATGGTCAGCAGATTGCGAATGAAGTCGGGCATGGGCCTAATCTTTCTGCTGGCGGGCCAGATAGGCCGCGCCGACCATGATGACCATGAGCAGTACCGCGGCCACCTCGAACGGCACCAGATAATGGGTCAACAACGTGCGGCCCAGGGACGCGATCGAAATGTTGTCACTGGCTGGAGATGCCCCGGACCAGTCAGCCCCGAGCAGGACGGCCCACAGGGCCCCGAAGAGGGCCAGGCAGATCACCCCGCTGGCCGCGACCTCTCCCCGCTTGACCTCGAAGCGCACCCACGGCGAGCTCGAGGTCAACATGATGCCGAACACAATGAGCACGAGGATGCCACCGACATAGACGATGAGCTGCACCGCTGCGAGGAAATGGGCCTGCAACAGGAAGAACAGCATGGCCACACCGCCAAATGCCGAGAACAGACACAACGCCATACGGACCACGTTTCCCGTGATGACGACGCCCAGCGCCGAAGCCACCGTGGCGAGTGCAAAGACCCAGAAGAACACGCCTTCGAAGAGGTTGCCTTCTTCCGCCGCGATGTTGATCTCGTAATTGGGCCCGGACGCCGCAACCGCAGTGGCCGCGGGCAGCGGTTCGCTCCAGCCGCCGGTCAGGGCAGCGAGCGTCAGTATGATCAGAATGGACGACAACCGTCTCATGACGGCAAACACTCCTTGATAAACACTTCCTGGAACACCCGCGCCGGCGAACTACGATCCCGGAAGAACGTCCACGGCCAGACACCCGACCAGCTGTCGCTTGCGCGACCAGCCGGCGTAAATCATCCGCGCAAAACCGAGAATGAACAGAGCACCACCGACGCTGAGTACGATGCGTGTCCACAGGTCGAGGGGGCTGCCCTCAGGCACCAGCAGGACCCACAGGACGTTCCCGAGAACAAGCACGAGCATCAACGGAAGCATGACTTGCACACAGGCATACAGCAGTTGGTCGATACGAATACGCGGGAGTGTCCAGCGGATCCACATCTGGATGTAGATCAGGATGACGCACTTCACGATGAACCACACCGGACCGCTGGCAACCAGGCCCATGGCCAGATTGAACATCGTGCTTCCGGGAGTCATTTTCAGGTATTCCGTCAAACCCACGGCGATGACATCGGCAGACCACGGGAGGTACCAGCCCCCCAGATAGAGCACGACCGCCAGGCCACTGACGACGAACATCGCACAATACTCGGCGAAGAAGAACATCGACCAGCGGAACCCCGAGTACTCGGTCAGGAAACCCGCGACCAGTTCGCTCTCGGATTCGGCCAGGTCGAACGGAGCCCGCTTACAACTGGCCAGCGAGGCCACGTAATAAGTAATGAACGAGACGAACATGAACGGGTTGCTGAAGCACAACCACGTGTGCCAGCCCCCGGCCTGCATGTCGCCGACCTCGGCCAGGTTCATCGAACCGACGACGATGATGGGCATCATCAGGGCCATGCCCATGGGAATCTCGTACGACACCATCTGGCACGCCTCGCGCATGGCGCCGTAGACGCTCCACTTATTGTTGGACGCCCAGCCCGCAAGAATCACGCCGACGACCTCGATGCCCAGCAAAGCCAGGATGAGGACCAGCGCGACATCAGTATTGCGAAAAACCCAATAGGTGCTGAACGGCAGCGCCACGAACGCCATGATGCTCGGCACGAACGTGAGGTATGGGGCGATGCGGAACAGAGGACCATCGCCTTCGGGCGGGACGAGGTCTTCCTTGCCGATGAGCTTGACGCCATCCGCCAGCGTCTGGGTCCAGCCGTGCCATCCACCGACACGCATGGGGCCGGTGCGGTTCTGAATGTGAGCGCTGACTTTGCGCTCCCACCAGATGGCGAACAACGGGATGAGCGACACGAGAAGAATGATCCCACCCATCGCGAGAAGGTCGCGAACGAGTTCATGGGTCAATGGGTACACCGGGTATGCCAGCCAGGCAGGCCAGCCGGGGGCCGTGTCGGCCAGAGCCGAGCGGACCTCTTCGAGACTCATGGTTCCGCCGAACACGCTGGTCGCACTGCCGGCCGCAACATAGGGCTCGACGAGAATATCACTGGTCACGATGTTCATGATTGCGGCGTGCAACCATACCAATGCAATGACTGTCGCCACCCCACCGAAGAACATCGGTCCGGGGAAGCGCCGGAACATGGCATAGACCAGCAGCAGAGGTCCCCACACAAGGGCTTTCATACCCTTGAGCTTGAACCGGTCGGGATTGTCCTGCCAGGGAACCCAGATCTGGGACACGGCGTCTTCCTTCTACGGGTTGCTCACTGAGTCGCGGTCGGAGCGTTCATCGATCCACTTCGCCCATGACCACGTCGAGACTGCCAATGATGGCCGGAATGTCGGCCAGCAGGCAGTCGCGTCCGATGTGGTGCATGACGGACAGATTGCAAAAACAAGGACCGCGTGCTTTGACGCGGGCCGGGATTGCGGAACCATCGCCAACGACGAGGAAGCCTAACTGACCTCGCGGGTTCTCGCCCTCGAAGTACACTTCCCCCTTCGGCAGCTTCAGAGTTTTGGGCACTTTACCCATGTGGTCGCCCGCGGGCAACTGATCCAGGGCCTGACGGATGATTGCGACCGACCAGTACATCTCGATGACGCGCACCATGTAGCGGTTCCAGCAATCCCCGAGGACGACCTCGCTCGGAATCTTGGCCTCGGGTGCCCCCGCCGGCACGGCCATGGTCCGGCCGGGATCCATGCCCACCGGGATGTCGAAGTCGAAGCGCTCGTAGATGTCGTACGGCTGTGACTTCCGTAGATCGAACTTGATCCCGCTGCCGCGCAATACCGGACCGCTCAGCCCCCAGGCCAGCGCCTCGGCCGGCGAAACCACACCGATCCCTGCGGTACGTTTGATGAAAATATAATTGTAACTCAGAAGATTGTTGTATTCGTGGATCTTGGGCTCGAAGTAATCGAGGAACTCACGCGTTCGCTCGACAAAACCTTCGGGAAGGTCATGCGTCAAGCCACCAGGCGTGATGTAGCTGTAAGTCAGTCGCGCACCGCATGCCGCCTCGAACAGGTCGAGGATCATCTCGCGCTCCCGAAACGCATAGAGAAACGGGGTGAACGCGCCCATGTCGAGACCGTAGGTTCCAAAGGCTACGAGATGCGAGGCAATGCGATTGAGCTCGGCCACGATGATGCGAATGTAGTTCGCCCGTTCGGGGACCTCGAGTCCGCACAGCTTCTCGATCGCCAGAGAAAACACATGGTTGTTGTTCATGCCCGCGAGGTAGTCCATGCGGTCGGTCTTGGGAATGAACTGATAGGCCTGGAGGTTCTCTCCGATTTTCTCGGCGCAGCGATGAAGGTAGCCGATGTGTGGCACCGCCTCGAGGACCATTTCACCGTCGGTACGGAGCACGACGCGCAACACGCCGTGGGTCGCGGGGTGTTGCGGGCCCATGTTGACCAGCATTTCCTCGGTCGCCAGATCGCCCTGCTCGGCGCTATCGTACAGCAGATCGGGAACTGACTCGATTGTTACTTCAGCCATTGAATTCGCCCGTACTCGCTATCGTGTGGTCGCCGCCGTAGTGCGACGACCGCAATCAGTGTTTCGGTGACGTCAGTTCGTACTCGGTGGTCGCGGGAATGCCGTGGTATTCCATCGGGAACATGTAGTCCTTGCGCAATGGATAGCCGACCCAATCATCAGGGCACAGGATACGCCGCGGATGGTGCCCGTCGTGATCGGTTACCGCGTCGGGGTGCTCGCTGAACACGATCCCCATCATGTCGTAGGCCTCACGCTCGTGCCAGTCCGCTGCGGGCCACAATGCGGCCACACTGGGTATGACGGGCGCATCACGCGGTACTTCGACACGCACGGCGAACTCATTGTCCAGCGTCCACAGCCCGTCGGAACCCGCGCCGGGCACCAGCGTGCACATGTCATAGACTGCAGCCAGTTTGTCGTCTTCAAGCAGATCCAACGCCGACAGGCACCGCATGAAATTAAAGCCCATTTCGTCGCGCATGTAGCGCGCCACCTCCAGCCAGCGGTCGACGGCGATGGTCACGTGCGGATGCGCCGAGTCGGCGGCCGAGTCGGTCACGGCATCGCCAAATGTACTGCGTAGGGTCGCGCTGATCTTCTCAGGGCTCATCGTCTTTCCTCGTTCAGGCGCCGGCTGCGGCCACTTCTTTGGCCCGAGTCAACGGGGTCTTGGCAATCGAACTGTTGCGGATCTTGTCCTGCAACCGCATGAGGCCTTCGAGCAGCGCCTCCGGACGCGGCGGGCAGCCCGGCACATAGATATCCACCGGCACGACCAGGTCCACGCCCTTGACCACATGGTAGCCATGCTTGAAGTACGGCCCGCCACCGATCGTGCAAGCGCCCATGGCCATCACGTATTTGGGTTCGGGCATCTGGTTGTACAGTCGTTTGAGACGACTGGCCATCTTGTACGTCACGGTGCCGGCCACGATCATCAAGTCCGCCTGCCGCGGGGTCGCGCGGAACGCACCCGCACCGAAACGATCCAGATCGAAGCGTGAAGCGCCGGTGGCCATCATCTCGATGGCACAGCACGCCAGGCCGAAGGTCATCGGCCATATGCTCGAGGTCTTGCCCCAGTTGAGGAACCAGTCCAGCGAGGTGACGACGACACCTTCTTCGAAACGATTCTCGATCCAACTCATCGCGGGCCCTCCACCGCCGGGACGGCATCGACGCCCGCCTCGTCCGCCGGCCTCATGCGGCGCTGAGCACTGTCGGAGCGAACCCACTCGAGGTATCCCGAGTTCCACTCATACAGAAACGGCAGTGCGATCAACGAAAAGAACACCAGGAAACCCCACAATGCCGTTGAGCCAATGTGCTTGTACACGACGGCCCACGGCCACAGCAGGACGATCTCGACATCGAAGACCAGAAACAACAGAGCAACGATGTAGAACCGCAAATCGAACTGAACCCAACTGCTTCCGATCGCGGGTTCCCCACACTCATAGGCTGCGGATTTCTCGGGATGCTTGACCTTGGGCCGTATGAAATTGCCAATGACCAGCACGGCGAACGCCATCAAAAAGGCCACGACCATGAACAACACGAGTCCGTAAACGAATTCGACGTTGGTGTTTCCCCGGGTGACATCAGACATCATCTAAACCCTTCATTCCGGCTGTGCCCCGCAGCCTGTGCATCCGACCGACTGCTCGAAACGGGTGCCTCGAGCCGGGCATGGATCTACTTCTTCTTGACCTCTGAGGGCTCGAGCGCCTTGAGCATCTCATCGCGTAATGGCTGACCCCGAGCAACCCAATCCGTCCGCGTCTTCTCGGCCCATTCCGGCAACTGCTTGCCCTTGAGCCACATCGGCTGCGGCGTCTGCAGACCTTCTTTGGCCAACTCTGTGAACTCGACGATCATGCTCTCGCGATCGTAACCCGAAAGATCGTGGAGGTTGCCCATGTGAATGCAATCCGTCGGGCACGGATAGGTGCACAACGCACAGAACATGCACTTGGAGTAGTCGATGGCATACCGTTCCATCGCCCCGCCCTTGGCGATCCCGGACTCCTTGTCGATCTTCCGCGGCCCGGTCTTCTCGATATAGATACAGTCGACCGGACATGCCTTGGCGCACATGTCGCAAGCGATGCACTTCTCGATCTCAAAATAATGGAATCCGCGGAAGCGCGGCTGAAGCACTGGAGCCACATCGGGGTACTGCACGGTGATCGGCTTGGCGTATGCGTACTTGAGGGTGATGCGCATGCCCGTGAAGATGGTACTCATCGCCTTGTAGATGTTCTGAAAATAGCCCATGGTTGGATCCGTGGTTGAGCGATCAGGAAGGTTCGTTCAGGGCAAGCGCCGTTTGAGGCCAGGATATCAATGCGTCTACTGCGACCGTTGGACCACTCATGGTCCAGAGCTGGCGACTGTAATCCGGCCTCACGTGAGCTCCAGCCGCCCAAAGCGCCGGTATTGTAGTGACTTGCGCCACACAGTTCAACGGCGCCCGGGTCGCTAACCCATTGTCCGCCACATGGCCGCAGGCGCCGTTTGAACGGCCTCCCAATCCCGGCCCGCAATTGATAGGATGCCCCCTCGTCAGGCGGCCCGGCGGCCCCGCAGCACTCCCAGATTCGAGAAACGAAGGTACCGACATGAAGTTCTTCATCGACACAGCCAACATCGACGAGATCAAGGCCGCGGCCGATATGGGCGTGCTCGACGGCGTGACGACCAACCCCTCGCTCGTAGCCCGAGAAGGGGATGGCGATTTCAAGACGCTGCTTGGAAGAATCTGTGCCGTCGTGCCGGGGCCCGTCTCTGCAGAAGTCGTCAGCGTCGAATGCGGCGCCATGATGGAGGAGGCCCACGAACTGATGAAGGTGGCCCCCAACGTCGTCATCAAACTCCCGACCATCCCGGAGGGCATCAAAGCCTTGTGTCGCTGCGTCGAAGCGGAGATCAAGGTCAACATGACCTTGTGTTTCCAACCGTTGCAGGCCCTCATCGTCGCCAAAGCCGGCGCCAGCTACTGCAGCCCGTTCCTCGGCCGTCTCGATGACATTGGAGATGATGGCATTCGCATGCTGAGGGACATCCGCGACATTTATGACAACTACGCGTTCCATACAGAGATCCTCGCGGCCAGCCTGCGGCATCCGCTCCACATTCTCGAAGCCGCGCGAATCGGGGCCGATGTGGCAACCATGCCATTCAACGTCATCGAGAAATTGCTCAAACATCCGCTGACCGACATCGGCCTGGCCAAATTCCTTGCAGACCATCAGAAATCGAAATAATTCGCCTACGGCGAAACGCGTTATGAATAACGCAGCAGGGTAACACGACGGCATGCTCGAACTGTCCGGCGTCTCGAAGATCTACGACGGGAATACCGCCCTGCGGGCGACTGATCTCGAGATCGCAACAGGCTGCACGACGGTACTGATCGGTCCCAGCGGCTGTGGAAAGTCGACGCTCCTGCGGCTGATGATCGGTTTGGTCAGGCCGTCGACCGGGGACATCCGCTTCGATGGTCAGCCCCTGACCACGGAGAACCTGCGAGCTGTTCGAAGACGCACCGGATACGTCATTCAAGATGGCGGCCTGTTTCCGCACCTCACCGCCCGCGGAAATGTGACCTTGGCCAGTCGGCACTTCGGCATGTCCGCGGGTGCCGCAACCCGGCGGCTGGAAGAGCTCACCGAACTCGTCCACATCGATCCAACCATGCTCGACCGCTACCCTCGGCAATTGTCCGGCGGACAACGCCAGCGCGTCAGCCTGATGCGTGCTCTCATGCTCGATCCCGACGTATTGCTTCTCGACGAACCATTGGGCGCGCTGGACCCCATGATCCGGGCCGAACTGCAGGCCGACCTCAAGACGATCTTCGGTCACCTGCACAAGACCGTCGTCATGGTCACCCACGACCTGGCTGAAGCTGCGCACTTCGCACACGTCATCGTACTGCTCGCGGACGGGACGATCGTCCAGCGCGGATCCTTTGCCGACCTGCGCGACGCCCCGGCAACTGAGTTCGTGACGCGTTTCGTTAACGCGCACCGAGCCCTGCATGAGGACGGACCATGAGCCCTGCGCTTCGGCACGTCATCGCCAACACACTGGTCGGGTGTACGCTCCTTGCCTTCGCGGGCGGTTGCCGTGAGAACCGTGCCTCGGTTGGACCGTCGTTGACGGTGGGTTCAAAGAAGTTCACCGAAAACGTTATCCTCGGCGAAGTGGTCGCACAGCTGGCGCGGTCAGCGGGTGCGAACGTCGTGCACAAACGTGAGCTCGGCGGAACGGCCATACTGTTCAAGTCACTGATCAACGGCGAGCTCGATGCCTATGTCGAATACACCGGCACGTTGCTCGGAGAAATACTCGCAGCTGAGAACCTCGACGGTCTGGACGCTCTCCGGGCCCATCTCGACGGCCTTGGCGTGCACATGAGCGCGCCACTCGGATTCAACAACACCTACGCCGTTGGAATGCTGAAGTCGCGCGCCGCACAGCTGGGCATCACGCGCATCTCGGACCTGATCGACCACGCACACTTGACCGTCGGACTGACCAACGAATTCATGGACCGCGCGGACGGCTGGCCCGGGCTACGCGACGCTTACGGCCTGCCCCAACAACCCCGTGGTCTCGACCATGACCTTGCTTACCGGGCCCTGGACACTGGAACCATCGACGCGATGGATCTGTATACCACCGACGCTGGAATCGCCTACTATGATCTCGCGGTCCTGGAGGATGACCGGGCGTATTTCCCGGAATATTTTGCCGTGTTGTTGTCACGTACAGATGTGGCCGATCGTGCTCCCGCCGTGGCCGCGGCGTGGCGCGCCCTCGACGGCGCGATCGATGACACCACGATGATCACGATGAACCGCACCGTCAAAATCGATCGCAAACCGGATCACGCGGTGGCCGCCCGTTTCCTGAACACCACGCTGAGCATCGCGCCCACGGCCGCGCCCCTCTCGAATGAGAACGGCATCTGGCAACGTACGCGTGAACATTTCCGGCTCGTGTGGCGTGCTCTGCTACCGGCAATTCTGGTGGCCATCCCGCTCGGCATCTGGGCGCGCGCGGTCTCCACGTTCGGCGCCGATCATCCTCGGCGCGGTCGGTATCATCCAGACCATCCCCGCACTGGCGTTGCTGGTGGTCTTGCTCACCGTGCTGTCCAACCTCAGGCCCTACCTGCCGATCCGCGACATGTGGGAAACCCCGGCCATCATTGCCCTGTTTCTCTACAGCCTGCTGCCGATTACGAGAAACACATTTACCGGTTTTCAACAGATCCCACCTGGCCTGCAAGAATCGGCCGAGGCTCTGGGGCTGACTCCGCTCACACGTCTGCGCCGCATCGAACTGCCCCTGGCCTCTCCCACGATCCTCGCCGGAATCAAGACCGCCGCCGTCATCACGGTCGGCTTCGCCACCCTCGGCGCGTTGATTGGAGCCGGCGGCTACGGTCAGCCGATCTTGACCGGCATCCGTCTCGATGACCACAAGCTGATACTCAGTGGCGCCATACCCGCAGCTCTCATGGCGCTGGTCATCCAGTGGGCCTTCGACCTGCTCGAACGCCTCATCGTACCGCAAGGCCTGCGCGTCTAGGCGAGCGCGCCACTGCGAGAATCAAGCACGCCACACCAGACGGGGCACGTCACCCTGAAGACCACCACAAGCAATACAAGAAGCATCCCCGCCCCGCGAGGATCCAACGGGGCAGAGCCCCTTGGCAGGGGGCTCGGGGGACGGCCGTCCCCCGAAGCTAAGTCTGACATCCGGGCTCGGGGGACGGCCGTCCCCCGAAGTTAAGTCAGCAGAGTAAGTGCGAGAAGACAGTTCCCCTGGCGGACGGGGCATTCACTCTGAAGCATGATACGTTGCGATTGTGCGAAAGATTCCCCGCCCCGCGAGGATCCAACGGGGCAGAGCCCCTTGGCAGGGGGGCTCGGGGACGGCTGTCCCCCGAAGTTAAGTCTGACATCTGGGCTCGGGGGACAGCTGTCCCCCGAAGTTAAGTCTGACATCCGGGCTCGGGGGACGGCCGTCCCCCGAAGTTAAGTCAGCAGAGTAAGTGCGAGAAGACAGTTCCCCTGGCGGACGGGGCATTCACTCTGAAGCATGATACGTTGCGATTGTGCGAAAGCATCCCCGCCCCGCGAGGATCCAACGGGGCAGAGCCCCTTGGCAGGGGGCTCGGGGGACGGCTGTCCCCCGAAGTTAAGTCTGATGTCCGGGCTCGGGGGACGGCTGTCCCCCGAAGCTAAGTCTGACATCCGGGCTCGGGGGACGGCCGTCCCCCGAAGTTAAGTCTGACATCCGTCCCCCGAAGTCAAGTCTGACATCAATGTCTAAAGGTGCTACACACGCTACAACAACTTGCACAATCTGATTCCGCTGAACTGCCAGCGGGTGTCCGGATAGAAGAAGTTGCGGTAGGTCGGACGGACGTGTGCTGCCGGGGTCGCGCAAGATCCGCCTCGAAGCACGAACTGGTTACACATGAACTTGCCGTTGTATTCGCCGAGAGCGCCGGCAGGGGCACGATAGCCGGGGTAGGCAATGTAGGGACTTGCAGTCCACTCCCACACGTCTCCGAACATCTGTTGCAGGCCCGGGCCAGCTGCCGGCTGCGGGTGGAAACGTTGGCGCTCGGCAAAGTTGCCGGCAACCGTCACGGAACAGGCAGCCGTCTCCCAGGTTGCCTCGGTCGGCAACTGTGCACCAGCCCACCGCGCATATGCATCGGCCTCGTAATAACTCAGATGCGTGACAGGCTCGTGCGGCTCGAGTTCGCGCGAACCGCTGAGCGTAAACGTCATCCATGACTGACCGTCACGGACCCAGTACAGCGGAGCGGTCCAGCCGCGGTCACGGACGACGGACCAGCCGTCGGCCAGCCACAGGTCGGCGCGAGAGTAGCCGCCGTCGTCGATGAATTGGCCGTACTCGATGTTGGTGACGGATCGGGAGGCGAGGGCGAAAGGCGGGACGAGCGTCTCGTGACGAGGACGCTCGTTGTCGTAACTGAAGCCCGGACCGGCATGCCCGATTGACACGATGCCGCCCTCGAATTCGACCCACTCGAGAACGTTGGGGGGATGCTGCTCGGCGCGTACAGCAGCCCAGTACCTCGGCTGCAGCGGATTGCACGAAAACACGTGTTTGATATCGGTGAGCATCAACTCTTGATGCTGCTGTTCATGGTGCAGGCCAATCTCGATGACCGCAGCCAACTCTGGAGTCCCGAGGCAATCGAACTCGTCGAACAGTTGGCTCATACGTTGGTCAACGGCTGCACGATAGCTCAGTATTTCCCGGACGGTCGGGCGCGACAGGATGCCGCGCTGCGGGCGCGCGAACTGTTCGCCAACCTTGTTGTAATACGAATTGAACAGGAAGGCATAATCGGAATCGTGCGGGATGTAGTCGGGATAGGCAACCGCCAGCACGAAGTTCTCGAAGAACCACGTCGTGTGGGCAATGTGCCAGCGGGTGGGACTGACGTCAGGCATGGACTGCACCACGAAATCCTCCGGTTCCAGAGGAGCACACAGGTGCTGGCTGCCCAGACGCACGGTGCGATACCGTTCGGCAAGCTCCGCAGGATCCGCAGTGGATCCGTGCTGCGTCGAGAGGATCCGGGACATACTATCCTCCGTGTGGTGTGATCCGGTTCAAGTCATCATGCGATGGAGACCCGCTGGGCAAAACAGTTCAGACTGAACCGCCGGGCCGGGTCGAACCACTGGTCCTCGATCACCAGCCCACACTCCGCAGCCAGATCTTCGATGTCATCGATAGAATACTTATGGCTGCTTTCCACATGAATCAACTCCCCTTCAGCAAAGTCCACCTCCATGTCCAAGGCAGGTATGGACACCGTCTGGTCACAGAGGCTCCTCTGCGACATTTCGATGCGACCATGATCAGGATTGTAACGTGCCTGGTATTCGAACTTCTCGAGCGAGAAATTCGCTTCCAGTTCTTCGTTCATGCGAATCAATATGTTTTCGTTGAACCTGCGGCCGATGCCCTGACTGTCGTCATACGCCTGCTCGAGAACTTCAGGATCTTTCTTGAGGTCCATGCCGACCAGTAGACGATCATCCGCATTGAGCCCCATGGCAAGATTCTTCAGGAAAGCGCAGGCATGTCCGCTCTCCAGATTGCCAATACTCGACCCCAGCCAGGCGACGCACTTGGGGCCGTGAAGGTCTTCATGCACGTGGCGCACACCGTCTGTGTAGTCACCGACGATTGCCACTGCCTGCAGCTCTTCGTAGTCTGCAAGCAGAGCTTCGGTACTCTCGACCAGGATCTCACTGGAGATATCGATGGGCACATACGTCAGTTCGCCCTGCTTACGAATCAGTGCTTCGATCAGCAGCCGTGTCTTGACCGAATTGCCGCTACCCAGTTCCACCAGTGTCGTGTCGGATGGCAGCGTATCAGCAATCCCATCAGCCTGGCGCCGAAGGATGTCACTCTCAGCCCGAGTTAGATAGTACTCAGGCTGCTCGCAAATCTGTTCGAAGAGTTGAGACCCTTCCTCGTCATAAATATGCCTACACGGAAGTGATTTGGGACTACGGGACAGCCCCGCTTGCACGTCCTCTGCAAACGACGTCACTTGCGCCTGTTCGTGGCTGATGATTTCCAGGCGATCGACGACATCGCTGCGGCTGGAAGCGCACATGTTAGATGTACCTCAGGGAAAAAGTATTGGTGAGACTGCAAAAAGGCATGGATCAACCCATATGGTAGCGGCTGAGCAAGAAGATTCAAATCAGGTGATCCGAAAGCCAAAAAACCGCCAATAGAAGCTGATCGGCGGCCGTCTTGCCTCATGCTTCAGAAGATTTTCTTAGAATCGACCAACACGCAAATGGGCCCGTCGTTGATCGACGATACATCCATGTGAGCCTGAAACTGGCCCATTTGAACCTGCAGGCCAGTTTCGCGCAAGGCAGTGCAATATTCCAGGTACATGTCGCGAGCCACATCAGGTGGTGCCGCGCGCGTGTACGCAGGACGATGCCCTTTGCGCGCATCCCCTTGCGTGGTGAAGGCACTGACCACCAGGCAAGCCCCGGCGACCTGGGCCACATTGAAGTTCATCTTGCCCGCATCGTCATTGAACACACGAAGGTGGCGGACCTTGTTGACCATGTACGCCACATCATCTGACGTGTCATCGTGTGCGATGCCAAGGTAAACCAGCAGTCCATGGCCGATGCTGCCGATGACCACCTCATCGACCACAACGCTGGCTGAGTGAACTCTCTGAATGACTGCGCGCATAGATCGTGCTCCAGAGCAGCGGGCGTGCATGCAGGCGTGCGGCCTACCAATAGGACGTGAAGGGCAGGTAGCGGATATAACCGAAGAGCACCAGGGCGAACGTACTCAGCATCACCAGGCTACGGAAGGCCGGCCGCCTGGTACACAGGTAACTCCATGTGATGCATCCAATCAGCACGAGGACGGCCAGCGTACCACAGAGTACACGCCCCCAACTGTTGTCGTCCGACGTGTTTTCCAGTGGCCACATCCCCATCCCCAAAGCAAAAACCACGCCGAATGCCGCAGCCATGAAGCTGCTCCGTCGCGCCGCGGGGATCAGCCGTCCGGCCGTCGTCCACGCCCAGCCGCCAGGCATCAACTGCTGCACCCAGACGCCCGCCAACCACATCCACAGCCCGGTAGCCACAGCACATGACAGCACCAGAGCGTTGAGGATCATCGGGAACCGCTGGACAAGCGGAACGGGCTCCGCCGGCACGAGCAGCATACCGAGCATGCACAACATCATGGTCAGCAGCCCGAAGGCCAGTTCGCCGAGTCCTTCACGCCAGTGGCGGTGCACGACCAGAAACACGGCCACGCCGGCCACCAGAGCCGCTGCGGCCGCGGCCAGCGGTGGCCCGGATCGGCGAAACGCATCGGCCGTCGACGGGAAAATCAGCAAAATGATGCCCATCATGGCCACGAACAGGCCGGCCCACAACACGCTGCCCTGCAACCCCGGCCAACTGCGCGGTCGCCGCAGCAGGTAGCGAATGTCGAGCTGCCAGGCACGGTTGCGCCCAGTTCGCCAGCTCCAGCCCTGGAGCACGACGAAGCCAAACACCAGGGTCGCGCTCCCGCACATCATGGCCAGAGCCCAATGACTGGGTGGACCGATCTGGGGGATGACCGCGCTTGTGCCATCGGTGATCACGGGCGGAATCAGCAGACATTGCCACAGCAAAGCCATGAGCAGCACCCAGAACAACGGGGCCATGAGCAGTGCGCTGCGGGTAGCGCGGGTCATGACCAGACACACGCCGGCCACGCCGATGAGATCGATGACACCCGTGAGATCGTCGAACAGCCAGGCCGAATCATCGAGCAGCGTATAGCTCCATGATTGGATCATGGCCAGGGCCAACTGTGACACGAGCATGTAGGCACAAACGGCCACGACGTAGACGCAGCACACGACGCACATCAACTGGCCAGCGATGATCCCGGGATGATGGACCCGTACACGCCCGAGTTCGCCGCAGCGCCACCGCACAGCCCACACGACGAGTGCAAGGACCACGCCCAGCAGTGCAGCCACCTGGCGCGCGACAATGTGCGGCAGGACTTGCGGACCACTGAGGACCTCGTAGAGAAGGATCGCGCTGCCGACGGTCAAACCGCCACAGCAGGTCAACCAGCGGGTGTGCGGCCTGTTCGGCACGAGTTTCAGGCAGAGAAAACCGCCGACAATGAGAGCGATGCCAATAGCAACCATGACGTGTGCACAGCCGGGCTTCAGCCGTTAAGTGTTAACCGGGAGTCCGGGACGGCATTGGCGCGAAGGACGGTTTGTTCTTGTCGCCCTTGTACGCCGTGAGCGGCTTGCGCTCGATACCACGCAGTGCTTGCAGATAGGTCAGGGCCGCCGGCAGGAAGACCTCCGGCTCGGCCAACCCATCGACCCACAACTTGGGCCACTCGACCATGAGGTAGCCGGAGAACCCAACCCCCTGGAGCAACTCGAGCAGTCGTTCGAGATCGACGTTGCCGCGGCCCAGTTGCTCATGTGACTGGAGAACGCCACCGTCGAAACGGGCGTCACCCACGTGGACCATGGCGGCGCGAATACCCAGACGCGGAATTGCGACGGACGAGCGGTCCTGGACACTCAAGCCGTTGACAGGATTCCAACACACCTGCAAACCCGGATGCGAGACCGCATCGAGCAGGAACCACAGATCCTTGCTGGACGCCAGATCACCACTGTTCTCGATCAACAACCCGACCTTGTGGCGACTCGCGTAGTGAGCCAGATCAGCGAGCGTCTCCGCAATACGGCCAAGAGCGTCGTAGCGGCTGGCCCCTGCAGGCACGTCGCCGGTGAACACCCGGACATAGGGACACCGCAGCCGGCCAGCAAGATCGATATACTCACGGACGATGCTCTTGTTGTCCCCAATGACCTGGCGGTTCTTCGAACCGAAGCTCGCCGAAGAGGCCAGACTGTAGAGCTCGACTTTGACCGCCGCGCAAGCCGCTACGACGGCCTCGGAATTCTGGGACAATTCCGGGTGCAGGGGCAGGTGCAGTTCACCCTGCAGGCCGCGAAGCTCGATACCGTCGTAGCCCATCAGGACCGCTTGCTCGAGAATGGTGCGGAAGTCCCAGGTCGGACAACACAGCGAACTGAAGCCAATCTTCATGTGATGCGCTCGATTCGAGGTTGCGATCGCACATAACGCCTCGTTATGTGCGAGCCGCGCTTGCATGAGTTGAGTAATGTAGTGATAACGTTGCGTCCTGACAACCGCCCACAACGTTGGGCGACATGCCAGTCGCTCATATAATCCAGTATCGTCGCAACGGCTCGAACGGACCATGACCCCTTGCGATACTGAACCCACAGGAGTTCGATGTCGACACACGATCCCACACTGGCCGACCTCATCGGCATCGGCACGCTGCAAACCTTCCAGGACAGCATTGCCAACATAACCCTCTCGCCGACTGTCATTTGCGATCTCGAGGGGCGCCCCGTCATTGGCCCTGCCGGCCCGACCGCCATCCTTGATCTGTTCCAGAATACCCCGGCGGCGCGGGACATGATCCGCGATGTCCTCAAGACCGTCGTGGACACGGGAACACAGACCGCCCTGCCGCTGAGCTTCGATCGCGCGGCGATCGCATTCGATCACCGCACGGTTGGGACCCTCATCATCGGCGGCCGTCCGGACGCGCCGCTGAACGCAGACCAGAGTGCCCGCATCCGCGTCGCCCTGGGTCTCTCTTCCGGCATCGATCCTGGAGCGATTCTCCGGGCCCAGTCGAGAACCGAACGTGAACGCCGCTCAGGTCTGCTCGAACAGATGGCCGGAATGTTATCCGAGGTCGCACGAAAGGCCTGGCAGCTACGCGTGGTCGAGGATGAACTTGGAACGGTCCACGATTTCGTGAAACTCCTGAGCGGCAAACAAGATCCACAGGAAGTCCTCGATTTCGTCGCCCGCAGGGTCTGCGACGTCCTGAACATCGACGCCAGCAGCATTCGCCTGCTGGATGAGCAACGTGGCGAACTGATCATTCGCGCCGTGCACAACCTGTCGCCGGCGTATCTCGACAAGGGGGCGATTCTTGTCGACGAGAATCCCATCGACCGCGCCGCGTTGTCAGGCGAAGCGGTCTACGTCCAGGATGCCCGCACCGATTCGCGCATCCGGTTCCCCGCGCAGGCCAAGTCCGAAGGCATCGTCAGCGGCCTGAGCGTCGGCATGACCTACCGTGGCCAGACCATCGGCATCATGCGGGTCTACGCGCGCCGGGTGCACCACTTTTCTGCAGCCGAAATCGCCTTGCTGCGCTCGGTGGCCTCGCAGGCTGCGGCGGTCATCGTGCACAATCGTCTGCTCATGGAAGCCGTCCAGGCTGAACGCTACCATCACCAGTTGGAATACGCGGGCAATATTCAGCGGCGCATGATTCCGCGCACGCCGCCCCAGCATCCGGGTCTGCAGGTCGCTACGGTCTACGAGCCCAGTTCCCAGGTCGGTGGAGACTTCTTTGATTTCTACGGATTCCGTGACTCGGACGAATTGGGCGTGTGCATTGCCGACGTCGTCGGCAAGGGTGTACCCGCTGCCCTGCTGATGGCCGCATTACGTACCGCATTTCGCCTGTACGCCTACAGCGCAGGCGACGCGGCCGAAGCAGTGACGCTGACCAACATCCACATGCAACGCGAAACCCTGGCCAGTGAATTTGCCACGGCATTCTACGGCGTGTTCGAAAACAACGGGCGCCGGCTGCTGTTCTGTAACGCGGGCCACGATCCGCCGTTGCTGTGGCGCAATGGTGACATCACGCCGTTGATGAACGACGGATTCATCATCGGTGTCAACCCGCAGGCACGCTACACCAGCCGCGAGATCACCCTCCTGGAGGGGGATGCACTGCTGCTGTACACCGATGGCATGTTCGACGCCGTCAACTTCGGTGACGAGTCATATGGTCGTACGCAGCTGCAGGATTCGTTCGCGCGGCACGCCCACCTCAGCGCAGAGGGCATCGCCAAGAATGTGATCTGGGATGTCCGCCGCTTCGTGGGCCTCGCGGATCAGGCGGACGACATGACCCTCGTGGCCATCAAGGTCATCTAGGAACAAGATCTGGATACCGCAAAACGTTACACCTCGAAGTTCTGGAGGCGCTCCGAGCGGTCGTGGCGCTGGAGGGCCGCGATGAGCTCGTCGATGTCGCCGAGCATCACCTGATCGAGGCTGTGTAACGTCAAGCCAATACGGTGATCGGTACAACGGTTCTGAGGAAAATTGTAGGTGCGAATGCGCTCCGAGCGATCGCCCGAACCGATCATGCTCTTGCGGTCGGCGGCCCGCTGGGACAGCTGCTGCTGCAAGTGGTGTTCGTAAACGCGACTGAGCAGAATGCGCCGCGCCTTGGCCCGATTCTTGTGCTGCGACTTTTCATCGCGCATCGATACGGTCAAGCCGGTTTCCTTGTGCACGAGGCGGATGGCCGATTCGACCTTGTTGACGTTCTGGCCACCAGGCCCACCCGCGCGACTGGTGAATTCTTCGACGTCGTTGTCCCAATTGATCTGGATATCGACCGCCTCGGGCTCGGGCATGACTGCGACGGTCGCTGCCGAGGTGTGTACGCGGCCCTGTGACTCGGTCTGCGGAACACGCTGCACACGGTGGCCCCCGCTTTCGTACTGCAGGAACTGGTAAACGCCCTGGCCCTTGACGTTCATCACCACTTCCTTGAAGCCCCCGACTTCACTGGGAGAGCTGCTCATGACCTCGATCTTGTACCGCTGACGCTCGCAATATCGCGTATACATCGTGTATAGATCACCGGCAAACAGCGCCGCTTCCTGGCCGCCCGTACCCGCGCGAATCTCCATGATGATCGACGTGACCACTGCATCGTCACCCGCGACAAGCGCCCCCTTGACTTGTTCCGCGAGCTCGGTACAGCGCGTCTTGAGACCGGGTAGTTCTTCCTCGGCCAAACCGCGCAGGTCTGCATCCTGCTCGGCGTCAGAGATGATCTCCTCTGATTCCTTCAGGTCGTCCTTCAACTTGCGATAGTCGCGGTACGGTTCGACGACCGGGCGCAACCTGGCCAGCTCTTTGTTGAGCTGGATGCTCTTAGTTGGATTGCCCGCCACCTCCGGGTCGTTCATCGACTCCAGAAGATCATCGTGACGCGTACACAGCTCGACGAGCTTCAGCTCCAGTTTTTTATCGAGAGCATGATCGGACATCTGCGGTGATCCATCCTTGAGAAGGCGTGCTCCACGGCTCCTGCGCGAGCTCGACGGCGATTGTTGGCTCAGCCGTCAGCACAGGTTGCAGGCGTGCACCGCATCAGAGTCAACCCTGGAACACAGAGGCCGGAGTCCCGACGAGGACCGCTCTACGTGACAATGTTCGATGCCCTGATCGCCAGCATCTCAATGCGGTCACCGAAAAAAAACCACGACGCCGCGCATGCGGAAACCGTCGTGGCTTGATTGCTGTAAGTCGCAGCTACTTCTTCTTGGTTTTGAAATAGTCGCCGCCGAACTTCTTCTGGAATTTCTCGACGCGGCCCGCGGTATCGACGAACTTCTGCTGACCGGTGTAGAACGGGTGGCACTCGGAGCAGATTTCGACCTTGATCGACGGTATGGTACTACGTGTTGCGAACTTGTTGCCACAACCGCAGCTGGCCTCGGCGTCGATGTAGTCGGGATGGATGTCGCTTTTCATGGGTCTACCTTCCTCAGCATCAGTCAAGAATCAGGTATTATAGCCCAGGATGCAGATTGAGCAATAGTTGAGGCGTAGGCGTTCAGGCGGGTGGTGGCAGGTGCCCTGCTCGGCGAGACCCCTAGCGTTCGGCAGTCACTTCCATGACCATCAAAGTCATGTCGTCGGTGGGGTTAAGGCTGCCGCTCTCGGCTTCCATGGCCCGCTCGATCGCTCGGGCCATGTCCTCGGCGGGCAGGTGGGCACAGGAACGGATGATGTCTTTGTGGCGTGGCCCGCGATACTCGCCCCCCCTCGTGCGGGTGAAGGCCTCCTCGACCCCATCGCTGTACAGGACAAGCTTCTGACCCGGGGTCAGAGGGACCCGCTTGGTCTCGAACACCTCGCCCTCGATGAGGCCCAGCAGCGGTCCTTCCGCGTCCAATTCGCGCATCGCTCCGTCCGGTTCGAACAGCATGGCATAGGGGTGTCCGGCCCGGGCAAATGACAGCGACCAATCACGCACATCGATCAGACAATAGGTCGCAGTCACGAACTGCAGAGCATCCAGTTCAGCCTGGAGCAGCGCCTCGTTGAGATCGCCCAGGGTGTGGGAGGGAGTCAGAACGTGGTAGTCGGAGCGTTCGATCCGTTTGCTGCGCATTGCCTGTTTGACGAAGATGGTCAGCAGACTGGCTGCTACGCCATGCCCAACGCAATCTGCGATGTAGACGCACACGTGGTGTTCGTCAACGCGGGAGATGTCGTAGATGTCGCCCGAGACCCACGAGGCGGGACGGTAGATCACACTGAATTCCAGCCCGGGCAGGTCCGGGAAGTTCCGTGGCAGGAACTTCTGCTGCAAGCTGCTGGCCAGCCTCATTTCCTGCGTCTGCTCTTCGATTTTCTGGTTGATGTGCCGTCCGAGCCTGTTGATGTCACGGACTTCGCGTTGGGCCTTCTTGACCAAGTCGGCAGTGTGACACATCGATTCCAGTCGCCCGCGGATTTCATCAGCCGAGGCCTGACGCGTGGCCACCTGAGCCCAGGCCGGCAAAACCGGGACGTCCTTGACGGCGCCGTCACTGAGCACCAACGCAGAAATGCCCTCAGACTCCGCAGCGCCCAGCAACTCGACCAGAGCAGCGCCTCCCCCCGGAGCAGCGCGACCCTGGCAATCGATGATCAGTGCATCTGGGTTGGCTTCCTGAATGTGGTGGGCGGCCACCACGCACGTGTTTGCATCGATGACATCTATTGCGTCACTTGCGAGCAGTTGACCGAGCCCGATGGGCACGGTCGCGCGGCCGCCTACGACCACCAGGCGCGGTCGATATGTTTCAATGGTTGGAGCGCAAGTCATGATACTGTCGTGTGTATCGACCCGCGCACCGGGTGACATCATATGTGGTTTGGAGACGGCGTATCGGACGTTTACAGGGATGCCGAAGCCACAAACGTGAAGCAAGCACCCGGACGCATCACGGATTCAGCACAGCGGCCGGTAGGGTCAGGCGGTCACCGGCGTCGATGCCCAGCTCTTCGAGCAGGCCGGCGCTGACCTCGAGCGCGTAGCGCGCAGGCTCTTCCGATGGATAGGTCCGCGTGGTCAAAGCGTCCATGGTGTGGATCTTGACGATGTCACCGTTGCTGGCCGCATAGGCGATATCGAGCGGGATGATCGTATTCAGCATCCAGAATCCCAAACGCTGCTCCGCATCAAAAACGAACAGCATGCCGCGCGGTGTGCCATCGGGCAGGCTGGCCATCTGTTCGGACTCGACGAACATGAGTCCGAGTTCCCGCTGCCGTGCAGTTTCTGCAATCCATACCTCGAATTCCTGATCACCAACGGCGACCCGAGCCGTACGCAGCGACTCGAGATCGTTGCCCTGCTGCGTCGTGGCGCTGCCCTGGCGGCATCCTGAAGACATCCCCATCACCATCGCTCCGATCAAAGCCATCACCACTGACGAACGGTTCATCTGTTGTCTCCTCGTTGCAAACGGGCACGCAACTCGTCCAGCGCCGCGCTGCGTCGGTGCGTGCGTTGGGCGGCCCGGCGGGCTTGAACGATCATGGTGTGAACCATATCGGCTGTCGCAATGCAGCACAGCCAGAACACCAGCGCAACGACGCCCGCCCAGTAGGCGACGAAGGACACGGCGTGTGGCAGGGGCTCGAGAACGACGGTCCCGATCAGTGTGGCCAGAGAAATCAGGGCCATCAAGGCCATACCGAAATATCGCCGACGGCGCCGGCGGTCACGCCCACTCGCGGTATCGAACTGATCGATCCACGCGGACGTCCCCTGGCCGCGGAGAAGCCACAGAAAGGCCGACGAGGCCCCCGCTCCCACGATACACAACGCGATAAAGACCCATAACTGGTAGCCGGACACGACGCTCCTGACGCTTCGTAATGACGTATTAGTAAATCCTAGGCCTCGGATCCGCTGAATGCAATGTCGGCCGGTTTGGACCAAGCACCCCGGGCCGATTGGCCGATTAGACAAAGACCCTTCTTTTTAGATGTGCCCTAGAGGATCGTGTACTATGTTCGCTTCAAAATCGCAGGCAGACCTGATGAGCACGACAAACGCCTCGCTGGGCGAACATTCAATACCGTTGAGCGATAGTGAGCGCATGCAACGCGAATCGCGCCGCGTTGCCGCGGGCATTCTGGCAGTTGTGGGCCTCTTCGTGAGTATGTGGTTCGGGGGCCTGATTCCGCACGCACACGGCCATTCCGAAACCCATGTTGATCACGGTACGCCCTACCTGCCGCCTCTCGTCTGGATCGCCCCCTTTGCCGTCCTGCTCCTGGCGATCGCTGTGCTGCCGTTGATCTCTGCCACCGAACATTGGTGGCACCACAACAAGAATCGCTTCCTCGTCGCGTCGGTTCTCGGAACGGTGACGCTCGGCTTCTATGCCTTCGTGCACCCTGGCGGCATCGCCAACCACTTCACCCACGCCCACAATACGGCGCCCGGGTTCGAGACCGCCTTCGCGGCATTCAGTAACGCGATCTTTGCGGAGTACGTACCGTTCATCGTGCTGTTGTTCAGCCTCTACGTCATCAGTGGTGGCATCAACCTCAGCGGGGACCTGAGAGCCCATCCGTGGACCAATGCAGGTTTTCTTGGAATCGGAGGCCTGGCTGCAAGTTTCATCGGCACGACCGGCGCCGCCATGGTCCTCATTCGCCCGCTGCTCTCGACCAATGCCGAGCGCAAGCACACCGTGCACACCGTCGTGTTCTTCATCTTCATCGTGTGCAACTGCGGTGGGCTGCTTCTGCCCATCGGCGACCCACCACTTTTTCTCGGCTACCTCAGGGGCGTGCCCTTTGGTTGGACCCTGAGCCTGTGGCCGTATTGGTTGCTGGTCAACATCGCCATCCTGGCGATATACCTTGTATGCGACTACAAGGCGTACTCACGGGAAGACGCCAAGGATATACGGCTCGACGAAAGCGAGATCCGTCCGCTCCGCTTGCGTGGCACCGTCAACTTCCTGTTCCTGCTGGGCGTGGTCCTGTGCGTGGCCTTCGTGGTCCCGGACAAGCCGTTCCTCGGTACCGGCTGGGCCCCGCCGATGTTCTTCCGCGAAGCGCTGATGCTGTTGCTGGTGGTGTGCTCTCTGCGCATGACCCGCCCGGAGACGCGCCTGCTCAACCGCTTCGACTACGCCGCGATCATCGAGGTCGCGGCCTTGTTCTGCGGTATCTTCCTGTGTATGCAGGTACCGGTCGAAATCCTCAACCTCCAGGGTGCCAAGATGGGCATCGACAACCCGGTCAAGTTCTTCTGGGCGACCGGCGCCCTGTCGAGCTTCCTGGACAACGCTCCGACCTACGTCGTGTTCTTCGAGACCGCCCGTACGCTGACGACAGATACCAGTGAAGGCCTGGTGACCCTGGCCAGTGGACCCCATGTTCTCGAGGGCCATCTCATGGCCATCAGTCTCGGCGCGGTCTTCATGGGCGCCATGACCTACATTGGCAATGGCCCCAACTTCATGGTCAAGAGCATTGCAGAGCAGTCCGGCGTCAAGATGCCGTCGTTCTTCGGTTACATGCTGTACAGCTGTGCGATCCTGCTGCCGCTGTGGGGCGTCGTGACGCTGCTGCTCATGTGGACCTGAACCCTACACCCAATTATGAAAGGGAGCCCTTAGCTCGCCTGGCCCCGCAGCCGCGGCGACGGCCCCAGCTCAGCCAGCACGCCCACAAGAGAATCAGAGGCATCATGCCTGCGCCACATGCGGCCGCTTGCGGTTCACTCTGCGTCACGCCAGCTGTCACGAGATCGCAAGCATCACCGATTCCATCTCCGTCACCGTCCGCCTGCGTCGGGTTGTACGACACCGGGCAGTTGTCATCACAGATCACCCCGTCGCCGTCGGCATCCGCGTCCCGGGCCGCGCAACCGCACAACCCCGGATGGGTCTTGTGTGCATCGTCCGGGCAACCGTCCAAACAATCAGGCATGAGATCGCCGTCGGCATCGGCATCGACCACGCCGCACCCGCACAGACCTGGAACGGTCTTATCCGGATCGTCCGGACACAGGTCCAGACAGTCGGGTGTGCCGTCTTCGTCCGTGTCGATGTCGGGCACAGCGCAACCACAGACCCCCGGCGTGACCTTGTCCGGATCTCCAGGGCAACCGTCCTCACCATCGTCCGCCCCGTCCCCGTCACCATCCCGAAACGGGAGGCGCAGGGGCTCGAGGTTCTCGTCAGCGGTCACGAGCCGAATGGGCACCCATGCCAGTCTGTGCAACGCCGGGCGCGCAGGATCCAATGGCAGTCGTGGCCGGATGCCGATCCCTGTCCCGACCTCCTCGAATGCACGGCCCGTACCGGCGCCCAGGCGTAGCAACCAATGCTCGGTGCCCACGCAGAACACGTGAAGCGTGGCCTCGCGCAGCAGCGGTTGATCGCCGAGATCTTCGTTGTACGAGAACACGGGATCGAGCGTCATCTCGTTCGGTGACAGTGTCGTATACAGTCGGGTGACATAAGGATTTCCACTGAAGAGTTCACGACCTACTTCATCTTCGTTCTGCGTCATCGGCAGTTGATTCACCAGGTCACCGAACTCCCCGGCGTAATCGGTCACGAAACCCTGCCCGCCGGCCTCGTTCATCGCACGGGTCACGAGACGCTGGTAGCTTGCGTATGCACTGTCGTTGCCCTGGTACCAATTCAACTGTGCATAGTCGACTTCAACATGCGGGTAGTTCAACGTAATCGCCCGGGTTCCGGCAACGATCCACACAGCGATACCCATGTCCGCTTCGGCGGCCACGGCCGTAAGGCGCAACGGGATCATCGGCCGTGCGGCATTGCTGCGGTATTGCATAACCAACGGCTGGATCTCGCCGACTTGTGCGTTCTTGGTCAGCTTCAGCGTCACGAAATTCATACCTTCATCGACATAAGGCGTGATCAACTGCGCGCCGCGCTCGCTGATCCCGTAGTCGTTCTGCTCCAGCCAGCGGGCCAGCGCCTCCGGATCCTGGCTGGTAACCACCTGCGTATCGAACGGTCCAACCGTCTCCTGTGAGAGGATCTCTACCGGATCATCAGCGAAACTCCCACCGGAGCCGCCGCCAAAGCCACCGCCGCCGGGAGAACAGTTTCCACATCCGCCAGAGGATGGGTCCTCCTGCGGTGGACAACGAGACTCCACGCGATCGAGCTCGAACCGCGGGCGGGTGATGGTCTCGAGTGCCTGGAACAACTGATCATTCGCTACGGACAGACGCGGTATGCCGGGAACGGGCACGACCCAGGCGAATTCCCGGGCCGGTCCGATGTACTGAATGCGCACCACGGCCGTGACCTCGTCTTTAGCCTGATGAAAGATGATCTGCTCGGCGACCTGATTGACCGGCAGTCGAAGGTCACAAAACAGCCCACCACAGGCGCTCGCGCTACGACCGCCGTGGGCCACGGCGCTGATGATCATCAACCCACAAACGACAATCGAATGACTCTTGTTCACAGGAACCTCCAGCAGGATGGCCCATTGTTCAGGCCCGCAAGCGTATGAGCGAATGCTCCTGGCCATGCGCCAGGCAGTCACGAGGACATGTCGATTGAGCGCGATCGAACGTGCTCATCACGGGTCAAGTGCGTCGAGCGCACATCCCGACCAGCCCCGACACACTCAATAGCAGGAATACCGGCAAACCGGACCCACACACTGGCGGATCGGTTCGGGCCGCGCGGCGTGGTAACTCGACGGCGGAAAGGTTGATCGAGCCGGATGTAATCCGAGTGGTCAGCATCTTCTGGCTCAGCAACGCGGGCGCGTCAAAGACCGGGCGGATGAACCCCGGATCCCCGACACCCTGCGCCACGACCTCCCCATCCCGTCGTGTTCCCGGCCCCAGACGCAGGACCCAGTGCGTGTCACCCGCAATACAGTTCTGTTCGAGCGTCGCTTCGCGTTCAATCGGCTGATCCGCAAGGTCCTCGTTGTACGAGAACACCGGATCGAGGGTCATGTCCTCCGGCGAGAGCGTGGTATACAACCGGGTGATGTACGGTCGGTCGCGAAACATCTGCTTGACGACATCCGCCGGATCGACGACCCGTTGAAGCAGCTTGGCATGCACGTCCGGGCGAACACCGATCAGCTTGGCGCGACCGAAGACCCGTTCGAGATCCGCGCCCGATGCATAGGTGTCCGCCGGCATGTCCAGATTCGGCGGGAGGGACTCCTGGATGATGCCCAGAACCATTTCACGCGGCAACTCACGGGCGTTCACCAGGCTGTTGAAGTACGCCGTGGTATCGACGATCGAGGTCAGCGCTTCGTACTCCGCGCTCATCCATCGTGCCCGGGGCAACCGGTCGATCACATCGAGCACTCTGCCGGCCATCTCAGTGACGAACCCGTGTCCGCCGGCCTCATCCATGGCGCGGGTCACGAGTTGCTGGAAACTGGCATATGCTGCATTTTGACTGGCGTACCAGTTGACCTGGGCGTAGTCGACCTCGACGTGTGGATAGTTGAGGGGCACCGCCCGTGCCCCGGCAAGAACCCACACCAGCACACCCATGTCCGGTGTCGCGGCCACCGAGGTCAAACGCAACGGGATCATCGGCGTGGCGCCGGCATACGTGTAC
This sequence comes from uncultured Planctomycetota bacterium, assembly GCA_942492115.1. Classification (GTDB taxonomy): domain Bacteria; phylum Planctomycetota; class Phycisphaerae; order UBA1845; family CAIVHJ01; genus CALODL01. Next base: position 44,747 of record CALODL010000013.1, read on the forward strand.
TGCAGGACCAGTGGCCTGATATCACCACTCCTTCTGCCCGTGCTCAGTTTCAGGGTCACGAAGTTCATTCCCTCAGCCACATACGGCGCGATCAACTCAGCACCCCGGGCGCTCAGATCGTAGCCATTGCCGACGAGCCAGCGCGTGAGAGCCTCCGCATCGGTGCCGGTGACGATCTGAGTGTCGAATGGCCCTACGGTGCGCTGCTCGATGATCGTTACGCGAGGTTCTGCGCGCTAGTGGGCGCGGCTTGACCATCCAATGCAAACGCCAGATCGAAATCAGGCACCACGCAGCGATCACCGGTTCGCCCAAGGTTGAACTGAGGCCGAGTTGCCGTTTCCAGCGCCTGGAACACATCATCGAAACCTACACTCAACTCCGGTATGCCCGGGACCGGAACGACCCAGGCGAATTCCTCGGCAGCACCCGTGTACTGGATCCGCACCATAGCCGTGACGACATCTGCCGATTGGTGAAAGATAATCTGTTCGCCTGCCTGATCGATGGGCACCTGGTTACAGAAAAACCCACCGCAAGCGTGGGCCGTCGTGGAAGCGAGCGTGGTCAGGATGACCGTGATGACATGTAGACGCATGGGTTGCTCCATTGGGAGAACATGGACATACCCCCCGCGCGAACCGCTTGCGCGGGGTCGCTGTAGTAACAAAACCAGACTCAGGATCAATCCAAGAAGTGAACAAAATGACCAGGGGTGTGTAGCGGTGTGGCCTGCAGCAGATCGCGATCGGTCAAGATTTCTGCTGCACGAGCTCGGGTCCCACAGCGCACGGACTACGAGTCCGTGCGCTCCCCCAGAAAGCCGTGTGCTACACACCCCCAGGTCCGGTTCAACGAGGAAAATGCTTTACCGTGGTCCAGTTCGAATCGAGAAAACGGAGGAACGATCCAGCTTACCCTCTCTCCATCGTTGTACCGACCCGGTCAAACACCGGGGTTAGGGGATATTGGCCCGCGGGGTGAGCCGTCTTTCAAGAAAACATGGTTTTCTTCTGCGCCGCTGGAATCCCGCCTCGCAGTCTGCGCATGCGGCGGCATCTGCCGCAAACGGCGTTCCAAAGTCCGGAGCAACGCGTTTGACCTGGTATTCGGGGAACACGCTGACAGGGGTCGGTGCCTACTCGCCCAGCGCCGCCACGGCGTCCGACCGCAAACCGTCCAGTTCGGCACGTGTGTCAAACCACAACAGGCCCTTCTCGGCCGTGACGTACGCTTCGGAATCGGTGAGTTCGGCGGGCCAGGCGGCATCCGCTGCCGCCAGAGCGGCAGCAGCGACGTCCGCAGCGCCGCCACGGGCATGGGCGATGGCGGCGATGAGGTGGCCGAAGGTGGGAAAGAGATCGCCCGCGGTCGAGAATTCGGCATGGCGTGCGGCCCGTGTCCAATCACCGTCGCGGAGGTAGGCCAGAGCCAGGGTGCGGTGGATGCGCGGATCGGGCGGTTCGGCCCGCTCCAGCCAGATCGTCAAGGCATCGAGCGCGGTCGCCAGCGCCGCGGTGTCGTGACCGAATGCCAGTTGTGCCCGGGCCAGCATGAGGTGATTGCGCGAATCCAAACCGTCGATCTCGATGGCTCTGGCCAGCGATGCCAGCGCCTGGTCGTCACCGAGGAAGCACTGCACGGTGCCCAGTGTGCACCAGATACCGTCCGCATAGCTGTCCGCTTCACCGCGCGACTCGGCAATTCCTGCACCGGCCACGGCGGTCGTCATGGCGTCCGCATACTCCCCCTTCACAGCGAGCATCTTGGCCAGGTTCGACCACGCATGGTACAGCTCAGGCTTGAAGCGCGTCGCAGAGCGAAAGGCCGACTCGGCGGCATCGACATCACCGAGGGAATAGACCACGGTCCCATAGAGATTCCACAGCCCGCCGCTGTCCTGCCGCAGCTTGAAGGCTTCGTCACACAACCGTTGGGCAGTGTTGAGCAACGCCGGATTGCGATCCATGAGCGGGCGGTGCTTGTAATACTCGACCTTGTGCCACCGGGCCAACTGGCATATGGCGTTGAAATTCTCAGGATCCTCTTCAACGGCTGCAGCATGCTCTTCGTAATTGGCCAGCCACAAGTCGCTGTCCGCCTGCCGTGCGAGGTCTGCAATCGCGTGATCCTCGCGCGAACGCTGTTCAGCACGGTTGGCCCGAATGCTGGCCAGAAGCATGGCGCCCGAAGCCACGAGCATGAGCGGCACGACCGCCAGCGCCACGAACTTCCATTTCCCGCGCATGACGCGGTGGAACATGTAGCCTTCCTCGCCGCGGCGGGCATCGACCGGGCTGGCGTCGAGGTAGTAGCGGATATCGCGGGCCAGTTCACCGGCGGTGCCATACCGCTGTTCTCGATCCTTGGACAGGGCCTTGAACAGGACGGCCTGAAGATCGTCATCGATCGGACAACTGTCGACGCGCAAGCTCGAAGACGACTTGGCATTGATTCCAATCTCGGGCGACCACACGCGACTCGGTGGGGTCGGCGGTGTGCGGGCGATGTGGTTCAGCACATCGGCGAGTGGTCCCTCTACCGGATAGGGATACTGACCGGTCAGCAGTTCATAGAGGATAACTCCGAGGGAGTAAACATCGGTTCGCGTATCAAGATCATTGCGTTTGCCCTCGGCTTGTTCCGGCGAAATATAGGGCAGCGTGCCGACCACCGCATCCGCCCGGGTCACGGCCGTATCCAGACTGTTCACCGAGCGGGCCAGCCCGAAGTCGAGCAGACGGATTCGCCCCACGTCATCGACGAGGATGTTGGAGGGCTTGAGGTCGCGGTGAATGATTCCTCGTTGATGGGCGTACTGCACCGCACCGCACAGTGTTTCGAAGGTCCCGAGCACCTCGTCGAGTGCCGGACGGACACGGCGGACATGGCCATTGAGCGGCTCGCCTTCGACATAGTTCATCACGAAATACCGCCGGCCGTGGGCTGCGTGCCCGGCGGCAGTGATGCCAATGATATTGGGATGGTCAATCTGACTGACGAGATCGATTTCACGTTCGAATCGATGTCGCGCCGCAGCGGAGGCGTAGCTGCCGTCAAGCAGGACCTTGATGGCAACGGTCTGGCGGGTGGCCCGGTCCACTGCTTCGTAGACCACGCCCTGACCGCCGCGGTGGATCTCACGAACGATGTCGTACCCCTCGATGTCCTGGGGCAGCTCTGCGACCACGGGCCCCGCGGCGTGACTCCGTGCACGGCGAATGACCGCGTCGTTGTCGGTCATGGCTGCAATATTCTCGGCGCAGTCCTCGCACTCCGGCAGATGGGCCTCGATAGCCAAGGCATCTCCCGGCACACAGCCCCCTTCGACAAAGGCGGCGAGCAACTCTTCGGACGGGCAGGTCGACATGATGGTCCTTCTCTCGGTGCTCCCGACCGGCTGTTCGATGGCACAGGCCAGAACCCGGATTGATACGCGCCGGACCTGGACCCTCGCAGGGTATTGGCCCGTCTCCTTCATCATCTTTCAGGAGTATGTGGAATGCCAGCCTCGTTTTCGCGTCCACCGGCCGTATGGCTGATCGCGGATGGCGGACCACCAAATGGCTTGAGATCACAGCCCCGTCGTCGTAACATGGGCATGCAACTCCACCGGGGGGTCCGGAGTTCTCATGCGACTACCTGCCGTACATAACTTGCTTTGCGCCCACACGATCGTCGCCGCCGTTCTCCTTTCGGCGTCGTCCACCACAGCCCGCGCCCAGGTGTTGTACGTCGACGACAGTGCGACCGGTGCCGACGACGGCTCGAGCTGGTGCGACGCGTACCGCAACCTGCAGGATGCCCTGCACAACGCCTCGACCAGCCCAGTACACTTCATCCGCGTTGCCGGCGGCACGCACCATCCCGACCGTGGGGTTCAGCAGCAAGCGCTCGATCGCGCCGCCAGCTTCACGCTCGTCCCGGGGACGATGATCATGGGCGGCTACGCCGGCTGTGGCGCGCCTGATCCAGACTTCCGTGACCCGAGTACATACATCACGATCCTGTCCGGCGATCTCCTGGGCAACGACGATGACGTGAGCGAAGCTCCGGACTGCCCCTGTTTGAGCCCGGGGGACGAGGGGCAGTGCACCGACATGGCCTGCCGCGACCGCGTACTCGACGAGACTGCGTGCGACGAGGGCTGGACGTGGCAAGATGGCGGCTTCCCGGGCTGTGCACTGCGCGCTGCCGAATTATGCTGCGACACCTGTCCTGCAACCGCGACGCGCTGCGACAACAGCTGGCATGTCGTCCGCGCCTCAGGAATTCCTCTGGCGTCCAGCGAGGTGACCGGTCTCGATGGCTGCACGATCACCGGTGGTTATGCCAACGGGCCGGGTGAATATGCCGGCGGCGGCCTGTTGTGTCTGCAGGCCAGCCCGACTTTCGGAGACTGCAGGTTCGTGGACAACCGTGCGGCCGATGATGGCGGCGCCGCGTTGATCACCGCACACAGTCACCCGTGGTTCGAGTCATGCACGTTCGAGAACAACCTCGCAGGTGACGATGGCGGAGCCATCAAGAACATCAACAGCGCTCCGAGGTTCACTGCGTGCACCTTTCTGGCCAATGCATCCGGGTTCTACAACCCTGCGGGCGACGGCGGCGCCGTGCTCAACAGCGGCGAGAGTACCGCCGAGTTTCATGAGTGCCAGTTCATGGCCAACCACTCGCCGGACAGTGGCGGGGCCGTGTACAACGAAGGGAGCATCGAGCCTGACCAGTTGACCAAGATGACCCTACGCAATACGTCGTTCCAGAATAATGAAGCCGGCGAGCGTGGCGGCGCGGTCCACAGTACGGGGAATGCGGAATCCACCCTCCAGGGTAACCTCCTGTTTGCCGGAAACACGGCTCCTGCCGGTGGAAGCGACTGGGCCCTGCGCAGCGGATCCACGAGCATCGATCAGGCTCGAAGCGGAGCAGGCAGCGCCCCCATTCAAAGCACGACCGTCACCGCCGACGTCTTCGAGGTCAGCCTCGACAGCGAAGCGTCCAATCCGCTCTCAGGCCAACTCGAGCTCACCGCAGGCACGACGACACTGGTCGATGCGTTGGTCATTCGCGAGGATGCCCTCAACGAATTCGCCAAGCCCATGGTTGCGGTCGACGGGATACTCACGGTCAAGGGCACGCTCAGCACAGGTGGCGACCCCGGAGACTGCACCCCACCCGAATTCTGCACACGCGCCTTGGGCCAGGTGACCGTGCTCGGCGACTTCAAGTTCAGTGGCAACGCACGCATCGACGTCGATGCAGTCGAGCCGCTCACGTTACACGGCCACTTCATCAACACAACCTCGGGGACACTCGCACCCCAGTTCTTCAGGTGGAACAGCCCCCTGGTCATGGCTGGAGACGAACCACAACAACTGGACGTCGCGGGTGCCGATCTCGGCCCCCTGCCTTACGGCAGCGTGTCCGACAATTTCGGGATTCGCCGTTTCGAGGTCACCGCGAACAGCGACGTTCGCCTGGTCCCCGCGGCATGGCCGAGCGCTGGCACGGGCTGCCCGGCCCTGTATGTCGAAACACTGATCATCGAGAAAGGCGCCACACTGAGTCTCGACGATGTCATCGTCTACGCCGACAGTGTCGTGGACCTCGGCGGCTCGACCTGTTTTTCCGGTCCCTGCGCTGAACTGAGCGCCCCGGATGTCAACACGTGTCAATTGTATGACATCAACCAGGATTGCCAGATCCTCCTCAGCGATGACCTTCCGGATATCATCGATTGCATGTTCCGCGACGACTGTGCTTGTGTTGATGGCAACTGCGTATGTGCCATCGATTGCAACTGTGACGGCGCGTTGACCGTAGTCGGCGACGGACGCTGCCTGGTCGATTGTTTTCAGAACGGTGACTGCCCGATCTGCGATGACCGCGATCCTGCCGGGACGCGCAGCCTCGCGATCGGTGGAATCGTCGCGGACAGCGCCGAGAACCCGCTGTTGAACGGGATTTCTGCGCGGGTCGAAGTGCAGCAAGTCCTGCGAAATCGCAGCAACGGGAGCGGCCAGAGGTGGTCGACGACCACGGACGATATTGGCATCTGGTCGGTCCCCAAGCTTACGCCTGGTCCATACAACATCTTGATTCGCGCTGGCCAGCGCACTGAACGCATGTCAATCGACCTGACCGAGGACAACCAGAGACGGCTGCAGAACATCCTCACTGTTTTTCCGAAGGTGCGCATGCGCTCCGAATGAACCGGGGCCGCATGTGCGGCCGTCAGGATGCTTGACAAATCGCCCCCTGGCCTCCGAGGTCTGGTGACGGCAGAGCATAGAACAAGGACCGGGCATCTCATTACGCATGGCTCATGGCGATTCACTCTTCGGCACGCGAACCAGCACCTTGATCCTCGAGGGACTCAAGGATGCCGGCAACGATGTGTTGTGGCGCGAGTTCGACGGCCGCTATCGTCCGTTGGTCGTTGGTTATCTCTGCACCCACGGGCTCAGCCATGACCAGGCGGAGGAAGTCGCTCAGCGAACGCTGATCGAGTTCGCCAGGGCCTATCGCGCCGGCAAGTATGATCGTGAAAAGGGCCGCTTGCGCAAATGGCTCTTTGGTATCGTCACCAACCAGATGCGCAGCCACCGCCGCCAGCAGGCCCGCATCCGCGAAATCAATGTCGTCGACCGCTCGACCCAGACCGGCTTCTTGCAGCGCGTCCCGGACGAGGATGAATTGGAACAGCGCTGGAACCAGGAATACCTGGAACATTTCTTCCAGGACCTACTGGCCCGGGCGCGCGTCCAATTCGATCCTCAAACAATCGACGCTTTCACGCGTTACGCGCTCAACGACGAACCCGTGGAAACAGTTGCCCGCGACCTCGAAATGACGAACAACGCGATTTACCTCGTGAAACACCGCGTCATCAAATGGATGAAAGACAACCTCGACGAGATGTAACGCACCGCCGGGCAGTCGCGGACCAAGAACCCGCCACATTGACGGAACAACTCACAGTACTCTTGTCAAGACTCCGTCGATTTCCCCTCACGTAGAATTCCAGTGGCGTGCACACTATGATGCTGTGCATGTCCCGCAACGATTGCACTCAACCGCGTTTTGAATATGTTGCCGAAGGCGTCTATCGCCTCGCGGTGGCCACGCGGAATGCCATCAACGTGTATCTCATAGACGACGTGCTGGTCGATGCCGGTGCTCGGCAGGCCGGCGGCAAGATACTACAGGCCCTCGAAGGCTGTGCATTGCGCGGCCATGTCGTCACGCACGTGCATCCCGATCACCAGGGCGCTACCCATGAGATTTGCACTGCCCGTGGTATCCCGCTGTGGTGCGGTGCGGCCGACCGGGAAGCCATGGAAACCGGCAATCTCGCCAGTTGCTATCCACGCCCCGAAAAACTGACCGCACGCATTCCGTCACGACTATGGGGTGGTCCGGCGCACCCCGTGGAGCGCAGCCTGGTCGAAGGTGATACCATCGGCGACTTCGAGGTGCTCGAAACGCCAGGTCACACGGCCGGGCACATTGCGCTGTGGCGTCGTGACGATGGTGTGCTCATCGTCGGCGATGTGCTGTTCGGCATGAGCCTGCTCACGCTTCGACGGGCACTGCGCGAGCCGCCACGCATGTTCACAGTCAACCCCGCCCAGAACCGCGAATCCATCCGGCGCCTGGCGCTACTGAAACCGCGCGTGGTATGCTGTGGGCACGGCTTGCCCATCTACGGCCAGGCACTCCTGCGCGACTTCGCCGCCGGCCTGCCGGAAACGGCCGCAACTCACGACCCCGCGGACCTGTCCATCACGGCCCCCGACCCCGGCCTCGAGGAGTTGGGCGATGAGAATGGGCAGCGGATCCCGTCGACCTTGAGCAGCGCCCCATACGAGACACCTCTCGATGAGCCCATTGACGCCGGCGATCTCGAACACAAGACCTGACGCCGCCCACCGCGGTCCACTGTGACTGTGGACCATCGACTCATGGGCTGGAGGGGAGCTCGACTCAGACGCCGACTTCCGAGCCGCCGAGCAGAGCCTTCACGAACTCGGCCGGATCGAAGGCCTCAATGTCATCCGGTGTTTCGCCGAGCCCGATGAACTTCACGGGCACGCCGAGCTGATCGCGAATGCCCACCACTACGCCACCCTTGGCGGAACCGTCGAGCTTGGCCAGGATGATGCCGCTGACATTGACCTGTTCGCCGAACATCCGCGCCTGGTTGACGGCGTTCTGGCCGATCGTCGCATCGAGCACCAGCAGAGTCTCGTGCGGTGCGCCTTCGATCTTCTTGCCGATGACACGATGGATCTTGCCCAGTTCGCGCATGAGGTGGTCCTGGGTGTGCAACCGACCCGCCGTGTCGACGATCACAACGTCGATGCCACGGGCCACGGCCGCCTCACAGGCATCATAGGCCACTGCCCCGGGATCGGCGTTCTGACCGTGTTGAATGATCGGTACACCGATCCGCTCCGCCCAGATGGTCAGCTGGTTGACCGCCGCAGCGCGGAACGTATCGCATGCGGCGACCATGACCTTCTTGCCTTCATCCGTGAGGTGTTTGGCGAGCTTGGCGATGCTCGTGGTCTTGCCCGACCCGTTGATGCCGGCGACCATGATGACCGTGGGACCCGAGTCGGCGTAACGCAGCTGGCGATCGTCCTCGGGCCAGCGTGTGATGATCTGTTCCTGCAACCACGGCACGATGTCCTGGGCCTCTTTGACCTGGCCCTTCTTCCACGCCTTGCGTACTTCTGCGATCAGCTGGGTCACGACGCCCGGGCCCATGTCCGCAGCGAGCATCGTCTCCTCGAGACGGTCGATGGTCTCCTCGTCGATCGGCTTGCCAACCGGCAGAACCGTGCGAAACCCCTCTGCAATCTTGTCCCGCGTCTTGGCAAGACCCTTCTTGAATTTGTCGAATATCCCCATGGCAATGGTGTTCCTGTAACAGACAGTGGCGTGACTCAGTCGCGCTGCGCGGGCGGTTGAACGGCGCTCAATTGTTTCCAGATTGCGTCGAGCACGCCGTTGACGAATTGCGGGGATTCCTTCGCGCCATACTCCCGCGCCAACTCTACGGCCTCGTTGATGATCACCTTGGGGGGGGCGTCCTGCAGAATGAGCAATTCGCACACCGCCAAGCGGAGAATGGCCCGATCGACCGGCGGCATCCGTGGCACCGACCAGTTGGCAGAAGCCTGGGCAAGTTGGTGATCGATCATGTCGTGGCTCTCGACCGCGCTGTCGAAGCACTGGCGAACGAACAGCAGGTCACGACCCGTCAGCCCTTCAGCCATCAAAAAGCCGTCGACATTCTGGTCGAATACCTCTCCCTGTGCATCGCGCTGAAACAACGCCTGCATTGCGACTGTCCGGAGCCGCCTGCGTGTCGCGCGTTCAATGCTCATCGCTCGCTGCCGCCGCACTCGATATTCTTGAGCACGTTGACCATTTCAATTGCACACAGAGCCGCATCGGCGCCCTTGTTGCCCGCCTTGGTCCCGGCTCTTTCGACGGCCTGTTCGATCGTGTGGGTGGTCAACACGCCAAAAGTCACCGGCATGGTGAATTCCATGGCCACGTCGGCGAGCCCACGCGTGGCCGCTGCCGCAACGTGATCGAAATGGGGTGTCGCCCCACGAATGACGCAGCCGAGAGCGATGATGGCATCGTAGCGGCCCGTGGCGGCGGCCTTTCGGGCAGCCAGAGGAAGCTCGAAGGCTCCGGGAACCCACACTTCGGTGATGGCCGCAGAATCGCAGCCATGGCGCACGAGTGTGTCCACCGCCCCCCGCCTGAGCTGCTCGGTAATCAACTCGTTGAATCGCCCGACGACGATGCAGAATCGGTGCCCGCGGACGACCAACTCACCTGTCAATGACGTAGACATAGGATGCCACACTCAGCAGTAAACGCGTCATGGAGAATAACTTAGTAGTGTAGTAGATCTGCGGCAGCGCGGTCAAACCAGGGGCGACACGGCCCAGAGGTGGACTGCATAGGACGAAGTGAATCCCGCCAGCCGGAAGACACCAGCAGGCATTGGCGAATGCAGCCCCGAGGTATGGACGCTAAATGAGTGCCAACTCCAATTCTACTTCGTCGCGTATCTGTAAGCCGTTTGGCGCGAACTCGGGGAGTGTCTGTTTGTGTTCGAGGGCGCGCCCGGTCCCAGGCGCCCGGGTACACGGCGACCATGCGAAAGCCCATGCGCTGATAAAAGCCCAGCGCCTGCAGATTGGCATTGCTGGTGGTCAGCCAAACGCGACGGGCGTCACGTCGTCGGGCAACATCGATGACCCGCAACACGAGCGAGGACCCGATCCCGGCCCCCTTCTCCGTTGAGTTCTGGGTCAACATCAACACCGAGTCGTCACGGTGCACGAACGTTACGAGACCCACGAGCTCGCCGTCCCGGCGAACGATGAAACCCTCGTGCTCGAACGGACGATAGACCTGATCCCGAATGCACACAATGGGACCCTGCCAGTTATCCTCGACAAAGGACCTGACCTCGGCACGGTTGGATTCGGTGAGGAGTTCGGACATCGCTTCATGCTGCTCGGACACCATCGGGCTCACGCAGAATACACGCGGCAGTCTCCGATGGGGCCGAGCGATTATACGTTGGCATGAAGCCGCTGTCATCCAGGAAGCAGGCTTGCGCGGAACGGCTGCATCGCCCATGCAGCGCCGACTGCCGCGCGACTATCGAACGCACTACATCCCGGTCGCGACCATCGCATCCGGTACGAGCGAGGCCAGCAGATCATCCAGGCCGGAGGTATCAACCGCAGTCGTCAGCGCCAGGTTGAGCACCTGGAGAATGACGGTGCTGAAGAAGAAGAACAACAGGTCAAACAAGATCGTCATTGGAATCCCTCACTGCAGGCTGCGCGCCCCCGTAGAGGCATTGTGTGCTGCCAGGCCCCCGAGCGTAAAGGGGAGCCCCGGAATTATTTCGGCAATCTCCACTCGAAAAACGCGTTCCGAAGGGCTCAGATTCGCCAGGACACACCGATTCCCGCGAACAAGTCATCGGCCTGCTCATTGAGCCCGAAGCCAGCCAACAGGTCGAATTGAAGATTGTCCGTCAGCAGGAAGGTCATGCCCCCGTTCATGAAATGGGCGCAGTCCTCGTGCTGAATATCTGGATAAAAACCAAAATACTCCCAGTAAATGCCGATGTCGTCGGTCAATGCCAACCCCAGGGCCAGGGACGCCGACGTCTGGAGAAACCGGTCGCGATCCGCGTCGATGGTCGACACGAAGTTCACGTTGCCGCTGACGCTGAACGCGTCTGTCACGTCATAGGCCCACAGCAAGCCAACGCCGACCTCGACATCGTCGAGCGTGGTGTCCTGGCTGCCGGTGGGAATCGACACTTCGGCGAGAATGGCACCATCAGGCACCCAGCCATCGCGTTCGAGAATCTCGAGTTTGAACCCGACAGACATGTCGTTGGCTCCGTGGGTCCAGGATTGTTCGTGATCCGGCAGGAGGATCGAACGTTGTTGACCGACAAGATCGTCGCTCCACGAGTACCCGGCCCAGAACAGACGCAGTTCAAAATGTTCGACCAGCCCGATCCGGACGAGCAGCTCGGGAAACACGTGCGTCTCCGAACGATCAGTCCCGTCACGATTGTACGTGAATGTATAACCCAGCTCGAACTGTGCATGCCCCGCCAACACGGTCTCTGCACTTTCGGTGAAATCAGGCCGGTCGGTGACCAATGGTTCTGTCAACGGTGCTGGATTCAACAATCCATACGGCCCGTCCATCGGGGCCGGGTCCGCAGGTGGCATGTCGTTCGACGACGGAATCACTCGTGTCCGTTCACCGGACGGCTCTGCCGTCAGCGAGAAGGGCCGTCCGGCTCTTGCATGTTCAACGAGCAGGCACATACACAGCACAACGGAGAATCGACTCATTGGCCGCTCCTACATAATAACACTCATACTATTTTTATTATTCTGTACTCATAAGTGTAACCTATGGTACAAATAATAGGCGACCCGTCAAGAGGTAGACGACGGACCCCGATCAGGTGAGCCAGTGGACGTGAACGGTGGGCGGTCAATGCAGATGGGCGCGGCGCGGGCTACATCACGTGGACGTCCGGGCAATGAAGCGTTTCATGGCGTCAAGCGTCCGCGGGCTGACATGGTGCTCGATGCCCTCGGAGTCGACAGAGGCGATGACCTCGGGCACCCCCAGAGCGAGGAGGAAATCGAGAACGATCTCATGACGTTTGCGGGAGTGGTTGGCCAGTTTCTGTCCGTCTGTGGTCAGAAAGATCGAACGATAGGGCTCGGACGTCACCAACCCCTCGGCTTTCAGCCGGCGAATCGTCTTGGTCACGGTGACGTGGGTGACCCCAAGCCGCGCGGCCAGATCGACCGCCCGAGCCTCGCCCTTCTCGCGAATCAAGGTATCGATCAGCTCGACGTAGTCCTCGGACAGTTCCTGGGCATGGTCCTGACGTGTGCGCGCGTAACCGTTCGTCTGAGCAGGCTGCGCACGCGCTGATGTTTTTTTTCTTGGCACCGCGGACTCCAAACATTGTTGCGGCCATCGAACCGGCCTCTGGTATTCAGATGTAGTATAGGCTAAATTGTTTGGCAAGACTATAATTCGCTCGAGCCGCACCGCCCGCATGCGACGGGCCGTGCAGGAGATGACACCATGACCGCTTCCGTGCTCATGCACACTCTGATGACAGCAGCCCTGGCCTGCAGCGCTCTACCTGCGACGAGCGACGCCGAGCCGCGTGCAATCCCCTACAAGGTTACGACCACGATCGGAATGGTCGGAGATATCGTTCGCCAGGTGACCGGTGATCGTGCCACCGTTGTGAACATCATTGGCGAAGGCGTCGATCCACACCTGTACAACGCCACGCGTGCAGACATTGGCAAGTTGCTCGAAGCCGACATCGTGTTCTACAGCGGCCTCATGCTCGAAGGCAAGATGGCCGATGCCCTGATTCGGGTTGCGCGCAAGCGTGCGGTCTATGCGGTCACTGAACTCATCGACCCCGCCCTCCTGCTCGAACCACCGGAATTCGCGGGGCACCCGGATCCACACCTGTGGATGGATGTGCGTTTGTGGAGGACCTGTACGGAAATGGTCAGTTCCACACTCAGCGCATTCGATCCTGACGGAGCAAGCATCTACAAGGCCAATTGTGCGCGCTACATTGCTGAACTCGACGAACTCGACAGCTATGTTCGAAAGGTCATCGGCTCGATCCCCGAGAGCCGACGCGTATTGGTCACAGCGCATGACGCATTCAACTATATGGCCAAGTCCTATGGTCTTGAAGTCATCGGCATCCAGGGAATCAGCACGGAGTCGGAGGCCGGCGTCGATGACATCAACCGCATCGTCGACCTTCTGGTCAGACGCCGGATTGAAGCCGTCTTCGTCGAAACGTCGGTCTCCGACAAGAACATGCGGGCGCTGATCGAGGGTGCCGCATCCCATGGCCACACCGTCAAGATCGGCGGCGCATTGTTCTCCGATGCCATGGGCGCGCCGGGGACGTATGAGGGCACATATATTGGAATGATCGACCACAATGCCACGACCATTGCGCGAGCCCTGGGCGGTGACGCACCGGAACGTGGACTACGTGGCCGGCTCGCAATTCAAACAAAGCACATGACGCCATGATCAATCCGCCCGATCCCGCCACGGCGGCCCCGCCACCTTCCACCGTTCCCCGCGCGGTCGAGGACCACGATGCTGCGGCCCCGTTGTCGATCCATGACATGACTGTCGCATACGACCGCAAACCGGTGCTGTGGGACATAGACTATGCGGCTCCGGAAGGCCAGCTGATCGGCATTGCCGGACCCAACGGCGCCGGCAAGAGTACGCTCATCAAGGCCAGCCTCGATCTGGTCCCCAAGGCATCGGGCAGCGTGATGTTTTACGGCCAACCGTTTCGTCATCAGCGGCGGCTCGTCGGTTATGTCCCCCAACGCGAGAGCGTCGACTGGGATTTCCCTGCCAGTGCACTCGACGTGGTCATCATGGGCCGCTACGGCCGCATCCCGTGGTGCATGCCGCCGCGGCGCCGCGACAAGGAAGCTGCTCTGCACTGTCTCGAGCAAGTCGATATGGCGGACTATGCGCACCGCCAGATCAGTCGTCTGTCCGGTGGACAGCAGCAACGGGTGTTCCTCGCCAGGGCCCTTGCCCAGGAGGCGCAATTGTATTTCATGGACGAACCGTTCGCCGGGGTGGACGCGGCCACCGAGTCGGCAATCGTGACCCTTCTTCGTGAGCTCAAGAACGCCGGCAAGACCGTCATGGTCGTCCACCATGACCTGCATACGATGGCGCAGTACTTCGATCACGTACTGCTGCTGAACATGCACATCGTCGCTGCCGGGCCGATGGATGAAACGTTCACCTCTGAAAATCTGCAGAAGACCTACGGCGGCCGCTTGACGCTTCTCGATCGCGCCGGGGAAGCGATGGCCAGGGGTCGTAGACGATGACAGACGACGGCATGAGTTGGGCTGAGTTGTGGCACATCGTCATGCTGCGCGATTACAACACGCGCATCGTCGTCATTGGCACAAGCCTGCTCGGCCTGGCCGCCGGCGTGATTGGCACCTTCGCCTACCTGCGCAAGCGGGCCCTGATGGGTGACGCGCTCAGCCACGCGACCTTGCCCGGGATCGCCATTGCGTTCCTGCTGACCGGGGCCAAGAGTACGCCGGTCCTGCTCTGCGGCGCCGTCATGAGCGGCATCCTGGGCGTTGTCACCGTTCTGGGACTGCGTCAGTACACGCGCCTCAAGGAGGACGCGGCCATCGGCATCGTCCTCAGTGTGTTCTTCGGTATCGGGGTTGTCCTCCTCAGCGTCATTCAACAAATGAACACCGGCAACCAGGCGGGTATCAATACCTTCATCTACGGCAAGGCTGCCGCGATGTTGCAGCGCGACGCGACCATGATTGCCGCCACTGCGGCGCTGGTCATAACCAGTGCACTCATGCTGTTCAAGGAATTCCGACTGGTGTGCTTCGACCAGGCCTTCGCGGCGAGCCGCGGCTACCCGGTCATGTTGATCGACACGGTCATGATGGGTCTCGTCGTTGCGACGACTGTCATCGGACTGCAGGCCGTCGGCCTCATTCTGATCATCGCGATGTTGATCATTCCACCGGCAGCAGCGCGGTTCTGGACCGAACGCCTGCCCGTCATGCTGGTGCTTTCGGGGCTGCTCGGCGGGTTGGCGGGATGGCTGGGATCTTCCATCAGCGCCTCAGCGCCCCACTTGCCGACGGGCGCGATCATCGTGTTGTGTGCCGGTGCGATGTTCACGATCAGTATGTTGTGCGCGCCGCAGCGGGGTCTGGTCGCCAGCATCGTACGGCGCTGGACGTTGCGGCGTAGGGTGGCGTACCAGCACCTGCTGCGGGCCATGGCCGAATTCGAAGAGCGCCGAGGCCTCTCTGCCGCGATCACTCTCGAGGACCTTCGGACCAAACGCAGCTGGACACGCGGAGAGGTCGAGCAGTTGGCCCGCCGGGCCATCCGCCGGGGAACGCTCGAACGCCATGCCGACGCCCTGCACCTGACCGCCGATGGGCGCGTCCACGCCCGCCGCATGCTGCGAAACCATCGACTGTGGGAGATGTATCTCATCCATTACGCCGACATTGCACCGTCACACGTCGATCGTGATGCGGACGAAGTCGAACACGTTCTGCCCGAGGGCATCATCGCTGAACTGCAGGCCGCCCTGCAGGCCGAAACCATTCCGCCTTCACCCCATCGCGAGGATCCCGTGTCGTGAGCTGGAACCCTGCTGTCGACAACTGGATCGTTCTGGCCGCTGCCCTGTCAGCCGGATCGTGCGCGCTGCTGGGTAATTTTCTCCTGCTGCGGCGAATGAGCCTCATGGGCGATGCGATTTCGCATGCGGTGTTGCCCGGAATCGCGGCCGCGTTCATCCTCACCGGAAGCCGATCGTCATGGCCCATGCTCCTCGGTGCGGTCATTGCGGGCATGTTGACGGCCCTGCTGACAGAAACGATCCGCCGCTATGGCCGCGTCGAACACGGTGCAGCCATGGGCGTGGTCTTCAGCGTTCTGTTCGCCCTGGGCCTGGTGCTGATCCGGCGCGTAGCCGACCACGTCGATCTCGATCCCAGTTGTGTCCTGTACGGCAACATCAATGCCATCGGGCTCGACGCGATGCTCGACGACGGAATCCCGCGCGGCGTCGTCAACCCGGCGATCGTCTTCGTGTTGAACCTCATCTTCGTCGGATTGTTCTACAAAGAGCTCAAGATCTGCGCATTCGATCCGCAGTTGGCCAGCGCGCAAGGCATTCATGCAGGTGTCATGCATTATGTTCTGATGATCATGGTCGCAATGACCACCGTGGCGAACTTCGAGGTGACGGGCTCCGTGCTGGTCATCGCCATGCTCATCGTGCCGCCGGCCACCGCGTACATGCTGACTGATCGACTGGGCATCATGATCATGCTCAGCGTGAGCGTTGCAATGATCGCCGGCGCAGGCGGTCATGTCCTGGCCTATCTCGGCCCCGCGTGGATCGGCATGGGCGATGTGTCAGTCGAGACCGCGGGCATGATGACTGCGATTGCGGGCACACTCTTCGCTGTCGCCGTCATCCTTGGACCACGGCACGGTCTTCTCAGTCAGGCAGTCACGCGGTGGCGCTTGCGCATCAGCATCGTGCGCGAAGACATTCTCGGCATGCTGTATCGCTGGGACGAAGTCCGTGGCGAACGGGGCGCCATGCCGCGGCGGCACATCGTTGAAGCAATGGGAGGAGGCTGGCTGTCCCGCGCGGCGCTGTGGGCACTGGTGCTCCGCAAACATGTCCATACGACATCCTGCAGCACGGGTGGACCGGGCCCCGGTCTCGAACTGACCGCAACAGGCCTGTCCACCGCCATGCATCTGGTCCGGTCCCATCGCCTGTGGGAGTCGTATCTGGCACAACATTTCACTTTGCCCGACGATCACCTGCACGACCCGGCCGAACGGGTTGAACACTTCCTCAGCAGCGCAATGCACGATGAGTTGGACTCCGAACTCGGCGGCATCACGATGGACCCCCACGGTAAGACCATCCCACCGGCGGAGGGCTCCGACACAGAATCGTGATGCGAAATGACTGCACTGGTCTGTGCGCTGCTGAAGTGGGGCCGTGCAACGCATGCACAAGGGCCTCATTTGCGCGAGTCCGCAGCCAAGCCCCGGACCCGTACGAGGCCCCCTTCTGCATGGGCCGGGATCCGACCTGCAGAGCCTACCATCCAGTTGACGTAAGTCTCACGGTCTGTATGCTTTGGGCTCTTCCTGGCCGAGATCAATCTTGAGGAATGTAAGATGAACGCCCCGATTGTACCGCGTATCGACTCCGATCCACTGGAGACCGCGGAGTGGATCGAATCAATCGACGAAGTCGTGGCCCGCTGTGGCCGTGAGCGTGCTGAATACCTGCTGCGAAAACTGGTCACCCGCGGACATCAGCATGGCGCCGTCATCCCGTTCACGGCGAACACGCCGTACATCAACACGATTCCACCCGAAGAAGAGCCCCAGTACCCCGGCGATCGAGCCCTCGAACGCCGCATCAAGAGCATTATCCGCTGGAATGCCATGGCCATGGTCGTACGGGCCAATCGCAAGTCCGAGGGCATCGGTGGACACATCTCGACGTTCGCCTCGGCCGCAACGCTGTATGAAGTCGGCTTCAACCACTACTTCCGTGGACGCGGCGACGGCTTTGACGGGGACCAGATCTACTTTCAGGGTCACGCGGCCCCGGGAATATACGCCCGCGCATTCCTCGAAGGCCGAGTGAGCCTCGAACAACTGCACAACTTCCGCCGCGAGCTGGCGTCCGGCGGCGGTCTGCCGTCTTATCCGCACCCGTGGTTGTCGCCTGGCTTCTGGGAATTCCCCACGGTATCGATGGGCCTCGGACCGATCAGCGCCATCTATCAGGCACGGTTCAACGCCTATCTGTACGACCGCGGGTTGATCGACCAGGAGAACTCGCGTGTATGGGCTTTTCTTGGCGATGGCGAGATGGACGAACCGGAATCGCTCGGCGCCCTCACGCTGGCTTCGCGCGAACACCTCGAGAATCTGACGTTCATCATCAACTGCAACCTTCAACGGCTGGACGGCCCCGTCCGGGGCAACGGTAAGATCATCCAGGAACTCGAAGCCGCGTTTCGCGGCGCCGGCTGGAACGTCATCAAGGTGATCTGGGGTTCCAGCTGGGATCCGATCATCGCGCGTGACGACAGCGGTTTGCTCGTGCAGCGCATGAACGAGGTCGTCGATGGCGAGATGCAGAAGTTCAGCGTCGAAAGTGGCGCCTTCGTACGTGACCACTTCTTCGGTAAACATCCCGAGACGCTGGCGTTGGTCAGCGATTACACCGACGAACAAATCCAGCACCTGCGTCGCGGCGGCCACGACCCGATCAAAGTCAATGCAGCCTACCATCGTGCCATCAATCATCGCGGTGGTCCCAGTGTCATTCTCGCCCAGACCATCAAGGGATACGGCATGGGAGAGGCAGGTGAAGGTCGCAACATCACCCACCAGCAGAAAAAACTCAATGAGGATGAACTGCGCCAGTTCCGTGACCGCTTCGAAATCCCTGTGGCTGACCATGAACTGTCTGAGGCGCCGTTCTACCGACCGCCGGTGGACAGCGACGTGGTGCAGTATGTACGCGATCGCCGCAACGCACTCGGTGGGTTCATGCCGTCACGCCAGACCCTGCAGACGCCGGTCGAGATTGCCGACCTGTCGCTCTTCGATGAGTTCATGGCCGGCACGGGGGATCGATCGGCATCGACCACCATGGCCTTCGTCCGCATGCTCGCACGCCTGATGGACGATAAGGCCGTGGGTTCCCTCGTTGTCCCGATCGTGCCTGATGAAGCACGCACGTTCGGGCTCGACGCGTTGTTCCGCAAATACGGGATCTACGCTCACAAAGGACAGCTCTACGAACCGGTCGACTCGCACCTGCTCCTGTATTATCGTGAAGCCAAGAATGGCCAGATCCTCGAGGAAGGTATCACCGAAGCAGGATCGATGGCCTCCTTCGCGGCCGCAGGCACGGCCTATGCGTCGCACGGCATCAACACGATCCCGTTCTTCATGTTCTATTCGATGTTCGGTTTCCAACGAATTGGTGACAGCATCTGGGCTGCGGCCGACGCGCAAGCCAAGGGATTCCTGATCGGCTGCACCGCCGGGCGTACGACTCTGGCCGGCGAAGGCCTGCAACACCAGGATGGACACAGCCTCCTGCACGCTTCGACCGTGCCGAACTGCGTGTCGTACGATCCGGCTTTCGCCTACGAGGTCGCAATCATTGTCGCAGACGGCATCCGTCGAATGTATGGTGAGCGCGAGAGTATTTTCTACTACATGACGCTGGAGAACGAACCCTATCCCCAACCCAAGAAGATCGAGGGGTGCGAAGAGGGTGTGCTCAGGGGCCTGTATCTATGCGCGCCTGCGGAGTCAACTTCGGGCGACCTGCGCGTCAACCTGTTTGGCAGCGGCGCGATCCTCAATCACGCCATCGCGGCCCAGGCATTACTCGCAGCCGAGGACATCGCTGCAGATGTATGGAGCGCCACCAGCTATACCGAGCTGAAACGTGATGCCATGACCGTTGAACGTTGGAACATGCGGCACCCCGGCCAGACCCGGCGTGAGCCGTTCCTCCTGAAGCAACTCGAAGGGCATCCCGGCCCAATCGTCGCAGCCAGTGACTATGTGCGGACGCTGGCAGACCAACTCTCGCCGTGGCTGGGCGATCGCCTGACCACACTCGGCACCGACGGTTTCGGGCGCAGCGAAGCTCGCGAAGATCTGCGCAACTTCTTCGAAGTCGACGCCAGGCATATCGCCTTCGCCGCGGTGTGGTCGCTGGTCAAGTCCGGAAAACTGCCGAACACCAAGTTGCGTAGCGCTATCGAGAAATTCAACATCGAGCCAGAGAAGATGGATCCGATGTATCTGTAGCCAGGGCATCGTCACGCCCCTCGTCCCAACACAGGTAAACCGGCCTTGAGCAATCGATCTGACAAAGTCTTGCTGATCCAGCTTCGAGAACGTGTCGATGTCGAAGAGCAGGAACAAGTCTGTGTGGTCGAACGCTGCGGGATTTCAGCGGATCAACTGGAAACGCTCAATCTGCTCCACGAGCCCATTCCCCCCACCCGCGACGTGACGGCCTGTGCAGTCATCATCGGTGGTGCCGGCACGCATTCGGCAGTCGACGACCATCCGTTCACCGAACCCTTGACCGTCCTGATCAACGAACTCGTCGAGCGTGGAACACCTCTGTGGGGTACGTGCTGGGGTCACCAGATGATGGCCCGGGCGCTGGGGGGTGAACTCCTGCATGACCCTGATCGTGGGGAGGTCGGCACGCACGAAGTCACCCTGCTCGATGCCGGTCAAAGCGACCCGCTCTTCGACGGAGTCCCGCTGACCTTCCTGACCCAGATGGGCCACCATGACCACGTCACGGCACTCCCGGCCGGGGCCATCGAAATGGCCCGGACCCCGCTGTCGGCCAATCAAGTATTCCGCCTGCCGGATCGTCCGGTGTACGGAACGCAATTCCACACGGAACTGGATGCGCGGCGGCTCACGGAACGCCTGACGATCTACAAGGGCATCTACACACCCGGTGAAGGCCACCTGGAACGGACGATCGACGCGATCGAGCCTACGCCGCACGCAGATACGCTCATGAAGAGGTTCTTCGATCTGTTCGTCTGGACGACCTGACTTTCCCAAGTGTCCTATTTTCACAACCCTGGCCCGCCCCCATCCACCCATGCCGGGAACATTCATCCACTGCACGTTTGGACCAGGTTTGGAATTGCAGTTAGAATGCCTCTTCCCGCTGACGGCGTCATCCACGCGGCTTTGTGGGAGCCGTGATCACGGACCACCTCGAGGGCGGGAGAGAAGCACGGCCCGACGTACCCTCGTCGGGCCATTTTTTGTTGATGATGTCAGCTCCACGAACTCCCTATTCACGACCCGGCGTTGGCGCGGCGTTGTCGTGAGTGAATTGGTCAATCCCAAAACCTCATGAAAACCGTGACAGCACAACCACCGGGGACACCGCAGGACGACACAGTGAAGCCGGAGGTGGCGACTGCGGCGCCGCCGTTCCCCTCCGGCCTGGAGATCGTCGCCAGGATTGCCACCGGCTCGTCCAACTCGGCCAGAATACTCGCCGATCAAGGCGTGAGCCTCGAGTGGATCGCCTCCCGTCTGCAGCACATCGCCGAACATGGCACGTGCGAGCAGGCCCGGGTCATGGCCCTGCACGAACTGCGTCTCCTGGCCGAGTGTGCGGGTTTGCGTGCTTAGCTCGGCGCGCTCCAACGCACAGGTCGTGCGGTCGCCGTCCACAGAGTCCCAGCCAACAACAGCTCACGGTTTCGCGCGATATCCTTCGAGCAACGCGGCGGCGTAAGAGTGCACGCGGGCGGTCAAAGCGTCGCGCATGACCTCATCCCCTCCAGGGTGCTGAAAGCTATAATTCTTCCGAAGGTCCTCCAGGGAGTGCTGCAGAGACATGTGATGAGTGCCGAGCCGCTGCATCACCCATTTCTTGTAGGCCACCTCGTAGGGATTGCAGCGCAGATCGGCCCAGGCACAGCGCTCGAGCAGGATCCTGCAGCGCAACGCCAGCCGTTTGCCCTCGGTGGCTACGGTCCGTTCCACCAGCGCGGCCACCACTTGATCGTACAGGACTCTGTGGTCACCGGGTGGGGTGATATGCTTCAAGTGCTCGAGCGCGAAGCCATCGCCACCCTTGCCCAGGCTGCTGACTGCGGTCGCCCACAAGTCGTGAGTGGGGCGCTTGGCCAGATCGAGTAACGTGTAGTACACACGTGGATGGCCTGACTCTGACCATGCCGCCAACGCATACTGCCTGAGCTCGAGGTCGCGTGTGCGATCCTCGTATACCGTGGTGAGCGCCTGATGCGGACGAATTGCATCACTCACGCGGGCGAGTTCGCGCGCCGCAACGCGTGCGACGGCGACGTTGGGATGATCCATCAACTCAACAACACACGCAGTGTAATCCTGCCCGTTGACACCTGACACCGCCCAGATTCGGAGCGTCCGCTCGACCTGGTAGAGGTACACGGTGCCGCGCAGAGGCGGCGCTCCGGGGGGCAGCTCGAGAACATCGTCTCCAGGGACGAGCCGCTCGAACAGGGTCTCGGGATTCAGAGGGGGCAGATACTGGGGGGCAGGCTCAATCGGGGAGCCCTCGATTTTCTGCATGGTTTCAGCAGGGATGGTCGCCCGCGCTTCGGGGTAACGCTCGAGCCACCAGCGCACGCGCCCCGGATGGGTGTCAGACAAACATTGAGCCGAGGCCTCGCGGAGGTGGCTGTCGTGGCTCGTCAGGGTCCATACGCGCAGCGCATCCACTGCGGAGCATCCATCTTGGCCAGGTCCTGAACCAACCGTCCCCCGGCCAGCGACTCCAGACAACGCAGCTCGAGCACGGCACCATCATTGGGCTGTGGTGGCACACCATCGTCGAGACGCTCGAGTGTCCTCAAATAGCGCAACTCGAGATCGAATGCGGCATCGTCCAGTGCATCCACCCCGATAACCGCACACAACACCAGCCAAATCATGAATCTGCCTCCTGATCACGGTTGCCCGATGCGCTGGATGGTCGCACCGTGATCGTCGACCGCCACGGTGACCCACAGCCGCAGGTGCCCTTCGACAATGATGTCCGCCCGGTGCCACCCGCCAGGCAGTGACGGTGTCTCGAACAGCAACTCCATGAGTTGTGGCTCCGCGGTCGCTGGCTCGTGAACCACCCGTCCATGGAGTCCGAGGCGGCGACGCATGACGAACCCCTCCCGACCAGCACGAACATGCCCGGTCACCTGTTCGGCCGAAGACAAGTCGTGGATGATGAATGTCGCCGCGCCGGAACGGTACATCGCGCGAAGTTCCCGGGCGGTCTTCGCGTTGCTGCCCTGCAGACCTGCAAAGCCCGGCGGTGGATCGACAAACGGCCCCTCTGCAGCGGCACTGACCTCCAGCCTGTATTCCTTGCCCTCGCGCAGTACGCGGGCGCGGACCTCGGCGATGACATGACCATCGTGTTCATCGATGAGGTCATGAACACGTTCATCGACGACGTCCGCCTCAGGCACAGGCTCGGACTGTCGCACAGGCGGACGCTTGACGGGATGCGTGTTGTCGGATGCACAGGCAATGAGAAGCAACCACAGCATGTTGACCATTATGCCACCTCCTTGCGGCTTCCACATTGTAACCTGTGCGCAACGACCACGGCACGCTCTTCTATGGGCCCGTGCAGGCATGCAGGTGACGCGGTTACGGAGCGTTGGTCAACTTGGACTTGATGACCTCGAGCCCCTTTTGGAGCACTTCATCACGGCCGGCAGCAATTCCGGCAATCGTCGGGCAAACAGGCACGGTCGGCAGGATACCGACCCCGTTGAGCCGCGAACCGTCATGTTTGTGCACACGCATGCCAGTCCACACCATCCTGTAGTTGCCGGGCAGGGTACGCTCGTTGATGTTCCCGTTGGTTCCCGCGGTCGGCGCCCCGACAACCTCTGCAAGACCATAGTGCTCGACGATCCCCAGCACGCTCTCGGCATAACTGATGGCTCGGCCGTCGGTGAGTACGACCGCATTCGACGTCAGACGCGGCTTGAGCGGAGTCAGCGTCCAGCGACTGCGTTCGAACTCGACATCCTGTTGATCGGGATAGCGATAGATCGGAACCTCCCACCACGTGCTGTGCAGGGTCTCATCGGTCAGGTGCCGCAGGAATTCGGTGCCCGCCCCACCGGGGTAACCCCGCAAATCGAACACCACGCCCTGGGCCGCAGCCAGCACGGGAAGTACGCGTTGCCACGTTCCGACGTCTGCTGCGTCGAGATTGAAATATCGGATGCCCGGCGCCAGCTCCGCTCCCTGAGCGGGGCGCGGCACACCCCACTGTGGGGCGGCGGCGCCTTGGACGCGTGGGGCACGAATGAAGCCCCCGCTCCCATCGGGATCGCGCAGGGTAAGCCGCACAGGCCCTGCGTCAAACCCGCCGGCAATCTGCCGGGCAACTCGGTACCGCCGCCACCCGGGCGTTGAACTCGACACCTGCCGACCGAGTGCCTCGCTGATCACATCCACGGCCTGACCATCGATCGCAAGTACTACGGAACCCGGCGAAACACCCAGTTCAGGGGTCGAGCGCAACACAACGAGCTGATCATCGACCCAATCGAAGGACATCGGGGCGAAGAATGTCTGATCGCTCTCATGCCACACCCGACCGTGACCATCATGAATGTGCGCAATCAACCGGCGCAGCACCTGCAGGAAATCCCAGGACGTCTCGGCGACCGCCGCTTCGCGCAGACCACGGTCCAAAGCCGCGGGCCAGTCACAGCTGACGACATCAAAGTATGGATAGAAGTGCTGGATGACATTCCAGGCCAGCCCGACGGTGGCCAATCGGGTACTGCGATCTGCAGGAGTGGGCGACCATCCGGGTGCGCGGTCAACATTGAGCCGTACCGGCACACTGTCGGCTGGCACGGTCCCGCGATCGTCGACGTAAAGCGTGATCGGCACGCGACAGGCAATCCCGGCCCCGAGGCTGGCCACTACAGCCGTGTCGGGCAGCGCGCAGCGTGGGTCGGAGGACACGTCAACCGCCTCGGTCACACGTTCGCTATAGTAGACCCCACCCCCCGCCGGCGCACGGAACCGATCGGCGCCGAGACCCCGGTGACGCAGACCTGTGAAACGTGAACAGTCTCCTCGTTTTACAACAGGCGACGGCGCATCGGCAACCGACCCGGACCACACCTGCAGCGTCGGCGCATGCGGGACGAGAACCCGGTGCAACGCACGGGCAAGCTCCTCCGGACCGTGGGCCCCCTCCGCCGCATCGATACCGTCTACCGCAACACGGGCCCAATCCACCCGCATGCTCTGATCGCTGGGATGAAAATGCTGGACGTAACCAAGCAGGCGAATGAACGCGATGACGCGCGCGACTGCAAGATCATCTATGGCCCGGGGAGCCTCGTCGCCCCGTCCAAGCGGGCCGGCTGGCGTGATTTGGATATCGTCGATCCACGCGCGACCACGGCCCTTGAGCAACAGACCGATCACGACGTGCTCGGCATCACGATCGACCATGCCCACTATGGTGTGCCGGACCCAGGTGTCCGAGGTCACCGGGCGATCGTGCATGTTGTCGACGAAGCCGCTCTTCTCAGCCGCGCGCACGACTCTCATGAACATCTGAGCGTGCCCCGCCGCGTGATCACCCTGCGTGCGGATGGCGGCGGACAACGCTATGCGTTGCCCGCGCCACGGCGTCGCGTCGAGATGATGCTGAACCGTGCCCCAGGCCGCGGCATCGGCCGTAGTCGCTCGTAATTCGAGACAGCCGTCCCCCTCGGCCGGCGCCAGCGTCGTCGCCTCGGACACGTAGCCCGCACTGGCCCGCGGGACGTCCCAGTCCGCAACGACCACACCCATCGCATGGTCTTCGAACGTGATCGAGACCACGTCGGGCTGGGCAAGCAGGAGGATGACGAAAGCCACGTGCATCCTTAGTGCCCCATTTCACAATTCTTTGTAGGGTTTTCCGAACGCTTGCCGCCCTGGACTGTGTTGCTCGTCTTCAACGATGTCAGGCCGCCTCCTCCTCGCGCCTTGCCCAACACGACAAGCGCCGCGGAGAACCCTACACCCAATTATGAAAGGGAGCACTTAGCGCTCATGAATGAATCACCGGACAGGAACCCGGCGCTTACTTCTCGAACATCTGTCCTACCGGAATCACGCGCACGGCTGTCGGCTTGACTGGCAGGACCTCAATGATCTTGTCTTCAATGGCTATCTCAGGGTCGGGCGGCGTATTGTATGTCATCGGACTTGGCGCCTCCGATTTCAGTGCCTCCACGAACCCTGCCGCATCGGCGGCGACGACGACGGCCTCATAATTGTCCGTCGAAATGTACTTGCGCACGACGCGATTGACGTCTTCGACCGTCACCTGTCGGAGGCGACGCTCGATCTCTTCAATGTAGTTGCTCATGCCGTAGTATTCGCTGTCCATTGCAAAGCCCAACCGGCGGCTGTGGGTCTGGGCCCACAGTTTCGAGTAGTTGATGAGGAAATCTCGCGTCAAAGCGACCTCGTCGGCGGTCATTCCCTTCTCGACCAATCGGTTGACCTCGAACAATGCATTGCGCAAGGCGAAGTGCGCCGTGTTGGGCACCACCGGCCGGAGCCAGACTGAGAAATACTGCTGGCGACGTGGATGACCCGGCAGCGGGTTGGACGTGAACGGTGGGTTGTGCCAGTACTCGATATACGAATAGTCACCGTAGTTCAATCCGCGTTTGCCGCGTAGCTGAGACATCAGCCGGCCGTGGAACGTACGGTGCTCTCCAAGAAAGCTGTTTGCGACCATCAATGGATAGTAATCGGGATGAGTGCGGTTGATCGCCAACGGATAGGCCAGGTGAATGCCCACCGAGCCTGATTGCTTTTCAATGACCGTGAAGCGACGACCAGTGACCGCCGGCGGCGCTGGCAGTGGAACACGGGACGCCCCCACTGCAGGTAAGGCGTCCAGGCGATTCTTCAGTGCATCGACATACTCGGCAGGGTAACCACCGGCTACACCGACCATCAGCCGATCGCGGGTGTAGTGTGTCTTGTGAAACTGCTTGACATCGTCGATGGTGATTGCGTCGAGCCCAGCCAGCGTTCCTGCCGGGGCGTGACCGTAGGGATGACCGTGGTACACGACCTGCTGAATCGCCTCCAGACCCAGTAACTCGTCGTTGGTCGCGCGCAATGTCTCGGTCAGATACGCGCGCAGCTGCTCCTTGTTTCGTTTGAAGTCTTCCTCGCCGAAACCGGGTGTCAGCACGGCATCGAGCAACAGCGTGTGGTAGTGCCGCAAGTTGTCGCGGTGCACAACCCCACCGACCACCGCGACCTCGCGATCGGCCGAGACATTGATCTCGGCCGCCAATGGGTGCAGCATGTCGATGATACGATCGTAGGTCACATGGGCCGTGCCGGCCTGACCGATCATGAGCGCGGTCAGTGACGCCAACCCCTCCTTGCCGGCAGGGTCGTACATCGATCCGGCTTCGAACATCAACCGTACGGCCACGAGGGGGGAACTCGAGGGTGTGGCGACGACCCGGAGCGCCGTCGATGCCTGCGCGTCAGCCTGAGGAGCTGCGAGTGCTGCAACAGAAAGCATTATTGTATTGAACATGTGATCTGCACCTGTGTATGGAATGGCGTAGCCACTGTGATGCGGCGTCTGCCTAACCTTCAATTCGACAACTGTACTGTCGTACGACCGTCTTCCCTAAAAATCTTGCGTGCCACCCTTTGAATGTCCGCAGGGGTGACACGTTCATATTGCTCGAACATGCGGTTGATCGTCTGGGGTTCACCAGTCAGCACGAGGTATCGCGACAGGGCAAACGCGGCGGCACCGGGACTCGTCAGACCGCTCGCAAAGTTGTAGTACAAGTAAGACTTGATGCCCTGCAGACGCTGTACGTCAACAGGTTGGTCACGCAGCCCGGCGAGATGAGCGGCTATTTCGTCACGCACGGGTCCGACCTTGTCCGCCGACTTGATACGCGTGAACACGGTAAAGAGGTACGGGTCACGATGCAGCGAGTAGCCCCCGGAAATCGTGTCGACCCACTGCTTGTCGACCACCAGCTTGCGATACAGCGGCGCCGACTCGCCAAACAACATCTCGCCGATCATGACCATGGCCGCGCTGTCAACACTCGTCACGTCGAACGCTGGCACGCGGTAACCCATCATGATGTGCGGACGGACCGGCCCAGGCCACGTGAGTTGATCCTCCTGTGGGCCCGTCGGCGGTGGCTCGACCGGAATCGACGGTGCCTGGTAGCCTGGAGACCAGTCGCCATAGTACTTGCCTGCAAGCTTGAAGACGGCATCCGGCTGGGCGTCGCCGACGACCAGCACAATGCAGTTTTCGGGCCTGTAAAAGCGTTTGAAGAACGACAGACTGTAATCGTAATAGTCGGGCATGGCCTTGATGTCGGCGAGGAAGCCCATCGTCGTGTGCTTGTAAGTGTGCCGAGAAAAGGCCAGGTCGCGCATTCGCTCGCGCATGGGCATGCTCGGATTCGATGCATTCTTGTTGTATTCGCCGAGAACGGCGAGCGCCTCACGCCGAAACACTTCCTCTGAATACTGCAAGTGCTGAAAACGGTCCGACTCGATATCGATCATGGTTTCGAGCGCGGCCGACGGCCCGATGATGTAATAGTGCGTGCGATCGTCCGAAGTGAACGCGTTGGAGTCCGCACCCATGCGTTTGAGCACGTCGTTGTACGCCTTCTCGGAATACTTGGGCGTGCCACGGAACATCATGTGCTCGAAGAAATGCGCGAAACCACTGTGGCCGGCCTCGATTTCATCGCGGCTGCCCGTGCGCACAACCGTGTTGAACGACACGACACCCGGGCTGTCGAAGGGTACGACCATGACCTTGAGGCCATTGCCGAGCATGTGCTCATGGACCTTGAAGGGGAATGCGGGGCCTGCGGCCTCCGCGCCGGCCGAACCGATCAGTAAAGCTCCGGCGAACAGACAAGCGGTGCGTCTCACGATTCTCTCCAATTCATCAGCGGGCCGCAATCAGCCGCCCACCATGGTGTAGGTGTAGGTCGCCTGCAGACCCAGCGGAATTCCGATGGCCCAGTAAATCAACAAAAATGCCGTCCATGAAATGAACAACGCGATCGAGTATGGCAGCATCAATGCCGTGACCGTGCCGATACCGGTCCCTTTGACGTAACGCTGACAGAACACGACGACCAGTGGGAAGTACGGCATGAGCGGGGTGATGATATTGGTCGTGGAATCGCCGACCCGATAAGCGGCTTGAATCAGCTCAGCTGAGATTCCAAGCTGCATGAGCATCGGTACGAAAATCGGACTCAGCAATGCCCACTTCGCTGAAGCCGATCCAACCAACAGGTTGACGCATGCGCTGAGGATGATGATTCCAACGATGGTCAACTGCGCGGCCAGCCCCATGTCCTTGAGGAAATTCGCACCCTTCACCGCCAGCAGCACACCGATATTCGAGCCCTTGAATGTCCCGATGAACTGCGCAGCGAAGAAGGCCATGACCAGATAGTAGCTCATCGTACCCATCGCATTGCTCATGCCCTTGATGATGTCGCGATGGTTCTTCGCAGTGCCCGACACGTAGCCATGAACAATGCCCGGCAAAAGGAACAACAGAAAGATCAACGGTACGATCGACTCCATGATCGGCGCGTGGAAATCGGTGATCTTTCGACTCGACTCCGTGTAGTGGGCCGACTCGGGATTCGTGACCCGCTCCACACCCCAGATGGGCTTGGCCAGCGTGCTGATCGCACCCGACTGCACCAGGCTGCCATCCTCGACGACCACCGCCTCGGCGGTCGTGGTCACCGAGGTCGCCCCTGCGGCAAGAACCGCCTCTTTCGAGGTCTTGAACTTGATCTCGCCGGCGCCGATCTCCGTCTGGGCCGGGATGAAAATATCTGCTTCCGCCGCAGTCTGACGACTGAACGTGACCTGAGTCTCGATGTGGGCCGGATGGCGCATCGCGGAATCTTGCGGCCACAGCCACAGGCCCAGTCCGACGAGCCCGAGAACGGCCGTCGCGAGGCCCCAACCGAGCCCGCGCTTCTCAGCGGGCGAGAGATCCTTCATCTCCGGCATATCACTCGGATCGCCATCGATCGCTGTCGCCTTCAGACGTGGCTCGATGATCTTGTCGGTCAGGAACCAACCCACGAGGATGACCACGATGCTGGACAAACCAGTGAAGTAGATGTTGCACAAAGGATTGACATTGAGCGCCGGATCCAGAATCCGACCGCCCTCCTGAGTCAGGCCCTGCAGCAGAGGATCGATGCCCGATGGAATGAAGTTGGCCGAGAATCCCCCCGAGACGCCAGCGAAAGCCGCCCCGATACCCGCAAGTGGATGTCGCCCCGCCGCGTAGAAAATGACCCCGCCCAATGGGATGACCAACACATAGCCAGCGTCCGCAGCGGTGTGACTGACGATGGCCACGAGGATCAACATCGGGGTCAGGAGGCTCATTGGCGTCCAGTTGAGCAGATACTTGAGCCCCGCGTTCACGAAGCCGGTGTGTTCTGCAACACCCACGCCCAGAAGTGCAACCAGCACAACGCCAAGCGGCGCGAACCCCGTGAATTCCTTGACCATGTGTGCGAGAAACCCTGCGAGCGACTGACCACTCAACTGGTTGACCACCTGAATCGGCTCGGCGGACTTGGGATTGACCTCGGTGAACTGAATGTCCGCCAGAAAATAGGAGGCACCCCAGGTCAGAAACAACAGGATGAGGAAGAGCAGCGCGGGATCCGGCAATTTGTTCCCGATCACCTCGATGGCATTGAGCCCTTTGTTGATCCATGTCACGCGCTCGGTTGGCTGATTCGCCACGTGTGGTCTCCTTGGCAGTGGCCCGCGAGCGCGACAGCTCGAGCCGTCGAGGCGCCAGGACCCGGTCCCTGAGAGGATACGAAGCGAATTAGTGTACCGTGTGACCCGGGTCGTGCAAAACAACCGCGTGCGCACGAAACAGGGCCGTGTCCTGTGCAGGACACGGCCCTGTGTGCAATCAGAGTTCGGGAGCGCAGCTTACGAGGCGGCAGCAGCCGTCTCGACGATCAAGCGGATGCGATCCTGGACGCTGGCCAGGCGGGCAGCCGCTTTCTCGCAGCAACCCGATTTGCCTTCGGCGGCGGCAGCGGCTTGAGCGGCAGCGGCCTTAGGGCACTTTGGAGCAGCGTCGGTGCTGGCAGTCGTGGTCGTGGACTTCGAGCAGGGTGCCTTGGCGTCGGCCGAGGCAGCAGTGGTCTTTGAGCCAGAGCAGGGTTTCTTCGCATCGGCAGAAGCGGTCTTGCTCTTGGAGGCGCAGCAAGGCTTCTTGGCGTCGGCCGAAGCCGCAGTGGTCTTGTTCTTGGAGGCACAACATGGCTTCTTGGCATCGTCGGCTGAAGCGGTCTTGCTCTTGGAGGCACAACAGGGCTTCTTGGCGTCCGCAGAAGCCTTCGCAGCCTTGGAGCACGACGGCTTGGTCGTCGCCTGAACTGCGGAGATTTCGCTGCGACCGTCAGAATTGCGCAATGCGTCCGCGATCATCTTGGCGGCACGATCAGCCTGTTCGCGGCTGTCGAAGTTCATCCCGGCCAGACGATAGGTCATCTTCGCGCCACTGTCCTTGGCCATCTTCTTGGCCGTCATCGGGCAGCCATAGCATTCCTTGCCAACCGCGAAGCGTACTTCGGTCATCGACTTGGCTTCCGACTCGAGCAGGTCGGCGAGGGCCAGTGTGGCTTCGGTTTCGGAATCAAAAGCCTTGTCGGCCACGACGAACTGCATCTTGCCATCGGCACTGCTGGCCTTGGCCCTGGCAGCATCGGGACAGCATGTGGTGTAGTCGCCCACCTTATAGGTCATCGTCGGCATGTCCTTCATGACCGCGTCGACCTTCTTGGCGAGAGTGGCCTTACAACAGGATGAACCGGCAGTCGCGACGGTCTTCGTCGTCGAGATCTTCTTGTCCTTATCGCACGCCGAGGCGGCTGCGGCACAGACCAGGGCGGCGGCGGCCGCTACGAGCAATGAGCGATTCAACATGGTCGGAAACTCCTTCTGAAGAAATACTGAAAAATGTCTCGAGGATAGCTGCCGCTGCGCGGCCCCCTCCACTCCATCGTTCTAATGGACTTATGACGCGTTTCTCTTGCGGCTACTGTCAAACAATGCGCCCATAAGACATCTGATGATAGTTGATGGGCCCGGCTTCCTGCAAACCGACTGTCCGGTTCACCACCTCAGCTCCAGGAACTTGGCCCCGGACAGGGGGTTATGTGCGTAGGGCTCGATCTCGACGAACCCGAGAGAGCGATATAGGGCCGTCGCTGCCTCCATGCCCTCGAGGGTGTCGAGTCGAATGGCCCGATAGCCCGTGTCACGGGCCGCAACAATGATTCGACAGGCCAGGGCCCGCCCCAGGCCGCGCCCCCGCCAGCGCGGCTCGACGAAGAGGCGCTTCATCTCACAGATGTCCCCATCCAGGGGTCGCAAGGCACAGCAACCCACGCCCTCGTCGGCGGTAGCAGCCAGCAGCAGTTGACCTGCCGGTGACGCATAATCAGCCGGCAAGCTGGCCACCTCGTGATCGAAGCCCTGAAAAGAAAGATCGATCCCGATGTCCGCAGCATAGGCCTTGAACAATTCCCGGGCCATCTCGAGATGTCGGGACGTGGAAACTGGAGCGATCTCAGGAATCATGGACGCCTGACTGCGTGCAAGAAAGAGGGCCGCCCGTAGCGCGAGCGGCCCTCCTGGAACAAGCGGAATTCAACGGCGTGCCCGGGCCTTCAGTTTCGTCGACGAACTGACGGTGATTTCGGCCGAGGTCGACGCGTCGATAGCGACTTTGCCATGAGCTGGCGTCGGGAACAGGAACGTGCGGTGCGTGCCCGCATCGTCATCATGCAGCAAGTCGACATAGA
Organism: uncultured Planctomycetota bacterium; assembly: GCA_942492115.1. Taxonomy (GTDB): domain Bacteria; phylum Planctomycetota; class Phycisphaerae; order UBA1845; family CAIVHJ01; genus CALODL01. Next base: position 77,446 of record CALODL010000013.1, read on the forward strand.
ACGTGCCACGCGCATCTCGGCTCGCACGATAGACGTACGTGGCCAGATACGTGCTCTTGCTGCGGGTCGCCACGCCAGGAGTGTCGAGACCGACGACCATCTGGGCGCGTTCGACGTTGAACGCCCGCCAGAAAGCGGTGCCGGCGAACGCATGGTCACGGTGCCGTTCGATAGTGATGTCCTCGAGAACCAGCTGCCCGCTGTCGCCACCGTCGACACCGAGGTGAAGCTGGTAGCCGCGCAAATCGTCGACCGGCCCGTCGATGAGCACGCGCACTTCGATCAGGCTCCCCGGTGCAACGCTGTCGTTGGAATCGAGCCTGATCGCCACGCCCTCGGTCACGAACGGTTCAATGACTGGAGACGGTCCGCCATCAAGCGGACACGAACAGCTGGTGGTTCCAGAGAACGCATTGAGCGCCGCAAAGGCGTCGTTGCCATCACACACACCATCCGGGACGCAGGAGCCGAAGGCGCCGCCGGCATCGACGTTCGTTGCATTGGGCGAATCAGGTTCACACGGGAACCCGGCCGGTGGCGGGTTGTTGGGATCGCTGTTGGAGAAGCAATTGAGTGCTGCGAAGCGATCGTTGCCATCAGCAGCGCCGTCCGGAGGACAGCTGCCGAACTGGCCAGCCATGTCGGCGAAGCGAATCCCGGTTCCGACACACAGATTGTCCTCGCATGCCCACCAGATGCAATTGTCGTCGCGGATGCCGTTCTCGTCCATGTCTGCACAGTCCGTGAAACTCGAACAGACACATTCGTCGGGAATACCGTCCATATCGACATCATCACTGTCACCGTTGTCGATATCGCAAGCGTCCCACATGCCATTGAAGTTACAGTCGGGAAGATCGACGATGACAGAATTCATCTCGATTGGAGCACTCATGCCCAGGTCTTCATATAAGCCGTAGAAAATATCGCCTTTGCTGTTGGTCACATTGGTGTCGCGCAGGAATTCAGCATACTCCTTACTGGTACTCTGGTAGTACAACCGTACCTCCGCGGTGCGGGCATCACACGGAATGTCGTAGAGGGTGTCATCCCAGTGCTGGCCATCGGCGTAAGAGTAGTCGACGGGAGCGGCCTGCACCGCAGCGAAGCCTGCATTGGTGAACCCGCGTGGTGGAATGCGGTTGTCGAAAATCCACTCGTTGTTGAGCACCAGATGGAATGACTGCCCGGCCGGAAGGTTCGTTGCTGCGGCAGTGACCTCGTCCATGCCGACTTCTGAGTGATAGACTTTGGTCGTACCCGCATCGAGCTCGGCGAGTTCGTCGTCGTACGCGCCACGTTCATCGATGATCGTGCCACCGTTGTCCTTGTACTGCACGTTGACCCAGATCCTGCGGCCTTCGGGATAGCCGGTTGGCAACTTGTGCCCGGTCTGGTTGGTCACGCGAACGTTGAGGTCGAGGCTTTCGAACGTCGCCTCGAGATCGGCTGCCGACTGCAGAAACGCCACGTTGCTCGCTTTGGCATCGTCGATCTGCATCTGACTGAGTCCCGAGACTTCGGCCGCGCCGTAGAGGCCATCCGGCGTATCAGCCGCCAGATCAAGTTGAATGATCGAATCGAGAACCCAGTTGGCCGCTCCGGCGAACCTGTGCAGCGGCAAGTCATCGCGCACCACCTGGGCGATGGCCGGGTTGCACGCCGTGCCGGTGGTATCCGGCATGTGACAATCCTGGCAACTGCTGACCAGCGGGTTGTTACCGCCGAATCGTCCGCCCATGTCGATCGGACCATCGGCGAAGTCGCTCTCGAGCCATTCGCTGTATGTCCGCTGCTCGGGGAACATATCGTAGCGGTCGAGCGTCGGATGCGCCGCATCCAACGTACCGAGTATGTACGTGTCGCTCGGCGCCGGCACGGGCCCGCCCTGTCGTTCGTAGGCCTGGTTGCTGACTTCATGGCATGTCCCGCACTGTGCGGACTCGCGATGGAATGGGGACTCCAACCAGAAATGGAAATTGAAATCAGGATAATCGATCGCCAGATCGAAGGGGCCGCGCCGGCGGTCCAGCAGGTCGATCACGTACGAGCCGTTGCCCGTGCTGGCCGGCGGAAAAGGCAACGCGTTGAGTTGATCAAGATCTTCGGGTGGATTGACGCCCGCTTCATAGACCGGGTCGATCATGCGATGACAGGCGATACACGTAACACCTTCGAAATCCTCACCCACCAGGGCCGACCCATCGGTCGGTGTACTGCGGCCCTCGAGCCATGCCTTCGGCGCGTGACAACGCAGGCAGGTCTCACCGCTGGACGGTGCGTCCTGCTCCGCGATACTCACCGCGGCGTGCCACACTGGATCACGGGCAGCCTGGGCCATCAGACTGGTCTGCCACGTCTCCATGGGCGAATGATCGGGCGCATAGTTGCTGTGACACAGAACGCACCCAGATTGGGCGCTCAACAACGGCTCGACGAAGCAGCCCTTGATTTCTTCGCCTAGACAAACGCCGCCGGTGCACGTGTCGTTTTCGGTGCACACGTTGAAATCGTTACACGGACCACCCTCGTTCGTGCAGGCGTAGTTGCCAGGTGTGGCGAATCCGGGCTGCGTGCCCGGCGTGAAGAAATCGTTCGGCGTCGTTGCCAGCGGCTGCTGTGACTGACCACCTGCAATCAACAACCCTGCCCCACTCAGCAGACATAAACTCACTAGGGCGTATCGTGCGCCATACTTCATAGGAAACCCCTCGGTCGAACTGGAGATAAAGCCCGTGCCCCTCAATCGCTGAATGACTCACACACGCAGCGCGATCCACTCACGCTGGAAGCGTCCGTGCTGCGCCCCAATTCGTGTGCTCAACTTCGTTTAGCTCACCTGCCACAGGGTGAATCCTGTGGATGTGGAAGGCATCTACAGTTTAGCGCTTCGGATCCGGAATTGCACGCGACATATGAACAGTTTTAGGTGCTCTACGAGGACCGTCGGGTACCCTGCGCGCACGCAGCTCCATGCGCCTATTCTTCTTGAGAACAAGCAGTTAGAACCCGATGCGTGAATGAGATGATCGTGAGACTGAGCGAAAACCCGCGGCGCGCGGCCTCAGATCGAAAATGTCCGCACTCGCGCCCAGTGGGCCGTCGACGCCAGGCCGGAATATCGTCGCTCCCGCAAGCACAGCATCCGTTCTCCCCGGCAGGATCCCGAGAGCAGAAGCAGAAATGAAGGCCCAGCGCCGCGAACTTGAGCCGTCGCAACGCCGGGCCTTCTGGCGCGGTTCGATGACCGGAGACGTGCCGGCCTACTTCCAGAGGCTGCGCCGGCGGCGGCCGGCCAGGCGGCTGCCACACAGGCCCAGCATCATCAACATCATCATGCTCGGCGAACCGGCACCGCAGAATCCGGCCACTTCCCGTTCGCCGAATTCAGCACACGCATCACCCAGGCCGTCACCGTCTTCGTCGACCTGCTGCGGATTGAATGTCCGCGGGCAGTTGTCGAGACAGTCGACCACGCCGTCATCGTCACGATCGGCCTGGTCGTCCTCGCCGGGACAGACATCGCAGGCATCGATGATACGATCCTGATCGCTGTCCACCTGGCATTCGTCCGGCACGGTGTTGCCATCACAATCCGGGCTGATACCCGCAGTGATATCTGCTTCATCGTCCTGTCCATTACTGTTGCAGTCTCGCAGTTCTTCGCCCTGCTCACACACGTCGCCAACACCATTGCCGTTGGCATCGAGCTGATCGGGATTGGTGAAGTTCGGGCAATTATCGAGACAGTCAGCGACCTGATCACCATCTCCGTCGAGACGATCATCCGCACCCGGACAGCGGTCACAGCCATTGGGCACGCGGTCACCGTCGTCATCCTGCTCACACTCGTCCGGCGTACCGTCACCATTACAATCGGCACTGCTACCGGTCGCGAGGTCGACCTCGTCGTGGCGGCCGTTCCCGTTACAGTCGACCACTTCTTCGTCATCTTCGCAGGAGTCGCCGAGACCGTTGCCATCCGCGTCGAGCTGGTCTGGATTCGAGACACCGGGGCAGTTGTCCAGGCAGTCAGCAACCTGGTCGCCATCGCTGTCGAGGTGATCATCGGCACCCGGGCACTGATCACACGGATCGATCACTCCGTCCTGATCGACATCACTCTCGCACTCATCCGGAACGCGGTTGTTATTACAATCCGTGGCCGCCCCGCCGTCGATATCGGCGCCGTCATCCTGACCGTTGGCGTTGCAATCTTCAATCGCGTCGGGATCGATGGCGTAGCCTGAAACCGTATAGTTGTACGACGGCTTCAGCGGGTCATTGTTGGGAATCGATACCTCGGCGGTCCGCAGACCAGCGGCGCTCGGGACGAACGCGATACGGTACGCTGCGCTGCCTGCGCCTCCACCGAACAGAATGTCGTCGGTCGGCGGAAGCGTGACGACGAAATCAGCGGCATGCTCACCGACGATCTGGACCTGCGGATCACCGAGCAGTCGCAGGTCACCTGCTCCCAGGTTGCGGATTCCAAAGATGAGGTCCGACTCGTCCCCGAGCTGGGTGTCCGGAAAAGCGAAGGCTTCGTCGTTGGGGATATCCAGAAACTCAGGCTCGCCTTCTTCGTTGACATAGTTGTACGTCACCATCATGTCCGGGTACTCGAGAGCGCTGCCCTGCAGCTTCAAGCTGTACGGCGTGTTGGGATCGTTGCTCGGGATGCTGAGAAACGCCTCGAACTCACCACCTGCATCCGGGGCAAACCGCACGACGACGCTGCGCTGACCGAATGGTGGCACGGTCGGAACCGGCTGTTCCACGATCTCGAATTCCGGATGATTACCAACGATGCGCACTGGCTCGAGGCCATCCGTGAAAGCCAGAGGAAACGGCCCGTTGTTGAGGATGGCCAACTCGACTGCGTGCGTCTCGCCGACCTCTACCGGTGGAAACACGTATGTTCCGTTGTGCGGCAGGTCGATGGCGCCATCTGCTGTCTGGAGATGCATCAACGGTGCATTCAGTCCTCCAGTCGTAAAGGTCATCACATCGCTGGTGACGACTGCGCCGCAGGCAGTGCTCGCTGATACCTGCCAGTAATAGGTCGTATTGGGTGCCAGGGTACCGGCAGACAAGCTGGTCACGACCAGGCTCGGGATCAATGTCGTCGGTGGATTCGTCTTGCCGATGTACAACGCGTAGCGCTCGGCATTCTGGGCAGTCCAGCTGTAGGTCACGTCCTCTGGATCGAGTCCAGTCGCAAACTGCGCAGGCTCGAAACCGCTGAGCGCGATCGATGGGCACAGCGTAGCGAGCTCGAGCAGTGCACTGTCGATGCGCACTTTGCCGTGCCCCCAGTCTTCGTTGTACCCGGCTCCGGTGAAACCGTCCTGCACAGCACCGTCATTGAGGGACTGTGCGATCTGCTGCGGCGTGGCCGAGGGCACGGCGCTGAGCAACAGCGCTGCCGCACCAGCAACATGCGGGCCAGCGGCGCTCGTGCCGCCGAAGTCCACACGACCTGCAGCCCAGATGCCAATTGCGCCGGTCTCGGCACACGTGATGTCATGATGTCCCGGAGCGGTCACGTCAAGCGTCGATTCACCGTCGATGCGCGGACCGCGACCACTGAAGTAACTCAATTCACCCGGCTGTTGACGAACGCTGTAGCTGCCGACATTGATGCTGACGTCCGCAGTGGATGGAAAGGTCAGCGTCGTGGCATCTGACGTGTTGTTGGCCCACACGGCACCGCCGGACCATGGCGTCACGGCGTCCTTGACGAACATGTGGATACTGGACACGGTTCGCTCAGCGGTGATGCGCAGGTCCCACTGTCCCGGCTCGATGGTCCCGGGAGTGCGATAGAGCGTGATCATGACCTGCACGGTTCCGCGTCCCGACGTCGTCACAGGATGAATCAGCCCGTAGCCGCCATCCAGCGACGTGCCACCGGCTGCCAGATCAATCGGCAGAAAGTTCGCCGTGCCAGCCCGACGTATGGCAAACTGCAGATCGTCCTCCTGCCCACCGTGCCACAGGATGTTCATGATAGCTGTCGGCGTGTTCAGATCTTCGGGGATGGCCAGTGACTGGATGACCTGGCTGCCCTGGGCGATGCCGACTTCGGCGTGCTTGTTCGAGCTGCCCAGGTTGCCGTTCGGAGTCACCTGAACGGTCTGCTCGTTGACCATTTCCTGGGTAATGGCCTGCTCGAGGGTGCTCGAGCCGTCGAGGTAGTCGTCGGCGTAACCGCCGAACTCCCACAACATGATATCCGCCCCGTTGGCCTTGGCCCACGACATGGCGAACAGTAGATTGGATACCTTGGTGCGATCGACCACGAGCAGTTCCGCATCGGGCGCGACGCCGGTGGTCGAACGGTTGTACCCCGCTGCGCCGGCGACCATGATGCTGGACACACTCGTACCATGGCCGTTCGTATCGACCGGTGCCTCGATGAGATCGATGCCACGGCGATAAGCGTGCGTACCTTGTCCGCTGTCATCCCTCGTCAGGATGCCGATGATCTTGCTTTCACCGAGCGGGCTCATCTTCTCGCCGGGATCGAGCCGGTTGTTGCCGTTACTGTCGCGGGCCATGAGAATCAACTCACCATAAGTCGCGTCGCTCTCGCTGAACTGCCCGGGTCCGAAATCACGTGTGCCGTTGCCGTTTGCGTCGACGAACAACCAGTCCGACTGCGGGTTGAACAGCCCCGCCTCGTAGGGGAACTGCGCCATGCCGAGTGCCTCGTTCGGGGTACAGCTGCCGTTGCGATCGAGATCGACGCAGTCGATACCGGCGATGAAGATCCCGTTGTTGTCCGCGTCGACCCAGTCATAGAACAGCCCTGCCTGAACCTTGAAAAAGTCCGGGTGGAACGGATCAATGCCGGTATCGAAATTGGTGATGATGACGCCAGCGCCACGATTGCCGGTCGGATTGTTGAAGCTGGCCGCGCGATGCTGTAAATCGGCTTGAATCTCGGCCACCGACCGTGCGAGCGGTTCGTCGGCATGCAGCGGGCCTCCCATCTCGACAAACTCAACCCGCGGGTCCTCATCGAACATGTCGACGGCCGCATCATTGACCCACGCCGGATAGAAGCGCCCATAGTTCGCCACCTGGCCGCCCGGCAAACGCATGAAGCTGACACCACGGCTCTCGTACTCCGTGAGTGCCGTCGTCGACAGTTCATCATCGAAGGTGATCGTGACGTTCAGCGCGCCGTCGTTGCGCACCAGACGTCCGGCTCGGCTGCCGAACCGCGACAAATCCAGGCCCTTCTTGCACGCCATCCGCATAGACCGGACGCGGCTGTCGGTCTTGGAACGACGCTTGGGGGCCTGCGCGTGCGCGGCAGCCGCGATGGTGGTCAGCACTGCACCCATGAGGGCAACGCTGACGAGCTTTGTGCGCAAACGGGTTACGGGACGGGGCTTAGGGGTCGTGGTCTTCACAGCGGTCTCTCCTTGCCCTTGATAGGGCGGCGTACAGGTCGTGTTCCCCGCTGGCTCAGCGCCGGGCACCTGGGAACATTTACCCATTTGCACGTGCTGTGCCATCTTGAGGCTCTCTGGCCACAGTGGACAGAACACCTTTTTTTGCAACATATTAGGGAACTTCAGGCCCGCCAGCGCGTCATCCCCGACCCACACAATGGGTTATTTGACCCATTATTACCCACCCCTAAGCCGGATCCCTCGCGCCAACGCCCCTCTCACACAGTCCTCCTCGGGACCGGGCGTATCATATCCTTACTTTTGCTTATCATGTTGGTATCCAACACGATGCACACAACACGGGGTGAACGTGATGGGACACTCTCAGCTACGGCACGCGACACTGGCCATGCTGCTGGCGATCGGTGGATGCGGCACGACTACGACGCCTCCTGCTGATGACCAGGATGCAGCCGTGGATCTGAACACAGATACCGGCGGCCCGCTCACAGACGACGATCTCGGGCCCGCGCCGGATGATCCGGTGGGCACCTTGCAGGACGCCGCACCGGTCGCGAGGCTGGCTGCAGAACGGCTGACCGTCGAGGAAGGCCAGCTGGTCACCCTCGACGCCTCGGCAACGACGGATCCGAACGATGATCTCCTGACATTCCTGTGGAGCCAGATCGGTGCTGGACCGCGTGTCACGCTCGTCGACGACCGTTCGGCCGTTCTCCAGTTCACAGCACCCTACGTACCGGCCACGGAGTCACTGAGTTTCAGGCTCGTCGTGCAGGACGGCACCTTCGCCATAGACGCCACGGCCGTGGTCACGGTCGTGGACGTTGGTGCCGACCCGGTCCAGGATCCAGACCCGGGCCAGGATCAGACCGACGCAAAGCCCGCACCGCCTGCTGCCGATAGCGGCCCCGACCAAACGGTCGCCGTCGGGGATACCGTGATCCTGCTCGGCACCGTCGCGGGCGACGGTGACCTGACCGTGACCTGGGTGCAGGTGTCTGGCCGCCTCGTGCAACTGAATCCAGAGGGTGACAATGCCAGCTTCGAAGCTCCTGCCGTGGCACCCCCCTCTGAGGACCTGGTGTTCGAGCTGACCGTCGCCGCAGGTGACCAGGCGGACACGGATGATGTCACGATCACTGTCGAAGCCCCGGAACAACCCGTACCCGACGGTTCGGCTCCCATACCGCCGGCGGGACCGGATTGCACGGCAGATGACGATGGCGACGGCTCGAACAACTGTGACGACGAATGCCCACAAGACGCCGCCAAGATCAGCCAGGGGGTCTGTGGCTGCGGTCAGCCCGACACTGATGATGATGCCGACACCGTACCCAACTGCAATGACCAGTGCGCTGGATTCGATGACCTGCTGGACGCTGACGGTGACGGCACGCCGGATGACTGCGAGGAGTGCGCGGTGGATGCGGACTGCGATGATGGGGCCTACTGCAACGGTGCAGAAACCTGTTCGGCGGGAGGCGACTGTGTTGTGCCCACCGCACCCTGCCCGGCACAGCTCTGTGACGAGGCCACCGACACCTGCGCGGATTGCGCAGCGGATGCGGATTGCTCGGATGGCCTGGCGTGCACCGTCGATACGTGTAACAGCGGATCGTGCGACCATGCGCCGTCGTGTCCTGCAGGGCAGGTGTGCCGTCTGGCAAGCGGATCCTGTGAAGTGCTCTCCGCGTCTGATCTGCCGATCGCCACGGGTGCTGTATGGCAATACACCAAAGGCACAGCAGAGCCTCCGACGACGTGGACCGCGCTGTCGTTCGACGACACCGCGTGGCCCGCAGGGGCCAGCCCTCTGGGGTATGAGGATTGCGCGCCCGCAACCGTTCTGAGCGACATGCGCAACGGTTATACGAGCGTGTATGTTCGACGGCTGTTCAACGTGGCCGATCCCTCCGTCATTCAATCGCTGGCCCTCGAACTCGACTACGACGATTCATTCGTAGCCTACATCAACGGCACGGAGGTCGCGCGAAATAACGTCAACGGCACACCCCCACAGCACGATGCGCTGGCCGTGACGAACCACGAATGCTCCGGAGGAGATGGCACGACCAACCCGGCCGAGACGTTCGTCATCAGCGACAGTTTTGATCTGAACACACTGCTCAACACGGGCGTCAATGTGCTGGCCATTCAGGGGCACAATCTGACTCTGGGCAGTTCTGATTTCATTCTGATCCCCGTTCTGTCGGCCTGTACGACGACGTGCGACGACGGCCTGTTCTGCAACGGTACCGAGTCCTGTGTCGCCGGTCAGTGCACGGCAGGCGTCACCCCATGCAGTGGCCAACAGTGCAACGAGTCCAGCGACACGTGCACGGACTGTAATAACGACGCGGACTGTGACGATGGCGCATTCTGCAATGGCCCGGAAACCTGCGTGGGCGGATCGTGCACGGCGGGCACCGCACCCTGTGCCGGCCAGATGTGCAACGAGAACAATGATACATGTGTTGATTGCCTCGGGGATGCCGATTGTGCAGACGGCGTGTTCTGCAACGGCAGTGAAACGTGCTCCAGCGGATCCTGCTCTGCCGGGTCAGCACCCTGTTCCGGACAGCAGTGCGACGAAGCAGGCGACGGCTGTGTAGACTGCCTCAACGACGGCCACTGCGACGACGGCGCTTACTGCAACGGCAGCGAGTCATGCTCGGGCGGAAATTGCCAGGCGGGCAGCGCCCCCTGCGGAGGAGCCTGTGATGAAGTCGGCGACACGTGCGTCGGCTGTGCCACCAACGGCGACTGTGATGACAGTGTCAGTTGTACGGTGGACACATGCGAGTCGGGTAGTTGCGTCAATCGCCCGAACAATTGTGCCTGGCCGGGTGGCGCCGAGAACACGCGCATCGACATCACGGAATCCGACATGGGCGGGAACATGAGTGGCGCCGTGTGGAATCCGGTCACGGAGAAACTGTGGGTCGTGTCCAACTCCGGCATCTTCTGGCGGATGAGCTGCACCGGCAACTGCTCGTTGGCGGGCTCGTGGTCGGTCGACGGCAGTGGTTCCGCCAAATGGAGTATCGGCAGCGATACCGAAGCCATCACCCAGGCCAGCTGGAACGACGACAGCGTGTTCATCGGTATCGAGCAATCGGGTGGCAACCGCCTGATTCGTGAATACGATGTGTCAGGTGCACTCGGCACTATCAGCCTGCAGGACACCTGGACACTGACCGAAATGAACACCGGTGCCACCAATAGCGGTCTCGAAGCCCTGACGTTCGTTCCGGATGCGTGGCTAGCAACGCACCAGTTTCGCGATGCCGGCGGTAACCTGTACACGTCGAGTGTTTTTGGCACGGGTGGATTGTTCTTCGCCGGCCTGCAGGCCAACGCCCACGTGTTCGTCTTCGACCTTGATCGCTCAACGCCTGGCAACTACATCTTCGTCGGCGAGTTCACTACGGGACAGAGCGAAATTGCCGGCCTGGAATTCGACCGCTCGAACGGGCTGCTGTACAGCTACCACAACTATGGCAACAGCTCAGGTGGCGGGTCGAATGACAAGCTGCAGGCACTCGACATCACCGCCAGCGGCAGCGGTGTGCGTCAGCTACCGTCACGCGGCATGTGGCTCGGTCCCCGTGTGCACAACAACGAAGGCTTGGCCCTGCTGCCCAATGACGACTGTGACACGGGCAGCAATCGGTTCTTCTTCCTGGTGACCGATGATGCCGGCACAAGTAATTCGGTCGGTATTTACGACCTGTTCCCATGCGATTGCAACGCCGACATCATCGACGACGCCGACGAAACCGACACCGACGGAGACGGCATCATCGACGTGTGCGAGTAGGCCTCGAAGCCGTCGGGGCGCATGGCTCCGTATCGAGCGGCCACTTAGTCCAATACGATTAATCCACGAGGCGCAGTTCGCTGTGGCCGACCTCTACGCGTTGGCCAACCACCGAGGTTGACGTCCACCGGGATGACGTCCCCACCGCTTGCCCCGCACTGCGTATGCCTTCTCCTACACAAAAACGGTATCATGCCCATTGGGGAATTCCACCTTTGGCCCATGAAGGCATTTGCACTGCCTCAGGCACATGTACTGTTGAAGCCGAGGGCCGTCGCGGCCGAAGACCACACACCACTTCCCGCGAATTGTGGACTTACCGGAATCGTGAGGAACGCGTCGTGATCGCAGCACGACTCCGACAACGAGATGAGAAGCATGACAGTACAATCGATGCGCTGGACCACTCATGTGCGCACGGTCACCTGCATACTGTGCACCGCCTTGACCGCACCTGCTGCCGGGCAAGCCAGACGTCATGACCCGCATCCGCCGACCACGACGAGAATCGAGGACAGCGCACCACGCATCCACGGTCCTGATGTGGCATTGGGCGGCGTCCTGGAGCGGGAACCCTACCTTCAGATGGTGACCGACACGTCCGTCATCCTCCGCTGGCGGACCTTTTCCAGTTCCGACAGCCAGGTCGACTACGGCACGACGTCCGGCAACCTGACGCTGACGGCGACCTCCGCGTCATCGACCGACGAACACGAGGTGCTCATCAGCGGCCTGACCGCCAACACGCTCTATTATTACGCGATCGGGGCGATCGGGAGCCCCGGCGCTCACGGCGGCGGTACGCCGACGCATTACTTCAAGACGGCGCCGGCGCCCGGCGCTTCGACGCCCTTTGTGTTCTGGGCAGTCGGTGACGGAGGCAACGGTACCACCACGCAACTCAATGTCATGAATGCCATGCTCGGGGCCAACGGCGGGGTGTCGCCGGACGTTGCGATTTACCTCGGTGACATTGCCTACAACAGTGGTACCGACAGCGAATTCACGAACAAGTACTTCGCGCAGTACGATCCCGTCATTCGCAACACGGTCGTGTGGCCGACGCTGGGCAATCACGAAGGGGCATCCACCACTTCCGGCGAGTGTGCTCCGCTGCCCTGTTCGGCGAACTCCAACGGTCCGTACTACGAAGCCTTTACACTGCCGACAGCAGCGGAAGCTGGCGGCGTGGCCTCCGGGACCGAAGCCTATTATTCCTTTGACTACGGCAGTGTGCACTTCATCAGTCTGAACTCGAATGAAGTCAGTCGCTCCAGCACAGGCCCGATGGCCATGTGGCTGACCGCCGATCTGGCAGCCAACACCCAACTGTGGACCATCGCGTTCTGGCATCATCCACCGTACACGAAGGGCACCCATGATTCGGATACCGAAGGCAATCACATCGACATGCGAGAGAACCTCCTGCCGATTCTCGAGGCTGGCGGCGTCGACGTGGTCATGGGCGGTCACTCGCACATCTACGAGCGGTCGTTCCTGATCGACGGCACGTACAGTACACCCACACCGAACTACGCAACGCTCGAGGCCAATGGTCACATTCTCGACAGCGGCGACGGTCGCCCCGAGGGCGATGGCGCATACCTCAAGCCGGCCGGGCCCAATGCCAACGAGGGCGCCGTCTACGTCACGGCCGGCCATGGCGGCCAGAACACGGGCGGCGCCGGCAATCATCCCGTGATGTTCTTCTCTGAAACAGCCAACGGTTCCTGTTTGGTCGATGTCAGTGACGAATTCCTTGTGTTGCGGAATGTGCGCCAGGATGGTGCGATCACCGATACCTTCACCATGCAGAAGCAGCCCAACTGCGTCAACGATGACGACTGCAGCGCCCTGGATGATCAATGCCATGACGGTGTGTGCAACGGACTGGTGTGCACGGCACAGCCCAAGACTGATGGAACGGCCTGTAATGATGGTATCGCCTGCACGAGCGCAGCCGGCTCGTGTTCCGGTGGCGCGTGCGTCGCCGATTTCGAGTTGTGTACCCTTCCTGAACTGTGCAACCCCAAGTCGGGCCAGTGCGAACTCCGCCCGACAGATCCGCTGCCCATCGTCGAGGGCGACATGTGGCACTACTTCAAAGGCACCGAAGAGCCAAGCACCCCGAGCGCCGACCTCGGCTGGACGCAAGTCGATTTCGAGGACTCTACCTGGCTGGAAGGCCGCAGTGGCTTCGGCTATGCAGACGGAGACGACGCCACCGCGCTCGATGACATGCAGGGCAACTACTCGACGTTCTACACGCGACGGTTATTTGATATTCCCGACACGGCGGGCGTCCTCGAACTCACGCTCAGTGTCGACTACGACGACGCCTACGTGTGCTACATCAATGGGACGGAAGTCGCGCGCAGCCCCAACATATCCGGCACACCGCCCCTCCATGATGCCGAAGCGGATGGTCCGAACCATGAAGCGACGGCGGGCGGCGGGCCGGGCCCGGATCTCACCAGCCCAAGCCCCAGCCTTCTCGTATCGGGCAACAACGTAATTGCGTGCCAGGGCATCAACGGCAGCCTGGCCAGCAGCGATGCGAGCCTCATCGTCGAACTGCGGTCATTCGCAGCACATCCGCTGCCCGTCGCCGAAGGCGACACGTGGCGGTACTTCAAGGGCGTGAGCGAGCCCACCCCGGGAGGGGCGACGATCGACTGGACCCTGCTGGCATACGACGATTCAGCGTGGTTGTCGGGTCCCAGCGGCTTCGGCTACGACGACTGTGTCGCGGGCAACCCGGGAACGCTCCTCGCCGACATGCAGGGGGCGACCGCGCCACCCGCCTACGTCAGTGTGTATGTTCGCAAGCCATTTTGGGTAGACGACCCCGCGCGGGTGGAGTCCATGACCCTGCGCATGAATTATGACGATTCGTTCGTCGGCTACGTCAACGGTGTCGAAATCGCCAGCAATAACGTCAGTGGTAGTCCGCCGGCGTTCGATACACTGGCCCTGGGCAGTCACGAGTGTGGCATCTTCGAGCAGTTCGACATCGACCCGGGCCTGCTGGTGGCCGGAATCAACGTGCTGGCCATCCAGGGACACAATCGTGCTCCCGACAGCAGCGACTTCGCCCTGATTCCGGAATTGACCAGCATCGAGGTCGAATGCTTTGCCGACGGTGACTGCGACGACGGTGTGGCCTGTACCTCGGATGTGTGCAACTTCGGTAGCGGCGCGTGTGCCCATGTGCCTGACGCGGCGCTGTGCGACGATGGCAACAGCTGCACGACGGACAGCTGCCATCCCGAGCTGGGCTGCATACACGACGGCGCGGGTGTCCTCGTGCCATGCGATGATGGCAACCTGTGTACCATCGGCGATGCCTGCCAGGGTGATCCCGGGGGCACCTGTATGGGATTCGACACATCCAGTGTTGACTGTAATGACCACAATGCCTGCACTGCAGATTCCTGTGATCCCCTGAGCGGTTGTGCCAACGATGGTACGGGCATCACGGCAGCGTGTGACGACGAGAACGCCTGTACGATGACTGACGTGTGCCAGGGCGACGTGGCCGGGACCTGCCAGGGCACGCCCATATCTGGCACCGACTGCGATGACAACAACCCGTGTACCGTCGATGCCTGCGATGCGGACACGGGCTGCACACACGACGGCACGGGGGTCGCTGCTGCGTGTGATGATGGCAACGACTGCACGGCGGACGATGTGTGCCAGGGGGATCTGGCCGGGACCTGCCAGGGAACGGATACCTCATGCGACGATGACAACGCGTGTACTGTTGACACCTGCGATGCCGTCGCCGGCTGCACCCATGACGGTACCGACATCTCATCAGAATGTGACGATGGCGAATCCTGCACGATGAACGATCGCTGCCAGGCCGACGTCAATGGCACCTGCGCGGGGACGTGGTGCGCCGTGGACCTGGACTTCGACGGCGTCATGGGCACGGAAGACTTCACGCTGTTCACAGGATGTTTCGGCGCATGCTACGGAACGCAGGATCCGTGCCGGGCAGCCAATTTCGACGATGATCCCAGTGGATGCGTCGGCACGTCGGACTACTCCGCGCTGGTCAGTTGCTACGGCCTCGCATGCAGTCAGTGCTCTGCCTGTTTTGGGCCCGGTCAGTAGCAACACGAGTCTCATGACGGTCATCGCCGTCGGTCGCGCTGTGCCTTGGTGCGTGCCTCGATCCTGCCAAGCTCCCGTAAGGCATGAGGACTGACCGTGAGATCGTGCTCTTCGATGAATTCTCCGATGTCGTCCGCCGACAGATCGCCGAACTCGCAGATCGATTGGAACGCAGCAACCGACGCGCTCATCTGAGCGACGATGGCGTCGAAATCAGGGTAGCCCGCAGGGACGGTGCCGGGCCGGGCATCAATGGCAGCCTTAAGGTGCGATTCGCTGTGGTGGTTCGATCTTGAATCGCTCGACTCCCCTGCCGACGTTGTATGGTTGGTTCGAATCATCACGCAGCTGCGCGTCCTGTGCCACACGCAGAACGAACTCACCCCGCGCATTCGCCGATGAGCGCACGACGAAGGTTGCCAGATATCGACGGTTCTTCGATGTGGCGCTACCCGACGCCAACGCACAGGCCGCCCTGACGCGCGCAGCGTCAATGGCGGTCAGCATGTCCTGTCCTGCAAAGACATGGTCGCGACGATATTCGTCAACCCGTACGGTGACCACATCGACATGGCCCTCGTAGCCACCTGTCACGGCCAGGGCCAATTGATACCCTCTCAGCTGGGTGACCCCGCGGGCGAAGACATCGACTTCGAACTCCTGCCCGGCAGGCGACGGACCTGCCATGACCAGTTCAAGATCCACAGTGGCCGCAGCCACGTCCATGACTTCGGGCTCGGGGGTACACGGCGTCGGTCCAGGGTACGATTCACCGCCGAATGCATCGAGCTCAGCGACGATATCGACGATGTTGACGTCGCCGTCGGGAACGAATTGATCAATGCTGCCCTCGAAATCCGTTCCGGCCACCGTGCACACGTTGAACACATCACGAAAGCCGTCGAGCACGCAGACCAGATCGGTGACGTTGACGCCGTCAACGTTGTCTGCATCGCCCCACGCCCAGGTCGTCGCGGCGATTGCAGCAGATAGATTCTCGGGATCCTCCTCGGCGCGGACATCGGCACTGATCTGATAACTCGAGTCCGGGACGATGTCCTCATCGCTGATGAACACGGTGCCCCACTCGGCGGCACTTTGAAAGACTGGATCGTCAACCAGACGCCCATCCAGGTCGACATACGCGCTGACACAGGGCCAGGTCGTGGATTCAATACGGAGCGCCAGCGAAGACGCGCCTGCGACCGGGGTCACGGCCAGATAGCGCGCACCTGCTCCCACGACCGCAGGACAGGCCGCGCTGCCCACGCACACACCGCCGGAACAGGCGTCATCGAGCGTGCAGGCATCACCATCGGAACATGTCGATCCATCAGGCGCATCCTGCGGGAGGCACTGGCCGGTCTGGGCGTCACACATACCGACGGTGCAGTCCACATCGAGACCCGAGCAGTCGACGGGCACACCGCCACATACGCCGCCGGCGCAGGTGTCCGACGTTGTGCACGGCACCTCGTCATCACAGGCCCCGCCCTCGTTGATCGCCTGGCTCACGCAACTGGTCGAGCCCTCGTCGCACACGCCTTGCGTGCAATCGGAATCCAGAACCGTGCAATCCGTTGGCCCACCTGCGCACACGCCGTTTGTGCACACGTCGTCCGTTGTGCAGAACAGGCCGTCAGCGCAGTCGAGGCCCTCGTTGGCCGGCTGGGTCTGACAGGCACCCGTCCCTGCGTCGCAGACACCCACGACGCACTGTTCGTCCAACCCTGAGCAGTCCACGGCGGTACCGACGCACACACTCGATGCACAGACATCGTTGAGCGTGCACAGGTCGCCGTCCGAACAGGCGGTTCCGTCGAGCGCCGGTGATGTCTGACACATCCCGGCCACGCAGCTGTTGATCGTGCAATCGTCGCCATCATCGCAAGCACAATCCGACGCGCAACATCCTGGCACGATGCTGCCGGTACACACACCCCCAGAGCACACATCGCCGGTGGTACACGCATCGCCATCACTGCATGCCACGCCGTTCGTTGTATAGGCACAGAACCCGCCTGCGCAATCATCGTCCGTGCACGGATTTCCGTCCGAACACTCTGCGACGGTCACACATGCTGCTGGGAGCACACTCCGCAGTACCGTGTAGTCCTGGATCGATGCACCACCGCCCCACAGGTTTGCATGGCCGAACGTGCTCGAAGTCCCATCGTTGTAGTTCGCCAGAGGCGTAATCGCAGCGCTGGGATCATCCTCCAGCTTGAGCACCTCACGGCTGTTCACACCATCGGCCTGTCCGACCCCCTCCCCGGCGGGACCGAATACGACGCCTGCCGAGGCATCGACAATGGTCATCTGCCAGTCGTCGTTCCCGACCGAGAAGTTGCCCGGACCGTCTCCGGGGACGGTCGTCGTTGTCGTGACGTACTGTGCATCGAAGGTGTTGATGTTGATCCACCAGTCACCGGCCGCAGGGTCGTAGCCGGCGTCAGTGTCCAGGCCGCCCTGAACGGAAGTCTGCTCCGTAAATGTCACGATCGTGCCGCGCCGTAGATCACTCCACAACGGGTCAGCGCTGAGGGTCAGTACGCCACTGTCGACCTGTTCGACCCATAGCAACTCCCACCCACGGACGTCGAGGTGATCAGTCGTGACCACCAGTTCGAACCAGTTGCCCCCGTTGCCCTGTATGCGACCGAAGAATGTGTCTTCCGCGGTACTGCCGCCGAAGTCATCGGAGCCGAGGTAGCGGTCTGCGCGGACGGCGTTGTATTCGTTCAGGATCACCCCGGCGCTGTCGGCCACGTTTGCGGCGAGCGGCGTGGGCGCGAGAAACGTACTGCGCCCGGAGCCGCCATCGGGCAGTTTGCCGTAAGACAGGTCGGTCCCGAGAGCGGGATAATTCAGGTAATCGACGAGTTCCCCCGAAGCATCGAATAATGCCACGACACCGCCTAGGCTGTCGAGCGTGAAGTTGGCGTGACCGGCACCCTCCGTGGTCTCGCCATCACACCACACGAGTAGCCGTTCGCCACCGCACAGCGCGACGGACGGCAGCGCCCAGTGATCGATGATGCCAAAATCATCAGTCAGGAAGAGCGTGTCGAGCTCTATGGTTGTTGCACCGGCATTGTAGATTTCCAGCCATGGATCGAATTCACTCTGTTCGTCGGCCAGCGTCGACGCGTTGACCGGCACGACCTCGTTGATGTGCACGTCGGCAATGGCCACGCCCAGCCCTGCAACGCTGTTCGGAGCACCGGGCGTGCCGCCCGATGCCAGACTCGCCAGCCAGTTGACCACACGGTTGTTGTCCTGCGTCACATCGATCAACTCGAGCGAGGGCCCCGTGCCGTCGGTCGACACAGGCCAGGGGAACACGTGGTCATACAGAACTTCGTCGACCACCAGACCGTTGCGATCAATGAGCCGCAAGACTTCGCCCGTGTTACTCAGGGCTCCGTCGTACTCCGCGGCCACATAATGTCCGCTGCCATAGACGGTGCGGAACATGACATCGTTGCGCACGACCAGCAGAAAATCGTCCGGCAGAATGACCGCCCCAGGCGGAAGCGTCAGTCCCAAGCCCTCGAGACGCCAGCCCGATAGATCAACTGACTCGGTCAGCGAAGGATTGTACAGTTCGACGAATTCATCATCGGCGTCCGTCGCCGGATGGTACATCAGCTCGTTGATGACAATGACCGGCGCAGACGATTGGACCGGCGGGATCTCTCCAGGAATCTGATGGGTGGTGAACAGGTGGGTCCGCCGGACATCCAGGTAGTCGTTCTTCATCAGATCGGTGGCATCCTGCAGCGTTTGCGCCTGGCCGTACTGGCCCCATACACCCGGATCGAGGGCCGCTTCAGGTGCCATCGTTGCCGCAATCTCGTCGATGCGCGCTTCGTAGTAGCCGTCGATCAGCAACTGGTCCATGAGGGTTCGCAATCGACGGTAGTAGATGTCAAGGAACCACGGCTCGTCGTACATCTTGTCGATCCACCGGTTCCACCGGGTATCCCAGTTCTTGTGCTGGTCCTCGCCGACGAGTGGATGGCTCGGTGCCACTTCCGGCGGCCGGCCGTCGATGCTGTCGCGGTCGGCCCAGATCTCATCGTTGAGCACCGTGCCCTGCCAATTACGCCCGAAGCTGAGATCTTCGTCCCACGGGTGCATCGTCCAGCGACCGGTGCCTTCGCTGTCACGATAGATGAAGTAATTCTTGTGCGGAAAATCGGTATTGTGGACCACGACTGTCGTAGCCAGATAGTTGGCCAATCTCGGAATATCGACGTTATCGAAGATGTAGTCGGTCAGTGCCGTCCCGCTCAGGCCATTGATATTCTGCAAGAACCCGTGCAGATCGGAATGGTCTTCGTACAGCCGTGTCTTCTTCTGATACTTGCCGGTGATGAAATTGAGCGATCCACTCTGGCAACTGCTGAAGGCCTTGTACCACGCGCCATCCGGATCGAGATCGTTGGTCTCGAGGTAGTCGTCGTCCATGGATTGCATGAGCGTGTACAGCCCAAAGAACGCCCCGTCCCGTTGCACGCGCACGGCTTGCGTATGGTTAAAGGGCGACCCGGAAGCCTTGAAGCTCTCGTAGCACAGCTGCTCGCGCATGAACGACTTGTCGGAATAGTTACCCTGCAGATTGAACTGATCGATTGGGACGGGAACGATCTCCGCATCAAAGAACTCATGACCGCGCGGCAGATGGACCTTCCAGTGATTCTTTGGATAACTGCGCGAGCTTTGGCCACGAACACGCACCTGGCAATTGTCGAACAATACGCCGTCGTAATAAAAGACCGCCGGTTCGAGCTGGTCGGTAAACTTGTGCGCCAGTGCGGCCGCCCAGTCCGCCGGATCCATCAACCAGTACAGGATCGGGATACCCGACACGAGCGCCGGGTCAGCCACGACCGTGCCGTCGTAGTTGGCCGGGTCGTCGTCACGCGGCCAGGTCATGGTGCCCGTCGCGCCAGTGGCCGCGATGCGGAAGCGCACGAGCGTCTGTTCGATCTGTCCCGGAATCTCGGCACCGAACACGCCGTCACCGGCCGCCCCATCGCCACTGAGGCCATCGTCCAGCATGGTCAACAGAACTTCGGCGCCAAAGTCGATCACGTAATGCAGGTCCACCATCGTGGCGTCGAGCACCGTCGCGGTCACCGTCAGAGGGCTCCCCGCCGGCGGTGCGATCGGATGATCAACCGCCGCGATCCAGGGCGGGAGGGTCGCGGACAACGCACTGTTCGGCGCCGCGGGCGTGGGTACAGCCGAGGCGTCCCAGTTGCGCGGATCCGAGCCGTCCTCGAGCGGCGCGATGCGCTCGGCCGAAGGTCCTTCTCCATCCGGAGTGATCGGCCACAGCCCGACGTCATCGTAGGCCACCTGGTCAACGAGTGCCGCCGCGCCATCGAACAGACTGACGGTCTCGCCGCCATTGTTGAGCTGACCGGTATATTCGAAATCTGCGGAAAATCCGTAGACTGTCGAGAATGCGGCCAGATCATCCGTCACGACGACATAGCCGCCTGCCGGAATCGATGTGCCCGGTGGCAGGACCAACTCGATGCCGTCGAAGAACCAGTCCGACACGTCCACCGTGGCCGTCCCGGCGTTGTACAACTCGAGGAACTCACCCAGCTCGAGATCATCTGCGGGGTGGTACATGAGCTCGTTGATGAACACGCCGGAACATCCACCGACAGGCGTCCCACTGCACACACCCGCGGCACAGAGGTCCGTCTCCGTACACACGATGCCATCATCACAGGGATCGGTGTTATCGAAGTGATCGACGCTTCCATCGCCATTGCACACGTCATCCGTGCACGGATTGCCATCGTCGATGGTGGTAACCGTTCCGCTGACCATATCGCAGCATTCGAGCAGCGGATCATGGATGTCATCGTGCGTCACCTGGCCGGTCATGCTGTCGCAGACGTCAGCCGTACACGCATCGAGGTCATCGATGGTCATCAGGGATCCATCTGTCGGGTCGCAACAGTCACCCGGGGGTGTCGTATCCGTGATATCACAGACACCAGCAGAGCACGCCTCGGTGGTACATGCGTTGCCGTCGGGACATGGATTGGCGTCGTTCGGTGTGTTGGCGCAGCCGGTCAGTGCGTCGCAGGTATCATCGGTGCACGGATTGAGGTCGTCGCAATCGAGTGGCGTTCCAGGCGTACAGATATCGTCGACACAGGATTCGACACCGGTGCACACGGAACCATCGTCGCAGTCGCCGTCTACGGTGCACGGTCCCCCGCCAGCCGTCGCGACGCGCGCGACCCCTGACGCGCTCCAGACAGTGCAGGATTCCGCGGAATCAGGAAGCAACGCCCCCCACACGGCGAGGATCGTCATCGCAACATTCATCCGCCACTCCCTGGACTATGGACAAGCGGAACACGACCCGCATGTAGATCCCATGCACGACAGGAACACCGCGTAGTCTCCTGTGCCGACACACACCTGGGCGTCATCGTCAAGATTAAAAGCAGCGCAGGCGTCGCCCGCGTCGTAGCATCCACCAAAGCACGCCATGAATGCAGGGAAGTCGCCGTTGTCGACGGTACCGTCCATCGTGGCGTCCAGTGGGCACCACACACAGGCGTCGAGCTCCGCATCACACGTCTCGCACGCATCGGGACAGGGCTCCGCAGCATCGGGCTGACAGATCCCATCCACACACACTTCCAGTCCGTTGCACAGGATGCCGTCGTTGCACGACTTCCCGGTCCCGGTGCACTCACCATCCACGCACGCGTCATTCTCGGTGCACGCGTCGTTATCATCACACGGATTGTCATTGGGCAGGTGCAGAACCTCGCCTGTTCCCGGATTGCACAGATCAGTCGTACACACGTTGCCGTCGTCGATGATCGCGATGTCCCCCGAAGCGGGGTCACAACACTCGGTAATCGGATCGTATGACGGCAGGTGCGACACGGCCCCCGTCGCTGCATTGCATGCATCAGCAGTGCAGGGATCGCCATCGTCGATTGGCGTCAACGACCCGTCAGCGGGTGTACAACACTGGCCGGCCGGCGTGGTGTCCATATGATCGACCGAGCCGTCCGCATTGCACGCATCGTTGGTGCAGGCGTTGGCATCGTCGATCGGGGTCAAAGCCCCGTCCGCGGGGGCACAGCACTGGCCAGCGGGTGTCGAGTCCACGTGTGACACGCTGCCATCGGGATTGCACGTGTCCGTCGTGCAGCCATCGCCGTCGTCGATCATCGTCAGATCGCCATTCACGGGATTGCAGCACAAGCCCGCGCCAGTCGAATCGACATGGTCGACGGAACCGTCTGCGTTACACGTATCGATGGTACACGCATCGCCGTCATCGATAGGCGTCAGTGTGCCGGTTGCGGGCGAACAACACTGGCCCGCCGGCGTGGAATCGACATGGTCGACCGAGCCATCCGGATTGCACGTATCGGCCGTGCAGGCGGTGCCATCGTCAATCGGCGTCAAGGCGCCGGTGGCCGGATTGCAACACTGCCCGGCAGGGGTTGAATCCACGTGCGCGACCGAACCGTCGGCCTGGCAGGTGTCCGTGGTACAGGCATCTCCATCATCAATGACCGTGAGTGCCCCGGTCGCCGGTGAGCAGCACTGCCCCGCCGGCGTGGTGTCTACATGGTCAACCGAGCCATCCGGATTGCAGGAATCAGTGGTACAGGCACTGCCATCGTCGATCACGGTCAGTGCACCATTACCCGGATCACAACACTGTCCGGCCGGCGTATTGTCGGTAAACACGCACGTACTGCCGTCGTGCGAATCAACCGTACAAGCGTTGTTGTCCTGGCAGACACCCAGGATACAGGGCGGGCCTTCCGTCGAAGGAATGAGCGTGTTCGAGGGGTCGCGCAGCAGTGTGCCGGGCAGGGGGTCAATGGCAATCGAAAACGCACTGCCGAGCGGCGCGGTCCCTGGCACGGTCACGAAGTACGTCGCCAGATAGCGTGGCGTCGTGACATCGACACTCTCCGGATCGAACGGTGCGGACGCTGCGTTCAGATCATCGCAATTGACCACACTGATCAAGCCCGAAGTAATGGCCGGGTCGTTGAACACGAAATCCGGGCGCGCTTCGTCGATCTCGACCCCGTCGGGGCATAACACGCTGGCGTTGGACGGGCCAGTGAGCAAGGTAATGGAAATCTGTGTCTGATAAGCGCGCAGGTCCGTGACATTCTCGACGAACACGTCGACCGCAACCGTGGATCCGGCCGTCGCCGTCTGGCTGGCCAACTGGCAGGATACGACCGGCAACCCGCCGGCCTGTTCGCGTCCGCGGTTCAACGAACGCTGGGGTTCACGGCCCAGCGTCACCGGCACGAATACGAGGCACATTCCAAGCAGGAATACATGCTGGAGGTGCTGCTTCAAGACCGTGTGGTTCATGTCAGTTCACCCTTCTATGGACGTACGACGACCTTTGCGCCGGCGCCGTCATCGATGTCAACCTGCAGATTGTATCTGCCGCGCAATTGCGTATCTTTCTTAACACTCAACACGAAGACGCCCCGGGCATCTGCCGAGGTGCGGCACGTGAACGTTGCCAGATAACGTGGTTGGCGACCCACGCTGACTCCATCGGGAACAGCGCTGACCACCTGGACGTCCCGGGCATTGACGGCCACGACATCGTCCCGGGCGCGAAAGACATAATCCCGTCGGTCCCGCTCGATCGTGACATGTGTGATAGCAATGGTCCCGCTTTCTGCCGCGGATGACTGCAGCGCGAGCTGATACCCACGCAGGGTCTCAATTGTACCGATTGCAACCTCGACTTCGAAGGACTGACCCGGCTCCACCGCCGCCGGCGGCCTCACAATGAGGCGGGCAGGGCCTTGAGCCTCCAGGGGGGGCTCCGGAGCCGGCCCGCAGGGTGCTGGCCCCGGGTAGGACACACCGCTGAAGGCGTCCAGCTCGGCGACGATATCGACGACGTCGATTTGACCATCGGGATTGAATTGATCAATCGTCCCTTCGAGATCGACGCCGCTGAGCGCACAGACGTTGAATACATCGCGGAACCCATCGAGCAGGCACACGAGGTCGGTCACGGTTACGCCGTCGACACCATCGGCGTCGCCCCACGTCCAGGTGGCCCCATCGGCCGGGCCTGACAGATTCTCCTGCTCAGGCCCCCCGCTGACGTCCGCCTCGATGTGATACAGCGATTGTGGCACGATGTCTTCGCCGCTCACCAGCACGGTGCCCCAATCGTTGGAAGACTGAAATATTGGCGTGGGGCTCAAGGCCCCGTCGGCGTCCACATACTTCGTCAGGCAAGGGTGGTCAACCGACGTCACGCGTAGAGCCACATGATCCAGGTCGGCAACCGGCGTGACCGCCAGATATCTCGAACCCACGCCTGAAACTGTCGGCGGATCGGCGGCGATGGCGCCATCGAGGGTCACGATCAAAGAGAAGTCAGTGCTGTTGGCCGTCACGTTGTGTCCCTGAACGGCAATCACGTTGCCACTGGCGTTCAACACGTCGCGCCACGTCAACAGGTCGATGACCACGGGTGGATTGGGCGATCCGCTCCCACCCGATGCCTCGTGGTTGCTATCGGCAGGTGTCGCGTGTTGCGGCGGGTAGCCTGTAATGTTGTCGCGACCGATCTCGACACCGTTGAGGTAGGCGACAAACGCGTCGTCGTAGTCCACGGCCAACGTCAGGCTGCTCAGTGCGCCGGGATTCGAAACATAGAACGACCGCCGGACATAAATACTGAGGTAGTTGTCCGGCATGTCACCCAGAACCGTCATATCGTCGCCGTCGCCATAGCCCCACCCGCCCGGACCGCTCAGCCACGCACTGTCATCGAACAACACGTCGGCCCAATCCGCGGGCGGTTCGGTGGTGCCCTTGAAGTAGCGCCATGTGTCGCCTTCGATGATCGGCAGGACCGCGGCTGTCGGCGCCGGGGTGCAGTCATCGAGGGCGGCAGAACACACGTCACCCGGTGGGCAGGTATTGTGCCCCACACAGGAGCCCGCGTAGCACACGCCGCCCGGTGCACAGGACAGTCCGGTTGCACACGCCAGCCCCTCGTTTGCCGGTACCGCGTCGCAGATATCCGACGCTTCGTTACATGCCCCGACCGTGCACGCGGTATCAGTCGCGGAGCAGTCGGTCGGCGCACCGCCCGTACACACCCCTGCCACGCAGGTTTCCATGGACGTGCAGAATAGACCGTCGTCGCAACCCAGCCCTTCATTGGCCGGAGATGGAACACACGCGTCCAAGCCTTCGTCACATGTTCCGAGCGTGCACTGACCATCGGCGTTGGAACAGTCCCGAGCGGAACCGCTGAGACACGTGCCCGCCGCACACATGTCGCCGATGGTGCAAAACAGCCCGTCCTCGCAGGGGCCGTTCTCATTGACATTCTGCTCAACGCACGCGTCGGCATCCTCGTCACACACACCCTGGGTGCACGCGGTGTCCAACGATGTGCAGTCTGTTGCGACGCCCGCTCCGCACACACCGGCGGTGCAGGTTTCGCCGGTGGTGCAGAACAGACTGTCGTCGCACGTCATGCCCTCGTTGATAATGACTGCTTCACACGCTCCTGTCGCCGGATTGCATTGACCCATCAGGCAGTCTTCGTCGAGACCCGTGCAATCAACGGCCACACCAGTACACATCCCTGCCGAGCACGTGTCGCCAGCCGTGCACGCGTCACCATCGTCGCACGGGTCATTGTCCGGTAGAGTCGTATTGTCGCACAGCCCTGAGCTGCAGGTGTCCTGAGTACAGGAGTTGCCATCGTCACAGTCGCAATCGAACGAGCAACACCCGGGCTGTACGCTGCCGGTACACACACCGCCGGAGCACACATCGCCCAGGGTGCAGGCATCGCCATCGTCACAACCGGCGGTATTGGCGACATGCGTGCACACGCTGCCGACGCAATCGTCGTCAGTACACGGATTGCCATCGGCGCACTCGACAGGTGAGACACAAGGCGGTGGTACGATGCTGCGCAATGCGGTGAAGTCCTGAACAGTCGCGCCCGCGCTCCACAGATTCGGACTTCCAAACGTGCTCGACGTACCATCGTTGTAGTTGGACAGCGCGGTAATCGCAGGGCCGGGGTCCTCTTCGAGTTTGAGCACTTCGCGACTGTTGACCCCGCTGGCATCGCCGATGCCCTCGCCGGCCGGACCGAAGACCGCCGCCGCGGTATCATCGAGAATCGTGAGCTGCCAATCGTCATTGCCTACCGAGAAATTGCCCGGGCCGTCACCCGGCACATTCGTGACCGTGGTGACATACTGCGCGTCGAAACTGTTGATATGGATCCACCAGTCCCGGCTGCTCGGATCATAGCTGGCGTCCGTATCGAGTCCGCCCCCGGCGGTGGTCGATTCCGTAAAGGTCAGGATCGTCCCACTGCGCAAATCGCTCCACAATGGATCGTTGCTGACCGTCAGCGTACCCGTGTCGATCTGTTCGACCCACACGAACTGCCAGTTGCGGATGTCCAGGTGGTCGACAGTCACAACGAGTTCGAACCAGTTTCCACCATTGCCCTGAACACGCCCGAAGAAGGTGTCCTCCGCATCATCACCCTCGAAGTCATCGGAGCCCAGGTAGCGGTCGGCCCGGACAGCATTGTATTCGTTGAGAATCAGCCCGGCGTTATTGGGCTGGTTCGAGGACAGCGGCGTGGCCGTCAGGAACGGGCTGCGGAACGACCCACCATCGGGCAGTTTGCCGTAGGACACATCGGCAGCCAAAGCGTCGTAGAGCAGGTAGTCGACCAGTTGGCCCGCCCCATCGAACAATGCGACCGCGCCCCCGGCCGGGTTGAGCGTGAAGTTGGAATGCAGCGGTCCTTCGCCCACCTCGTTGTCACACCACACAATGAGCCATTCGCCGCCACACAGCGTGAGGCCTGCCGGAAAGGCCCACTGATCCACGATGCCGAAATCATCACTGAGGAACAGTCCGGTCAGCTCGACAGTCGACGGCCCGGCATTGTAAATCTCGACCCACGGATCAAAATCCCCCTGCTCGTCGGACAGGCTCGAGTTATTGACGGGCAACACTTCGTTGATATGCAGCGCGGCCACAGCCGCCACCGTTCCCCCGACGCTGTTGGTCGCTCCCGGCGTGCCCCCGGCCGCAAGACTCGCGGCCCAATTCGAAACGCGGTTGTTGTCTTCACTGGGATCGATGAGTTCGAGCGAAGGCCCCGTGCCGTCGGCGTCGACCGGCCACGGGAACACGGCGTCGTACAACACCTCGTCGACCACCAGGCCATTGCGGTCCAGCAGGCGGATGACTTCGCCCGAATTATCCAACGCTCCGTTGTACTCCGCTGCCACGAAATGACCGCTGCCGTAGGTCGCGCGGAACATGACATCGTTGCGGACGACGAGCAGGTAGTCTTCGGGAAGAATGACCGACCCGCCGGGCAGCGTCAGCCCGACACCGTCGAGGCGCCAGCCTGACACATCCACGGACTCGAGTGTCGACGGGTTGTACAGTTCTATGAACTCGTCCTCACCGTCGGTCGCCGGATGATACATCAACTCATTGATGACCACGGGCAACCCGGGGGACTGCGCCGTTGGTATCTCGCCGGGCACCTGATGTGTGCCGAACAAGTGTGTCCGCCGCACCGCGAGATAATCGTCTTTGAGAATATCAATCGCTTCCGTCAGTGTCTGATCCTGGCCGTACTGCCCCCACGCGGCCGCGTCCAGGCCGGCCTCCGGAGCAATGAGCGCGGCCAACTCATCGATTCTCGATTCGTAATGCCCGTCGACAAGCACCTCGTCCATGAGTGAACGTAGCCTGCGGTGGTACATGTCGCGGATGCGCGGCTCCCCATGCACACGATCGATGAAGCGATTCCACAGGTTGTCCCATTTCCGATGATTGGTGTCGCCGAACAGCGGGTGACTTGGTGACACCAGGGCGTTGGTCGGATGGGGCATGTCGTCGTCGGCCCAGATGCCATCACTGAGCACACCACCGCCCGCACCGAAATTACGCCCAAAGGTCAGATCCATATCCCATGGATGCATGACCCACCGGGCCGTGCCCGCCGTATCGCGATACATGAAGTAGTTCTTGGCCGGTTGATCGTTGTTGTGAATGACACAATTGGCCGCCAGGTAGTTGATCATCCCGGGGATATCGACATTGTCGAACAGGTAGTCGGTCAACGCCGGACCGCTGAGGCTGTTGATCTGTCCCAGAAAGGCATGAAGGTCCGAGTGGTCCTCCTCGAGGCGGGTTTTCTTCTCATACCTGTTGGTAATGAAACTCAGCGATCCGGAGCGGCAATCGCTGAACGCTTTGTACCACGCACCGTCAGGATCGATGGCATTGCGTTCGAGGTAGTCATCGTCCATGGACTCTAGAAAAATGAACAGACCAAAAAACTGGCCGTTCTGTTGAACACGAATGGGGAACGCCAGATTGTACGGTGTCCCGGCATCACGGAATGTCTCGTAAGACAGGACCTCACGGACATAGCTCTTGTCCGAGTAGCTGCTCTGCATATTGAACTGATCGACGGGAATGGCCAGCAGCGCCGGATCGAAGAAATCGTGGCCCTGCGGAAACCGCACTTTCCAGTGATTCTTGGGATAACCGCGCGAGCTCTGGCCACGCACGCGCACGCGGATGTTGTCGTACAGCACACCGTTGTAGTACAGCACGGCCGGCTCGAGCAGATCGGTGAACTTATGGGCCAACGCCGCAGCAAAGTCGTCCGGATCCATGAGCCAGTGGACGATGGGCAACGCTGATGACAGTGCCGCATCGAAGACCATCGTGCCGTCGTAGTTGATGGTGTCGTCGTCACGCGGCCAGGTGATCGCGCCGTTGGCGTCGCTGGCCGTCACCCGAAAGCGCACGAGGGTCTGGGCCACCTGCCCCGGGATGGTCGCGCCATACACGCCATCGCCGGCCGCCCCGTCACCACTGAGGCCATCGTCGAGCATGGGCACGGTCACCTCGGAGCCAAAATCGATGACATAGGTCATGTCGACGGTCAGCGCATCTTCGACCGTGGCCGTGATGTCCAGATCGGTTGCCGGCGGCGGATCATCCGGGTGGGTGACTGCAGAGATCCATGGCGGCAGCACGGTGCTGTCGACACTGTTTCGTGCTCCGGCCGTGTGGCCAGCCACATCATTCGAGGCGTGCCAGTTGCGTGGATCATCGCCCGCTCCCAAAGGATCGATGCGTTCCAGCGACGGGCCCTCGCCATCGGGCGTGATGGGCCACAACCCGGTGTCCTTATAGATGACCTCATCGATGAGCGCAAAACCTGCATCGAACAGCTGCACGATTTCACCGCCGTTGGCCAATTGGCCGCTGTACTCAAAATCAGCTGCGAAGCCGTAGGTCGACGAGAATGTGACGGCATCGTCCGCCAGCACCAGATAGCCCCCGGATGCCAGCAGCGTCGCCGGTGGGAACACGAAATCGATGCCATCGAACGACCAGTCCGACAGATCCACAGCCACGAGTCCGCCATTGTACAGCTCGAGGAATTCGCCCTCCTCCAAGTCGCCGATCGGGCGGTACATCAGCTCGGTAATGAACACACCACTGCACCCACCGATGGGTGTCCCGGCGCACACGCCTGCCGAACACATGTCATTTTCCGTACAAGCGAGGCCGTCGACGCACGGGATATCGACGACAGTGTGGTCGACGGAGCCATCCGGATTGCACACATCTTCCGTACACTGGTCGCCGTCATCGATGACGGTGGCCGTGCCTGTCAGCGAGTCGCAACACTCGTTTGCGGGATCATAGTTATCAGGGTGAGTGACCTGGCCGGTCAACGCATCGCACACATCATTGGTGCACGCGTCACCATCATCGATGGGCGTCAGAGTGGCGTCGGCCGGATTGCAACACGACCCGGCCGGTGTGTTGTCGGTGATATCACAGGCACCTGCGTTACATACCTCGGTCGTGCAGGCGCTACCGTCATCGCAACTGTTGGCATCGTTGGGGGTATTCTGACAGCCCAGGAGGATGTCACAGCTGTCGTCGGTACACGCATTGCTGTCGTCGCAGTCGGGCGGTGTGCCCGGCCCGCAGACGCCGGCGGCGCACACCTCGGCGCCGTTACAGGCATCGCCATCCGAACAATCCACCGGCGTACCGCCGCACGCGCCACCGCCGCACACATCATTTTCAGTGCACGCGTCGGCATCATCACACGCCGCAGTGTTGGGCACGTTCTGGCAGCCCAGCACCGCGTCACAACTGTCGTCCGTGCACGCATTGGCGTCGTCGCAGACCGGCGGCGTGCCCAGCACGCAGTTGCCTGCATCGCACAGTTCGATGCCGTTGCACAGATCGCCATCGGCGCAGTCGCCATCCGTGCTACACGTGCCCGCTCCAGCTCCTCGGGCACAACAGAGTGTTACCCCAACGACCAGGACACAGATGGTTGTCGAACACCGTCCGACTGATCGAAATTGGCGCATATTCCATTACCGACTCTTCTGCGACTGGCCCTTCAGCTCCAGCGCTTCGTACTCGGCATCCTCCTCGAGTTCCTGAAGCTTGTGTGCCTCGGACCGCGTCAACCGCAGCTTGTAGCGTCGGGCAAACTCGGCCATGTCACGGGCATCGATGATGGCGTCACGATTGAGATCCGCCCGCAGATACTTCTCCAGTTTCAGGTCGTTCACCGAAATCATGCTCCGCGGTCCGTTCCCTGCGATCGGCTCGGGACACAGATCCTCGTCGTCGCCCACCAGGAAGAAATTCACGAGTACGGCAGAGAAGTCGGGCAAACTCTGCAATCCGTCCCCAGTCGCATCAGCCCCCTGCGTACATTGTGCGTCAGGCGTACCGAGATCGCCATCGCAATCGTCGACGAACTCGAGCCAGTTGGCGGATACGATGGCGAAGTCGGAAATATCGACGAAGTTGTCCTTGGGCACGGACGCGGTGTGGAAGTCGCCGGCCAACAAGCGATCGGCACCCGTAAAGTCTGCGGTGGCCACACATGCCACGAAGCTCAGCGGCAGGACATGTCGCAAGGTATGACCTTCGACCGCACTGATCGACAGCATGGCCGGATCGACATCAGTCAGCGTGATCGCACCCAGCCCCGCCCCGTCAAACGCCACGGGTTCGGTCCGCGTATCCGTGAGCACACCGCAGTCGGTCATGACGAAGGTCACGTCACGGACCACGGCTGTCCCCAACCCTTCAAGTTCGAGAGTGACATCCACCTCGACCAGGTTCGATGCTTCACACACATTCAGGGTTTCGTTGCAGGAGTCGGCCGTGCACGGGTCACTGTCATCGCAATCGGTCGGCCCACCACCGGTACACGCACCGGCCTGACAGGTCTCGCCGTCGTTGCAGAACAGGCCGTCATCGCAGCCCAGGCCTTCGTTGGCGGCCTGCGCTTCACAGGTTGACAAACCTTCGTTGCACACGCCCGTGTTGCACTGGTCGTCGAACGCAGAGCAGTCGCGGGCGGACCCCACGCAGGCCCCGGACAGACATGTGTCGGAGACCGTACAGAACAAGGTATCGTCGCAGCCGAGACCTTCGTTAGCCGGAGCAGCCTCGCACTGGCCAAGGCCTTCGTTACATACGCCCACATTGCACTGATCGTCGAAGGTGGTGCAATCCGTCAGCGTGCCGCTATCGCAGGCACCGGCGTTACACGTCTCGCCGGTCGTGCAGAACAATCCGTCATCGCACGGATCTGTTTCATTGGCCGGCTGCGGTTCACACTGGTCCAGGCCTTCGTTACACACACCGAGGTTACACTGATCGTCCTCGGCACTGCAGTCGCGAGCATCACCGCCGCACACGCCGGCAGTGCATTCGTCGTTCACCGAACAGAAATTACCATCATCACACGGCGTGGTGTCAGGTGCGGGTACGCTGAAATCACAGGTATCCACGTTGCACGTGTTCACAGTACACGGATCATTGTCCTCGCAATCGCCATCGACCGTACACTGGATGCATCCGGGAATAGTCGAACCAACGCACGCTCCAGCACCGTCGCACATGTCGGTCTCGGTGCACGGGTTGCCATCGTCGCAGGGGTCGCCGTTGACCGGGGCACCATCATTGATGCAGCTGCCGTCGCCTGAATCACAGCTGTCGACGGTACATACATTGGAATCATCGCAATCGACCGGATTGGTCCCAACGCACGCGCCCCCGTCACACGCGTCGGTCTGCGTGCATTCATCACTGTCGTCGCACGCGTTGCCGTCGGCGGCCGCCCCATCGAAGATGCAGGTGCCGGTCCCGGGATCACAACTGTCGATCGTACACACCTCGCCGTCGTTACAGAAGACATCGACCGTGCTGATGCAGTCACCCGCCGCGTCGCATACATCCTCAGTACAGGCGTTGTTGTCCGTGCAACTGTTGCCTGTGTTCGGAACGAAATCACACGTCCCGGTTCCCGGGTTACAGGCGTCATCAGTACATGAGTTGAGATCGTCGCACAGGATGGCAACGCCCTCGCACACGCCGGCGTTACAGGTGTCGGGATTGGTGCACAACAGTCCGTCACTGCATGTCATGCCATTCGCAGCGGCGGCATCGTTCGTGCAGCTGCCGTCTCCCGCGTTACACGTATCGACCGTGCACTGATCGCCGTCATCGCACGTGTTGACCACACCGACGCACGCGCCGCCCTGACAGGTGTCTGACAGCGTGCACAGGTCGCCATCATCGCACCCCTGGCCTTCGGCCGCCACAGTATCGTTGATGCACGAACCGTCCGACGGATCACAGGTGTCGATGGTACATTGATCACCATCATCGCAATCGAAGTCGGGCGTACTGACGCACGTGCCCGACAGACACTCATCGGCAGTGCACGCATTGTTGTCAGTACATGCGTTGCTGTCATCGTCGGTAAAGACGCAGCCCGTAGCTGGAACACAGGAATCGTCCGTGCAGTCGTTGGAATCATCACACACCAGCGGGGTGGTCCCAAGACACACGCCGCTGCCACAGACGTCCACCGTCGAACACAGGCTGCCATCGTCACACGCATTGCCTTCGTGTGGAGCCGGGTCCGGTTCACACTGATCGGCGATCTCATTGCATACACCTGTGTTGCACTGGTCCGTCTCGGAGCTGCAATCCGTCAAGCCGCCACCATCGCAGACACCGGCAGTACAAGTCTCACCGGTCGTACAGAACGCACCGTCGTCGCACGGATCATCCTCATGCGGGACCGGATCGGGTTCACACTGGTCCGTGGTCTCGTTACACACACCCGTATTGCACTGGTCGTCTAAGATCGTGCAATCCGTCAACGTGCCACCATCACAGGCACCGGCGGTACACGTTTCACCGGTCGTGCAGAATTCACCATCATCACACGGATCAGCCTCATGTGGGGCCGGATCCGGGTCACACTGATCGGTCGCTTCGTTGCATACGCCCGTGTTGCACTGGTCCGACGCCGAGCTGCAGTCCGTCGGACCACCGCCTCCGCAGGCACCGGCCGTGCATGTCTCGCCGGTCGTGCAGAACGCACCATCATCACATGACAGACCGTTCGCCGCTGTCGCGTCGTTGGTGCACACAACCATGCCGACCAGATCGACGGTTTGC
The DNA here is from genome assembly GCA_942492115.1 of uncultured Planctomycetota bacterium. Classification (GTDB taxonomy): domain Bacteria; phylum Planctomycetota; class Phycisphaerae; order UBA1845; family CAIVHJ01; genus CALODL01. Next base: position 111,418 of record CALODL010000013.1, read on the forward strand.
CACGCGACACCATTGGTCAGCGTCCCGTCATTGCCGTTGGCAGTTGAATCAGCTGCAACCAGCAGGGCTCCCTCTTCAAGACCCCATCTGCCGATCAGGCCCGGTGCCGTGTCGATCTTGCGCTGGAGTCCCTCTGCGATTTCAGAAGCGCTGCGCGCGTAATCCCACACACGGACTTCATCGATCAGGCCATCGAATGCACCACTCGGTGCTCCGGTAGAGCTGAGAGCCGTTCCCAATCCAAAGTGCTGAGCCGTGTCGAAATCGGGATCTTCACCCGGACAGGTCGTCCCATCGGTATCCGCAACACCATCCAGGTACAGCTCCCAGCACGTGCCGTCGTAGGTCATGGCCACGTGGTGCCATTGGCCTGTACTGACCGGGGTCGTCCCCAGCACCGGGAAGTTCTGGCCGGTGGCTGACCCACCACCTGCATCCTGTTCGAAGTCACCTCCAAGGACGTTGCCTGAGGCAGGGACAATACCCAGGAAGTAATTCAGGTTCAGACCATCGGTCTCGGATTCTCCAACGCCTTTGGTCACCATCGGATAGGCCAGGAATCCACCACCGCCGGTGTTGGCGGTCGATCCGCCGCCGCCCCATTGCACCCATGCTTCCACCGTAAAGGTTGCGGTATTGAGCGTCGGTGCTGGCCCCATGGTGACGTAATCGTCACTGCCGTCGAAGGACAACGCTGCGTCATTCATGGACATGCACGAGTCGATCGTGCACGGGTTTCCATCATCGCAATCATAATTCGTCCCCGCCTGACAGGTGCCGGCGCCGTCACACACTTCCTCACCATTGCAGGCGTCGCCGTCGGTGCACGATTCGCCGAGGGGCAGGTCGTCATTGATACACGTATTGGGAGTCCCGATGTTGACCAGATCGGAGTTGACGTAAGCGGCACCGACGATTGTGCCGTCCTCGGCCGGGGTGGTCGAATCGGCTGCAGTCGTCCCGGCTCCCTCATCCAGACCCCAACGCCCCAGCAGGCCGGTCGCGGAGGGGATCACCGCGTTCATATCGGCGAGGATCTCGGCCCCACTTCGGGCGTGATCCCAGACGCGCACTTCGTCCAACAGACCGGACAAGCGGCCCTGAGCTGCGCCCGTCGACGTGAAAGCGGTCCCGAGGCCAAAGTGCTGGATACTGTCGAAGTCAGGCGGCTCAGCGGGGCAGTTCGTGCCCGGCGTGTCGGCGACACCGTCGAGGTAGAGTTGCCAGCAATTGCCATCATAGGTCACAGCAGCGTGATGCCACTGGCCGTCATCGGGGGTCAGAGCCGTGGTCCCGGTCACGGGGTGATTCAAACCACCCGTCGTCCCGGTGCCGTGCTCCTCGAAGTCCGCTGTCAGTTCACCTGAAGGCAAGATGCCCAGGAAATAGGCGCAGTTGAGCGTAGGATCCTCGGACTGCCCACGGCCCTTGGTCACGAGCGGGTAGGCGCTGATGCCACCAGTCCCGGTGCTCGCGGTCGAGCCACCTGAGTGCCACTGGAACCATGTCTCGAGCGTGAACGTAGCGGCATTGAGACCCAGGGCCGTGCCCATGGTCACATGGTCGTTCGAACCGTCGAAGGACAAGGCTGACACGTTGCCGGGGTCACACGTATCCGCGGTACATGGATTGCTATCGTCACACTCGCCATCCGTTGTGCAACACAGTGGATCCACGGTGTTGTCGCAGATGCCGCCCCCCCCGCAGGTATCGACCGTGCACACGACACCGTCGTCGCAGTCGGCGTCAACGGTGCAGCAGCCAGGTGTCGGGCTGTAAATCGATTCACATGTATTTGCGTTGCATTCCTCGTCCGTGCAGGCATTGCCGTCATCCGCGCAGTCACCGTCGACGATGCAGCAGCCGGCAATTGCGTCGAAACTGCAGAATCCAACGCCAAGATCGGGAACGTTGGCTGTTTCCCAGGCCGTGCCGTTGGTGAGATTACCGACCAGCGCCCCGACCGAATCGGTCGTTGTCGTGCCCGCGGCTTCGTTCAGGCCATACCTGGCGATGAGCCCTGGAGCTGACGTGATTTCAACGTCCTTGTTGGCCAGGATCTCAGCCGGCGTGCGGGCGTGATCCCATATACGAATCTCGTCGAGCAACCCATCGAGCGGCGCGAAGAGCGTACCGCTCGAATCACGGGCCATGCCGAGCACGACGTCGTCCGCACTGGAGATAGGGTTCGCGCCCCACGCACTCGCCACGGTTGTGGGTGCTCCTGCGTCGAGATACATGTGGACCTGGTTTGCGGAACGATCGATGACCGCAGCAAAGTGATGCCAGGTGTTGAGCGAGAATGCCTGACCCGGTGTGTCGACCTGGCCGCCGGCCGTGGACTCGACCGACACGGTGAGCTGGCCGCTGGCAAACTGGACGGCCACCTGGGAGAACGCGCCCTGACGACCGTGGCGGAAAATCCCTTCCCACGTGGCGGGCGCGGAATTGAGATAGCACCACCCCTCGATCGTGAAACTGCCGGTTCCGAAATCTGAAATGGTCGCGTCATTGCCGAGATCGACGTAGTCGTCGCTGCCGTCGAACGACAGTGCCCCGGGATTCACGCCGCTGCACGAGTCGGCCGTGCATACATCCCCATCATCGCAATCCCCGTCTACAGCGCACAAAGGAATATCGATGTCACCCGATGGAACCGCAGTCGGAAGTACGAACGAAGCATCATCATAGGTGATGCGCGTGGACACGCCACGGTCAGGGCGAAACGTCACGTTTGTCGTGCCCGGCATCAGCGCACGAAACTGCAAGGTTGCAACGACGCCGTCGGTAGAAATGGAGCCTCCGAGGGCAATGCCGGCCGCGTAGGTAATGTCACCGCCGCTGACAATTTCTGACACCAGCGTCCAGTTGTCGGCACCGTTCTCGGTAATATCGAGGAGCTCCAGAGCAACATCATCGAAGCCAATGAGGGCCTGAACGCCGACGACGTTGCCCGTACCGCTCAAGGCCAGATCCGCAGTCTGAAGCTCGATATCGAATGTCTGGCCCTGTTCGACGGACAGCACGCCGGGTTCTGAGCCGGTCCGCAACAGCAGGCTCGTTTGAGCATGAAGGGCTGACGGCAGACAAACGACCACACCCCACAGTGTTGCACAGCTCAGCCACGTGTTATTGAACTTCATGACGAAGGCTCCTTGATTCATACTTCTATTCCCGCAACCGTGCACCGCAGCCCACAGTGTGCGTCTATCTCACGAACGGCCCGCATTAGCGCCGGGACGAACGCTTTGTGTCTGACTTGGCACGATGATAAAGATCTTCCATGTCACGCAGTTTCTGCTCCGCAACTGGACCAAGTTTCATGTTGAACTCTTCGGTGAGTGCCCGAATGTCACGAACGTCGATCACACCATCGTCGTTCATGTCAGCGTAGTCGGCATCCTTCAGGTCGAGACTGTCAACGCGTACTGAGAGCCGTGGACCCTTTCCGTCACCATTCAGAGGCTCCGGACAAGTAATATCGACGTCGCCACTCTCGAAGAAATTGATCAACACTGCGGTGAAATCGGCGCTGGCCTGGTTCCCGTCGCCGTTGATATCGGCACCAAGAGAGGAATTCGGATCTACTGGCGCCAGCCAGGCCACCGACAGGATCGTGAAGTCTACGATATCGACGAGATTGTCCTGGAATGCTGTTGCAGTTTGGAAATCTCCAGCGCGCAGGCTGTCGGCGCCCGTAAAGTCCGCGATTGCCGGGCACGTTCCGAAGGACAGCGGCAGAACCCGCAGCAACGTATGTCCTTCAACCGCGCTGATCTCCGTAGACAGGGGATCGGCGCTGAGCTGGATGCCCAGGCCCATCCCATCGGTACCGGTGGACATGCCCGAGCTATCGAAGTCGACGGACAAAGTCACTGGAGCACAATCGCTCATGACGAAGGTGACATCGCGAGTGACAGCGTTACTCAGGCCTTCGAGTTGGACGAAGACGTCAACAGTGTAATCATCGGGATTCTCGCACATGTCCGTGCCCAGGTTGCAAATATCGGCCGTGCACGGATCACCGTCACTGCAGTCGGTCGTCACGCCGCCGCCGCAACTGCCGGCCAGACACGTCTCACCGGTGGTGCAGAACACACCGTCGTCGCACGCCACGCCGTCGTCATCCGAGTGCTCACAGACATTGAGCACACACGCATCCGCCGTGCACGGGTCGCTGTCATCGCAATCGAGGTCGACGACGCATTCGGGGGGCGGCAGATAGCAGACTTCCAGATGCGGTCGATCAGCCTGGGTCAGCCCTTCGGACGACGAGAAGAAGTAGCCGTTGTTGTCGAGTGGCAGGAACACCCAGCCTTCGTTGGGCACGCCGGATGACCATGCCGCGACGCTGGTCGTGACATCCACGGCGTGCGCGCCCGGAACAGTCGGAGCCAGTGGCGTGCCGGTGACGTCAGGTGTGACCTCGGCTTCGACGCCGTCTGGCTGGACTCCGCCCACGAGGCTGTTCCACGTCAGCGTAGCCGCATCGGGCACCCATGGCTGTATCATGCGGTGCAATGCGCAGCCGTTCGGACCGCTGGCGTTGGCGTCCGTCACCACATAGGTCAACGTGGCCAGGTCAATGGTCGCACCATCGGGCACCGGACCGCTTTCCGACACGAAAACGTTGCCGAAATACAGCAGGCCGTGGCGGGTATTGTCGAGGTCCTGGCGGACTTCGACATCCGCTGAGAAATTCGTGCCCTGGTCCTGCGTTCCGAACACGTAGGTGTCAACCGTACCGCTGTACGAGTTGCCATCGCCCTGCTGGAAGGTCTCACAGACGGGCGTCACACACACACCGTTAGCCGGGTCGCACACATCTCCGGCGGGACACGAGATCGGCGTGCCCGGATCACACATATCAACATTGCAGGTCTCGACGCCATTGCACGGGTTGCCGTCATCGCAACCGAACGTGCCTCCGCCACACACACCGCCGGTACATGTTTCACCCGTGGTGCACTCACTGCCGTCATCGCACGCGCCGCCGTCGCCGATCGGCGTGTTGGCGCAGAACCCGTCCATGATGGGCAACCCGCTGGTGATCCATGCGGTGTCCCCGGCGAGCGTGCCGTCGTTGGCGCTGGCGGTACTGTCCCCGGCAGACGTTCCCGCGCCCTCTTCGAAGCCCCACCGACCAACGAGATTGGTCGCGGAGAGGATCTGGGCGTCCATGTCCGCCTGAATCTCGCCTTGTGTTCTGGCGACGCTCCACACGCGCACTTCGTCGATGGCGCCATTCCAGTTGCCGTCATCCGTCGATGTGTCGAACGCCGCACCGATCGAGAACGGCAGCACGCTTTGTGCTTCGGGCGCATCGCTGGTCACGAAGGTATCCTCGACTTGGCCGTCGAGATACAGCGTCAGGACGCTCCCGTCATACGTCAGCGCTCCGTGGTACCACTGGCCGGTGACCAAGGGCGTCGTGCCGTCCACGCGGTGACCTGCCCCGTTGTCGTCGGTTTCGAAATCACCGACCAGGGTCGTCGTACCCTGACGGACGCCAAGGAAGTAGTTGAAATCGTTATTGCCGCCCTCTCCCGAGCCACGGCCCTTGGCCACAATGGCCTCAGAATCGCTGGCCCCATCACCGATGTTCGTCGGATTGCCCGCGCCGTCACGGCGGAACCACGCTTCGATGGTGAACACGGACAGGCTCAGCTCCGGATGTGCGGCGCTCGCGCCGAACGCAACATGGTCGCCCGCGCCATCGAACAGCAGCGCGGAGTTACTGGATGTCGCGCAGACATCGTCGGTGCACAACTCGCTGTCGTCGCACTCTCCATCGCTCGAACACGGCACAACCGGGGTGTTGTTGCAGTCGCCGCTATCGCAGGTATCCAGCGTCAATCCATCACCATCGTCGCAATCATTGTCGCTCACACAGCACCCCGCGGTCGGGTTGTAAGTGCTCGCGCAGGCGTTGGCGAGGCATGTCTCATCCGTGCAGGCGTTCCCGTCGCTGGGGCAGTCGCCGGCCACATTGCAACATCCTGGAATGAGCTCGAAGAGGCACGCGCTGTCGATCGGCGCCAGATCGGCCAATTCCCAAGCGGCGCCGACGATCGTGCCATCCTCAGCCGGAGCCGTCGAATCAGCCACTGCCGAACCGCTGCCCTCGTCGAGACCCCAACGTCCGAGCAGACCGCTCGCTGAGATGATCTGTGAATTCATGTCTGCGAGGATCTCGGCACCACTGCGCGCATGATCCCACACACGGACTTCGTCCAGGAGGCCGGACAGTCGCCCACTGGCTGCCCCGGACGAATTGAACGCCGTCCCCAGACCGAAGTGCTGGATGCTGTCAAAATCAGGCGGTTCACCCGGGCAGGTCGTGCCCGGCGTATCCGCGACACCGTCGAGGTACAACTGCCAGCAGGAGCCGTCGTAGGTCACGGCCGCGTGATGCCACACGCCGTCGCCGGCGGTCAGTTGGGTGGTCCCGGTCACCGGGTGGTTCAGCCCCTCGGTCGTGCCGGTTCCGTGCTCTTCGAAGTCAGCGGCCAACTCACCCGTGGCCAGGATGCCCAGGAAGTACGCGCAGTTGAGTGTTGCGGCCTCGGATTCGCCGCGGCCCTTGGTCACCAGTGGGTAGGCGTCCACGCCGCCGCCGCCGGTACTGGCCGTCGAGCCACCGGCGTTCCACTTGAACCACGTCTCAAGCGTAAACTGCGCTGCATTGAGACCCGTCGCGGGTCCCATCGTAACATGGTCGTTCGAACCGTCGAAGGACAGTGCGGCATCGTTGGTGCTGCAGGTATCCGTTGTGCAGACGTTGCTGTCATCACAATCGGCGTCCACATCGCAGCACAGCGGATCAACCGTGTTGCTGCAGTTGTTCGCGTTACACGTGTCGTCCGAACATGCATCGCCGTCATCACAGTCGCTGTCGGCGCTGCAGCACCCGGCAGTCGGATTGTATGCAGTTTCACAGACATTGGCGTTGCATGTTTCATCGGTGCAGGCGTTGCCATCGTCCGGACAATCGCCATCGACCTCGCAGCATCCCGGAATGGGATCGAACTGGCAGGAGCCGTCGCCCAAGTCTGGCAGGTTAGACGTCTCCCAACTGGCACCGGCCTCCAATGTGCCGGCCAGCGCGCCGACCGAATCGGTCGTCGTCGTGCCGGCGGCTTCGTTCAAGCCATAGCGGGCCAACAGCCCCGGGGCCGACACGATCTGGATGTCCTTGTTGGCCAGGATCTCGGCCGGCGTGCGGGCGTGATCCCAGATGCGGATCTCGTCGATCATGCCATCGAGCGGCGCGATCAGTGTACCGGTCGTTCCGCGGGCCTCGCCGAGCACGACGTTGTCAGTGCTCGAGATCGGATTCGCGCCCCAGCCACCGGTCACCGTGGTCGGTGTGCCGGCGTCGAGATACATGCGCGCCTGATCGGCTGATCGATCGATAACCGCCGCAAAATGATGCCAGGTATTCAGTGAGAACGTCTGCCCCGGCGTATCGGCCTGATTCCCGCTCGTATCCTCGACTGAAACGGTGAGCAGGCCACTGGCGAACTGTACAGCGACCTGCGAGTTCGGCCCCTGCCGCCCATGGCGGAAGATGCCTTCCCACGTAGCCGGAGCCGAGTTGAGGTAGAACCACCCCTCGACCGTGAAGCTGCCCGTTCCGTAATCCGTGATCGTCGGGTCGTTCCCGAGATCGACGTAATCGTCGACACCATCGAACGCGATTGCTGCGCTATTCGCCACTGCGCACGAGTCCGTTGTACAAATATCACTGTCATCGCAATCACCGTCATCGGCACAGCACAGCGGGTCGAGGACATTGCTACACGTATTCGTATCGCAGGTATCAACTGTACACGGATCGGAATCGACACATTCACTATCGAGGCTGCAGCAACCGCCAATGGGCGCGAACTCGCACGTTCCCGCGTTGCATGTGTCGGTCGTGCACACATCGGCATCGTCACAATCACCATCAACGGTGCAGCATCCTGCTTCGGCGATGTACACACATGAATCGGCTGTCAAGCCCGGCAGGTCGCCGGTTTCCCACAGCGCGCCGTTGGCCAGCGTCCCCGGGGTGCTGCCGGCCGAGTCGGCCGCAGTCGTTCCCGTGCCCTCATCCAGCCCCCAGCGTCCCAGCAGATCGGGTGCCGTGGTGATCGTGGCGTTCATGCCGGCTGCGATTTCGGCCTGACTCAGGGCGCGGCTCCACACCCGCACTTCGTCGACCTTGCCGTCGAACGCACCTTCAGGGGATCCGGTCGAGGTGAGCGTCGCACCGATGCCAAAGTGCTGGATGCTGTCTGCTCTGGGCGGTTCACCGGGGCAGTTGGTCCCCGTTGTATCCGCCACGCCATCAAGGTATAGCTCCCAGCACGTGCCGTCGTAGGTCACGGCAAGATGATGCCACACACCGGGGGTCACCGCAGTGTTGCCGGTCACCGGATGATTCAGTCCTGGACTGGATCCGCCGGCACCCTCTTCGAAGTCGGCGGTCAGCGCGCCCGAGGAGGACTCGATAGCGAAGAAGTAATTTGCATCGCGGTTGTTGCCATCGGCTTCACCTACGCCCTTGCAGATGAGCGGATAGCCCACGACACCACCGTTTCCAGAACTTGCTGTCGCGCCACCATTGTCCCATCGGAACCAACCCTCTAACGTAAACTCAGCGGTTCCGAGAGTCGGTGCTGTTCCCATCGCCACGTGATCGTCCGTGCCATCGAGGTCCAGGCCGGCCGTCGTGCCGAGTGAACACACATCGAGCGTGCAAGTGCTACTGTCGTCGCAGTCGGCATCCTCGTCACAACACAGCGCATCCGGACTATTGACGCAGTTTCCGGCATCGCACGTATCGGTCGTGCATCCGTCGCCGTCGTCACAGTCGGGGTCACCGGTACAGCAGCCGCCAAATGGGCTGTACACGCTCTCACAGACATTGGCGTTGCATTGTTCGTCAGTGCAAGCGTTGCCGTCGTCGGTGCAGTCACCGTCGACATTGCAACAACCGGCGATGGGATCGAGCTGGCATGATCCAGTGCCCACGTTGGGCAGATTGGCCAATTCCCAGGTGGCGCTGACGATCGTGCCATCTTCCATCGGCGTGGTCGAATCACCGGCCGTCGTGCCTGTCCCTTCATCGAGCCCCCAGCGACCCAGCAGATCGGGATCCGTCAGGATGGCCAGGTTGAGGTTGGCAGCAATCTCGGCGCCGCTGAGCGCGCGGTTCCACACGCGGACTTCGTCCATCAGGCCCGAGAAGCGGCCCTCAGCCGCAGCGGTCGACGTCATTGCCGTTCCAAGCGCAAAGTGCTGGGTGCTGACGAAGTTCGGCGGTTGCGCCGGGCAGTTGGCTGCCGCCAGGTCTGCAACTCCGTCGACATAGATTTCCCAACACGTACCGTCATAGGTCGCAGCGATGTGATGCCATGTGCCGGTGGACAGGACAGTGGTCCCCTGGGCCGGATGATTGAGGCCCGGAGAGAGCCCAGTCGTGTGTTCTTCGAAATCAGCAGCGACCACTCCACCAGGCAAAATGCCTAAGAAGTAGTTGGCATCGCGAACATCGGCATCGGCCTCGCCGCGCCCCTTCGTCACGACCGGAATGGCGACAATCCCGCTACCGCCCGTATTGGCAGTCGATCCGCCTCCATCCCAGTTGACCCACGCTTCCAATGTAAAGGTAGCAGTGTTCAATCCGGATGCCGCCCCCATCGTGACATGATCGTCCGAACCATCGAAGGACAATGCACCGGCATTGGCCGTGTTGCACGTATCCGCGGTGCACGGATCGGAATCGTCACAGTCGCCGTCTACGGTGCAGCACAGTGGATCCACCGCGTTGTCACAATCGTTGCTCACACAAGTATCCGTCGTGCATGCGTCGCCATCTGCACAATCACCCGCATCGTCACAACAGCCGCCGACGGGATTGTACGGATTCGAGCACACACCGGCGGTACACACGTCGTCGGTACATGCGTTACCGTCACTGCAATCGATGGCCGGGTTGGTGCATGTGCCGGCGGTGCAGACATCATCCGTGCACAAATCAGAGTCATCACAATCGCCCGGCGTGACACAATCGACACACACATCGCCAGACTCATCACACAACTGGCCTGGGCAGGGGTCGGCCCCGGCCAGACACAACTCCGTGCCGGGGTTGTCGCATGTCTCGGCGCCGTTGCAGAACACGCCGTCGTCACAGTCCGCATCATTCGCGCAGGCGCCATCACTTGTGAAGGTGTACGTCGAACCGGCACTGGACGTTGTGTCCTGACCATCCGAGATCTCGACGTACCACTCGTAGTCCGTTCCGGCTTGACGGGCGGGCCAGTTCACACAGGCCGTGCCGCCACTGGCGACGCTGCTGACCGTACCGAGATTCTGGAAGGGCAAACCGCCTTCCATGGCGTACGGAATGACGAAATTGTGCGCGTCGAAGTTCGCCGGTGCCGGGGTGTCCGGCTTCTGCTGATCGAGGAAAGGTGAATAGGTCGTGACGACGATCTCATCGTCCTCGGGGACGAAGGTCATCACGCGCAACCAGCCGTTGCCACCGTTGGCCCCACCCTGGTAATCCGACATGATCGAGGTCAATGTGTTTTCGCCCACCGGGCCCACCGGATCCGTACGGCGGGCAGCCTCGTTGAGGTGCCCTCCCAGCATGAGGAACCAGTTGGGGTGATGATTCAGCGCGGTGTAGATGGCCTGGCCCTGCGTCGAGAAATTGCCGCTGGGCTGAACCACGAAGTGCGAGACGATGATGGCCCGCCTGTTGGCGTGTGTCGTCAGCAGGTTGTCGGCCCACACCAGTGCGGCGTCACGCAGCGGGCTGCTGGCCGCAGAATCCCACTCCATGTGGATGATGATGAAGTCCATCCCACCACCGCTGAACAACTCATAATGGTTGTCGTTGTAGATGTGACAGGTCCCGGCACCGATGCCGGTGCAGTCCGCGTCAACATTACACGTCGAGCCATCATCACAGTGGTTGTACGAGCCGGCGTAGTAGCTGCGTCCCAGGAAACGGCTGACCCCGAAAAACTGGTTATAAAGGGTCGTCGTTGAATCGGGGGCCGAAAGGTTACCGGGATCGCCGTTTCCGGTGCCCTGGTCGTGGTTGCCGACCGCTACACCAAACGGCATTTTCTCTTCGTCGCCCGCGGGGTCGAAGAGGCCCAATGCAGCCTCGGCGTTCTGCCATTCAGCCAGGACGTTTCCATTTTGCGTGCAGTCGCCCAACTGCGTGGTGAACACGATATCAAGACCGTGCGGGAAGCCGAAGTCCGTGTCGGCGGGTGTCGACGGACAACTGCCTGACACAGAAGTTCCTTCGTCGAGCACCCACTCGGTCTGGCACTTGAATACCTCGGGGAAATTCTCTGAATAGAACTGCGTATCGGGCAGCGCGATGAGAGTAAACGGCGGCGTGGGGCCCGTGGTGAACTCGCGCCCATAGAACGTCACATCCAGCGCATCGCCGTTCTGGTCCAGCACGTCGACGCACAGGTTTGGATTGGCCGCAATATTCATCGCGCCGTTGGCCGGCGCTTCGTTGGTCGGCGCGTCCGGCGGCACGTTGGGCAGCAGCTCGCAGGATGTGCCGTTGCAGAACTGGCCCACTGGGCAATTGTCAACACCGCCGTCGCACACACCACTGGTGCACGTCTCCGAACTGGTGCAACTGACACCATCGTCGCACCCACCGCCTTCATTGATGTTGGCGTACTCGCAGTTGCCCGCATTACACGTGTCGGCCGTGCAGTCATTGCTATCGTCACAGTCGGCATTGACGTCACAAGGCAGATACTCGATCTCGAGCAGTGGCGGCGTGCCGCCTTCGGAAGAGTCGAACTGCCACGAATTATCTGTTCCCGGTGGGAGCCACGCCCATCCCAGATTGGCAGCGCCGGCCGCCCAAGCGGCTATGCTCGTGGTCACATCGATGACATGCAGACCCGTACCGCTGCTGCTGCTGACATCGGCCGTGCTGAGGGCTTCAGTGTCGTCAGCCTGGATTCCGCCGGTCCACGTGTTCCAGTTGTCGGCGTCGTTCCATGCTTGCAGCATGCGATGGAGGGAGGCGCCGACACCGGCACTCTCGTTGATCACGTTGATGGTCAGCGAAGCGCTGACAATGGTCGCGCCGTTGGGCACTGGGCCGCCTTCCGAGATGAAAACGTTCTCAAAGCGCATCAGGATATGTTGCTCGGGCCCAAGGTCGACGACCAGCGGACTGGCGGTCGCATTATTCGCCGCCGCATCAGCCGACTCGAGGTAGGTATCCACCGTCCCGACATATCCGCTGACACCCTGCTGGAACGACGCCATCAATGACGGCAACTCGCAACTCCCTGTGGTGAGGTTGCACACCTCGCGGGCCGTGCAGTTGTCGGTGCCCACACAGCTTCCGCTGACACAGGCGTCAGTGGTACACAACACGCCGTCAGAACAGCTGTTTCCATCATCGGGCGTAGGGACGCACACGCCTGCGACACACGCGTCGTCCGTACACGGCTCGCCGTCGTCACACGCGTTGCTGTCATCGTTGGTGAACAGGCACATGCCGCCCATCACAGGGCAGGTGTCATCCGTACACGGGTTACCGTCGTCACAATCGCCGTTGTCATTGCACGTCGGCGGCGCGACGGTCGGTGACGAGGAGTTGCGTGGCGCCGACCCGCCGGTGGTCTGGTGGGCACTGGTCCACACACCGGCCGCATAGCCGTCGCCCAGCGTCGCTTCGTCGGTGTAGCGGCCGTCGACCGCGTGGCCCGCGTACAGATCATCGGCACTGAGGCGCAACGTGGCGCCCTCGTTGAACGATCCCGACGCAGAACACGTTCCGCCTGCACCCGGGGCGCCGCAGTTGCGGATCACCTCAGCACGCGGGAAGGTCGAGCCGTCGAACGGCAGATCGCCCGGTGGCACGTCAGCCGTTGCCCCCGGTTCGAGGTCCTCACGGCCGTACAGCACATAGTCCATGTGGACCGCATCGATGACCAGCTCGATACTCGCGGCGCGGGTCGCACCCTCGCCCGTAGCCAGGTCCAGAGCACCGGTGAAATCACCGCCGGCGCCTTCACGGAGCAGATAGAACCCGTTGGCCGGGATGGCCTCACCATTGAGCTGTCCCGATGGGAACTCCCAATCCAGGTCAGAGGTTCCGTTGCCATCCGTATCGATGCGCACAATCAGTTCACACGTATCCAGGTCCACAGGCGCGGAAGTCGTGTTGAACAACTCGATCCATTCGTCGCTGCCGCTGGCCTGGAATCCCGAGATGATGACATCGCCGGCCTGCAGGGCAACTGGCGTTTCACAGATGCCGTTCGACAGGTTGCACACGTCACCACCGGTACAGTTGTCCGTGCTGACGCAGGTCCCGCTCGTGCACGCGTCAGCGGTGCAGGCAATACCGTCAGTGCACGAATTACCATCGTTTGCCACATTGGCGCACACGCCTGTACCGATGTTACAGGTGTCGTCGGTACACTCGTTGCCGTCGTCACATTCCGCATCGGATGCGCATGATGGAGCCAGGTAGGTGACCGACAGGAGCGGAGGTGTGCCTCCTTCTGAAGAATCGAATTGCCACGAATCATCGGTCCCTGGAGGCAGCCACACCCAACCGTGGTTCGCCGCTCCGGCCGACCACGCCGCCACGCTCGAAGTGACATCGATGATGTGCAGCGTCACTGCACTGCCCGACTCGACGACATCTGCGGTCGAGAGCGCTTCAACGTCGTCAGCTTGGATGCCGCCTGTCCATGTATTCCAGTTATCCGTATCGTTCCACGTCTGCAGCATGCGATGTAACAGGGCACCCGCTGCGCTGTCATTCACGACGTTGATCGTCAGACTTGCGGACTGAATCGTCGACCCGTCTGGAATGGGGCCGCCATTGCCGGCGAACACGTTATCGAAGCGCAGCAGGATCTGGTTGACGTTTGCAGCCAGATCGACGACCAGTGGCGTTGTCGTTGCATTGTTGGCAGTGGCCGCCCCCGCATTTAAGAACGTATCCACTGTCCCGGTGTAACCGCTCACTCCCTGCTGGAAAGTTGCCATGATCGGAGCCGATTCGCAAACGTTACCGGCACCGCATACCTGGCCCAGGCCGCAGTCGCCATCGACGACACAGTCGACACACTCGCCATCGACGGGATTGCACACCTGGCTGCCGCAGTCGATCAGCGTTCCCGCGCACACGCCCGCGGTACAGACGTCGGTGACCGTGCAGTCTGATGCGTCATCGCACGCTCCGCCTTCGTTGATGGCACTCGTTTCACACGTCTTGGTGCCGAGGTTGCATGTCCCGTTCGTGCACGCAGTGTCCAACGAATCACAATCTTCTTCCACGAGGCACTCGAACTCCGTGGCGACAAGTTCCGGGATCAGCGCAAAATCCGAGCTGTTGGGGCCCGCGTTGTGCCCTTGAATTGCAAGGATGTTCACTCCCGTAACCAGATCCAGCGGATCCAGGACGAAGTCTTCGACAGTCCCACATTCGTGACTGGTCCCATCGGTATCGAACGAGGGTGGGGTACCGGTGACTTGGGATCGATCCACTTCCACACCATTGAGGTAGGCCACGAACCCGTCATCGTAATTCATGCGCAAGGTCAACGTCTCGATGCGTGCGGCGTCGGCAACATAGAACAGCTTGCGGATGTAGACGCTGACATACGCCGGTGGTGCCGTCGTGCCCTGCATGTCACTAAGAATCGTCCCGGGATTGGCCGCGACACAGTCGGCGTAGCCGAATCCGCTGGGTCCGCTGAGCCAGGTCGAGTCGTCGAAGCCCACCGGGGTCCAATCAGTCGTTGCACCGCCGGGGGTTGGTTCGGCTAAGCCCTTGAAATAGGTCCACGTATCCCCCTCGGAAATCGGCAGGGGATCCGCCGTCACGGCCGACAGTTCCACGATCAGGCTCAGGTCGGAACTCGTGTCGCTGGTGTTGAGGCCGTGGCAGGCGAGAACGTTGTTCCCGGCGACCAGAACACTCGGGCTCGGGCTAGTGATCTCAACCGGCTGTGGGCTGCCATCGCCGCCCGACGCTTCATGTGATGTTGCTGTTGCACCGAACGCCGGCGGCGTGCCGCTGGCACTGGCGCTGGCGCTGCGCGCGACCTCCGACCCGTTGATGTAGCACACGTATCCATCGTCGTAGTCGACGCTGAGCGTTAGCGCCAGGACTTGAGCAGGGTCGGCTATGTCGAAGAGTCGACGCGTGTAAAACGTCGTCAACCCACTCATAACACTCGTCAGATCCGTAGCATCGTCACCGTCACCGAACCCGAACCCGCTCGGCCCCTGATCCCAGCTCGAATCGTCGAACGCGATCTGAGCCCAGCCCAAGGCGGCGAGCGGCGTGCTGGGTTCTGCAGAACCTGCAATATACTTCCACACGTCCCCCTCAACGATGGGCAGCGGGTCGGCAGGTGGGATTTCGCACGCTTGCGAAATCGGATTGCACATCTCTGGGGCAGTGCACAGGTCGCTGTCAGGAATACACACTCCGGCGTCGCAGGCACCGGTGCTGCTGGTACACGCGATGCCGTCATCACATGCGGTCAGGTCGGCCTTCGGAACGGATTCACACAGCATCGCAGTGCACACACCATCGGTGCACGGTCCATCCAGTGCCATACAATCGTCATCTATCGCGCAGCTGGCGGCCTTCTGGATCGCAAAAGTGTCGGTTACGGTGCCGTCGACCCTGACGTTGCGCAACTGGAGCAAACCGTCCTGGACGTCGATGAGGCATGAACCGTTGGCCGTCTCGGAGAAGTACATGACCGGGTGATTGGCCGAGCCACCGGTCCCTTGACCCCCGTGGCCTGCCGTGACATAGACCGCACCCTCATGGGCGTTTTGCCCTGCGGTTTTGATGTAAGCACCGTCACCGGCCAGTCGCCCGTCGCCGCCGTCGATAATATTGCCGCCGGAGTCCAGGGTTGCAAAAGACGGTGTCGGTGTCGTGTACGCTCCGTCAATCAGGTAAGAACGCTCGTAGATGTGCGAATGACCGCACAGCACAAGATCCACGCCGCCCGCCTCGAGGATGGGCAGGATGTTCTCGCGCATCTCCCGAAGTTCGGTCTCGGTATCTGAGTTATGGGTACCTTTGGTGTACGGCGGATGATGCCAGAAGGCGACAACCCAGTCCTGTGATGCGGGTACCGCCAGGAGATCCGCATCAAGCCACAACGCCATCGGACCGGTGCCTGAACGACTGACCTCGTAGGAATTCAGGGAGATGAAGTGGACGTTGGCATATTCGAACGAATAATACGCCTCGGTTCCGGAGGCGACGCCGCCCGCCTCGGCACCGGCAGGTAACGTGAACGCATCATAGTAAGGCCCGGTGGAGCCGGCCGTGCACGGTATGGGCGAGCACTCACCGGATGTCGTCGACGCGCCCTCGTGATTGCCCAGTGTGGGCCACACGACCGTGTTGCGAATCACGGGACCGTACTGGCCGAAGTAGTTGTTGGTGAATTCACTGTCGGTGCCGCTACCGTAGGCGATGTCACCGAGATAGACAGCCAGATCCGGGGATGCACCACCATTCTCGGTGAGCATGGCATTCATGACATTGATCTGTGTGCTTGTCCCATTTCCGCCATCGCCCACCGCCCAAATGGTAAACGGCTCCTGGGAACCCACGGCAGGAGCCGTTTTAAAATAATGGCTGAGACTACCGGCGACATGAACTCGGCCGGTCTGCCCGACATTATAGTAATAGGTCGTGCCGGCACTCAGTCCGTTGATTTCCACGACATGGTCGGTGACCACGGCGGCATCGGTCACGGACGACGACAGTACCCCTTCGGTCGTGCCATACTCAACCCGGCTGTCAGTCGCGCCCTGGGTTCGCCATCGAATGGTGATGGATGAATCGGTGACCATCTGAAGATAAGGCTGTCTCACCACGGTCGCCGTAGCAAACGCCACTTCCGGCTCTTGCTGAAGTGAAGCGGGTCGGCCTCTGTCAACGGAGTCAGGATTGCCTGGTTCGTGACGGCTGGACTGACTGGACGCGGGTCCGGAGAACAACATCAGCGCAGCACAAGCACAACTGACAACACACAGCCTTTTCATCGTGACATCTCCACTTCATCAGGTGCCCGTACGTGAAATACGAGCTGAATTGACGGCCCCACCGGGCGCGATCGAGCGTTCGGCCTAGTGGGACTAACGCCGAGTTCTCTGCTTTCTGTCGGTGCCGACGACCACTTCCGCGGCCGTGGTGCCGGCCACGGCGATCTTGCTGCCCGACGGCGTCGGGAACAGGAACGTCCGGTTCAGACCGGCAGGGTCGTCGTACAACACATCGATGACGAATGCGCCCTGTGCATCTTTGCTGGCGCGATAGGTAAAGGTGGCCAGGTAGCCGCCCGGAATGCTGACGCCCGCGTCATCCATACCGACGACCATCTGACTGGTTTTGATATTGAACGCCGACCACGTGGCCAAACCGTCGAAGACGGCCGACGTGTCGGCCGCGACGTAGATATCGATGAGGTCGAGCCCTCCACGGGTGCCGCCGATCGTGCCGAGATGTAACTGATAGCCACGCAGATCCTTGACGGCATCGTCGAGGTACACATCGACGTCGATCAGGTCGCCTGGCCGGGCGGTGTCCTGACGGGCCACGAGCGTGAGACCGCTCTGGCCTACGACCACGGTACCCTGACCGCCGCCAAACTCGGGAGACGGATTGAGCGGGCACGAGCACGTGGTCATGTTGCCAAAGGCGTTCAAGGCCGCGAAGGCGTCGTTACCGTCGCATACACCATCCGGATTGCAGCTGCCGAACTGGCCACCCGCATCGACATTGAATGCCGTGGGGGCAGCGGCCTCACACGGGTAGTCCGATGGCGGCGGCAAGTCGGGATCGACGTTGGAGAAGCAGTTGAGGGCGTGGAAGCGATCGTTACCATCCGCCGTGCCGTCCGGCGGGCACAAACCGAACTGCCCGCCCATGTCGGCGTAGACCACGTCGACGCCGACACACAGGCCGCCATCGGTGCATTCCCACCACACACAATTGTCGTCACGAATGCCATCGACTGGCAATACATCCGCGCAATCCTCGATCGTCGTACAGGGTTCGACCCCCAGATCGATTTCCAGTGTGATGGTGTCGTGGTCGATGTCGGCCGAATCGACGTCGCCGACCCCACAAACGGCGGTCCCGTAAACCAGCGAGCCGCTGTCTGCGGTCGAAACGTCGCCCGTGCCGAGAGCGATGCCCTCGACATCCAGAATGGCGACGCGCCCCCACACGGGATTGAACGCAACCGCATTACACGGTGCCGGATCGACGGACCCGCTGAGGTCATCCACGTTGCCGGTGAGATTGTCGAACGAACTGTTGACCAGTTGATCGAACAGGTCGGTGTGCGTCACACCGTTGACATTGAGGATCGAGATGTCATAGACCATGTCGAGCGAGACCGAGGAGAGTCCCGCTGCCTGAGTGGTCTGGACCCACACCTCGATGACGAATGGGCTGTTCAGCCCAAATGTCGTTTGCGAAGAAGGCAAGGTGATGCCCGTATCGCTGCCCGAGGCGCTCAGCCTGGGCACCAGAACCAGCGTAACCGGAGTATTGGGGACCACGACCGAGCGCAATGCCGAGAAATCCTGGCTCATCGTCCCGCCCGACCACACATTGGCAGAACCAAAAGTACTCGTCGTGCCGTCCTGCCAGTTGCTGTTGACCGGATCCACCGAGTCACTGGGGTCTTCCTCGAGCTTGAAGATCTCGCGCGAATTGACGCCAGGTGCGGTCACGGGAATACCCTCGCCCGCCGGCCCGAAAACGACCGCATCGGCGGCGTCGGCTATGGTCAACTGCCAGTCATCATTGCCGACTGAGAAGTTCCCCGGGCCGTCGCCCACGACGTTCGTTACGGTGGTCACATACTGGGCGTCGAAGCTGTTGATGTTGATCCACCAATCGCCACCTGCCGGGTCGTAGCTGACGTCCGTATCCAATCCGCCCTCTAATGTGGTCGACTCGACGAACGTAATGATCGTTCCGCTACGCAAGTCGCTCCACAGCGGATCGTTGCTGAGGGTCAACGTGCCGGCCTCAGCGGGAATTTGTGCCCAGTTGAGATCCCAGCCAGTCATGTCGAGGTGATCCGTGATCACGACGATTTCGAACCAGTTCCCCCCATTTCCTTCCACGCGACCGAAGAAGCTGTCTGCCGCGTCGGTATCGCACAGGGGATCGGCGGGCGGTTCGTCGCAATCCAACCAGCGGTCGCTGCGCACCCCGTTGTACTCGTTGAGAATGACATCAGCCGCCGAGGCCAGGCCACAGGCCGACATCGCGACGCCAGTCAGCGCTATCCACATCATTCGCTTACTATTGGCCTTCATTCCTCTTGTCTCCTCGTTGCAAGATCACGTGTCTCCAGCAACACGTGCAGGCTCGGCAATGTATCACGTTACTTCTGTTTGCGCGTTCCAATCGACGAAGACCGATCGTCCTTGCGGACCTCGATCATCGCACGGCCGATGTCCAACTGCGCGCCACCCAGGTCGCCGAAGTCGCCGACGACCGCAGTCCCACGCAGAGACCCGGTGGTGTACAGATTGATGAACGTCGTCCCGGCCCTGCGGACGCGTGTGCGTACCGTCGTGACGCGGACCCACGTTCCATCGCTACCGATATCAGTAGACCCAGGAGCCACACAGCCCCCGAGATCAGTGATCGTGCCACTCTTTTCGTTCACCACGGCAGAGGTCAGCGTGCCGAACTTGTTGTCCGGCACGACATCGATGACATCCACCCGCGGCCCATCGAACTCAACGTCGACGAAGACCGAGGCCAATGCGGCGGCATCGAGTGAATCCAGCCGCGCCCAGATCTCGAGATAGACTTCCTCGCCAACCGTGACCTCGTTGATTCCGCGTGGCAGACTGTGGGACTCGCCGTACAGATGACGGCGCGTCGTCGGCACGACTTCGATGATGGCCGTACGCGGGAGTTCCGGCTCGGGACCACCCGGCCCACTGCACTCCGGACAATCGCCACACCCATCCCCAAAGCACCCGAGGAACGCGGCATAGTCTGCTGTCCCGACACAGATACCGGCGTCGGCATCGAAGTTGGACACCTCGCAGGCATCACCCGATGTGTAGCACGAACCGAAACAGGGCGAGAACAGTGCAAAGTCGCCGGTGCCCATGATCGTGCTGAAGTCGAGATCGAAGATACACCACGCACAAGCATCGTCGCCTGCATCGCAGTGCTCGCAGACATCCGGGCATGGATCGTCTACGCCCGGCTCACACACACCACCGACGCACACTTCGGCACCGTTGCAGAACTCACCATCGCTGCAGTCGATGCCGGTTCCGATGCACGCCCCGGCAATACATGTGTCGCCCGTGGTGCACGCGTCGAGGTCATCGCATGGATCCGTGTTATCCAGGTGGATGACTTCGCCCGTCCCCGGATTGCACAAGTCATCCGTACACTCGTTCATATCATCGATCGTCGTGATGTCACCATCAGACGGATCGCAACATTCGGTGATCGGATCGTAGCCCAACGGATGAGTGACGTTGCCGGTCAACGTGTCGCAGACGTCGGCGGTACATTCGTCGCCATCGTCAGTCAACACGATACCGCCGTCGGTCGGATTACAGCATTCCGTCGCCACGTCATAGTTGGGAACGTTGTCGACGATACCCGTCAGCGGATCACAGAAATCATCCGTGCACACACTGGCATCATCGATCAGTTCCAGCCCACCGCCGACAGGGTTACAGCATTCCGTCGCCACATCGTAATTGGGCGAGCTCGTGACGACACCGGTCAGGACATCGCACACATCATCCGTGCAGTCCGTACCGTCGCTGATGACCGTCACCGTACCATCGGCCGGATTGCAGCACTCGGACAGGGTGTCATAGTTCGGAATGTGCTGCACGATACCGGTGAGTGCATTGCACTCGTCGTCGGTACAGGCGTCCCCGTCGTCAATCACTTCGGCCGTACCCGTGACCGGGTCGCAGCACTCCGTGGCGACATCATAGTTCGGGGCGTTGTCGACGATACCCGTCCCGGGGTCACATGTGTCGTCCGTGCATTCCGTACCATCGTCGATGATGGTCGTCGAGCCATCAGCCGGATCGCAACACTCCGTCGCGATGCTGTAGTTCGGCGTGTTGCTGACCACGCCGGTCGTCGGATTGCACGAATCATTGGTGCACTCGTCGGCGTCGTCGATCACGGCCGTCGAGCCGTCACTCGGATCACAGCACTCGGTCGCCACGTCGTAGTTCGGCGTGCTCGTGACCGCACCCGTACCCGCGTCACATGCGTCATCCGTGCAGGCGTCACCGTCACTGATGAGCACCGTCGATCCGTCGTTCGGATCACAGCATTCGGTCGGCACATCGTAATTCGGTGTGTGGGTCACAGCGCCCGTGCCCGCAGCGCAGGAATCATCCGTGCACTCGTCGTTGTCGTCGATGGTCGACAATGCACCATCAGCAGGATTACAGCACTGCCCGATGGGCACGTTGCTGGTATTGCTGCACGCCACACCGTCGAAATTGTCGTCAGTACAGGCGTTGGAATCGTCACAGATCCCGATGGCCATGTTGTCCGAATCGACCTTGTCGGGAATCAACGCCGCCGCATCGTCAGCCGCGGTCAGTTTCGTGATCAACGGCGGCTGATCGGGCCCGAAGGTGAAATTGGCAATGCCGTTGGCCAGGGCCTGGAACGTCAGCGTCGCGACGGTGCCGTTGGCTATCGTCTCACCGCCACCGAAGATCCCGACCGAATAGGTGATGTCGCCACCCGCAACGGTCTCAGCCAGCTCGAGCCAGCCGTCTTCGGGCAACGTCAAGCCCAGATCGGTCGGCGTGATGTCGATCAACGACAACAGACTGTCATCGAACTGCATCAGGGCCTGGACGCCGTTGATCGGCTCGACCAGATCCGCCACGTCGAGCGTGACGGTGACGGTCTCACCAATCAGGACGTGCTCCGAACCCGGGGCCACATTGAGGCTCAGTTCGCCCGACGGTGACCCGATGGTCAGCGTGCACGCCGGTGCGATGACAAACGGAATAGGAGCGTTGTTCGTATCCCGGAGAATCGAACCCGGAGACGGATCGATGAACACATCGAACGTGCTGCCCGGGGTCGCATCACCGGAGACCGACAATGTGTAGGTCGACAGGTAACGCGCCGTCGTGACGTTGACACTCTCGGGATCGAGCGGCGCGGCCGCTGCTTCACGACCCGCACAATCGATCGTCGTCAGGACGGTCGACGTAATAGCGGGATCGTTGAACACGAAGTCCGCACGGCCCTCGTCGACGTCGACGCCACCTGGACAATCGACCGAGACGGTGCCGGTTCCCGACGTGGGAACGATCGTAATCCGCGTCTGATAGGCTCTGAGATCGTCGACGTTCTGAATGAACGTATCGAGCGTCGTGGTACCGAACGGTGCCACCAGCAGGTCATCAAGCTGGCAACTCATCGTCGGTATGAGATCGCACACACCGGTACCGAGGTTGCACAACTGACCTACCGGACAGTTATCGACATTCTGGCAGCCACTGCCAGAATCACACGAATCGTCGGTACACGCGATGCTGTCATCGCAATCAACGGCTGATCCCGCCCCACAAGAACCACCTGAACAGGCATCGTTCTCGGTACAGGCGTCGCCGTCATCGCACGGGTCGGTGTTGTTGACGTTTGCACAACCCGTGCCCGGATCGCAGGAGTCGTCCGTGCACGCGTTGCTGTCGTCGCAGTCCAGGGGTGTGCCCGCCAGGCAGGAACCCGCATCACAGGTTTCCAGGCCGTTGCACACATCGCTATCGTCACAGTCATCGTCGATGGTGCACGCCACGGCCTGGTAGGTCACGGTCAGTTTCGGACGGTCCGCTATGGTCGCGAACTCGCTCGAATTCACGATGACACCGTTGGTCGCATTCGGAATGAACAACCAGCCGAAATTGGCCGTCCCGTCGGACCACGCCTGCACGCTGGCCGTGACGTCGATGTCTGCTGACCCATTGACGAGCGGCCCCAGCGCCACGAATGGACCGGTCGCCGCAGTGAGTCCTGCAGCCCCACCAAAGCTCGTGAACGATTCCGTGGCCTGGTCCCAATCGGACAGCGACTCATGGATATCGGCCTCGGGTGCCACACTCGGATCGATGACGACAAGCGTCAGCGTCGCGGAATCGATGGTCGATCCGAACGGGATCTGGCCTGGACCGGCGCCGAAGATGTTGTCGAAACGCAGCAGGCCGGTATTGGGCGTGCCTGACGTGCCGTCCTCGCCGTCCCACTCCCAGTTGTCGAGCGCACCATTCACGTTGGCCGGTACGTCTTCCTGCAGGAAGGTATCCTGCGTTCCGGAATACGAATCGACGCCGTTCTGGAACATGACCATGGTGGGTGCCAGCTCGCATACGCCGGTACCCAGGTTGCATGTCTCGCCACCCGTGCAATTATCCGTGCTGACGCACGTTCCTGCGGAGCACGCGTCATCGGTACAGGCGATGCTGTCGGTACATGCGTTGCCGTCGTTGTCCGTAAAGACGCACGTACCCGCCGGGCAGGTATCATCAGTACACGGATTGCTGTCGTCGCAATCACCGTCTACCGCACAACCCCCGCCGCCGAATGTCGCCGTCATCGTCGGAATGAGGACGAAGTCCGAACTACCTGCGGTGACGTTGTGCCCATGGATGGCGATAACGTTGTTACCCGCCTGCAGCAGGCTGGCCAGCGTACCGCCATAGACCACGAACGTGCCCGACGTGACACCGGCTGGCGGCGTCGGGGTCGTGGTGCCCAGGCCGATGTCGAAGACTTCCGGCGTCCCCGACTCGTGATTCTGGTCGCCGCCCGGCGAAGTATTGGCCGGGAAGTTGGCCAACTGATCGTTGGTCGGCGGGACGCCCTGCGGTGTGCCGTCTCCGGCAGCCAGCAAGCCCGCTGTGCGAACGACTTCGACACCGTTGATGTAAGCGACGAAGGCGTCGTCGTAGTCGACGGTCAAGACCAGTGAATCGACCACCGCCGGGTCGGTGATGCTGAATTCGCGCCGCACATAGAGACTGTTGTATCCGTTCTGCATGTCGCCGAGCACGGTGTTCGGCGCGGCGATGTCACCGTAGCCGTATCCGGACGGTCCGCTCAGCCAGGACAAGTCGTTAAAGCCGACCTGGGCCCAGGCTAGATCGCCAATCGGCGTCGTCGGTTCGACCGTGCCCTTGAAATAGGTCCAATCGTCGCCCTGGACGATTGGCAGCGGCGGCGCCGCTCCCACCGACTCGCAGATGCCGGTGCCCAGGTTGCAGGTGTCTCCACCGGTGCAATTATCGGTTGAATCACAGGAACCGCCGACGCACGCGTCGTCGGTGCAGGCCACGCCATCGGTACAGGCGTTGCCGTCGTTCGCCGTCCCGATGCAGGCGCCCGCCGAGCAGGCGTCGTCCGTGCACGGTTCGCCATCGTCACAGGCATTCGCATCGTTCGGCGTGAATACGCAGATGCCGGCAGGGCACGTGTCATCGGTACACGGGTTACTGTCATCACAGTCACCATCAACCGCACACCCCGGAGGCGCCACGGTACCGGACGATGCATTGCGCGGCGGCCCGCCGTCGCGAGTCCACACACCATTGGGGAAGCCGCTGGCCAACGTGTCTTCGTCCGTGTAATAGCCCTCGATGTCGTAGCCAGCGTAGAGATCCTCCGCTGACACACGTTGGATATCATTGACCGCAAAGGACGCCCCGCTCAGAGTTCGAGTAACCTCGGCCCGGGGGAACGACACGCCGTCGAAGGGCAAGTCGCCAGGCGGCACGGCGGCAGAATCGGCCCCATCGTGGCGGCCATAGAGGACATAATCGGCGTGATTGCTGTCAACCGTCAGTTCCAGTGACAAGGCCCGCTCGGTCGTCCCCAGTTCACCGGTCGACAAGTCGATATTGACCGTCAGGTCTGGAGTGGGCGCAGTTCCACTCTCACCAAGCAGGAAGAAACCGTTGGCCGGGATGGTCAGGCCCGTCAGATCAGGCGCTTCGTCGACGACCAGATCCCAGTCGACATCCAAGTCGCCATCCGGCGTCGCAGGCAGGTCGAGCAAAGCGACCAGGTTCATCCCGTCCAGAGCGATCGGGGACGATGTCGTGTTGAACAGCTCGATCCATTCCGGAGAGCCCACGGCCTGGTAACCGGAGATGATCACATCGCCCGGCGAAAAACTCGGCGGCGCTTCACACACACCGCTCCCGAGGTTACAGACATCACCGCCGGTGCAGTTGTCGAGGTTCTGGCAACCAAGGCCCGAATCGCACGAGTCATCGGTGCAGGCGACGCCATCATCGCAACTGCGTGCTCGGCCGCCCACGCACGTCCCACCGCTGCAGGTGTCGACGCTGGTGCAGGCATCGCCGTCGTCACACGCCGCGCTGTTGTTGGCATTGATGCACCCGAGGCCCGCATCACACGAGTCGTCGGTACAGATGTTGCTGTCATCGCAATCAAGCGCCGTGCCGGCGGCGCAGAATCCACCTACGCACGTTTCGTCGCCGTTGCACACGTCGCTGTCATCGCAGTCATCATCGATCGTACACGGCATCCCCGATGGGGGTGCGACCGTGGGCGAGGACGAATTGCGCGGATCGTTGGGGCCCGTGGTGGCGTGATCGGACGTCCACACACCAGCGGCATAGCCGTCGCCCAGTGTGGCCTCGTCGGTGTAGCGCCCGTCGACATCATGACCGGCGTAGAGATCGGCGGCATTGAGCCGCAGCGTCGCTCCTTCGTTGAACGACCCGGTCGGCGTGCACGCACCACCGATGCCCTGCGCGCCACAGTTACGAATGACTTCCACACGCGGGAACGTCGACCCGTCGAACGCCAGGTCACCCGGCGGCTCATCCGCGGTTCCGCCTGGTTCGAGATCCTCGCGCCCGTAAAGCACGTAGTCCATGTGCACGGAGTCGATGACGAGTTCGATACTGATGGCCCGCGTGCTTCCTTCGCCCGTAGCCAGATCAAGAGCACCGGTGAAGTCGCCTGCTGGCGGCCCCGCGCCTTCGCGAAGCAGATAGAAGCCCTGTGCTGGAATTGTCTGGCCAGCCAGTGACCCGGGGAACTGCCAGTCGGTGGTTGCCGTGCCATCTCCATTGCTGTCGATACGCACGGTCAATTCGAGATTGTCCAGCGCGATCGCAGACGTCGTCGTGTTGAAGAGTTCGATCCACTCGTCCGTTCCACTGGCCTGGATGCCGGAGATGATGACATGTCCGGCGGCCAGAGTGGTGGTGTCGCACAATCCGGTGACCGGGTTACATGTTTCACCGGCCAGACAATTGCTCGTGCCACCGCAGGTGCCGGCGGTACACACATCGCTGTCGGTACAATCGAGGCCATCGTCACAGCCGCCAGCTTCATTGGCCGGCACGGCCACGCACAGGCCGCCCTGGCAATCGCCTTCGTTGCACTGATCGTCGAGCGAATCGCAATCGGCGGCGACCGCACAACCGACGACATTACTTGCTCCGGGCGTCGGCGTGGCCATGACCACGATGGCGCCTGCCCCATCCGGGAACCGGCCCGACGACACGTCGGTTGTCTGGGTCGGATAGGTGAAGCCGTCGATGAAGGAAAAACCATTGGCTGCGGTGTCGAACAATCCGACATCCTCGCCCGTACGTGCCAGGTTGAAGTTGGTGTGCGTCGAGCCTTGGCCCGGGGAAGAGTCACACCAGAACAACAGATAGCCTCCAGCAGGAATCGACACGCCATTGGGGATCTGGTACTGCGCGGGGAAGCCCAGGTTGTCGGTCAAGTGCATCCCGCTCATGTCGATCGTTGCTGCCGACGGATTGTAAATCTCGATCCAATCATCGAAGCCGCCACCCGGATCGGAATTTACCGTGTTGTTGGATGCCAGGAACTCGTTGATGATCAAACCCGCCTCGAGGACATACGACCAATTGTCTCCGGCGAAGAGTTGGCCCTGATCGTCTTCGATCCCATCCTGCAGCAAGACGACGTTAACAAGCCCCTCGGACGGCGGCGTGTATCCGCTGAACACATAGGGCCCGGCGGTCCCGGCCGTACCGGAAACCGACGTGGCGACCGAACCGTTGACCGTCATGTCGTCAGCAGTCACGTTGATGACTGGTTTGCTGAAGGTTACGCTGATCGACGGCAACACGACGATGGTCGCGCCGCGCGCCGGGCTTTCGTCGATGAGAGACGGAGGCGTCGTATCGACGGTGTAGTCCCAGGAATCGCCGATGAAGTCCAACAGTGGGTCGGTCGAATCCTCGATTCCGCCTGCGGCGAGTACGACAGAGACCAGACCGTCACCGGGAGCGGTAAAACCGCTGAACGTGTATGTTATGTCGCCATCCGTGCCCACGAGGCCGGTGGCCGGACTGCCGTTGACCGTAAGATCACCTGCATCCACGCCGTCGACCGCGGTGGTAAACGTGACGTCGATGCTGGTCAAGCCGCTCAGAACTGCGAACTTGGGTGGTGACGTGCTGGCCACGCGCGGCGGGATATCGCCCTTCTGGAGGGTGAACGTGTCGGTCACGACGCCATCGACGCGCACGTTGCGCAGCGTGATGGTGTTGGCGTCGACGTCTACCAGGCATGAACCGTTGGCCGTTTCGGAGAAATACATGACCGGGTGATTACCGGCACCGCCCGTGCCCTGGCCACCGTGGCCCGCCGTCACGTACACGGCGCCTTCATTGGCATTGGGGCCGGGGCTCTTGAGATAGGCTCCGTCGCCGGCGAGTTGACCGTCGCCGTCGTCGATGATGTTGCCGTTGCCTTCGAGTGTCGCGAAGTTCGGTGTCGGCGTGCTGTACGTACCGTCGATGAGATACGACCGCTCGTAGATGTGCGAGTGACCACCCATGACGAGATCGACGCCGCCGGCCTCGAGGATGGGCAGGAGGTTCTCGCGCATGTCGATGTGGTTACCCTCGGTATCCGAGTTATGCGTGCCCTTGGTGTAGGGCGGGTGATGCCAGTAAGCCACGATCCATTGCTGGGTGGTGGCGGCCAGATCGGCGGTCAGCCACGTGGCCATGTTGCCGCCCGGCGCACGACTCACTTCGTTCGAATTCAAGCTGATGAAATGAACGTTGCCATAGTCGAACGAGTAGTACGCTTCGGTACCGGAGGAGGTTCCGCCGGCCTGCGCCGCATCGGGCAGAACGAACGCTTCGTAATACGGACCGGTCGATGGGCCGGGATCTCCGGATACGGTCGACTGACCCTCGTGGTTACCGAGAGTAGGCCACACGACGGTATTGCGAATCACGGGCTCGTACTGGCCGAAGTAATTGTTGGTGAACTCGCTATCGGTTCCACTGCCATAGGCAATGTCGCCCAGATAGATTGCCATGTCCGGCGACACGCCGCCGTTCTCTGTGACCATGGCATTCATGACGTTGACCTGCGTCGAGGTGCCGTTGCCGCCATCGCCGACCGCCCAGAAGGTGAATGGGGTCGCGGTTCCTGGGGTCGGAGCGGTCCAGAAATAATGCTCGGACGTGGCGCCGCCTTGAACGGCTGACGTTGAGCCCACGTCGTACCAGTATTGCGTGTTGGGTGTGAGGCTGTTGACTGCGACGCAATGGTCCGTGACCACTGCCGCGTCATCCACGGGGCCGAGGGTCAAGGATCCGGGCGAAGTGCCATAGTTGACGCGACTGTCCGAGGCCACGTCCGAGCGCCAGCAGATCGTCACCGAAGTCGAAGTACTGAGCTGCAAATAGGGTTCGCGTTCGAGCCCGCCCACGGGCGGAATGCCTTCTCCGTAGCGCACCTCGAGACGCGGCCGCTGAGCGGCCGTGCCGAATTCGTTGGATCGCGCATCGACGCCACCGGTACCGTTGTCGGGGTCGGGCCGAATGATCCAGCCGTTGTTCGTCCCACCGTCGGACCACGCCTGAACACTGGATGTCACGTTGATCGCGATCTCACCGGCGGTTCCGGCGTTGGCCGTCGTCACCAACGGTCCGTACTCGATGCCCTCGTCGCAGGTCGCACCACAAAACGATGTAAACGTTGCGGTATCACTCCATGCTCCGTTGATCGCGTGCACCTGGCCGGTGTCGCCGACATCGAAAATCTGAAGGTACAACGTCGCTTCGGTGATTTGTTCGCCAAGGGGCACCTGGCCCGCACCACCGCCAAAGATGTCATCGAAGCGAATGAGCGCGTAGACATCGTTGCCCGTGCCGTTGGGATCATCGCCGTCCCATCCGATGGCTAACGCGGCAGAGTTGTCGACACCGGGCGTCGCCTGTTGCAGAAACGTGTCTTGACCACTGGTATAGCCGGAAACGTTTTGCTGAAACGTGACGGTCACGGCCCACAGAGGAGCCGCTCCAACGACCAGAGCCACGCAGCCAAACCCAATCACCTGATTGAGAAAACGAGTGCGGGCTGATGCCTCTTTCATCCTCATGGAAATCACCTTCCTGTATCGATGGTCTCATCGCTTGAATTGACAGTGTCGAGAAACTCCCGGGCGGCGCCATACCGCGGCGATTTGTTGATGGCCAGCAGCGCGTCCTCTTGGGCGGGTTGCTTGTTGCCCATCGCCAGATGCACTCTGGCCCGGGATAGCAAATGAATCGCTGTTGCACGTCTACCTAACACACGGTCGGCCTCGATGAGCGCGGTGTCGAGCGCCTGACGGGCCTCGGCTTCGCGACCAGCCGCACGCAACACTTCGGCCCGACGCAGAAGCCAGGTGGTTTTGACCGGAGAGGCCGCCATGGCGGTGTCAACCAGGCTCAATGCTGCGGCGTAGTCCGTGCGCCGCACTTCGACATCGATGAGGGCCTGGAGCACGGTGACCGCACCGCCGACCTGGCTCAATGCGACCCGGTATCCGCTGGCCGCCTCATCGAGCTGGCCCATTTGCACCTGAACGCGGCCACGATCGAGGAAATACTCGACGTCGGCTTCGAGGGCCAACGCCGCATCGTAGTCAGCCAGTGCCAAAGCCAAACGCCCGTCGCGCACCCGTATGCGGGCGCGGGCAGCAAAGGTGTCGGAGCTGCCCGGTCCACCCTCGAGAAACCGCGTGAGCTCCCGTTCGGCATCGGCGTCACGTTGCATGGCAACGTAGACCATGCCGCGATGGGCTGCGGCGTCGAGCTTGTCGGGCGCCAGTTCCTCGGCCCGCTCCAGATCACTGAGTGCGTTGTCGTACTGTTCATCGAGCCGATAGTAATGCGCCCGCTCGATCCACAGGTCCGCACGCAACGGCTCGAGCTCCAGAGCCTTGGTGACGCGCTCGATATCGTGGTGCAGACCCGGATGGGCCAGGGCCACCGCAGCCGTCAGGCTCAACGCCACAACTCCAGAAATGATCAGAACGTAAGGCTTCATCTTAGTTCGCAATCCTCACACGTACGCGCGCGGCGGCCTTCGTGTCCATGGGCTGGCCATTCGAATCGACCAGCAACGTACCGGCCTGACTCGGTGCCACCGTGATGAAGCCGCGGGCATTACGCTCGGCCTTCAGCGTGACGGTTCCGAGATACAGTGGCGTCTTGCCTGCATCGACCCCACCTTGAAGCAGGGCGCTGGCCAGACGCTTGGACGCGTCGGCCACGACGGGGAAGTCCTCCAGACCAAGGAACACGTAGTCGGAACGATCCGTATCGATAGCCAGGGTGGAGACGCTGGCGGAACCCGCCGTGGTCAGGCTGATCTGGTAACCGCGGAGGTCCTCGACGTGCCGAACGAAGACATCGAGATCGATGGTTCCACCCGGCTCGACGAACTTGGCCTGCGGCACGATGACGAGCGTAGCCCCACTGGTCGGCTGTGCCGGCGGATCAGGTTGTGGATTGCACGGATCGCCGTCGGCATATGGATCGCCGGCGAAGGCATCGAGGAATCCGACGATATCGACGATGTCGATATTGCGGTCGGGCACGAACTGCTCGACCGCGCCCAACAGGTCCACGCCGTGCAGCGTGCACACGTTGAAGACGTCCCGGAAACCGTCGAGGGCACACACGATGTCGGTGATGGTCACGCCGTCGGCGTTGTCGCCATCACCCCACGCCCACGTCGTCGCCTGCACGGCCGTTGACAGGTTCTCCGGATCACCGCTGTCGCGGACATCCGCATACACGTCGTAGGTCGTGGTGGGCTGAATCTCTTCGTCGCCCACGAACACCGTGCCCCACGCCGCCGAACTCTGGAACACCGGAGCAGCAACCAGCAGGCCACTGGCGTCGACATAGAGCGACACGCACGGCAGATCCGGCGACTCGACGAGCAAGGCCACCGAAGATTCGCCCGGAGGTGGCGTCACCGCCAGGTAGCGTGAACCGACCGCGTCGATCGTCGGCGGATCGGCATCGCCCGCCGGCGGCAGCACCGGTGGCGTCGACGAATCACGCGGCGTTCCACCCGTCGTTGAATGCTGGCTGAACCACACACCGTTGGGATTACCGTCACCGAGAATATCTTCGTCGGTGTAGAAGCCCTCGACATCAAAGCCGGCGTACAGGTCGACATCCGTCAGACGCTGGGTTGCGCCCTCGTTGAACGATGCAATGGGCAGCGCACCCGTGACGGTGCGGATGACCTCATCACGCGGGAAGGTCGAGCCGTCGAACGGCAGATCGCCCGGTGGGTTGGCTCCGCTGTCGGACCCGTCATGACGACCATAGAGCACGTGGTCGATATGCAGCCCGTCGATGACCAGTTCGAGGCCGATGGCACGTTCTGCCGTGCCGCCCTCACCGGTGGCCAGATCGAGGTTGACCTCGAGATCGGCACCGGCGCCGGTCTCGCCGACGAGGAAGAAGCTGTGCGGTGCAATGCTCAGACCGGTCAGTACCGGCGTCTCGTTGGCCACCAGGTCCCAATCCACATCGAGCGTGCCGTCGCCCGCACCGGTATCGGTCCGCGACGTCAGGTTCAAATCCTCCAGGGAGATGGCCTGCGAAGTGGTATTGAACAGTTCGATCCACTCCGGTGTCCCGTTGGCCTGGAAACCGGCAATGATCACATCGCCAGGACCGACGGTTCCGATCTGACACGTGCCGGAGCCGATATTGCACACCTGGCCGGCAGGGCAGTTGTCGACATTCTGGCAACCGCTGCCCGAGTCACACGAATCGTCGGTGCACGCGACGCCATCATCGCAATCGATGACGTCGTTGGCGCACCCGGTCACGCTGTCGCACGAATCGGCCGTACAGGCATCGCCATCGTCACAGTCGAGCGGCGTGCCGCTGACACAGAATCCGCCCACGCAGTCTTCGAGGCCGTTGCACACACTGTTGTCGTCGCACTCGGACGGCAAGGTGCACGGCTGGGCCGGTTCGGCAATGGTCACGCTCAGTTTGGGTCGCTCATTGGGATCCGCGACATATTCGCTGGAACGCAGCACGACGCCATCGTTGTCAACCGCCAGGACCAGCCAACCACGGTTGTCCGCCGGGGCCAGCTGCCAGGCCTGCACAGCCGCTGTGACATCAAGATCGATGGGACCGGCCGGCGTACCGAAGGCAACCTCGAACGCCGGGTCGTATTCATCGAGCTGGATCCCGGGTTCGCCGCCGAAATTATCGAAGTTCACCGTCGACTGATCCCAAGCCACTGCCGGATCGATCACATGGAGCTGGCCGCCATTGCCGACCGGACTGTCCGGACCGCCAATGGTGTAGGTCAACGTGGCCGACAGGATCGTTCCCGTCGTGGGAATCGGTCCACCAAAACCGTCGAAGATATTTGCAAAACGCAGCAGCGCGGTATTGGGGGTCAACGACGTACCGTCTTCGCCATCCCATTCGAAGGCTTCCAGTGCACCGTTGATTGCCGTCGGCACATCTTCCTGCAGGAACGTATCGTGTGTTCCGACGTATCCGTTGATACCTTCCTGGAACATGAACGTCGTCTGGACCTCACAGAAACCAGTCCCCGGGTTGCACGATTCACCGGGGCCACAGTTGCTCGTACCGGCACACAGACCGGCCGTGCAGACATCACCCGTTGTGCAGGCGACACCATCATCGCAGCCGCCGCCCTCATTGGTCGGCGCGCCCTGACATGTCCCGGTCGCGCTGTTGCACTGCCCCACGACGCATTGGTCGTCGAACGATGAACAGTCGACCGGCGAAGAACCGTTGCACGTTCCGCCGCCACACGTATCGACCTGAGTACACAGGTCACCATCGTCGCAGGGATCGGTGTTGTTCTCGTTGAGACACACGTTGCCGACGCAGCTGTCGTCTGTACACGGATTGCTGTCATCGCAATCCAACGCAGTCGCGCAGCAGCCGGGAATCGGCGTATTGCTGCACGTATCGGACACGCAATCGTCCGTGGTACACATGTTGCCATCGTTGCAATCCGCCGGCACGGTGCAGCCCGTGATGATGAACTCGACGCTCAGCTTGGGCCGCTCGCTCGTCGCGGTCACGTATTCGCTGGAACGCACCTGCACGCCGTTGGTCGCATTCGGGCTGAACACCCAACCGAAGTTGGCCGCACCGTCGGACCACGCCTGCAGCGATGCCGTGACGTCGATGTCGGCCACGCCATTGACCAGCGGGCCCGAGCCCACCAGCGTTCCGATGTCTTCCGGCTGGATCCCTGGCGTGGCACCGAAGGTGTTCCACGATGCGCTCGCCTGGTCCCAGTCAACCAGTGATTCGTTGATGTCAGCGGCCGGCGCCACGCTCGGATCGAAGACCACGAGCGTGAGGGTCGCCGAAGCGATGGTCGATCCCGCCGGGATCTGACCCGGGCTGTTACCGATGATGTTGTCGAAGCGGATCAGGCCCGTGTTGGGCGTGCCGGAGCCCCCGTCCTGGCCGTCCCATTCCCAGTTATCGAGAGCACCGTTGACTGCCGCCGGCGCGTCTTCCTGCAGGAACGTGTCCTGCGTCCCGGTGTAGCTGTTGAAACCGTTCTGGAACATGACCATGGTCGGCAGGGACTCACAGACCTCGGTGGTCGTGTTGCAGGATTGCCCGACCGGGCACGAATCGGTGCCCACGCACACACCGGACTGACATTGATCGCCGGTGGTGCAGGCGACACCGTCCGTACACGGTGCCCCGTCACCCGCGGGGGTGAATGCACAGGTGCCGTCGATCTGGCAGGTGCCGGCGGTGCACGGATCACCGTCATCGCAATCGACGTCCAGATCACACGGGATGCACCCGCCGATGGGTGTGAACAAACATGCACCCAGGTCACAGGTGTCCGTGGTGCAGCCGTTGTCGTCATCGCAATCGCCGTCGGCGACGCACGTGTCGCCGTCCGGGAAACCGAGCCAACCGATGCGCCCGCCAGTCGGACCGGCGGTTGCCGCCGGCGAACCAGGCTGTAGCGTGTAGTCACAGTTGTTGGGGTCGCTGAACAGCGGGTTGGACGAGAAGTTGCCGACGCCGCAGCCGAGATGGGCTGCGTTGCCCACGATGGTGTAATCGATATCACCGGTACAGGTGTCTATCGAGTTGGGCCAGATGATGCTCTCCTGCACGACGGTCGGGGTCACGATCGTCGGATTGCCCGTCGCGATCGTCGAGTTGACCACCGTGCCGCCGCCCCGGATGCCCTGACCGGAATCGAACAACAGGCAGTTCTCCATGTCGATGCTGCCACCGGTCATGCTGATGGCCTTGTCGAGGATGCCCCAGATCATGGAGTTCTCGATGCGGAAGTGAGAACCGGAATGATCGACGCCGTCGTCTCCGCCATCGGCGAAGACGTTGCCCCGGATGATCTGGTTCGACGCTGGACCATCGACGTGGATCAGGTCGCCGTCGACCGGATCGGGCGCCCAGCCGGTCGAGGTCCACCAGCAGTCCTCGAGGACCAGTGTGTGGCCGTTGCCGTTGAACTCGCCGCCAATACCGAGGCGTGTCATCAACGAGCGCAACACGGTATAGGAACCGACACCGTTACCACTGAAGGCCATACCCGATCCGTCACAGACCATACCGTCGCTGAACACGAGCGAATGCGAGTTGCCACCAGGGAACCACAGAATGGGTGGACGCGGGTGACCTTGAACGACGCCATTACCAGCGCCGGTGATGAACGTGTAGTCATACGTGGAATTACCGTTGCCATTATGGGCAATGCCGCGCCATGAATTGGGATTGGATGCCGCGTTCTGCTGCAGCACCATGGCGGCCGGGCCCTCTGTCGAGAAGAAATGCACCGGCTCTGCCGCAGTACCGTTCGATTCGATGTTGCCGCTGACGGTGATCAGCGTGCCATTGTTGGTGCCGCCCGTCGTATCGACCATCACCAGCGTGCCGTCTCCAATGCTGAGCGTCTGACCACTGGGCACGCTGCAGTTCCCCGTGATGTTGATCACACCATCGGCTTTGCTCCAGACCAGATCGGCACCGTTGAGCGTTCCGGACAACTGGCGATACAAGCCGGGCACGTCATCCAGGACGGTGACGGTCTTCTCCACACTGTCCAGGCCGCGGGCCACGGTGATGATGACGTCGCCTGGGGGCTCGGCCGCGCCATTGTCCAACGTGATCGAAACACTGCCCTGACCATTGTAGAAGCGGATCGAATCGGCCGGGGTCGAGATGTGGTTGTCGAATACGGTGATGGAGATCGGAACCGGTGCTCCACCGACCGCCCGTCGGGCGGTGACGGTGCCCAGGTCGGTCCAGCTGCGCCAGTCGATGTCACCGAACTGATCGAGTACCTCGACCCGCAGGCTCAGCGTGCGGGTGTTGACCATGCGTGTCGGCATCGTCATGCGCAGAGCACCGCCCGGAGGCAGGTAGGTGACGCTGGCTTCGACGCGATCGACCTCGACACCGTTGTGATCGAGGCACTGCACCACGAGGTTGTTGACGCCGGGGACCAGTGTGTGGTCCCGCCGCCAGGTCGCGCCCGGAGGATCGAGTGGCGGCCCGTCGGGTGGGTTGGCCACGGTGAACTCGGTCGGCAGACCGTTGACCACGACCGTGTGCGTGCCGCACTGGTTGAGAGCGCCACTGATGCTGATCAGCGGATTGGGATCGGTGTACGGACTCGCCGGGACGCCGGTGATGGTCGTCGTGGTCGAGATCTGGTTCAAGATGCCCGGGTGGCGGGCCGTGACCCAGTCCTTGAGGCCCTGACGATTGGTCGAGCCACCGCCCTGGCAATTCTGCGTCGGGAATCCGGCATCAGGCAGCGCGTCGAGGCGCGCGTGCATCGGCGCGATAGCGAACTCGTTGTCCAGCAGATCGCACACTGCTCCGACGAAGCGACCCGCGAACTCGTTGTGCCGCAGCAGACGTTCGACGGAATCGACGCGTGTCCGCCAGATATTGGCATTGGGACCGCCTTCACTGTTGGCGAAGATGGCGTCCATGTCCCACGAAATCAGGACCGGTGCTAGCGTGGTCGGGTAGAAGTAGACGAAGTAATCATCGCCCGTGTCGCGCCACAGGCCACCCTCGTTGTTGTTGAGGACCATGTGCAGGGCGAACCACCGCGTCCACTGCTCGACATTGACGCCCGTCTCCACCAGATTGATGTAGGAGCCGTTGTAATTGTCCTCGAGGCACAGTGATCCGGTGTCGCTGGAGCTGCAGTTGAGGATGTCGCACAGCGTAATGAGATCATCCCACTCGTCGGCGTCCTCGTTGGTTTCCTTTTCGTAGCCGTTGTTTTGACCCGGCGGGTTGCGGTACGAATTGGGGTCGGTACCCAGCCAGCTGAAGTTGGCATTTCCACGGCCGCGGTAGATGTTGCCCGTGTCATTCGTCAGGCAGGATTCACCTACGGGGCACTGCGTGTCGTCCTCACAGGTCAGGCCCGTGCCGTTGCACCGCGCCGGAAAACGCTCGGGGCTGATGTCGCCGCTTTGTGATGAAGCGAAGTCTTCGTCGACCCGTTCGACATTGACGTAGACGAAATCCTGCGTGCCGCCCTCGCTCAGGGGGCTGGTGTTGAGGCGCACCAGCTGATTGCGCGGCGTCGGATCGCCGACGGCCTCGAACAGGTCATAGCCCACGACATGCCGCACCGGGCACTGGGCCATGAGGTTCAGGCGCGTGATGTCAAAGCCCATCTCCGAATGGAGCGGTTGATCGTTCGAGAATCTGATGCGAAATGAGTGCGGATGCTGCGTTGCGCTGCTGCGGCCGCGGTAGCGTTCGGTCACGTTGTAGAAGATCTCGCAGTTCCCGCCCAGATCGCACTGCAGGAACGTCGCGTCGAACTCCGTGTCGGTATCACCGTGGACCTGCGTCGCCCGCGTGTTGGCGGTGTAGATGAGGTGATAGGTGGGCATGTCGAGCGCCGGCGTTTGAGACGCATTGTCGAATTTGCACAGGTAGGTCTGGGCCGGATTGTCGCCGCCGCCGGGCATGACCGTGTCGTTGCCGGTCGGTGCGGACGCTGTATTGGCGCCATCGGTCGCGCGGATGGTGAAATCCATGCGCTGGCCGTCGGCCAGGCCCGCGACGACTGCGGTGAACACACCGTCGCCGGCGGTCACGTCACCACCGGTGCCGTCGTCGACCATGGGCGTCGCCGTGTAGGCGATCGTCGGGTTCTGGTCCTGACGGTGGTGCAGGGTGACCGTCGGGGTCCCCGAATCGTCGACCACCGCCGCAACGACGGTCACCGCCTGGTTGGCGGCCGGAATGGGCGGACTGTGCACCACACCGCTGATGATCGGAGCGACCGACGCCTGGAAGATACTGTTCTGGGCCCCGGGCGTTCCAAAGTCGGCCAGGGACGCGCCCCACGCCGCTTCGAACTGATTCGGCAGATTCGGATTGCGTAACTCGAGTGATGGTCCGCCACCGTCTGCGAGATCGCTCCAAGTAGAATCGTATTGGACATCGTCCAACTCGTTGCCGCTCGTGTCGGACAGTGCCAGCCGTTCGCCGCCATTGGACAGCCGCGTGACATCGCACGCTCCGCCGGGGCACTGCGGATCCGTCGTGCATGGGTCGCCCGGGTTCGAGGCGGCCAATGTACACTCGCCGATCCACTGCAGGGCGCCCGCGTAGCCGGTCTCGGTCTGCAGCCCCGCCGGGTCGCCCGACAGGACCAGATACGCGCCCGGGTTCAACGTCGTCGAGCCGGGAAACGTGAACGGGAAGCCGTCCGAAATCGACCAGCCACTCATATCGGCCGCGTTCGTTCCGGCGTTGTAGATCTCGAGGAACTCAATGTTTCCGTTGGGATCGGCCGGTTCGTAGTGGATCTCGTTGATGACCAGGACCAGGCCCGTCGAGATGGTCCACGAATCGCCGCCGAAAGCGACGCCACCCGCGATGCTGCCGGATGCCAGAGCAATGGCCGTCGAACCCGCGGCGGGCGCGGCGTAGCCACTGAACACATAGGGGCCCGCTCCGGATCCACTCACCGCGGTGGCCGCGGAACCGTTGACCGTCAGGTCGCCCGCCGTCACACCGGTCACGGCTTCACTGAACGTGACCGACACCTGTGGCAGTGCATCGACGGCACTGAACCTCTGCGGGACCTCGGCTGTAATGGTCGGCGCGGTGGTGAAGACGCTGTTGACAGCACCCGGAGTGCCGTTGGTCACCGTCGATGCCAGCCAGGAACTCGGGAAGGCGTTGTTCAATGAGGGATGGATCAACTCCAGCGACGAGCCGTTACCGTCCGGGCCCATGCACACGCCACCTGAACACTCGATGTCTTCATTGCACGGAACGCCCGGCGTGCCGCCGCCGACACACACGTCGATCGGCCAGGGGCTCATGGTCAAGTATGACACGCTGTCGATAACAGTGGACAACCCGGCAGGCCCGTCACGCAACAGGACTGTGTCGTCGTCGTTACTAAGGCCTGCTCCCAGCCCACCGAACTCGAAGACCGCGGTGTGCCCGGTCGCCGCATCGAGACTCGCGATGTCCTCGGCGACCACGACGTATCCACCGGCCGAAATGCTGGAGGCCGCAGGAAACACGAACGGCGGCGTGCCGAAATCGAGTTCCCATCCGGAAATGTCGACCGCCGCGACGCCCGGATTGTGCAGCTCGACGTACTCGAGCAGAACCGTACCGTCGGGGCCCGGTGGGTTGTAATGAATCTCATTGATAACAACCGTCTGGGCAGCGGCGGAAGCAGCACCCATCAAAGCGGCACAGAGCAGGGACAGCGCGGAACGATGCGAAACCATTTAATGGCCTCCTGGTATGTACGTTCGCTTGTGAAAAGAAATGCAACCGCCGCCACGATGACATCGAGGCCCGGCAACGCATGGGTGGGCATGCGCTGAGCGCTCGCGGGCCCCGTGCCCGGCGTGCGACTCGATTTCTGCGGTGCGTTCTTTCCCGTGATCAGCGAACAGTCGTGCGTCTTTCCAGATTCATAAGGCTAGGGTCGATGTTGGCGTTCTAGGCCCTAGGGTGCAAGTCCACGAGGCAGATGACAGCCCGGAAGATGTCATCCCCAAGGCATACACCAAACCGATTAGATCCTCGGTCAAACTGCCAGAAACAAGCATCGGCCGCGAAACATCCGCGTTCGGCTGAAAAAGATTAAAGGTATTACTCTACGCTATAGCGACTAAGCCGCCAGCCGTAGACGCCACGTCGAGTCCGCCGTATCACGATTGCAGTGTTTCGAGGTTGTCCGGGCCGCAGTGCCAGACTGGTAAACATGAGCGGGAACGGGAGATTTCACCGAAAGTACCCCCCGAAGCGGCTGTCCAGGCGGGACCTCGGTTGGAAACGCAGTACTTAGCGCAGTTTCCATAGGTGCGCGGGCTGCTGTCGTCTGGTAGTCAACTTGGCTCCACGAACAACGAGTTGGTCCCCCTGCAGTTGTCCGAAACTCCCAGCGAATGAAATGCCGTAGATCCCGACGGCGGGTACAACGTTCACCCTGGCGGTCCCTACAGAAACCGCGCGGGCACGCACAGTTGTCACGCGCAACCATGAATCACGCGCGCCATACCTGACGTCGGCGGGCGCTACACTTCCACCCAGTGCATCGATCCGCCCGTACCCGAACTCCGGGATACCATGAGCGAACGTCGTCCATCTCGGATCTGGGATGATGTCATGCAGTGCAAGCACAAGCGGATCGG
Organism: uncultured Planctomycetota bacterium; assembly: GCA_942492115.1. Lineage (GTDB taxonomy): Bacteria > Planctomycetota > Phycisphaerae > UBA1845 > CAIVHJ01 > CALODL01. The sequence continues at coordinate 151,518 of CALODL010000013.1, forward strand.
TTGTCAGGTCGACATAGACGCTGGCTATCGCGCGATCATCCGAGACCGATTGCCGGCGGACCCAGACCTCGAGGTACACGTCCTGATCGAGAACCAGAGCAGCACTCGAATCCGGCAGGACTTTTGCAACGCCAGCGGGGGACGGCCGAGGCACTGCGATCACCTGAATCGTCAGCGTTTCAGGCATCACCGGGGCCGGGCCTCCGACTGGCCCCGCGCATCCGGGACAATCGGCGCAACCCGAGCCGAAACATCCGAGGAAGGCAGCGTAGTCCGCAGTCCCGACGCACAATTGCATATCACCATCGAAGTTGGCGCTGACACACTGGTCTTCGGCGGCAAAACACTGACCGAAACATGCGGAAAACAGGCTGAAATCTCCAGTGCCCATGACCCCGTTGAAATCGAGGTCGAACACACACCAGGCACAGCCATCTTCATCCTCATCACAGTGCTCACACTCGTCCATGCACGGGTCCGTACCCGCGGCCTCACAGATCCCATTCGCACAGAACTCCGCACCGTTACAGAACTGGCCGTCACTGCAGTCGATCGGCGTGCCGGCACACAAGGCGGCCGCACACAAGTCGTTCTCCGTGCACGCCTCGAAGTCATTGCAGGGATCGTTGTTGGGCTGGTGGGTCACCTCCCCAGTTGCGGCATTGCACAGATCATCGGTGCACTCGTTCGCATCGTCCAGAGGCATGATGCCCCCATCTGCGGGGTCGCAACACTCGGTTGCCAGATCGTAGTTGATTGGGTGCGTGACACTGCCGGACAGAACGTCACACACGTCGTCCGTGCAACCGTTGTCATCGTCCACAAGCACCGTGCCGCCGTCCGCCGGATTACAGCATTCAGTCCCCACATCGTAGTTCGGCGTGTTGGTAACTTCGCCGGTCGCGACCATGCACGCATCGATCGTGCAAGAGCTGCCATCGTCAATTTGATCCAGGGCCCCGGTTGCCGGGTCACAACAATCGATCACGTCGTCGTAGTTCGGCACGTTGGCACACCCGAAAACGGGATCACAACTGTCCGTCGTGCAGAAACTGCTGTCATCGCAATTCAGCGCCGTCCCGGCGACACAGACCTGAGCCAGGCATGTCTCGAGGCCGTTACAGATGTCGCCATCATCACATTCCAGGCTGGCCGTACACTCGGTACACTTGGGTATCGTATCACCCGTACACACCCCGCCACCATCACAAGCATCGTTCTCGGTACAGCTGTTGCTATCGTTACATGCCGCCCCCGCATCAATTACGTTCGTACAGCCGGTCAGAGAGTTGCACCCCTCGATCGTACACACATTGAAGTCGTTACAGTCCACAGCAGGATCCAGAGATGTCCCGGCGCACGCACCACCCGCGTCGCACTGATCGCCCAACGTGCAGGCATCACCGTCATCACACGCCGCTCCTTCATCAGGCGTGTTCGTGCAGCCCGTGACCAGGTCACACGCATCGATCGTGCACGAGTTGCCATCATTGCAATCGACAGGCGGATCGATTGGCGTGTTGACGCAATTGTTGCCATCAAACGAATCTACCGTGCAGGCATTGCTATCATCGCAATCATTGATGGTCACCTGCGCGGAGCCGCTACGCGCGGGCAACACCACCGCCGCATCCGCCGCGGAAGTCAACCGCGTCATCTGGGGTGGCGCATCCAATGCAAACTCAAAGGTCATCAGGCCGGCCACATCGGCTTGGAAAGTCAGTGTGGCCACGATTCCGTCGGCCTGGATCGAACTGTCCAGGATGCCGACGGCATAGTGCAGTGTCCCGGGAACATCATTTTCGAGGAGTTCGATCCATCCAGATGCGGGTGGGGGAACGACATCGGCTGGATCGGCCGACACCAGCGACACCAGGGCCGCATCGTAGCTGATCACAGCTTCCAGGCCGTTGATGGGTAATGACAGGTTCGCCACATCTAGGGTCACGGTCACGAGATCGCCGACTTCAACGGAATTGGAGCCGGCTGCGAGATTCAGCGCAACGTCGGCGGTTTCGACAGTCAATACGCAGGGAGCACCGACCACGAAGGGTATGGCGGTGTTGCTGGAATCACGCAGCCGTGAACCGGGTTCGGCAACGACCGCGATCTCGAACGTCGTCCCAACCGTCGCGCCACTGGAGACTTGCAGGACATAGCCAGCTAGATAGCGCGGCGTGGCTCCTGCCCCGGCATGACCGGCCAGAGACGCCGAACCGGTTCGCAAGTTAGCACAGTCCAGCCCAACAAACGTGTCGTTGAGAGCACTGAACAGGTAATCTGGTCTCGACCCTTTAAGGCGGAGATTCTCCGGAAATTGATCAAACTTCCGGCCTCGCCCCTTGAAAAGGCCGAATCCCTGGAACAACTCAGGTGGCTGGAAAACGCTTATCCCATCCAAACCGTTCTCACTGACCATAAATCCATTGGCGTCGATACCCCTGAGGATCTTGAGAAAATTGCTAAACTGATTTAACTATTCGTGATGCAGCACATCGGCCGGATTGGACGTGGCAGCCCTGTATGCAAGGATTGATACAGCCAGAATGGAGATCAGAATTGCCGTCATCGCAGCAATGGCATAAATCCATGGCTGAAAACCAATATTATAAGGAAAATCCTTCAACCAGTTTTGCATAAAAAGAAAAGCCAGAATCCAGGCCAGTACAACCGAGATGCTTACCAAAGAGACAATTTCCCTGGAAACATTGAGCACCACCTCACCAACGGAGGCTCCCATCGCTTTTCGGATCCCAATCTCACGGGTCCTGCGATGTGTATTGTGAATGGTCAGTCCGAATAAGCCCAGGCAGGCTATAAAGGTAGCCATGATGGAAAACAGTAGGGACAATCTGCCTGTTCGGCGCTCTTCATTATAATAATTATCCAGCTCTTCATCCAGGAAGAAATATTGAAAGGGGGCTTCACCAGTCATGGAGAGCCAGGTTTTTCTGATTTTGTCAATGGTGATTGGAATTCCCTTTCCGGCTACACCTAAACGGATGGTAATGTAACCGGCCCAGTCATGCGCTTCTGGCTTATACCTGACCATGTATGGGCCCACTGGTTCATATAAAGAGCTATGATGAAAATTTTCGAGAACACCAATGATTCTCAGCTTATTGGTATCACCCTCCAGGGTGGTCTCGAGAATCACCGTACTGAAAGGGTCCTCCAGCTCATACTCATCAATAGCAGCCTGGTTAACCAGGATGGCACTGGTATCACCCGGATGATTATAGTCAAAGAAACGGCTACGCTCCCCCACCAGTCTGAACCCATAAGCATTCATAAAATCCCGGTCCACGTAGTTTGTGGCAAAGAGGAAATTCTTTGAAGCGTCCCTCCCTTCAATCTGGTAAGTCTCGGTACTATTGTCAAATCCCAGATAAGTTGTTGAATTGCTTGCACTGGCCACACCCGGGATTCTCTCAAGTTCCCGACAGAAGGTTTGTATGCTTTTGCCAAGGGGATAAACTCTTTTCAGGACCACCAGCTGATTTTTCTCATAACCAAGTTCTTTGTTGAGCATATATTTGAGCTGATTGGCTACAATGAGGGTTCCAACAATAATGGCCACCGATATGGTGAACTGAACGATTACCATGATATTTCTGAATAGCACCGTTTTACGCCCTTTATTGTTTCCGCCCCGGAATCCTTCCACGGGTGAGAAACGAGACATAAAAAGGGCCGGATAAATCCCACTCAGCAGGCCTACAAAAATGGCCAGCAGAATAAAAAGGGGAAGCAGGAATATATTCCGATTGGAGTCCATCCTCAGGTTAAGCTCCATAGTCCTGTTGAACATGGGGAGGGTAATCTCCACAATGATCAGGGCAAAAAGCAGGGCAAACAAGCTGAGCAAAACCGATTCAATCAGAAATTGCCATATAATCAATTTCCGGTCCGAACCGGCCACTTTCCTCAGTCCAATTTCTCTGAATCTTGCAGAGGACCTCGCAGTGGAGAGGTTCATAAAATTTATGGAAGCGATAAGAAGGATGAAAAATGCTACAAGGGAAAATATTTTTATGTAAAGACCATCATTTACCGGCCGGAAACAAATTTCCAGGCCTATCTCAATATCTGGCTGAAGGTGGATATCCTTCAGCGCCTGGAGATAAACGCCGTATCTATTACCGCCCGCTTTCCACTCTTCAGGCCCCACACCGAGATAGGCCTCCAGTTCACCCCTGATGTGAGCCTGCATCACCTTTTCCATCTTCTTTTCCACCTCGACAGGATCTGCACGTGGTTTTAGGAGCACATAAGAGAAAATTGAATTCTGAAACCAGGTCTCCTCCCGTGAATACTCCAGGGTACTCATGGAGGCTATAAAATCGGCAAAGAAATGGGAATTTTCCGGCAAGGCTTCTATCACGCCGGTAACCACATAATAATTGCTGTCACGATTGACAGTTAAAGGCAGCCCCAGCGGATCCTGGTCGCCAAAATACTCAAGGGCCTTTTCCCTGGTAATCACCACCGATTTGGGCCTGGTCAAAGCAGTAAAAGGGTCGCCCTTAATGAAGTTGATGGTGAATATGTTAAAAATCGAAGAGTCAGCAAATAAAAAATGATCTTCAATTTTTTTCTCTCCATCGTACCAGATTAGCTGCTGGTTGAAAACATCAAAACGTACAAATTTTTCAATCTCAGGAATCTCTTCTGCAAAGGTGGGGGCCATTGCCATGGAGGTCCATGCACCCCGGAATCCCTGATCGCCGATGCCTCCATCAATATATAGCCTGTAGATTTGATTGCTATGCTCGTGAAAGCGGTCGAAGCTTTTCTCCTTGATTATGAAGAGCAATATCAGGATGGAGCTGGCAAGCCCAATGGCGAGCCCTGATACATTGATCAGGGTAAAAGCACTGTTCTTGCTGATGTTTCGGAGTGCAACCTTAAAGTAATTTCTCCACATTGATCATTCTTTCGCTACAAATGGAACAGTTTTCATGCCACAAAGTTTAAATTATTGCTAATAAAAGAAATAGGTGAAACTCACTTTAGGGCCTTTGTAGCAGTGATGTCCGGAAGCGGACTGGAAGTGCACGAAATAGGACACCCCATTAAAGATCGAGAACCACTCTGAAGGTATAGATTGAATACCCTCCTTTCAACTCCTTAAAAGTATATTCCAGTTTATTCCCAGCAGTCTTTGCCATCTCAATAAAACCAAGTCCGGCCCCACCTTTGGGAGAAAACTTGCCGTTGGTAATGGTCGATTTATAAAGGTCCTTTAACTCCTCTCTATTCTGCTTATTCACATTGTCGATTATGGAACGAAGTAAGGCTACGTCATCCTTTTTGACGGGGTTCGTGGTAATCAGCTCAATGGAACTGTTGCCTCGGTTGATATAACAGGCAGGGCAAAGCCCATCCTTCTCAGTGCTGACACACTGAATCTGATCACTGTATTTCGTGATGTTCTCAAGGGCCTCAATCATCACAGAGATCATCTTCTTGTAGGTTCTGAAGGAAATCTCGTGTTCCTGAGATGCAATCTTAAACTCCGACAACAACTGATCAATCGTGCTGAAAGAAAGTGGACCTTGATATGACAGGATTGACTTGCTAAGCATGGCAACTCAAATTTAATACCGACAATTTAAGAAAAACTCGATTACGATTCTTCTATGTTATCCACATATCCCGAATCGATCAAAAGTTTACTCCCCCCATGACTGGCTTCAACAGCCAGTTGATCACAACGCTCATTCTCCGGGATATTGGCATGACCCTTTACCCAAATGAAAGAGACGCTGTCGATTCTTCTGTAAACTTCCAGGAACTCTTTCCAAAGATCGGGATTCTTCTTATTCTTAAATCTTTTTGCTTCCCAGTTAAATACCCATCTCTTATTTACAGATTCGGAAACGTACTTCGAATCTGTATAAATCTTCACCGGAAGATCATACCGTTTTAAACTCTGCAATCCCCTGATCACCGCCAGGAGCTCCATCCGGTTATTGGTGGTCAATTGGAATCCTTCTGATAACTCTCTGCGGTGTTTGCCGTAGATCATTACCACACCATAACCTCCCGGTCCCGGATTTCCTCTGGCTGCTCCGTCTGTATAGATGACTATTTCACCTGCCTTCATGGTTGCATCACTTCATCAAAGTCATCTCTTCCACGAGATGCCCGGCACCGGCAAGTTTATCGATAATAAAAAGGACATACCTTATATCCACATTGATACACTTCTGAAGCTCTGGCTCAAATGCTATATCGCCACTCATTGCCTCCCAGTTTCCGTCAAAAGCAATCCCAAGCAGCTCGCCTTTGCCATTAATCACAGGACTTCCGGAGTTTCCTCCAGTGATATCATTGTTGGTGGTAAAACATACATTTAAATGATCCCCCGAAGCATATTGGCCGAAGTCCTTATCTTCAATCAAGGCTTTCAGTTTGTCTGGAACCACAAACTCAAAGGAGTCGGGATTTTCTTTTTCCAGAATCCCTTCCTGAGTGGTAAAGTGGGTATAATATACTGCATCCCTTGGAATATAGCCACCTACCGTTCCATAGGTAAGCCGCATGGTTGAGTTTGCATTGGAGTAGAAATCCTTATCGGGCTGCATTTCAATAAGCCCCTTCATATAAAGCCTGCTCCCCTGTTCCGATTTTAACAGATAGGCTGCCAGGTCCCCATTTATCTCTATATATTTCCGGGATGCCTGGTAAGCGACAAAGGCAGGATCTTTCTCAAGCGCTTTCAGAGATGGCTTATTTAGAAAGTTTTTGAATTTAACTTCATCTACCACAAAAGACTTTTTAAAATAATGATCCACATACTTGTTGATATTTCCCTTGTATTTCTCTTTTACTTCGATGATGTTGGATGGAAGATAGACATCATCCAGGTTTTCGATGAGCAGGCCTATCATTGCCGTCATTACCTTTTTGTCGGTGGGAGGGTTATAATTCTTGTAGAAGCCAGCAGCCTGAACCCGAAGCGCGTCAATCGCCTCCGCCACGGCCTGGGGATTCTCATCTTCATTCATCAGCGCCTTCTGAAGGGCTTCCAGGGACCTGGAGAAGTAGACCGACTCCATGCCTCCACCCCTGCCGACTGTCTCCGAAAGAAATTGCGCTGCATTTTTTAAGGCATTACGGTCCTCCACAGAACTATGTATCTCATCAAGGACATCTCCGTAAAGTGCTATACGCGCTTCATCCTGGTTCATCCACTGGGTAAACTGGCTTTCAAGGGCCTGCTTTTTTGCAAGGACATTCAGATTCTTCAAGCCCTCCGCTTGTCCGATGGAGTATTTCCAATAATTTGCTGAACGGGCATATTTTGATGCATACTGAAGCCTGACGGTTTCATTTGCGCGCATATCTTCCATCTGGAGATCTTGTTTGATGCCCCTGATTAGAATCCTGTTGGGGTGAGTGATCTCTAAAAGTTCATTTATTTCCCATGAAGTAAGATAACGATCGGTGCTTCCCGGGAAGCCCAGGACCATGGCATAATCGTCCTTCTCATAACCCTTCAGAGAAACCGGAAGATAGTGCTTTGATTTCAAGGGAATATTGTCAGGGCTATACTCGGCAGGCTTTCCATCAGGAGCGGTGTAGACTCTGAACATGGAGAAATCGCCCGTATGCCTGGGCCACTCCCAGTTATCGGTATCACCGCCAAACTTACCGATGGACTCGGGTGGTGCTCCCACAAGCCTCACATCCCTGTAGGTTTGGGTAATAAAAAGGAAAAAACGATTATTGTTGTACATGCTCCTCACGTAAGCCTCGTAATCATTATCGGCTGTAGCTCCAGAGGCAATGGATTGCGAGAGTGAACGAATCCTTGCCCTGCGGGCCTGCGGATCCATCTCCTCGTTAAGTTCCGCGACAAACTGATCGCTCACCTCCTCCATGCGTACCAGGAAGGTGATGGTTTTCCCTTCATTGGGTAATTCCTCGTCTCTTGTCATTGCCCAGAAGCCATCCCTAAGATAATCCTTCTCTACGGTACTGTGAGACTGAATTTCACCGTAGCCACAGTGATGATTTGTCAGGAGCAGTCCGTCGGGTGAAACCAGTTCAGCAGTACAAGAGCCCCTGTCCAGAGCCCCCACGGCATCCTTCAGGCTTGCCTGATTTATACTATATATCTGCTCATAGCTAAGCTCCAATCCCATTTCAGTCATCTCATCCATATTCATCTTCTCCAGTAGACTTAAGAGCCACATCCCCTCATCAGCTTTCACCCCTGCCTGGAACATGGAAATAACAGCAAGGAGGGCAATTACAAACTTTCTCATCTTATGCATTTTTTGATCCTTAAATATTCAGAATTTTCAAATGCAAATATGGCAAAATGTTTTATGAAATTACCTGAGCATGTTTAAGAAAAGGTAAGTGTTTCTGATTGTCCAGGAGCTTGAAACTGCGACGGTGATGCAAGGTGGGCCCTGATTCGAGAATGGCCATACGGTGTGCCCTGGTGGGATATCCCATATTCCTTTCCCATCCATAGGAAGGGAAATGATTATGGAGCATTCCCATGTATTTGTCCCGATAGGTTTTAGCCAGAATGGAAGCAGCCGCAATGGAGGCGTAGATTCCGTCTCCCCTGATGATGCAGGAGTGAGGAATCTCCCGACAAGGTTTGAAACGGTTCCCGTCCACCAGGAGGTGCTCGGGCCGTATACTGAGTTTCTCCACCGCCCTGTGCATGGCCAGGATGGAAGCATTCAGAATGTTGATCCTGTCGATTTCCTCCACTTCTGCCACACCAATGGCAAAAGATAAAGCCTCCTTCTCTACCACCTCTCTCAAAAGATCACGGGTTTTAGCATTCAGCTTTTTACTGTCATTCAAGAGGGGATTGGAAAAATCGGGTGGCAGAATTACTGCTGCAGCATAAACCGGTCCGGCAAGACAACCTCTTCCGGCTTCATCGCAGCCAGCTTCGACAACTCCTGCTCTATAATAAGCTTTAAGCATTTTTTTCCATCACCTTCTCCATGGAATCCCAGAGCTTGCTTGCGGTGTCATCCCAGCTAAACAGTTCCCTTCTTTTCCGTCCCTTCTCAACGAGCTCTTCCCTCAGGCCCTTCTCCCGGACAATCCTGATCATGGCATCACGAATACTTCCGGGACTCTCCGGGGAAACATAAAGCGCTGCATCTCCTGCAATTTCAGGCAGACTGGTCACTTTCGAGGCAATCACAGGAATCTCACATTTCATTGCTTCAACAATGGGAATTCCGAAACCTTCGAAATAGGGAACGAAAGTCATGGCCCATGCTGCCCCGATAACCTCGTTCAAACGGTCGGGTGAAAGCCTTCCTGTGAAAATCACATCACTTTTATTGGCCATCTTTTCAAGCTGTTCCTCCATGGCACTTGTAAGGAAAAACTTCTCACCCACCAGAACCATCTTGTAGTTTGCCCTTGTCTCATCTTTGAAAAGTTGAAATGCCTTTAGGAGGTTGGCAATATTTTTTCGGGGATGGAGGCTGCCCACAAAAATGAAATAAGGACATCCCTTGGTTAATTCATTCCGGACCTCAATTGCCTGCTCGGGTGGGACCGGGCTGAATCGCTCATTGGCTCCGTTATAGGCCAGATCCACCAGATCCTCTTCCACATCATACTGGTTGATGATATCTCTCCTTGAATATTCAGATACAGTCACTATCCTGGATGCTTTATGGGCATACCTGGGGAAAAAATAGCGGTAATATTTCCCGGCCACCAGGGGCAGGTCTCCAGGACGATGCACAAAGTTAATATCATGAATCACCTGCACAGAGGGCACTTTAGAATGAAGGGGTAGGAACCCGTCTGTAGTGAGGAAGAGATCGGGCTTTACCCTTCTCAGAAATGAAGCTACCCTGCACTCGAACCAAAAGTACCAGAGCAAGGGGTGGCGGGTGGCGGGCCTCAAGATAACCGGACTTACGTTTTCCCCAAATACGACCTCCGGGCTGTATTTACGATCAAAAAGGAAATAAAAATGGGTTTCGGGATGGGATTTGGTAATTCGCTTAAGCGTTTCAAATGTAAACCATCCGATGCCATCCAGTTTTCCAGGCATTAAGAGCCTGGTATTCACTGCTATTGTCCGCTTTTTTTCTTCCTGACTCAAGATACCTGATATATCTGGAGCGAACTTATTACATTTGTGTTGAATTAAAAAATATTTTTACCTCAGTTTGAAAAAGCGCTTCCTTACCAACCTGGCTCTGCTGATCCTGCTGAACCTGCTGATCAAACCTTTCTGGTTTTTTGGAATTGAAGTGGGTGTCCAGAACCGGGTGGGTGAAGAGATGTATGGTTTTTACTTCTCCCTTTTCAATTTCGCATTTATTCTCAACATCCTTCTTGACCTGGGGATAAATAATTTTAATAACCGGGCCATCTCGCGAGAACATGGTCATCTGAAAGATTACCTGGCCGCCATCATTCCCCTTAAGTCATTATTATCACTGGTTTATGCAGGGGTAGTATTTGCAGCTGGTAAAATCATCGGCTACTCTCCCGAACAGTTCAAAATGCTGTGGGTCCTGATCGCAAACCAATTCCTATCTTCATTTATTCTCTATTTCAGAACGAACATAAGCGGCTTACAATATTTTCGAACCGATAGCCTGCTCTCGGTTCTGGACCGGAGCCTGATGATCATTTTCACAGGACTTTTGCTATGGGGCAATATCATCAAAGAACCATTTAAAATAGAATGGTTCGTATATGCGCAAAGCCTGTCCTATTTTCTCACTTTGCTAACCGTGGCATCCATCGTCAGATATCGTTCCGGGTCTTTTCTTCACCGGGTTTCTATCAAACGCTCGCGGGAGATCCTGCGCATGAGCTACCCCTTTGCCCTGCTGATTCTACTCATGTCACTATTTAACCGGGTAGATTCTGTAATGCTTGAGCGACTCCTGGAAAATGGCAAAACGGAAGCCGGGATCTATGCCCAATCCTTCCGGATATTTGACGCGGCATCCCAATTCTCTCTTCTGTTTGCTGCTGCCCTCCTGCTACCCATGTTCTCAAAAATGATCAAAATGGGCGAAAATATAAACGATCTTGTGCGTACAGCACTCCCACTTTTAATGGTGGCAGGTATCTCTTTGGCAATCAGCTGCAATTTCTACAGGGACAGCATTATAAACATGATGTATCTCGATCCCTCCTCCACCAGCTCAAGCATTTTCGGAATCCTGATGGTGGGCTTTCTTTTTGTCTCCACAAGTTATATATATGGCTCCTTACTGACCGCTAACAATAATCTGCGACAACTAAATATTGTGGCCGGGATTACTGTGGTCCTCAACGTTTCGCTCAACCTTATCCTGATTCCCAGATACCAGGCGGTGGGGGCTGCCATTTCAAGCCTGGCCTCACAGGGGTTTTATGCCATTGCGCAACTGATACTTACCAGAAAAATCATGAAGATCTCCATGAACGGCGACATCATGTTGAAACTGGCCGGATTTCTGGTCCTGAATATCCTTGTGGGCTACCTCACGCTGCTTATCCCGGGCTGGATACCCGGTTTCCTGCTCCTTCTTTCCTCCTGTTTGGCAAGCGCTCTGGTATTCGGACTCATTCGTCCGGGCTGAACTACTCTCCATTATCAAAGAGTAGTATTACGCAGTCTTGGCACGCAGGTACTTAGTAAGCAATGTACTCAGTTTGGAAGTTGCCGTATTTGCGAGTGATCATCGCTGGTAGTATTTGCCCACTTCAGGAGATTGTTTCAAAGTAGGGAAAGTGGTTTGAGGAGCGACAGATCTACTCAGGAAGTACTTATGAAGTAAGGTTTAAGAAGAATAATGCATGTTTACATACGTTTTTACACTACTTTATAGTATTTATTCTCTTATATTTAAGGTTATTAGCTTCTTCTTTATAGTCTTTTTTACTCCATTATATTTTTATACAGAATACCGTTGTTAGAAAGTTGTTAATTCTTACCTTGAACGGAAGGGGGTCAAACAGGAGGCAATGTCTACTTTAGCCAAACAAACATATACCAGGCCAGGTGGAGAATAAGAAAGACGAAAAGCTGCGAAGGACATTCAGGACCTCTCTGTTATTTAATAGCAGAGAGAACGATGCCATTAAACTGTATTGTGAGAAGTACAAGATCCGGAATAAATCCAAATTCATGCGGGAAGCAATTATGACAGAGATACTGAAGAAATTTGACGAGGATTACCCTACTCTGTTCGAGTTTGAGAAACCCAACCTTTTCTACACCAAATAGTGCCTAAATGGGGCTCCTAGATGATTTCCATGGAGTAGACGATTGCCTCCAGCTGCTTTAGTTTGACCCTCTTCTTCTGATTGGGATGGTAAAGGTATCCATCCACAGTGACAATCCGCTTGCGGCCTGCATCGTACACGGAGTGACTGATAAAGGGACCACCCATAAAACCATTTTCAAAGCTCCCACAAGCCTCTGAGCTCAACGATATTCATTCCATCCTTATTCACATCAAAAGCGATAGGCGGATACATTGGAGATAGGGTCATATATGAATCTTCCCGAGGGCCCTGAATGTACTGTTTTTGGTAATTGCATTTCTTTTGGCAATAAGGGAATCGGTATTCATATCTTCCGGACCACTGGCCGGGTAATCAAAAATCTGTATAACCTGAGAAAGATCCGGAGCTTCAATGCTCACCGAAGTATACTCATCCTTGCTGAAATCCATATTGTAGCCTCTGGGAATGGCCAGTCGGATCTGATGGTGAGAAAGAACCTCCTGCTGAATGATTGGATCCACTGAGCTCTGGTAACTTGCCATAAGCCTGTTTCGGTCATACTGGACCAGAAAAGACTGTATACGGGCCTCGTTTTCTTCAAGTAATGTGCGTAATGCGGTGCTAGTGGGGGCTTCCAACTGAACTACAATTTGGGGTTTAGCCCAGACATTCTCCCTGAATCGTACATTCGGTTCCAGATTAGAATCAATCGTTACCAGAACAATAGAACGGTGGAATTGGTAAAAATTATCAAAGGATGCAGCTGTAATCTGGATTACATCGAACATGGGTTCAGACTGAGGTAGTCCGGATATCTCCTCCTTTAAAATATCCTGAAGAAGCGCTCCGGTACTGTTATCCCAGTTAAATCTATCCATTACCACCAGCACCTCTCCTGCACCCCCGGTAATACTGGGCATAATTCTTCCGGCGACTCCACCTTGTTTACTTGTGGTATCGCAGGAGGAAAGAGAGATGAGAAAAACCGACAGAATAAAAAAGCCTGTCCACTTTCGCAGACAGGCCTTAATAATACGATGGTTCTTACTTTTTTCCATCTTTAACTTTTTTTGCATCCTCAGTGACATCAACGATCACTTCATCTTCATCATCATCATCAGCAGTGGCTTTCTTAAATTCCTTCATTCCTTGTCCCACACCACGCATCAGTTCAGGGATTTTACGGCCTCCAAAAAGCAACAATACCAGCAAAACAACAACAACGATTTGCCAGACTCCTATTGCAAGGGTTATAAACGCTTCCATTTCTAATCTATTATAAAGTTTGTATTACAAAAATAGGTAAATAATCCTTCTATTTATTAAATAATCCAATTACGTCGTTCAAATTAGCATAAAGCAGGAGGACCAGGAGAAGTACCATCCCAACTATTTGAGCATATTCCAGGAACTTATCCCCTGGTTTCCGCCCAGTTACCATCTCGAACAGGGTAAACATAACATGTCCTCCATCCAGAGCCGGAATTGGAAGAATATTCATAACCGCCAGTATAATGGAAAGGAAAGCGGTCATATTCCAAAAACTTTGCCAGTCCCAAACAGGTGGGAAAATACTACCAATTTTAATAAACCCGCCCAACTCTTCATAAGCTTTTGTTTTGGGCTTAAAGAGCATTTTCAGCTGCTTCAGATAACTTTTAGTGATGCCCACTCCATGATTTATTCCAGCGGGAATAGACTGGAAAAAAGTGTATTTGATTACCTCTGGTTCGAAAATTTCGAAGTGTTGAACATTATAAAACCCGAATGCACCCTCTTCATTTGTGGTTACCTTCATCAACAATGTATCGCTTCCGCGAAGGATACCAAGATCAAAGGCAGTATTCTTTTCACGGTTTGTGGCAGCAACAAATTGATAATAGTATTCTACGGGTGTTCCATTTACAGAAATAATCCGGTCTCCTACCTCACCCCCGGCCTCCTTGAGAGAACCGTCAGCCAGCTTTGAAATAAGGCATGGCACAATGGGCTCCATGGCATATTCCACCTTAAGAAGTCGGGCCGTCATCTCGGGCGGAACTTCGATATTCATCACTTCACCTTCACGTTCTACTGTGATCACCTTGGTCCCGTTAACCACGATGTCGTGATGGATGGTTCTATATTTCTCAACATTTTCTCCGTCAAGGGCCAAAATATGATCTCCATCCCTGAGGCCCATCTCGTGAAAGGTTTCCTCAAACCGGAGTCCGTACTCAAGGCGATCAACAGGGATATAGGATTCCCCCCACGCGAAGAGGACCATGGTATAGATGAAGAGGGCAAGGACAAAATTAACCATCACACCACCCAGCATAATCAACAATCTCTGCCATGCTGGTTTTGACCTGAATTCATAGGGCTGGGGCGGCTTTTTCATCTGCTCCTTATCCATCGATTCATCGATCATGCCACTGATCTTCACATATCCTCCTAGAGGCAGCCAGCCGAGTCCATATTCGGTATCCCCGATTTTCTTCTTGAACAATGAAAAACCAGCATCAAAAAAAAGATAAAACTTCTCTACCCTGACTTTAAACAGACGGGCAAACAAGAAGTGCCCCATCTCGTGTAATATGATAAGAATCGATAAACTTAAGAGCAGTTGTGCGATTCTGATTAAAACATCCATCTTATTAAATTAATTCATGTGCGACCCGCCTGGCCTCCAGGTCTGTTTCAAAATAGTCTTCCAGCATGGGATTCTTAATATAAGAGGACCTTCCCAGCGTACGCTCAATCAGATCCGGAATATCCATGAACCCGATTCTCCCCTCCAGGAAGGCTTCCACCGCTACCTCATTGGCAGCGTTAAGGATACAGGAGCCAGTTACCCCCTTTTTTCCAGCGCTTCGTAAGAGAGTGCAA